>MKSF01000021.1 GCA_001897155.1 Bacteroidetes bacterium 47-18 | reverse complement strand
ACTTTAAAATTAGCATTTTTATCTACTTTTAAATGCTACGATTTAAAGGGAAGCTTACAATTACAATTCCGTCAGAACCTTGTTCTCTTGAAATTGCTGTAAAAATTGGGTCAGCAATCCCAAACATTGCTTCGCCCTTTAAAACAGTGGCAAATACTTGGTCATCATTTCCAGAATATTTAACTTCAATATCTAATCCCTCTTCTTTGAAAAAACCTTTTTCCATGGCAATGTAAAAAGGTAGGTAGATTAAATACTTTTCTTGCCCCCATTGAGCTACAGTTACTTTTGTAGAAGAGGATTTGTTTTCATTTTTTTTATTTCCTCCATTACAACTCCCTAAAATTAAAGATAGGGCTACTAAAACGATACTTAAATTTTTCATATTATATTTATTTTTGAGTTCAAATTTACGAAAAAATATTTTTTAACAAATTAAGAGTTGATTCTATTGATGTCTGGTTTTCTGAAATAGTATTTTTGGTTTTAGGATATCATATAATATCCAAATTTACACAGCTCCCCTAAATATCCAAAGATATATCACACAATAAACGCTAACAGTTTGATACAATCTACGCAACATCTCTGCGCAGATGTATTTTTTCTTTCCGACAAAAAATATTTTTGAAAATTTATAACCAATACCATAAAGGGAGTTGGCTGTTTTTCAGAAATTTTATTTTACTGCGCAATTCTCCTGCATACTGCGTACGGTATTTTTGCATTGTTGAAAATGACAAGCTACAATAAAACAAAAACTAAAATGAAAACAAGAATACACAACGCATTAAATGAAACGTCAGAAAAATACGATGTAGACATACTCTTTGCCTGCGAATCGGGCAGCAGGGCTTGGGGATTTCCCTCGCCCGACAGCGACTATGATGTGCGGTTTATCTATCGGAGAAAAAACGAAGATTACTTTACTTTGTTCCCCGAAGACGACCAATTGAGTTTTCCCATAACGGACGATTTGGATTTGTATGGCTGGGATATAAAAAAGGTCTTGCAATTAGTGTATAAATCCAACTGCACGCCTTTTGAATGGTTGCAATCGCCCATTATCTATAAAGACAACGAAACATTCAGAAACAGTTTATCCGCTTTACTGCCCGACTATTTCAGCGCAAGAAAGCATATCTTTCATTATCTGGGCATTGCTACTGGAGCCATGGAAGCGATGAAAGGTGCGGAGATAAAAATCAAAAAGCTGTTTTATGTTTTGCGTCCGCTGTTGAGTGCAAAATGGATAGCCGAAAGAAAAACCTTTGCACCAATGAATATTGAGCCTTTGCTGGAAACGGCAACACAATCATTGCAAGCAAAAATAAAAGGGCTGATTGCCGAAAAAGCAACGAAGAACGAATCATTTTTAATACAGATGGATAACGAAATGCTGGACTTTATCGAAACCAATATGAAGCATCTCGCTGATTATGCGGCAGGATTAGAGCAAGACCGTTTCGATAAGTCAAAATTGGATAAATATTTCAGACAATGCATACTACAATAGACATAGAATTTTTGAAACAAAACAATCTTATTTTGTTTGAAGCCATAAGCGGCAGTCAGGCTTACGGCTTGGCTACACCCGAATCAGATACGGATATAAAAGGTGTTTTTTACCTGCCCAAAACTTTGTTTTTTGCCAATAGGTATATTGACCAAATAAGCAATGCGAGCAACGATATTGTGTATTATGAGATAGGGAAGTATGTGGAATTACTTTGCAAAAACAATCCGAATATTCTGGAATTGATGTGTACACCCGAAGAGCATATCTTGTACTGCCACCCTTTGATGCACAAGCTCAAGGCGGAGTATTTTTTATCGCAATTAGCCAAAGAAACCTTTGCGGGATATGCGATGACGCAAATCAAAAAAGCAAAGGGCTTGAACAAAAAAATCAACAATCCCGTTGCAGAAAAGCGCCTGACTGTTTTGGATTTTTGTTACATCATTTCGGAAAATAAAAGTGTAGCACTCTTGGAATGGCTGGCGCAGGAAAACAAACTGATGCAAAACTGCGGTCTGGCGAAAATCAATCACACCAAAGGTTTGTATGCCTTGTATTACAGCAATGGCGGGCTTTACAGAGGCATTGTAAAAGATGAAGACAGCAACGAAGTACATTGTACTTCTATTGCCAAAGATGCAGCATTGACTGCTTATCTGTTTTTCAATCAGGAAGCGTATTCTGCACATTGCAAAAACTATGCGGAATACTGGGCTTGGGTAGCTAAGCGTAACGAGCAGCGGTACAAAGGCAATCAGGCGCACGGACAAGGATATGATGCTAAAAATCTGATGCACACCATACGCTTACTACAACAGGCAAAAGAGCTTTTTGAAACAGGGAAACTGAATGTAACCAGAACCAACAGAGAAGAATTGTTGAGCATCAAAAGAGGCGAAAAATCTTATGAAGAACTATTGGTCTATGCAGAACAATTAATGGGTGAAATAGAACAGGCAAGCAAACATTCGCAACTCCCTGCATTGCCCGATGAAGAGTCTGCCATGAAAACGCTGATAGAAATTCGGGAAGCTTTGTATGCAAATTGAAAACCTCCCGCTAAGGTTTTGAAATCTTAGCGGGAGATTTGGTTAAGTTTATTTTTCTTCTCTATTGTCATTCCGTAGGAATCTATTAAGAGTATCAAGAAAGCTTGAAGATAATGTAAGCACAAATGTTAGGTTTAGCTATTACATTATGTTCTTTTGCTAAATTAGTTGCTGTACACAGAGTTTGATTATTTGCTTTATGCTTTTATTAGTTCATTCTTTTTAAGAAAAGAGATAAAGGTTTCAATTATTTTTTTATTGCGGGCTTCGATATCTTTTTCCGTAAAATCAGTGTTAGAAGTTGAGAGTTTACTTAACTCTTTAATTAATGTTCCTTGCTTAAATTGCCCTTTGTCATTTGTAAAACCTTGATAATATTTAATCTTATCAGAAAATCTATAATCCGAAGCTCTAATGTTTATTTTATCTTCAAGTAACACTTTATTTCCGATAGCTTCAAGATTTTTAATGTTTGTAAGGGATTTGTCGTTCTCTTGTCGTTTTTTCGCAAAAATATGCTCAATTGCAAAAGTAGTATTTAACAATGGTAATGCTTGTTCATTATCCGTAAAAGCCCACCAAGTCAACATTGATTTTGTTATAGGTCTGCCGTTTTTAAACTCGAAGTTTTTCATTGTTGTTTCGAGTGTATTTTCATCAAATTTGAAGTCTGCAAATTTTACTTCTTGACCTGTAACAATATGAATCATTTCAGCATATACAGGAGTACGGAGTGCATTTACTCCTGAATTTGTAAAAGAATATGCCCAAACAAAAGCAATAGTTTTTGTCAAAAAATAATCTAATTTTATTTCGTCTAATAGGTTGTTTTCATCTTTGTTTTGCAAGAAGTAAACTGATAGAAAATAATTCCACATTCCATTAGGAGCATAGTTTAATATGAACAGCTTTTTTAGAATGCTTTCAGAAAACCTTTCAGAGTTTTGGTTATATATATCATTCCAAAAAATTGCTAAAATTTTTAAATTTGGTAATGTTTCGTCTTGTTTGAGTATAGAATACTTATCTCTTTCATAAAATTTCCGAAGAGCTTCTGTTGTACTTGATTTGTTACCTTGTTTTGCACGTATGAAATACATATACCGAGTAAATAGCTCGTCCATAGGTGTACCATTTAAAGGGCGAAAAATTTTTCCACAAGTTTCTTCAAGTTCTTTCCATTGTTCAATAAAAGACTCTTTTTCATTTTTAGCACTATAATGCTTATAAAACTGTGCTTTAAAAATGTCTGCATCCGACAATGGAAGCCCTCTATCATTCAATGTTGAAAATATTCTCAAAGCCGTATCTTGTGACTCCGCCTCAATCGGCAATAGAATACAATTACCTAAGATCCTTGCTGGTAGGTATGGAAAATAAGAGGGGTATTCATTTAGAAAATGATCAATTTTTTCTTGGAAAAAACGATAATTTTTTGCATAATTACTCTTTTGTCCCTTGCTAACAACGCCTGTTTTTAGTATTTCAAGAAATTCATCTTTGTCGTTATCAGTAGCTACTTCTGAATCAATTTTCAAGACATTCATATTGGGTTGACCAAACTCATTTGTTTTCCATAAACATTTGGCAATCATTTCACGGGTGCTTTTAGAATTTTCGTCTTGCATATTACCAAACTTGGCATAAAATGCCCGCAATAACAACATCAAAGTTGTTAGACGTTGTTGCCCGTCAATTACTTCTTTTTTGTTCCTTTCATTTTCAAAAGTAACGATAGAGCCTAAAAAGTATTCTTCGTTACTATCAAATTTTTCATAATTATTATCAGGAAAAGCAAAAGAAAAAATATCGTCCCAAAGAGTTTGACATTGCGTTTCTTCCCACGCATACGGCCTTTGATAGTCGGGAATTAGAAAATCGGATTTTTTATCCGAAAAAAGCAACATTATTGTCTTTTGGTCAACATTCAGCTTTGACATAGAGAATTATTTAAGTTTATTTTATTTATCGATTTTTAACATTGTACCTGACTTCCAAAGTTACACAACTCTTCCATATATCCTCCTATATTGCGTATAGATGCTTACAGTGTGACAAAAGTAGTAACAATTTTCCCTCTCCATTGTCATTCCGTAGGAATCTATTTCTCTCTAATAACGGTAACGCCAATTACGAAAATAATCTACGCAACACATTTGCGCAGATTAGTCTTTTTCTCCCGATAAAAACTATTTTTTAAAATTAATAGTCAATCCTGAAAAAGGTTTCAGACATTTCTTTAAAATTTTATTTTACTGCGCAATTCCGCTGCACACTGCGCATAGCATCTTTGCATTGTTGATAACAACAAAAGAATAAACGCAAAAAATTAAAAACAATGGCACAACAAATAAACGGAAACGACCTTATCGCTTTGGGTTATCCGCAAAACGAATTATTAGGTATCGCGCTGAAAGCCAACAAAAAAAGAACCGGCTACAATCGTGCGGAAATGTTGCAACATTATGCAGCGGTATTGGAAAATGCCGAAGATTATCTGGAACATAAAGTCTTCGGGAAGTTGGCAACCGCTATTATTGAGGGTGTGGGCACAAGATTGGAAGCGGAAACCATTCCGCTGAAAGAGCAAGCCGATGCCTACAAAATCTATGGTGCGGAAAACATCGAAGAGGGTGCTTTGAAGCAGATGAATATTGCTATGCAGCTGCCCGTAACCCTTGCGGGGGCTTTGATGCCCGATGCGCATCAGGGATACGGCTTACCGATTGGTGGTGTGCTCGCCACCCAAAACGCCATTATTCCTTATGGCGTGGGGGTAGACATCGGGTGCAGAATGGCTTTGTCGGTGTATGATATTCCTTATACCCATTTCGATTTGAACCAGGATGTGTATAAAGAAATTTTGTTTGAGCAATCAAAATTCGGAGCAGGTGCGGGTTTTCTAAGATACCAAAGAGCCGAACACGCTGTTCTGGACAATAAGCTCTTTGATGAAAATCCTTTTGTCGCCAAGCTGAAAGACAAGGCGTGGACGCAATTGGGCAGCTCAGGTGGTGGCAATCATTTCGTGGAATTCGGTTATCTGGATTTTGAGAATAATGATGCGGCTTTGGGTATCAGAAAAGGAAGGTATTTAGCCTTGCTGACCCATTCGGGTTCGAGAGGTTTGGGGGCGACCATTGCGGGGCATTATACCAATCTGGCAAAAGACTTGTGCAAGCTGCCTTACGAAGCCAAAAACTTAGCCTATCTGGATTTGGATTCAGAAGTGGGTAATGATTATTGGCTGGCGATGAACCTTGCGGGAGATTATGCCTCTGCCTGCCACGAAGTGATTCATAACAAGATTGCAAATGCGCTTGGTGCACAGGTTTTGGCGAAAGTAGAAAACCACCACAATTTTGCATGGAAAGAAATATGGAACGGTGAGGAAGTCATCGTGCACAGAAAAGGTGCGACTCCCGCAGGAAAAGATGTAATGGGCATCATCCCCGGTTCTATGACCGCTCCCGGATTTTTGGTGAGAGGGAAAGGCGAAGAGCAGGCGATTAACTCTGCATCTCATGGTGCAGGAAGACAAATGAGCAGAACCCAGGCCATTAAAAACATTTCCAAAGCCAATATGCAAAACGCTTTGGAAGCCGCAGGCGTTACTTTGCTCGGAGCAGGAAGAGATGAGGCTCCTATGGCGTATAAAGACATTCATGTCGTTATGTCGGCACAAACCGATTTGGTGGATATCATCGCACAGTTCTCGCCCAAAATGGTTAGAATGGCTGATGACGGAAGCAGGGAGGATTGAGGAGAAGATTGGTTTAGAGAGGAAGATTGAAAAGTGCTGTTGCCTGTTGAGGTGGCGGCACTTTTTATTAATCAGATACTTATTTTACCTTTAAGCCATTGTCGAAATAGTTGAAACAATTCTGCACGCATCACATTTGAAGTCGTAGAAATCGTGTAAGGGCGTTTTTAAATTCCATTTTTTGTTACAACTCGGACAAGGACGTTTTTTGTTGTCGCCTTTGTATCTCCTGTAATTATGCAGGTAATAAAATGTCGGAACGCCCGTTAATACTTCAATTCGTTTACAAATTTTTCTACCTTGCTTGGATAATTGTGACTGTATATTTTCCATTTGGTTCAAAGCCCACCGCTCTCCAACTTCACAATTCATATTCAATCTGTCGCAGGATTGATAATTTGTTTCCCAACTTAAAATTGGCATATAGCCATAATCGTAGTACTCGGGAAGTTTGTAAAGTGGCACAGTATCGTTGCAGGTTCCGCAAGTTAATGGCGAATCAATAGTGACATAGTTGGTAATCAGAATATAGAAATCGGGTTTCTTGCAAGTACAAGGTTGTTTGTAATCAACATTAGTTTTTCCTACGGTTTTGAATTTTATTTTTGAACCGCCCAACTGTTCTATTTTTGCAATCTGCTTATGGACATATTGGTTGTTGTGTTTTTTATCAAGTGCGTTTTTTTTAAGGGTAAAAGGAAGAGTGACAATTTTATTATTCTCAATATACAGACTTTCGATTTTTCCTTGAGTTTGCCCGTTACCCCGATAATAGGACATCAATAATTCAAACGCTTCAAAAAGTTCGTTTTTGCTTAGGTTGGTTTTAATATCAATTGAAATCTCTTGAATGTACATTGGTTTTATGTTTACCCGGGACTGTTTGTTGTAAATACCGCTTCTGGTTTATCTGTGGCTAAGTTAATAAAAAAGCTAATGAAGAACATCAGCAACATTCTAATAGAATGAGTAAATACTTATTTTGTGGAATGGCTGGTGACGAAAGCGGATTTAGGTAAAAGTATTGTTTCTTGTTGAAGAAAATGGCATTTTTTGTATTGAGGGATGGCTATAGTCAGTTGAATCTTTAATAAGATAACAAACGCCTTACTTCTTATTTTGTCTGTCTTTTCATAGCCATTCTACTTCACTCTTGTCTTCTATATGATAAAATATCTTATACTTTGATTATAGATGCCAAAGGAAAATATTCGTCTTAACTCATTGTTATTTGAGTTAAATAATTTTTGAAATGTTCTGTATTCTATTCTGAAAGAATAAGATTTGTAAGTTTTGGCAAAAATGGGAATACTCAGAATTCTAAAAACTTACAGACTTTATAATAGTTACAATATTGACTCGGATAGAGTTTGTAATCGTCAGATTAAATCCTAATTTCTACAATTTACTATTTCTAATTTCAGATACATATTTAGGTTTATACTTGGTACAATAGACCTCGATCCCAAATTTAGTGATAAGTGCAATAATTGACGCCGCAATCATTGAAACACCAAAACCTATGTTAATTAAGCACGAAATTACAGCGGACTTTATATAACCCTTGCTTAATACAACTTGCATTCCATTATTAAACCAAGTTTTATAAATATCACTCTTGGGGTTACATAATGAATTATAGACCACTCTTTTAACAGATTCAAAAACAGTTAGGCCAACTTCTTTATCTTTAACTTTCTGGTCAGGGCTTGGAAGTGCAAGTCTCTCAGCAGACGGAAGTTGTTTGGTCGAATATTCATAAACTAAATAAATTAAATCTTTAGTTGCCTGTGGAGAAGACTTCCCGATCATACTATAAATTTCATCTTCTGTTAAGGTTTGTATTATCCTGATTGATTCTCTTTCAATTTCATCCTCATCCAGATTCGCTGATTGAATACTTGTTAATGTAGCAAGTGCTACTTCCTCATTAAATCTATTAATAATTTCTGAATGAAAAATCTCTCTAGTTTTTTGAGTCTTAATTATTACCGTATGATTTTTTAAAACTTTTTGGATATATCTTTTTGCATTTTCAACTTCTTTCATTCTTAAATAGCAAATTGCTATAAGTGAAATTGTTTCTATATATATTCTGGTATTTTTATTTATGACCTGTTCGTTAGATAAAAGGCCATTAAGCGCAAAATCACACTTATTAAGTTCAATTGCTAGTTCGTAAAGTTTATTTTTAGATTGAACGAGCCTTACGTAATGCTTTGTGGGACGTAGAAGGTTTTGTATATCTACTACAAGATTTGCCGCATTTTCAAAATCCTGTTCTTGGATAGCTTTATTTAGTTTGGGTTCTAATACTTTAAGTCTATCTTTTTGTTTATTGGTTAAAGCAATACTCATGTGTAATTCTTAGTTTGTCAAGTTATATAACGATTATGCTATCAAGATATTTAATATCAGAAAACAAAAGTAGTGATTACACTAAATAACCTAAAAAAATATAGATAACTAATTTTTTAAAAGTGAATTTTATATCTTAATTGTTCAGAAGATAGTTTACTCATTTTTCTGAATAAAATTACTTTATTATTCATTTTTTAAGCGATAGAAACTTATTAAGACATTTAAACTCACATCACATCAAATAAAAATCCTCAAAGTAGTGGCTCAATCGTACAAGAATAATGCTACAAAAGACAAAAATAACACTAAAATCAACAAATATAAATATGTTGAAATACACTCAAATATAGGAAAAACACTGATTTATCGCAACTGTATTACTTCCCGATACAAAACTTCCCAAAGATCGTCCCTAATATATCCCGGTCCACTTCTACCTGGCCGGTGATCTCGCCTAAGAACTGCAGGCTGCGGCGGATGTCGATAGACAGCAGCTCACCGCTGAGTCCCAGCTCCATACCTTGCTCCACCTCGGTAAGGCTGTTCACTACATTCAGGAGGGCCGCATGGTGGCGGGCATTGGTGACGATGGTATTCTCCGTTTCTATATTGCCTTCCACTGCCGTATCAAACAGTGCCTGCCGGATGCTGTCCATCGCCTGCTTTTCTTTGGCGGCAATATACAGTATCGGGTGGGAGATGGCTGTGAACCGCTCCTGTGCCCGGGAAATACCGGAAATGTCGCACTTGTTGGCTACCAGGATAAACTTGAACTGTTCCTGCTCAAACAGGTCTATCTGTTGCCGCAGCTCGGCTGCCGTGGTGGTTTCCACATCAAAAAGGTAGATGACCACATCCGCCTCGCGCATCTTTTCCAGGCTTTTACCTACACCTATCTGCTCGATGATATCGGTAGTCTCGGTACGGATGCCGGCCGTATCTATAAGGCGGAACAGGATGCCGTTGATGTTAAGGGTTTCCTCTATGGTATCGCGGGTGGTGCCGGCAATATCGCTGACAATGGCACGGTCCTCATTCAGCAGGGCATTGAGCAGAGTGGACTTACCCGCATTGGGTTTGCCGATGATCGCCACGCTGACCCCTTTTTTGATCACATTACCCAGGCGGAAGGAATCTATCAGCTGCTGCGACGCGTTTTTGATCTCCGTGATGAGCGCCCGGAAGCGGGTACGGTCGGCGAATTCCACATCCTCATCGGAGAAGTCCAGCTCCAGCTCTATCAGGGCGGCAAATTGTATCAATTGGTCCCTTAAGGACTTCAGGTCGTTGGAGAAGCCGCCACGTAATTGTTTAAGAGCGGTCTGCTGGGCCGCTTTGGAATCGGCAGCTATCAGGTCGGCTACGGCTTCGGCCTGTGCCAGGTCCAGCTTGCCGTTCAGGAAGGCGCGCTGGGTGAACTCCCCGGGAGCTGCCAGGCGGGCGCCCGCACGGATGCAGGCATTTAAGATATTCTGCAATATGAAAGGTGATCCATGGCCGCTGATCTCCACCGTATGCTCACCGGTGTAGCTTTTGGTACCAAGGTACAGCGATACCACCACCTCATCTATCAGCTCCGAAGGGTCCTCGGGGTTGAGGATATGCCCGAAGTGCAGGGTGTGGGTAGGTTGTAGGGTGAGGTCTTTGCCTTTGAAGATACGGTTAGCGATGCTGACGGCATCCGGCCCGCTGAGGCGGATGATCCCGATGGCCCCGATGCCGGGAGCGGTGGCGATGGCCGCTATGGTATCACTGGATAGATTCATACTGCAAAAATAGCGGTCTGGGCGCATAAAGAAAAATGTCCGTGGAGGCCGATATAAGAACAGCCGCCCTGTACAAGGGCGGCTGTTGTCTTTATTCTTAAATATCCGTTGGATTATTTCATTTTCAGCTCCAGTTCCACGCGGCGGTTCTCGGCACGGCCGGCAGCAGTTTTGTTGTCAGCCACAGGGCGTTCCTGTCCGTAGCCTTCGCTTTCCATCCTGCCAGGATTGATGCCTTTGGAGATCAGGTAGTCTTTTACAGCAGCGGCACGCTCTTTGGATAACTGCAGGTTCTTATCTGCCTTACCGGTATTGTCGGTATGTCCTTCGATCGTGATGTTGTAAGCGCTGTACTCATTCATAATATCTACGATCTGATCCAGGGTAGCCAGTGATTCTTTTTTCAGCACTGCCTTGCCGGTCTCAAAGTAGATACCTTTGGAGATGTCCTTCAGCTTTTGCCTGGTTTCCATAGTGATCTCAGGACAGCCGAAGTTGTGCTTCACGCCCGGAACCTGCGGACACCTGTCTTCTTCATCATTCACGCCGTCGCCGTCGCTATCAGGGATCGGGCAGCCGCCGTACCTGGCTACACCCGCCACATCCGGGCATTTATCTTCTTCATCGTTGATGCCGTCACCATCGGTGTCAGGGATCGGGCAGCCGCCGTATTTGGCTACGCCCGGCACATCAGGACATTTGTCATCTTTGTCTGCAATGCCGTCACCGTCTTTGTCAGGACAGCCTTTGAGGGCAATAGGTCCCGCTACATCCGGACATTCGTCCTCGTTGTCAGGTACACCATCACCGTCCCTGTCTTTCGGGGCACGTACCTTGGATTTGCCTTCAATGAACGGAACGCTCACACCCACGGAGTAGAAGGTGCTGTTATCCAGCTTGTCCTTACCCAGGGAAAACCTGTAGTTGGCCTGGAGAAAGAGGTACACCTCGTTGAAGACATTGACCTGCAGTCCCACGCCTACCGGTGCGTAAGGCACGAAGGTCTTGGAATAGCGTCCTGCGCCGATACCGGCAGTGATATAAGGATTGAAGAGGTGGTTGTCTCTTAATGCTCTCAGTATCAGGGTTCCTTCCAGCTCGGGATGGAAAATGCCCGCGGCAAAGCGGTCGTTCCTGTCATAGTCGGAAAAGATCGCGCCAAGCCTTACAGAGGCGTCCAGGTGCGGGGTGATGCCCTGCCAGTACTGGAGGGAAGCGCCGAGATTAGCCTGCTGGGCATTGGGAATAATACCGGGATAGAGTACATTCGAAGTATCGAAGCTCGCAATATTGAACGAGAAACCGATCAATGATCCTTTGGTATCAGATTGGAACCTGTCTGCATATTTTCCCTGTGAGAATGCAGAAAACGTTGTAGCGGCACATAGTGCGATTGTGGATAAAGTTTTCAACTTCATAATGGAATATTTATGTTAAAAGATCAATTCAAATGTTATGCCAAAAGTAATATTTAAAATTGATTTTCTTCTTTTTTACGAATAATTAAAATATTACGGGAACAAATATTTTATATATATCGTGCTGATTTGCTTAATGTTGATGGGTAGTGGTCACAAAGGTGGTGAGGAATGCCAGCATAAAGCCGAAAATGATCACCACCCATTTGGACAGCCTGATCTGGTGCTGCTTGGTACCGCTCTCATAGAGCACGGTGGTGCTGATCTGGAGGAAGGACCCCGCTACTACGGGCAGGCACCAGGCAAAGACGTTCTGGACATTGCCGACACTGAGCTCCACCCATTTGGTCAGGATGATAGCCAGCGGTGTCACCATGCTGAAGAGCGCTGCGATGAGCAGTATCCGGCCTTTCGAGTAATTGCTCTGCATCAGCATAGCGGTGAGGAGCATGGATTCCGGCAGCTTGTGGAGGGCAATGGCAAGGAAGAGCGGGGGCAATACCGCGTCATCATGGTAGGCGATACCCAATGGTATCCCTTCACTGAAAGCATGGATGCTGAGGCCCAGCATCAGGCTCCATTGCACAGGGTGCGCATGAGGGGTTGCCGTGTGCGTATGCCCGTGCTCCATACCATGGGTAAGCCGCTGCAGCAGGATCTGCAGGAAAAAGCCTACGGCGATGAGCAGCGGCGCGTACCGGTCATTATGATGTATATTTTCCGGGATGAGGTGCATCAGCGTGATGCCCAGCAGGAAGGTGCCGGAAAAGGCCAGGAGCAGGGCAGTGGACTGCTGGTTCCAGCGCCTGGACCATAAAGGAGTGCATCCGCCTATGAGCGTGAAAAAATATAATAGGATGATGTAAGTAAGAAACATGTATTTTTGTAATTGAATGCAAAGGTAAAAGAGTTTGTCTGTTATTGCAAGGCAGTTGCTTTAAACATTTGAAAATTATGGAACCGATCGGTAAAAGTTTGTTGCGATTCCTGGAATCGGCCCGGTGGAAATCCCGGCTGGATGAGATCCGCATCCGGGAGTCGTGGGAGGAGATCATGGGCAAGACCATTGCCCGGTATACCACCCATCTTACTTTCAGCAACGGACTGCTGGTGGTGTATACCAATGTAGCACCGCTGAAGCAGGAACTGAAAATGGCGCAGGACCTTGTGATACAGAATGTAAACCAGTACTTTCGTGAGAATATCGTGAAGAGCATCGCTATTAAGTGAGCGTTATTGCCATTGCAGCAGGTTTGTATGGTCTTTGCATCAATCATGTTTTGACAGGTAAGTTTGTTGTCAGGCTAAGCCTGTCGAAGCCTCTACTTTTGCCCTTCGACACGCTCAGGGTGACAAAGTTCCCAGGTGTCAGGCTAAGCTTGTCGAAGCCCTACTTTTTACCCTTCGACACGCTCAGGGTGACAAAGTGCCCCAGGTGTCGGGCTGAGCGTGTCGAAGCCTTACTTTTACTCTTCGACACGCTCAGGGTGACAAAGTGCCCCAGGTGTCAGGCTGAGCCTGTCGAAGCCTCTACTTTTGCCCTTCGACACGCTCAGGGTGACAAAGTGCCCCAGGTGTCAGGCTGAGCATGTTGAAGCCATTACAGTTGGCACTACCCCTGTATAAAAGTAATGGATGAAAGCAGGGGCAGCTCAAAGCGGTTTTTATATATGGATAATCTGTATAAATTGTTGGTATATTTATTCTTTTGCCTATATTGTGAGGGCATTGACAATAATTGATATCGTATTCTAATGATTCCGAAGAAAAAGGACTTTACATTTCAGGAAACAGTATTTTTGATATTGACCGTCTCTTATCTGTTGTTTTCATTTTTTGCCAGGCAACTGATAGGCGGTCATCCGGGGAACGGCAATGTGATCATCGGGCTGCTGGCGTTGAAGCTGATCCTGGGCGTTGCCCTGAGCATCGTGCTGTATTATTATTACCGGGAATTGCTGAAAAGCCAGTGGAAAAAGTTCCGTCATCATTCCTGGATCAAGCTGCTGTGGGTGGTCCTGGGCTGGATAGGCCTGTTGCTGGTCATCAATATGACGCGTACCGTACTGCACTGGACCACCGGTTTCCAGTTGAAGCTCTGGAATCTTCCTTCATATATGGGTAGCTGGGGCGGTTCCTGGTGGACGAAGGTATTCGGCACGGGCCTGGTATTTCTGAATCTCCTGGTGCTTTCCTTTATCCTGGAGGTGGTCTGCCGGCATCTCCTGTTCCTGAAGCATGAGGGCAGCCGGGGTGCTATGGTGCTGTTCGGCTCGCTGGGCATCATCCTGCATGGCATGGCGTTCTATTCCTACGGAGACAGCCTGCAGAGCTGCCTGCCGTACGCGCTTTCCGGCGGTGTGCTGATGTTCATATACTGGCAGTCCCGTAATATTTGGTATGCCATTAACACGCATCTCCTGTTCAATATAGTAATATTTATCCTGGGTCTTACCAATAGCTTCCTGCTGCCTTATTTCTCCTGACAGCCTGCTTATTTACTCTTCCAGTGCCTTATAGGCCAGGTAGGCCATAGCCTGCGCACCCGTGATCATCGCCGATTCATCGACATCAAATGAGGCGTTATGCACGGGGCGGGTAAAGCTGGTATGGTCCTTATTGGTGCCCAGCCGGAAGAAGCAACCTTTCACCTGTTGTGTATAAAAGCTGAAATCTTCGGCCGTCATCCGGCGGTCCAGCTCCGTAATATGCTCTTTGCCCAGGAGGTCGGCGGCGGCCCCCTGGAGGTATTTTGTAAAGCCGTGGTCATTGAACAGGCTGGGATAGCCTGGAGGAAAGTGCACTACAGCCTCTCCGCCGTAGGCTGCCGCTGTATGGGCCGCTATCGTTCTGATCTGCTGCAGGGCTTCCTGCCGCCAGGGTTCATCGAAAGTGCGCAGGGTGCCTTCCAGGTGCACTTCATCAGGGATTACGTTATTGGTATGTCCGCCCTGTATCTTCCCGAAGCTCAGCACCGTGGGCACCAGGGCGTTGCTTTTCCGTGATACCAGTTGCTGCAGCGATACGATGATATTGGCGGCTATGACGATAGGGTCGATACATTTGTGCGGCAGGGCCGCGTGACCGCCGCGGCCTTTTACGGTAATGAATATTTCATCGCTGCTGGCCATATACTCGCCGCTCCTGAATCCCAGGTAGCCGGCGGGCAGCTCGGGGTAGACATGCAGGCCGATAATGCCGTCCACGGCGGGCTGTTCCAGCACACCGTCCGCTATCATCAGGCTGGCGCCTCCCGGGGACTGCTCTTCACCCGGCTGGAAGATGAGCTTTACCGTGCCTTCAAAATGATCTCTCAGTCCGTTCAGTATCTGCATAGCGCCCAGCAGGCAGGCGGTATGCACATCATGCCCGCAGGCGTGCATAATTCCTTCATGAGCCGATTTATAAGGCACCTCGTTCTGTTCCGTAATGGGTAGCGCATCCATATCCGCCCTTAAGGCGATACACTTTTTTTCCGGCCGTTTCCCTTCCATGAGCGCCACGATCCCGGTACCGGCCACGCCTTTTGTATAGGGTATGTGACAGGATTCCAGGATGCCCTGTATATAGGCAGCGGTATTGTATTCTTTAAAGGAAAGCTCGGGATATCGGTGCAGGTGCCTCCGGTATTCGGTCATCCGGGGAAATAAAGCCTGAGCCCGTTCTTTGATGGTCTCAATAATGGTCATATCAGTGTTACTTATGGGTTTTACCTGATACATTTATCAGGTCGGGGATCACCATGGTGGGCTGGAAGTCGTTCTGCAGCTTTTCCCGGAAGGTTTCTGCATCTTCTCTCGTGGTGAAATCACCGACACGTACGCGGTATTGCGGGTTGTTGAATACAATATAGGACCTGATGCCGGGGTGTTTTTTGATGAATTTCATTTTGGCTTCGGATGCTTTGGTGCGGTCGTTGCCGTTGTATATCTGTACCCTGAATCCTTTGGTCGATTGCGCAGCGGTAGTGGCCGGTATGGCATTGGCCGCTGCCGCCTTTTTGTAGTATTGCTCTATCTGGGGATCTTCCTTAACGGTAATATTTTTGTAGGCTGGCTGCTGTTGCGCACAGAGCTGTCCTGTCAGAAAAAGCAGGATAAAGAGCAGTGGAAAAGATCTGAACATAGCTTTACAAGTTTGGTCCGGTGCCAAAAATAACCCTTATTTGCATAAACAGTTTCTTTACAAAGATAAATTTTCTATTTCGCTGATCTCCCGGATGTCCAGCTCTTCTATATGAGCTATATCACCGCAGCGTTGGAGCACGGTGAGGATATCTTCTTCATAGAGCAGCATTTCAGCGTTGAAGATCAGGAGCAGGTAGTCATAGGCATTCAGATCGTCCACAAGCATGCAGTCCTCATACCGGTTGGCATAGAGTATCATCCGGGTAATACATGGAGGCATCTCGTTGATATAAACGGAGAAGTAGGCCTCTATGCTGCTGAAGAGGTCCAGGCCGCCGTGGAGCGGATTGTTGCCGTATTGCTTCTGCAATAAGTTTTCCGGGGAGGCTTTGAATTTAAAGTCGAATTGCCTGTTGAGCAGGGAACAGAGCCGGTAGGCCGGCATCCCGGTCTTGATACCGAAGAGCCTTCCACCGTCAAAAAATTCGTCAAGGTAATCATTGCCTTCCAGGATGAGCGTATTGTTTTTCATATTAAAGGAGGTACGGCTGCAAATGAAACCTAAAATTAAATAATTTAGAAGTATTATTGCAGGTAATTTCAGTTGTTCTAATAACCGGTATATGAAGTATATTCCCCAGGCACCCCCTTTTGAAATGATCGATGCGCTGCTGGATGCAGCCGGCGGGAACGCTACCACTACGCTGACGATCCGCCCGGATAATATCCTGGTGGATGGTAATGCCTTCACTGCGGCGGGACTGATCGAGAATATGGCGCAGACGGCTGCCTCGGGTGCGGGCTTTGAAGCGCACAGCAGGCAACAGCCGCCGCAGGTGGGCTTTATAGGTGCCGTCAAAGGTTTTTATGTATCACAGCTTCCCCAGGTGCATGACCGTATCATTACGAAGACCACGGTGCTGAATGTGATCGGCCAGGTGCAGGTGGTGAAAGGAGAGGTGTTCCTGGATGGACATTGTATTGCCGGTGCCGAATACAAGATTTTTTTACAGGATTAAAAGTAGCTTTTGTGAATAAGGTATATGTACGGGGCTATAGCGTGCTGAACGCCCTGGGGAATGACATCAGTGATTTTACGGACGCGCTTAAGGAGGGCAGGTCTGCCGTGCGCAGGGTGGAGGATGCCGCTTTCGGCCCGGAGCCATTCTGGGCGGCTCCAGTTCCGGCATCGGTCCGTGCCGGTATCGCAGCCCGTTACAGCGCCGTTACGCCTCACTGGACCGAGCAGATGTTGCTGTATACGGCGGATGCGCTGAAGAGCGGCCTGCCGGTGCCGCTGCATCATAAGGATGTGGTGGTGCTGCTGTCTTCCACGAAGGGCAATATTGATACGCTGGGGCAGGAAGGGGAACGTGCCGCCCTATACCGGCTGGGAGAAACCCTGCAGGCGTATTACGGCCTGGATTATATACCTAAAGTATATTCCACCGCCTGTATCTCGGGACTGGTGGCCATTATCACGGCTTCCCGGTGGCTGCAGGCAGGCAGGTATAAATACGCGGTAGTAATAGGCGCCGACGCCTTCACGCCTTTTGTATATAAAGGATTCCAGTCCTTCCAGGCGATAGGCAATGGTCCCTGCCGCCCCTTTGACAGGGACAGGAAAGGCATCAACCTGGGAGAGTGTGCGGCCGGTATAGTATTGTCTTCCGTGCCGGGACCGGATGCCGGGTCACAGGTCGTGATAGCCGGCGGCGGACTGAGCAATGACGCGAATCACCTTTCGGGACCTTCCCGTACAGGCCAGGAGCTGGCAGATGCTATCGGCGCCGCTTTACAGGAGGCCTCGCTCCCGTCCGGGGAGGTCGCCGCCGTTTCTGCGCATGGTACCGCTACGGTATATAATGACGAGATGGAAGCGAAAGCCATGCACCTGGCCGGGGTGCAGGCAGCGCCGGTGTACAGCCTGAAGTCTTATATCGGGCATACGCTGGGGGCAGCAGGCATCGTGGAAACGATTACCGGCATACGGTTGCTGGAAGCTGGTCTGCTCCTTCCGAGCCTGCACTATGAAGCGTGCGGTACATCCCTTCCGCTGCAGGTAAGCACGGAATACAGGGCATACCCGCACACCAATTTCCTCAAGACCGCTTCCGGCTTCGGAGGATGCAATGCCGCGCTGGTGGTGAGAAAGGCGCCGTTTTAGCTGGTTTTTCCTGTCACTTCAAAATAGAGGTTTTCATATTGAGGCAGGAGCTTATCTATAGAGAACAGGTTGGCCTGCGCCAGCGCGTTCTGCTTGAAGCGCAGCAGCGTCTCTTCATCGTTGAGGATGCTGATAGCGTCCTCTGCCATCTTCTCCACATCCCCGACATCGCTGAGATAGCCTGAATAGCCGTCTTTGTTCACTTCCACAAGGCCGCCGGCATTGGTTGTAATGATGGGTATGCCGCAGGCCATAGCTTCCAGGGCCGCCAGCCCGAAGCTCTCATATTCGGAGGTGAGCAGGAAGAGGTCTGAAAGGCTGAGGATCTCTTCCAGTTGCTCCTGCTTACCCAGGTAGCGTATATCGGAGCAGATGCCCAGGCTGCGGCAGGTTTCTTCTGCGCTCTGGCGTTCCGGCCCGTCGCCTATCATGAGCAGTTTGGAAGGTAGGACCTTGTTGACCTTTTCAAAGATCTTGATCACATCTTCCACGCGCTTCACTTTCCTGAAGTTGGACACGTGGACCAGTATCTTTTCTCCATTAGGTGCAAAGACGCTTTTGTTCAGCTTGCTTTCGCGTATGCGGAAACGGCCCGGGTCAATGAAGTTGGTAATGACGTGAATATCTTTTTGTATACAGAAGTGCTTCAGGGTTTCCGCTTTCAGGTTTTCGGAAACGGCGGTGACGGCATCCGACTGGTTGATGGAGAAGTCAACGATGTGGGTATAGGATTTGTCCCTGCCTACAAGGGTGATATCGGTACCATGAAGGGTGGTGATGAACGGCAGGTCGATGTTGTATTCTCTGAGTATTTGTTTGGCGAAGTATGCCGATGAGGCATGCGGGATGGCATAGTGCACGTGCAGCAGGTCCAACTGGTGGTTCAGCGATACATTGACAATAGTGCTGGCCAGGGAGGTCTCATAAGGAGGGAAATCAAACAGGGGATAAGCCGGCACGCTTACTTCGTGGAAGTAAACATTGGGCTGGAACCCGTTAAGCCTTACAGGCTGCTTATAGGTAATGAAATGAATCTCGTGTCCTTTTTTAGCCAGCGCTAGCCCCAGTTCCGTAGCCATGACGCCGCTGCCGCCGAAGGTAGGATAGCAGACTATTCCGATTCTCATATATTGCGTAGTTTTTTTCAAAGGTAAAAGTAAAATATTAACTACGCGGCAGGTAACGGGCAGTAGGGGCCTTTACTTTATTTTATGCCCCTATCAATAATACTGATAGGGGCATAAAAATATAAACAGTTCGCATTTGCCGGCTTTATTCTTCTTCCAGGCCCAGCAGGTCACTGATGGCGCTCCAGGCCTTTTTCCTGTACTTTTGGTATTCACTGGCGTTGCTGTCGTTCTGAACATCGGCGTACAGCCTGAGCGCCCTGGCTTCCGCAGCAAGCATATTCAGGGCATGGATACACTCGTTCATGAAGCGCTTGTCGTCCTCGCTGTAGGATTTGGCATCATTTTGCAGCGCTTTGCCGTAAGATTCAGTTACGGTGGTCAGCATAGGTATCTGTTCATCCAGGTAGTCCGACAGTTGCTTGGCTGTAATAACTTTCTGTGTAAACATATCCGCGAAGCTGCCGATCACTATGTACGTGTTGTACGCGGTCATGGCGGAAACGCTGCCCAGCAATTCCCTGGAAGCTACCCCACATTGCGCATTGCCTTTAAAGGAGACGCAGGAGACCAGTAAAATAATGACGAAAGCATAGATTTTTTTCATTGGAGTATATATTGTTTTTAAGAGATGACACGATATAGGTTTCTGCTGCCGGTATGTTGTAAATAGTTGTCGGCATGCTAAAAGTAATAAGAATCTTTAATTAGGTAATTTTTTGCAGTGTTTTTTATAAAAAAATATTAATTATTGATTTAAATCATTATTTATTAAAAGATGCTCGTCCTGATGTGTATCAGTCTCCCGGGTTTAAACATTTCGCAAAACGTAATTGTTGTCAGTACGAAATGTCCTGTTCCTGAACGGGAGCCTGTTAATTTGTCCTTCAGCATAAAAGATACCGGAAAAAAAGTCACGGCCTGTAGAGTTTTTATGACATAATGTACTGAAAATCAGTTTGGTTTACGGTTTGAATAGTATTGTTTATATACTTTTAAAACGAAAACAAAAAATTATATCCCTTATGAACTTAAGTAATTTCACTATAAAGGCACAGGAAGTGCTGGCCAAGGCGCAACAGGAAGCCTTTAACCTGGACAATCCCAATATTGAAACGGCGCATATCCTGAAAGTGCTGATGGAAGACGAGGACGGCAGCACAAGCTACCTCCTTAAAAAGAGCAATGCCAATCCCTCTACGGTGCAGGTAAAGCTCTCCGAAGAGCTCTCCAGGCTGCCTAAGCAGGGTAGCGGAGACCCGGGCCAGAGCATTTCCAGGGATGCGAACAACGCGGTATTAAGGGCGAGCACCACCTTAAAAGAATTCGGTGATGAATTTGTGGCCCCGGAACATCTGTTATTGTCCCTGCTGAGAGGTAATGACAGTGTGGCGAACCTGCTGAAAGACGCCGGGCTGACCGATAAAGGGCTGGTGGCAGCTATCAAAGACCTGCGAAAAGGCTCGACGGTAGACTCCCAGACAGCTTCCGCCTCTTACAATGCCCTGAACAAGTATGCCAAGAACCTGAATGAGCTGGCCGCCAGCGGTAAGCTGGACCCTGTGATCGGTCGTGATGAAGAGATCCGGAGGACGCTGCATATCCTGTCCCGCCGTTCCAAGAACAACCCTATACTGGTAGGTGAGCCGGGTGTAGGTAAGACCGCAATCATTGAAGGTCTGGCGCACCGGATCATCAACGGTGATGTGCCCGAAAACCTGAAATCCAAGGTGATCTATTCCCTGGATATGGGGCAGCTGATAGCAGGCGCCAAGTATAAGGGAGAGTTTGAAGAGCGTCTGAAAGGTGTGGTAAAGGAAGTAACGGACAGCGAAGGCGGGATTATATTGTTCATTGATGAGATCCATACCCTGGTGGGCGCCGGCGGCGGAGAAGGCGCTATGGATGCTGCCAATATACTGAAGCCTGCCCTGGCAAGGGGAGAGCTCCGCGCCATAGGAGCCACCACGCTGAATGAATACCAGAAGTATTTTGAAAAGGATAAGGCCCTGGAACGCCGCTTCCAGAAAGTAATGGTGGATGAGCCCAGCGTGGAAGATGCCATCTCTATCCTGAGGGGACTGAAAGATAAATACGAAACCCACCACCATGTCCGTATCAAGGACGAGGCTATTATTGCCGCCGTGGAGCTGTCCAGCAGGTATATTACCGACCGCTTTCTGCCGGATAAGGCCATTGACCTGATAGATGAAAGCGCAGCCAAGCTGAAGCTGGAAATGAACTCCATGCCCGAGGAGCTGGATGAGCTGGAAAGAAGGATCCGCCAGTTGGAGATAGAACGCGAAGCGATCAAGCGCGAAAATGATGAGGTAAAGCTGAAATCGCTGAATACCGATATCGCTAACCTGGCCGTAGCAAGAGATACGCTTAAAGCCAAGTGGCAGGAAGAAAAAGATATAGTGAACAAGATACAGGAAGCTAAAGCCAGGATAGAGCAGTTTAAAACAGATGCGGAGAGAGCGGAAAGGGACGGCGATTACGGTAAGGTAGCGGAGATCCGTTACGGCAAGATCAAGGAAGAGGAAAAGACCATAGCAGATTATACGGCGCAACTGGATGAAATATCAGAAAAACGCCTGATGAAAGAGGAAGTGGATGCGGAAGATATAGCGGAAAATGTGGCCAAAGCTACGGGCATTCCCGTACAGCGGATGGTGCAGAGCGAAAGGATGAAGCTGCTGACGCTGGAGGATGAGCTGCACAAGCGGGTGGTAGGACAGGATGAGGCTATTGAAGCGGTTTCCGATGCCATCAGGCGCAGCCGGGCCGGCTTGCAGGACGCCAGGCGACCTATCGGTTCGTTCATCTTCCTGGGTACTACCGGTGTGGGTAAGACCGAGCTGGCCAAAGCGCTGGCGGAATGCCTCTTTGATGATGAAACGATGATGACCCGGATCGATATGTCCGAATACCAGGAAAAGCATACCGTAAGCCGCCTGATAGGTGCGCCTCCGGGATATGTGGGATATGATGAAGGCGGTCAGCTCACCGAAGCCGTACGCCGTAAGCCATACAGCGTGGTGTTGCTGGACGAGATAGAAAAAGCGCATCCTGATGTGTTCAATGTCCTGCTGCAGGTACTGGACGACGGTCGCCTGACGGATAACAAGGGAAGGGTGGTGAACTTTAAAAATACCATTATCATTATGACCTCCAACCTCGGGTCCCATATCATCCAGGAGCATTTTGATAACCTGAAGGAAGGTGATGATATCGAACAGGTGGTGGACAATACGAAAGATGAGCTGATGCAGCTGCTGCGTACAACGCTACGGCCCGAGTTCATCAACCGTATAGATGAAGTGGTGATGTTCAGGCCCCTGTCCCGTGCCGACCTGAGGGGTATCATCAGGATACAGTTGGACGACCTGAAGAAACGGGTGGAAGAGCAGGGTATCCATATTACTTTTACAGATTATGCCCTGGACTTCTTTGCGAAGCACGGCTATGATCCGCAGTTCGGTGCAAGGCCCTTGAAAAGGCTGATCCAGAAAGAGATCATTAATCTGCTGAGTAAAAAGATCATTGCAGGCGATATAGATAAGGAAAAAGAAGTGATCATTGATGTATTTGATGGCGTTGTGGTAGTAAGGAACGGGCAGTAAAGAAGAAACGCCATGCAGATAGCCGTCTCCCGGTAAGGGGGGCGGTTTTTTTGTGATGAGTGTGCCGATAAAAAGAGGTTGTCTTTATACGTCATCCCGGCTGAAACGTAGCGACCTGGAGGAACTGCTCTCCTGCGGAGCAAGATCTCATAATCAACAGATCAGAAAGTAATTCAGCGCCGCTGGGCATAGTTCCCTGCTACAGTCCGTTTCGCCCGGATGAAGACCCTTGCAGGCAGTTCCTCCGGGAAAAATAGTATAAAATGACTATTGTTATTACAGGTATGTTTCGCTGGAAATTGTGTGCTCTGTAGGCCATAGAATGCTTTTACTGCCCCAAAGTACTACAGCCTGCCTGGTCATTTCGAACGGATGTGAGGCATCTCTTTGTGGCTTATCCCTGACAGCTTCCATATAATGGATTGTCTGCTTACATATAGATAGCCGGTTATTATACTATCCTATGATCTTTTGGGAAGCGTAATGCCATTGCAGATATTCTTTACGATATACGGGCCTTCATAGATAAAGCCGGTATATACCTGTACCAGTGACGCGCCCGCATCCAGCTTCTCCTGTGCGTCCTGTGCGGTCTGTATGCCGCCTACGGCTATAATAGGTATGCTGCCGCCGGAATGCCGGTGCAGGTACCTGATCACTTCCGTGGCGCGTTCTTTTACAGGCTTGCCGCTGAGTCCGCCGGCGCCTATCTCGCTGACGGTGGCAGCGTCCGTTCTCAGTCCTTCACGGGAGATGGTGGTATTGGTAGCCACAATGCCGTCTATGCCGGTATTTTTTACGATCGCTATGATATCGTCCAGCTGGCTGTCATTAAGGTCAGGCGCTATCTTGAGCAGGATAGGTTTGGGTGCGGCTTTCTTACGATTGAGCTGTACAAGGCTGTGGAGCAGCTTTTCCAGCGGTTCCTTGTCCTGCAGGGCGCGGAGGTTGGGCGTATTGGGGCTGCTGACATTGACGGTGAAATAGTCCACCACATCGTGCAGTGCCTCGAAACATTTGATATAGTCATCGTCCGCGTTTTCATTGGGCGTCACTTTGTTCTTGCCGATATTGCCGCCTACCACGATATTCCGGTTGGTATTTTTCAGCCGCTGCACCGCTGCCGCCACTCCTTCATTGTTGAACCCCATCCTGTTGATCAGTGCTTCGTCTTCCGGCAGTCGGAACAGCCTGGGCCTGGGATTGCCGTCCTGCGGCCGGGGTGTGAGCGTACCGATCTCTATAAAGCCGAAGCCCAGCATATCCAGCTCGTTAATGAACTTGGCATCCTTGTCGAAGCCTGCTGCCAGTCCTACGGGATTTTTGAAGGTAATGCCCCAGATGGTCTGTGACAGGTCCGTGCGCCCGGTAGCGAATTGTTTCTTCAGTATCCGTCTCATAAAACCCATCCGGTAAGCTCTTTGCAGTTGGGTCATGGTCCAGTAATGCGCTTCTTCCGGCGGTTTTCTGAAGAGTATGCGTTTAATAAGATTGTACATAGCGTCACAAAATTAATCAAAGGGCCGATAAAAATGCCATAGTATCTACATTATCTGCATAATCCGTCAGGCCGGGAGACTGGCTGCTGCCCAGGGGAATGACCGGTACGGTGGTATGGGCCTGCAGCACGGGCAGGTTTGCCGCCGCGGTTTCTATGCATTGCAGGACCTCTGACCTGTTCAGGTCGGGGTAGATGGTTTCCTGCCTGTCGTAATATTCATAATGCACCACGCTGACCGGGGCGTATATTTCCCTGTTCTCCACGAAAAGCGTTGCTTCATTGCTCATGTACTGCACCTTGTTCAGGATGTACATGGCCAGCTGGTAGTCGTAATTGTTCTTGTATTTGTTATGGTCCCGCTGCCAGATGTGGTGCTTTGTTTTAGCGATGAAGTGCTCAAAATCATAGCCCTCAGGCACATATATCTTTGAAATATTCCTGCAGCCCAGCCCGAAATAGGTGTTGATGCTGCTTTCGAGCGCCTGCAGCTCCGCGTCCGTTTCCTGTCCTGTCAGGACGGCTACGGAAGTCCTGTTCTTACGGATGATATGCGGGTAGCGGCCGAAATACTGCTCAAAGTAGCGGGAGGTATTGTTGCTGCCGGTGGCAATGTAGGCATCGCAGTCCTTCAGCATCGGTACTATGGCCACCGTATCCCGGAACTCAGGATACTGATCAGACAGGTAGCCGTATATATAATTCCAGAGTACGGTGTCTTTGGAAGAGAGCTTCATTCTGACCTTAAAGCCGGCCAGGAACGCGGCCAGGAAATCATGGAATCCCACAAGCGGGATATTGCCTGCCATTACAATGCCGACCGTCAGGGACTGGTGCTCCGGGAATTTCCGGGAGAGGTCAGGATACTGCAGGAGCCATGCTTCCAGGAGGGTCCTGTCCAGGAACCGGTTAACGATATGTTGTACTGCAAGGTCAATGTATGCCACCGTGAACCAGCCGTTGGCCCTGTGAGCCTCTTCCCGCACCTTTTTCCAGGTTTCGTCATGACTGTCAAAGGCTGCTGCCAGGCCGCAGACGGCATTCGTTCTTTTAGAAATGGTAAACATATTCCATTAGATTTTATGAACGCGAAATTGTAACTTTGCTGGCGTAAAAACTAATAATTATTCAAAAAATTCAAAGTAATTATACTTACTTAACAAATTTTATTTCACAATGGCTATTAAAATAACAGATGAATGTATCAATTGCGGAGCCTGCGAACCGGAATGCCCGAATAATGCGATCTATGAAGGCGGCGTGGAATGGAAAATGGCAGATGGTACCAACGTCAACGGAGCATATGTATTGATGAATGGTGCGACAACCGATGCGTCCAGCCCCCACGATCCCGTAGCGATAGATGTCTATTATATTGTTCCGGATAAATGTACGGAATGCCAGGGTTTCCACGAGGAGCCGCAATGCGCTGCCGTATGCCCGGTGGATTGCTGTGTGCCGGATGAAATGTATGTAGAGACCGTAGAAGCATTGCTGGAGAAAAAAGAGAAAATGCACATTTAATAACCTTCACACCTCATACCTAACCAAACAGATTTAATATGGCACTTATAGCTCCGTCCTTGCTTTCCGCAGATTTTCTACGACTGGAAGACGAAATAGAAATGATCAATAACAGTGAGGCCGACTGGTTTCACCTGGATGTAATGGATGGCCGTTTTGTTCCCAATATCAGTTTCGGGCTGCCGGTGATACAGGCGATACACAGCAAGGCAAAGAAAGTGCTGGATGTGCACCTTATGATACTGGAGCCGGAAAAGTATGTTACGGAATTTGCCCGGGCCGGCGCTGATATCCTGTCTGTTCATATAGAAGCGTCCCCTCACCTGCACCGTACTATCCAGACCATTCATAACGAAGGTATGAAAGCGGGCGTGGCGGTCAATCCCCATACCCCGGTGCACCTGCTGGAAGATGTGATCGCGGATATCGACTTGGTGTGCCTGATGTCTGTCAACCCCGGCTTTGGCGGCCAGAAATTCATTCCGCATACCTTGAAAAAGATCGAGCAGCTTAAGCAGATGATCCTCGCATCCGGCAGCAGCGCGCTGATAGAGATAGACGGCGGCGTGACCCTGGACAATGCGGCGACCATTATAGCAGCAGGCGCCGATGTGCTGGTGGCAGGCAATACGGTATTTAACGCCACCGCGCCGGTCGATACGATCTCCCGCCTGAAAAAGACCCTTTCCTGATAACGGCAGCCCTGCTCCCGATACCGGTATAAAATACTAAAAGACAGTCCCTCAGGGCTGTCTTTTTTGCTGGTATCTTTCCTGCTGCTCCCGGTAGCTCAGCCGCTCTGTCCGTGTGCTGAGCCACCAGACATTACCGCAGCCGTCCGCTATGCCGGCATAGGTCTCGCCCGAATGGTGGACGGAGACAGGGGCCTGTACGGACACCACACCGGCTGCCACGGCACGCCCGTACAGGGAGACGCAGTCCTCCACGCTCACCATTGTATGGTTCCGGGTGGCTGCCAGGCTGTTCCCGGTCCTGGTGACCATCAGCAGGCTTTCTCCGACCTTTATTTCCGCATACCTGGCCGTACCGGTGGCCTGGTCCGTTAGCAGGTGCGCTACCTGCCCCTGCAGCCACGTCCTACAAAAGTCAATGAACCCTTCCACATCGTCCGTGATATAGAACGGGCATACACCGGGTATATCTCTGCCGTCAGGTACCATAGCTTATTCCGGTTGATTGTCCAGTAATTCTACCTGCCGCCTGGAAGGATGGAGTATAAGCCTCAGCGTAGTGTCATTGGTGAAATAGCTGATGGCCCAGTTAATGAATATAAATAATTTGTTCCGGACGCTGAGGATGAGCATCAGGTGGAGGAACATCCAGGTGAACCAGGCCATTCTGCCCTGGAAGCTGAAGCTCGGCAGGTCCACTACCGCTTTCCTTTTCCCGACCGTGGCCATAGACCCCGGGTCCTTGTATTCAAACATTTTCCAGCTATTCGGCCGGTCCGGGTATTTCTTTATATTTTGGGCCAGCAGCTTGCCCTGGTTGATGGCCACATTCGCGACCTGAGGGTGGCCGTTGGGGTAGAGCGGGGTTTCCATAAAGGCGATGTCGCCCACCGCGAAGATATTATCATAGCCCACTACTTTATTATAGCGGTCCACCACGATCCTGTTGCCGCGCTGTATGGTGGCCTTTTCAAGTCCCTTGATGAGATTGCCCGATACGCCTGCCGCCCAGATAAGGTTGTCGGACACGATGGTGCCGTTGCCTTTGAGGGAAATGGTATGGCCGTCATAGGCTTCTACCAGCGTCTGGAGGCATACTTTTACGCCCAGGGCTTCCAAATACTCTTTTGCTTTGCGCCTGGATACTTCGGACATCGGTCCCAGCAGGGTATTGCTGCCTTCCAGCAGGAAGATGTTGAGCCTGCTGAAATCCATATCAGGATAGTCCTTGGGCAATATCTTGGTCTTCATTTCCGCCAGGCTGCCGGCCAGCTCCACGCCGGTAGGCCCGCCGCCCACCACCACGATGTTCATGATGCCTTCCATTTCTTCCGGTGCGGCAGAGAGCGCCTTTTCGAAGTTGGATAATATCCTGTTCCGGAGGGTCAGGGCTTCGGGTGTTGATTTCATCGGGAAAGCATAGGCCTCGATAGCCTTATTGCCGAAGAAGTTGGTGGTGCATCCCGTAGCTATGATGAGCCTGGTATAGTTAAAAGGGCCTATATTGGTATGTAAGGTTTGCTGTGCGCTGTCAATATGCTGTACTTCCGCGATCCTGATGCTGATATTACGGGAGCGCTGGAAGACCTTCCGGAGCGGGAAGGAGATGCTGCTGGGCTCAATACGGGCCGTAGCTACCTGGTAGAACAGCGGCTGGAACTGGTGATAGTTATGTTTATCGATCAGCATGACCTCATTATGGGTATTCTGGAGCTGCTTGGCCAGATGCAGACCGGCAAAACCGGCACCGACTATAATGATCTTTTCCTGCATAGTACGTAGTTTGAATGGACCGCATAAAGGTATTTATAACTCTTGTAAATCCCACGTGAAATTCCTGTTATAAGTAGTTTTAAACCTGTTTTGTTCAATGCGGTGTCTGACGCTATGATATCCCGATCAGTGCCGTGACGCCCAGGTGACCGCCGCCGGTATTCTAAAATCTTTTTGGCATACGGGGATGCTGCTACGGACAAAGCGATTATATTTGATATATTTGTAAGATCGTATTATCTAATGTTTATGAGAATATTATACGGATTTTTTATCCTGTCTCTGGTATGCTGTAGCAGGGAAGTGCGGGCCGGGAAAGGAGATATACCCCTTAGCCTGAGCTTTTTTAATAACGGGACCTCGTTGCCCGGAACGGGCTTTGCAGGCATCTGGAACCGTTCTGTGCATCCCGGCGTGCAGGCCGGTTATTTTCACACTTATAAAAAGTGGCCTAACAGCAGCTTTTTCCAGACCGCGAAGCTGGGCTATTTTTATCACAGGTTCGCGCAGCAGGCCGTGCAGCTTTATACGGAGGCCGGGTATGAATACCGCTTTAAATTCAGGCTGTCTGCTGCACTGACAGCCGGTGCCGGTTACCTGCACGCTTTCCCCGCTATTCCCGTATTCCGGCAGGAAAACGGCACCTATGTGGCCAAGGCTAACTGGGGAAGGCCACAGGCGATGTTCAGCACGGCGCTGACGCTGGGATACGACCTGGAGCCTTGCCTGAAATTGCCTGTAAAGCCCTTTATCCAATACCAGTTCTGGATGCAGACCCCTTTTGTGAAAGATTATGTGCCTCTACTGCCCAATACCGCTTTCCATATAGGCATACAGTACACTATCAAACGACAAAAAGACCGGCAACATGAAAATTAAACATATGATCGGCGCGGTGGCAGGAATGCTATGTTTCAGCACCTGCACCAAACCAACGATAGAAGCTACCGTCCAATGTAATGTTATGTCCAACGATCAGCACAGTAAAGCACAGCAATACCGTACCATCCTGAAGGAAGCCAGGGAGCGGGGACTGCCCGGCATGACCCTGCTGATCAAGGATAATGAAGGCGTATGGACGGAATCCGCCGGCTTTGCCGATATCGGCAGGCAGGTGGCCATGCAGCCCTGTCATGTCAGTAAGGTCGCCAGCATCACCAAGCTGTTTATGGGCGTGCTGACCCTGCAGCTGGTGGCGGAGCAACGACTGGACCTGGACCGGAAAATAAGCGATTACCTGGATGCCGCTACGCTGAAAGGCATTGCCAACGCAGACGAGGTGACCATCCGCCAGCTCCTGAACCATACCTCTGGTATCTATGATGTGATCAAGGACACGGAATTTTATCTCAGCATATTGAATAACCCGCCTTACCACAGGACACAGGAGGATATACTGGCCTTTGTGCGGAACCGGCCGGCTGCTTTTGCCGCAGGAAGCAGGGCAGGGTATTCCAATACCAATACGCTCCTGCTAAGCATGATCATAGACGGCCAGGCAGGCAGTCACGCATCGCTGCTGCACAGCAGGATCATTGATCCCCTTGGCCTGGAAAATACTTATTACTATTACCATGATAAGCTGCCGGAGGGCAAAGTGGCACAGGGCTATTATGACCTGTATAACAACGGAACGATCGCCAACCTGTCCAGCTATAATACGGGCAGCGGCAATGGCTATACCGGTATCTATTCCAGCGTGTCAGACCTTTTGAAATTCAGCGAGGCGCTGTTTGAACGGAAGACCCTGCTGCCTGGTTCCTACCTGGATACCCTGCTGACGTTCAACAGTTATGAGGAAGAAGGCAGCAACAGGCTGCTGGGATTGGGCGTAATGAAGGATTTTATCAATAAGGGCAATGACTATGCTTACGGGCACAGGGGACGTGACCTGGCTTACAGCGCCGACCTTTTTTACTTTCCCGAACGGCAGACCACTATGGTACTGATCGTCAACTATGGTACGGATGGCAACAGCGCGCTGCGCCCGGTATTTTTTGAGATGCGGGATAAGATCGTTGGGGTCATTACCCGGTAGCCTTATAGCTCCCGGTGCCAAAAAAACGCTTTTTAACAAGCCTGCTTTTGTTGCATTGAGCTTTGGTCTTGTCACATTAAGTTCGTTGTGTCTGTCACATTGAGCCTGTCGAAATGTGATATCTATGTATAAAAAACAACCCTGTCAATATTTGAGCTTAGCTCCATATGACAGGGTTGTGTACTTTTTTGGCGGCACCGCCTTTATATCTGAATATTTTTACTGGTGTTGCCGGATCATCGCGATGAAATCATCGAAGAGGTACCTGGAATCGAATGGTCCGGGTGTGCTTTCCGGGTGATACTGCACAGAGAAGGCCGGCTTGTTCTTAATACGGATACCTTCAATGGACTGGTCGTTCAGGTTCAGGTGGGTGATCTCGATATCCGGGTGGTTCCGGGTAGCTTCCGGCTCTATCCCGAAGCCATGGTTCTGGGTAGTGATCTCGGATCTGCCGGTGATCAGGTTCTTTACCGGGTGGTTCAGGCCCCTGTGCCCATGCTGCATCTTAAAGGTCGGTATGCCCATCGCGGACGCCAGCAGCTGGTGACCCAGGCAGATGCCGAAGAACGGCTTATTGGCTGCCAGGAGCTCTTTTACGGTTGCTATAGCATAAGGCATAGATGCCGGGTCTCCGGGGCCGTTGGAAATAAAGATACCGTCCGGCTGGAAGTCCAGCAGCTCCTGCGCGGGGGTCTTTGCCGGGAATACTTTCAGGTAAGTGCCTCTTTCGGCAAGGCATTGCAGGATGTTTTTCTTCACGCCCAGGTCCAGCACCGATATTTTCAGCGCTGCGTCCTTGTCACCATAGTAATACGGGGCGGTAGTGGATATCTGGGAAGACAGCTCCAGCCCTTCCATCGGCGGCACTTTGGCCAGCTCTGCCTTCAGGGTGTCGATATCGCTTATCTCGGAGGAGATAATGCAGTTCATAGCCCCTTTCTGGCGGATATGCTGTACCAGCGACCGTGTATCCACATCCTGGATAGCTACTATGTTGTTGGCGGAGAGGTAATCTTCCAGGGAGCCTGTAGCTACCATCCTGGAATAGCGTTTGGTTATATTTTTGCAGATCAGTCCCCTTATTTTCACACTGTCGGATTCCACATCGGCTTCATTAACCCCGTAATTGCCGATATAGCAGGTATTCATGATCAGCATCTGCCCGGTATAGCTGGGGTCGGTAAAGACTTCCTGGTAGCCTGTCATTCCCGTGTTGAAGCAGATCTCTCCTGCTGTAGTGCCTGTTTTGCCATAAGCTTTTCCCCTGAAAAGAGTACCGTCTTCCAAAAGTAATAAAGCCTGGGCTGGTGAATTTTCTTGAGACATTCTGAAATTTAGTTGCTGTATATTAAGTAAAGATGGTGCAAAGATAATTCAACTCTGAATTTTTTGGTACACGGATGCCTAAAAAATTGTTTTACCGGGTTCTATTCATTCACCGTAAGCATAATCAGCCAGGTAGTCAAAATAAGAGGTCAGGCGACCGTCCTTACAGATAGTGGCCCTGTCCAGCATCTCGCTCTCTTCCTTTAGGAGCTCCGGTATGATGTATTTGATCATATGCTCACCAAAATGCTCAGAGGCATCCCTGGGCAGCTCATTGGGCAGGTTGTCCACCGCCATCACATCAACGCTGATATCTGAGGGCAGGAACGGGACGGTCTGCTGGCCGGATTTTCTGTCAATACCGTACACGGGTTGGGTGATGGTGGAAGCGCCTACATTGATCGGTATGGAGCCGAAGGGGTCGCACGTGATATCGGCTATGACCTGGAGGGTGAAATCCCTGTTCCTGATATCTTCCGCCCTGAACATAGCGTCTATTTTATCGTTCCAGTAAATGCCGTGCATCAATATGTCGGCAGTACGGGTATAAGGACCGAATACGCATTTGTATCTTTCGGGATGCTCGTGGAACTCACTCCTGTTAAAGTGCTCACCGTCCTTATGCTGGTAGAGGTCGTGGCCTTTCAGGTGGGTATAGACCGGGTAATCATAGGACTGGCCCAGGAAATCTTCGGGCTCTATATTCTTGATGTCCCAGGAATGCAGTATATCCAGAATGCCCGCAGCTACCTTACCGCTGCCTGTCACCACGATCTTCATCGGCGGCAGCTTGACATGGTTGTACTGCTGGAGCATTTCTTTTTTGTCCCTGCAAAGATGCGCGGGGATCAGGTTATACTTTTTACTTTTCATACCATAGGTGAGCAACCCGTTGTGGGCACCTACCACGCCTGCATAGAACCCAAAGCCTATGATCCTGGCGCCGTCATCATACGTGAGCGTCTCATAGTCTATCATAGTGATGCGCTCTGCTATCATGGCCTTCATCAGGTCCTGGTTATAGGGCTGCTTCTTTTTGGTGTGGCTGAAGAAAAAATAGGTCTTGCCGGGGATCAGGGACGGAATGGGCACTTCCTTTATCCCTAACAGGATATCACAGTCGCTGACGTCGGTCACTACGGGTATATGCTGCGCGGTATATTCCTGGTCCGTATAGCACCGGTTGGGAGAGGATTCCACTACGATCCGGATGTCCGGGTAGGTATTGGTGATGACAGCGCATTGCTCGGGCGTCAGCGCCACCCTGGTGTCGGGAATCTTCTTGCCTTCCCTGATGAGTCCTATTTTAAGCATAAGATGTATTCTGAAATTAATGCGGCAAGTTACAAAAATTACGGACAAGACCGCTCACGCCAGGCTTTAATAACAATGGATTATAGGACAGGGAAATGATGAACAGCGCCGGGAAAACAGGAGAGGGAAAAGAGCCGCCTATAAGATTCGAACTTACGACCTGCTGATTACAAATCAGCTGCTCTACCAGCTGAGCTAAGGCGGCAATAGCATATTGTACACGATGGTACGGGGTTTTTCAGAGAGCCGCCTATAAGACTCGAACTTACGACCTGCTGATTACAAATCAGCTGCTCTACCAACTGAGCTAAGGCGGCGTAGCTGCATCGAAACGGGTGCAAATATATAACGAGTTTTGATTTCCGCAAAAAAATATTTCAAAAAACCGGCGCCGGTCGAAGTACAGGGTTTTTAAGCCGAAATACGCGATATTTGTACTATTGCATAACCTTTTACAGCAAAGAGCGACCATATGAAAAAAGTAATGACTAAGCAGTCCCTGGCATTTTTAGAGTCTTATATCAATAACCCTTCTCCCACATCGTTTGAAGCGGGAGGGCAGAAGATATGGCTGAAATATTTAGAGCCCTATATAGATGAATGGTTCCTGGATGATTACGGAACGGCGGTAGGTGTCATCAATCCCGGTAAGGATTACAAGGTGGTCATCGAGGCGCACGCGGACGAGATATCCTGGTATGTCAATTATATCACGAATGACGGGCTGATCTATGTGATCAGGAACGGAGGTTCGGACCACCAGATCGCACCTTCCAAAAAAGTGCTGATTCACGGTGCTAAAGGCGTTGTGAAAGGCGTCTTCGGCTGGCCTGCCATCCATACCCGCTCCGGCGAGAAGGAAGAGGCGCCGACCCTTAAGAATATCTTTATCGACTGCGGCTGTACTTCCAGGGACGAGGTCCTGGAGCTGGGCATTGATATCGGTTCTGTCATCACCTATGAAGATACCTTCGAGGTGCTGAATGACCGGTACTATGTGGGCCGTGCGCTGGATAACAGGATAGGGGGATTTATGATAGCGGAAGTGGCCCGGCTCCTGAAGGAGAATAAAAAGAAGCTGCCCTATACCCTGTATGTGGTCAACGCGGTACAGGAAGAGATAGGGTTGCGTGGTGCTGAAATGATCTCCAGGAGGCTGCAGCCGGATGTGGCGATCTGTACGGACGTCACGCACGACACGCATACGCCGATGATCAACAAGCATGTGCAGGGTGATGTGAAATGCGGTTCAGGACCCGTAGTGGCCTATGGACCGGCAGTGCAGATGAATCTCCTGAAGCTGCTGCTGGATACCGCCTCCGAGCAGGAGATACCTTTACAGAAGAATGCCTGCTCCCGTTCCACCGGTACGGATACGGATGCCTTTGCCTACAGCAACGCGGGTACGCCTTCGGCGCTGATCTCCTTACCGCTCCGGTATATGCATACTACCGTTGAAATGGTGCATAAGGATGATGTGTCGAACGTGATCTCCCTGATCTACCATACCTTGCTGAATATCCGGAAAAATCATTCTTTCAAATATTTTGATAAGCTTTAAAATGCGATTCGTTACCAAAACCTTTGAAGCGCTTACGAACAGGGAGCTGTATGCCTTGCTGCAGCTCCGCTCCCTGGTATTCGTGGTGGAGCAGCAATGCCCTTATCAGGATATGGATGAGGTGGATCTCCTGGCCTCCCATAACCTGATGGTGGATGAGAACGACCGCATTACAGGCTATACCAGGTGCATACCTCCGGGCATAAAGTACGATGCCGCTGCAGCCATAGGCAGGGTAGTGACCCATCCGGACATCAGGAGGCAGGGCTGGGGCGTCCCCCTGATGGAGTACGCCATGGAGCAGTGCCGTATGGCTTATCCGGGATATCCTGTACGAATCTCCGCGCAGTTGTACTTGCTGGAATTTTATGAGCGCCTTGGCTTTGTGCCGCAGGGTGTGCAATACCTTGAAGACGATATACCGCATATAGAAATGCTGCTGTCCTGATCCATATCAAAGCTGCGCTGGCAGCTATCGGTCACCTGCAGCCTGTTATTCACCTTTAAACAGAACGATTATGAAATTCGGCTACCTGAGATTTGTAAAGCAAATGGATAATATCGGCGCTATCCTGGAGAAAGCTTCCCGGTCGGACGACCCGGTGGAGTATGTTTATAAAAATGATTTAAGAACGCCGTTCTTTATGGTGGAAGGGCTGTGCCGCCTGTACCAGGACCTGCACAATGGCAAAACCTTTAAGAAGATGCTGGAGCAGGCCAAGCTGGTAGAAGACGCTTTGGGCATGTACGACTTTTATGTGGTGCTGGACAAGGAATTGTCTGCGGATGCGGCATTACCGGAGGTCATCAGGACACAGATAGTACGGAAGAGGGAAGCGGCAGCGCAGCATGTGAACGAAGTGCTGGCATCAGGTGACTGGTGGAACGGGCGACGCCTGCCTGAGTGGAATAAAAAGCTCAGGACCCTGAAATGGCTGAAGGAAGCGGAAGAGCGGCAGGCCCTGGTAGAGGTGTACCGTTCTGAAATCCGCAAGGTCTATTCTTTTATAGGAAAGGCGCCATTCCCCTTTGAAGATATAGAGGAGCATGTACATGAGCTGCGCAGGAAGCTGCGCTGGCTCAGCATTTACTGTCACGCTCTGGACGGTATGGTAAAGCTTAAGGAAACAGCCGACCCGGTACCTGAAAAGTTCAGGAAATACCTGACAGATAAGGTGCTGGCATCTCCTTTTAACCAGTTTACCGGCAGCTATAAGTATGAAAAGCTGATCTGTCTTGATAAGACCGGCTTTATGGCGCTTAGCTGGATGATCGCGACGATCGGGGAGCTGAAGGATGACGGGCTTACGCTCCATGCGATCCATGAGCTGGCGCAGACGGTGGAGCTGGATAAGGCCGGGCGTAAGGCGGTCGCCACTTTCCTGGCAGATTATGACAGCCGGAATGCTACTATCCTGGAACTGGCTACGGAGTACACCATGCATTTCCTGGCAGACAATGTGCTGTACACTCTCCTGCTGCCCTAAGCCAATTTTATAAATGTTATAATATAGTTGGGTGATGTAGGGTAAGAGGTGTCTCATATCCGTTCGGAATGGCCGGTACGCATGCAGTACATTTATGACAAAAGTGCTGCCTGTAAGCTGATAATCGCTTATAAAGATGTACCTGCTATCCCGGCATATGGATTGTCACTGCCGGGCGGCAGCGGCTTTCAGCAGCTCGTACTTTTCCTGCTCATTGCCGGTCACATGGCTGAGGATGAGTATCTGGTCCTGCCCGTCAACAGCTACGGAATAATGCGCGTTATACGTGGCATTGCCGGTCATAAGGGTGGACCAGTCTTCATATACCGTTACCTTTATGAAGCCGCCCTTATTGCGGACGGTGATCGTTTCGCCGGGCGGCAGGTCGCCTCTCAGCACACCCGCCACGGTAGCGGCTACCATGGCCGTTCCACAGGCATTGGTGAGCCCTACACCTCTCTCATAGGTGCTGACGAAAATAGTATGGTCATCTATGACGGAGGTCCAGCTTACATTGACACCCTGGGGAAACAGCTGTTTGTTATCATTGGCGGCTTTTCCTGCTGCTTCCAGCTCCTGGTCATCAATATGCTGCATAAAGGCGATGATATGCGGGTTGGGCATGGTAATGGCCGTGTAAGCCCTTTTTTCATCGAATCCCCCGATCGCTTGCTGCTGCAGTACCACCGGGGCGCCCTTGATAAAATCCTGCTCCAGGCCGGGAGGCGGAAAACGAATGCTGATACCGAAAACGTCCCTGAAAAAATCTTCCTGTACCCTGATACGGTAAGGCAGGTGGGTCACATTCTCCACCGTCACCTCGGTTGCGTCCAGTTGACCGGCAGACCATCTTCCCGCCAGCCGCATGCCGTTACCGCACATCAGGGCTTCCGTGCCGTCAGCATTGAAGATACGCATCAGGTGAGGGCTCTGCCGGCCCTTTTCCATAAACAGGACGCCGTCCGCCCCGCCCAGTATATTCTTCCTGTCGCACAATATCCTGCTCAGGTCTGATTTTGCCCGGTCATCGAACCGTTGTTCCAGGTTGTCAATGATAAAAAAATCATTTTCCGATCCGTGTCCCTTTATGAGTGTTATTGCTTCCATTGCCGTTCGTATTGGTCAAAAAAAACGCTTTACCTGTAAAGGTAAAGCGTTTTCTGATATTTTGATTTGATAAGTATATTAGTTATTCCAGGAGTCGATGTTGTCATCAGTGACATTAGCCGGCACATACTCTTCAGCGGCAGGGGTACCGTTTTCTTCTCCTTCGTTGAAGTGGTTGAACGCATCAAAATCAAAGTCCGGCATCAGGTCTGTTTTCACGTAGTTGATAGTTTCAGTTAATGCGGCCAGGAATTTATTGAAGTCTTCTTTGTACAGGAACATCTTATGACGGTCATAGCCATCATCATTAAAACGCTTCTTGCTTTCCGTAATGGTAATGAAGTAGTCATTACTTTTAGTCTCTCTTACGTCAAAAAAATAAGTTCTTCTTTTACCAGCTCTGATTTTCTTACTGAAAAAACTTTCGCTGTTGCGCTTCTCGTCGTAATTTTTGTTGTTATCGTACGCCACTTTTCTTTTTAATTTAAAGTTAATTAATAATAAATCTGACTGTTGCAAATGTAAGAAAATATACATAACAGTCAAATTTTTTTAAACTTTTATATTTAAGATGCACAGGCTCCGGCAGGCAGACCATCACGCTGCTCCGTAAGGCTTCCGGCGATGTGCTGGCATCGGGTCCGGCAGCGGCTGTGAGCGGGTCAAAAATAAGCCGGCCGCGTGACAGAGAACGCGGCCGGCTTAGGGGAATAAGATGGGAGCATATTAAAATTTCCTGTGGGCGTCAATATAGCTTGCCATGGACTGAACGGAATGCATGATATTCCGGCCTTCCGAAGCATCTTCTATTTTAATGCCGTAATTCCTTTCCAGCAGGACCATCAGCTCGAGTGAGTCTATACTGTCCAGCCCGAGGCCGTCCCCGAACAATGGAGCGTCATCTGCTATTTCATCGGGCGTCATACCCTGTAAATTCAATGCTTCTATAATTTGTTGCTTTAACTTAACCGTAGTGTCAGACATGCTTAAACGTAATTTGATTTGAAACGATACGCAAAATTAGGTAATTTATCATTATTTATCTGGAACCCTGCTTAAAGGGGGCGGGGTCATAGCTGTTGAGCTGCAGCGGGTTATTGTTCAGCCACTTCTCAAAGTCCGAATAGGACGCGGTATTGGTCTTGATCCACGTTGCGAAGGTGGTGGAATTCTCATTGGCTCCGAACAGCCATTGATTATAGGCCTCAAAATGACCGGCTTTCAGCAGCCTGTCATAATAAGAGAACAGGGAGAAAGGATAATTGCCGGCATAGGAAAGGTTCCAGTCCAGGATGATCCTGGTCCGCAGCATCGACAGGCTTTCCGTATTGATACCGCTGGTGATGGCCGCCACGTTTTTATTGATGAGGTAAGTAAGCACCTTGTCGAACGACTGCCCGGAAGGGCCGTTGCCGGAAGTGCCGAAGGACGGCAGTTGCGTGGTGCTTTCCTTCTGGAAATAGTTGATATAACCCTTGTAAAGGCTGCTTTTGGCCTCAGCCGTTTTCTTGGATGAAGGCTCCAGGTTGATAAATATCTCGTAATACAGGATGCTCCAGAGGTTATTGCTGCTTTCATACTGCCTGGCCAGCGCAAAATAGTTCGCGGCATAATTAGGGTCCGCTTTGATGCCGTCCTCGAAGTTCTGGACCGCCTGGCGGGATTTGCCTTCGAGCGACAGCAGGTTGCCCCTGTTAAAATACAGCAGCGCTGACTTCGGGTATTTTTTCAGCCCGTTGTTCAGTATGCTTTTGGCCTTATTGTTATTCCCGAGCTTGCTTTCTATGGCCGCCGCTATCTGGAAGGTCTGCTCATCGGCATAGTCCGTTTTCAGCACTTCGCTGATGATCTCCCTGCCTTTGTCCGCTGTACCGTTCAGGTAATGCGCGTAGGCCAGGTCCCTTCTCAGTTCCACGTCATTGGGCTCCAGCTTGATGGCCTGGTTGTATAATAAGATGGCATTGCCGTATTGGCCCCGGTTCATATCATTCTGGGCATTCTCCTTCATCTTCCGGGCCTCCGGGTTGGACAACTGCGCTCCGGCATTGTAAATGCCCAGCAGGCTGAAAGCCAAGGTTACAGCTATTCTTTTTAAATGTGTCATCTGCAGTTTTTTAACTCCTTGTATTTTCTTCGTCAAAGTTAGGAATATATATTAACTCCCGAACATCCCCGCTGTATTGCAGGCAGCACGGGCATTAACACCTGTAAGGTCAAAGAGTGCTCATGTCAATCACAAAACGGTATTTGACATCGGCTTTCATCACTCTTTCATACGCTTTATTGACATCCTGCATGGCTATTACTTCCACATCGGATACAATGTTATGCTGCCCGCAGAAATCAAGCATTTCCTGGGTTTCCCGGATACCGCCGATAAGGCTGCCCGCCACATTCTTCCTTTTGCCTATCAGCAGCCGGCTGTTCAGGTCCCTGAGCGGCTCCAGGGCTCCTACAAATACCATGGTGGCATCACGTTTGAGCAGCATGATATAAGGATTGGGATCGTGCCCCACCGGTATGGTATTCAGCAGGAAGTCAAAGCTGTGGCTGTGCTGCTTCATCGCTACGGGGTCGTTGGACAATAATATCTTATCTGCTCCCAGCTTCCTGGCATCTGCTCCCTTTTCCGGGGAGGTGGTGATCATGGTAACTTCCGCCCCCATGGCATGAGCGAATTTTACAGCCATATGCCCCAGGCCACCCAGCCCGATAATGCCTACCTTGTCTCCCCGCTTTACATTCCAGTGCTTTAAGGGCGACCAGGTGGTGATCCCGGCGCAGAGCAGGGGAGCAGCCGCCCGGAGATCCAGGTTGTCGGGAATGCGGAGCACAAAGCTCTCCTTTACCACGATCTTGTCGGAATACCCGCCTTTGGTATACCCGCCGGATATCTTGTCCGGGGCATTGTAGGTGCCGGTATTGCCGTTCGAGCAATATTGCTCATAACCGGAATGACAACTGTCGCAATCCTGGCAGGAATCTACCAGGCAGCCCACGCCTACGGTATCGCCGGGCTGGAACTTCGTGACGCCGCTGCCTACGGCCTTCACCTTGCCGATGATCTCGTGGCCCGGCACTACCGGGTACTGCGCGCCGCCCCAGTCGTTATGGACAACGTGGATGTCGCTGTGACAGATCCCGCAATATAAAATGTCTATAAGGATGTCATCTGCCAGGAGGTCCCGCCTTTCAAAGGAATAGGGGGCGAGGTCTGAGGATGAGCTTGCTGCTGCGTAGGCTTTAACGGGATACATATGATACTGGTATTTTGAAGTTGTTTAAAATGACCGGGCTTACAGGCCGGCTGCCTGCCTGAAAGCCGTAAGGGCGGCCAGGAACTCCCGGTGATACTGCTCGTTCACTATTGTATGGTCACTGAAATTATCGTAGAAGCGGGGCAGCGAAAAGGTGCTGACGATACGGGCGCCAAACTTAGGGAACATCAGCTCTGCCGCTTTCCGGGCATTCTGGCCGCCATATCCCCCCGGGGAGGTGCTTAACAGCAGCATAGGCAGGTCGTTGAAGAAACGGAGCTCTTCACGGGAGGCCCAGTCCAGGATGCTCTTAAGGCCCGCAGTGATATTGGCATTATGTTCCGAAGTGCTGCAGATCACAGCATCGGCCTGCTGGAACAGGCTGATGAATTTTATAATGGCAGGCGGAATCCCGCTCTCTTTTTCAAGGTCTGTATTGAAAACCGGCACGCTGTATTCATTAAGGTCCAGTATATGCAGGGTCACCTGGTCCAGTTGCTCCGCCGCATATACCGCGAGCTTCTTATTAATGGATGTGCTGCTCAGGCTCCCTCCGAATACAATGATATGCTTCATTCAGAAATGGATAATGATGTCAGGAGCAAAAATAGCTTATATTTAGATAATAGTTTTTAAGGGAATGATAACAGACAGCCGTGGCCGCTCCTGTGGGGGCCGGCGGCGGATGTAGCACGGATGTGCAGCCTTCCGGTGCTCCCGCAGCTTAACGCTCCTTCTCTTTTATGTTGATCACGGAATCCACTACATAGACCGTATTGCCGCGCCAGGGCAGCTTGCCGTGGTATTCCACGTAATGAAGATCGAAGAATTTACCGCTGTTGAGCTGCAGCTGGTTGAAAACGGATTCATTGGCAATGGAGAACTCAAATTCATTGCTCTGGAACCCGGCGCCTGTCTGCCCCCTGTTAAAGCCTTCCTGTATCAGCTTGCCCTCATAGGTTTTAAAAATATATCCCTTCTCTACCACGTAATTCAGGTAGCCCGATTTCACACCTTTGCCAAAAACAAAATAATACTTGTAGTATATGACGCCTGTGAGAACAAGCACTACGATCGCGATGATATAAATAACGGCTTTTCGCATACGGTGAAGTATTTGGAATATTAATAATTATGATCAAAAATAATAATATTTAGACTATTTTCTGCCCGCCCGTGGCTTTTTATATATTGTTGATATTTTCAGGCTGAAAATAGCCCGGAGTCCCTTTCTTTTTAACAACACTATCCCTGTAACAGCTGCCAGCACCATCCCTGTGTTGAGATTTGAAACGCCGCAATCACCGGAATAAACAGAACCGGAATATATTTGCTGATGCCAGGGGAATAATGGTGTCCGGCTGACGGGCAGGTGCCAGCCTAACTGTTTGTTCACAATGGCTGGGAGTAGGTCTACTATGTCCGGGAGAACAGACCCGGTGAGACAGCAGCAAAGCAGCAACCTGTATTGTTTTCGTGCCGTTACGATAAGGACGCCCAATAGTATAAGACTGGAAATGAAATCCACCCTGGAGTTGACAGGGTAACAATGTGGCGCATAATCCAGCAGCGCATGTACAATTATCCCTGCTGCAAAGCCTGCAACTGCCAGTCCTGTGGTATGTAAGGTGCAGGCTTTGGGAGACTGTGCATCAATAATAGTAAGTGCGATACCAAAACCTGTGGCCAGATGAATAATGGCGTTCATTCCTGATAAGGGCTAATGTAAAACCGAAAGGCAGGCCGCATAGCTACTTGCAGTCTGCCTTTCGGATAATTAAAAGTTGTATAAGTAGTGGAGTAAGGTCTGTCCCACCGCTTTCAGGGTAGCCTTGTCGATATTCTTTATATCATCTTCATGGGTATGCCAGTGGCTGACAAAGCCGGTATTGCTGCCCGGGGGAAGGTTGATGATATCTATGGTCGGGATCTTGATGATCCTGTTGACAGGCACATGGTCGTCCTGTATGTACCCGCCGGCCTCGTTCAGGAAAAAGGAGCTGTAGCCGGCCCTGTAAGCAGCGGTCCATACATCCTGCACCACTTTGGGAGCGAATTCACGCGAAAAGCCTTCCTGGCGGAACAGCGCGTTCCTGCCGCCCACCATATCCAGCAGGATGCCATGCATAGCGGTATAACCCGGCACATGCGGGTTCCTTGCCCAGTACTGGGTACCCAGGGCATAGGAGTTTTCTCCCCACTCAGACCTGCCGTAATCTTCCACGTCTGCCAGCAGGATGTCTATGCCGATATCGTTGGGCAGGGGCGTTTGCCTGATGGTCCTGGCTATTTCCAGCAGCACGGCTGTACCGCTGCCGCCGTCATCCGCACCCGGTATGGGCTTATTCACATCTTTGGTATCCTGGTCTGCCCAGGGCCTGGTGTCCCAGTGGGCCAGCAGCAGGATACGGCGTGTGGCGCCGGGATTGATGCTGCCGACCAGGTTGATACACTTCAGCCTGGTCTTGTTATCTCCGGCCGTAAGTGTGGTCTCCTGGCGATACACGGTGTCTGTAAAGGACCTGAGCTGCTCGTGCAGCCAATCGGCGCATTGGGCCTGGCCTGCCGTATTAGGCACCCGCGGACCGAAGGCAAGCTGCTTTTCGATAAGGATAAAGGCATTGTCCGCATTGAAGTCCGGGACAGCTACGGCAGTTGCCTGTTGCGCATCCGGAGGAGCGGTAGTAGCGGCGGGAGCAGAGGTGTTGCTGCTGCCTCCGCAGGATATGAAGGTGCTTAGCCCTAAAAACGTAAAAGCGAAAAGTCTGTTATATCTCATTTTGTGGTGTTGTATGCAAATAATTCAGGGCATCCGCTACAATGAAGAAGCTGCCTGTGATAATAATGGTATCTTCAGCGCCGGCCTGCTCCAGGCAGGCTGCAATAGCCGCGCCTACCGTGGTATAAGCGTTGCCTGACAGTATGCCCGCTGCCTTTTGCGCCAGGACCGATGCGGGCATGGCACGCGGTACGGATGCCTGTGTAAAGTAATATTTTGCTAATTTAGGAAAATATGGCAAAACAGCGCCCACATCCTTGTCATCGGCAAAGCCGATAATGAAGTGCAGGGTCTTTCCTGAGGTATTGCCTACATTGGCCTGCAGAAATTCCATACCTGCCGGGTTGTGCGCAACGTCTATGATGATCTCGGGACGCTCTGATATTTTCTCCCACCTGCCCCTGAGCCCTGTTGCCGCTTTAACAGCAGGCAGTGCGCGGATCAACGCCGCTATGGTGATATCCGGGAAGGATTCGTGCAGTACCTGTACGGCGGCGGCGGCGGTTACGATATTCCGTGCCTGGTAGCTCCCTTTCAGGTCGGTATGCGCATCATATAGTTGAAGCGCTCCTTTATCCACCAGCTTAAAGTACTGGAAGGCGCTGTCTTCTCCTGTTTTGACCATATCCCACCTGGCATCCGCGAAAGTGATGCTGCTGTTATTGTGGTGTGCCTGCAGGAAAAACGCCTGTTCGGTTGCTTCGTGGGTCTCACCTATTACCACCGGCACCCCGGGCTTGATGATGCCGGCTTTTTCAAAAGCGATCTTTTGCAGGGTATCGCCCAGGAGGGCGGTATGCTCCAGGCTGATATTGGTGATGACGGACAGGACGGGATGGATGATATTGGTACTGTCCAGCCTGCCCCCCAGGCCGGTCTCTATGACCGCGAAATCGACTGCTTCCCGGGCAAAGAAATCAAAGGCCATTGCTACGTTCAGCTCAAAATAGGAAGGCTTAACGGCTTCAATGCAGTCAATATGGCTGTTGAGGAAGTCCAGGACATACTGTTTATCTATCAGTTGCCCGTTGATCCTGAAGCGTTCCCTGATATCTGTAAGGTGGGGGGAGGTATAAAGGCCTGTCTTATAGCCGCATGCCTGCAGGGTCGCCGCGAGGATATGGCTGGTGCTGCCTTTCCCGTTAGACCCGGCTATGTGGATCGATCTAAATCGGTGCTGCGGATTGCCCAGGTGGTCGCATAATATCTTTATATTGTCCAGTCCCGGCCTGATGGCATCCTGCCCGATCCTGGAAAATACAGGGAGCTGCCCGAACAGGAAATCCAATCCTTCTTCGTAAGTATTAAACCTGTTCATCAGCGCATCAATTCTTTAGCGTTATTCAACGCGGCATCCGTCAGTTGGTTGCCGCCGATCATCTGCGCGATGGCAGTGACCCTTTCAGATTCGTCCAGGCGTCTTATGGAGGTGGAGATGCGCTGCTGCTCATCTTCCTGCTTATATACAAAGTAGTGCTGGTGGGCTTTGGCGGCTACCTGCGGCTGGTGCGTGATGCAGATGATCTGGTGACAGGCGCCCAGCTCCTTCATCAGCGTGCCCACCTGCTTGGCCGCTTCCCCGGAGATGCCCGTATCCACTTCGTCAAAAATGAGGGTCGGCAGCTCTATGGCCCGGGCTGTGATGGTCTTTACAGCCAGCATGATCCTGCTCAGCTCGCCACCGGAAGCAGCACGCTGAACAGTGGCGTAACGGCCGCTTTTATTGCTGTCCAGCATGAATGTGATAGCGCTTTTGCCGAGATGGTCCGGTTGCTGCGCGGGCTGGAGGTCCACCCTGAAATCGGCATTGACCATACCCATTAAGTGAATATATTCATTGACCTTAGCCTCGAACGGCGCTATGGCGCTATTACGCTGCCGGTGCAGTTGCTGCGCCTGTTCGTTCAGGCTGGCTGCCAGGCCGGCCACTTTTTCTTCGAGGTTCAGGATGTCTTCGTCTATGTGCAGCACTTTCTGCACATCTGACTGCAGTTGCTGCTGAACGGCGATCAGTTCCGCGCTGTCTCTTACGCCGTGTTTCTTTAATAATTTATACCCGGTATCAAGGCGTTCCTGTATGACGGCCAGCTGCTGCGGGTCCGTATCAATGCCTTCCAGGCTTTTTTCCAGCTCTTCCCTGATGTCCTTCAGCTCTATCCAGGCACTGTCCAGCCGGTCATGGGAAGCTGTAACGCCCGGGTAGATCCTGGATGTCTGCTGTAATACCTGCAGCATTTTCCTGACCTGGTGGTTGACAGCATTTTCGTCCTCCTCCAGCATATAAAGGACGCTGTTGATATTTTGCCGGATTTCATCCGCATGTTCCAGGGAACGTGCTTCGTCGGCCAGCTGCTCCAGCTCGTTGTCCCTGATAGCAAAGTCTTCCAGCTCCTGCAGCAGGAATTGCTTATAGTCCAGCTCCTGCCGGAAAGCCTGCCTGTTGCCGGTCAGCTCCTGCAGCTGCTTTTGCAGCCGCTGGTGCTCACGGTATTGCTGCTGGTAGGTATGGAGCAGATCCTGGTTGCCTGCAAGGGCGTCTATGATCTGGAAAGCGAATAAATGATCTTTTACCGCGAGATTATCGAATTGGCGGTGCAGATCGACCAGTTGGGAGGTGAATTCATTCAGCAGGCCCAGGTTTACGGGGCTGTCATTGATGAATGCCCTGCTTTTTCCCTGTGCGTTGATCTCCCGCCTGATGATGGTATGAGTTTCGACATCCAGGTCGTGCTGCCTTAAGATCTCCCGGCAGGTATGGTTGCCTGAAATATTGAAATGGCCCTCTATGATGCATTTTTCTTCCGGGTTGAGGATCACCTGGCTGTCGGCACGCTCACCCAGTATCAGTGAGAGCGCGCCCAGTATGATCGACTTTCCCGCGCCTGTTTCGCCGGTTATCACGTTGAAGTTCGGTTCAAAAGGAATGCAGAGCTCCTTTATGATCACGTAGTTCTTTATATAGATTTTCTCAAGCATAGCTCCTGCAAATTTAAAAGATGTTTCATTCTGAAATGCACGCGCCTGATAAGAATATTTTAAATATTACCGGCGCTGCCGTTCCCTGCGCCTGTCACCCGGCGCGGGTATGCCGGTGTCCTTAAATATTTTTTGTGTTTATATCAGCGGATTTGAACAATTAGTATCTTTGGTGACATTGATTAAAACAGGCAGCCTTGAATCTTTCCAGTTATATAGCAAAGCGCATCACGGGACATCATAAATCGTCATTTTCCAATTTTATCATCCGGCTTTCCACTGCGGCTACCGTTATCAGTGTGGCCGTTATGATCATCGCGGCGGCCGTGGTACAGGGATTTAAGGATACGATCAAGGACAAGGCCTTTGAATTCTGGGGGCATTTTCATATTTCCCAGAGTACGGCTACCAATGATCTTATGATCTCTCCAAAGCCTATCCCTTTTGACAGCGGCATGGTGGCATCCCTGAAGCGGGAGCCGCATATCCTGGATGTGGAGCCCTATACGCTGGGGGCGGGCATTATCGCTACGGAGCTGTACAATGAGGGTGTGCGGATCAAAGGCGTCGGGCCATCCTATTTCAAGGGCTCAAAGGACAACGTGATCACTTACGGCGGGCACCCTATCCGTTATAACGACACTTCCTATGCGGCCGATGTGATACTGTCGCAGGCCATCCTGGATAAGATAGGTAAGCAGGCAGGAGACGATGTGCTGCTGTATGTGCTGGATAAGGAGGAAAGCCTGCCGCGTGTGCGCAAGGTGCGCATTGCCGGTACCTACCATATGGGTATAGAGGAGATAGACAATAATTTTATCCTGTGCGATATAAAGCTGCTGCAGCGGCTGTATAACTGGAATGACGGCCAGGTAACCGGCTACCAGGTGCTTACCGATGATTATGAACACGCCGATCCTGTGGCCGAGGAGGTATATTTCAAATACCTGTCCATCCCGCAGACCATTGTCTATATTTCCGATATCTATTCGGAGATATTCCAATGGCTGGAGCTCCAGAATGTAAATGCCCGGATCATCCTTACCATTATGGCAGTGGTGGCTGTTATCAATATGATCACGGCGCTGCTGACCTTTATCCTGGAACGGGTGAATATGATAGGCATCCTGAAGGCGCTCGGGATGAATAACTGGGAGGTCCGCAAGATATTTGTATATCATATCAGCCGTATCGTGCTGAAGGGCATCCTGGGCGGTGTGCTGCTCGGGCTGTTCCTTTGCCTGCTGCAATATTATTTCCATATCATAAGTATTGATGAAAGCATCTACTACATGAAATATGTTCCCATCAAGATAGTCCCCTGGCATGTGGCGGGTATCATTATTGGTACATTTGTGGTCAGTGTGCTGATCCTGGCAGTTCCTACGCTTATCATCAGGAAGATCAATATTGTTGAGGCTATCAGGTATCAATAGATATCATTTCCTGTTATGGTGATTTTTGTTGTGATAGATTTTGCTTATATTATGACAGTCTTTTTCAATTAGCAAATCCCGGAAAGTTGACCGTATTTTGCAGCATCAAATCGGTAAATATCAACCATATCTTTAAAAAATTATATGATCATGAATGAGACCATCGCAGGTATCTACGCAGAATTAGGAATTCCTCAGGAGCATCAGAGCGTATCCTTAAACGCCATAGCACAGACCGAAAGCCGTTTCCTGAAAGACCTGAAACTGAACGTTTCGGGTGTTTTGAAAAGCGCTCATTTTTCAAAAAAGGAAACAGCATTGCTGGCCCTGTCGGTAGCGGTGAACCAGAAGCATAAGGTGCTGGTGCAGGCCTTTACGGAGATGGCAGCTACGGAAGGAGCTACTGCCGATGAGATAGGAGAGATCCATGCCTGTACATCCCTGATGAGTGCCAATAATGTATTATATCGTTTCCGTCACTGGCTGCCTGAGAACACCTATTATAACAATACCCCCGCCGGCATCCGTATGAGCATCATGATGAACCCGGTGCTCGGCAAAGAGTTCTTTGAGCTGGTAAGCCTGGCCATATCGGCGCTGAACGGCTGTGAAATGTGTGTGACCTCCCACGAAAGCTCCGTTAAAAACCATGGCGGTACGGAAGCCCGCATCTATGACGCGATCCGCATAGCTGCCGTTATAAAATCCCTGAGCACTGTATTATAGGTATATACGGTACCATAGCGACGGCTGCCCCATAACGAAGGGCAGCCGTTTTGTCTGGCATTATGGAAGAAATGATAATTATCAGCGGATTTATACGTTATGCTGTTTAATTTTGACGGCAAAAATCAACCTATGAGATTCTGGAAAAAATTAAGCCAGCAGGAATGCAGTGATTATATTGATAAAGCGCTCCGGGAGAATATAGACTTCAGCCGCCGCACCAGTCTCGGCATCCCGGCATCCCGGCTGGACGGGAAGGTGTTCTACGACCAGGCTTCTTTCCTGAAAGATGCGCCCTTCCTGCGCTCTATCGTCCAGAATCCCAATCATATAGGCTGTCATACGCTTTCTGAGTCTGAAATGTTCTTTAAAGGTACCCAGCAGATAGAAAGGGACCTGATAGAAATGATAGCGGTAGATATATTAAGAGCTGAAGAAGGCGGTAGTGACGGGTATGTAGCGGCCGGAGGCACGGAAGCGAACATACAGGCCGTATGGATATACCGTAATTATTTTATCCGCACCTTTAATGCCACACATGATGAGATTGCTATACTGGCTTCTGCCGATACGCATTACTCCGTGGTAAAAGCCGCTAACCTGCTGTTTTTAGACTTGTACAGCGTCCCCGTGGAAGACAGCACGCGTGCTATACAGGAGGCGGAGCTGGATGCCGTGGTAAGGCGGGCGCAGCAGGACGGCAAGAAGTACTTTATCGTATTGAGCAATGTGGCCACTACGATGTTCGGGTCCATAGATGATCCCGATATGTATGCCCGTTGCCTGCTCAAATATGACCTGCCGTTCAGGCTGCACCTGGATGCTGCTTTCGGCGGCTTTATCTACCCGGTTGTACAGCCTGAGAATAATGTAGGCTTCCGGAACGAGCACGTAAGCTCTGTTACCCTGGATGCCCATAAGATGCTCCAGGCGCCTTATGGCACCGGTATCTTTATAGCGCGCAAAGGGCTGATGCAGCATGTGTTCACCAAAGAGGCCAGCTATGTTCATGGAATGGATATCACGCTCTCGGGCAGCAGGTCAGGCGCCAATGCTATTGCCATCTGGATGATCCTGGTGACCTATGGTCCCTATGGCTGGTATGAGAAGCTGCATACCCTGCTGTACAGGACTCAATGGACCTGCAGGCAGCTGGATGAGATGGGTATAGTGTATTACAGGCATCCCGATATGAACATCATCACTATCAGGGCCTCTTTTGTACCGAAGTCCCTCGTGGAAAAATACGGGCTTGTGCCGGATACTCATGAAGGAGATGCAGGATGGTATAAGATAGTAGTGATGGAGCATGTGGAGATCGAGTACCTGCAGCAATTCCTGGCTGATCTGAAGCGCGTACCAGGGGCATAAAGCATAACATACTGACCGAGGGTCCGGCGTATGTTCAATGAACCTGATTTTCTTTTATCATACATAGCTGCTGGCGCCGGTCCTGTAGATCTTTTTTAACTGACTATCTATATATAGGCAACAAATTCATTATAAGTTATAAATTATTATAAGAGATTCCTCACATCCGTTCGGAATGACCAGTACTCTCAGTTCCTTCCTAAGCTAAAGGAGCATCTGAGCCTCATAAAGGACACTGCTCAGCGGGGCGTATCCGTATAAAAGGTTGTTGCCTGTAAGCAGATAGTCACTAATCTTTTTATCAAAGGTGAAGAAAAGATATGGACGAAGGGCTCCGGCATTAAAACGGCATGTTATATTCCCGGGTGACTGTAAAAAATATGGGGAATGTAAATGCGTTTTTTTGTGAGTATTTAATACATTTGTTGGATAGATGAAATAACAGACGTTCATATCCAACCTTTAAAAATTTAAGATTATTAAATCTGAATATTCTATGGAATTAGAAATTATAACAAGCGGGAAATTTAAATATCTGGAAGCGGGTGAAGGAGAGCCATTGGTTTTATTGCATGGATTGTTTGGGGCTTTAAGTAATTTTCAGGATTTATTCAATCATTTTAAAAAAAGCTATAAAGTTATAATCCCGGTATTACCCCTGTACGATCTTGGACTGGATACCGGTGTCACCTCGCTGATGAAATACGTGGAGAAATTCATCAACCACCGTGGCCTGGAAAAGGTGCACCTGCTGGGTAATTCATTAGGCGGTCATGTGGCATTGCTATACACCCTTAAAAACCAGAACAAGGTGAAGACCCTGGTGCTGACAGGCAGCTCCGGTCTGTATGAGAACGGTATGGGCGAAACATATCCCAAGCGCGGGGATTACGAGTTCATTAAAAAGAAGACAGAGCTGACGTTCTATGATCCGAAGGTGGCTACCAAAGAGCTGGTGGACGAGGTATATGACATCGTTAATAACAGGCTGAAGGTCATCAAGGTGATCGCGCTGGCCAAATCTGCCATCAGGAATAACCTCAGCGATGAGCTGCGGGATATCCACGTGCCGACCTGCCTTATCTGGGGTAAGAACGATACAGTTACGCCGCCTATGGTAGCGGAAGAGTTCAAGCAACTGATCCCGAATTCCGAGCTGTACTGGATAGACGAATGCGGTCATGCCGCAATGATGGAAAGACCCGGGGAATTCAATGTCCTGCTGCACGATTTCCTTAAAAAGCATCCAATTGGCTGAAGCGTAAAAGAAATGTAATTTTTAAAATTAATTTTGATACACATCCCACACTTTTGTATTATTGCAATACGAAAGTGTTTTTTATTTATGCCCTGTAAGGACCTGATAGCATATGAATTAAAGCCCTTGCCGGATACCGGTAAGGTGGCAGATGCCCTGGATAGCATGGAAGATGCCCAGTTGGAGCAACTACCCGTTGTGGATGAGAAAGGTCTGTATCTTGGCATTCTTACCTTTGAAATGCTTTCCAATGCGGCGGCTCCTGATGCTACGCTTAAAGACCTGGTGCACCAGATGCCCTTGCTGAAAGCGGCCGTCAATGAACGCGCTTTTCCCTACCGTGCCGCAAAGGTCATGTTCGACAACGGCCTGGACATGGTACCGGTGGTGAATGACGCGGATGAGTTGCAGGGAATGATAGACAAGAAGAACATGCTGGGCTTCCTCGTAGAGCAGACCGGCCTTTTGCAGTCTGGCGGCATTATCATCTTGGAAGTGAAGTCGTTCAACTACTCGCTGTCGGAGATCGCCAGGATCTGCGAAACGAACGATGTGCTGATCCTGAACCTGCAGATCAAATCCATACCGGACGAGGATGCCCTGCACATTATTATTAAGACCAATACCAGGGACCTCAGCGCGGTACAGGCGGCATTCAGCAGGTACGAATATAATGTATCGGTCATAGAGGGCGACCTGAATACCAACAGTCTTGTGCAGGAACGTTATGACCTGCTGATGAATTTCCTGAAAATGTAAGCGTGTCATGAAAGTCATAGCACTGATCCCCGCCCGATATGCCTCTGCACGCCTTCCCGGCAAGCTGATGCTGGACCTGAACGGCAAGACCGTTATCCGGCGCACTTACGAGGCTGTTGCCGCTACCGGGCTGTTCGCTGCCGTCTACGTGGTCACGGACAGCGAGGTTATTTATGATGAGATACGATCCTTTGCGGGTAATGTGGTCATGTCCGGAACGGATTTTGAATGCGGAACGGACAGGATAGCTAGCGTATTGCCACAGGTGGGGGCAGCGGATATCTATATCAATGTACAGGGAGATGAGCCCTTTACCGTTAAGGAGCCGCTGGAGCAGCTCATCCGCGTATTTGAAGAGGACCGGGAGCAGCGGATAGGCGTATGCACCTTACGTCAGCAGATCACCGAACCGGATATGATAGATAACCCGAATGTGGTAAAAGTGATCACGCGCCCGGATGATACAGCCATATATTTCAGCCGGTCCAGGGTACCCTATGACAGGGACCGGTCCGGTGACATTCCTTACTATAAGCATATCGGCATCTACGCGTTCAGGGCGCAGGCGCTCCGTGAATTTGCAGCCCTGCCGCCCGGCAGGCTGGAGCTGGCGGAAAAGCTGGAAAATCTCCGTTTTATAGAAAATAATATTGCCGTCAAGGTGGTGGTCACTGATTATGTGAATATCGGTATAGACACAGCGGAAGACCTGGAACGGGCACGCAGGGCTGTCAGGCACTAAGCCCGCTTATGGAGCCGTTCCCGGCAAAGGGAACCGGCCGTCTTTCTAAGATGCCCTTCTTTAAATATACTGAAAAAAACTTATTTCTGAAAATCATGTTGTTTTATGGTCCGATAGGCAACATCATTCATTTTATTACACTGAAATTTACTAACTTCGCATGTCCAAAAACAGGATCAGAAATTATTAAAAAGTATATATTATGGCAACAGAGCAAGTAAACCCGGAGGAATTAAACGAACAGGTGAATACGGAAGCAGAGGCTTCTGAACCTCAGGCTGTAAATGGCAATAGCGATGCGCAGGACGTACAGGAAGAAACCGTGGAATCTGTCAAGCAGCACTGGAATGATAAATATGCCCGTCTGGCTGCTGAATTTGATAATTACCGTAAGCGTACTTCCAAAGAGGTCAGCGATATCATTAAGAGCGCGGGCAAGGATGTGATGCTTTCCCTGCTGGAAATACTGGATGACTATGACAGGGCAAAGGACCAGTTGTCCAAATCTGAGAACGTAACAGCGCTGAAAGAAGGTATTGACCTGATCTTCAATAAAATGGCCAATGTATTTAAAGGTAAGGGGCTGGAAGAGATGAAATCTACGGGAGAGGATTTCAATGCTGATCTTCACGAAGCTATTGCGGAGATCCCTGCTCCTGCACCTGAGCTGGTCAACAAGGTAATTGATACCGTACAGAAAGGCTATCTCCTTAATGGCAAGATCATCCGGCACGCAAAAGTAGTAGTAGGCAAAGGAGCGGAGTAGTTATTAAATTCAACCATCAAAATTAACATTTATTAGTCCAATGAGTAAAAGAGACTATTACGAGATATTAGGCGTAAGTAAGACCGCTACTGCTGATGAGATCAAAAAGGCTTACAGGAAGGTGGCTATGAAGTATCACCCGGATAAGAACCCGGGCGATAAGGAAGCGGAAGAGAAGTTCAAGGAAGCTGCGGAAGCCTACGAAGTGCTGAGCGATGCCAATAAGCGGCAGCAATATGACCGCTTCGGCCATGCAGGTATGCGTGGCGGACCGGGTGGCGGTTCCGGTGGCATGAGGATGGAAGATATATTTTCCAATTTCGGCGACGTATTCGGGGATGATATATTCGGCAGCTTTTTCGGTGGCGGCGCCAGGGGCGGCGGCCAGCAGCGCAGGGGCTCCAGGGGCTCTAACCTGAGGATCAAGCTGAAGCTTACCTACGCGGAGATCGCCAATGGCGTTTCCAAGAAGATCAAGGTAAAAAAATACGTGGTGTGTAATACCTGTGCCGGTTCGGGCGCGAGGGATTCCAATTCGGTGCAGACCTGTACCGCCTGCGGCGGCTCCGGACAGGTCCGCCAGGTGACCAATACCTTCCTGGGACAGATGCAGACAGTGACCACCTGCCCCAAATGTAACGGCCAGGGTACGACCATCACCCATAAATGTAATACCTGTAAAGGCGAAGGCCGGGTTTACGGTGAGGAAACAGTGGATATCAATGTGCCGGCCGGAGTACAGGAAGGTATGCAGATGAGCATTACAGGAAAAGGTAATGCCGGTGAGAACGGCGGACCTGCAGGCGACCTCCTGATACTGATCGAAGAGGAAAGGCATCCTGAGCTGGTAAGAAGGGATAACGATGTACTGTATAACCTTACCTTATCCTTCTACGAGGTGGTCTTCGGTACCCAGGTGGAAGTGCCTACCATTGACGGCTCTGCCAAAATAAAGATCCCTGCCGGTACGCAAAGCGGCAAGGTATTCAAGCTCAAAGGCAAGGGATTCCCCGAAGTGAATGGCTATAACAAGGGAGACCAGCTGGTGCAGGTCAGCGTGTACACGCCGCAGCACCTCACCGACAGTGAAAAGGAGGCGATGGAGAAGCTGAAGGACGCGCCTAACTTCCAGCCATCGGAAGAAGCCAAGAAAGAGAAATCCTTCTTTGACAGGATCAAGGATATTTTCTAAGATGCCTTATAAGAAGTGCCGTATATAAAACGGGCTGCATCCCTGCGGATGCAACCCGTTTTTGTTGTCAGGGAGCGGGCGGTGCGACCGGGGCTACTTCCGCGATGCCCGGGAACAGGTAGATGGCGCCGGTCCCGTCCTGTATGCAGCGGTACCGGGTCCTGACCTTGGCGCTCTTCCGGTAGGTTTTGCCGTCCCTGGGGTATAGGAAGTAAGTGCCTTCTGGGAGGTCATCAACGAAAACAAGCCGGCTGTTGTCGCTGTCATACCGGGCCAGTGTCTTGTACAGGTCGGGATCGCTGCAGGTAGTGGCTTTGGTATGATGGATATGCCGGGCCAGCGCTGCTGAAATATCGGCAGGGAGCAGGTGGTGCCCTACAAAAGGCCGGAGTATCTGCCGGTAATTTTCCTGCCATTCTTTGCCGTGTGAGGCCACGGTATGACCGTATTGATTATAGTTGACTAGGTGAGCCAGCTCATGCAGGAGCGTGACCAGGAACGCGTAGGGGTTCAGATTGCCATTGATGCTGATCTTATGGGCGGGGCTTTGAGGGGTGGGGTTCCGGTAATCGCCCAGGATACGCTTACGTTCCTGCTTGATCGTCAGCCGGATGGTATATTGCCGGAAATAGGGAGCTACCCATTCAAAGGTGCCTTCAGGGAGGAAATGCTTTAAGCCGTCTATGGGACCTTCTTTCGCTTTCATTCGCTGGGTGTCCGGGTTTCCTGTCCCGGTATTACTTGGCTGTTCTTGCAATTTTGGATAATATGATAGTTTCCAGCACCATATATATGATGTAGGCTCCCGCAAAGCTCATAATGGTAGAGCGGTGCAGCATACCTTTTTCACGGGTGACCACATACAGCAATACCGCTCCTATGATCACGAAGAATTTCAGCATGGTGCTGCCTATCTTGGCGCGGTACATGCTTTCTCCCTGCTTCCTTTTGATGCCGTTATAGATCATATTGAAGGAAATGAACGTAACCACGGCCAGCAGCGCATTGGCAAGTATCAGTGTCATAACGTCGTAGGCAGGGTCGATACTGTTCAGGTAAAAAGCCGTGCCTGTCAGCAGGAGGAACGTTATAATGAGCGTGACCAGAAACTGTTTCATATAAAATAAAGGTATGGCTGCAAAAATACAAAGTAAATCGGACGTAAAGTAAAATTTTCTGTATTGGAATATGAGGCAAAGTCCCTATATTTGCACAGCAATTGAAAAAAATAAAATAGAGCAGGTAAATTTTTGGATATTATTATTGGAATATTTACCTTTGCATTCCTTTTGAAAACGTAAGTAATTTAAATATAAAATAAAAGAAATGGCAAATCATAAAGCTACCCGTAAATCTGCCCGTCAAAGTCTGAAACGTCGTGAGCACAATCGTTATTATGCAAAAACCACCCGTAATGCAATCCGTGCTTTATTGAAAGTGAGTGAAAAGGATGTTGCCGGTGAACAATTGCCTAAAGTAATTTCTATGGTTGATAAACTGGCTAAAAGGAACATCATCCATAAGAATAAAGCAAGCAATATCAAATCTAAATTGACTAAAAAGATCAATGCATTAACTGCATAATTTTTTAGTTGTCTAATTTATACCATTTGCACCTTTCTGCTTGTTTGTCAAGTGGAAAGGTGCTTTGTCATATCTGCTGGTTGCATTAGCCGGAAAATTTTCACGCGCAACCGGCTGTTATTAACCATTTAAGGACTGAAATCATTATCATATGACGGATCTGCTGGAACTGATCAAAACGAGAAGGACTGTCAAGCCTGCGGCCATGAACGGAACGATACTGGACGACAGCGCTATCCTGAAATGCCTGGAAGCCGCACACTGGGCGCCTACGCATGGACGCACCGAACCGTGGCGGTTTTTCGTGTATTCAGGAGAAGCCCTGGCCCGGTTTTGTACCGACCATGCGGAAATGTACCGCTCGGCTGCCGGGCCGGAGAATTTTATGGTCTCCAAATACGACAGCCTGAAAAATATGTCTCATACCGTATCTCACCTCGTAGTGGTGGGTATGCAGCGGACGCCGATGACCAAAATACCCTTCCTGGAAGAGTACGCGGCCGTGTCGGCTGCCGTTCAGAACATACTGCTGATGGCGCACAGCCTGGGGATCGCTGCGATCTGGAGCACCGGCGGCATGGCCCTGAAGCCCGAAATGAAAGCCTACCTGGGACTGCAGCAGCAGGAAGATGAGGTGGTAGGGTTCATATACCTGGGCAAAACGGATAAAGAAGATATACCGGCCACGAGGAAGACCCCGGTAGCGGATAAAATTCACTGGACCAAATAAACCATTCAATCTCATGCGGCAGATCTGGGCCATATTGAAAAAGGAGCTGTTGATCGAATGGCGGCTTAAGCATACCTTCTGGGGAGCGCTGCTGTATATCGGCTGCACGGTATTCATCGTGTTTTTAATGGCCCGGCAGCCTGAAAGCAGGGTATGGAATGCGCTGTTCTGGATCGCACAGTTGTTTATCGTTATCAATACCGTATCCAAATCCTTCCTGCAGGAAACCGTGGAGCGTTACCGCTATTATTATACTATTGTAAGCCCCTCCAGGTTCATCCTGGCCAAGCTGATGTACAGCAGCATCCTGATGCTGCTGATGACGCTGGTGTCCGTGACGCTTTTTTACGGCATTATGGACATTCATTTTCATAATCCTTACAGGTTTATCCTGGTGGCGGTCCTGGGCTCACAGGGGCTCGCGCTGCTGTTCACTTTCCTTTCGGCCATCGCATCGCAGGCCAAGCAGAATGCCGCGCTTATGGCGATACTGGGATTCCCCTTAAGCATACCCCTGCTGCTGATCCTGGACAAGCTCAGCTTTGCGGCGCTGGCGCCTGTTTTCCAGGAGGACTGGGGTACCTTGCTGCTGGTGATGACAGGTATGAACGGCGTCATAGTCGGCCTGGCGCTGCTCCTGTTCCCTTTTTTATGGAAGGAATAAAATTGCGTTAAATTTTACCTATTGTTGCTGTAATAACGGAATTTGTATAATTTACAATCCGTTATTATAATATCCGGTTATGAAATTATTTCAGTATATCGTGCTGTGCTCCGCAGCCATTACCCTGTCCGCAGGCACTGTACAGGCCCAGAAACGCAAAAAAGGATTTACAAGGGAACAGCATAAGGAAGCCCTGCAGCGACATTACCGGGAGCTCATAGATATGGCAGATAACAAGCACTGTAATAATCCCAACGAATTTGCCTTCGCTCCTTTTGGCAGCAAAGCCTGTGGCGGACCCCAGACGTATATCATCTATTCCAAATACATCGATACTAAGAAATTCCTGGAAAAGCTGGCGCAATATAATGCGGCGGAAGCCAATTATAACCAGCGCTGGGACATCAAGTCCGACTGTACCGTAGCACCCGTGCCCACCGGTATCAAATGTGAGGACAATAAGCCGGTGCCGGTCTATGAGTAATAAGGTTTTCCGGCTACGGATCACTTCATCCTTGCAATGCTCCCTTATATTTACTATCTTGAAAATTTTTGGAAACCTTAAAATAACATCAGGATGAAAAAATTCAGTTGGGTCATTGCGGTATTATGTATCACAGGGTGTACCGGGCCCGGAGGTCCGGCATCGACGGAAGCGCTCTTCCGGTATGATACCCTGACCCCGGAGAAGGCGCAGGTCATAGCAAAGATGCCATTGGAATGCATGCTGCAGGAATACCCCAATAAGACCGATCATACGGCTTCTGGGCCTGATGACGCCGTATTCACACCTTCCCAGCTGCACCCGGCATTCTACGGTTGTTTCGACTGGCACAGCAGCGTGCACGGACACTGGCTGCTGGTAAGGGTGCTCAACCGTTTTCCTGATATGCCCGGGAAAGAGGCGTATATACAACTGCTGCAACGAACGATCACCGCGTCCAATATCCAGGCGGAAACGGACTATTTTAACACTAATATCCTGGGAACTTCCTTTGAGCGTACCTATGGCTGGGCCTGGCTGCTGAAGCTGGACCAGGAATTAAGAATGTCGGCCGATAAGGATGTGCAGGTCTTATACCAGCACCTGCAGCCCCTGACCCGGAAGATCGTTGCCTTATGGAAAGAGTTCCTGCCCAAACAAAGCTATCCCAATAAGACTGGGGTGCATGGCAATACCGCGTTTGCCCTGAGCCTGGCTATAGACTGGGCGGCGGCAGTGCAGGATACCGCCTTTGAGTACCAGCTAAAGCAGAAAGCCCTGTTCTTCTATAAGGATGTCCGTCAGGTGCCGGCCCGTTTTGAGCCGGACGGGAGCGATTTCTTTTCTCCCAGCCTGTACGTGGCCGACCTGATGACCCGTGTGCTGGACAGCGCCGCTTATAACACCTGGTTTGAACAGTTTTTTGATCCAGAGGGTCTGGAGCAGGTCTGTAAGGCGCCGGAGGTCAGTGACCGGAACGATTACCAGATCGTTCACCTTGACGGACTGATGTTCAGTAAGGTAGCCAATATGAGGCAGATCATTCCTTACCTGGCGAATACGGCAGTCAGGCAGCAGTTGTACCAGGCGCAGCAGGTACTGCTGGATACCGGGCTAAAGCACCTGCAGGAATCCAATTACGGCGGCGGCCACTGGCTCGGTACCTTCGCGGTGCTGGCATTGTCGGGATATTGACGGGAACGGTAAGCGGCAGGTTGCTGTTGGTAGTACCTGTCTGTTTACAGGAAACAACCTTTATTACAGATACGCTTCGCGGGAAAGCGTCCTCTCTGCGGGTCAGAGAGAGTGTTTGCTATAAAGTAGCATATTGGTCATGCCGAACGGATGTGAGGCAGCTCTTCTGATAATTTGTATTTATTTTCTGATACATAGCAAGCACATTTCGACAAGCTCAATGTGACAAGCCTTCCTGCTGCCAGGCTGAGCGCCGTCGAAGCCTTGCCGAAGCTACTATCACCCTTCGACAGGTTCCATGTAATAATCCTTCCTGCTGCCAGGCTGAGCGCCGCCGAAGTTCTGCCAAACTGCTGCTACCTTTCGACAGGTTCCAGGTAATAATCCTTCCTGCTGTCAGGCTGAGCACCGTCGAAGCCCTGCCGAAGCTACTATCAAATGGATTATATTACCGTGCTATACGGCTACGGTGCCTTTTATATGCGGGTGGGCTTCATAATTGACCAGCTCAAAATCTTCATATGTAAATCCGAAAATATCCTTCACCTCCGGATTAATGCGCATCTGCGGCAGTGGAAAAGGCGTGCGTTTCAGTTGTTCCTTTACCTGCTCTATATGATTGCTGTAGATATGTACATCACCGAACGTATGAATGAATTCACCATACTCTAGGTCGCATACCTGCGCTACCATCATGGTCAGCAGGGCATAGGAGGCTATATTGAAAGGGACGCCGAGAAAAACATCCGCGCTTCGCTGGTACAGCTGGCAGGACAGCTTCCCTTTTTTGCCGGAGCCTTCGGAGGGATTGCTGACATAGAACTGGAAGAGGGCATGGCAGGGGCTTAATGCCATTTGCGGCAGGTCGGCCACATTCCATGCGTTGACGATGATACGCCTGCTGTCCGGGTTGTTCCGCAGCTGGCCTATCGCCAGGCTGATCTGGTCGTACACCTTGCCGTCCGCTCCTTCCCAGCTGCGCCATTGCTTGCCGTATACGGGCCCGAGATCGCCGTTTTCGTCCGCCCATTCATCCCAGATCTTTACCTTATGCTCCTGCAGGTACGCGATATTGGTGCTGCCTTTCAGGAACCACAGGAGCTCATATATGATGGATTTCAGGTGCAGCTTCTTGGTAGTGAGCAGGGGAAAGCCCTGCTGAAGATCGAAGCGCATCTGGTAGCCGAAGCAGCTGACGGTACCGGTACCGGTCCTGTCGCTTTTGGTCTCTCCGTGGTCTAATATATGTTGCAGGAGCTTTAAATACTGATCCATTGCCGTATTGCTTTTAGGGTCACAAAAAAATTGCAGTAAAGTTACTGCAATTTTTTTGTGTAATGTTTATCTCTATTAATATGTTAGGGACTGCCTGGCTTTACAGGCCTGTAAGGTATTGTACATCAGCGCGCAGATGGTCATTTTGCCCACACCTCCCGGAACGGGGGTTATCCAGCTGGCTTTCCGGCTGATAGCATCGAAATCCACATCGCCCACAAGTCGGAAACCGCTTTTCCTGCCGGCATCCTCTATCCTGTTAATACCCACATCTATGACAATGGCGCCGTCCTTGACCATATCCGCAGTGACAAATGCGGGACGGCCGATAGCTGCCACTATGATGTCGGCCTGCAGGCACAATTCTTTCAGGTTTTGCGTGCGGGAATGCGCGAGGGTTACGGTACAGTTGCCCGGGTTGGTATTGCGGCTCAGCAGGATGCTCATAGGTGTACCTACTATATTGCTGCGTCCTATCACCACACAATGCTTACCGGCAGTATCAATACCGTAATGCTGCAGCATCAGCATGATACCGTTGGGCGTGGCGGAAATAAAGGTCGGCTGACCGATCACCATCTTACCGACATTGACAGGATGGAACCCGTCCACGTCCTTTTTAGGGTCAATGGTATCGATGACCTTCTGCTCATCAATATGCCTGGGTAAGGGCAGTTGCACCAGGATGCCGTCTATATCCGTATTGGAATTGAAAGAACGGATATATTCCAGCACCTCCTCTTCCGGTGTATCTGCTGACAGCCTGATCTCCGTGGACTGGAAACCGATCTGCTTACATGTTTTAACCTTGGATGCTACATAGGTCTCGCTGGCGGGGTCGGTACCTACCAGGATAGCGGCCAGATGCGGCGCTTTTTTGCCTGCTGACCTCAGTTCTTCTACTTGCCGGGCGATATCTGCCAACAAGGTTTCAGATACCAGTTTACCATCTAATAATTGCATACCGCAAAGGTAATTTGAAAAAGGCTGATAGCGAAATGTATTTCATAAAATTTGCCGGGCGTGCCTTACAACCGCTTCTTACAGCGCCTTAATGGGAAACCGCCTTAAGCCCGATGACAGATCCTATCAGCGTGGTGATAAAGAACAGTCTCCAGAAGCTGGCAGGGTCTTTGAAGAAAATGATGCCCATCAGCGCCGTACCTACGGCGCCTATGCCGGTCCATACGGCGTAGGCCGTGCCTATCGGCAGGGTCTGGGTGGCTTTGATGAGCAGCAGCATGCTGATCGTAAGGGAGAGCAGGAAAGCGCCGTACCACCAGGCAGCGGCTGCGCCCGTGGCTTCTTTGGCTTTTCCCAGGCAGGAGGCAAAGGCTACTTCAAATAATCCGGCGATGATTAGGATGATCCAGTTCATGGTTGTATATTTTATGCAAAAATCCGGATTAATCGCGGGAATTTTTTTACAAATGATAAAAACTACCTGATCTCTGCCCGGATGCGGCTGAGGCTTACCTGCGTGATCCCCAGGAAAGAGGCGATATGGCCTAAAGGTACCCGCCGGACCAGGTCCGGGTTATCGGCCAGCAGGGCCTTGTAGCGTTCCGTAGCGGTCCTGAACTGCCGGGAGATGAGCCGTTCTTCGGTCTTGACCAGCTCCAGCTCGGCAAAGCGCCGTCCCCAGTTGGCTATATGGATATCCTGCGCGAACAGCCTGTGCAACGTAGCAGCGTCCAGCTCGTAAAGATCACAGTCTTCCATCAGCACGATATCTTCATATCCTTCCTGCTGCTCCACATAGCTTTTCATGGAGATCACGGTCTCTCCTTCACGTCCGAACCAGAAGGTAACTTCTTGGCCATCCGCATGGGCATAGGCCCTGACCAGCCCTTTTTTGATAAAATAGAGCTTGCGGGCTATAGTAGCGGCCCTGATGATCAGGTGTCCTTTGGGAAAGCTGCATTCCCGGATATGCTGCTTCAGCAGGGAGCAGGAAGCTTCCGGCAGGGGATGGATGGTTGCAAGTATCTGGTCTATATGCATCACGGGCAGCCTTACTTATAATATTTTTGTCCTTTATCCGAAATAAAGCCTTTGAACTGATATGCCTCGTCATACAGCTCGATGAGCTTCAGCCCGTCGATATTATAATAGTTTTCATAATAATATAGCGGTATATACTCGTAAGGATCGCCCGTTTTGCCTGACATATCACCGCCATAGTTAGGCAAGCCATAATACGCATTCCCCTTTTTGAGAATATAACGGATATTCTTTTTGGGACGAAGGGTATAGATATCGTTTTGAGCAATAAAGTCATATTCCACCGGGAATATCACTTTGAAGTTACGGCCGTACAGGCCTGTTTTCCCATCCTTCACCACTTTGATCACCCCCGTGTTCCTGAATTCAAAATTGCGGCGTTTAGAATCGGAAGAGTTGGTGATATGGATGCCCGTATGCCTGGTGCGTATCTGGTCTATGTCAAATGCCAGCGAGTCATATATTACCGGGAGCAGGGTATCGCCGTCAGCGCCTATGATGCCCTTCCTGTTGTTTTGATGCACTACGAAAACAGCCTGGTCAAAATAGAACAGCGAATCATATATGGCCGGTTGCTTACCCTGCAGGTTGATAATGCCGAATTTACCGTTTTCAAGGTAAATGATACCGGTACGGTACTCATTGGATAATTTAGGGATCAGCCGCTGCTGCGGTGTGAGCTTCACGTGCAGCACGGATGCACCGGATCGGTTGTAAATATCAGGCATGCGCAGCACGGAATCATCCTGTATGCGCAGGTAGGGGCTGGGAGCGGGCCGGGGCTTCATAGGGTCTGCGTCAGGAGACCGGTAGGAGTCGCCGTCGATGCCGGGCTTACCTGTAATGATATTGCCGGTGTAATAGGGGTCCTCTTCCGCTTCCTCCTCCTGCTGCCGTACAGGCATTGCTCCATCCGACAGCTTAAAATTGCCATCCTTATAATGGAATACCTTTGGAGTGATCTTATTGTTTTCCTGTATGCTGAAATACAGTACGCCATTCCGCTTGTCGGGGTGTGCATTCTCCTTCAGGATCGTCACATCTTTCAGCACCGTCCTGGCTATCTTATCTGCATCGGCATCGTACACGTACAGGGAGAACAGGTCGTTAAAGTCCCGGGTGAGCAGCAGGATATACCGGAAAGCATGAGGCTGCTGTCTGCTCGTTCCTGTTGTATCCAGGAGTGCCATATGCTTTACGGGACCGTTCAGCAAGGTCTTTCCTTTCGTATTGAACAATATGATGCTTTCTGCTACTGTTATGTTATATGGTTTGAAAAGCTCGGGCTTATGGAAGGAGGTATTCCGGGCTACTATTATTTCATCCAGGATATAGCTGAACTTATCGAAGGGCAGCTCGTGCAGGATGACCTTACCCCGGTAGATGATATCCGACAGGTACGTATTAAAGCCATCGGGTGTGCCCGGGTTGACGCGTTCCTGTATCGTGCCGCCGACAAAAAAAGCGCCTTTGTCCCAGTAAAGAAGGTCATAGCCTTTATCAATGACCTTTTTACCGTTTTCATTCTGAAGGTAGCTTTTGTCGCCATCCCTGAAGGGGATGAAATATTTTTGCCCGAAGCATTGCAGGGAGAGGTTCCATAACAGGAGGAACAGTAAGATTTGTTTCATATAATGTTCAGATAATACAATAAAGGATAATACCGAAATGGCTACCCTGTCGGGCAGCCACGGAGCTATTTCAGCATTTTAATATAGCATCTTTTGCGCTTGTGCTGGACATGCTCGTAATTTTTCCAGTGGTTGATCGCTTTCTCATTGGTTTCTATCATACCGGTCGTTTCCACCCATTCCACACCGTGATGGATCATGATCTGCTGCAGTTCCGTTATCAGCAGCGCGCTCACGCCCTGCGCCTGCCAGTCGGGATGAACGCCTGTAAGCAGGAGGTCGGCAACTTTTGGTTTCTTCAGGGCTTTTTTGATATGCCACCAGCCGAAAGGAAATACTTTACCTTTGGCTTTCTGCATCGCCTCGCTCAAAGAAGGCAGAGAGATAATGAAGCCGATCACCTCACCGTCCTTGTCTTCCACCACTTTTACAAAAGCAGGGTTGAGGATGGTAATGTATTTATCTATATAGAATTGCAGCACTTCGTCCGGCATGGGCACAAAACTGAACAGTTCAGAGAACGCGGCGTTCAGCAGGTGGAATATCTTCAGGCTGTACGGCTTCATTTCAGCGGTGGAATGGAAGCTCTTAACCGTCAGGTTATATTTCTTTTTAATAATCTCGTTGATGCGCAGCGCTTTTTCAGGGATCTGCTCCAGCACCTTGAGCTTGAATTCGATCCAGTCGGTCTGCTTGGTATAGCCGTTCTTTTCAAAGAGGGTCTGGTAGTAGGGAAAATGGTATTCCGAAGCTACGGAAGGCAGCTCTTCAAAGCCTTCCACCAGTACCGCCTGGTGGTCCAGGTTCGAGAAGCCGAGCGGGCCATGGATGCCTTCCATACCGTTGTCCAGGGCAAATTGCTCTGCCGTGTGGAACAGCAGTTGCGCTACCTCGTTATCGTCAATACATTCGAAACGGGTAAGGCGGCACAGCTTTTCGTTATTCATCTCATTGGATTTATGATGGATGATGGCGCCGATCCTGCCTACCACCTTTCCGTCGCGTTCAGCGAGCCAGAAAGCCGAAGTAATATATTTAAAGGATGGATTTTTATCCGGGTCCAGCGAACGCATTTCGTCCATTTTGATGGGAGGGACCCAGTAACGGTTGTTTTTATATAGCTCAAAAGGGAATTCTACAAACTTCTTTATATCAGCGGGAGCCGTTATTTTTCTGATGGTCAATGACATATTATACGCTTAAATATATTACTATTGTACGTTCCAAAAGTATAAAAAAAGCCGCTATTTCCTTATAAAACAGCGGTAAAAATTAAATTTATATTACCTGCAGATCTCCACGGGCAGGGTGCCGTTAGGAGGCAGTGCGCCTTCCAGCACACGTATGATATTGTTCTGGAAAGCCGGCTGGTCCTCGTAGGCTACGAGCAGGGCAGGGGCTTTGCAGAAATGCCTGCTCATATAAGGTACGCCATACAGCAGCAGGAGCGATTGCTTCTGCTGTGACAGGTATTGCAGCACCTGTATCTGGCTGTCAGAATAACCGTATTGTTCCTTATCCCCGGGATACCTGCTCAGCTTATGAAGGCTGCCTACCAGCATCGTGCCTTTGGGTAGGGTTCGCAGTGTTTTCAGGATATAGGCCGCATTTTGCCGGCTGTCCATATTGATAAAAACGGCATTGGGATAATGCGCCTTGTACATTTTTATCTGCTGCTCGGAAGCATTAAAGGTAATGAAAGCCTTATTTTTTATTTTTGAAAAAGCGGGGATCATCTTGTAATGGTCGCTTACAAGCGTGGCGGTCTGCACGGCCGTATGCAGCATGATATCATCATAAGCTTTGTTCAGGTCTTCGGTGACGCGCTGCTCTTCTACAGGTGTGTAGTACTGGAGGCCTTTGTCATATTTGGCTCCCAGAATCTTTTTGACACTGTGCGCTAGGCGCTCTTCCGTCAGGGTGCCGTTATGATATGCCGCAACTATTTTCTGTATGGCCAGCCCCACATCCTGTGAGAATAACAGGACATCATTGCCGGCGAGGAAGGCCAGTACCTCTACTTCACCTGCCGGGTAATAATTCGCTACGCCTTTCATATTCAGGGCATCGGTAAAGATCAAGCCATCGAATTTCATTTCCTTTTTCAGGAGATTGGTCACGATATTATAGCTTAAGGTGCTGGGCACACGGGCCGTATCGAGCTGCGGCAGGTTCAGGTGGGCGATCATCACTGACTGGATGCCCCGGTCGAACAGCTGTTGGAAAGGGTAAAGCTCCAGGACTTTCAGGGCAGCGGCATCCTTGTCTATCTGCGGGAGGTCGTGGTGAGAATCCACGGTCACATCGCCATGGCCCGGGAAGTGCTTGGCACAGGCCATCACGCCATTGCTTTGCAAAGCCTGCATATAGGCTATGCCCAGCCTGCTGACCAGCTCCTTGTCCGACCCGAAGGAACGGAAGCCGATCACCGGGTTTTTAGGGTTACTGTTGATATCTACTGCCGGGGCAAAATTGATATGTACGCCGAGACGCTTGCATTGTTCCGCTACGGCCACGCCTATCTCGTACATCAGCGTATCGCTGCGGGAGGCGCCGATGGTCATTTGCCTGGGAAGGTCCTTTACACCGGTCAGCCGCATGCCAAGTCCCCATTCCGCATCCATGGCTACCAGCAGCGGTACTTTGGCGGCTTTCTGAAAGCGGTTGGTCTGCTGCGCCTGCGCTTCCGGGGTGCCCTGCATAAAAATAACGCCCCCGATACCGTGGCGGTCGATCAGCGACTGGATCTGGCGGTCATTCTTATTTTCCCCGCCGCTGTAGGCCGCTACCATGAACAGTTGCCCTATGCGCTCCTCGAGCGTAAGGGCGTTATAGACACTATCCACCCAGCGGTGCTTAAAGGTGAATTGCCGGACGGTCGGCTGCGCATAGGCCTGACAGGTCAGCAACAAAAGAAGGACGGCAGCGATTTTTTTCATATATGTGTAGTAAGAATGCTTAAATATATCTAAAATAACAAATTCCGCCTGTAAATGTTACAGACGGAATTGAATAATATCCCGGGATATGCCCATGCTTAGAAATTGGCGCTTTTAGGTGTTCTCGGGAAAGGTATCACGTCCCTGATGTTCGTCATACCCGTAGCGAACAGCACCAGGCGCTCAAAGCCCAGCCCGAACCCTGCGTGCGGTACCGTACCGAACCTGCGGGTATCCAGGAACCAGCTCATTTCTTCCACGGGTACGTTCATTTCCTGCATCCTGCTTTCCAGCACGTCCAGGCGCTCTTCTCTTTGCGAGCCGCCCACGATCTCACCGATGCCGGGTGCCAGGATATCCATGGCCGCAACGGTCTTTTCGTCATCGTTCAGGCGCATATAAAATGATTTGATCTCTTTAGGATAATCCGTTACGATCACCGGCTTTTTGAAGTGCTTCTCCACGAGGTAGCGCTCATGCTCGCTCTGCAGGTCCGTGCCCCAGCTCACATCATATTTGAACTGCTTTTTCTGGTAAGGTTTGGATTTCAGCAGGATATCAATGGCTTCCGTATAGGTGATCTTTTCAAAGCTGTTGGCGGTCACCATCCGGAGCTTTTCCAGCAGGCTGAACTCGCTGCGCTCGTTCTGCGGCTTTTGCTTTTCTTCCTCGGCAAGGCGCTGGTCTAGGAATTCCAGGTCAGCCCGGTTATGATCCAGCACATATTGTATCACGTACTGAATGAACTCCTGTGCCAGCTGCGCGTTTTCAGCAAGGTCATAAAAGGCCATTTCCGGCTCTATCATCCAGAATTCCGCCAGGTGGCGCGTGGTATTGGAGTTCTCGGCGCGGAAGGTGGGACCGAAGGTATAGATCTCGCCAAGGGCCAAGGCGCCCAGCTCGCCTTCCAGCTGCCCGCTTACCGTCAGGTTGGTGGAACGGCCGAAGAAATCTTCCGAATAGTCAACCGACCCGTCTTCTTTCCTGGGAACATTATTCAGGTCCAGGGTGGTCACCTGGAACATCTCACCGGCTCCTTCAGCGTCGGAAGCGGTGATAATAGGCGTATTAAGGTACACGAATCCTTTTTTATGAAAGAACTCGTGCACGGCGAATGCCAGGCTGTGCCGCACGCGGAATATGGCGCCGAACACATGCGTTCTCATCCGCAGGTGGGCGTGCTCCCTTAAATACTCCAGGGAAGGCCTGTTCTTGAGCTGCAGCGGATAGTGGTCAGGGTCACACCTGCCGAGCACTTCCAGCGAATCAGCGATAAGCTCTACTTTCTGGCCTTTGCCCAGGGAGGCTTTGATGATGCCGCGGGCACTTACGGAAGCGCCGGCGGTGATATGATCTAAAATGTCTTTGTCTGTATTATTGGAATCAACTACTATCTGCAAACTATCCAGGCAGGAACCGTCATTCACTGCTATGAACTGGTTATTTCTGAAGGAACGCACCCATCCTTTTACTACGCACTCGTAGTCTAATTTGTCGCTGTATAAAATCTCTTTGATCTTTGTACGTTGCATATAATATGAAGTTTCTGATTTTTAAGGAGCAAAGGTAAGTATTATTTGATATGTGACGAATAGTTACCTTTACAAATCTCAGGGGGCCGGATGCGGCATTCAGGAGTCTGTTGTTTTTATTAATATTGACTGAAATCGTATTTTTGGCGCGCTTATGAGGCGATTTTTGAATATCAGGACCTATCTCGTTGTTTTTGCCGTCGTCATCGCCGGCCTTGCCCTGTTCTACTTTACGCATATAGTGGAGGAAATGGAGACGGAAGAGCGGAAAAAGGTCGAGCTGGTGGTCGAGGCTATTGAGACGCTGGGCAATGACCAGCTTTCCTCCGGCGGGTCGAATGTGACCTTTATCTCCAAGATCATCGACGGCAATACCTCCATACCGCTGATCGTGGTGGATGAGGACCGGCAGGAGATCATCAGCTATGTGAACTTTGACGAGGATAAAGTGGCCGGGAGGAAGAATTACGTGGAGAATAAGCTGCAGCTTTTCAAAGAGCAGGGACACTTCATCCCCGTGACCAGCGGCGGACTGAACCAGATGGTCTATTACGGGGACTCCCATATACTGGCCGATCTCAGGTATTATCCCTTTATACTGATAGCCATTATTTTTGTATTTATCTTTATACTGTATATCGTGATCTCCAATATCCAGCGTAATATACAGCATCAGCTCTGGGTAGGTATGAGCAAGGAAACCGCGCATCAGCTGGGCACGCCGCTGATGTCCATAGTGGGCTGGATAGAGATACTCAAGGATACCGAGTCCAACAGGCCCTGGCTGGCGGAAATGGAAAAGGACGTCACCCGGCTGCAGCTGATCGCGGACCGCTTCTCAAAGATAGGCAGCGTGCCTAACCTGGAAGATGAGGACCTGATAAGCCACCTGCAGGAGATGACGGATTATATGCAGAAGCGTGCGCCGGCCAAGGTGCAGATAACTTTCGGGCATGATTGCCGGGAGACGCATGTGATGCTGAGCGCCCCGCTGTTCAACTGGGTCATAGAGAACCTGATCAGGAATGCGCTGGACGCGATGGAAGGCAAGGGCGCTATTACCATTACCGTGAAGAACGAGGACCGGAAAGTTACCATAGATGTGACCGATACGGGCAAGGGCATCCCGAAATCGCAGTGGCAAAGGATATTTACGCCGGGTTTTTCTACCAAGAAAAGAGGATGGGGACTGGGATTGTCACTCGCCAAAAGGATCATTGAGGAATACCATGAAGGAGAATTGTTCGTAAAGCATTCCGAGCTGGGAAAAGGCACCACTTTCCGGATCGTACTGAGACGATGATTTTCAGCAGACCCGGAACACGGGAAATATTCACCATTTAAGACATCTATCTAATATAATAAGGACAAGCAATGGCTAAAAGAAAATTTTATGTAGTCTGGGAGGGGCGGAAGACGGGCGTTTTTGATAACTGGAACGAGTGTAAAAAGCAGATATCCGAATATCCCCAGGCGAAATATAAATCCTTTGAGTCAAGGGAGCAGGCTGAGGAGGCCTTTAAAAAAAACAGCAGGCAGTATATCGGTAAAGCTGCTGCACCTCCTCCTGTGGACCGGCAGTACCTGCAGATGGTGGGTCGTCCGCTGCCGGAGAGCATCGCTGTGGACGGTGCCTGGAATACGGCAACGGGTATGATAGAGTACCAGGGTGTATATACCCGGACCAGGCAGCTGATCTTCCGGCAGGGACCTTTTGAGGACGGCACCAATAACATCGCCGAGTTCCTTGCCATTGTGCATGCTTTGGCCTATTGCAAAGCCCATAATATCACCCTGCCTATCTATTCCGACAGCCGTAACGCCATTGGCTGGGTCAAAGCCAAAAAAGCGAAGACCAATCATGCACCCAGCAGTAATAACGTCAAAATCTTTGAGCTGATAGACCGCGCAGAAAAATGGCTGAAAACGCATACCTATCCCAACCAGGTCTTAAAGTGGGAAACCAAAGCCTGGGGCGAAAACCCGGCGGATTTCGGAAGGAAATAAGTCCTTGAAAACCCGTATTTGTATGTAATGCCTTCATAATCCGTAATTTATTGCACAGTTAGATGTTTATTTTGTGTTAAAATGAGTATCTTTCCTTCCGGGTAATTACAAGATCTTATGAAAAGGGTATTATTGCTGCTGCTGTTATGCTGGATACATGGCCTGGTACGGAACGTCCGTGCGCAGGAATATTTTTATTATGATGCAGATACGGTCAGGCATCCTGTGGTCCTCTTCAGGCTGAATAATGAGCAGGCGGAAAAGGTATTGTTTGACAACGGGGTAGAGGATACCGTCCTCCTGAAAAGTTTACAGGTGGCTGATTATAATTTCACCTCGGAACATATTGACCAGGACACGTACGAGGACGGCTATTATTTGACCGCAACACTCAGCAGCCCCTACAAGGTGTCTTACGAGCTGCTTCCGAAAATTCCTTTTCATATTGTCTATAATAATAAATACGGCGGGCTGGGTGTCCAGCTGCTCGATAAGAAAAGCCTGGCATATGTTGAAAATGCAGAGGTCCGTATTGGTTCGTATAAGCTTCATTACGACCCGGCTATAAAATCCTACCGTACCCCTTTTGATTTCAACAGCGGTGTATTGGAAATAAAGATCCGGGACCGGAAATATTGGATGGCGCTGAATAAACAGTTTATGACAACCGGGGTTGTACCGCAATCTTCAGTGATCCGTAATCTCTATGCCTGGAATGTCTTTGACCTGTTGTCTTCACCTGATGCTATTCTGTCTATTCCTTTCAATAAGGAATTTTATGATTACTGCAGAGGTGACTATTATGATAATAGCTGGTTGGCCTACCAGCTATTGAGATCTAACCGTCATTACTTTATATCCCCATATCTTACGCCCACATGTTTCTTCTCTAAGCCCGAATACCGGAAAGGCGATACGGTCAGGACTAAAATCTACCTGGAGTGTTATAATAACCGTTTTTATAAGCGCCCGGTATCCGTGAGAATAGATTTTGATAAAAAGAGCATCACTTCAAAACTGTCTGTTGCTCCGGGAGATAATGGTTATGACCTGGAGTTTGTCCTGGATGACAGTCTGGGAATAACGGCTGACAGGCAATACACTATTATATTAAAGAATGTAGGCGTCCGGAACCGGATAAGTTTCCCCGTCAGGCAATACAACCTGGATAATTATGACTTCCAGGTGGAATTGCCCAAGGAAGACTGGTACCGGGGTAATATTGCACCCCTTGATTTTAAAATGTCTACCAAGGCTGATATTCCCGTATATGGCGCTAACCTGAAGCTGATAATCCTGACCGACTCATTGATGGAGGTTGATAGGACAGGTGGCAGCATATTGTTCATGCCCGATACGCTGTATAGTCTGGATACGGTACTGGAAGATATATCCGGTTATCAGCTGTATATCCCGGATAGTATTTTCAAAGACCGTAATGTGGCTTTTCGTATCAAATGCCAAATAAGTTATGGAGATTATACAAAGGAAATATCAGGGAACGGCAGGTATTGGAGCCGGATCAACAATCTTGTACTGCATCCTTATAAAGGTGATATGCGTATATTTAATATATGTGATAAAGATACATTGATGCATCCCTTATGGCTAAGGGGATATGACGCATTCGGGCATCCTGTTACTGCTGGAATTTTGCGCTTGAAAGAGAACGAAAAATATGCTTTATGGCATGTCAACCAGGTTGTGGAAAGCATAGCATTGACAGACAGTATCACCGGCCGTACCCGGACGTTCAGCATACAGGAGCTGGAAGATCAGCCCGTCACGATCAACAGCTATGTAGATGGTGGCAAGCTGTATATATCAGTTCACAATCCTTATGGCATACGGTATCAGCTATTTACCTACCGGGCTAATCGTGAGCTGGACAAGATAATATCGGATGAGGTATTAAAAAGCTTTACATACCCGTATAATCCCGGTAAGGAACATTATTTGTTCATGAACGCTTTATGGGCGGGCAAATCTCAATTCTACTCTTTTGCCCTGGATAAGCCTGATTACAGGCTTAATTTTGAGGTACAGCACCGGCAGAAGATATTCCCGGGCGCTCTTGATGAATGGCAGGTCACTGTTACGGATAACAAGGGTAAACAAGTTAAAAACGCCTCGCTTTTTGCTTATGCATATACCAATAAGTTTACAGCGAAAAGTGCTTTTGACAGGTTTCAGTACCTCCGTCCCGGTAAACAAAAGAAAGGCGGTCGTAATTATAAGCAGGTCTACAAACTTTACCTGGAGGACAGGACCGGATTGCAATACAATACCTGGAAGGAAAAGTTCAGGCTGTCGGAACAGGATTACTATACAATGTTGTATAAAGATACCGTATACCAGGAATTCATATATGCCAGTCCTGATACTTTCAGCTATATTATCCCGGTAGTCATCAAGAACAATAGGATACAACCGGTAGTCTTTGTGCGGTATAATAATAGTATGCATTATATGGGAGGTGCAGATGTGACACAGCCCTATGCTGTAAAAATATCAAATGATACCTCGCAGACCCACCGTATACAGTTGCTTTCGGGAGATACGCTATACGATGTTATGGTGGACCTTCTTCCGCGGGAGGATCAGAAAGTAGTAAAAATAGTCGTCCTGAAACCTCGTATGGCTGGCGCGTTGCTGCCTTTCAGCATAATACCTTATAAATATGACAGGGCACTGCAGGACCTTAGGGCCCATACATTGGCAATAGATAGGAAGTCGGAGGGCTTTGCACAGGCCGCTGTTCTGCTGCCGGGCTATGATACGCTCCTTTTATCGGATCTCCTGTTACGTGACAGGGAGCCCTATGCACTCATTGCGCCCGTTCGTAATTGTATCTGGTCCTATGATGTTAATAATGAGTATGCTAAAGAAAGCAGCAGGTTACCAGTCAGGTATAGCATTACAGAACCCAGGATATTGCCGGGGTATGCATACTACTTTGAAAGCCCCAACCGTTCCGTTTTAACATCACTTGACAATAGTGTGTATAGGGACATGCTGCGAGAGGCCGGAATACCCAGGTTGAGAGTATATAATAGCAGGTTTGAGAAAAAATATTCAGGTGTGATGGCGGAGATCCGGGATAAAAGGTATCAGGTGCTATGGAAAAGGTCTGTCTGGGCCGGTATGAAGTTTAAAGATACGCTGGATGCTGATGTAAGGGTACGCCTGGATTATGGTCCTGTTGTTTCTGATACTTCATACGCACCGGACAGCAGTCAATTGAATATATTATTCATCAAGAAAAACGATCCGTTTGAATATGAATTTGTCAATGCAGATATTGCGGGTGCTTACAGGCTGAAAAAGGGACTTTACGATATTGCTCTTCTTGACAGTAAGCGGATGTATATGGAAAAAGATATTGATCTGGGAAGATCGGGCTGGTATCATGTAAGGCTGTCTCAACCTGAAATATATGATACATTGATTGGAGGAGAATTACAGGATATATTGTCATATGCTACAACTAATGGTGAGCGTGGTGCATTGCTTATCCAATATTTATTGAGAACGTATTATAAAAATTATACGGCCGCTTTGAAAGGGAAGGTACAGTTTGAGGACTTTCCAGTCCCTGGGCCGGTATGGATCAGGTATAAAGCTTTTGGCACTTTTTCAGACAGTGATGGAAATTATACATTGTATATCCCGGCAACTGCAATAGATCCTGATACGTCTCTTGAAGCATTATATGGCGGCGAAAATTGGAAGCTGGGCAAAGCTCTCAATGATGACGATGCTGTCAGAGGCTGGAAAAGCAACAAAACTCACCGGGTCATTGAAAAAAACGTTGTCTTGCCTTTGGAAGGTTCGTTATTTGGCATAGAGATTACGGAACGTTATAGTGGCAGAGAAATGCAGAAGACTAAATGGGTGGGCTCAGCAGGCCGTATTACTTCTGCTACTATTGATAGCAGGTATGTGTCCGGTAATGTTAACATTGCCGGTGTCAATGCAATCGCTCCTGATACTTTAATGCCGCTCATCATTGTAGACAATAAACTATACAATGGCAGCATACTTGCATTCAGCGAAAAAGTGCGTAACACGTTCAAAGTGGTAACCGACCCGGCATATGTGGCCTTATATGGTGATGCGGCCAGGAACGGTGTGATCTTTATCAGTACAAAGGATTACGACCCGGCAGACCTGCCCGCGGATATTGCAAGCCAGACGGTGCCGGGCGATCAGCCGGAAGGTACGGCTTCCCTTCGGAGCTATTTTAACGATGCCGCATTCTGGATACCTCATGTCCGCACCGACAAGTATGGTAAGGCCGCCTTTACCGTACGATACCCGGATGATATTACTGCCTGGGAAGCGGCTATAATAGCCACTAAAGGCAGAAAGCTGCGGGGCAAGTACCAGGCCACCGTCAATGCTTTCAAGCCTTTATTTACCACATCCCACCTGCCGCGGTTTATCGTGGAAGGTGACAGCTTATGGTTTTCCAATACCATACAGAACCTGACGCCGGATTCCCTGACCCTCCTTGCCAGGCTATCCCTGAACGATTCGGTGGTATCGGGTAAAAGCATTGCATTGTTCAGGTCCTATGATGATGTCCTGCTGCTGAAGGCGCAAACCGGTGTAGAGCATATGAAAGTTCAATACGAGGTTGTCAAAGAGGACGGCTACCTGGACGGGGAAGTGCATGATCTTCCTGTCCTGCCGCGTGGCGTGGTGGTGAATAAAGGCGAGGCTGTGGTCTTGAACGGCGATACCGCGATATTCCTCAAACAACTGTCTCCGGGAAAAGAAGTGCTGGTGGCAGCATATACACAGCAGTATGATATCATAAAAGAAGAAGCCATGTACCTATTCCGTTACAGGCACCTGTGCAATGAGCAATTATCTGCCAAGATCATAGGGCTGGTGAATTATATCCGTATCCGGAAAGCGCTGGATGAGCCGGTGGACGGGAAAATATACAAGGCGCTTAACAGGTATGTGGAGCTGCTGTTGCAAAGAAAGAAAGCAGATGGTACCTGGAGCTGGTGGGGTGAGGGAGCTGCTGATTATTGGGTGTCAGCCCGTGCCTACCAGGCATTGCTGCTGGCCGGCACGGTGAAGGAAATGACGCAGCCTGCAGGGTTTACAAAAGCCACGCAGGTGTATATGGAAAGCCGGCTGGACGGTACCATGGATCATCGCAGCAAGATCAGCCTGCTGGAGATACTGAAAGGATTAGGAACATCACAGGCATACCTGGATACGGTGATCACGCGTATGCTGGATGACAGCAGGCTGCGCCCTGCACTGCATACCGTGCAGCGGTATCAGCTGATAGCGATGCTCAGTACGGAGGTGATGAAACAATACAGCCGGGAATTCCTGAACTATCATTCGGATGTTTACGGTAATGCCTATTTTACTGCTGATTCAGGGTCTTTATGGAACAATGATATGGTGCTGAATGCTTATGCCCTGCAGTGCCTTGTAAGTCAGCCGGAGCTGAATCCTGCCGTTCGTCCCGGCCGGGTGGCCTTCTGGCTGATAGCTAACCGCTCATTTAACGGCTGGCGTAACACTTACGAATCATCCCTGGCCATACAGGCTATTGCCCGTACGCTGGATCTCGCGGCCATACAAAAAGAAGAGGTCCGTCTTTGTGTCGGTAATGATACCATTACCCGTTTTCCATATACAGGCAGCTTAAACAGCGATGCGGCTGTAAAGGTGGCCAAATCGGGCTACCGGCCTGTATTCTTCTCATACTATTACAGGCAGCGGGATACGCTGGGCGTACATAAAAGTGATGTTTTTGCCGTAAAGACCTTTATCAACAGGAAAGATACGACCACCTGCCGGGTAGGCCTTTTTGAAGACTTTGAGCTGCTGGTGGAAGTGGAAGTGAAGAAAGACGCGGAATTTATGGTGCTGGAAATACCGCTGCCTGCCGGCTGTATAGCTAAGGCGGAACCTGCCCGCCACCGTTATGAATCTCACAGGGAATACCTTGATGAGCAGGTGAATATCGCGTTGCCGGCGCTCAAAAAGGGTACTTATACCTTCAGTATTCCTGTGAAAGCGCAATATAAAGGGGTATTTACCATGAATCCTGCCAAGATAGAAATGATGTATATGCCGCTCAACTACGGTACTTCTGGCGTTAAGACCATAGAGGTAAGGTGATGCGGATGTGTGTTGCCATGACAGGGACAGTTTGGCAAATTACGGGGCGGGAAATGGCAGGCTCCGTACCATTGCCGACTCCTGCTTATCCTTGACCCACAGGCTCATACCCCGGGCTGCAAACTCAAAGGGAACGAAGACGCCTTCCAGCTCCTTTAAGGTACGCTGTGCCTTGAACGCGGTAACGTGCAACTGGATAGTTAGATGCGGGCGGTATCTCACCAGGTCTCTCCTGGATATCCGGCCTCTGAATGTCTTTTTCAGGGTGGCATGCAATTCCAGCAGGGCTTCGCTTTCCAGCCTGACGGCATTCCCTGTGCTAAAGGGAAGGATGCCGGTGGCCCGGATGCTGAACTCCGGAAAAGTAATGGCGGACAGCTTATCCATGACCTTTTCCGGCGCTTCGTGTATCTGGTACAGCAGTGTGATATGGGCATTATCCCGGAGCTTATGTTTAGGGAAGAATTGTTGCCTGAGGTTATCGAAATAAGCCTGTGCTTCCGGGTCAATGTCTAGCAATAAGGTCATCGGAATATTTTTTCAAAAATAAGGACAGGCGTCTTAATAATGAAAAAAGTTTAACTTAGCAATCTCTATTTGAATTATATCTAAACAATACAATCTTATGAAAAAATCCGTTTTAAGTATGTCTGTAATAGCGGGAATGTTGTTGATGGCATCTTGTGGAGATGGAACAAAAAGCTCTCAGGGCGCGGCCGGGCAGCCGGAAAGCAGCTTTGATGAAAGAGCCTTTGCGGACCTGCAGATACTGAGCTATGAAGTGCCGGGCTGGGACCAGCTTACCCTGAAGCAGAAAGAGCTGGCATATTACCTGTACGAAGCCTCTCTGGCAGGCAGGGACATCATTTATGACCAGAGAAATAAGCACAATCTCCTGGTAAGAAAAACGCTGGAAGGCATATTCAGCTCCTATACAGGCAGTAAAACGGGAAAAGACTGGGATGCCCTGCAGACCTATGCCGGGAGGATATGGTTCAGCAATGGTATGCACCATCATTATGCCAATGATAAAATCATGCCGGATTTCTCCTTCGAATACTTTTCGGCTGTCGTAAAAAATACGCCGGCAGAAAGTCTGCCCCTGCAGGAAGGCGAGACAGCAGATCAGTTGCTGAGCAGCCTGAAGCAGATCATGTTCGATAAGAATTATATGCCGAAAATGGTGGACCTGCGCAGTGGTATTGACAATGTAGTGAGCTCTGCCAATAATTTCTATGAAGGTGTGACCGCTAAGGAAGTGGAAGACTTCTATGCTAAATTCCCGCACTCCGACAGGGAGCCGGAATGGGGCCTGAATTCCAAGGTGGTAAAGGAAAACGGCCAGCTGACCGAAAAGGTATGGAAGTCAGGAGGCATGTATGGCGCGGCCATAGACAAGATCATCTACTGGCTGGAGAAAGCGATCCCCGTAGCGGAAAGCCCGCAGCAGGCCAAGGCGCTGAAGCTGCTGGCGGATTACTATAAGACCGGCGATCTGAAAACCTGGGATGCCTACAATATAGAATGGACCAAGACCACGGAAACGGTCGTGGATTTCACCAACGGGTTTATTGAAGTGTACAATGACGCTATCGGTAAAAAGGGCAGCTATGAATCTATCGTGTCCATCAAGGACTTTGAGTCCTCCAAAAGGATAGAAGCTATCGCCAAGGAAGCGCAGTGGTTCGAGGATAATTCACCGCTGATGCCGGAGCATAAGAAGAAAAAGGTGACCGGCATCAATGCCAAAGTGATCAACGTGGTGGTGGAAGCGGGAGATGCTGCTCCTACCACGCCGATAGGTATCAACCTTCCTAACTCCGACTGGTTAAGGAAAGAATACGGCTCCAAATCCGTATCGCTGGGTAATATTGTAGCCGCTTACAATACCAGCAGCGCCAGCTCCGGCTTCCTGGACGAGTTTGCGGTCAGCCCCGAAGTGCTGAAAAGGATCAAGGAGTACGGTAACCTGTCCAGCGACCTGCATACGGATATGCACGAATGTATAGGACACGCTTCCGGGCAGATCAATCCCGGTGTCAGCACACCTGATAAAACCCTGAAAAGCTATGCCTCCACACTGGAAGAAGCAAGGGCTGACCTGGTGGCCTTATACTATGTGATGGACCAGAAGCTGGTGGACATAGGCGTTATGCCTTCGCTGGAAGTAGGCAAGGCGGAATATGACAGCTATATGATGAATGGCCTGATGACACAGCTGACACGTATCAAACCCGGAGATGAGATAGAAGAGGCGCATATGCGCAACAGGGCGCTGAATGCCTATTGGGTATATGAGAAAGGCAAGGCGGACAAAGTGGTGGAATTTGTAAAGAAAGGCAACAAGACCTATGTGCAGGTCAATAACTACGAAAAATTAAGGGAGCTGTTCGGCCAGTTGCTGAGAGAGATCCAGAGGATCAAATCCGAAGGTGATTATGAAGCCGGAAAGAACCTGGTGGAAACTTACGGCGTGAAAATAGACCCGCAACTGCATAAGGAAGTGCTGGAGCGTTACCAGGCGCTGAACATCAGGCCTTACAAAGGCTTTATCCAGCCTAAGCTGGAAGCGGTGAAAGATGAGAAAGGCAATATTACAGATGTGAAGCTGACCTATCCCCAGTCCTTCTTCCAGCAGATGCTGGAATATGGTAAGACCTACAATAACCTGCCGGTGAAAAATTAAAACCCGGCTACTGCATAAAAAGCTCCTGCGTCAGCAGGAGCTTTTTTATATACATATTATACATATTAAGTGTTATCGGCTTACAGGAAATCGCCTCTTGTCCAGGTAAGCTTTGCTGGGAAATATCCAAAGATCGCTTGTGCTATGAAAGTACTGTCGCGTGCCGGTCATTCCGAACGGATGTGAGGTACATCTTATATAATCATTAAAATATTATCATGGATGTTCTGCCTGGTGCGTGAGCAGCCGGATCATCTTATCGGGCTTGCGCTCGCTCCTGATACGTTGTTCCAGCTTCCGGGCCTGCCGGTCTTCCTGCGATACAAAATCCACAAGATAATGATAGACCTGGAAACGGCGGTTCCACAGGGCGGACCAGGTATGCCAGTCCTGCTCCTGCTGCATTTCCTGCTCCATATAAGGCCACATATTGACCAGGATATTGGTGATGAACCTTCTTTTATGGGTGATCTCTATATCATTGACACCCGTATAAGGATTATAAGCCAGGTAGGTGTACTGCTGCCTGAGCAGCCGTGGCATGCTGTCAAATGCAGCGGTGCGGTGCGTCCAGCGCTCCAGCGAATCCATACGGGTCATGATGGTATGGCCTATATGCAGCGCGGTATCGTAATTACCTGATCGTGCATAATGCTGCAAGAGTTCCTGTATATCGCCTTTGATCCATTTTTGATAGATCTCGCCGCTTATCCCGCTCTTGCCGGCGTAGCTGTCCTGCAGCACTTCCAGCCTGGCAGCCATGGCATCTTCCAGCTTCCGCAGCGTGCCTTCCCGGTCAAGGGCCTGCCGGTCTTCCTCCACCACCTTAAAATATGCCGGGAGCTTGTGGCCGTCCTGCTCTAACATGTTACGGATATCTGCAAAGACGTTCTGCCTGTTGACTAACCTGAAAGCATGCAGATGCACTTCCAGGCTGTCGTAAATCTCCCCCCTGGCATAGGTCATGCTGTTCAGGCCATCCACCCAATGCTGCAGGCCCTGTTCAGACCTGTTCTTATAGGTAAAAAGCGGGTCTGCTGTCCGCTTAAGCAGGGAATCTGTGTACTGCAGCCTTTGGTAATATAATTGCAGGTAAGCGATCGAGGTATCCAGCGTGCCGCTCCTGGAACGGTGGATATTGATATTACCGGCTAAATGATGACGGATGCTTTCCTGCTGGTCTGCTACCAGTTGCCTGCCGGCGGTAATTTGCTCTTTTTCGTCTTCGGATAAGGGATATTCCGGCTTCCTGTAGCCCGGTAAGGCCCTGTTGAACGTATAAGGGAACAGGTCCAGCTTCCAGCCGTCCAGGAAATACGCGTTCAGTTCCCGGTCCATCCGGAGGGTGTGCGGCGCAGGGTGGCCGTCAGAGGCGAATATCCTGGTGCCCGTCCGGGTATTTTCAGGCTGCTCTTGCAGTACCGTAATGGTCTTTTCATTGCCCCTGCGGGTGGTGATGGAGGTAAGAAGACCGTTCTTATAGTTACGTTCTTCTCTTACGGGTCGCCCGTCCTCGCCGGTATAAGCATACAGCCAGGTGCCGGTTGCGATACCGTTCGCATCAGTAGTGCCACTGACCTTCAGCGGGCTGTTGCTCTCATAATTTTCGTACAGCACAGGGCCTGCGGGAATACCGTTCCTATAGGTCAGCTCTACCCTGAGCAGCTTTTTCAGGACCTTATCACCCGGTGTAATGCTGTCCAGGGTGAATATCCACTTACCATGGGGAATGCCCCGGGCAAAGCCGCCTTCCCATTTCATCCGTTTTCCCATAGTATTGAAGACGGGCTGGATGCCTGTTCCCACGGTAATATTATAGCCCCAGCGGGCTTCTTCCCATATCCAGTTACCTTCCGGCTGGTGACGCGCTGTGCGTCCCCTGGCCCGGTAGGTAGTGATGCCGGAACCTTCTATCTCCCGCCATTTGATATCCACAGGTCCCTGTTGCGGCAGGAGGCTGTCGGGCAATATGCCGCTGTACGTATAGGTGCCTTTTATGCCGTAAGCATCCTCGAATGTTTTTGTTTGCTGAGCTGCTGCTGTAACGGTAAGACCAAGCGCAATAAAAATGAATAATATGAAGTTACGTGTCATTATTCCGGTTTTTTTCTGTAAAGGGACTGCATCAGGTCGTCCATATTATAGGATACGGCGAGCAGCAATACATGATCTATATGGGGTCTGCTGTTGCCGGGCACCTGTGCGTACTGGTTCAGGTAGCCTAACTGGAAATTCATCCTGGGACTCACCTGGTAGCCTATGCCCGCAAAAAGACGGTTCCTGTCGAATAGCCTGGACGGCTCTTTTTTCAGGTTGATCATGATCTCGTTGTTGAAGGCCAGGAACCAGTGGCGTAAATGGGGGTCTATGGAATACAGCGGGAAAAGGGCCTGGAACCTGTATCGCAGGCGGTGGTCCAGCTGGGATGTATGCGTGGTAAGATTATTGATGAACCGCTGTTCCAGGCGATACCGGTGATCCATAAAAATATGGGTATGCTTCTGTCGCAGCAGCAGTTGCTGCCAGATCCTGTGCTCGGAAAGCTGGGAGCCGGCCACCTCATCACCGGAGGGTACGCTGTAGATGTACCCGTAGCCTGCGGTAGCCATCGCGTAAGGCCTGATGTAATAATTCAGACCTGCACGTGCCAGCAGGGTCTGCATGGCATGAGGCATCAGGAAGCTGCGTAGCTGGAGCTCGGAGTGGATGCCGATACGGGAATTGATCTTGTTATCCCCGAAGTAAGACAGCCAGTAGCCTTCAGGTCTGGGGGGCGACTTGGTCTGTCCTGTAAGCAGCCCCGTAGCACCAAAATAACAGGTAAGTAATAGTACTGAGGTTTTTATGACCCCTAAAAGCTTAATATTCAATCCCTTAAAATTTTCGTGAAAAACAAAGATAACAGATTATTGTTTATTTACCTTTGTATTAACGAAATGCATACATCTTTAAAACAGATTGTAATATAAGAATAGCGGGCGCATAATATGACGTAATAACCCCTGATCCCGGGTATGGCAAGACGGGGCCATGGGCTTACCGGAGGTTTTGACAGGCACGTCTTACATCTTTAAAATAGGGTTTATTAAGTCCTATTAAGATATGCAGGAAAAGGCTTTCATTTAAAAAAATTTTTTATTTTCGATATTCCTTCGGAATTTTGATGTTCCGCTTTTTTACAAATACATTAAAATTTACAATATTATGGCATTAGAAATCACCGGACGGCTTTTTGAGAAGTTTGATACACAGCAAATCACACCAACGTTCTCCAAAAGGGAGTTTGTATTGGAATTATCAGAACAGGCAGCCAATGGGATGACCTACACGAATTATGCAAGTTTCCAGCTGGCTAACAACCAATGCAGCCTTATCGATAATTTCCAGTTAGGGGATATGTTGACTGTAAGTTTTAATATCCGTGGTAATAAATGGGAAAGGGACGGGCAGGTACGTTATATTACCAACCTGAACGCCTGGAGGATACAGCCGGCCAACCTGGCGACAGGAGTGCCTGCCCAGCCCGCAGGACAGCCTATGGGAGCACCGCAGAATAACTTTGCCGCACCGCAGCAAAATACGCAAAGCACACCGGGCTTTACCCCGCCTGCTACGGATGACGGCGATGATCTGCCTTTCTAATTGATCTTCTGTCTTCACGACCTTTTATATGCCCTGTGTGCCTTAGGATACATCAGGGCAATTTTTATTTTATTACCTTTGCCTAAATTAATTCCAAAAACTAATTGATAATGAATAACGGATATTTCTTTTTTGAATTACCTAAAAATGAGCCGGTACGGGATTATGCGCCGGGTTCTCCTGATGCGCAGCAATTACAGCAGGCCATTGCCGCACTTAAAAAAGAGGTAAAGGATATACCTATGTATATCAACGGTAAGGAAGTAAGAACCCAACAGACCGGAGAGGTCCGTCCTCCGCATGAGACCGGGCATTTATTGGCTACTTATCATAAAGGAGAGTCGGTACACGTCCAGGAAGCTATTGACGCGGCGCTGGCCGCCAGGACCGCATGGGCTAATACCAGTTGGGAACACAGGGCTGCCATCTTCCTGAAAGCGGCCGAGCTGATCGCTACGAAATACCGTTATACCTTTAATGCAGCGACTATGCTGGGTCAGTCCAAGAACGCTTACCAGGCTGAAATAGACAGTGCCTGTGAGCTGATAGACTTCCTGCGCTTCAATGTCCACTTTTTAAGTAAAATATATACTGAGCAGCCGGTTGCACCGCAGGGATTCAACAACAGGATCGAATGGCGCCCGCTGGAGGGCTTCGTACTGGCGGTGACACCTTTTAATTTTACCGCGATCGGCGGCAACCTGCCTACGGCGCCTGCGATGTGCGGCAATGTGGTGGTATGGAAGCCGGCCAATACACAGATCTATGCGGCGGCCCTGACCATGGAAATATTAAGGGAAGCCGGTCTGCCTGACGGCGTGATCAACCTGATCTATACGGACGGCCCGACAACAGGCGAAATCTGCTATAATCATCCTGATTTTGCAGGGGTGCACTTTACCGGTTCTACGGGCGTATTCCAGAATATGTGGAAGGCCATCGGTAACAATATCCATAAGTACAAGGCTTACCCGCGCATCGTGGGAGAAACCGGGGGCAAGGATTTTGTATTCGTGCATCCTTCCGCGAACGTGGATGCGGTGGTAGCTAATCTGGTAAGAGGATCCTTTGAATACCAGGGCCAGAAATGCTCTGCGGCATCACGTGCCTACCTGCCTTCCAACTTGGCAGCAGCTATCAAAGAAAAGCTGGTAGCCGAGACCAATGCCCTTAAAATGGGCCCGGTAGATGATTTTTCCAATTTTGTCAATGCGGTAATTGATGAAAAATCATTTGACAAGCTGGCATCTTATATTGATAAGGCAAAAGCCGATGCAGATGCGGATATCATAGCCGGCGGCTCCTACGATAAAACGAACGGCTGGTATATTACGCCGACCATTATAGAGGCTAAAAAGGCGGATTATGTGACCATGTGCGAAGAGCTGTTCGGACCGGTGCTGACCATCTATGTATATGAGGCCGACCAGTGGGAAGATATGATCCCTGTGGTGGACCGGACCTCCGGCTACGCGCTGACCGGTGCTATTTTCGCACAGGACAGGTATGCTATTGAAACGCTGACCAAAGGGCTGGTCAATGCTGCCGGTAACTTTTATATCAACGACAAGCCTACAGGCGCGGTAGTTGGCCAGCAGCCTTTTGGCGGAGCCAGGGCTTCCGGTACCAATGATAAGGCGGGTTCCGCGCTGAACCTGTACCGCTGGCTGAGCGCCCGTACCATCAAGGAAACCTATGTGCCCGTTACGGATTACAGGTACCCGTTTCATTCTTAAGGATACGGTTTAAATAAATAACTGTTTAAAAAGTCAACAACCCTGTCATATAGAGCGTAATCGCAATATTGACAGGGTTGTGTATTTAGGGTTGTGTATTTATATATATCACCCTTCGACAAGGCTGTATAACATCGTTCCGCATTTCGACAGGCTCCATGTGACAATAAAAAATTCAGAGTGACAGGACAGGTTCTCTACGTGACAAGTCCCTTGGCTGTCAGGCTGAGCCCCGTCGAAGCCCTGCTAAAATCACTATAAACCGCCCTTCGACAAGCTCAGGGTGATAAGATGATTCAGTGTAACATCCTTCGATAAGGCTGTATAACATCGTTCTACATTTCGACAGGCTCAATGTGACAATAAAAGTTCAGGGTGACAGGACAGATTCTCCATGTGACAAGTCCCTTGGCTGTCAGGCTGAGCCCCGTCGAAGCCCTGCTAAAATCACTATAAACCGCCCTTCGACAAGCTCAGGGTGATAAGATGATTCAGTGTAACATCCTTCGATAAGGCTGTATAACATCGTTCTACATTTCGACAGGCTCAATGTGACAATAAAAGTTCAGGGTGACAGGACAGATTCTCCATGTGACAAGTCCCTTAGCTGTCAGGCTGAGCCCCGTCGAAGCCCCACTAAAACCATTATGAATGACCCTTCGACAAGCTCAGGGTGACAAGATGATTTAGTGTAACTCTACGTGACGGTCATGCTGAGCATGCCGAAGCATCAACCTTCGATAAGGCTGTATAGCATCGTTTTACATTTCGACAGGCTCCATGTGACAATAAAAAATTCAGAGTGACAGGACAGGTTCTCTACGTGACAAGTCCCTTGGCTGTCAGGCTGAGCCCCGTCGAAGCCCTGCTAAAATCACT
>MKSF01000020.1 GCA_001897155.1 Bacteroidetes bacterium 47-18 | reverse complement strand
TTGTGTCTCTGTGAATCTTGTCTTTTTCATCTTTTTACAGTTTAAAATTAATAAATTTCTCTAGTTTTAAACTGTCTCATTTTTAGGGATACTTACAACAGGATGATCATAACTTGGGGCCAATCTAAGCTCTTTTACAGATTATTATCTATTCGGTATGCCTATGCAAGGAAGGAATGGAAGCGGGGAGGTCTTATAAACTTGGACTTAAGAGACAGGAAAATCAATGAAATAGTTGGTAAAGGTAAGTATATAGACTTTAAGTTTCAAGGTTATTGCGTTTGGGGTTGTCGATCTTATCGCAAAATCTTAAGTGATTATCGACTTATAGAAAACAATAGTCCAACCACTTTATTTTTAAAATGAAATTCTACAGGAGGAAAACTATATGAATTTGAAGGAAGTATTCAAAAAGACTAAGCTAATATTTACATTGTTGAGTTTGTTTGTTTTTTTTCAAAAATCACAAGCTCAGGATTTATTAGAAATGAACCAAATGAATAAAATTAGTTTAATAAAGAAAGATAAATCAGATTCTCTTGCCTTTGTTAAATATGAGCCTGAAGATTTTTTTTATAAGAATATAACTGACACTATGGTAGGTGCTAATAGTTTTAGATATACTGTTATTGATAGCTTTATTATAGGCCTAAGGTTTGACTCATTTGAATGTTGTAAGTATGCTTTGGGTTTCTTAATAAATAAAATCTCAGGAACTTTTTTTGTTTTTGCTCCTCATCCCTATATAGATGAAAATTATAGTGGCCAAACCTACTTCTTAAATGCCAATAAAGTTTCATATTATAGTAAGGAAGAGGATGTTCTGTTTAATGCTTCAATAGGGCTTTATTGGCTTCCGGTAAAAAAGATTTTTGATTTTAAAAATGGCTATAAGTATACTTTTTATAGGAATGATAAGAAAGAATTTAGTGCTATTAAATTATATCCTAAAGGAGAAAGTGTTGTTGAGCTAAATAATAAATTGCTTTTGTATTTTAAAAATATAAGAGAATATCAATTGAAAATTTTGAAAGAAAAAAATAAGTTTCGAAAGGAAGAGCATAGTATTAGGATATATATAATGAGTCCGATGGAAATTAAGGAAATAAAACAAATAGGTATTTATAGTGCTGATTGGTGGTAGTGTTCCAAAGTTAGTGATGCTGCATTTTTAGGTATATAATTTTCTGATAATAAATGCTCATTATTGAAGCAATCATTATATTGTGAAGGCAGTAAGTGCGAAGGTGTTTAGAGAAGAAAATCATAGTGGACAAAAGAAAGTGAAAACAAAATATTAGATTTATTTCTTATGAATTATTATTTTTCTCATATAAACTATTTCATAGTTCGAGTGGTATTATATTGGGTGATCAATAATGTTAATTCTAAACTTTTTGGGTGGGTTAGTGGTATATTTATACTGCCTATTCTTTTTTTATTCTTAAATTCTTTTTCTGACTACTTACATAAACACAAGAAATCTAAATCTTGCATCTTTATTTCATTATTCTTGAATTATTGGGTCTTAGGTCTGGGAAGTATTGTGTTAGACTTAATTTTTACTGATAGTAATTATTTTCCAACGTTTGATTATAGAGCTTTTTTTATTCATATTTTATTATCTGTTTTATTTGCTTTTTTACTAATGAATTTTTCGCTAATTAAATTTAAAAAATATAGGCGTCAGGGTATCAGAGAATGGTAAAAAAGGAAATAAGGATTCAGTAAATCAATATCTTTAGAACCTTGAAGTATAAAATTTCGGCGGACAGTGTATCGCCTGAATTGTTTTAGGAGGACAAGATCTACAAAAAAGTAATAAATAATAAATGGATAAAAACACGTCAGTCTTTACAACGAAAAAGGACCATCTTGGTAATATGAACGTGCCCATTCTTGACAAAGACAGATACTGGCACCGAAAATCCGGGAGCATATGCTTATCTTTAGTATATAATAAAATAGTATAATGAAAACATATGAATGCAGGGTTAACTGGGGTTGTTTTCTGTTTATGGATTTGTCCTATAGCTCTTATTTTATCGTGTTCCTCTCATAAAAGATATGTATATAAAAATAGAAATGTTGAATACAAGGCTGTTAGAGGAAAATTGATATTAATTGAAAGAGCTGTAGATGAAGGTTTAATTAATTTGAAATTTAAACAAAGCTTTAAAGAAGATGAATTGATATATGTAGCTTATGATACAAACCTGAACAACTTTGATAGGTATGTTGTAAATAAAAAATATTATATCAATATGCATTCACTCCTTCCGGGTAAGTTTGGAGATTTAGTGCTGATTAGCCCGGGAGAGTATAATCCTATCCGAAGTACTACATTAAAGGGCATTAGTATTTCTGTTGAGGATAATTCAGATTTGTTTTATCAAGATGTTTTTATTATTGTTGACTGTAGGTAGGGTAGGGAGATAAGGAGTTCCGGGTTAGTGATGCCACATTTTTTATGATAATCAATATTCATCAGCCGGTATTTTTAAATAAGCGAGATAGGGTTGTCTATTTCGCTTATTTTAAGGGGTAAAAACTGATCGAATCAGGCAAACTACCGCCTTGTGTTCTTCGGGTTAGTGATGGGCTGCAATGCCCGGCTTAAAAACAATTTAGTATCGTTAAAAATGGCAAGCAGCAATATGTTAGAATTATTTTCTGTACAGCGCATCTCATCTATACAGATAAAATATCTTGTTACCGTTCATTAATTCCAAAGGTTATTCACAACGTGACAGCTTATGCCACCAACCATATATAACAGCATTTGACATTGTGTGCGCCTGTCCGGGCGAACTATTTGCGTTAATAAAAGTGCTGCTATGCTGATAGCCTCTGAGGATGTATTTCTGGGGATAATAATATTTTTACACAACACGCTTATGCTTATCCATACGGGATACGCTGGGCCGCGGCTTTTAAACCGTCCGGTATCTCGGTCCTGTTACGGATGTCACTCCGAGCGTAGTCGAGGAGTCTCAGACGCCTGACATAGAGGGTAACCTTCTGTGCCTGACGGATGGCAGGAGACTGCTGCCGCTGCCATACTGTTATATTCTTATAGGATTACAACTCCAGCTCAGATAAAACCTTATCTAAAACATCCAACAGGTTTTCCTCCATATATATGCCATACTAAAAAAACACTAATTTGCCGCTTTTATCAAAAAGGTATAATGTATGGAAACTTCGTACTTTATATTCCTTTAGATAGCCCCATTCTGGTAGAAGGGGCTACGTCAGCGTACGGCGTAGTAAAACGGGACGGAATTTTTTTTCAGAAAGGTAAGTTGTGTTGAATGTAATCCTTCCGGCGAAGGGTTTTCCAACTTCAGTAGCTTTATACCAGTAAAATTGATTTTATCCTGTGGAGATATCAAATGAGGTGGCCCATATCTTGCTCATATCGGCAACTGCAATAAAACAGCAGGGCAGTGGAGCCGCCCTGTTATTGGATAAGTATAGCGTATTGATGGCTGTATTCGGCAGTACATCAGGCATCTGCCAGCAGGGTCTGCGCTTTTTCAAAATCCTCAGGGATGCCGATGTCTATAAACGTGATATCCTGCACCAGGGCTTTCAGGTGCGGTGTCGTTTCCAGCACCTGCTGCTCAAATGAAAAAGGAGCCTTGTGCTGCTGTAATTGCAGCAGGTCGTTGTTGATATAATAGACGCCGCCATTGATAAGTCCCTGCTCACAGGGCTGCTTTTCCTGGAACGACAGGATGTTCTGGTCTTCATCGGTCGTTACGGTGCCATAGCGGTCAAAATGACGCATCGGCTTCAGGGCGGCTACGATGGGGGTATCATCCGACATCACCGCCTGCATGGCCCGGAGGTCGACCGGGAAATAGGTATCGCCGTTCAGCACGAATACCCTGGATGACCTGGCCTTGCCCATAGCCAGTTGCAGACCCCCACCTGTGCCCAGTGGTGTTTTTTCTACGACCCAGCTTACCTTGAAAGTAAAGGCCTTGCTCCGCAGCCAGTCAATGACCGTTTCATACTTGTAGCCCAGCGATAAGATCACATGATCCACGAACTGGCTTTCCAGGTACTGTAATATATGCTCTAAAAAAGGCTTGCCGGCTACCGGGGCCATACACTTGGGAACGTCTTCCACCACACTCCGCAGTCTGGTGCCCAGTCCGCCTGCTAAAACAATTATTTCCATCGTTGCTGTCTTGATAATGTACAACAAATATAGAACTATGTATGGAATTCGGAGCCAACAGGCAGGAATGCGTGCGGAATATCTTAATTTTGCCCAGGATTTTTTATTACGATATGACCAATAAAGAAATACTGGAAGCGTTCGGCAATATGCGCGTCTGCGTAATAGGCGATGTAATGATCGATGAGTATATTTTCGGCAGGGTGGAGCGGATGTCCCCGGAGGCGCCCGTGCCGGTGGTAGATGTGGATAGCTCCGAAAAACGCCTGGGCGGCGCCGCCAATGTGGCGCTGAACTGCCGGTCGCTGGGCGCGGCTGTAACGCTGGCCAGCGTGATAGGCGATGATAACAACGGCGTTGTGCTGAAAAGTCTGCTGGAAGACCAGGGGATAGGCACGGAGCTGCTGCAGGCCAGCCCATATCGCAGAACTACCTGTAAGCAGCGTATCATCAGCAAGGAACGGCAGATGATGCGCATAGACTATGAAACAAGGCAGGAGCTGGTGAAAGAGGAGGAGCATCCCTTTATAGACCAGGTGATGCGCTTTCTGCAGGTCGAAAAGCCGGACATAGTTATTATAGAAGATTATAACAAAGGGGTATTGAAAGCCAATGTCCTGGATAAGATACTGGGTCACTGCAAAGTGCTGGGGCTGCCGGTGGCCGTTGATCCCAAAAAGGATAACTTCTTCGCCTATAAGGGCGTGACCATATTCAAACCCAACCTGAAAGAGATCAGGGATGCTTTCGGGCAGGATATCTCACCCGACCTGGACAGCCTGAATACCATCCATGAAAAGCTGCTCGGGCAACTGGGCCACCGGGTGTCATTTATAACGCTCTCCGAAAAAGGGGTGTACGTTAATGACGGGACATCTGCTGCCATTTATCCCACCTTCAGGCGTACCATTGCCGATGTAAGCGGTGCCGGGGATACGGTGATAGCGGTAGCGGCGCTGGTATATGCCGCCACAGGGGATATGCACCGGGCCGCCCGGTGGAGCAACCTTGCGGGGGGGATCGTATGTGAAGTCTCGGGTGTGGTGCCTGTTAGCGCTGCGGAGCTGCTGGCCGAAACGCTGCGGCATGAGGTATAGCCGGCTTTTTATACGGCTTGTCGCAATAAAACGCTATTTTTGCAACCGGTTTTTAGAAATATTCTTTCATTATAAAATAACAATATGTCCTTAATTATCGTGGGTACTATGGCGTTTGACGCTTTAGAGACACCATTTGCCAAGATTGACAGGGTGGTAGGCGGTTCTGCTACCTATGCCGCCTATTCAGCTTCCTATTCTTATGCTCCTATAAAGCAGATATCCATTGTCGGAGGTGACTTCCCGCAGGAAGAGATGGAAGAGCTGGCCGGAAGAGGGGTGACCTGTGAAGGGGTGGAGATCGTAAAGGACGGCAAATCTTTTTTCTGGAGTGGAAAATACCACATGGATATGAATACCCGCGATTCGCTGGTTACAGACCTGAACGTGCTGGAACAGTTCAATCCCGTAATTCCGGACAGCTACCAGGGCGCTGAATTCCTGTTGCTGGGCAACGTGATGCCTTCCCTGCAGAAGCAGGTGATCAGCCAGTTGAAAAAGCGGCCCAGGCTGATCGTTATGGATACGATGAACTTCTGGATGGATATCGCTATGGATGACCTGAAAGAAGTGCTGACCATGGTAGATGCGCTGGTTATCAATGACAGCGAGGCGCGCCAGCTTTCGGGAGAATATTCCCTGGTGAAGGCGGCCAAAGTGATCCGCGCCATGGGTCCCAGGTATCTGGTGATCAAAAAAGGTGAGCACGGTGCCCTATTGTTCTATGAAGACAAGGTATTTTCAGCCCCGGCCCTGCCGCTGGAAGAAGTCTTTGATCCTACCGGGGCGGGCGACAGCTTTGTGGGCGGCTTTATAGGCCACTTAGCTAAATCCGGCGACCTGAGCTTTGAAAATATGAAGACCGCTGTGATCGTAGGCTCTGCTATGGCCTCTTTCTGCGTGGAGAAATTCGGGCCTATCCGCCTGAAAGAGATCTCCAGGGAGGATGTCAACAGCAGGATCGCCAGATTTACGGATCTGAGCAAATTCCAGGCATCCGTCTTATAAGCCTGGTCTTTTCATAAAAAAATGCGTACCGTTGCAACGGTACGCATTTTTTTATAAAGGTGATAATCCGGCAAGCCTGGCGCCCGGGGTATAGCCATAAAATAAGGCGGATGTGCTCCTGCCTGCTGTCCTTTACGGCGCTATGGTAATAGGTCGGGTGACGGTGCCCTGCGAGGTCTTGATCGTCAGGAAATACATGCCGTCGCTCAACTGTGAAATATCTATTGTACAGGTCCTGGTACCGCTGAAGGTATAAGTGCCTGCAGCCTGTCCGAGCGTATTGCTGACCGTGATCTGCTCTATCCTGGCATCTCGGACGCTTTCTATAAAGACCTTCTCCCTGGCAGGGTTCGGGTAGATGTTGATATCGTCTGCCAGCACGGTTTCGCTGATGCCGGTGGGAAGTATATGAATAGTGGTGGTATCATTGGAGCTGCCGCATTCGCTTTGGGATATCAGCCTTATGGTATAGTTGCCGGCTGCCGGGAAGGTATGTGTAGGCGAGGTCAGGTAGGAGAGCGGTGATCCGTCTCCGAAATCCCACGCATAGGAGGTGACATAGCTCGGGTTGTGCAGCTGGAAGCGGAAATTCATATTGCCCAGGTTCTTTACCCATATGCCTTCGTGCTGCGGTGCCATACCCTGGTGTGTGATCTGCACGCTGTCCGTACTGATACAGCCGTTATGGCCGGTCACTACTACCTTATATGTGCCGGGTGTCCGGGTCACGATATCGGCAGTGGTCTCGCCGGTGCTCCATATATAGGCTGCTGCGCCGCTGCCTGCATGCAGGGCTATTCCCGTACCATTGCAGACGGTGGTGTCATTGCCGAGCTCCACTTGCGGTTTCCATTTAAAATCCACCACTATGGTATCACTGGACAAGCAGCCCAGTACGTTCGTTACCGTTACCCAGTATTTGCCGGACTGATCTACCACCCTTACCTGGCCGTTGTAGCCGTTATCCCACAGGTAATCGCTGCCTGCATTGCGTGCATTCAGGAATTCCTTATGTCCATGGTCCACACAGATGCTTTTGTTCGTACCCAGGTCTACGTGGGGCGATCCGTTCAGCCTTACATGGACAGGAATGGAGTCAGACTTGCAGGCTTGTCCCTGTAAGACGCCCTGTACATAAAAGGTCGTGTTATAGGCGAGATACGGCGTATTGAAAGTTGTGCCGGTATATACCAGGGTCGTAAGGTTGGCATCACTGTACCAGTTGACGTCCGTATTGGGAGAAGCGGTTGCGCTGAGTGTCGTGCTGCCGGGTTCACAAAGTACCACTTCTGTCGTGGCCGGTGTGATGACGGGACTGTTGGTCACTACCTCTATAGGCGTAGAATAAACGGGTGTGCCGGCGTTGCAGGTTACCTGGCACCTGTACCAGGTGGTAGCAGCCGGGTTGACGGTCCGGCTGGGCAGCAGGGATGATGCGCCCAGGTTGGTATAGGTAATATTGTCGGGAGAGCTCTGCCACTGGTAGTTCTGCCCGTTGCCGCTGCTGTTGCCGGTCAGGTCCAGCGCGACCGCGGTGCCGGGGCATACATTATTACGGTCTGCGGTAGCATCACCGGGTGTCGGAGGATTGGTACAGGGCGTTCCGGCAGTATAGGTTATCTGCAGTTGCGGTCTTACCGTCCTGTTATTGTTCAAAGTAGTACTGTTGCTATTCCCGCAATACGAGATGGTCCTGTTGCTGATATTGTCCCGCTTCCAGGAATATCCCAGCGTAGACCAGGGATTGGTGCCTGTGGAATGGTCATAGGCAACGGAGATCTCTAGCGCGCCGCCGGTATAGATGAAAGGTGTCTGCAGGGCAATAGTGAACCAGCCTATGGCGGCCGGTACATTGGTAAGGCCTGTGTACACCTGTGTAGCTCCCGCCCCCGTGGTCAGCGTTGCCCAGGTCTGGGGAGCGGCGGGTACCTGTGTCAGGGCCGAATTTTTGCACCATATCTCGAAATTGCACGCGCTGTTGGATGCCGCGCCGTTATCCTTGTTCCAGGCGAGATGGGTGATCAGCGAACCTACGGGCAGTCCTGCCAGCTCTGTGGCAGAATAATAATAATGATGCCGGGAGTAGATAAAAGCGCTGGCACCGGTGGATCTGTATATCGGTCCGCTGTCCCCTGTGGCACCATTGGTAGCTGTGCCGGTCATTGCTCCGGCGCCTATCACAAGGGTCTGGCCATTGGCCGTAAAAAAAGAACAAAATGACACCAGGAGCAGCAGGATGGCGCTGGCGCTACATACAGTAATAAAACGTTGTTGCATAAACAGTCTGTTTTATGAAAAAGAAATAAGTAACCTTCCGGGTACCTCTGGGATGGTGGTCTGGGCTGGTGACGGCAGAGATTTTGCTCCTTTTCCTTAAAGACTTTTTTGTTTATGTGAAAGTTGGGTTATTTTGAAATATTTAACATAATTGGCGCTTGAGGTTTACACATGGAGATGATGGTTATTTTACCCGGTACTTCAGGCTCAGTATCGGCTTTTCTATATAATGCCAACTGGCAAAAGCGAGGGGAACAACGATCAGGCAGGTAGCGGAGGCATTAGCCAGCGGATGCCAGCCAGGGAAATGGGATATAATCATCTGCTGCACTGGGAAGCCGGTAAGATAAATGCCGTAAGAGGCGTCCCCGAGCTTTGCAAAGCGCGGCAGCAGCCTGTTAGGGACAAAGGCGATATACATGATGAAGATGCTGAAAGGGAATACGAACAGCATATACAGGTCTTCGTAAAAAAGATGTTGCCGGAAATAATACAGTCCTGCGAATGCCAGGAAGCACAGGAGCGCGGTTAGGGGAGAGATGCCTGCCGGTGGCAGGAATCGGGCTGTCATCATACCTGTGAAGAACAGCAGGAGGCAACGTGTCAGGGTATCAGTAACGCCGCTGCCCGGCAGGAGATGAAATACATGGACGGCAAGATAAGCGGCCGTGCAGGCTATATAGCCGGCTATCATTATAAGGTCTTTCTGCCTGGAGCAATCCCTGAACAGGAACAGCGCGCTGAAGCATAAATAGCATATTATTTCATAAGGGATGCTCCATAAAGAGCCGTTGACAAGAGGTTCAGGATTGGAGATGAACACGCCCGGGATCGTATGGGTCAGCCGGAAGATGGTAAGGTTGTTCAGCAGGTAGTCCCAGGTGCCCGTCTGCTCCCAGTAGGGACGGTCCTGGACCGGCACGAAAAAAAAGCTGCAGGCCAATACCGTCAGGATGATGACGATATAGAACAGCGGAACGATCCGTAGCAGCCTGTTGGTCAGGTACTGCCGGTAGGTCCCGGTATGCATCAGGCTGTGGTAGATAAGATACCCGCTGATAATAAAAAACGCATTCACGCTTAAGGCGGTAAGGGACGAAAAAACATAATGCCCCCGGTAATAATGAGTATTGCCGGGATCAGTAAGGGCATAGGCATGTCCCACGATCACAAGTGTTGCCAGCAAGAACCTTAAAAAGTGAAGATTGTTTTTATGAATGACCAAATCAGTAAATTTAAACGTAGTAAAATTCGCGGTTAAAATTGCGCAAAAGTTTGATAATAATGATCAGTTGGCCTAAATATTTATAAGGCATAATTTTATACTCCGCATTAATTGGCTATTTTTGCTGACAGAATTACATTAATCACACTCACATTATCATATATTTTATCAAATATGGGCTTTTTTGATAAATTGTTTAAAAGGAACAAGCAGCAGGAAGAGCAGAAAGAGGCGCTGAATGAGGGCTTGCAGAAAACAAAGGAGAATTTCTTTACCAAGATATCCAAGGCTATAGCGGGTAAGTCTACAGTAGATGAAGAAGTGCTGGATACCCTGGAGGAAGCGCTCATTACTGCTGATGTGGGCCTGGACACCACGGTACAGATCATTAACCGCATAGAGGAGCGCGTGGCGCGTGATAAATATCTTAATACTTCCGAGCTGAACAGGATACTGCAGGAAGAGATAGCGGAAATGCTGACCGATGCTCCCGGTAATGAATTTGAGACCTTTGATATTCCCGCCGATAAAAAGCCCTATGTGATCCTCGTGGTAGGGGTCAACGGCGTAGGTAAGACCACTACGATCGGTAAGCTGGCCCATAACTTTAAAAAGAACGGAAAATCGGTACTGCTGGGTGCGGCGGATACTTTCAGGGCCGCGGCGGTAGACCAGCTGACCATATGGAGCGAGCGGGTGGATGTGCCTATCGTCAAAAAGGAAATGGGAAGCGATCCCAGCTCCGTAGCCTATGATACCGTAGCCAGCGGTATTGCCCGCAACAGCGATGTCATCATCATAGATACGGCCGGCAGGCTGCACAACAAGCTGCACCTGATGGATGAGCTCAATAAGATCAAGCGTGTGATCGCCAAAAAGATACCCGATGCGCCGCATGAGGTGCTCCTGGTGCTGGACGGCAGCACCGGTCAGAACGCCCTGGAACAGGCTAAGCAGTTCACACAGGCCACCGATGTCTCCTCCCTGGCCATTACCAAGCTGGACGGCACGGCAAAAGGCGGTGTGGTGCTGGCTGTAGCCAACCAGTTCAGGATACCGGTAAAATATATTGGCGTAGGAGAGCGGATGGAAGATCTGCAGATCTTTAATAAGTACGAATTTGTGGACTCGTTATTTTCACTGGAAGACAAATAATCCTAAATTTACGGCCGATTACAAGAACCATCAATAAATTTTCCCTTCATATCCTTTTTATGTCTTTAGATAAGTACACATTACAAAATGAAAAAGAAACCCGCGCCGGGTTCGGTGAGGGTATACACGAAGCTGCAAAATCCAACCCCGACATTGTAGCCCTGACAGCAGACCTGGCAGGCTCCCTAAAACTGAACGCTTTTATCAAGGATTTTCCCGATCGTTTTATCCAGTGCGGTATTGCGGAGGCTAACATGATAGGCGTGGCTGCAGGACTGACCATTGGCGGCAAGATCCCTTACACTACCACCTTTGCCAACTTTTCGACTTCCCGCGTATATGACCAGATCCGTCAGTCTGTGGCCTACAGCGGTAAGAATGTAAAGATATGCGCTTCGCATGCGGGACTGACACTCGGTGAGGACGGTGCAACGCACCAGGTGCTGGAAGATATAGGAATGATGAAGATGCTGCCCGGTATGACCGTTATCGTACCCTGTGATTTTAACCAGACCAAAGCGGCTACCAAGGCCATAGCGGATTGGGAAGGACCGGTATATTTAAGGTTCGGCCGTGTGAAATGGGCCAACTTCACGGCGGAGGACGGCAGTGACTTCCAGATAGGCAAAGCGCAGGTGCTGCATGAAGGTACGGATGTGACCATCATAGCCTGCGGGCACCTGGTATGGACAGCCATGGAAGCTGCCCGTACGCTGGAGGCGGAAGGTAAGAGCGTGGAAGTGATCAATATGCATACCATCAAGCCGCTGGATGAAGCCGCTATTATCAAATCCGTTGCCAAGACAGGTTGTGTCGTGACGGCGGAAGAGCACCAGGCGAACGGCGGGCTGGGCGACAGCGTGGCACAGGTATTATCCAGGCATAACCCTGCTCCGCAGGAATATGTGGCTGTCAATGATACCTTCGGCGAAAGCGGCAAGCCGCTGGAGCTGCTGGCCAAATACGGCCTGGGAAAAGAAAATATCCTAGCCGCGGTAGAGAAGGTCCTGCAAAGAAAAAAATAAGGCGGTAAGTACCGCTGTTGATATGAATCCCTTTATCACCCTGTCCTTCCGGCAGCGTATAAAGGGATTTTTTCATGTGCTCTGCTTATCTAAAGCGGGAGATTGCTTTAAAAATCGCCCGGAATAGCTGCAATTTTAAGGTATTATTATATATTTACAGGATAATGCATGTAATCGTATAAAAATGAAAAAGCATATACTGGCCTGTGCGGCTTTTCTGACGGGGACCGTTGCGCTGCACGCGCAGGGAGTAATAGACGGGATCAGGAATGACCCTGCCCGTAAGTATAAAAAGGCGGTGGCTAAAGGGAAGAACCTCAAGCCATACCATGCGGCCCAGGGCGGGATAGAATATACGCGCCCGTTCGACCAGACGCTGCAATTCACGCTGTGGGATTACAGGTACGGCAAGGAGCCGGAAAGGCCTGAGACATATGAGGTGAGCTATAATATCAGGAAGATGTGGGGCCTGGTGGTGGGCTGGAATATGAACTTCGTCAAATTTGACCCTTATAATTCACTTACATTCTGCGCCGGAGCGGAAATGGGCTTTGCCGAAGCTACTGCCTATGTCCGTAACCATACCCACGATATGTTCAAGACGTACCTGAGGATACCGCTTACTTTCGGGTTTCGCCATGGCGGGGAAGTGTCCTTTGACAAATCGAAGCTTTTCTCCTTCGGGCTGGGGGTCGGGATGGCGCCTTCCTGGCTGAATGATGTATTTACAGGACCCGAGGCCTTTGCTTACAGTAAGCACATGATAACCACTATGCCTTTCTTTTATGCCGATGTGGGACATTTTATCGGCACGCAGCTGAAATTAAGATTTTCCTATTACCCGGTAGGCTGGGACAGCTATACGGTGGAGAACAGCAGCAGCAGCCTGTCTTACCAGTCTAAGGTGGTTTCCAGTGCTTCCGGTCCGCTGGTAAAATTTTCCCTTATGGTCATGCCTTTCTCTCCGCACTGGAGCTCTTCCCGCTGGTAAAGCAGGTACACGGAATAAACTTTAGAAATGACTGTCTGAAAAGCAAACAACCCTGTCATATTGAGCTAAGTCGAAATATGACAGGGTTGTTTATTTATATATATCACATCTGTACAGGCTCCATGTGACAATAAAAGAGGCTTTAAAAAAGCCTCTTTTTATATTGATCTGGCTGTGGGAGAGTATTATTTTTTGATATTCCCTTCCTTATCCAGCTCTACGATCTTAAAGCCTTTGGCTTCAATGCCCGCGGCGATCTTTGCCTTATCGCCTACCAGGAGGATGATATACTCCTCTGTAGCAGGGATCAGTATTTGTGTCCTCCCGTTGATATCAGCTACCGTGAGCTTGTTGAGCATGGTCTGCTGCTGCTCCTTGAAATCGGCAGGCAGGCTGTAGGTCTGCATCAGTGACAGGAAGCCGGCTTTCTGGAAGCCTGTTTCATACTTGAGCGCCTCGCTGTTGGTCAGCGCGCTTTTGGTAAAGCTGAGCTCTTCAGCGGTGATGCCTTTGCTGCGGTATTCATTGATGATGCGTAACACATCGGCCAGGGCGCTGTCCGTAGGCTCTGCCTTGATGCCGCCGCTGAAATTAAAGCTTCCGGTATATTTATTGGCGTTATAATTGGAGCGGGCCCCGTACGTCCATCCCTTTTCTTCCCGGAGATAGATGTTCAGCCTGCTGTTGAACGCGCCTCCCAGGGGATAATTGGTGATGGTGGACACATAATAATTCCCGTTATAATCGTAAGCGGTGCCGGTCACCTTACCCAGCCTGAATTCCGTCTGGGCAGCATTCGGTATATCCACAACATATACGATGCCTTTGGTGGCCAGGTTGTTGGCCTTGCTGATCACCTCTCTGGAGGGCAGGCTTACCGGGGCATTGTTCATCTGCTTCAGGAAATCGAATTTCTGCTTTACTTCCGCCTCTTTGATATCTCCTACAACGATGATGGACGCGTCATTACGGGAGAAGGCCCTCTTATACAGATTCGTCACATCCTCAAGCGTTATATTGTTCAGTGTCGCTTCCGTAGGGTTCCTGCCTAAAGGAGAATTGCTGTCATACTGCAGCTTTTCATAGATCACGCTGGCTACATAGGCGGGACGGTTGTTGGCGTTCTTGATATTCTCGATCATCCGCTTTTTGTTCCGGTCAAAATCATCCTGGTTAAATACGGAATTGAAGATCCTTTCCTGCAGCAATTGCAGGGTAGCGTCCAGGTTCTTGTGCAGGCTTCTTACCTGTATGTTGATATCTTCCCCGCCTGCATTGATAGTGATGGAAGAGCCTAATTTTTCCAGCTCGTCACTGAACTGTTCCGCGGTATAATTTTTGGTATCCTCGCTCATCATGGTAGCGAAAAGAGCTGCCAGCCCCGCCTTGTCCTTGGGATCGGTATAGCTGCCGCCTTTCAGCTTGATGATCGTGTTCACCACCGGGATCTCGTTGGTATAGCTGCCTATGAGGTTGAAGCCTTCGGCTACCTTTCCGGTATAGAACTTAGGCGTAGCGATAACGGGAGCCGCGCCTTCCTTGGGCATCTGGCGCCTGTCAAACTTATCCTGCGCCTTCACGTACTTCAGGCCGTCATAGCCATAATTGATATCCAGGTAGCCTTTGGTCTCATCTACGGTATAATTGCCGGGCTTTACTTCATTGGCCGGGTCGTTCTTGGTGACAACGCTCAGCACTAGGCTTTTCCTGCCATGGACATACTGGTTGAAGATGCTCATAGTGGTCTTGGGGTCCACGCTCCGGTAATGTGCCAGCTCTTTGGTGATATAGTTGGCGTCATTGGTAAAGGTATAATAGGCTGCCAGTGTGCTGACCTTGCCGCTCACGCTTTCCAGGCCGTAGATCATCTGGCTTTCCATGGAATTGACGAATTTCGTGATATCGTCCTGCCGGATGCCGCGTTTGGACAGCTCTTCCAGGGAGGCCTGCACTACCTTATATATCTCGTTCAGGCTTTTGCCGGGGAAGGGCGTCACATCAATGGTAAACTCACCCGCCAGCTCCGCCGCATAATTGTAAACGCTGATATTGGACGCCAGGCCGGTCTTTACAAGGTTTTTGTACAGTATGGACGACTTGCCCTGTCCCAGCACCTGGGCGATGAGGTCCAGGTAGGCCTCTTCTTTGGAAAAGCGGGGCGGCGTAGGGAAGACGATCCGCAGCCTGTTGACCTTGGCGTAATTATCCTCCATGGTCACAAAACGGTCCTGCTCCAGCACCGGTATCGGGAATTGGGCAGGGGTCACCGCTGCTCCCGCAGGAATGCTGCCGAAATATTTGTTTACCCAGTCCAGGGTCTGTTTCTTATTGATATTGCCGCCGATGGTCAGCACTGCGTTATTGGGCCCGTACCATCTTAAAAAGAAATTCTTCAGGTCATTGACATTCACCCTGTTCAGGTCTTCTATATAACCTATGGTCAGCCAGGAATAGGGATGCCCGTGAGGATAAAGGTTTTTGGAGGCCACCTCGCTCATCAGGCCGTAAGGCTGGTTGTCATAGCGCTGTCCCCGCTCGTTCTTTACAGTAGCGCGCTGTATCTCGAATTTTTCCTGGGTAACAGCGTCCAGCAGGAAGCCCATCCTGTCCGCTTCCAGCCACAGCATCTTTTCCAGCTGGTTGGAAGGCACCGTCTCAAAATAATTGGTACGGTCCCGGTTGGTGGTGCCGTTCAATGTGCCGCCGGCTTCCGTGATGATCTTGAAATGCTGCTCATCGGCTACATTGTCCGATCCCTGGAACATCATATGTTCGAAAAAGTGGGCAAACCCGGATTTGCCGAGCTCTTCCCGTGCGGAACCTACGTGGTAAGTCACATCCACATGCACCACAGGGTCGCTTTTGTCTTCGTGCAGGATGACCGTTAATCCGTTAGGCAGGACATACTTCTCGAAAGGGATGATCATCTCATCACCTTTCCTCTCTACTTTCTCTACCAGTTTTGCCTGTGCTATACTCATAATAGGATTAAATAAACATAGGGTTGTACCGAAAACCAGAACCAGTTTTTTCATTAACAGTTGTTTTTAGTGAGTTACGATGCGGATAAAATTACTGAATGTAAAGTTAATAATCAAAGGGATGACGGATATACCGCATTCCGGGGGATTTATAAGGTCAGGGCAACGGCATAGTCATCACCTGTTTCGATATAGAGCTCCTGCAGGTAGCGGGCGTCATCCTTGTTGAAATGTATGACCGCATTGCCCTGTCCGCTCTCTTCCAGTGCCAGCCGGGTGATAGGCATATGTTCCCTGAAATCCAGGCCGCCGAGCGCATACTTCTTGTACATGGCTTCCTTGCAGCACCAGGCCGCGGTGATATGCCTGATATCATTGTTGCACAGCGCCATCTCGGCGGTGCCCAGGAATTTGGGCTGCAGCCGGAGTATCTTATCCTGCAGCGTCTGGATATCAACGCCCAGCGCCTTCTTGTGATGTACGGCTACGGCCACGTAAGGATAGGAGTGGGAGATGCTGAAATGTACATCGTGGGAAAGCAGGTAAGGCTTGCCTTCATTGTCCTTTGCGATATCGGATAATTCGATATGCGGTAGCAGCAGCTTGAGGCAGTACCGGCTGGACAGGAACTCCAGCCGCTTTTTCAGGTGGATCTTATTGCTGATCAGGCCGGACTGTTCTATGAAGTATTGTTCCTCCTCCGTGATATGCCAGATGATAACATCGGACCCGGCCTCCTGCAGTCGTTTGAATAAGGGCATGGCTCTTAATAGTGTGAAGGAACAAATTTAAATGAAAAATTATGGAATTTGCCTGCCGCCCCCGTTTTATAAAGGAAGCGTTATGAAAGTATTAAATTTGAAGGATATAAATTTCCTCAAAAGCAAAATAATTCAAATTCATTACCTTTACGGCTTAGTTTGATACTTTCCGAACTGTTAAATGGTAATATAAAGCTATGATGAACCGGATGAATACCTGGGCAGTCCTGTGCGCTGTGGTCTTAAGCATGGTGTTGTATGCCTGCGGAAATAATGATAAGCCTAAAAAAAGCATTACGGATACGCTGACATCCGGAACAATATCCGTAGCTTTCGATGAGAACTACAAGCCGGTCATGGAGCAGCAGCTCAAGATATTCGACTCCTCCTTTCCAGATGCGCAGCTGCAGGTGAAGTACCTGCCGCAGGAAGATTGCTTTGACCTGCTGCTGAGAGACAGTGTCAGGATAATCGTGGCGGCAAGGGACCTGAACGCTGCCGAGAAAGACTACATGAAACGGAACAAGATCAATATCCGTTCCGTTGCCCTGGCCAGGGATGCTGTTGCGTTGATCGTTAACCCCGCTTCCCCAGATGCCGACCTTAACAGGGAGATGCTCGCCAACATCCTGCTCAATAACTACAGCCGGCAGTATGATATCGTTTTTGATAACAAACGTTCGGGAATTGTTAAGTATATGCAGGAGCAATTAATCCCCGGAAAAGAATTCGGGTCTAATATCTATGCGCTGCAGACCACCGATTCGGTCATTAAATATGTGGCTGAGCATAAGAATGCCATCGGCTTTGTGGCGGTGGGTCATCTGTATGACAGCGGCGACAGGACCGGTAACGGCAGGTTCAGGGAAAATGTGCGGGTAGTGGCGCTGAAAAGCGACAGCCTGAACGAGCTGTACGAACCCTACCAGGCCAACCTGTTTGACGGTTACTATCCCCTGACCAGGACCTTATACTTTCACCTGCGGGAATCGCACCGCGGCCTGGGCACAGGTCTCGCCAATTTCCTGGGGCAGGAGCGCGGACAGGCGGTCTTCCGCCTGGAGCATATGCTGCCGTTAAGGGTTCCCCTGGTCATACGCGATGTTATCTTAAAATAAAAAACAACTGTATATAAGGAAAATTTACATCATTAAATTGAAATAAGACAATGAAACACCTGATTGGATTAACATTCGCTTCCGCCATTGTGCTGAACGTAAACGCACAGAGCGCGGCGGATGGATTTAAAATGATTCATTATAAGAAGTATGAAAGTGCAGTATCTGCTATGTCTTCGCTGGCGGATAAAAACCCGGAAGCGGCGCTGGCGCTGGGCCTTGCCCACCTGGAAATGGACCAGCTTACGGAAGCTAAGGCTGCCTTTGCAAAAATATCTGATAAAGACTGGAGATACAAGATAGGCCAGGCATACCTGTATGCCTATGAAGGCAATAAGACCCAGGTGGAAACCGTCCTGAACAGTGTGGTGGACGGTGCCAGAAAGAAAGAATGGGAAAAATATAAGCTGGCTGCGGATGTTGTAGCCTATACCGGTAAAGGAAATTATGAAACAGCGGTAAGCTGGTATGAGAAAGCGTTGGAGATCAATAAGGATGCTGCCACCCATCTCAACCTGGGTTACCTGTATATGAACCGGCTGAACAAAGGCGGTGCGGCGTACAACAGCTTTAACAGCGCGGCGCAGAGCACCGATAAAAGCATACAATCCCTTGCCTATAACTATTTAGGCAGCCTGGGGCTCAGGTCCAGGGATGCGGAGCTGGCCATCACCAATTTTGATAAGGCCAAGGCTGCGGATCCTTCCAACCCTATGCCATTCCTGCAGCTTGCCAAGCAGTATGACAAGGCAGGTAACAAAGCCTCGCTGGCGCTTGAAAATGCCGAAAAATTTTACCAGGCTTCCGATAAGCGCTATATCGACAAGATAGATTATGTGAACGTATTGATCGGTGCCAAGGAATACTCCAAAGCGGAAGGCATACTGGCTGAGCTGCTGAATACCAATGCGGACCAGGCCTCCCTTTACAGGGCTATGGCTTATTCCCAGTACGAGAACAAGAAGTACCAGGAGGCCCTGACCAGCATCAATACCTACTTCAACAAAACGAAGGATAAAACCAGGCTGAGCGTGGATGACCTGACCTATGCGGGTAAGATATATGCTTCGCTTGCCAGTACGGACGAGGCCAATAGCGCGGAATACCTCGGCAAGGCGCATGAATATTTCGGGAAAGCGATTGCTGCGGATACGGCGGCTCACAAACGTGAGACCTACCTGTCCATAGGCAGGATCTTCCAGGATATCAATAATTTTGAAGGCGCTGCCAAGTATTATACGATGATCATTGCCGAAACACCGGGCGTATCGCCTACCTCGACCTTTGACTATTATAATGCGGGTGTATTTACCTATTATGCCAATAAGCTGCCCGAAGCGCTGGCCATCTTTACCAAAATGGCGGAATTGCATCCCGATGAGCCCGTGGCTGTGTACTGGCAGGCACGTAGCGCGATGGCCATAGACAAGGATGCCAAGACCGGGGCTGCTGAACCTTATTTCGTTAAATGGCTGTCGTTCAACAAAGAGGGCTATACTCCGGCTGATAAAGATAAGATAACGGGCTATGCCTACCTGGCGGAATATTATTATAACAGCAAAAATTATAAAAAGGCGGTAGAAGCGGCAGACGCTATACTGGCTATAGACAATACGAACAATTTCGCACAGGAGATCAAGAAGTTTTCCGTAGGAAAATAAAGTATTTTAATATTTTTGTAAGGAGTATGGTTTTTGTAAGGACCTGCTCCTTTTTTATTGACCGAAACCCCGCAGCATATGACCGACCAACAGCAGCATGATACGATACCCATACACCTTTGGGTGGCAGAGCGGAGCTACAGGATACGCATCAAAAGAGAAGATGAGGAAAAGGTGCGTTTTGCCGTCAGGTGCATAGAGGACCGGCTGAACGAGCTCAAGAAGAATTTTGCGGGAAGGGATCACCAGGACTTTATTGCCATGTGCCTGCTGATCTACGCCACTGACCAGGCTGTAGATATGAACGCGCTGACCACCGTGCAGAAAGACTTCGTGGATACGCTCATCCATAAAATAGATAAGGTGCTGCAGGATACATAAGGAAAGGCACCCATCAGTGCAGGGTGCCTTTCCTATCCGTTAAATTTTACCCGGGCACGAGGGACCGGCGGGTCATCTACAGGAATAATACCTTGCTGGGACCCAGACCGGTGGGTATGGTCTGCTGCAGCCGGCCTTCAAGGTCATAGATCAGCATATCGCCGTTCTGGATGAATCCTTTGGGGTCTGCTATATACAGTTGCTGGGTGAGGCTGTCCAGCGTGATCTGGTAGAAATACTGGAAATTACCGGCTGCTATCATAGGCGTTGCCGGCACACCCGTATCTTCTGTATGCATTTTATAGATGCCCTGGGTGGTCTTATACTCATAATCCACATTGATAAAATACAGCATATCGTTCCTGCTGTTATACACCGGCTTGACGATCTCCGCTTCGGGACTGAAAGTATAGCTCCTGATGGCACGGTTATCCTGTAATACGGTGATGGAAGAAGTAATATCGTACACCTTATTGCCGCCGAATACCCACAGGCGCTCCTGCCTGTCCCGCAGTATGCTGTGGGGAGCATACCCTGCAAGGGTGATGCTGTCCTCGATGCGATGGGTAGCGGTACGGATCTTATACAGCTTATTATTGGCCTTATCCCAGCTGCAGGCATAGGCATAATCGCCCGAAAGCAACAGCCCTTCCGTATTCTGGTAAGGCATAGGTATGGTATGCACGATCTCCAGCGTCTGTGTATTGATCACATATACCTTGCTATGGTACATGGTGCTGACATAAGCCAGCTCTTCGCTGACAGGCAGTATATACCTGGGCTGATCCAACACTATGGTACCCTGTACCCTGAAATCTTTCCTGTCCACCACCACGATTTTATTGGAATTATTGACCACGAGGAAGATACGGTCGCCGATAAGCATCGCGGATTCGAGGATATCGCCGAGCACCTGCCCGCTGTTGTTGCCGGCAAACCAGTCCTGGTGCACCTCTCCGGTAGTGATATTATAGAGGGTAAGGGAGGCGTTCCCGTTCCCGTAGCTGCCTTCATTCAGGATGAGCGCTTTTCTCCCTTCGGTTACCGGCGGGTCGTCCGGCGGCTCCGGCTTTTTGTCGCAGCCGGCCAGTACCATCCATATGCCCAGCAGGTATATGGCGATCCGGTTACAGCTTATGGAACCTGGTTTGATATACATGATGCTCATTTTGTATTCTGATAATATAGCTGCCCGGCGTCAGGTGCCGGATATCAATAGCGATGCCCGTCTTGTAATCCTCGCGATGCACCAGTTGCCCCTGGGCATTGAAGATGACAATGGCTGCATTCTCAGGATAGCCGTCATTCTCCACCTGCAATGTGGCCATGGCCGGGTTGGGGTATATACGCAGGCGCAGGTTCCTGATAGGGATATTCTGCGTGCCGTCCGCATTGTGCAGCACACCTACGGCATTAATATCAAATCCGGAGGAAGGGAAGGGTGTAGGAAAGGGGTCGTTAATAAGGCGCCCGTCCTTATCCCTGCTGCCCAGGCTGTCATCCAGGATGCCGATCACATCAATGATCCTCACATGGGTGATCTTATTGATGTCCAGGTTGGGCGCGCCTTTCAGCTCTTCCAGGTCAAAGGGCGTTCCCCAGTTCATAATATACTTACCTGCCAGATTGTTCACGTGTTCTGCATAGGTAAAGGAAAAATTGTCCTGCTGCGCGGTATCCGGGATATGGCAGGTAGCGGGAAACCTTACAAAATCAATACCATTGGAGCTGACCTCCACGAATGCCAGTTCCAGGAACGCCAGCGTACTGTCATCCTGCTTCAGGAAGCCGTTCTCAAAGACCAGGAAATCCGGCCCTTCGGCATTGACGATGGGCGCATCGAAAGTGAAGGTGATAACGCCGCCGTCTCCCATGCTGATGAGGTTAAAGCCGGCCTTGCCCAGCACATTGCTGATATTGCCGGAGCTTACTCTTCCCAGCGTGGTATCGGTGATCTGTATCCATCCCGGCTCAAATACGGCGCCTGTCGCCCAGGCCTTGATAAGCGTATCATCCTTATGCACCGCGTGGTGGCCGGAAAGCGGCGCCTGTGGCTGGAATTGGGCGTACATAGCCGTATGCAGCGCAAAAAACAGTATGAGTAGCAGTTGTTTTTTCATTACTTTAGTGAGCTATTCGGATAAAAATAACTTCCCGGGATAAGCCGGGAAGTTGTATGAAAAAGGTGTATTACAGTTTGGAAATGATCTTCTGGGCTACATTCCCGTCCGTATCTCTCAGCTTAAGGATGTAATTACCGTTGCCCAGGCCGGACAGGTCGATCTGGTTGGTAAAGCTTTGCTGCATGATGCTTTTGCCGTCTATGCTTAAAAGCTCAATGCTGCTGATCTTAGACGCGGGATATTGAATGTGCACCAGTCCGCCGGATGGGTTAGGATAGATATTGATATCCAGGGTCGCGATAGCGCGGATCCCGAGGGCGCCGGAGTTAAAGTTCAATTTCTGCCATTCTGAGGCGCCTTCCACGCACACGGTACGGATATGCGCCACATAATCGGTATTAGGGGTCAGGTCGACAGCCTCGAATTCGGTCAGCGCTACAGGATAGGTCACGGTGCTGCTGGCAGGCTCGTTCGTGTTGGACTGGTCTACGGCTACTTCGTACCTGGAAATCATGGAAGTATTGGAGCCCTGCCAGGTAAGCATGGCCTTGTTGCCGGATGTTTCGCTGGCAGCGAATGCTGTCACAGCCGGGCATACGCCGTCGGAAGTCGTAAAATTATCCATCGCAAAATAGAACGGCGTATAATCATCCGTGGAGGTCATCTGGAAAGTAATGCTGTCTACGGCGCCCAGGTCCATCAGGTCCACCCAGGTCCAGTTATTAAGTATTTCCAGCCCGGAAGCGGTATAGTCCGCCAGCGTGATCTCCACGGTGTTGGTGGGCTGGTTGTTGTTATAGCCTTTTACGGTCAGCTTCAGATAGTCTCCCTGCTGGTAGTATTCCTTGATGTACAGGTTGGCATAAGTAGTGGTGGTAAAATAAGCTCCTATGATATGGTGTCCCCTGGCAGCACCCAGCAACTGGGCCCCGTGTTCATGGGTCCGGTTCGGGTTGTTGGGGTAGTCGGCCTCCAGGTAGGCAATGGCATAAGTGGAAGAATTATAGCCCATTGCCGGGAAAGCAGACCACATATTGGTCCAGCTTTCCGTGGTGCTGTCCGTACGGTTGGAATAGTTGAACCAGGTACGGTAAGTGCCCCCGTACTGGATATTTCCGGTAAGGGTTACATTACCGGAGGTGAAAGGGTACTGGCCATCTGCGGAAAGTGTCTCCAGGTAAGAAGTATCGCTGGAAGGTAAGCTCAGCTCAAAATCGGAAACGGTCTGTGCCTGCAGGCTGAGTGACCAGCCGGCTACTGCCAGGGATAATAAGATAGATTTTTTTGTCATTGTATGTGTTTTTTAATTGTTGGCTCATCTGAACTTCACATAATACAAGGACAACAGAAGACGGAAGACCTGCCGGTCTGCCGGAATGTAAGCAACATTGCTGCAGCGGTGGTGATCCAGCCTTAACTCCCGAAAGCCATTGTAATATGATAAAGTAGGGTAAGGCAGGTTTTCTGACTCGGCACAACAGCTCAGCCTTCCCAAATAATATCAGTGGCTTTGACGAGATGTATGGAATATGCCTTACAGCAGCGGGTACTGTTCCGGATTCACACCGGATTCCCTTTTACTTCCCATGGGGGAACACCTTACAGTCTGCAAAATTAAGAGAATTTTGCTTGCAAATGTCATTTCATTTATTTTATTTTAACACTTTAATACATTCATTTATGAAAAAGATATGGTTTGCAATGGCGCTCGCGGCTGCAGGCATGCAGGTGCCGGGCTTTGCCCAGCTTCAGGCTGATACCACGATAGTGCGGAGACATCTTAATGAGCTGGCAGGAGCAAAATACAACGGAAGAGGGTATAACAAGGACGGGATGTTCTATGCGGCGCAGTATATAGCCAGGACCTATAGCAAGCTGGGACTGCAATCCTTCGGGTTGGATTATTACCAGCCGTTTGAAATGCCGATCGTGAAGTACGATGGTAAAATGCATGTAGCATTGAACGGCGTGACGCTGAAGGCCGGGGAGGATTACCTCGTGGATCCTTACAGCCGTAGTGCGGATTACAGCAATCGCAGGGTCGCGCATATGGACCTGGCTGCTGAGATAGCCGGCCTGGAAGGGGCCGCTCTGGCGAAGCGCTGGGAAGATATTAAAGACAAGCTGGCCGACAATTCTTATGTATGGGTGCTGCACCATGCGGATGACTTTAAGAAAGCGATGGGCTGGAGCGGGGTCAGGACCTGGTCTGCCAACCTGCCCGCCGGCGATTATATCATCCCGGTCAGCGATCCGCCGTTATGGTTCGTTACCCAGGAATTCCGGGAACCCAGGATCATTTACCTGTATGGAGCGCATGCCCGTAACGCCGACTGGATCAACATGGTTTCTGCCCGTTATGAGGCTGAGCTGCAAACGGATTTTATGGCCCGCAATGTGATCGGCTATGTCCCGGCCAGGCAGGCTTCCGACCGGTATATTGTCTTTACGGCGCATTACGATCATATTGGTATGATGGGGCAGGATGCCGTATTTTACGGCGCGAGCGACAATGCGAGCGGCACGGCCATGATGCTGAACCTTGCAGCTCATTATGCTGCCAATCCCTTAGACAATTACAATGTTATGTTCATAGCCTGCGCCGCTGAAGAGGCAGGATTGCTGGGGTCACGCTATTACGTGGAGCATCCGCGTTTCCCGCTGGATAAGATCCGGTTCCTGATCAATCTGGATATCTGGGGAGACGCCAGCGATGGCGTAGCGGTAGTGAACGGGAAAAAATTTGAACGGGAATTTCAGAAGGTGCTGGCAGCCAACAGGGAAATATCCAACTCCCCGGAGGGTTATTTCAGGCAGATACGGCAGGGTGAAGAGGCGGCCAACAGCGATCACGCACCTTTCTATGCCAAAGGTGTACCTGCCTTTTTCTTTTTTACCATCGGCGGTCCGGGATATTATCACAATACACGGGACCAGGCCGCTACCCTGAAGCTGACCAATATTAATGAAGCCGCTCTGCTCCTTAAAATATTTGTAAATAAGCTGCAGGAAGACTAACTTTATAGCGCTTTATTTTAAAATGATACTGCGGATCTTATTCAGATTCGCAGTTCTTGTTCCTACAAATGTACAGCATGAAAAGAATCGGGCAGTTTTTAGCAGGCCTGGCCTGTATAGGATGGCATAGCATGTCGGGCCAGGAGCAGTCCACCAGGGACACCAGGGTGTATGCCATAGGCGCCTTATCGGAGGTAAGGAAGGGTGAGCTGGAAGCCACTACCGCTATCAGCAAAAAAGATGATATAGCCTTCCTTTTCGGCGCAGGCCCCAATGACAGCCTGCGGGGAGAGGTCACCATTATAGACGGTGAGATATACCTTGCTCAGGTAAATGATGCTAAAGAGCCTTCGGTTAGGCTCGTAGACGCGGTACGGGCGCCTTACTTCGTCCTGACCGAAGTGGAGCACTGGACGTCTTCCGGTCTGCCGGAGCATGTGCAGACGCTTAAGGGCCTGGAGGGCTATCTGCAGATGGCCTATCATATGAACAGGGAGCCTTTTGCCTTTATGCTGCATGGCAAAATAGCCTACCTGAAGTATCATATCGCCGGTTTCCCCGCTGACCAGTCCGCAGCAGGCCAGGACCCCACATCTTACACCTATACGTACGAGCTGGAAGATACGGAAGTGAAGATCATAGGGTTCTATTCACCCTCCCATAAAGGCATCTTTACAAACGGGGACAGCAATGTGCGCCTGCACTTTATATCCGCAGATAAAAAATATTCCGGCCATATCGACGAGCTTAAAACAGGACAGGGTGAGATGAAATTATTGCTGCCCTTTAAACCGAAAGACAAATAATTTGTTATAAGAGTTTGTAAACAGTTATAAACTCCTGATAATGATACTTTCTACTACTGAGAACATACCTGCCGGGGAGGTCGCCGAAGTATTGGGCATAGCCAGGGGCAGCACGGTAAGGGCCAGGAATGTGGGCCGCGACCTGCTTGCCGGGCTGAAAAACATAGTAGGCGGCGAGATATCAGAATACACGAAATTGCTGGCCGATTCGCGTGAGCAGGCCATGCAGCGTATGACGGAAGATGCCCGGCGGATGGGCGCCGATGCTGTTATAATGGTCAGGATGACCACTTCCACGGTCATGCAGGGCTGTTCGGAAATACTCTGTTATGGTACCGCCGTTAAACTCAGATAATATGGGAATCGCTATTGCCTTTTTCGTTGTGTACGGGTGTATCGGGATCGCCCTGGTGGCGGCGCTGGTATATGTCATATACAAGCGTATCGGGGATATGTCCGGAGAGAATTTTGAGCAGCGGGATAACTGATGCTTAAGGTAGAGGTAGCATACATATTATACTGCGCTGTTACCTGGTAAGGCTGCCTTTTACCTTTAAGGGTTTGGTATCCTTGTTAGGCTGGTTGTGAGGCAAACGGGACTCGTAGTCCTTTCTCTTTCTTTCATCCATGTATATGGTGGGCGTATATTCGATGACCCTTATGCTTTCTCCTACCTGGAACTCTTCTTCTTTGATGAGCTGCCCGGTATCGGGATTATAGTATTTCCAGATGCCATGCTTCATGGTGCCCTGCTCCGTAGGGACCACCACTTCAGATTCATAGTCCGTACGCGGGTCATATACCCAGATAGTATCATGGGTGACATCGGGATTCAGCCCGCGCCAGTTTCCTATACAGACCAGCTTCCCGTTTTCAAAATACTGCGCTTCGCCGTTGAGGACCCCTTTGGAGTATTTTAAAATAGAGATAGGCCGCCATTCCGTGTCGAAGTTGTACCATGTGCCGAATTTCCGGTTGTCGTAATAGTATCCTGTTGAAATGATGGCCGGTTCACCGCGCAGCGCTTCCGTCTTTACGTACCAGGTACCCTGGCGGGACCCGTTCTTGTCCACTTGGTTGATGCTGATGGGGGTGGATTTGTCGGTTGCGGGCGCCGTATAGCGTTTCCCGTCCTGTGCATAGCCGGACAGGGCAATACATACCACACAGTATGCAGCGGAGAGAATGCGGGGTAATTTCATAGGCTTTATCTTTTTTATACAGCGAAGGACGTGCCGCAGCCGCAGGTGCTGCTGGCATTGGGATTGTTGAAAATAAAGCCGCGTGCATCCAACCCTTTACCGTAGTCTATCTGCATATCCTGCAGGTACATCAGGTGGGCTTTCTTAATCACCACCGGCACTTCCTGTATATTGAAAAATAGGTCATCCTCTTCCTGCCTGTCAAACCCGATGATGTAACTCAGCCCGGAACAGCCGCCACCTTTCACTCCGACCCTTAAAACGTGGCCGGTTTCAAAATCAGGCTGCTGCATCAATTTTTTTACTTCCTCCAGGGCGGTATCTGTAAAGGATACCCCTTTTGTCGTTGTGTCCATAATTCCTTCAGGTTAAAGTTTACTGCAAAGTTACCATCAAATTCCCATATGGCGAATTCGATCATTCAAACAGGGTATTGAAAATATCAATACCCTGCTGTTAGTATGTCATATGCTATTGCCAGTCGTCTATGGGTACGATCACTTCCTGCGGTTCCGATCTCGGCTTCTGGTGGCTTTCGCTTTGAGGAGCGTTGCCGTTGCCGGGGTCACCGGGCTGGCCGGAATGAAGCGTATCATCGCTGTCCCTGTTGGCAGCGCCGCCGTAGAAGCCGCCTCCGCAGCGATTAAAGTTAGGCGGCACTACGAATTTCTCCTTATCCGTGTACCCGGAAGTGGCATCGGAATACAGCTTTTTGAAAAACAGCCCCCATATAGGCAATGCCGCGGCTGCACCCTGTCCCTGCGCCGTACTGCTGAAGGTCAGGAAACGGTCTTCACAACCCACCCAGGAGCCTGCCAGCAGTTGCGGGGTGTAGCCGATATACCAGGCATCGGCCTGGTTATTGGTGGTACCGGTCTTCCCGGCCATTTCACCGGTGAACCCGTACCGGTAGCGCAGCCTTGCCGCCGTACCGAACTGTGTGGCGCCCTGCATCATGGTCACCATCTTATGTGCTGTACTTTCGCTGATGATCTCTGATTGCTTAACGGTAGCGTTGTAGATCACGTTCCCGTTCTTATCTTCTATTTTGGATATGAATAAAGGCTCTGTACGGATGCCCCTGTTAGGGAACATCGTATAGGCGCCGATCATCTGGAACAGCGAAATGTCGGAAACGCCCAGTGCTACGGACGGTACCGGGTCCATTTTGCCGGTAATGCCGCATTTCTCCCTGGCAAAGTCAATAAAGGATTCGATGCCCACCTGGTTCAGCAGGTAGAGTGACGCATTGTTGATGGACAAGGCGAGCGCCCTGCTCATTTCCATGGCACCGCCTGCGGATCCCCCGGCATTATAGGCCTTTTTCTGTCCCTTGAACATCTGGGGAGCAGTGCTGATGGTCTGGCACGGAGAGAAGCCATGGTCTACCGCGAAGCAGTACAGGAGCGGCTTGATGGTAGAACCTACCTGCCGTTCGGTATTATAAACGTGGTCCAGTTGGAAATACCGGTGATTGATGCCGCCCACCCAGGCCTTGATCTCGCCGTTGAAGGGGTCCATGACCATAAACCCGGCCTGCAGGAAGACACGCATATATTTGATGGAGTCCAGTGGCGACATGATGGTATCCACATAATTATTGGGGCTTGTATGCGAAAAGACGGTCATCGGTACGGGTGTATTGAAGGCTTTTTCAATTTCTGCCTCCGACACGCCGGCCTCTTTCATATTAAGATACCGCTCTGACTGGATCTTGGCCTTTTTGAGCTGTGCCTTTCCCAGCTCTGTGGTCCAGGCGGTCCCGTTCCTGATCTTGGATTGCGCCGCAAACTGGACCTGCAGGTCTCTCATATGTTCAGCTACGGCTTCCTCCGCGAATTTCTGCATTCTCGTATCAATGGTGGTATAGATCTGCAGGCCGTCCTTATAAATGTTCCAGTTGTCGCCGTTAGGCTTCTTATTGGCCTTGCACCATCTTTTTACTTCTTCGGCCAGTACCTGGCGGAAATAAGGAGCATACCCGTCATTATGATCGGCTTTCCTGTATTTAAGCCCCAGGGGTTTGCTTTTATATTCACCGGCCTGTGCGGGAGTGATCAGGGAGGCGCCCAGCATCTGCTCGATCACCGTATTACGCCTGTTAAGGGCCTTGTCCGGGTTTTTCCGGGGATTATAGATGGTATTGCCTTTGAGCATTCCTATCAGCACCGCCGCCTCATCTACGGTGAGGTCAATGGGGAGCTTGCTGAAGAATGTCAGGGAGGCGTTCTTAATGCCATACACATTATCTCCGAAAGGCACGGTATTAAGATACAGGGTAACGATCTCGCTTTTGGTGAGATTGGTCTCAAGCTTTACCGCCAGTATCCACTCTTTTAATTTCTGGAGGATGCGCTGCCATTTATTGGGGGAACGTTCCGCAAAAAGATTCAAGGCCAGTTGCTGGGTGATGGTGCTGCCTCCGCCTCTTTTACCGGCCAGGAGTATCGCCCTCATGATAGCCCTGCCGTCAATGCCGGAGTGCTCATAAAAGCGTTCATCTTCTGTAGCGATCAGCGCGTTGATGACATTGGGTGAGATCTCGTTGGCTTCGGAATTGGATCTGTTCTCTATATAATAATTGCCCAATAAGGTGCCGTCAGCAGCATATACTTCCGATGACATGGCGCTGGCCGGGTTTTCCAGCTCTTCCATAGGGGGCATTTCGCCCAATAGTCCGTAATTGATAGCTACAATGAGTAAGATAAAGGAAAGGAGACCAAGAAAAAATAAGCGCCACAAAAATTTCGTTGCTTTAGACATTCTGCTGTTGATTGTATATTTTAATCCCAAATTTAGGCAATATTACAGAATAGATATAAAATGTTGAATTATTAGAATAATTTTTATCTATAATTTATATTTTGCAGACCTGTAAAAAACTTTTAATTTCAGTCAATTTTTTAACCGGAGACGTATGTTCAGAAAGATTTATTTACTCCTTACTTTATTATTATCATTCAGCCGCCTTGATGCGCAGGAAGTAACGCAAATCGTGCAGTGGACGGTAAGCGCTGCCAAGACCGGGGATAATACTTATGACGTGATCGCAAAGGCCAGGATAAAGGAAGACTGGTACGTATATGCCCTCGATCCGGGCGATGAATACCTTATTCCTGCCCAGTTGAAAGTGGTGCCTACAGATGCCGTTACGCTTGTCGGCACGCCTGTGACGCAGGATAAATTCATCATGAAGCGGGTGGAGGACCTGGGACTGGACCTGAAGATACATAAGGGGGAGCTGACATATGTGCAGAAGGTACAGGTGACCGGTAACGCGGATGTGCGGCTCGCCATTGAATTTACGACCTGCAATGCCAAGGATGGCAAGTGCCTTCCTCCCGTGGAAGACAGCTTTAAGATCACCGTAGCTGCTGCCGATGCGGCGGGTACCGTTTACCAGGCTTCGCTCATAGAAGAAGGTGCCCCGGAAGCATCCGGTACCCCGGAGGGGATAGCGGCCGGCGGCGACAGCGCAGCGATATCTACCGCAGAAGACATATCTGCGCACAGCAACCTGGACAAAAAATCATTGGGCGAAATATTCTTTATGGGGCTCGCGGCCGGGTTCATAGCCTTTATCATGCCGTGCATATATGCCATGCTGCCCATTACCGTCTCCTTCTTTACCAAAAGAAGCTCCAGCAGGGCGGCGGGTATCAGAAATGCGGTCATCTATTCCCTGTCCATCCTGCTGATATTTGCAGCGATCGGCGGGCTTATTTCCGTCCTGTTCACGGAAACGACCATGTATGAGATATCCTCGCATATCGTATTCAATATGTTCATTTTCGTGCTGTTCGTCATATTCGGCCTGTCACTGCTGGGCGCTTTCGAGATCAACCTCCCTTCAGGACTGACCAACAGGCTCAACAGCAAGGCCAATACCAACAGCATAGGGGGAATATTCTTTATGGCCCTGGTGCTGGTAGTAGTATCTTTCAGCTGTACTTCCGCATTCATCGGGAATCTCATAGTATATATATTCAAATCCGGTAACCAGCTAGGTGGTATCATCGGTTTCCTCGGCTTCGGGCTGGCGCTGGCCTTACCGTTCGCTATCTTTGCCTTATTCCCCGGCCTGATGAACAATGTCGCGAAATCGGGAGGATGGCTGAATGCGGTAAAAGTGACCATGGGATTCATTGAGCTGGCCATGGCGATGAAATTCCTGTCTAATGTCGATCTGCAATACCACTGGGGCATCCTGAACTTTGACGTCTATGTGAGCATATGGGTGGTGCTGTTCGGCGCATTGAGCCTGTATCTTTTCGGCGCCATTCGTTTCAGGCATGACAGTGAGCTGCCGGCCAACGATTTCGGGAAGCCTCACCTCACTGTGACGCGTCTTATGTTCGCCATTTTGTTCTCTTCCTTTACCATATACCTGATACCGGGCCTGTGGGGCGCGCCCCTGAAGCTGGTAAGCGGCTTCCTCCCGGAGAGAAAGACCATGGAATTCAATATCCACGATGACCTGGTGAAGATACAGACCTACACCTATAAGCCTTCAGACAATGAGATACAGCCCAAGAAATATACGGACGTGCTGAAATCGGAATTCCCGGGCATCGAGACCTTCTTTGATTATGAAGAGGCGCTGGAGGCCGCAAAGGCAATGAATAAGCCTGTCTTCGTGGACTTTACGGGACACAGTTGCGTGAACTGCCGCCTGATGGAGCGGAATGTGATCTCCAAGCCGGAAATATTGCGCATCCTGAAAGATGAATTCGTAGTGGTCAGCCTATATTGTGATGACAAAACCAAGCTACCGGAGCATGAATGGAAAAAAAGCGCCAAATATCCTGATAAGGTGCTGAAGACCATCGGGGCCGTCAACCTGGACCTGCAACTGACAAAGTTCGATAACGTATCGCAGCCGCTGTACGTCATTGTGAATGGTGAGGGTAAGCAGCTCACCGCGCCGATCGGCAGCACGGATTACGAGAAATTCCGGAACATGCTGACGGACGGGCTGGAAAAACATAAAGCGGGCCGTTAGCTCTTGCTTATAGCGGGACCTAAATAAATTGATCGTTTTTTATATTTCCAGTATGATCAATTCCTATATTTGCTAACTATTTTTTTATTTTAAATCTGTTTATACAAACTATGCCTTATTTATTCACATCAGAATCAGTATCGGAAGGACATCCGGATAAAATTGCCGACCAAATATCAGATGCCCTGATAGATAATTTCCTGGCATTTGATGTCAACTCAAAAGTAGCCTGCGAAACACTGGTGACCACCGGTCAGGTAGTGCTGGCAGGAGAAGTAAAATCCCAAGCATATTTAGATGTACAGCAAATTGCCCGTGATGTCATCAAGAAGATCGGGTACACCAAGAGTGAATATATGTTCGAAGCTAATTCCTGTGGTGTATTATCTGCCATTCATGAGCAGTCCCAGGACATTAACCAGGGCGTGGACAAAAAGAAAAAAGAAGACCAGGGCGCCGGCGACCAAGGCATGATGTTCGGGTATGCCACAGATGAGACGGAAGATTATATGCCGCTCGCACTGGACCTTGCCCATAAAATATTGATAGAGCTGGCCGCCTTGCGGAGGGAGCACAAGCAGATCAAATACCTGCGCCCGGACGCGAAAGCCCAGGTCACGCTGGAATATGATGATAACAACGTTCCTATAAGGATAGACGCTATCGTGGTATCCACCCAGCATGATGAATTCGATACCGAAGCCAAAATGCTGGATAAGATCAAGAAAGATATCATATCCATACTGATCCCTCGTGTAAAGGCCAAGTATAAAAAATACGCGCATCTTTTCACCAACAATATACAGTATCACATCAATCCTACGGGCAAGTTCGTGATCGGTGGTCCTCACGGGGATACCGGGCTGACAGGCCGTAAGATCATCGTGGATACCTACGGCGGAAAAGGCGCGCACGGCGGTGGCGCATTTTCCGGTAAGGATCCTTCCAAGGTGGACCGTTCCGCTGCCTATGCTACCCGTCATATAGCCAAGAATCTTGTGGCTGCAGGTGTGGCCAGGGAGGTGCTGGTGCAGGTATCTTACGCTATCGGTGTGGCGCAGCCTATGGGCATTTACGTGAATACTTACGGTACCGCCAATGTGAATATGACCGATGGAGAGATCGCTAAGATCGTATCGGAGCTTTTTGATATGCGGCCTTACTTTATCGAGCAGCGCCTGAAATTGCGCAACCCGATCTACAGTGAAACGGCTTCCTACGGTCATATGGGACGTAAAAACGAGGTGGTTACCAAAGTTTTCAGGTCGCCTGAAGGCAAGGAAAAAAAGGTGAAGGTAGAGCTGTTCACCTGGGAAAAGCTGGATTATGTGGCTAAGGTAAAAAAGGCATTCAAGCTGAAATAAATATCCTGATCTATAGCATTTATAAAGGTTGTCCCTACCGGGACAGCCTTTTATGTTTAGATACATTTAACGATGAAAGTAAAACGGTCTGCATAAGCGGTCATATAAGAAAACCGGAAGTTAAGTTAGCGCCTTATGCGCCCTCACCGGCTTCAATACAGGTTTTTTTGTTTTATATGTTGTACTTTTGCAACTCGAAATTTGTTAATTAAACCGGATAGAGATTATGTCGCCTATTAATAATAAAGATGAAATAGTCTTTCTGAAAGGACCCCAGTCCCGCTGGAAAGATTTTAAGTTTACATTGAAAGTTGTCCGTGAGTTTATAAGAGGATTCAGAACATTCCATTTTGTAGGTCCCTGTGTGAGCATATTCGGTTCCGCCCGGTTCAAGGAAGACCACCCTTATTATAAAATAACAGAAGAGCTTGCCGGCGCTATTGCCAGGACCGGCTTTACCATCCTTACCGGTGGCGGTCCGGGTATCATGGAAGCCGCCAATAAAGGTGCGAAGGCAGTAGGAGGGAAGTCCGTGGGATGTAATATCATCTTACCGTTCGAGCAGCATCCCAATCCTTACCTGGACCGCTGGGTGGATATGGACCTGTTCTTTGTCAGGAAGACCATGCTGGTGAAGTACTCATACGCTTTTGTGATCATGCCCGGTGGCTTCGGCACCCTCGATGAGTTCTTTGAGGCGCTGACCCTGGTGCAGACGGATAAGATCAAACGTTTTCCTATCATATTGTTCTGTAAGGACTTCCATAATAAGCTGATGGAATATATCATGCATATGAGGGATGAGAAAACGGTATCTGCGGACGATCTTGACCTGATATTGTATACCGATTCCATTGAAGAGGCGGTACAGTTCATAAGGGATAAGGCCATAGAGCCATTCGGGCTGGAATACCAGAAAGCAAAAATAAACCCTTCCAAATTATTACTGGAAAAATAAAAACCACACGTATGGCATATTGGAATGAAGAAGCGGATGAGCTGCCGGAAGATGACCTGGATTCCGGGGAGCCGGGCACGGCCGAAAAGATAGAACGTTTCCGAACGGTCACAGGTAAGGGTATGGAGCCGTTGCGCATAGATAAGTACCTGATGAACCGCGTGGAAAACATAACACGCAACAAGATACAGCAGATCATTGACAATGAAATGGTGCTGGTGGACGGTAATCCCGTAAAGGCCAACTTCAAGGTGAAGGGTGGTATGGAGATCGTCATGTATGAGACCCGTCTGCCTGAATACAGTGAAATAAAGCCCGAGCAGATGCCCCTGGATATCATCTATGAGGATGAGGTGCTGATGGTGATCAATAAGCCGCCCAATATGGTGGTACATCCCGGCTGCGGTAACTATTCCGGTACGCTGCTGAACGGGCTGGCCTGGTACCTGAACCCTGAGCAGGACCCGGAAAAAACATCCGCGCTGCCGCGCATAGGCCTTGTGCACCGGATCGATAAGGATACCAGCGGGCTGCTGCTGATCGCCAAAACGGAAGACGCGATGCAGAAGCTGGCAGCACAGTTCAAAGCCCATACGGTGCACCGCAGGTATACAGGTCTTGCCTGGGGTGATTATAAAGAGGATGAGGGGACCATTACCGCGCATATCGGCCGTAATCTCAGGTTCCGTAAAAAGATGGACGCGTTCCCGGACGGCAGCTATGGCAAGCATGCTATCACACATTATACCGTGCTGGAAAGATTCCTGTATGTGACCCTGCTGGAATTCCGCCTGGAAACAGGACGGACACACCAGATACGTGTTCATAACCGTCTTATAGGCCATCCTTTGTTCAATGACAGCACCTACGGCGGGGACAGCATTGTAAAAGGTACCGTATATGCCAAATACAAGCAGTTCGTGGATAATTGCTTTAAGATACTGCCGCGTCATGCCCTGCACGCCAGGGAGCTGGGCTTCATTCACCCGGTAACGGGACAGGAAATGTTCTTTACCAGCGAGCTGCCCGCGGACTTTAAAGAAGTTATAGAAAAGTGGCGGAGATACACTTCTTCCTATAAGCAACTGGAAAGCGACGAAGCGTATTAATGCTCTGAAAAATGATATTTGACCGGCGCTTAGGGAAACGGGAGTACTCTAAAAGAAAGCTTCATTCCTATTGTCGTAAAGTCAGTAGATATAAAAAGACAGAGAATGATTTTGTGAGATTGTCAGAAAGAGACAAGGTAATTCCCCGGTACAGGCTTGTACCGGGGAGTTTTTTATCCCCGGATTCTTTATAAAGCTCGTCCTTTAAACTTACCTTCCGGCTTATCGTGTCAGGCCGGGACTTTGGCAGGATTGTATGTTCCCGGTTATTGAAGATCGGTCATGCGGTAAGCTATATTACACTACAGCAATTTGACTCAGCGCTCCATTTCCCGCACTTCACTTCCCGATTTTATCACTTCGGTCACTTTCTTAAAAATATAGCATGAAACGCTCTTTAATTTTGTCTTTCGACAATACTTAAAATGTAAGAATCAATGAAGCGTTTTATCCATCCCAAAATCATCATCGCCGCTTTATTGCTGGCTTCAACATACGCTCTTCAAAGTTGTGGCAATGCTGAAAACAATGAGCAGCAGCAAAATGAGCCTGTTCCGGCCGAAGTCATTACGCTGCAGCCAACTGATGCCGTACTGGATCAGACCTTCCCGGCAAGCCTGGAAGGAAAAGACAACATCCAGCTCCGTCCCCAGATCAGCGGCTATATCGACAAGATCTATGTGGACGAAGGCGCTTTTGTGAAAGCCGGGCAACCCTTGTTCCGCATCAATGCCAGCGTGTACCGGGAGCAGAAAAATACCGCTTTGGCTTCATTGGCTATGGCAAAATCACAACTGGCTGCGGCACAGCTGGAACTGGATAAATACAAAGTGCTGACCGAAAATAAGGTCGTGGCAGACTTCCAGTACCAGAAAGCCAAAACCAATTATGACAATGCTTTAGCCGCTGTAAAACAACAGCAAACTTTAGTCGCTTCTGCTGACGTGAACCTGGGATTTTCGGAGGTGAGAGCTCCGGTCAGTGGTTATATTGGCCGTATTCCCAATCGTTTGGGTGCGTTGGTCGGACCGAATGATACACAACCTTTGACTACTTTGTCGCAGGTGAGTGAAATCTACGCCTACTTCTCACTTCCGGAAAATGAAATACTGAAAATCAATGCTTCCCGGCCGGGAGCCAGCTTATTGGAAAAGCTGAAAAGTTTCCGGGATATAAGTCTGTTACTGGCAGATGGTACACCTTACAACCACTTGGGTAAAATTGATATGATGGACGGGCAATTCGATGCCACTACCGGCTCGGTGATGCTGCGTGCTTCTTTCCCTAATCCGGAAAGCCTGCTCAGGACCGGGAATACAGGCAGAATAGTTTTAAAAACGACAGAACAAAATGTCTTCAAAATTCCGCTGCTGGCAACCTACGAGGTCCAGGATAAATTATTTGTGGGATTGCTCGACAGCGCCGGTAAAATGGAACGTGTCGCACTGAAAGACTACGTAAAATCGGGTGATTTCTATATCGTGAAATCGGGCTTTAAGCCCGGCGACCGGATTGTTGCGCATGAGCTCGCAAGCATTCCCGAGAACAGTGTCATCCAGCCCAGATCCGTTCAATAAAATTACTGAAAAAATGCTAAAGACCATTATACAAAGACCTGTACTTGCTACGGTCATCTCCATTATCCTGGTGATGCTGGGGATTTTGGGATTGTTACGAATTCCGATGACGCAATTCCCGGAAATCGCACCGCCTACGGTTTTCGTATCGGGAGTCTATCCCGGGGCTAATGCCGAAAGTGTCATCCGTTCGGTGGTGACGCCGCTGGAACAAGCCATTAACGGGGTGGAGAATATGCAGTATATGACCTCGAGCGCTTCCAACGACGGCAGCTTTTCGATCACTATTATTTTCAAGCAGGGGGTCGATCCCGACCAGGCAGCGGTGAATGTTCAAAATCGCGTGGCACAGGTCAATGCACAGCTTCCGCAGGAAGTAATCCGCCTTGGACTGACTACCACCAAGCAGCAGACCAGCTACCTGATGATTGTGAACATCAACAGCGAAAAGCCTGAAAAATACGATGAAGCTTTCCTGCAGAACTATGCCAACATCAACCTTATCCCGGAGCTGAAACGTATTCCCGGCGTGGGCAATGTGAGCCTGTTCGGTTCCAAGGAATATTCGGTGCGGGTATGGATCAATCCCACCAAATTGTCGTCCTACGGCTTGGTGCCTTCCGATGTGGAAACCGCCATCCAGCAGTACAGCTTTGAAGCGTCACCCGGCAGCCTGGGCGAAGAAACCGATGCCTCGCTGCAATATGTGCTGCGTTACAAAGGCAAGCTGAACAAGCCCGAAGAATTTGAAAAGATCATCCTTCGTTCCAAAAAAGATGGTTCCATTTTACGTTTGGGCGATGTGGCCCGGCTGGAATTCGGACTATCCAATTATTCCAGTGATACTTATACCGATGGCAAACCTTCAGTGGTATTCGCGGTGCTCCAGGCCAGCGGCTCCAATGCCAATGACATTGCTATTGAAGTCAATAAATCATTGGCCAGCTTCCAGAAAAGTGTACCTGACGGTATTCACTTCGAGGTCATCCAGAATATGAAAGACCGTTTGGACGCTTCTGTTTCGCAGATGAAGTCCACCCTGATCGAAGCTTTTGTGCTGGTGTTTATAGTGGTGCTGGTTTTCCTCCAGGATTTCCGCTCCACCATCATCCCGGCAATAGCAGTACCCGTTTCCATTATCGGAACGTTCTTCTTTATCTATCTCATCGGCTTTTCGGTCAACGTACTGACCTTGTTCGCTTTGGTGCTCGCCATAGGGATTGTGGTGGATGATGCCATCGTGGTGGTAGAAGCGGTTCACGCCAAGATGCAGCAAACCGGGGAAAATGCCCGGACTGCCACAGTTTCGGCGATGAGCGAGATCAGCGGAGCCATTATTTCCATTACATTGGTAATGTCGGCTGTATTTCTTCCTGTAGGTTTTATGGAAGGTCCGGCCGGTATTTTCTACAAGCAATTTTCCTACACCTTAGCCATTGCCATCCTGATCTCAGCGGTCAATGCATTGACGTTAAGTCCCGCTTTGTGTGCTTTATTATTAAAAAACCATCACCACGGCGAAGGCGGCGAAAAGCGGAAATTTACCCGGCGGTTTGCCGATGCATTTAATGCCGGCTTTGAACGATTAACAGATAAGTACATTAGAGCGGTTAAATTTTTAGGAAAGAAAAAAATAGCTGCTATCGGGGCTCTGGCACTGGTCTCATTTGGAGCATTCTTCCTGATGAACAATACGCAAAAGGGTTTTGTACCCGAAGAAGACGACAATAACCTGACCTTTGTGGTCAACCTGCAGGCGGGCGCCAACCTCCAGTTTATAACCAGGGAAATGGAAAAAGCCACGGAGCTGGTGAAAGCTATGCCGGAAGTAAAGAGCATCAGTACTGTTTCGGGTTTCAGTTTGTTCGGTTCAGGCGCTTCGCCTAATGCGGCAATGGGTTTTATCACGCTGAAAAAACCTAAAGACCGTGGTGCGGTTTCTGACATCAATGACGTGATGCACAAAATTGAAAATGAAATGAAAGGCAAGGTCCGTGGCGAATTCCTGATCTTCCGTAACCCGGCGGTGGAAGGTTTTGGTAATGCAGGTGGTGTGGAATTTGTATTGCAGGACCGGACTTCCGGCAACATCAGTGACTTTGAAGCGGTGAGCAGAAAGGTGATTGATGCCCTGGGTAAACACCCGGAAATAGGGATGGCCTTTACTACCTTCCGGAGCGATTACCCGCAGTATGAAGTAGTACTGAATGAAGACAAGGCCCAGCAATTGGGCTTAACACCCAAAGAGGTGATGGATGCTTTGCAATTGTATATGACCGGCTCGCAGACTACCGATTTTATCCGGTTTGGCCGTTTGTACAGGGTGAATGTGCGTTCCGAAGCCGAATTCCGGAAAGATGAGGCTTCGCTCGATAATATTATGATCCGCAACAACCTCAACCAGATGGTGCCGATATCGACTTTGGTAACGCTTAAAAAAGTGTTCGGACCGCAAGGCATCAGCCGTTACAATCTGTACAACAGCATCAGCGTAAATGTCAATGCGGGTAACGGGGCCAGCACCGGAAAAGTGATGGGCGTAATTGACAAAGTGCTGCAACAGGAATTGCCGAAAGGTTATAGCTATGAATACAACGGGCTGAGCCTGCAGGAACAGAAATCAGGCTCGCAGATGATATTCATTTTCGGGCTGAGCATCTTATTTGTGTACTTTCTTCTGGCTGCTCAATACGAAAGCTATTTGCTGCCATTGGCGGTGATGTTGTCCTTACCAACAGGAATTTTAGGTGTGTTTATCGCTACCGGGTTTGCCGGGCTGGATAACAATATTTATGTGCAGATCGCCTTGATAATGCTGGTTGGCTTGCTCGCCAAAAATGCCATCCTGATTGTGGAGTTTGCGATACAGCAACGCAAAGCCGGATTGACGATTTTCGAGGCGGGTATTGCCGGAGCCAGAATGCGCCTGCGCCCTATTTTAATGACCTCTTTTGCGTTCGTGGCGGGATTAATCCCGCTGATGTTTGCCAAAGGCGGGACCGCGATTGGAAATAAGTCCATCAGCATCAGCGCCGCAGGCGGAATGCTGAGCGGCGTGTTATTAGGCTTGCTGATCATTCCGGTGTTGTATATGATCTTCCAAAGTCTGCAGGAAAGGGTTTCAGCGAATAAAAACTAGACACAATGAAAAAACGATTCATAAAAAATATGGGCGCCGGGTTGATGTTGCTGGTTTTGGTGCAGTCCTGTAAAGTGACCAAAGATTATTCCAGGCCGGAGCTCAACCTTCCCGGAACCTTTGATAATCTCTCAGTACAAGCGGGGAAAAATATCCAGGAAATCCCGGCCTACCAGCAATATTTTAACGACCCGGCTTTAAAAGAATTATTGGACAAAGTAATTGTACGCAATTCGGATCTGCTCATTGCTTCCGAACAGATGCTGGCTGCCGAAGCTATGCTGAAAAGCGTTAAGCTGAATTACCTGCCGGATATTAACCTGCAGGTCAATGCCGGAGTGCAACGGCTTTCGCAAAATAGTATGATGGGTTCTTTTGCCGGCGGACTTATTTTCCAGGAATACAATTTTGCACCATCCGTTTCCTGGGATATTGATTTCTGGGGTAAGCTGAAAAGGCAACGTGAAGAGGCAATGTCCGGCTATCTCGGGCTGGCCGAAAACCGCCGGGCATTGCGTGTACAACTGATCGCGCAAACCGCACAGGCTTACTACAATTTACTCAGCCTGGATGACCAATTACGTATCACACAAACCGTGGAAAAGAGTATGCAGGAAACGCTGGAAATGCTGAAAACGCAATACTCTGTAGGCGATGTAAGCTCTCTGGCCATTAAGCAATCGGAAGCGCAACTGGCAGAAACCCGCGCATTGATCCCGGACATTAAAGCCAGTATCAAAGCGCAGGAAAATGCCCTGCAAACGCTGGCAGGAAGCTATCCCGATGCGGTAAAACGTGCGCAGTCGTTGCAGGAAAAGGCATTTTCCACCGAACTGGAATCCGGTGTTCCGGCAGATCTGCTGGCCAACCGTCCCGATATTAAACAAAAGGAATTTGAATTGCAGGCAGCCAATGCAAGGGTGGGCATTGCCAGAACGGAATTTTATCCTACACTGAAAATCACCGGGCAGGGCGGCCTCAACGCCATCAAAGCGAGCAATTGGTTCTCTATTCCGGCATCGTTATTCGGAAATGCAGCAGCAGGATTAACGCAACCCATTTTCAACAAACGGAGCATCAGGTCTGCCTACGAACAGGCTTTGCATCAAAGAGAAGCGGCCGTGCACAACTTCAGGAAATCGGTGTTGATGGGTGTGGAAGAAGTCAGCACCTCGCTGACTAACATTACGCATATCAAAGAACAAATGACGGAAGTCAACAACCGGAAAACGGCAATGAACAAAGCGATTGCAGATGCGCAGATTTTGTACAAATACGGCGAAACCAGTTACCTTGAAGTGCTGACGGTGCAGCAAAGCTATTTGCAGGCAGAATTGGCGCACACGCTGGTCATTCAAAAGGAAATAAATGCGTACATTGCTTTATATAAAGCCTTAGGCGGAAATTAAATGAAAATAATCGATACAGCTCCGGTCAACCAGCGGTGGAAAGGATTTTTCCATTGGAGCGGTGTGCTCGTTTCGCTGGCGCTGGCGAACCTGATTCAATACCTGCTCAACCCGCAAAGCAGTTGGTGGGATTTTTATACCAAAGCGAAATGGTCGGAAGTATTGGCGACCATCGCCGGCGGCATTCTAATGTATGCTATTTTGTTTTGGATCATTGCATTGTTGTCAGCCTGGGCGAACCGCAAATTATTGTTCCGCAATAACGTGCTGGCTCACTTCCTGCTCACTACCTGCATAGTCACCATTTGTATGTTCCTGCTATTGCGCCTGGAAAATGTGGTGTACGATTGGATCTGGCCCGAACCTTCGGAGAACAGCAAGGAAATGGAATCGGCATTAAGGAATTACCTGGTGGTCAATCTCGTGGTGGCGGCTTTTGTCAACAGCTTTTACAATTCGTTTTACTTTTTTGAGCAGTGGAGGGCCAAGGTCATAGAAAGCAACAAGCTGGAAATACACGCCCTGCAATTGAAAGAGAGCGCCCTGCAATCGGAGCTGGAAGTGCTGAAATTACAATTGGATCCGCATTTCTTATTCAATAATTTCAGCATCCTGACGCAACTCATAGAAACCGATCAGAGATCTGCACAGGAATTCCTGTCCAACCTTTCCAGGGTGTACCGCTACATTTTAACCACCGGGAAACGGGATGTAGTAGCGCTTGAAGAAGAGCTGAAATTCGTGGAAATGTATTTTCATCTTATTAAGATCAGGCACGGGGAAAGCATTCAATTGACGATGAATATTGATGAAGCCGACAAGACCAAAGGCATTCCGCCGGTCACCTTGCAATTGCTGATCGAGAATGCCATCAAGCATAATATTTCTACTTTGAAACAGCCCTTGTACCTGACCATCGAAAGCCTGGGAGACGGAATGATCGCGGTAGGCAACAACCTGCAGCCCATTAATATCGACTATAGATTGACGGGGATGGGTTTGAACAACATCCGCGAACGTTACCAGTTACTACAGGGAAGACAACCGGAGATTGAAAAGACAGGAACCGCTTTCAAAGTGAAATTACCATTGCTCAACCTTTAAAATGCAGCTATGAAGTACCTGATCATTGAAGACGAACATTACAACGCCGAGCTGCTGAAAGGCCTGGTAGAAAAGCTGGATGACAACGCTGATCTGCTCGCCATTCTACCCACCATACAGGAAAGCGTGGAATGGCTGAATACGCATCCCGGACCGGATTTGATCTTTATGGATATTCGCCTGGCAGATGGCTTGTCGTTCGAAATTTTTAAGCAAACCGATGTGCAGTCGCCCGTGATTTTTACCACGGCCTATGATGAATATGCCTTGCAGGCGTTCAAAGTCTATGGAGCAGCTTACCTGCTGAAGCCGATTGAAAAAGAGGAACTGGCGGAAGCCCTGGAAAAGGTCGGCCGCATTCAGCCGCAATTTTCAGGTGATGATATCGGGGTGATCGTGGAGATGCTGCAAACCCAGCAGAAAAAATACAAATCCCGGTTCCTGCTGCATTACCGCGACACCTACAAAATGATCCCGGTAGAAACGATTGATTATATTTTCCTGGAACATAAGATCGTTCATTTCCGGCTGTTGGATGGCGGGATGGTAGCCGTTCCGTACACTTTGGAGGAGCTGGAAGAGCAGCTTGATCCGCAGTATTTTTTCCGTGTCAATCGCCAATACATTTTGCATATTCACAGTATTGAGAGCATTCACAAGCATTTCAATGAAAAGGCAAAAATTATTTTAAAGCGTGACCGCAATGCGGAAGTCATCGTGAGCCGGATCAAAATGCCGCAATTCAAACTGTGGCTGGACCGGTAAAATGTAAATGAATTATAAAGAAAAACGGAGTTATAATGGAATATTTCAGAACGGAACGATTGGTGGTCCGGCCTTTTAAGGAAGGCGATGCCGAAGCGCTGCTGGATTACTTTGAAAAGCCGCGGGTAAACTGTTTTATGGATGAGCAGCTAAACTCGCCGGAAGAAGCTAAGGCAGAAGTGCTGAAACGCAGTACCGACAGATCACAATACGCGGTTTGCCTGCCCGATGATACCCTGATCGGGAACCTCTTTGCCTATCCGGAACGGGATGAGGATACTTTTAGCGTGGGCTGGAATATCAACCCGAAATACGAGGGAAAGGGCCTGGCATTTGAAGCGGCAAAAGGACTGCTGGAATACCTCTTCACGAAGAGAAATGCCCGGAGGATCTACGGTTATGTGGAAGAAGACAATATCCGTTCCCAAAATCTCTGCAAACGCCTCGGCATGCGGCCGGAAGGTACTTTCGTGGAATATATCTCCTTTGTCAAAAATCCGGACGGCACCCCGAAGTATGAAAATACGATGCAGTTTGCCATTTTGAGGAGAGAGTGGGAAGCACAGAAAGCAAGTTGAATTTTTGTACGTATTGAGGATCATCTCAATTGCAGTGATTCATTCCATATCCGGAACATCAGCAAACCAATATATTTCATTATATTAGACCTGTATTTAACCAGAGATAAAAAACGTGATCAGCAGCTATTTTAAAAGTTTTCATATTTTCAGTGACGCGGAAATTGAAAATATCACCTGCTTTTTTAAGGAGAAAAAAATGAAAAAAAATGATTTCTTCATTAAAGAGGGTGATACAGGCAAGCAGGTTGCGTTCATAGCATCCGGTATTTTCAGATCGTATTACATTTCGGAAGACGGAAAAGACAATACCTATTGCTTTCGCTTTCCGAATGAGTTCTTGGCTTCTTACGCCTCATTTATTACGGACAAGCCCGGCATGGAAAATATGCAGGCGGTTTCCGATGCGGTTATTTTCGTTATCCCAAAGAGCAGGATCGAAGAATTGGCAAACGAAAATCAGCGGTGGACCTTATTTCTAAAGAGGATTGCCGAACAGGAATATCTGGAAATAGAAAAACGCTTTTTTCAGCTTCAACGGGAAAGTGCCGCTCAGCGTTACACTTTCCTGCTGCAGCATCAGCCCCATTATATACAGCAGATACCATTACAATACCTGGCATCGTATCTCGGAATTACCCAAAGGCATTTGAGCCGGATTAGGAAAGAAATCTCTTTTTAGACATTTGTCCTGTTTATTGGTCTGCGAGCGGATTAATTTTGTAAGAAATATATGAAGTCTATGGCAGTCATCACTTCATCAGTCCTAATACTTATTATCGTCATTGCAGCAAAATCAAGGTTCATGAAAAAAATAGCGATTATAAACGCTCACCCAAATCCGGAGGCTTTTAACGCAGCAATAGCTGCCGCTTATAAAGAAGGTGCAGAAAGTAAAGGCGCTCTGGTTCGGGAAATTGCCATCGGGAAGCTGGAGTTTGATCCCAATTTAAAATATGGTTACCGGCGAAGGATCGACTGGGAGCCTGATTTAAAGGAGGCTTGGGAAACGATACTTTGGGCCGATCACCTGGTATGGGTTCACCCGGTCTGGTGGGGCGGATTGCCGGCTGTTGCCAAAGGTTTTATAGATCGTCTTTTCCTTCCGGGAATGGCCTTTAAGTATAAGCAGAATTCTGTTTGGTGGGAGAAGTTGCTAAAAGGGAAAACAGCTCGTATTATTACCACTTTGGACCAGCCGGGATGGTATTATTGGTTGTTTTTCGGGCGTCCGAGCGTGAACCAGCTTAAAAAATCCGTACTCGGGTTCTGTGGCATACAACCCGTAAATGTTACCTACCTGGGTATCATAAAAACATCGGATGAAAAGCGCAGGGAACAATGGCTGCAAAAGGTAAAGCAACTGGGGCGTTTACAAAAATAGTCGGGAGATGCAGTGGTGGCTGCTACAATTAGTTTCAAGCTGTTTCCGATACTTTTTTTGATGTTCTGTCCCTTATTGGCGGGGCAGTAAGGGACAGAACAATCAATTTAAAGGCATTACCTCTTGTATGGAAAGTCACATTTACTCCGGGTCCGGGACGGCTGCCATAAAATCTCTTTGACTGGCATCCTGCCGGGTATGGTTATGTAATAATGATTCCTGGTAAGATAGCAGCTCTTTCTTTAGTAAAAAGTACACCCTGGAAAGTAAGAAGGCATAATTATTCATCGCTGAAAATAATACATTCAGGTTTTGGTCATTATATTGATGTCCGTTAAAGTATATCCACTGCCTGGAGATATAATTTTCCAGGATTTCCCTGATCTCATTGGTGATCGCTGCATCATACCTCGGGTCCGCCAGTATATTTCTGATCTCTGTTGCAAGCGCTTCTTCCAATGGTCTTATATGCAGCAGATTGGTTGAGATCTGTTCGAGCGGCGTGGTGACATTAATGAATTGCAGATCATTTGACAGCTTCACATATACTTGGTACCTGGAGTCAAAAAGCTGGTCGAACTCGAATAATTCCCTGTAAAGTAATGCTAATTTGGCCGATGCATCTTTTTGTCCATACTCCAGGTGTTTAAAGAACTTGAAAATTTCAACATCATTCTTCTCTATAGCTTCGTTGACTTTTGCCAGGTCGGCTTCAAGCCTTTGCAGGAGAGCGCCGCTATCTTTTCCTGAATATTTAATGCCGTCGTAATCGAAAGTTTTTACATCAATGCGCTTATCAGAGATATTCCTTAAGATCTCAATATCACTTTGCAAAGCGATCCCGGTATAGACAAGGTCAACCTGCGTATCGGAAAACAGCTCATCGAACGCCCGGTCATTCAGGTCCTGGGGAATGTTGTCAGGTTCGGATAGCAGGGGGTTCTTCTGGTCGTAGTAACCATTGTAAATAGTTGAAAAGCTGTTGGATTCGATGTCATTCCTGTATGCTGACCGGAAATCCTCGAAGGAGATCAATTGCGTTGTCCCGGCATAAGCAACTCCCCTGAAGATATTTTCCGTAAGCGCTTTCTGGAGTCTTTCAATATCTGTGAAAATGTTATTTGCGGGATAATCCTCCTGTGATCCGAACCGGATATTGGTTTGTTCCAGCCGTTCAATTCTTTCCCTTGTGCCGGGGTGCGATGCCCATTGATCTTTTATGACCAGCTTTGATTTGTCAAACTTGCTTTGTTCCTCTAACGAGATATCAGGCAGGCCGTTCCTGACAGGGAAATTGCTTCTTTCCGCAAGCAGGCCCAATACGTACAACTGGTCCCTGTAGAGGTTGTCACTGATGATCCTGTCAGTGATCTTGGCGTTATAGAAATTTAGAACGCTGTCGAAAGAGTAATCCGCCAGTGACATTCTCAGCAAAGAACTTTTCAATGGTTCGAACCCTGTTACGTTTGCCGCAATTTCATCCGCATGGAATTCCATCTCTCTGGATAGCCCCATGTAGTTCTTATTTACAATGACATACAGCTTTTTTAAAACCCATTGAATGCCGGTTATGATTTTAATTGCCAGCCCTACAAAAAATGAAAAGAAATTGGTGATGCTGCTCCAGCGCTGTATCAGCTTATCATAGGAGTCATTATCGTACAGCATATTGAAAATTACCTTATTCACATTATAGACATAGCTCCCCACCTTCATCGTTCTTTGTGAAAAATGCCCGAACTCATGGGCTAAAATTGCTTTTAATTCCAATTTAGAGACCGTATTTATTAATCCCAGACCTATCTGGAGATTCTTTTCTACCGGGAAAAACATACTCCATACTCCGGAATCATAGAAGACCGCGGCGTTCACATCCGTCGATAAATAAACCTTTTTGGGAAAGCCGGTTTGGACCTCAGCCACAATTTCATCGATCATAGCGAAAAGCTGTGGTTCGTCCGACCGCGTAATTTCCAGGAAATGGGAGCGGTCGGTATGGTGGGATGTGAACAGGAATTTCAGCAGGAAGATCAGGACCAGGATGCCTGAGCTCGCCAGGCCGGCTCCCGAGACAATTGTTAAGAACGAAGGACTGATCGCGATCAGCATAACGCCTCCATATACGCAGAGAGCGGTCAGCCCGATAGCCAGGAGCACAATAAGCAGATATGATACGGCAAAGAAGGCAATAGAAAGGATGGTCTTTGTTGTCTGGACCCTAAACGCTTTGGTCAGCTTGATATCAGTTGTTTGCATTTGCTCGGATTTGCAGGTAGTATTACAAATGTTCACTTAAATTATGTCAGCCGTGCTGTAATGAGCTGTAATAATATCGGGGCAAATGTAACACTTTTGACCTAATTGATTTAACAAGTCATATCCTGGCGGCCCTTCCGTGCTACGGCATCGGGTATTGGCTGCTGGTGATGCCGGAAGAGGCATGTGAATAACGTATTTTCTTTTATATGCACCTTCAATACACTTATTTCAATATTTTTGAGGATTCATAGGCCTATTGCCTGTGAGATCATACAGATGGAGCATATATTGCAATTTAACCAATACCTGGAGCTGCTGGAGCATCATACGGCATTTGCCGCCCTGCCGGTGGAAGAGCAGATACAGGTCCTTTCCGGGGTGATCAGCTATGCGGACTGGAGCTATTATGTAAAGGATGAGGCTATCATAGCCGACAGCACCTACGATGCCTATTTTAAGCAGCTGCAGCACCTGGAGGAACAGTATCCCGACCTGAAGCTCCCGCATTCTCCCACCCAGCGTGTGGCCTTCGGCATATCGGAAAAGCTGGAAACGGTACAGCACCTGGTCCCTATGCTCAGCCTGAACAATTCCTACAATGAAGAGGACCTGAAAGACTGGAATGACAGGAATGTGAAAAGCTATAAGCAGCCCTTTGAATATACGGCCGAGCCCAAGTACGACGGCGCCAGCATTTCCCTGGTCTATGAGAACGGGCAGCTGCTGCGGGGCGCCACCCGCGGGGATGGTATTTACGGGGAGAATATAACAGCCAATGTGAAAATGATCAGGAACATACCCCTGTATATCCCTTTGTCACAATACGGGCTGCAATCAATGGAGATCCGGGGTGAGGTGATCATTCCCAATAAAGCCTTTTTAAAGGTCAATGAGCAGAGGATGGCCCAGGGGCTGCCGGTGCTGGCCAATCCCAGGAATGCGGCGTCCGGCTCCTTAAGGATGCTGGATGCGGGAGAGGTGGCCAAACGGAAGCTTTCCGCCGTTCTATATCACATCTCGTACTATACTTTGCTGCCGGGAGCTGAAAAGCCCGGCTTCCTGGATACGCATTATACCATGTGCGAATGGCTGGACAAGGTCGGATTTGCCACATCCTTCCACGCCATGCGCAAATCGTCCGATATGGCGGAGATACTGGCCTACTGCCACGAGTACGAAGAGAAGCGGGACGACCTGGGCTTTGAGATAGACGGGATGGTACTGAAGGTCAACGAAGTGGCCATACAGGATGCGCTGGGTATGACCACCCATCACCCCCGGTGGGCGATGGCCTATAAGTTTAAGGCGCGGCAGGCTACTTCCAGGCTGCTGGATGTGCACTTCCAGGTGGGGAGAACCGGCATCATAACCCCGGTAGCCAAAATTGAGCCGGTCTATATCAGCGGGGTGACCGTATCCAGCATTTCGCTTTTCAATGAAGATGTGATACGCGAAAAGGATATCAGGACAGGTGACCGTGTGATCGTGGAGCGGGCAGGGGATGTGATCCCCTATATCGTAAGGTCGCTATCCGAGATGCGGACGGGGGCGGAAACGCCCATTGTCTTCCCCCGGCAATGCCCCGTGTGTGGCGGAGAGGTGATAAAAGTAGAGGGAGAAGCGGCTTATAAATGTATCAACTGGAACTGCGAGGCGCAGATACTGGAACGGCTGAGCCACTTTGCCAGCAAAGACGCTATGGATATCCGTAATCTGGGAGATGCCAATATCAGGCGGTTTTATGAAATGGGCATCCTGCACCGTATCGAAGATATTTACCGCCTGCCTTATGAGCGCCTGGAAGGACTGGAAAAGCTGGGCAAAAAATCTATTGAGAACCTTAAAAATGCTGTGGAGGCCTCCAAAGGCCAGCCTCTGAACCGGATACTCTTTGGCCTGGGCATACGCTTTGTGGGGGAGACCACGGCCAAGACCCTTGCGAGGAAAGTAAAAGACCTGCGGGAGTTTCAGCACTGGACCATAGAGCAGTTGCTGCAGCTGGAGGATATCGGTCCCAAGGTGGCGCAGTCCGTATATGATTTCTTTCATGACGAGCAGCATATTGCCATGCTGGATACCCTTGAGGCATTGGGTGTGCAGGTGCACCAGGAGATAGCACAGCGGCCTGCAGACGGCAGCAGCCTGCAGTTTGAAGGTAAGACCTTCCTGTTTACGGGTACGCTTCACAAGTTCAAGCGGAATGATGCGGAGGAGCAGGTAGAAGCGATGGGCGGCAAGATATTAAGCGGGGTCAGCAGCAAGCTGGATTACCTTATCGTGGGCGAGGCCGCGGGCTCTAAGCTGGAAAAGGCTAAAAAGCTAGGTACGGTGCGTATCCTTACGGAAGATGAGTTCCTGGCGCTGATAGGCATTTCATAAAAAATATAAGTAGCTGTCTGCTTACAGGAGCCAACCTGTTATTATACATGCGCTTCGCTGAAAAATCTCCTCTCTGTGGTTCAGAGAACGGTTTCGCTGCCAGAGTGCTGTAGCTTGCCGGCCATTCCGGACGGATATGAGGAATCTCTATACTCAGATAGTCACTGTAAATATGAGATGCTCATAGATCATAAAAGTCCGCAGGAATATTTGGACTTTTAAAATAAGATTTTTACATTTGTACAGATAACCTAATTATAATAATGATCAGCCTGCATCCATCCGTAAATATGTCAAAGTGTTGTTGTGCTCCACCTGAGGAGTAGAACGCGCGTGTATATACCGGATTGTTATGATACCAATGCTCCTCAAATCATTTTTGAGGAGCATTTTTTTTATGTGCAATATTGGCTATAAATAATATTTTTTATATTATTTATTTTATATAGCCATATCGTAATATTGGAAACGCTGGTCATATAAAATAGTCTAATAGCAATGAGCAGGAGCATATTTGATATGAATACCCGCAAATGCGGTCCGCTGCCTGACAGGGCCCGGACGGAGCTGTGGGTGGAAACTTTGTTTCACTGGCTTTTTTCCATAGGAGAGCCTTATGAGGACCTGGAATATTTTATGGCAACGGCGCGGCAGCTCAGGGAGGAATTATCCGGCCTGGTACGGGTCGTTTCGGACCGGGAAAGGACGGATGAAGCGCTGCATGTATTCTTTGAATCCTTACCGGGTATCAGGAAACTGCTGGAGGATGATCTTCAGACGGTGCTTGACTCCGATCCTGCCGCGCGTTCCAGGAATGAGGTATTGCTGGCCTATCCCGGCTTTTTTGCCGTTGCGGTGCATCGTATAGCGCATGTGCTGTTCGGCCTGGGCATCCCTGTTTTACCCAGGCTGATATCGGAATATGTGCATAGCAGGACCGGTATCGATATCCACCCCGGCGCGGCCGTGGGCAAAAGGTTTTTTATTGACCATGGTACCGGTATCGTGATCGGGGAAACGGCCGTTATCGGTGATGATGTGAGGATCTACCAGGGCGTGACGCTGGGCGCGCTTACCGTGCATAAGGATATGGCCGAACGCAGGCGCCATCCCACGATCGGAAATGATGTGGTCATCTATGCCAATGCCACGATCCTCGGAGGTGATACGGTCATCGGCGACCATTCCGTGATAGGCGGGAATGTATGGATCACCCGCACGGTCCCGGCTTATTCCCTTGTGTACCATAAGAGCGAAATTGTGATCAAGAATAAGATGCCCTTTCCCGAACCTTTGAATTATAGTATTTAATCCCATCTGTTTATACAAAAAAAGTACATGTATGAAAGCAAACAATGTGTTAGAGCTGATAGGCAACACACCTGTCGTTAAATTATCAAGATTATTCGGAAGCGCATCCAATGTGTGGATGAAGATAGAGCGCAATAACCCCGGTTCCAGCATCAAGGACCGTATCGCCTTAGCGATGATAGAGGATGCGGAGCAAAAAGGACTGCTGAAGCCCGGCAGCACTATCGTAGAGCCTACTTCCGGCAATACGGGCATCGGCCTGGCCCTGGTGGCAGCCGTGAAAGGGTATCGTACCATCCTGGTCATGCCGGAATCTATGAGCGTGGAGCGCAGGAAGCTGATGGAGATTTATGGCGCCAGCTTTGACCTGACACCCCGTGAAAAGGGCATGAAAGGCGCTATTGAACGCTCCAAAGAGCTGCTGGCGCAACTGACGGACGCCTGGTCGCCCCAGCAGTTTGATAACCCGGCGAATGTGGATATCCATATAAGGACCACAGCGCAGGAGATACTGTCAGACTTTCCCGGTGGCATCGATTACCTGATAACTGGAGTGGGCACGGGTGGTCACCTTACCGGTGTGGCACGGGTATTGAAGGAGCGATTCCCGCGCCTGAAGGTCATTGCCGTGGAGCCGGCTGCTTCGCCGGTGCTGAGCGGGGGAGACCCCGGCCCGCATCCGCTGCAGGGCATAGGCGCGGGCTTTAAGCCGGCTATCCTGGACAGTGAGCTGATCGATGAGGTCATTACCATTGAAAAAGATGCGGCCTTTGAAAAGGCCCGCCAGGCAGCCAGGGAGGAAGGACTGCTTGTAGGCATTTCGACGGGAGCGTCCCTGGCGGCAGTTGCGGCAAAGCTGGGAGATATTCCTCAGGATGCCGTGGTGCTGACCTTTAACTACGATACCGGTGAGCGTTATTTATCTGTGGAAGGCCTGTTTTAGAAAGGGTCCATACTTCCTGTGGAGCAGGTATCGGAGCCGGCCGGTCGAGGTGTTTAGTGTTACTTAACCTAGGTTATTTTTTAAAAGCGGAGGTTGTCGCACCTTTGTATCAGGAAAAGACAATACATCATAACCATATAAAAAGGAGTACACAATGAGTAATATGATATTGCATAAGGCCGGTACCAGGGGACAGGCCGATCACGGCTGGCTGCAGGCTAAGTATACTTTCAGTTTTGCCAATTATTATGACCCCGAGAGAGTACATTTCGGTGTGTTGAGGGTACTGAACGATGATGCTGTGGCACCGGGAATGGGCTTTGGTATGCACCCGCACGATAATATGGAGATCATTACCATTCCCCTGAGCGGCGACCTTGAGCACCGGGACAATATGGGTAATACGGCGGTGGTGAAATACGGCGATATCCAGGTGATGAGCGCGGGTACTGGCGTGACGCACAGCGAATATAATGCCAGCAGGGAGCACCCGGTCCGGCTGCTGCAGATATGGGTATTCCCCGATAAACATAATGTAAGCCCCCGTTATGACCAGATGTCGCTGGATGTCAGCGACCGGGTGAACAGGTTCCAGCAGGTCGTTTCGCCTCATACAGACGATGCGGGGTTGTGGATACACCAGCAGGCATGGTTCCACCTGTCGAAGTTTGATAAAGGCTATAGCGATACCTACCATTTCAAGACCCCGGGCAACGGGCTGTATATCTTTATTATCAGCGGCACCGTTACCGTAGCGGGACAGGAATTATCCGATAGGGACGGCCTGGGTATCCGGGACGTGTCCGAGGTAACGATAGCCGCAACGTCAGATGCCGAATTCTTGCTGATGGAAGTACCGATGGATATACGATAGCAGACAGTAGCCTGTGCAGATGAAACGAGACTGTTCCCGGGTACATTGCCCCCAAAAAGTCAGACACTATTTGGGGGCAATTTTATGATTGCATATAGCGAGCTTATAGAAAATTACTTCTAGACAGGTACGGGTCAGCGGGCACTTTTGCTATAAAAGTGCTACAGCGTGCCGGTCATTCCGAACGGATGCGGGGCCATCTCTTATTTTGCACCACCACCGGGTAACGCATCTGTGGTCGGCATACTACTACGGTATCAGCCTTTGCGCCTGCACTATATGCCGGTGGTTATGATAAATGACAAACCTGAAAGTATCACCCAGCCGCAGCCTGATCAGACGGGTGATGCTGATAGCGGTTTTCGTATTTTTCAGGTTCACCGTTGCTGCCTGTGCCAATAGCTCAAGTAACCGGTCCTGCTGACGGATAAAAGCGTGCAGCACCTGCTTATCCAGGCTGTTCCCTGCGGGATCCATAGACACAAAGGTCTTCATCGGCTTCATAGCTTCGCCGGGCAGCATGCTCTTGGCGAAATAATTGCCCAGCCAGCCGCTTTTAAAAAAGGCCCCGGGATGCGTGGTATTCTTTTCCAGCCGTTTGCCTATCTCCGGTATATAGAAATTGCCATACCTGTTAAGATGCTCTATGCACTCCAGGACGCTCCAGCTTTCAGCGGATCTTTTAAAATTCAGGTCTTTGTCATCGGATTGCAGCCAGCGGACAGCAGCGGCTTTATGTTGATGTACCTGCTGTGATAATTCAGACAGTAATTGTTGGGAAGGTATGCGCATGGTTCCGTATTTTAATGCAAAATTGGCCATCCCGCGGCATAAAAATCTTGACGGATATCAAGACTTTTTAAGACGTGATAAAGTTTCGGGTGTCATTCTCAGGTAATTGGCAATATACTTATGCGGGATCTCCTGGAATAACTGCGGGCTCCGCAGCAATACCCTTTCATAGCGGGCTCTCGGAGATAGGACCAGCAGGTCTTTCTCCCTTTCTATCTGCTGCAGTACCAGGTCTTCCAGTATAAGGTTCCATTCCCGGAGGTAAGCGGGATCGGCCTGTATAAGGTCCGTAAAATGCTGCTTGCTGGCGATATGGACAACGCTTTTTTTGATGGCCTGGATGTAAAAATCCGTAGGTTTATTGCTGAGAAAGGCATCCAGCGCCACAATGATATTGTCCCGGTAGCCGAACCTGACGATCCTTTCCTCTTCCCCGTCCGTAATAAAAATACGGAGGCTGCCTTTTTCTATAAAAAATATCCGGTCTTCCGTCTGTCCTGCCCTGGTCAGCAGTTCGTTGCGCTCCAGGGTGACCTGTTTCGGGAACAGGTCGGAGAAGGGAAACCTTTGTAGCAGCGTAGGGACACTCATGCTTGCTGTGCTTAAGATGCGGTTGAAGGATTGAAAGTATGGATCTTATCCGGCGTAATGCACACATCCAGCGGTATATCGCCGGGATAGGTATCGCTGATCTCCGGGACGGGGCCAAAATAGCTGATGCCGATCTTGAAGACATCCGGCCGGCAGCGCTGTAAAAATGTATCATATACTCCTTTGCCGTAGCCCACCCGGTACCCTTTATCATCAAAAGCGAGCAGGGGTATAAAGATCATATCAATGGCGGATGGCTCCAGGACAGGATCCGCTTCCGGCTCCTGTATGCCCCAGGAGCTGAGTATATAGGAAGTATCGGCCGTCACTAATAATGCATCCATCTCAATGCTGTCCTTGCGGACGCGCGGAAACGCCAGTTGCAGCTCCGGACAGCGCTTCCGGATATCCTGTATTAACAGCAGCACATTGGGTTCCCTGAACTTCTGCATCGGCATGAAGCCCATTATATACTGCACATTACCGGGCAGGGGCAGGCTGCGGAATTGTTGCAGCAGGCGGTTGTCCAGCTCCTGTTGCGCCTCCGTGCTCAACATGCTTCTTTTATGCTTAAAAAGGGTCCTCAGAGTTGCTTTATCCGTTGAAGCCATAATGAGCCGACATTTTATGATAGTGTATTGCCCCGCCGGGCTCCTGTAAAGATAACGGTTGTTTTCGTAAGTGGCAATAGCGCCAGGCCCGGCAAAAGACTATGGGAATGGTATACGCTACCTGTCTGTTCCGGTAAGCGACCGGAGAAATTCCCGGAAAAAATCCTTGCCGGCTTCCCGGGCGGTATGGATATTCGCTTCGGGTATTTCGCGGTGGCCGGGCATTTTTTTAAGCGCTTCCGTGATGCTTTGCTGCCGGATGATATGCAGGACAGGATAGGGTGACCGGTTCGTATAATTGGCGGCATCTTCCCTGGTGTGCTGCGCAAATACATAATCCGGGTGAAAATGGGCCAGCTGGTAATCCCGGATAAGCTGCTTTCGCTCCAGTAATTTACCGGCATTTTTGATATAGGTATTGAAAGCGCTGAAGCTTTGCAGCAGGTCCGCCAGTATGATCAGGGTGGTTTCGGTTTCCGGGTGCTGAGCCAGGTACCTGCATTCTTCCGTGATGACCTGGTCCAGTGCGCGCAGGGGTATGCCGCTGACCACACGGTACCTGACCTGGTCACGTATAAAAGGCTGGTTGGCAAAGGGGCAGAAATTAAGCCCGATCACGATCTCCTTCAGCCACTGCCGGGTATGTGCTATGATAAGTGCTTCGTCCAAGTGTTTCAGGTTGAGAAAAGCTATCGTATATCAATATTACCGATACCGCTGACCTTTTTATTCAGGTGTACGGGCTGCCTGGATAAGGTAATGCCGCCTATCCCGGAAATGGAGGCATCGACACTGTCAGCTATATCGGCTTCAATACCGCCTGCCCCTGTGAGTGTGAAGGCGCCGGTCAGTGCCTTGATATCGGCAACGTTGATATTGCCTACGCCGGACTGACGGGCCGTGATATGGTCGGCGGTGCCTGCTATGCTGATACTGCCCGATCCGCTCTGGTTAATGATAAGAGATTTCGTTTGAAACGCTGCTTCGATGCTGCCCACCCCGGAATTGGAAACGGTTACTGTTTCCGTACCGGGAATAGGAGCCTGGGTAGTGATGGACCCTACGCCGGCAAGCTCCAGTTGCCGGATCATGGGCATATAGATCTTCACAGTTCCCAGTTCGGACGTAAAGGAGGTGAAGAAGGAGGTTTTTTCCTTCTGTGTAATGTTCAGGATATTATCGCTATAGCTGAACTCCAGCATTGGCAAGAGGTTCTCGTCACCGGATACAGTGACCAGGGTTGTTTCGGACGGGTAAATCTCTACATTGCACAGGGCGTTGACTACAATGCCTTCCACTTTCCAGGACGGGTCACCGAGCGTATCGGTTACTTTGACGCCGTTCCCGGTAATGGTATTGTTACGGAGGTCGCAACTGCTGATACCCACCATTGCAGCCAGCAGTATGTATAGTACATTTATTTTCATGATATTATAATTTTACTTTTCTTAAGCGTTCCAGCTCCGTTTGTATGGTCTGCTGCAGCCAGTTCCGGGCGGCTGTGGTATTGCTGTAAATGATCCGGTGCTGTAATACATGCGGAGCCAGCACGTTCAGGTCATCTTCCACAACGTAATTCCTGCCCTGAATAAGCGCGTAGGCGCGGAGGCATTTCATCAGGGCGATGCCTGCCCTTGTGGAGGCGCCCAGCGTAATATCTTTGGTATCTCTGGTGGCGCGGATTATATGGGTTACCGACCGGATGAGCTCAGGGTGTACGGTTACCTGGTGAGCAGCCTCTCGCAGTTGCCTAATCTCCTCGATGGAAATAACAGGCTCTGCCGCTTTCAGGTAATGATGTATATCCCGGTAATTGCTGTAAATATCCATTTCGGTAGCCTCGTCCACATAGCCGAAGTAAATCTTCATGGAAAAACGGTCCAGCTGCGCGGCAGGCAGTGGATAAGTGCCCTCCATTTCAATGGGATTCTGTGTAGCGATGGTAAAGAACACATCTTCCAGGAGATAGGTGGTATCTCCGGAAGTTATCTGGCCTTCTGCCATACACTCCAGCAATGCGCTCTGTACTTTCGGCGATGCGCGGTTGATCTCGTCTGCCAGCAGGATATTACAGAACAGGGGACCTTTCTTAAAGATGAACTCTTTGGCGGCCTCATCGAAGATGTGGGTGCCGAGCAGGTCCATGGGCAGCAGGTCGGGCGTGAACTGCACCCTTTTGAAGGCGGTAGTGGTTTCCGGCCGGATACTGTTGGCCAACGCGCGGGCCAGCACCGTTTTGCCTGTTCCGGGATTATCTTCTATCAGGATGTGGCCTTCTGCCAGGAGACAGGTGAGCACCAGCTCTATTTTGTCTTTTTTGCCTTTTATAACCTGTTCGATATTGGTTATAAGCGCCTGTATGGACTGGTAGGCAGAAGGGCTGCCGTTAGAGGTATTCTGTTGTTCCGTCATAAGCTTATTGTCGATCTGGTATTGCAATTTATTGATAATATGCGGAATTATAACATTGCAGTGCTGAATTTTCGCCGAACGGCGGCTGTGCAGCGATGAGTGTCCATTTGGCCCGGTTGGTATTGAAACAAAAAGGCTGTGTAAAAGTAAACAACCCTGTCAATATCCCGGTTGAGATCGATATGACAGGGTTGTTTATTATATCACATTTCGGTAAACTCCAAGTGACAATAAAAGTGCTTTTATAGCCGCTTTGCTGTGATTGGGTCCCGGTTACCGGGTGATTACCACCTTCCGGGCAAAGGAGGCGCCTGTTCCGGGTGACTGGATCGTCAGTTGATATAAGCCCGCCTGCAGCTGGCTGATATCGATCGTCTGAAGTGCGGAAAGCACATCACCCTGCATCATGATTTTACCCAGCATATCCGTAATGCAGAATGTATAGCCGCTGACGGAATGATGATCTTTCAGGCTGACAGTAAGCTGATCCTGCGCCGGGTTCGGGTAGATGCTGATGCTGCCGGTGCTCAGGTGCGGAACATTGGTCTCATCGCATTGGATGGTCACCTTCTGGGCCTGGGTGACGCTATTGCCCCCGGCATCCCTGTAGGTCCAGAGCACAGTATAGGTACCGCCCTCGGTAAAGGTCATGACAGGGGTCGTTCCGGTAATGGCGCCTGCACAATTATCGCTTGCCGTAGGAGCGGTCAGGGTATAAGGACAATTTTCCGTGAGGTCGGCCAGCGCTGCTACATCAGGTACGGGTGCGATAGTATCCTCTATGATCACTTCCTGCAGTTGGCTGACGGTCATATTCCCGTTATTGAATTCCCATATGATAGGGTGACTGCCCTGCGTCCGGAATGTCAGGGAGCCGGTGGTGGTTGCAGAATAATAAATATCGTCAAAATAGGCTTTAGGTATCTCCGTAAGGGTGGTGTCGCACTGGGCATACACATTCTCAAGGGCGGTAGTATCCCAGGAAGGTATTTTGGGGCTGGAGGTGTTCAGGAAAAGCTTATTCACGATGCGGCCGTCCACGGAGCCGGTATCAATGAGTGTATAGGTGGTGCCGTCTACGATCTCATAAGTGGAAGGCTGGCTGAAGTTACCGGCGCTGGCAATGGCGAAATCACCGTTTACGGCATCAACGGCGAAGGCCCTGCCATAAAAAATGCTGAAGCTGTTGCCGTTCAGGGTAGTGGTATAAACGGCCGGTACGGGAATGACGGGGTTGCTGATACTGTAGGTATGCACGTTCAGCCCCGAGACGAAATACAGCTTATCGGCACCGTACCTCAGCAGCTTCGCATTGGTAATGCCGGTTAGCGCAACAGGCGCATGCTGGAAATCATTATTATTAGGCTCCAGCTTCATCAATGCCGATACATTGGAAGCTTTCCCCAGGATCCAGATGCAGTTCCTTACAGGGTCTGCTACCATACCCGCGATAGTGCCGAGACCGGGCTGAATGGTGGCGGTAGCCGTATTGGTCAGCGTGTCTACCTTCACTATCTTGGAGCCTGTGGCTATATAAATAAATCCGTTGGCCGGCACCATATAGCTGGCAGTGCCGCTTAACTGGCTGTTCGGGTCGGTAATGGCATTGACGGTATTATTGGTAAGGTCTATCATCCGGTAAGCGCTGCTGCCGGCTCCGCTGACATACACTTTGGTATTGCTGGCTTTGCCGATGGTTTGTATGCCCGCCCCGAAAGTATTGTTGTCAAAGGTGATCACGCTGTCATAGCCCGGGAAATTGACAATCGCCATTTTTACGGGATTGCTGCCTTTACCGCAAAGCACAGCCCTGTTGCCGAAATATTCAAAATCCTGCAGCACATCGATGCCTGTAGTTCCGTTGGCTGTCTGGTAAGCAGGACCTGTTTTTACGGGTGGGGCATTCACCTGCCTGGACACTTTGTAAATGTCCCCGTTGGGAGTTCCGAAATTGCCTTCCGCTATAATTGTGATATTATAGCTTTTGGATTGAGCCCGGACGTACTGGATGCTGCACATGGCAAGGCCTAAGAGAAGTAATTTTCTCATTGTAAATTGTTGAGTTTGGTTGACAAAAAATAACGGAGTTACAATATGATACAGCGATGTACGACCTGGAAGCGCGGTCCATAACTATATGATGTTTTTTCTCCGAAAACATTTAATATATCGCGAAAGGCAGGTCTCCTGGCTTCATCCGGGTGTATCACCTTCCCATCCGGTCGGGGAGACCTGAGACAGTGGCATGTCGATACACCTTTACAAACTGGATGTTACAGTTGCGGGAACAGCACCCGATTTACACGGGTTTCCCTATTAATTCTTCTGAAAAGAAACCTTCAGCGGTGCAAAAGTAGGTAAAATACGGCGGTAAACAACAGGATAGGAAAAAGATATTTACGGGTAAACAAATAGTGACTATCTGCTTCTTATTAAGGATACGCTTCGCTGAGCAGTGCCCTGCCTGCGGGTCACAGACCTCTTTACTATAAAGGAACTGAAGGTGTCGGTCCTTCCGGACAGATGTAAGGGGAATTTTTTATCATAATTTGCAGCTTATAATGGTTTGGTTTCCTAGATATAGTCTAAAAAAAATGCAGGCCTGTAATCAAGGGCCTGCAATGCTGTGATATCTTATAAGCTGGCTGCCTGCTATTTGGCAAATTCCAGCTTTGCCTTTTTATTTTTGATCCGGGCTTCCCTGGTCTCGTGGATCAGGTGGGTAGCTTTGGTTCTCCGCACGGCGATAAAGGCGCTGAAGTCCTTCACTTCTATGATGCCGATATCTTCCGCCCGCATTTTGCCCTGGTTGATCAGGAAGCCGGCGATATCGCCCTTGCTGATCTTGTTCTTTTTGCCTAAAGGCATATACAGGGTGACCCATTTGGGCTTGTCGGGTAAGGTGTAATCATCCGCCAGCGTGATCTTTTCAATGTCACTGTCGGTGGTGTAAGGTGGCAGGTATTCCTTGGGGCTTAATACCAGTATGGCGGTTCCCGATGCTTCCATACGTGCTGTTCTCCCGTTCCGGTGGATGAAGCTCTCCTCGTTGGGCGGCAGGTTATAATGAATGATATACCGTATGTGCGGAATATCAAGTCCCCTGGCGGCGATATCGGTAGTCACCAGGATCAGGGAAGTGCCGTTCCGGAATTTACAAAGGGCTGCGTCACGGTCCCGCTGCTCCATCTGCCCATGGTAATATACACAGGGTATGCCTAAATCTTTGATAGCCTGCGACACGAGCTCCACGCTGTCCCGCTGGTTGCAGAATATAATGGTAGGCCGGCTGCCGAGATGACAGATGAGCTTAACGATGGTCTGCGCTTTGAGCGTATCTTCCGATACCACGTATTTCAGGTCCAGCGCCTGCTTTTCACCGGGGGCTTCCGGCAGGAAGTTGATAGTGACGGATGGATCGAAATTCAGGAACTCCGGTACCGGTACGGCTGTAGTAGCGGAAGTAAGTATTCGTTGCTGCACGGCCGTGAGGCTGTCCGTAATGAACTGCACCTCTTCCTGGAAGCCCGCTTCCAGGGTCTTGTCAAATTCATCCAGTATCAGGGTATGGATGGACGCTGTCGTGATATTATTCCTCCTGATATGGTCGCCCAGCCTGCCGGGTGTTCCTATGATCACTGCCGGGGGCTGTATGAGGTTGTTCTCTTCTATCTCTCTTTTGTGTCCGCCGTAGCATAAGGTCAGCTTCAGACCCGTGCGCAGCGAGCGGAATACCTGGTCTATCTGCTGGGCCAGCTCACGGGACGGCACGATGATCATGGCCTGGGTGGTGGCGGTATTGCCGGCATCCAGCCGCTCCAGCAGGCTCAGCAAAAATGCCAGCGTCTTACCGGAGCCGGTAGGAGAGAGCAGTTGTACATTGGGATGGGTGCGGCAGGCTGTTATACATGCCTTCTGCATATCATTCAGGTCGCTGATCTCCAGATATTCTAAAATACGTTCTAAACCTTTATACTCAAATTCCATAAGGACGTTCTGTTGATGTAAAAACGCGAAATTACGAAGTTATTGGATGTGGTAGGCCATACGGCAGGCATTATATTATGCGCGCTTCTTTTACGGAGCAATGAACGGCATTCCGTTCCGCCGCCTGCGCATCAGGCTGTTACAGGGACAGGCAGGGAATATCAAATCTGCTGATTGATAACTTTTTATAACCGGATGTCATGAAAGAACATAGGTTTTAATTAATTATTAATTGTAAATAAATATTTTGATTTTAGGCGTTTCAAAATTATCTTTGGAACTCTTTAATGCCTTTCGGATTATGCTGAATAAGATCATGGCTGTTTTGTTCATTTTTATAATGACCATTCCGTTCCTGCCTGTGAGCAACGGTACGGACAGCGATATCGCCATACAGCAGCAAATGACGGAGGATCTTCAGGAAACTACCAGCAATATGATAGAGGAGGAGGCAAAGCTGTTCGCGGCTTACCTGCACTACTCTTATCCCGGTATTGATACACCGCTTATATTCCGGGTCATGCACAGTTTCTTCAGCTATGACGAGCCGCTACATAAGTGGTATCATCTCCAGGTGCTGGAAATGCCTCCCAACTGTTAGTACCCTTTCCCTTTTCCCGGTGTCATTTTCTGTATGACGCCATCTGTTACCGTATTCCCCGATGTTACGTTTCTGCCGCTTTTTCGGCAGCCGGCAATGTTGAAGCTGTATCTTTTTATAGCCAAAATATTGTTAACGGCTGTCTGGTCGATCAACTAAACGGTTTGCGCTTGAGTTAGTATTGATAATTATTGTATTAAATTTTTATATCTATGAATAAGAAGGAAAGCATTTTTTCCGGTGCCAAACATGATATTATGGCCGGGCTCATCGTGTTCCTGATAGCATTGCCTTTATGCCTTGGGATCGCCCAGGCATCCCAGGGTCAGGGTGTGGCTCCCGAGAACCAGGTACCTTTATTTTCCGGCATTGTTGCCGGTGTGATAGGGGGTATTATTATTGGTTTTTTCAGTAAAAGTACGTTCAGTGTCAGCGGTCCTGCTGCGGGGCTTGTAGCTATCGTGGTGGGGGCTATGACAGAGTTGAAGGCCTTTGACGTGTTCTTGTGTGCCGTAGTGCTTTCCGGTGTTTTCCAGTTTTTATTGGGCGTGGCCAAGGCCGGTACTTTTGCCAATTTCTTTCCTTCCAGCGTGATAGAAGGTATGCTGGCGGGAATAGGCCTGACCATTATCTTCAAGCAATTGCGGGACGCAGTGGGCTATACGGAAGGCAGGGTAGGAATGTTCGACGGTGAACGCGGTATGGACCCCAACCTGCTGACAGGCCTGATGGACAATATTCACTGGGGCGCCGTTACCATAACGCTGGTATGCCTAGGGATACTGATTCTATGGACTACCAAGCCTTTCAGAAAGCTCCAGATGGTGCCGGCCGGGCTGGTGGTAGTGGTAGTAGGTACGCTCCTGAACATCCTGTTTCACAGGATCAGCGGCACGATGCACCTGGATGATGATTACCTGGTGCAACTGACAGTGCCTACATCGGCATCGGAATTCTTTGCGCAGTTTACCTTCCCTGATTTCAACGGGTTTACTAACCCGCTGGTGTGGCAATACGGCCTTATCATCGCAGTAGTGGCGTCTATAGAGACCCTCCTGTGCATAGAGGCAACGGATAAGCTGGACCCGCTGAAAAGGAACACCTCAGGCAATAAGGAGCTTATAGCCCAGGGTATCGGTAACGTCACCAGCGGGCTGATAGGCGGTCTGCCCATCACTTCCGTGATCGTACGTTCCAGCGCCAATATCAACGCGGGCGCCAGGACCAAGATGTCGACCATTATCCACGGCATATTACTGTTCGGCTGTGTGGCGGCTATTCCTTCTATCCTGAATATGATCCCCAAATCTGCCCTTGCCGCTATCCTGATCTTTACGGGATACCGCCTGGCACGGCCTGCTATTTTTGTTCATATGTATAAGGTGGGAAGAACGGAATTCATCCCGTTTGTTGTAACTGCCATAGCGGTTGCGCTGCCTTTCCTGGGGCTTTTAAAAGGTGTCGGTCTGGGTATGGTGATCAGCATATTCTACCTGCTGAGGGCCAATACGCGTATTCCCTATTATTACAAGCGTATCCAGGCGGAAAACCAGGACGTGATCACGCTGCAGCTGGCACAGGAGGTTTCCTTCCTGAACAAGGGCAGCATCAAGAAGACACTGGACAGCTTTCCTTCCGGCGCTACGGTGGTCATTGACGCTACCGATTCCGAGTATATCGACTATGACGTATTGGAGGAGATCCGGGAATTCTATACGATTAAAGCGCCCTCCAAGGGGATAACTGTTTCCCTGATCGGCTTCAGGAATGAGTACAGGATACCGGAAGGTACGAGCGTACGCTACCTGATGGATAAGCTGGAGCATAATGAAGACGCCAGGAAATGGGCCGGGAAGCACAATAAGCTGCTGAAGGAACTGGATGTATAATCGGCGGTAATATGGATTTTAACCTGTTTTATTTAACACCCTTAAATTATTTAATTTTCAGAAACGATGTTACAGAAGTATAACAATAACCTTGAAGAGATAACACCACAGGACGCATTAAGCATCTTACTGGACGGTAACCAGAGATTTTTAAACGGTATCAGTGTAAATAAGGACCTGCTGAGCAAAATAGAGCTCACAGGGAAGCAGCAGAAGCCTTTTGCGGCTATTTTAAGCTGTATGGATTCGCGCGCGCCGGTTGAATTATTATTTGACCAGGGTATCGGTGATGTGTTCAGTGTGAGGATGGCCGGCAACGTGATCTCTGAAAATGTGCTGGGCTCACTGGAATATGCCACTGCCGTAGCGGGCGCCAGGCTCATAGTGGTAATGGGACATACCAATTGCGGCGCTGTGAAAGGCGCTATTGACAATGTGAAAATGGGTAACCTGACCGTCCTCTTGGATAAGATCCGGCCTGCTGTACAGGCGGCCTGCAAACATGGCGCAACGTGCAACAGCGATGATAAGGAATTCGTGGATAATGTGGCGGAACTGAATGTGGAGCTTTCCAGGCAGTCCATACTGTCCCAGAGCAGCGTGATCAGGGAGCTGGTGGAGCAGGAAAGGATCATGCTGGTAGGCGCTATGTATTGCGTGGAGAAAGGTACCGTTACCTTGCTGGAAGAGAAAGTGCCTGCCTAAGCAGGAGCCGGTATTTATTATAATCTTAAACAAAAAAGACTCACAATTGTACAATTGTGAGTCTTGTGTTTTATTTTTTATTGGAAGGGCTCTGATCAAAGCCCTGTTGTGTTAATTAACCTAAAGCTAAACGTTTGAAAGCAGTTACGGTCAGACCTTTGGCAACGGAATTCAGGTAATCCTGTACAGACTGGTTACCGTCTTTCACGAAAGGCTGAGGTAATAAGGTATTATCCTTAAAGAACTTGTTCAGCTTGCCGGCAGCAATTTTTTCCGCCATATCAGCAGGCTTGCCTTCTGCTACGATCTGCTCGATAGCGATCGCTTTTTCACGCTCGATCACTTCAGGAGCAATGCTGGAGCTGTCTATGCCCATAGGATTCATCGCTGCGATCTGCATCGCTACGTCTTTACCGGCACTTACCACGGCATCGTTTTGCGCCTGGTTCAGTCCTACCAGCACACCGATACGGTAATTGCCGTGGATATAAGGAACAACAGCATCAGCTTTCACTGTTTCCAGCGCCACGATATCGATCTTTTCACCGATCTTAGCTACCATTTCCAGTACTTTATCACCTACGGTGGCATCAGCCATTGGCAGTGCTTTTAACGCTTCGATGTCGGCAGGCAGGTTTTCCAGAGCGATTTTAGCCACTTCATTGGCAAAATCAATAAATTCCTGGTTCTTAGATACGAAATCCGTTTCTGCAGAGATCTGCAGTGCGATACCTATGGTACCGTCCGGAGTAGCTACAGCAATAGCAACACCTTCTTTCGCATCACGGTCGCTACGGTTGGCAGCAACTTTCTGGCCTTTCTTCCTTAAATAATCAATTGCACCTTCAAAATCACCATTACTTTCAGCCAATGCTTTACGACAATCCATCATACCAGCACCAGTTGCCTGGCGTAATTTGTTTACATCTGCAGCGCTAATTGCTATACTCATTGTAAATTAATTTTTAATTGTGTATAAATATTTATAAAATATATTTTGCGACTGCAAATTTAGTGAAAAAAAATAATTAATCAGATGTTTTTTTGCCTTTACAGCGCGTGAAATAATCGCTAATCAATTTTTTTGATTTATTTTCGCGTAAAATTTACAATCAATGTCCAATAAAACATTTACAATGATTAAGCCTGATGCAGTGTCAGCAGGCTATACCGGAGCAATTTTAGATCATATCATCAAAGGTGGTTTCAAGTTAGTAGCGATGAAGTATATTCACCTGACAGCGGCGCAGGCGGGCAAATTCTACGAAGTGCACAAGGAAAGACCCTTCTATGGTGAGCTGGTTGATTTTATGAGCTCAGGTCCGATCGTTGCAGCTATCCTGGAAAAAGATAATGCGGTTGCTGATTTCCGCCAGCTGATAGGAGCTACCAACCCGGCAGAGGCCGCGGAAGGCACTATCCGTAAGCTGTATGCCAGATCCATAGGTGAAAACGCAGTGCACGGCTCCGACAGTGATGAGAACGCCGCTATAGAAGGCAGCTTCTTCTTCTCCGGCTTAGAGCAATTCTAATGATAACAGGTATCGAATATGAAAAGGGCTGTCCATGCCGGACAGCCCTTTTCATTTTTTAAGCCTGATAGCTTACGCTGTTTTCATTTCCCCTCTGTTATTATTATCTCTCCGCTGTTGGTGTTCTTCACCAGCAACCTTATAAGTGTCACCTCAAAAGTTACCTGTTCGACTTACTGAGCACCTGGGCTCTTTTGATCATATCCAGCCGCTTGGTATAAATGTAGAGAACGGTATATGCCGCAAAATAGGTCAGGATAAGCATCGCCAGCACACCCGTGCTGCCGGCATTCCATATAGCGAGTACAGCTATGACGAGCTGCATGGGCAGTATGATAAGGCTGGGTATATAATGCTTGCTCTGGGCCTGGTTCCTGAAGATCAACTGGTGCAGGTGGTATTTATCCGATTGCAGGGGCGATATCTTATCAAAGAACATTTTCCTGATAATGGAGAACACCACCTCCCACAGGGGATAGATCAGCAGTGCGGGGATCAGCAGGAAGGATATGTGCTGCGTATGCTGGCTGTACAGGCAGATGACGAGGATAGCAGTGATAAAGCCTAAAAAATAGGCGCCGCCGTCTCCCAGGAATATTTTGGCAAAGGGATAATTGAACAGCATGAAAGTGAAGGTGCTGATCAGGATGATGGCGCTGATATATATCACGCTGGTATCCTGGTACATGATGCCCATGGTCAGGATGGCCGCCTGTGTGATCAGGATAGAGCCTGACGCCAGGCCGTTCTGACCGTCTATGAAATTGACGCCATTCACCATGGCGAGGCTGATAAGTATGGTAAACGCTGCGGACAGCACGATGGGAATATCGGCGCCGAAAGCCTGTGTAATGGTGCTGGCGGGCATAAATATGATGCACAGCACCGGTGACAGAAGCATGATGCCCAGGCGCTGCAGGGGCGCCACACGACCGGAATAATCTTCCAGGAAGCCCGATATAAAGGCAGGAATGGAAGCCAGCATCAGGCTGGTGCCCAGTACGGAATCATTGATGATAAGCATACAGGCCAGGAATATACCCAGGCCGCCTATCCGTGGTGTGGGTATAGAATGGGCCTTCTGGATCTTATCCAGGCTGTCCATAAAAATGCCCTTTTTATGGGTGACATCTATTACAAGGAAGTGTACCAGTAGAGACAGGCCGCCAGCCAGTAATATCAGGTATAAAGTATACGTATTCATATCATTCTGCCCGACAAAATTAATATTTTTTTAATAATAACGTAAGAGTTATAAAAGATAGTATGAAGGCAGGCTTAAATTGCGGCTTATTTTTTCTGTGCGGGGGCGGGATTATAGATCTTTTCCAGCATCTCGTAAAGTGCAGGGTGCTCATTACGGAGGTCCTGCGGCCTGGTAAAGAAATATTCCGATACCACGCTGAGGAACTCCGCTTCATTGACAGCGGCATAGGGCCGTATCCCGCTGTCATTATCTTTGATCTGCTGTATGGTGGCATACAGGATCTCCATCCAGGGCCGGACAAGCTCGCGGGGTATCAGGAAGCCCGGCACTCCGTCCGTGCTGCCGTCCGCCATATCTATCAGGTGGACGAACTCGTGTATGCCGGTGTTCGTAGTCGCTTCGGGACGAAAGCCTTCCCGGAGCGCAGGCCTGCTCAGCAGCATGGAGTGATGCAGGTGACCTGTGCCTACCATACCCAGGATATTCCTTAGCTCTCCCTGGGTCTGGTAGGATGTATTGAAGCGGTCGGGATATAGCAGCACTTCGCTGATATTATTATATTTCCAGCCGGGAAAGTTGAAAATGGGTATAATAGCGCTGGCGCCGACCAGCGCCCTGTCGAGCTCATTCACCGGCTGCCTGTCCACGTTGATGATATTAACGTCTGCCAGGAAGCTATTGATCCGGGCAACGAATTCCTGTTTCCGGGCAGCGGGCAGGGACCTGTAAAATGCCACGTGCATGGTAAGCAACTGATGCAGGGCGATTTCAGGAACGGCGGGATGCTTACGGAAGGTTTTCCTGTAAAGCACTATGCCGTATATGATGATAACGATGATAAATACCGCTATATAGTCAGTGGGATGATCCATATGAATTACACTAAAAAAGCTTAACTTTACAATATTAGCAAATATCTGGAAAGTGAAAAGACGAAACACGCCGGCCAAGCAGGAAATTATGGAGATACTCTCCAGCAGCAATACTGCCCTAAGCCAGGATATGATAGAAGAGAAAATGACCTTACAGGCGGACAGGGTTACCATATACAGGATATTGAACAGCTTTTGTAAGGACGGTATCACCCATAAGATAGTGGCGGAGGACGGTAAAAGCTATTTTGCCGTGTGCAGCACCTGTGAGGACAATCACCACCATCATGATCATTTTCATTTTAAATGTGACCGGTGCCATCATATAGAGTGCCTCACCCAGCATATTGACCTTAGCCTGCCGCAGGGATATACGGTGACGGATATGAATTGTGTGGTCAACGGTATCTGTGCCCGTTGTGCGGGATGATAATAAAGATAACTGACCAATTCTGCTATATAAGCGACAGGGTCATCAAACAGAAGGTGTAAGATACATTATAAGGGGCTGCAAAATAAGAGATGTACCGCATCCGTCCGGAAGGACCGGCGTGTTACAGGTATTGATAGCAAAAGTGCCCGCTGATCCGTAGATAGGTACTTCTCGGTGATGTGTACGTGTATGGAGAGGTTTCCTATAAGCCGATATGATCACTTAAAAGTAGGTGAGGGCTGCAGGCCTGCAAAAAGCAAAGGTTCCGTACACCGGAACCTTTGCTTTTTTATATAAGACATCCATATCATGCCTGCCGGAGCTCTTCGGCCCATTTATCCCTGTCGTCAGGACTGAATTTCCAGGGGGCCATATTATTTTCTATATTGCTAAACATCATATTCCACTCCTGGGGCGCGTTGGATTCTTCCATAATGAGGTTACGGCGCAGCTCGAGGATGATGTCCAGCGGATTGATCATTACAGGGCAGGCTTCCACGCAGGCATTACAGGAGGTACAGGCTCTCAGCTCTTCCGCGGTAATATAGTCATGCAGCAGCGCTTTGCCGTCATCGGTAAAGGTGGCGTTATGGGCATCTATGTTCTTACCTACTTCGTCTGCGCGGTCGCGGGTCTTCATCATAATAAGGCGGGGCGATAATAATTTACCCGTGATATTAGCGGGACACATGGCTGTGCACCTGCCGCACTCCGTACACGCATAAGCATCCAGGAGGTTTTTCCAGGAAAGGTCCTGCACGTCCCTCGCGCCGAAACGCGGCGGTTCGGCATCAGCAGGTACGTCTGCCGGGGTCTTATCCGGCTCCATCATATAGAGCACCTCGTTTTGTATAGAGGGCATATTTTTCACTTCGCCGGCCGGCCGGAGGCGCGCGTAGAAGGCATTGGGGAACGCCAGCAGTATGTGCAGGTGCTTGGAATACGGCAGGTAATTCAAAAATGCCAGAATCCCGGCTATATGCAGCCACCAGCATACCCTTTCCAGCAGGATAAGGGAGGATTCGCTCCACCCGCTGAACAAAGGCGCCAGGTATTGGGATACGGCAAACGCGCCCACCTGGGTATAATGCCCGCTGTTCAGCTGCTGCAGGTTATAGTCTGCGGCATTCATGGTCAGCAGGAGGGTCATCAGCACGATCTCCGTGATCAGGATATAATTGGCGTCGCTTTTAGGCCATCCGTCCAGCTCGCCCTGGCTGAGCCTTTTGATCTTAAGGATATTCCTTCTTACCAGGAATATGGCACAGGATACCAGCACCAGTAAGGCCAGTACTTCAAATATATCCAGTAAAACAGGGTAGAGGGTGTCCAGGAAAGGTGCAAACAGGCGGTGAGTGCCCAGGATGCCATCCAGCACGATCTCCGCCATTTCTATATTTATGATTATAAAGCCTGCATATACAAAGAAGTGGAGTATGGCCGGGGTGATCCTTTTGAACATTTTTTTCTGCCCGAAAGCCAGGATCATCATGTTCTTAAACCTTTCATTCGGGTGGTCGCTCAGGTCTTCCGGCTTACCCAGCTTGATATTTCTGTATATACTCTTGGCTTTTTTAAAGAACAGGTAACCGGCAGCAATCAGTAAAAGAACAAATAATATTTGTTGGATATAGGCCATAAAAATAAAACTTGTGTTGCGTTTGTGTCTTGTAATAAAGGGTGATGCCCCGGGCAGGAGCTGTCACGTGCGAAAATACTTCGGTTTTTACAAATAAACTATGGATATGTCATTTTTTTGTAAAATTCCGGCCCGCTCTCCAAAGCAAAAGAACGTACCGCGGACGATACGTTCTTTTGTTGGATGCGGTTGTTAAGATCAGCTTTTGATCCAGTCCAGCATGATATTGGTGGTCTCGCCCAGGTAGACGTCCTTTTTAAGGTCGTCCAGCCATTCCGTATTTTTCTTCCTGCTGTCATCGCTTTCATTGATCTTGGCAAGGTCTGCGGAGGGGTTGATCACCTTGATCGTATTATCGGTGGATTTTTCCAGCGCCTCGATCTTGTCATTGATGTCCTTGCCTTCTTTCAGCTTATCCAGGTACTTGTTATAGTTCAGGTACACCACATTATTTTCCTGTTGCTTCTTAAGCCTGTTGGCCGTCTGGGTGATCAGCCTGAAGGTTTCGTTGTTTCTCACCCTGGCTTCGCTCTTCATATTCAGGTAGCCGATCTGGAGCGGTTCCGGCCATTTGGTATAGTTTACCGGGCTGATCTTGTCCCATGGCAGGGCGGCAGGATCTTTTTTCTCGCTGTAGATGTCCAGTTGATCATAGGCATCGGGGAGATAAATATCCGGTTTCACCCCTTTAAGCTGGGTGGAGCCGCCGTTGACCCTGTAAAATTTCTGGATGGTCAGCTTCAGGGAGCCTATGCCATCGTAGTTGGCTTCGTTGCCTTTGGACGCGTTGAACATCTCCAGTATTTTCTGGGAAACGGAACGGTCCAGCGCCTGGTCCAGCGGGATGACGTTCTGTACGGTTCCCTTACCGAAAGAGTTGGAGCCTACTATCACAGCCCTGCCGCAGTCCTGCAGCACGGCTGCAAGGATCTCGGAGGCGGAGGCGCTGCGGCCGTTGATCATCACAGTCAGCGGTCCGGAATATACCGGGGCGGCCTGCTTGCTGATATGCGGTGTAATATTATTGCCGCTTGTCCTTACCTGCACCACGGGTGTTTTGCCCAGGAAGATGCCGGCCATTTCCACCACATCAATGAGGGAGCCGCCGCCGTTATTGCGCAGGTCCAGCACAATGCCGTCCACGTGCTCGGCCATCAGCTTCCTCACCTCGATATCCACGTCCTTCCCGGAGCGTCTTCCCGTACTTTTATTGTCGAAATCCGCGTAAAATTCCGGCAGATAGATATACCCGATCTTTTTGCCTTCCTTCTCCACGATAGCGGATTTGGCAAATGTCTCTTCATAGACCACCTCATCGCGGATGATGCTGATCACTTCCTTGGTCCCATCGGAATGCTGTACGGTCAGCCGCACTTCCGTACCTTTTTTGCCTCGGATCAGCTTGATGACATCATTGATCTCATAGCCGTCCACATCCACGGGGAGGGCATCGCCCTGCGCTACCTGGAGGATCACGTCCTCAGCTTTCAGCTTACCGTTCTTCCAGGCGGGAGAGCCGGTGATGATATTGGATATCTTCACCTTGCCTTCATCCGTTTCCTGTAAGGCGGCGCCTATACCGATGAACCCGCCGCTCATCATTTCATCGAAACGCTTGCGGTCGCTGGGCAGCATATAGGTGGTATGGGGGTCCATAGTACCCGTAATGCTGTTCATGTAAATGGAAAAGAATTCATTGTCCGTGAATTTCTTAAAGCGCTTGGTGCTGCGTTCCTGTATCTTCAGCACAGACTCCCTGGCTTCCTTTTCGAGCGTGGCAAAGTCCCTGGCCTTGTAGCCGGCGGAATCCTTGGCTTTCTTGTCTTCCGCTTCCTTCAGGTCGTTGTACTTGATCAGCACCCTGTGCTTCAGTAGTGTGGCCCATCTTTCCTTTTGGTCCTTGTCATTTTCAGGAAAAGCCGTTTTCTTATAATCCAGGTTCAGGCTGTCGTTCTTGTCGAAGCTGAAAGGATGGCTGAGGATGTCTTTATAAATGCCTTCGGATGCCTCCAGCTTTTTACGGAAAACAGGCATGAATTTATTGAAGAATTCCAGGGAGTTCTCCCTTACCTCATCGTCCAGCTGGAAACGGTAAGGCTCAAATTGCTTGAGGTCTTTGGCTGTAAAATATTTTTTTTCGTAGTCAATGGTCTCAAAAAACTTGTCATACGCATTCATCGAAATGCTGTCATTGAGCGGCCTGGGAGCGTAGTGTCCCAGCTCTATGATATCCATCACGGTCTTCATGATGATATTCTGCTCGCTGATATTGGCATTGCTCTTTTTAGAGCCGTACTGGAACGACAATATCAGTGCAATGAATAAAAGCAGGAGGCTTGGTATTAAGATCTTGTTTTTCATGAATTTTAGCATAGTATTGAGCTAATTTTATTGTTTGCTTTTAAATACCGTTTAGTTAAACGACAACATGCTGATTTTGTTGTTGTTCAATGTGTTTATTTAGTGTTATTGACCGTCTTCCAGCGCAGCTAAATATCTTTCGGCATCCAGCGCGGCCATACAGCCGCTTCCCGCCGCCGTAACGGCCTGGCGATAGATGTTGTCCTGTACGTCGCCGCAGGCGAACACCCCTTCGATATTGGTCCTGGTGCTGCCTTTTTCGGTGACCAGGTAGCCGCTTTCATCCATATCCAGCGTGCCTTTGAAAAGATCGGTATTGGGCTGGTGACCGATGGCCACGAAGAAAGCGCTCAGCGGTATCTCCGTCAGCTCACCGGTACGGTTGTTGCGGATCCTGACGCCTTCCACTTTCTTATCCCCGAGTATCTCGTCTGTTTCGGTATTCCAGTACACCCGGATATTCTCTGTTTTCAGCACTCTGTTCTGCATAACCTTGGAGGCTCTCATTTCATCCTTCCTTACCAGCATATGCACTTTAGAGCAGATCTTGGAGAGATAAAGGGCTTCTTCACAGGCGGTATCGCCGGCGCCTACAATGGCTACTTCCTTGTCCCTGAAGAAAAAGCCGTCACATACGGCACAGGCGGAAACGCCGTAGCCGTTCAGCCTTTCCTCGGAAGGGATGCCCAGCCATTTGGCAGAGGCTCCCGTGGCGATGATCACGGATTCCGCGCTGATCCATTTATCCTCATCCACCTGTACGGCGAACGGGCGTTGGGAGAAATCCACCTCATTCACATAGCCCCAGCGCAGGTCGGCGCCCATACGTCTTGCCTGCTCTTCAAAATCTTTCATCATCTGCGGCCCCATAATACCTTCAGGGTAGCCGGGGTAATTCTCTACATCCGTGGTGATGGTCAGCTGACCGCCGGGCTGTAGTCCCGATATTAAAACCGGTTTCATATTTGCTCTTGCTGCGTAGATGGCTGCTGTATATCCTGCCGGGCCTGATCCTATAATCAAACATTTAATGTGTTCTGAGATGTTTCTTTGATTCATTGTTACGTACTGAAAATATTTTTTGTATGGTTTGTAAATAAGCGTTGTAAATTACGGTATTCTGCTGTAAATATGCAATAATATTTTTCGTATCAGCCATCAGCATTTCCTATAAGGCTATACGGTGAACTGCGATACGATAGGTATCCTTCTGCCCGGTCCGAAGGCCTTGGAAGAAACCCGTATGACAGGGCAGAACTGGTTGCGCTTGTACTCGTTCTGGTTCACCATCCGGAGCGTTTTCCTCACCAGCGCTTCGTCATACCCATTACGGACAATGTCGTCCGTTCCGCGGAACCTGTCTATATACTGGTACAATATGTTATCCAGAATCTCATACTCCGGCAAACTGTCAGTGTCTTTCTGGTCCGGCCGCAGCTCCGCGCTGGGGGCTTTTTCTATGATATGGACCGGGATGATGTCCCGGGTGGTGTTGATATAGCGCGCCAGTGCATATACCTGCTGCTTGTACAGGTCGCCCAATACGCCCAGGCCGCCGGCCATATCCCCGTACAGGGTACCATACCCGGTAGATAGCTCGCTTTTGTTAGAAGTATTCAATAGTATGTAATTGAACTTGTTGCATAATGCCATTGAGAGCAATCCCCGGATGCGGGACTGGATATTTTCTTCCGTAACATCGGCGGCCAGGTCTTTAAATATGGGTGCCAGCGTGTCCGCTACGCTGAAATAAATATCCTTAACAGACAGAATGTCATACGGGTTGCCGAGGTTTTCCGAAAGCTGTACGGCATCGGTCACCGAATGGTCGCTGGAATACTGGGAGGGCAGCAGCAGGGCATGTACGTTCTCCGGTCCCAGCGCCTCACAGGCCAGGGCCAGCGTCACCGCGCTGTCTATGCCCCCGGAGGATGCCACGAGCGCTTTACGGAATCCCATTTTGGTAAAATATTCCCGGATGCCGTAAACCAGCGCCTTATGTATATTCCCGATATTGTAGCCGGGCTGCAGGGTGAAGGGGGTGTATAGCTCATCCGGTATCTCGCCGTCCGGTATCTCTACGGGCAGCGCGATGTTATTGGCGTCATCAATGGTGACCGTGGCCAGCGCCTCCTCAAACTGGGGCAGCTCCAGGAGCTGGTTGCCCTGCCGGTCGAAGACCAGCGAACCGCCGTCAAAGATGATCTCTGTCTGGGAGCCCGTGCAGTTGCAATAGAGCAGGGGCAGCCCGTATTTGCGGGTATTATGCTTGAGCACCACTTTCCTGTTGAGCTCGTGGTTGTAATTGAAAGGAGAAGCGCTCAGGTTGACAATGAAATCAGGAGCCTGCTCTGAAAGCCGGTCCAGCGGGGCATAATTGTACATCGGGTCCGGCTCTATATCCCAGATGTCTTCGCAAATAGTGACGGCGATCTTCTTGCCTTTGAAGTGCAGTATCTCGTGAACGGTGGCGGGCTCAAAATACCTGTATTCATCAAATACATCATAAGTGGGCAGGAGTGTCTTGTGGATCACCTGCTGTATGGCGCCTTCATACAGGAAGTATGCGCTGTTGTGGAGCGCTTTGCCTTCCGGTACCGGGTTGGGGGAAGGGCAGCCTACCAGTATGCCAATGTTTCCCGAATAAGGCAGCAGCCGGCTGATGCTGTCCCTGCACTGTTCCAGGAAAGCTTCAAAGTACAGGATATCCCGTGGGGGGTAGCCGCAAATGGCCAGCTCGGGGAAGATGATCATATCCGCCTGCTCTGCAGCGGCGCTTTCTATGGCCTTGATGATTTTTGCTGTGTTATACGCTATATTTCCTATATGGTAGTTCTGTTGCGCTAAGACTATTCTCATGGTCGCTGAAATAATATTGAAGGTAATATTTTATGTTAATCAAAGTTATATTTCCGGGTTACATTTTTATTTTCAGAACATCTTTTTCGATGAACGCCTGTTTTTTACGGTTGAAGATGCCTGCGGCGCCTATTACTCTTTATATTGTTTTCAGGAGGGTGCTGTCTATGGCCTGTGCCAGCTTTTCATCTACTTTACAGGCTGCGGCATAGTCCGTCCAGAGGGCTACCCCCGCCGATACCTCGCCGAGGATACGTTCCGGGTTCCGGATGCTGTTCTGCCTGGCAATGACCAGGAGATCTTCTTTTGTAAAATCCTTCCTTTTGCCGTTGATGCTTAAATTATGCTGGCTTACCCATTCACTGTCAGGACGGTAAGCATGACATATATCGTATGCGGGCGCCAGCCGCCATTTCCCGTCAGGCTCCATCAGGAAAGCGAAATTCTTGGTATGGTCATCGCAATTCCGGGCCAGCACGTTAAATACCATCCGCCGGTACATTTGTTCGGCTTCCGCGTACGACAGCCTTAAGGCGCGCATGGTCTGAAACAGCTGCTCATAGCTGTAGCTGGTGATCCTGTTGAAATCATAGTGCCCGATAGCGCAGAAGGTCTGCATATGCAGCTTTTCATTACCGTTCCTCCTGTCAAAGCGCTGGGTCATGAAATGGGCCCTGCCTGCTTCCTCTATCAGCCTGCTTTCCGTCATTTCGATCCCGGTGCCGGTAGCCATGAGGTAGTAGGCCATTTCCACGCGGCCGTACCCGTAGCTGGCGCCGAATTGTGTATCGCTGACCCCGTCGAATTTGATCAGCCAGTGCTCATAGCCGGGCTCCTGCAGCGTCTGCCCGGAGCGGATCGTGCCGGTGGATTCATTATAAGCGATAATGGCCTTGGGCCTGGCGCCGCCCGCGGAGGTGCCCATTTTCAGGACATCCAGCAGCACATCCTGCATATTATGATCCGTATGGGTTTCGAATTGCTCCCTGTTTTCCAGCAGTCTCATAGTGGTAGCTATCAGGTCCGAAAGCTCCAGGGAGCCGGCGCTGTCTCTGGACGGCAGGGTGGATGGCTCAAATTCCAGCGCGCCCATACCCCTGTTGCCTATAAAGCAGAGCAGCTCCACGGGATTCAGGGAATTTTCCGGACGGCCGTTCCGGGCCAGCCATATATTGATCAGGTCGTTACCGTACCTGTCCGGCAGCGAGTCTGCCAGCAGGCCGGGCAGCCCTCTGAAGGTGCTTGTTCCCCTGAGCTCAGGAAAGGCGTACACCCGGCTGCTCAGCGGCATCCTGAGCGGCGCCACTTCCAGCCTGCCGTCGCTGAATGCCTTGTCATACTCAAAGTAGCCCAGCTCCTGGCCGGGGTCCCAGGCTACGGCGCCTATGCGTTGGCCCCATAATTTTACAAAAGCGGTGGTTACCATGCCGTATCGTCTTTACCGGGTAGCTGCTGATGACGGGAAGCCCTTTTCCGCCTTTTTTCCTCTTCCTGCGCCAGCCTGATGGGGCTGATCGTTTCCCTTGACCGGAAAGGCTCCAATACATAGAGGCAGTCCAGCACCCTTAATATTTTCAAAAGGTTTGCAACAGTGGTGCTTTCGCCACGTTCGGCGAGGCTGAGTGTAGAGCGGCTCATCGCAGCCCTCCCGGCCGTTTCCTCCTGTGTGAGATTGCTTGCAATACGCCTGTCCTGTATGAATGTGCCGATCATCTTCATAATAGCTACATCGCTCAGCGCATCAATGTCCGTTAAATCATTCATTGATATGATTTTTTACTATTAATGTCTAAAATATCATTCAAATTTACAAAATAATCCTGATAAGTAAAAAATATTTATGTATGAAATATCATACATTGAACGAATTATTAGCGTTATTGAATAATATTTCATTCATAGATAAAATAAAAATAAGGAAGAAAGAGCGGGCATACCGGTTAGAAAAGCAGCCTGTTAAAGCATCCGGACCACCGGGGGACTGATATTTTTCTGAAAAAATAAATTCAGAAGTAAACCATAATAATAAATTAATGTTATCTTTGTTTAAAATTAACAAATAAGCATTAAATTAATATCAGAAAAAATTATGAAAAAAGTTAGACTTATTTTACCGGTCTTATCCGGATTGGTACTTACATCAATGGCTTACGGTCAGAACATTTCCGTGATAACGCCGGCCGGAAACAAACAGGTTAAATTTATTTCAGACGAAGACCCGAAGGGTACTGCATCCAGGCTGATGGCTTATTCCAACTACAGGTTCAACCTGGGAGCCTATGATCCTACCGATTCCATAAGATTGCACCATGCGGCAGGCCAGTCTTCAGCGACCTGGGGCGCTTCCAATCCTTACGGCGTGACCAATGTAGAAGCCATCAATCAATGGGAGAGCGTTAAAAATTTTTATTTCGGATCGGCTACCTACCGGAATCTTGATACACTGCTCAATTATTTCTGGTCTCCTTCCCTGATGAACTGGAGCCTTGAAGAGAAGGTACAGCTGACGGATAAGGTTGGTGATACTGCGGTCGCGATCGCCCGTACCAAAACCATCAACAATGCTTCTATCATGGAGTATTCCAAGAGGTATTATGAATACTATAATTCCAATGGCATACTGGAAACCGTAATGTTCGAGAACTGGGACGGTTCCGCCTGGACGCCTGATGAAAGGATCTCCCTGTTCCCTGCAGAAGGCGGCAAGGATTCCGCTGTGGTACGTTTCATCCCGCTGGGTAGCGGCTGGGAACCTGCTGCCAAGAGGACAGTGGTTTACAACCAGGATGAAAGGGTAGCGGAAGTAACGGATCATAATTACGTATCTTCCGCCTGGACTGCCACCAACAGGTATGCCTATACATACAATGCCGCAGGCCAGATACTCTCCGAGCTGACCCAGGCTTCAGTGAACGATACGGCGTGGGAAGACAGCAGGCAGGTGAACTATACCTATAATTCTGCGGGCAAACGCATTCAAGCGGAAGTATCCCGCTTTGATGGCACACAGTGGCTGGAAGAAACCAAAGATATATACGATTACAATGCGGAAGGAGCTTTATCCAGCCGTATCCACCAGTTCCACAATGGTATCAATTATGAAAACAGCAACAAATACGAATACCACTATAATGGTAACGTGCTGACCCATTATGATTATTTCAACTGGGATGCCGTCAACCAGGAATGGATAGCCAGCACAAGAACGAATATCGAGAACAATATAGAAGACAACGAAGGAACTATCGTGCAGTGGCAGCAAAGCTGGAATGCCGGTAACTTCCTGGAGCTGGTGAACGGTAATATGAAAGAAACATTCTATTTTGAATCCTATACACCTACCAGCATCAAAATGTTTGATAAGTCACAGGTAACGGTATATCCTAACCCCGCTTCCGGTGACCTGAATATCAAAGTAGCGGATGCGCGTATCCAGACGATCCAGATCTACAGCATTACCGGCGCGCTGGTGATGAATGTGAAAAATGTACAGCAGAACGATACTAAAATCGATATCAGCGCTTTACAATCCGGATTATATAATGTCCTGGTTCAAACCAATAAAGGTACCGGCAGCTATAAGCTTTCTGTAGTGAAATAAGCGCCCGGTAACCCGTACAATGTTGTTAATGACAGGGAGCAGTCTGGAAACAGGCTGCTCCCGTTTTTTTAATATGTAAAATATCTTATTGGGTATCAAAGCATTCCTTATTTTTGTGTACTTTACAGCTATCATCAATAGTTCCTTCAACCCTTTAAAAAATTACAGCGTCCTATGAATGCACAGAATAAAGATCTGAAATTCGCGGTTCTGATAGATGCAGACAATATCTCTTATCAGTATATAGGAGCCATACTGGAAGAAATAGCCAAATACGGTTCACCCACTTTCAAAAGGCTCTACGGTGATATGACCAATCCTTACCTGAGCGGCTGGAAGAGCATACTGCTGAAGTATGCCATTACACCTATCCAGCAGTTCGGTTACACCATAGGCAAGAATTCCAGCGACTCCGCCCTGATCATTGACGCTATGGACATCCTGTACACCGGCAATATAGACGGGTTCTGCATCATTTCCAGCGACAGCGACTTTACCCGCCTGGCCACCCGGCTGCGTGAAGCCGGTAAGATAGTGCTGGGATTCGGGGAGCAGAAGACCCCGGAAGCCTTTATCGCGGCCTGCAACAGGTTCACGTTCATAGAGATACTGGATGCCGGCGAGGAAGAAGAAAAGCAGCCGGTCACACCGCAGGAAAAAAAATCTGCTCCCAGGACTAATCCTCCGCGCAAATCAACGGTCAAACTGGATACCAACCTGATAAGGCTGATCAAGAACAGCATCAATGATCTGGCAGAAGATGATGAATGGGTATTCCTGGGCACCCTGGGCAACCTGATCATGAAGAAGAAGCCGGAATTCGACCCGCGCAATTACGGGTTTAAGAAGCTCCTGGACCTCATCCGGAGCATCAAGACCATTGAGCTGCATGAGCGGCATACCAGCAGGGAAAATGTTACCCACTTTTATGTGCGAAATAAGTAATTAAGCATGAAGAAAAAAATGTTCCTATATGCCGCCCTGTGTGCGGGCCTGTCCGTATGCAGCGTACAGGCACAGACCATGGGATCGGGAAAGTTCAATAAAGTGCATACCCTGTACGGGTACGGCAATAAGACCCCGGCATCCCTTAAGAATCCCGCCGCTTTACAGCAGCTGGAGGCCTTCATCGGTGAGTCCATAGCCAAAGGCGCTTTTCCCGGCTGCCAGGTGTTTGCCGCCAAGGACGGGGAAGTGCTGATGATGAAGAGCTTCGGCCATTTTGATTTTAACAGGAAAAATGCCGTGACCGATACCTCTATGTATGATGTGGCTTCCGTCACCAAGATCGTATCGACCACCCTGGCGGTCATGAAGCTGTATGATGAGAAGAAGCTGAACATTTATGCCCCGCTTTCCTTATACCTGGATATCGTTAAGGGTACTGACAAGGCCAATATCACGGTGGAGCAATTGCTGCTGCACCAGGCCGGGTTTAAAGCCTGGATACCTTTTCACAGGCAGACCCTGGACAGCCTTACCGGCACCCTCCGGAAAGACCTGTTCAGCAGCACGGCGGTACCGGGTTACAATATCCCGGTTGCAGCCAGCCTTTTTATCAAGGACAGCTATCCCAATTACATCCTGAATGAAATGGTGAACAGCCCGCTGGTCAATAAGGGAAAGTATGTATATAGCGATATAGACCTGGTGCTGCTGCAGAAGATAGTGGAAAAGATAACGGGAATGCGGCTGGACCGCTACGTGTACGATAATTTTTATGAGCCCCTGAAGCTGCGGCGCACTATGTACAACCCGTGGATACTGGGCTATACGGCCAATTGCGCTCCTACGGAAAACGATATGGAATACCGGATGCAGCATCTGCAGGGCTATGTGCACGATCCCGTGGCGTCCCTGCTGGGCGGTATGGCCGGCCATGCGGGCATCTTCTCTACAGCCCGGGAAATAGGGCAGATCATGCAGATGCTGCTGAACGGCGGTGAGTACAACGGAGTACGGTATATTAAGAAAGAAACGGTGGCAATGTTCACCTCCTATAAAAGCAGGATCAGCAGGCGGGGTTACGGGTTTGACAAGCCGGAAAAGAAGGGCGACAGCGGTCCGACGGCGGATATCTGCTCCAAGGCTACTTTCGGCCATACGGGCTTTACCGGCACCTGCGCCTGGGCGGACCCGGAGACAGGCATCGTCTTTGTGTTCCTGTCCAACCGTGTCAACCCTACAGCGGCCAACGGCCTGATCACGAGCCTAAAGGTAAGAGGTAAGGTGCAGACCTATATTTATGAAGCAGCGGGGTATGGCAGGAAATAGCAGGACGATAATAGTTATAGGCGGGGGAGCCGCCGGCTTTTTTACCGCGATACAGATCAGGGAACAGCGCCCGGATGCCGAAGTGGTGATCCTGGAGAAAACGGCCAAGCTGCTGAGCAAGGTCAGGATCAGCGGCGGCGGCCGCTGCAATGTTACCAATGCCTGCGGGCATATCAGCGCTTTTGCGCGGCATTATCCCCGGGGAGAAAAGTTTCTGCAGAAGGCGTTTCACGTGTTCAGCAACCAAGACACTATACAATGGTTTGCCGGCAGGGGCGTGAAGCTGGTTGCCGAGCCGGACGGCAGGATGTTTCCCGTTACCAACACTTCCCAGACCATCATTGATACCTTCCTGGATGCAGCCGTCAGGCACCATATCCGGATATATACGCAGACCGCTGCCAGGAGCATCACGCCTTTGGACGGTGGCGGCTATGCCGTGGCTACGGACAGCGGTATCATGGAAGCCGGAGCCGTGGTGCTGGCCACAGGAGGGTACCCTAAAGCGGAGATGTATGCCTGGCTACAGCCCCAGCCTATGGCAGCGCACATCGTAGCGCCTGTGCCTTCGTTATTTTCCTTTAATTTACCCGGTAATGCCATTGTGGACCTGCAGGGGCTGAGCGTACCGGACGCGAAGGTCAAAATAGCGGGTACCAAACTGGCGGCACAGGGTCCCCTGCTGATCACGCACTGGGGACTGAGCGGGCCCGCAGTGCTCAAGCTGAGTGCCTGGGGAGCCTTGCTGCTGGAAGCCCGGCAGTACCGCTTTGAAGTGATCGTCAACTGGCTGCCGGAGTATAATGAAGAAAGCGTGAACGCTTACATGACGGAAGCGCAAATGACCTTTGCCTCCAGGCAAGTGTCCAATAAAAATCCTTTCGGCCTGCCGTCCCGCTTATGGCAGTATTTCCTGGCGGAAGCCGGGGTGGAAGAAGCGGTGCTGTGGAGCCATTTAAAGGCGAAGCAGCGTCACCTGCTGGCCCGGCAACTGTGCAATATGACCGTGCAGGTGTCCGGCAAGACCACTTATAAGGAAGAGTTTGTAACCGCCGGGGGGATCGATACCGCGTATGTGGATGTACAGACCATGGAGCATAAGCTGATGCCCGGCCTGTACGTGGTGGGAGAAGCCCTGAATATAGACGGCATCACCGGGGGATTCAATTTCCAGAATGCCTGGACCACGTCTTTTATAGCCGCCAGGGCCATAGCGTCGAAAGCGCCTAGCTGACCTCCGGCCCGTTAAGCAGCAACGTCAGGCATTCATTCAGCGCGATGGGTCAGAATTGTCAGGTCAGGGCAGCGCAAAATGAGGATTGCGGATCAGTCCTATGATATTGCCCCAGGGGTCTTTGAAGCGGGCTACGATAATATCACCGCCCACGTCCTGCGGTGCTTCATCAATAACGGCGCCCAGGGCAGTGAGCCTTTCCAGCTGCGCAGGCACATCCTCCACACCCCAGTAAGCTACCGAATGACCTGTTTTGACCGCTGTATCACCATCTTCGGGCTGCAGTCCCAGCTCATAGCCGGCTATATTGAACCCTACATAAAAAGGCTGGTCAAAGTAGGGGAGCGTTCCGAATGCTTCCGCGTACCACTTTTTTGCTGCCGCTATATCGCTCACCAGGTAAATGACCGTGCGGAACCCTACTATCTTTTGTTCCATTGTCTGTTGCTTTTTATGTTTTATGATGGCTCCGGCCCGTTATTCTGCCAGCAGCAGTTCTATCTGCTTCTTTATATTATCCAGGTTGGCTTTGGTATAGCCGGTGACCACGTAGCGGATGATGCCGTTTTTATCAATAAGGTAATTTTTTGGAATGGACTGGTCAGTAGCATACAGCTTCCAGATATCGAGACCCGTGTCAAAGCCTGCCGGGAAAACAATATTTTTTTTAGCCAGTTGCGCCATTTTCTTTTCCACTGTCTCCTGCTTTTCTCCTATGGACACCGGCAGGAATACAAAGTCCGTATCCCCGAAAGGCTGCAGTATTTTGGAGGGTATCTCGTGGAACTCCATCAGGCAGGGGCCGCACCATGTAGCCCAGAAGTTGAGCAGCACCACCTTGCCCCTGAGGCTGCTGAGCTGTACCCGGCTGCCGTCCGTCATCGTGACGGTAAAATCGGGAGCCGGCAGCCGGACCTGAACACCATCGGGCGAAGCTGCCTTTGGGGGGGCTTCTTCCCGGGGTGGTGCAGCAGCTTTCAGAGCCATCTGCTCCTGCCGCTCTTTTTCCGTAAAGAGCTCTATCGTAATGATGAACTCCCTGTCTTCACCGACCTTGTCGCCGAATTTTTTCCGGAGCGCCCGCCACCTGGCTTCCGAAACACCGGTATGCATAGCTTTCAGGTAGCCCTTATTGCTGTATTCCTCGAGGGTGGCTTCGGTGATGATCTTATCCCCGGCTATGATCACATATTCCGGTTTCTTTACGGCTTTGTCCTGTCCGGATGTAAAAGTAACGGAGGACAGCAGCAGTATAGCGGTGAGTAGTTGCTTCATTGTATGCTGATATATGCTACAAATATACGGCTTAGCGGCTGAAAGTCGGGCTGATATCAATAAAAGAGCCGGTGTAACTTATGGAATAGAGGCCGGAATTAAAAAAAGTGACTATCTGCTTACAGGCAACAAGCTTTTATTACAGCCTCGCTGAGCGGTGTTATCTCTGCGGGTCAAAAACCGCTTTTGCTATAAAGGAACTGAGAGTGCTGGTCATTCCGGACGGATGTGAGGAATTTCTTATACTAATGGGTAACTTATAGTGACTTTGTTGCCTATACACTAGATAGGAAACTTAAAAAATAAACAGATTGTATAAAAAAATTAATATTGGTGTTGTTTTTAGAGAAATACAAGTTTGTAATGATATAATATGTAATGGACATCACCGATATATAACTCATATTTTGGCACAGGAAAGACGAAATTGTTAATTGGCTTAATCTTAACCAAATCAATGAGGAATTTATAATTATCGATGATGATAAGATTTTAAATGAACTGCCTTTATATTTGAAAGAAAGATTAATTCAAACCAGTCCATATATTGGTCTAAACGATTCATGTTTAGAATCGATTAAGAATCTATCTTTGTCAGAAGTTTTTTAGCATACATAAATTAAAAACTGGTTTCTAACCAGTTTTTAATTTTACTTGTAAACCATTCTCCCTCCTCGTCAGCACATACTTTAAAAGTCATAGTTTGTTTTACTCTACCTCCAAAAGCATTTTTTGCTGAAAAAGTGTGCCAAACTGTATAAGAGTTGTCTGTAATTGCAACTCAATTTACACAATTATAAGCGGTAGTGAAAAGAGAGCTTTAGTTATCTTTTCTTTTCCTTTCTTGTTACTATAATAATATGAAATATTAGATTACCTATTCCATACGTCCACCAAATTGTAAATAAAGCAATTATAATATGGCCCCAAATTACCGAATTTGAACATCCTTTGTTCTTACTGGGTGTAGTTTGGTTCACTTGTATTATATCCTCTTCTTTTTTCCTTTCTCCCATATAATACTTTCCAGTATTAAGTGATATAATACTTATCAAATCGCCCTCCACTTCTAAATTGGATAATTCATACATATACATCTCTCCATGACTACTCCAATCTATTGAATTGATTTTAATTTCCAACTCTAAAAAATCATCTTTCTTATATTTCAAAAACTGATTATAAAAATCTGTATTAGAGTATGTTAACTTATAAGAAATACTTAGTTTAATATCTGTAAGTATCCCTAAAAATGAGACAGTTTAAAACTAGAGAAATTTATTAATTTTAAACTGTAAAAAGATGAAAAAGACAAGATTCACAGAGACACAAATTGTTTCCGCA
>MKSF01000019.1 GCA_001897155.1 Bacteroidetes bacterium 47-18 | reverse complement strand
ATTTCCATTTTCGTAAGATGCGTTTGAACTTATTATTCCTGTCAATTTATTTACTTCGTGATTTACGTGTTCGCCACAACTTTCACAAGTCATACCGCTAATCGTAAATTCTATTTTTTTAATATTGGATTTGTCCACTACTATGATTTGCTTTTCTTTCTTTGGGTAGAAAATGCTTGAATAGTATGGAAAGGCAAGCATAACGATTGCAAATGCTGTTACAATTCCTAAAAACATTTTTGACTGAATGAATTTTGGTTTTTCTTCTGTCTCACAGTTGCAGTCAATTTGCTTTTTAGGTTTCAACTTTTGATACCAAGCAAAACCAAGAACCAAAATTGTCAAACCGATAAAATACGGTCTGAAAGGTTCGAGCCAAGAAAAAGTAGAAGCAAGTCCGCTTGTTCCTGCTACTAAAGCCAAGACTGGAGTAATACAACACAATGAAGCTGCAATTGCTGTTAAAAGTCCTGCTCCGATTAGTTTTTTGTCAGTTTTCATAATGTTTCTAAAATTTTGTTTTCGTCAAGTATTTTAAAAAACGGTTTCAGCATTTTTTCATATTCCTTGGTCAATGAATAAAAAATAGTTTGGGCCTCCCTGTCTGTTTCTACTAGATTACGGTCTTTAAGTTTTCGTAAATGTTGTGAAACTGCCGAGATTGTCATTCCAAGAACGTCGCTTATATCGCAAACACAAAGTCGTTTTTCTTCGTAAAGTAGGAAGAGAATTTTAAGTCTTACGGTATTTCCTGCCAATTCAAGCCCATTCGATAAATAATCAAACGAATCGTTAAGCTCTAAAACCCGGTCTTTACAGCGGTTTATTTGTTCAATGTCTGCTTGTTGACGTATACAAGAATTATTACCCATAGTGCAAATATAGTTAATTCGTTTATTTAAGCAAATGCTAAAATACAATTTAACAAATCGTTTTAAAAGCAGATTTTAATTCCAAAAGATGACTTACTATAGTCTTCTTTTCTTTTTCTTCATCCTATTAGCAAAATCCTGTTCCTCGTAATCTTCCCCCTGTGCTTCAGGTATGAGCAAACCTCCAAAGGCTTCTATCAAACCGTCTTCGTGTTTTTCAGTATTTAAGAAGTCGAACAAATGATGTGGTTCTTCCGCAGGTAAATCCTCCGTATCAGTTGGTTTGGACAATTTTGGTAGGGGTGCAACTGGCTCTTTAATCTCCGCTTTGATATTATTGTTCCAATAATCATTAAAGGTATTGGCAGAAAGTTCTTTTGCCAATCGTGAACCGTTCCAAACGCTTTTAGAGTTGTGGTCAATAAAAGTCATTCCGTAAATACGACCAGTTTCATTCCGACGAACCACTACATTAATCCCTTGCTCCCCTAATTGTTTTTTAAAAGCCTGTTCATTGTTTGTGGATTGCAGGGCAATGGTAACGGCTGATTTTAAAGTCTGTTTGGTTGCGGTATCTTTCAGGGTTGTTTTGCATTTCGCAAAATGCAATTCCAAAGCCGGAAGCCCTGCGTTCTTTCCGAAAAACGAAGCCTTGAACGGATGTCCTGCTCTTTCACCTTTCTCATTCAATGGAATGTACAATAAACCCTGCTGTGCCTTTCCGTGTAATTCTCCCTCCACTTTCTCGGTGGTAATATTGAACAGGGAAAGCAAAGCATTGTATTCTCCCAAAGTTTGGTATTGATAATAGTTCGGCAAGTGGCGAATGACCGAAGCAATCTGACTTTTTATATCACTTGCCCGATAATCCACCGGACGAAAAACCTTATCATTGTGATTACGTTCTTTGTCCGTTGCGGGTATCAGACCGTGTTTTCTTTCCAGTTCACGGCATACACTCATAGACCGCATTTTCTCAAAACTATCCGAAATTTTCACGCCCTGTTCGTCCACGCAGACCGATACGATATGGATATGACTACGGTCAATATCGGTATGTTTGAAGACCACAAAAGGCTGTTCGCCGTAACCCATTTCCCGCATATATTCTTGTGCCATTTCCCGATACTTGTCATCGCTAACTTTATCTTTCGGGTCGGGATTGAGCGAAATATGCAAGGTGTGATATTGCGTATTGCGATTTGCGATAAGGTACGGCTCAAAAGATTGGGTTAATTGAGAAACGGTATATGCTCCGCTTGGCGTTTCAATTATCTTATTGGTAAACAGAATTTGTCCGTTTTCCTTTTCCACTTTCAGATTATTATATGCCAAGGCACCGTACAGATTCTCGCTTCTTCCGATTTTCGCTATCATTTTTCACGCTGTTTTTTCAGGTGTTTGGCTTCAAATTCTTCGGTTAGCTGAATAACTTTTTGACATAAAATTGCCATTTCTGCCGTCTGTTTTTCCAATTTGTAAAGAAATGCAGCGGCTTTTTTCTCCGAAAAATGACGGTACAACAGCTTTACAATCTGATTATAATTGACACCTATTGCCCGAAACTGACTGTGAAATGAAGTCAGTCGCATATAATAATCGACCGTTCCTTTATCAATCTTGACCGATTTCATTTCTTTTCCAAACACCTGCGAAATGATAAACTTTGCTTTATTGGGCATTCCCGATGCTTCAAAAAGCGATAAAAGTTTGGCGTTTTCCTCGTCCGTAAGACGGAAAACGTGGCGGTGTACGCTTGGGTTAAGCTTTGGCTTGCGACCGCCTTTATTCTGTTTTCTGTTATTGTTCTCATTCATCACTAATCCATTTATAATCTACACGAAAAGCCGACTTCGGAGGTTTTCCTGCCCCCTGCAAAGGGCAAGTTGTTTTGAGGCACTAAATTCTATTTAGAGTGCCTCAAAACACAACTTGCCGTGTTCTGATGAACACAAAAATCCGCCCTGCGGGACGGATTAAATTTAACAGGGAAAAACGGCTCGATGCCGTCCTGTGTCGTGTCCATTTTGTCGAGATACTTTTGCATAAATCCGTTAATAAAATTCATTACACAAAGTAAAGCCTCTTTACGAAAGGATTGCACTGTTCAACAGTGCCAAACACTGCCTTTGAACGCCAAACACTGCCACGCATCAAAGAGCGGATAAGTTATTCGTTTTATTTGCCGTACGGTTTTAGTGCAGGCAGTAAAAATTGTATTACAACAAAGAAGAAAAACAGGTTTGCAAACAGTCAATTTGGCGTAAAAGCATAAAGTTTTAAAGGCATACAACTATAAAAGTGTAAAAGCATAAAAGCGGTAAAGCATTTTACCTTTTGTAAGCCTTACCACTTGCCAAAGAATTTACCCGACAAGGCTGTAAGGAAAGCAAAAAGCCGTACAGGAAAACACCAAAGAAGTAATGCGGGAATTTGGTAATGCGGGCATATTCAAATACAGGACTATACAAACCTGCTAAATAAGTAAAGTATATAACAATAAATTTTTAAATAATGGAAACAACAAGGAAAACTTTAAAAATCAGCTTCTCCACCCAAAAAGGCGGTGTGGGAAAATCTACGATGACCACCTTACTGGCGAGTGTGTTGCACTACCGGTTAGGTTATAATGTCTTGGTAATGGATTGTGACTTTCCGCAACACAGCCTGACCAATATGCGTGAGCGGGACAAGAAAACCATAATGCAGAATGAGTACCACAAAAAGGTGGCAATGAAGCAATTTCAGACTATTAACAAAAAGGCATATCCAATTATCAAAAGCAAGGCTGAAAATGCGTTGGAAAGAGCTTCGGAATATGTAGAACAGTCGGCAGTTGTACCGGATGTTATTTTCTTCGACCTGCCGGGAACAGCCAATACCAAAGGTGTATTGACGACCTTGAAAATGATGGATTTTATATTCTCACCCATAACCGCCGACCGTTTGGTCGTGGAAAGTACGTTGGGCTTCACCAAAGCCTTTCTTGAACTTCCAAAAACTGTTGAGGGCAACGATAACCAGGAGCTTTGGCTGTTCTGGAACCAAGTGGATGGCAGAGAAAAAACTGGTTTGTATGAGGCGTATCAAAGTGTTATCAAAGAACTTAACCTGCCTATTATGGAAACAAGAATAATGGATAGCAAGCGTTTTCGTAAGGAAACGGACGACACAAGCAACTACGTGTTCAAATCAAGTTTGCTGCCTGCCGAAACACAACTGTTGAAGGCAACGAGAATGGATCTGTTTGTAGAGGAATTTTTAAAAATAACGCATCTATAAAAGAATTAGACAATGAGTTCAGACAACAAAAACAACGATTTTAAAAAGCCCGATGTTGATGAGGATTATTTGATGAACATCATAAGTGGCGATGAGCCTGTTGTTCCGCCTCAAAATAATCAACAACCCGAAACATCTAAGGCAACAAAGCCCAAACCCAAAGAAAAAGCCCGAAACAGCCCATCCAAAAAAGCAGATTATGAGGAAACATTTCTGGTCAATCGTTTTCCTTCAGGTCGAAACGGAAAGGTCGTTTACATTCGTCCAGAATATCACGAAAGGTTGTTACGTATAGTACAATTAACAAGAGAAGAAAAGACTACACTCTATTCTTATATCGACAACATTCTTGAACACCATTTTAGAGAGTACGGGGACGATATTACAGATTATTTCAACGAACGTTTTAAACCAATTTTATAGTTATGGAAATTGTAATAGTAATATGCCTGCTGATCGTCATTGTCCTGCTTTTGCAGGATAAGATTATCATTAAGAAAAGGTCAAAACAAAAACCTCCGCAAAAGAAAGTCAATCCGGATCTGCCCGATATTATGGGACAGCCCAAACCCGTAGAACGCCTTTCAGTGCCAAACACTGCCAATGAACGCCAGATTGAGGAACCAGAGGTAAATCCCGATAATTTAGACATTGAATACGACGAAAATGAAAACAGGAGTATTCAGATTCCGCAGGAAGAGCTGGATGAAGTTTTTAGCAATCAACCTGATTTTGAAGAAGAGGAAGAAGAATGGAACAGGTACGGAATATCTGGTGGCGACGACGGTTTTGCCCAAGGGGTTACCTTTGAAGAACTAAGCTCCGTGGGGATGTTGCTTCAGCAAGAAAAACTGGAGTCATCTCAAAAGGAAACAGCGATAGCAATCGTTCAGAAAATACAGGGAACCGAATTATTTAGTCTGCTGGAAAATTCTATAGCGGGTGCATCCAGTAAAATTGCCAAGCTATTGGATAGCTCACTCTCATCTGAAACGGAAATCAGTTCTTCCACTTTGCGGAACAATGATTTAGATGATTTTGATATTGGGGAGTTTGTCTGAAACGGAATTATTTTAATTGAGCCTGAAAAACTAAATTTCAGGCTCAACTTATTTTTACATTTACTTTGCCAACTTCAATATTCTGTAAGCCCCTCTTGCTACAATTACAAATACAATAGCTCCAATAATCAAATCTGGATAACTTGAATTGAGCCAATTAACTAAAAGACCAGCAACAATAACTCCCGAATTGATAATGACATCATTTGATGTGAATATCATCGAAGCCTGCATATGCGCTTCTTTACTTTTGTTCTTTTGTAAAAGATAAAGGCAAAATACGTTTGCAATCAATGCTAAAACTGAAACGACAATCATTGTCTTGAAATCGGGCATAGCTTCAATTCCCATAAAACGTCTGATTACTTCAACGAAACCTATAATAGCCAGTAAGACTTGGAAGTATCCTGCAAATCTGGCGATGTTGTTTTTTAAAGCGATTGTTCCACCCACGGCGATTAATGCCAATGCGTAAACGACACTGTCGGCAAGCATATCCAAACTATCGGCTACCAACCCCATTGAGCCTGAAAAAACACCGAATAACATTTCCAATCCAAAGAACAGGAAGTTGATAATCAATACGATCCAAAGTAATTTCCGTTGCTTGTTGCTTGTATCTGTTTCAACAACGAAATTACTTTTTTCGGTTGAAACCAATGTCGTATTTAGATTCAGTGTTCCCAGAGCCAAAAAAATTGGCTCTGGGTTTCCATCGTGATAAACGTCTAATTTTCTATTGGCTATATCGAATTCCAATCCTTTTACCGTATCAAAGTCTTGCAGTTTCATACGGATTAATTGCTCCTCGCTTGGGCAATCCATTTTAGTTATATTGAATATGGTTTTTTCCATTTATTTTAAAGCTTAAATTTTATTCCTCCGTTAATCACAAATCCGTCCAAAGGTGCATAAATGTCTTTAAAAACTGGATTGGTTATTGTTCCTGTATAAATGCTGTCAAAGCGTGTTTGTCGGGTGTCGAGGAAGTTTTCAAAGTTGATGTACAGAGAAAATCTTTCCCAAATCTTTTCAGCCATAAATCCAGTAATAAAGTAATCTTTGCCCGTAGTTCCATTATTCAGTTTTTGGCGACTGAAATAATAGGCTTCCAGACCAATTTTCCATTTGTCTTCTATTTCATACATCAGGATGGAATTAATGCGGTGTTTTGGTGTTAAAGGGCTTTCTACAGTCGTTCCATTTTGGTGTAATCGGGCATCTGTATAGGTATAACCCAAAAACAATTTCAGGTCATCATAACCAATTTTAATATTGGTTTCTGTTCCTTTGGTATGGATGTAGCCAGGAGAATTAACAAACTGATACAGATTTGCCGAGGAGTTTTCAAGTAACAAGGGATTATCCAAATAGGTGTAAAAGAACAATTGATTTATGCTAAATGACCAATCTTCCCCAATGTAGGTGCGGTAATTGATGTCTGCATTTGCTCCATAACTTTTTTCCAATTTATTGGTCTTGTCGTCAATGGGCATTACATTTTGATATTGTAGGCGTTCGCTTTCTTCCGTAAAAATGGTAGGTGTTTTATAGCCAAATCCACCACCAACTCGTGAAGTTAAGCCCTCGGCAATGTGGAATAGAGCCGAAACTCTCGGTAAGAATACCACCCCATAATCCACAACATAATCCGTTCTAAAACCTGTTTCCAATTGAAACCAATCCGTAGCATTAAAAGAATTTTGTACAAAAGCACCGAATGTAGTCTGATTATAATCTCTCAACGGAGATGCCATAATCTGCTTTTCTTTGAAATTATCCGTCCAAATATTAATACCTGTGACCCATTCCGATTTTTCAGTACTGTTGGTGTAGTTGGCTTCGGTAAAACTTGCTGTTTGTGTTCCCTCAAACTGATAGTTTGGAATGGTAGTATTTCGGTTAAAATAACTTACACTATTTTTGACTTGAACAGTACTGTTTTCATTGATGATATGGTCGAAAACAAATTGTGTGGAATAGCGTTGTGTTTTATTTTCCTCAAAATATTGGTTTGTATTATCTCCATTTCCTTTGATGTAAAGCATATCACCTCCCAAACGGCTCTCGATCGTTGTGTTGATACCGAAGTTCAGTTTCGTCTTTTCATTGAAATAAACGAAGAGCTTCGGATTCAGTACATAGCGTTCGAATTGTGGAATAGCGGATAGCCCGTTCTTAGCAGGATCATAAGCTGCGTTACGGTTATGGGAAGCAAATATAGTTGTTCCAATTTTATTAAACCTTTGTCCATAAAAGCCGTTTATATCCAAACCCCTGCCGGATGTTCCATTGAGGTGAAAACCTAAATCTCTCTCATAGGTCGGCGTTTTGGAAATCAGATTGACCAGTCCAGCTATTGCTCCGCCTCCATATAGTGTAGATGTAGAGCCTTTGATGACTTCTACTTGTTTGAGGTCAAGTGGTGGTATCTGTAACAAACCCAATCCACTTGAAGCACCTGAATAAATGGGGAAACCGTCTTTCAGGATTTGTGTATATCTTCCATCAAGTCCCTGAATACGAATACTTGCATTGGCACTGGTAGGCGAAGTGGTTTGTACGTGAATACCTGTGCTTTCCGCTAAAAGCATACGAATATCTCCCGGTTTCATGTTCCCTTTTTCGCCCAGTTCTTCACTTCCAATAAATTCAATACGGGTAGGGATATTTTGTATACTCCTTGTGCTTCTTGTGGATGAAATGACAACTTCCTCTAACTCCTCTGAACTTTCTTTGAGTAAGATTTCAATAGGACTGTTGTCAGCTAATGGAAATTCCAATGTATCTATATAGTCGTTAAAACCGATATAGCTAAAATGTATTTCCTGTATCCCATCAGGAATATTTTCTATTATGATGAGACCGTTTTCGTTTGATGTAGCGGCAAGCGAGGTTCCTTTTATAGATGCTGTCACTCCAATCAAAAGATTTTTGTTTTCACTGTTTCTAATAACAGCATTTAAAGTGTTTTGTGCAAATACACAGAGATTTAGTGTCATAAAAAATGACACAAAGACTATTTTTTTCATTGTATAAAAAAACATTAATGTTTGAAAAATGAGAATTGACGGTTTGTAGCACCGTAATCTGTTATTGTGCCGAAGACACTAAAAACATTAATTAATCTTAGGGGGTTGCCAAATGGAAGAGAGGAAGTCTGAAACAGCTGACGCTGTTATTACACCTAATTTCTTTTTAGGTTGTTGGACATAATTGGATGTTAAAGCATAAAAGGAAGTAATTACAAATCCAGTACAGGTATTGCATTTAGAAAAAGGCGAGCAACATTCCATACCGCAATCGTCGCTATCTTGTTCTTGACTATTTGTTGTTTGATTCACTAGGTCAAAACATTTATCTTCCATAAAGCTTGGCAAGGTCGATAAGACCAAAACCATTAATGCTAATATGTACGACAAGGATTTCATTTTACGAAGATAGTAAAAACCTCTCTCTTCCTGTCAACACCTCTCTATTTTCTTTAGCAATTCAGCCACCCACAGCCAAACAATTCCTCTCACTGCCACTTTGTTATCACGCCTTGATTTCTAAAACACCTTTGTCCCGAAAGCTCGCAAGGTGCGGGATAAACAGTAACAAATTAATGTGTTTCAATTATGGAAAAACAGAGAAAAAAAGTTT
>MKSF01000018.1 GCA_001897155.1 Bacteroidetes bacterium 47-18 | reverse complement strand
GGTGAGCTTACAATTTATGTGCTCACTTTGAGGGATGTAATGGACGCTTTCTACTTTTAATAATTGATCATTGACAAGGTAATTAATGGAATCAGATACCAGCTTACCCGAAGCATAATGCTTGTAAACTTCTTTCCTTGTGGGTTTAATACCATTATTAGAATACGTAATTTCCAGGCTTTTTCTTCCGGAGATATCAAAGTACAGCTCATAAATCAATCGGTCATATCTATCCCTCACACTTAACTTTTTTACACCATTGATTTTGAACAGATCAGCGTCATTAATGGTAATTCTGTCTTTAAAATCATTATCAAATTGCTTGTCATAATTGTAGCTGTAAAACAGGCTATTAGCACTGTTTCCGGCCAAAAAGTCAGTGTCTCTGTCTATAACAATCGGCAAGGAGTTATAATTAAAATATGCTTCTCTGTGTGTCTGGCGCCGGCTTTCCTGGGCAAAGAGATAAGCATGTAACAGAATGAAAATTATTGTGTAGAACCATTTCATAATTATATCTTATTTTTTTAGACTATTCTCATTATACTCCTTTTTAAATTTTTGTATTTCATACATTAGAAATCTCCTCACACTACACCCTTGTCTTTATAAAGATTTTCAACCGGGGCGAAACTTCGTCATTGCGTCCGGCGGGATAATGTGCGCAGTTCCATTGGAAAATAGAGCGTTTTGTGATTTACCAAGTAATAGCTATTCTATTTTATTTATTTACTATTAATCATTGAGAGTATATATCTGATTTTGTTCTCGTGAGTCGCTTTGAGGTCTCCCTCATTTAATGTTAGCAGGTTATTGATCCAAACCTTATTTCTTGCCGCTGGGTGTGTTATTTGAATCACATTTGATTGAAGTTTTAAGTTTGAGATTGAATTTAATGCCACATTACCGTAGCAAACAATTTTCGAAGGGTTAATCCATTCAATTTCTTTTTGTAAACTGGTTACAAATGCTTGATATAAATCATCAACCTTCTCCACTTTTTCTTTGGCATTCCTACCAGTCTTGGTAAATTGTTTTATCCAAACTTTATAGGTATCCGTTACATAAATTCTATAGCCTCGCTTTAATAATTCATCAAAAATCCTCCAATACACTTTCAGTTTTTTTTCTCTACAGGATTTAATGTGAACACCAAAAGGTGTACTTAGAACGACGTCCTGACAAATTTTAGGTATATTATCTCTTAATGGGTCTTCAGCTATAAACATTATCGATTTACCATTGGGAATTTGTGGTTCTAATAGAATAGGTAAATCAATCCCAATATTATATTCATTTTCATTTTTATATTTTGATAAAAATTCACTATCAGTCGTTTTTGGAAGCACCCAATCTCTTTGAAGTGTAATATATCCCAGACTGGGTTCTTCATTAGAATCAAATTCTTTTTTGAAAGCGGTATATTTTTCAAACAATGCATCTATACCATCATTTGGAATATCAAAAGATGTTTTAAAAATATTAATTAAATTATTTTTGTCTTCACCTGACAAATTGCAAAAAATGTGGTTCATTGTATAGTTTATTAAAGGGCAATTATACTAAAAACTGCTTAGATTGTTTCGTATAATACAAAAAGCGAAACAATTTGTTCCGCTTTTTATATGTAAGATCATTTATCTACTCCTACCTACCATTCTCCTCACACCACACCCTCGCATTCACAACCGCTTCCAGCCACGGGCTGACTTCATCCTGCCTGCCGGCGAGTTTTATTGAAAATTAATTTTATATCTGACCTGTTTTTTGTTTTATTCTTCTTACAAGAAGATCGTAATACTTATAATTTCGCTTCACAATATTTACATCTAAATTATTGAATAAATCAATGTTATCTCCTGTATCATAATATTTATAGGCTTTCATTAGTACTTCCTTAGGTTCAAGATATAAATCGGGAGCTTTGTTTATAATTAATTGAGTCCCATACTTTTGATTGAAGGCACTGATGTCGGATAGTATAATTGCTTCCAATTCATAAATAATGATAAAAGGAACTCCCAGCCTGTCTACTACACTATTAAAGTCTGTAAAATATGCTTTCCGCATATTCCACTGTTTTTTGTTATCTCTTAGAGAATCTAAGTCTCTTACAAATATTACTAAATCAGGCTTATGGTTTGCATATTCCTTTCTGAGAATATGTTTTGTCTTTTGTTCTTCTAAGTTTGAGCCGTTAATATTTTTTACTAAATGCACATAACTAAATGTATCACCAAATTCTTTCTTTAATAAGACCTCTATACAATTTGTGTCTGAAGGGTTTTCTCCAACTAATCCAATTTTCATAGACAAATTGTTTTAATTTTCTAAATCAGAATACAACCAATAATCACTTAAATACATATTGTCTTTTTTGTACTCAATTGCTTTCTCTTGTTCTTCCTGGGTTAAGTGTCTAAGCACAGTTTTGTTATCTTTATTTTCTACTAAAACAATTCTGTTCAACTCATCATTTTCCAAAATATTTAAAGATTGTGGAGAATGTGTGGTTATAATAATCTGAAAATTACGGGATTCTTGTTTTAAAAATTTTAACAGTTTGAAGTATTGGTGTGGATGAATGCCTAATTCGGGTTCTTCAATTAAAAAAATATGCTTTTTAGTAGCATACTCTTTAGCACTCACTACGTCCGATATAATATGAAACAATCGTTTCGTCCCATCAGATAAATCTCTATAATTATACCATAGACCATCAACTTCAAACTCAAAAATTAAATTTGTTACGTTAAACTCATCTTCCTTTTGGCTAATATTAAAGCCCTCAGTCAATCGAAACCCAGAAATTGGAGTGTGATTTTTTAAATACTTTTGAACAATTTTACAATATTCAAAGACATCTTCTACAATTTGATTTAAGCTTGAAATACTTTTTGCTGAGTTTTTTCCAAAAAATATAGTTACAATTTTCCAAGACAATTCAAATGCCATATTTCTTACAAAAAGAGGAAGTTGTTCATTTGAAATAATTTTAGGTAATGCAACAAAGAGCTTGTTTGATGAATCAATTTGAAAAGAAACTGATTCATTCAGAAACGGATATTGTGGTGGAATACCATGCCTAATGAAAACAGATTCAGGTAAAATTTTCTTTTCTTGAACGTCCTCTTTACTAACGAGGTTTGTTTCTTCGTTTATTAAAATGTTTAAAAAACTACTCAAATCTTTCTTATTTTCATTAAAACGCAATCCTCTCTTAATATCTATTTTATTTAACTGACTATTATTATTAAAATTAATTTTAGCATTTAAATGGAAAATGTCATCAAGATTTAAATTAATTGCTTTATCTAAAAATGTCAGAAAATTACTTTTACCCGCAGCATTTTTACCAATCAATATATTTAAACCTTCAACAAACTTAATTGATACGCCATTGATTGATTTATACCCAGAAAGGCTGACAGAAGATAAATATGGTTGTTTTGTTGACATTTGTCTTTTATATTTATGCTAATTTAGTCAATATTATTCAATTGCAACTTACTTCTTATTCTCTATACACCACTCCCTTGCGTTCACAAAGGCTTCCAGCCACGGGCTGACTTCATCCTGCCTGCCGGCGGGATAGTGCGCCCAGTTCCACTGGAAAATAGAGCGTTCAATATGCGGCATCGTCACCAGGTGACGGCCTGTACTGTCACACATCATCGCGGTATTGAAGTCCGATCCGTTAGGATTGTGCGGGTAAGCATCATAACCGTATTTGGCTACGATATGGTATTTGTCTTCCGTTTCAGGGAGGTTGAATTTACCTTCACCGTGCGAGATCCAGACGCCCAAAGTGCTGCCGGCCAAGGTCTTCAGCATAATGGAATTGTTCTCCTGCACTTTTACCGATACGAAATTGGATTCGTGCTTGCCGGAAGTGTTATGATGCATCTTGCCGTGCTCGGTGTGGTCGGGATTGATCAGTTCCAGCTCCATAAACAGCTGGCAGCCGTTACAGATACCCACTGAAAGCGTATCCGGGCGGGCAAAGAAATTGTCCAGGGCTTTCTTGGCTTTTTCATTGTAGAGGAATGCGCCTGCCCAGCCCTTTGCCGAACCCAGAACATCCGAGTTGGAGAAGCCGCCCACAGCGCCGATAAACTGGATATCTTCCAGGGTTTCACGACCTGAGATCAGATCGGTCATATGCACATCCTTCACATCAAACCCGGCGAGGTACATCGCGTTCGCCATTTCCCGCTCGGAGTTGGAACCTTTTTCGCGGATGATGGCGGCTTTGGGGCGAGACTTCTCGACTCCGCTCGAAGTGACAGAGGAAAGAATCGAAGCGACACCGTTGTCAGCCTGAGCTTGTCGGAGACCCGGCTTCTTACCCGTAAAATGTGCCGGGAAAGTATATTGTAAAGGTTGATTTTTATAGTTATTGAAACGCTCTTGTGCCATGCCGTTCTTGGATTGTTTCTGATCCAGGAGGAAGGACGTTTTATACCAGGTATCGCGTGTTGCGGCTACATTGAAAGTAAAGCTGTCCGTATGGTTTTTAACCGTAACATCAGTGCCGGCTATAACCGAACCGATTTTGACGGGTTCGATTCCCGCGGACTGTAGAGCATTTTCAAATGCGTTATCATCTTTTGCCTGTAATACCAACGCGATGTTTTCATTGAACAGCGCTTTTACGGTATCGGTTTCTTTCAATCCGCTCAGGTCATAGCTGGCAGCCAGGTTCACATCTGCAAAGCACATTTCCAGTAAGGTGGTGATCAGGCCACCCGAACCCACATCGTGCCCGGCAGCGATCTGGTCGTTATTGATCAGGTCCTGGACGGTGTTGAATGCTTTGGCAAAATGATCTGCGTCCGTGATCGTCGGTACTTCATTGCCGATCCTGTTGTTGATCTGTGCAAAGGAAGAACCGCCCAGTTTGAACGCATCTTTCGACAGGTTGATATAATATACCGAACCTGCATCTTTCTGCAGCACCGGTTCCACTACTTTACGGATATTGGTACAGTTGCCCGCAGCCGAAATGATCACCGTTCCCGGGGCGATCACATTTTCGCCGTCCGGGTATTTCTGCTTCATCGACAGGGAGTCCTTACCCGTAGGAATATTAATGCCCAAAGCGATCGCAAAATCAGAGCAGGCTTTTACGGCTTCATACAGGCGGGCATCTTCGCCCTCGTTATTACACGCCCACATCCAGTTAGCGGAAAGCGACACGCCTTTCAGACCGTTTTTGATCGGGGCAAAGACCAGGTTGGACAAAGCTTCACCGATGGCATTTCTCGAGCCCGCGGCCGGGTCCACCAAAGCCGTTAACGGTGAATGTCCCACCGTGGTGGCGATACCTTCGGTGGATCTGTAATCCAGCGCCATGACGCCCACATTGTTCAGAGGCAGTTGCAAAGGACCTGCACATTGCTGCTTGGCCACCCGACCGCCCACACATCTGTCCACTTTATTGGTCAGCCAGTCTTTACAGGCCACGGCTTCGAGCTGTAATACCTGTTCTAAATATGTTGGAATATTTTTAGCATCATAAGAAAGCCCGGCATAGTTATACCGCACTTTTTTGTCTTTCATGATGGTTTTGGGAGACGAACCGAAGAAGTCTTCCAGGGCATAATCCATCGGCTTTTCACCGGTTGTTTTCGATTCGAAAGTAAAACGATGGTCGCCCGTAACATCACCCACGGTGTACATCGGGGCACGCTCACGGTCGGCTACCTTTTGCAGGATTTCAATGTCCTTTTCGCTGATCACCAGGCCCATTCTTTCCTGGGATTCGTTGCCGATGATCTCTTTTGCGGAAAGGGTAGGATCGCCTACCGGCAGCTTATCCAGGTCGATCAGGCCGCCCGTATCTTCCACCAGTTCCGACAGGCAGTTCAGATGTCCGCCCGCACCGTGGTCGTGAATGGACACGATCGGGTTATTGTCCGACTCCACCAGGCCGCGAATGGCATTGGCAGCACGTTTCTGCATTTCGGGATTGGAACGCTGTATGGCGTTCAGCTCGATACCCGAGCCGAAAGCACCCGTATCTGCTGAGGAAACTGCAGCGCCGCCCATCCCGATCCTATAGTTTTCACCGCCGAGGATAACGATCTTATCGCCCGGCTGCGGTATATGTTTTTTTGCCTGGTCTAATTTCCCGTAACCGATACCACCCGCCTGCATGATCACTTTATCGTAACCTAATTTACGTGTCACATTGAGCTCGTCGAAATGTTCCTCGTGCTCAAACGTCAATACCGAACCTGTGATCAAAGGCTGTCCGAATTTATTACCGAAATCAGATGCACCGTTGGACGCTTTGATGAGAATATCCATGGGCGTCTGGTACAGCCACTGGCGCTCGGGCATACCGTTTTCCCAGGGTCTTGGATTCTCAGACACTTTTGCCGGTTCTGTGATCGTTCCCGGTTGCAGATTCAGAGGTGTTTGTTCCAGGCGGGAATACGCCGTCATGTAAATGGCAGTTCCTGCCAGGGGTAAAGCGCCCTGTCCGCCGGCAAGACGGTCGCGGATCTCACCGCCCGAACCCGTCGCGGCACCGGAAAACGGCTCCACCGTAGTAGGGAAGTTGTGCGTTTCCGCTTTTAAGGACAGCACCGATTCAAATTCTTTTTCTTCGTAAAAATCCGGCTTGTCGGCAGATCCCGGGGCGAACTGGATGACTTTCGGGCCTTTTACAAAAGCCACGTTATCTTTATAGGCCGAAACGATATCGTTAGGATGCGTTTCAGACGTTTTTTTGATCAGCTTGAATAAAGAGGTCGGCATTTCCTCACCGTCGATCACGAAAGTGCCGTTGAATATCTTGTGACGGCAGTGTTCCGAATTGGCTTGTGAAAAGGCGAATACCTCAGAGTCGGTCAGCTTACGGCCGATCTTTACGGCAAGATTGTCCAGGTAGGCCACTTCTTCCGCACTCAATGCCAGTCCCTCCTGCTTGTTGTAGGCATCAATATCCTCGATCTCCAGGATCGGTTCGGGCGTGATATTAATGGTGTACATTTCCTGTGTCAATGCTTCATATTTCTGCGAGATCATCGGGTCGAAATCATTGAAATCGGCCGGTACAGGCTGAAACTCTTCGATACGGATAATGCCCGAAATGCCCATATTCTGGGTAATCTCCACCGCGTTGGTGCTCCATGGCGTGATCATGGCGGCACGGGGCCCCACATAGTAGTGGTTCAGCTTGGTATCATCGAGTTTTTGGGCGTTGCCGAAAAGCCAGTTCAGCTTTTGAGTGTCTTCTGCAGAAAGGTTTTGCTCAGTCTGAACACCATAAACAGTGTTCCTGGGGTTCACGAAGAAATGAATCATTGAGAGAAAATATTTATGTAGATTTTCTAAAGTGCAAAGTTACTGCATTCGTGACAACTAAAAAATTTCTGTAAGACCGGATATATTTTATAAATAATTAATGCATTCGTTCAGAATGACCGGCATGCTACAGCATCTTTTATTAGGAAAAGCGTTTCCGGTCCTGCATAGAGGGCATTGTTCAGCGAAGCGTGCCTGTAAAAGGGGTTGTTTCCTGTAAGCAGGTAGCACTAATTAATGTTTTGTCCCCGGAGAACGGGTATAGTCAGGCTGCCTGTGCAGCCCGGAACCGACAAAATGTGGCTGCAGACGAAGGGTGTCCGTCCATTTGCTCTTATATATGTATTAGGCTAACCGCGGTCCCTGTCGTGTTAAAGGCTCTTGCCCTGCAATATGTATTGTATCTGTATGGAGGTGTACAGCAACTGGGTTTTGGCGTGGACATTTCTCTCTATATGGTAGGCGGCCCTGGTCAGGGCTTCGTCCAGGTGCTGGAATACGCTTAGGGAATAGTCCCTGGCCGCCAGCTTCTGCGCAAATACCTTTTCTTCTTCCGTCAGGGGCGCCTGGTAGCCGGTAATATTGCTGTAGCGCAGGGTATGGGCTATCATCTGCTGGGCATACATGAAAAAGCTCTTTTGCTGCTCCCGGCCGGTCTTGGCCATCTTTTCCACCCACTCGTTGATGAGCACTCCTTTGTTGGTGAAAATGCCGTTGAACCACTCTTTCATCAGGGACAGCAGGTCGTTGCCGGACTCCGCTGCCAGCCTGAGCGCGTGCCCGTAGCTGCCTTCCGCTATCTGTGCTATCTGGTGCGCTTTGGCGCTATCCAACTGGAGACGGCTGGTCAGTGCGGCTGCAATATCCTGGTAACCTACCGGCAGCAGGTTGATCTGCTGGGTACGTGACAGGATGGTATTGAGGATATTTTCCAGCTCCTCGGCAATCAGGATCAGGTAGGTATCCGCAGGCGGCTCCTCTATCAGCTTCAGCAGGATATTGCCTTCCTTGCCCAGGTACTCCGGCCGCCAGATCAGCTGTATCTTATGGCCGCCTTCAAAGGATTTGAGCTGCAGCTGGTCGGCGATCTCCCGGCATTCTTCCGCGGTGATATTGCCCTGCTTGTTTTCCGCATGGATATACTGCAGCCAGTCGAACGTAGAGATATAGGGATTTTCCAGTACCGCGTTCCGGAAATCGGCCATATAATGCTTGCTGGCCGCCTTGCTTCCCGGTTTGGGAGGAATGGTAGGAAAGGAAAAGTGGACATCGGGATGGACCAGCTTCTGCATTTTCACACAGGCATTGCAGGCGCCGCAGGCATCATCTGCTGAGGGCGCTTCACACATCAGGAACTGTGTCATGGCCAGCCCGAACGCCAATCCGCCGATGCCGTCCCTGGCGCTGATCAGAATGGCATGCGGCAGCCTGTGTGCATTATGGAAATTCAGGAATCCTTGTTTGGCAGCTTGTTGGCCAACTACATCTTTGAACAACATGCAGCAAAGATAAATGTTTATTTGTCTTGGCTGACACAAAAATGTTGCCCTGGGACGAAGCTATGGAGGCAGGCTTTATTTTGAACGGGTGAGCCGGGTGGTATTCCTGGACTCATAGTGAACACCCATCACGGTCAATGTATGATTAAGCTGCCAGGTTTCTGCATTCTTTTTTTTCTCGGTGACCTCATAAGGAATGGGACTGCCGTCTATGACCAAGGTAACCCTGTTCTCCGAAGCGCTCCAGGTGCCGGTTTCGGGATTTCCGTTGTCTGTGAAGGTAAAGGTGCCGTTTTTGTGAAAAGTAAAACTGCCCCTGTGAGTTTCAGTGTTTCCCAGTAACCGTTTTCATAGGTTTCCACGGTGGAGATATAGTCCCATTTCCCGTCTTTCCGTGGTAAGACCTTTTCGGGATGCTTGGAGCAGGAACTGAAAAAGAGGAACAATGTTGTGCAAAAGAATAAGATTTGTTTCATAGATTATATAGATTATATTTTTTGTACTAACGTAAAACGATCTGTTTTATTATTTGTACCGCTTATTTTTAGTGGCACGAATATCTAGTTAGTCAGAGGGACATTCCTTATAAAATTTTATATTTACAATCCTTATACTTTTATTATGGTGTGTTGCGCAAGCGGTCATCATTTCCAATTAAACCACTTCGTTATTATATGGTAGAGATCGTTACGCTGGATCATCATTTCCGGGACACAGACCAGGTCATCGCTTCTTTTATTGTGAGGAAAGGAGCGGATAAGATACTGATCGAAACAGGTGCTTACGCTACTTATGAGCACCTGGAGGATGCCCTCCGTAAAGAAGGGTATACGCCCGGGGATTTCCGGCATGTATTCCTGACACACATCCATTTTGATCATGCCGGTGCCGCCTGGGCTTTTGCCCGCCACGGTGCCATGATCTATGTACACGAAGTAGGCGCGCCGCATCTGAACCGGCCTGAAAAGCTGTGGAACTCGGCAGTTATGATCTATGGTGACCAGATGGACAGCCTGTGGGGTAAAATGGAGCCGATCCCTTCGGTGCAACTGACAGCGCTCCGGGACGGCGACCGGATCACGGTCGGTGACCTGGTCATTAAGGTGCTTTATACACCCGGTCATGCCAGTCATCAGGTAGCCTATGATATCGAAGGCAATATATTTACCGGTGATGCCGGAGGGATAAAGATCGGGCAGGGTCCGGTAGTGCCGCCATGCCCGCCTCCGGATATTGATATCGAATTATGGAAACGATCTGTTGATAAAATAAGAGAGGCCCGTCCCCATACCCTGTATCTTACGCATTTCGGGCCGGTTACGGCTGTTGAGGAGCATTGTACGGCGCTCAGGAATATCCTGGACGACTGGGCAGGCTTTATATATCCCCATTACAAAAATGCAACGCCCCGGGAGGAACTGGTATCCCTCTTTGTGCAATACACCCGGGAGCAGCTGGCCCATACCGGACTGGACCGGCATATGATAGAGCAGTATGAATATGCCAATCCCAGCTATATGTCCGTGAACGGCCTGCTGCGATACTGGAAACTGAAGGAGGAAGGCAGATTGCAATGATCTTATTACGATAAAAGGCTCCCTAAGGAGCCTCCTGTTGTATCATAGTGACAGTATGTGTGGGTTATTGGTTAAAATTGTATGCCTATATTGAACAGCACAAACCGCGGTGCCTGCGGGAAATAATTATTGACCTGTTTCAGTGTGCCGGCCTCGGAATAGGCGTAGGTATACCCACCGGAAGCATACAGGCTGCTGAACAGGTTATTGATGGCAATGCCGGCCTGTAGGGTATATTTCCTGAATGGCAGGCTGTAGCTGAACCTCAGGTGGCTGACCTGGTAGGCGTCCAGGCTGCGGGCGTCATTGCTGGTATTATCCAGGTATTGCTTACCTACGAACTTATGCTGGAAGAGGATGCTCAGCTGCCTGTATTGCGGGTCGATCTGCGTAAGCTGAAGCGGCAGGAACTCTGCGTTCAGCGCCGCGATGGCATTCGGTGAGAAGGCGATATCCGTATTGTTATGCACCAGTATCTCCTGCTCGCCCGTATCCCAGTTATCTATATACTCATTAACAGAGCGGATCTTATTTTGAGAGAAGGTGGCATTGGCCGATATATGGAAGGAAGGATGCACCTTATACCGCCCGCTCAGCTCTATCCCTGCGCGGTAGCTGTTGTCCACATTGACCCGCGCGTAGGCGCCCACGTCATTGATACGGCCGTTGAGCACCAGCTGGTCTTTATACAGCATATAATAGACGTTGGCATCAAAGCTGAACTTCCGGCCTTTGATGTTATAGCCCAGTTCCAGGTCGTGCAGCTGCTCGTGCCTCGGCACTTCCACGCCATTGGTCTCAAAATCGTCCCGGTTCGGCTCCTTATTGGCCTTAGCGTAGGACAGGTATAATTTCTGGAAAAGCTGTCCGCGGTTGCCCAGGATATACTGGGTGCCCACTTTGGGGTTGATGAAATTATATACGGCGCCGGGGCGGAGCTCAGGATTCTTCCTGAATCCGTACATATTATAATCCACGTGGCGGTACTGTATATCGCCGTACACGTTCCATCGCGGCGTTATATAATAGGAAGCTTTCAGGTAATGGTTGATCTCTGTCTTGTCCGCATCCAGGTTGTACCAGCGGTGGTTCGGATCGATGCCGCCCCGGCCGGCCCAGAGTATCTCGCCGAAGTGCTGGCCGTCATAGCGGGAAACCATACCGCCGAAAGTAACTTCCAGCTTGTCCTTTTCGTACATCAGGTTGTAAACCCCGCCATAGAAATAATTATCCAGCCACAACTGCCGGATGATGTCCGTACGGGTGAACGTGTCGCCAGCCGGTGTGGTATGTGGAGGCAGCCAGTAGCTGCTGTATTTTTCATCCATCCTGTATTCCTCGTAATAGCCTGCGCCCCTGGTGAGGAAGAGCCCGGCCTGGGCTTTCAGGTGCCGGCTGAACCTGTAGTCATAAAATGCCTGGAAGAACTGCTGCTGGTAATTATCCGTCTGGTTCTTATAGAATTTCCCGTCCGGCATGCTGCCCAGGGGATTATAGCGCCTGTTGGCTCGCATCTCCTCTTCGGTAACGCCGTTCCAGGACTGGCCGGTCTTTTCGTGGCCCAGCATATAATTAAGCGTCAGCCTGGACCTGTCATTGATGTTCCAGGAGCTCAGGAATTGCAGCGACCTTAAATTGGATTGCGACCGTTCGATATAGCCGTCCGACCGGATCTGCGACAGCCTGACATCGAATGCCCAGTTATTTTGCAGGCGGCCGGTATGCGCCTGGAGGGTCGTTTTGAACGTATTGAAGCTGCCGGCGGATGCGTTCACACTGCCTCCGGCCTGTTCCTCATTGACCATATTATTGACAGATACGCTGCCGCCGAACGCGCCGCCGCCGTTGGTGCTGGCGCCTACGCCGCGCTGTATCTGTATGGATTGGGTGGAGCTGGCCATATCGGGGATATTGACCAGGAAAGTTCCCTGCGATTCAGGGTTATTCACGGGAACACCGTTCAGGGTAAAGTTGATCCTCGTATTATCGGTGCCACGGATGCTCATATTGGTATAGCCGATCCCGGTACCGGCATCGGAAGATACGACGATAGAGGCCTCCTGCTGCAACAGGTAAGGCACATCCTGCCCCTGGTTTTGCCGGGCAATGTCTTCTTTTTTTAGTGTGGCGGCTGTAAAGGGCGTTACCTGTGAAGCTCTTATAGACAGGATAATGACCGGTTCCAGGTCTGCGGACCCGATGGCATCACGTGCTATACTGTCAGTTTCGGACTGGGCCCGGAGCACCCAGGGCAGTAAGGCAGCTCCCATGAAGAGTACAGTTTTTTTCATCAGTTGTTACTATCATTAATGGTTAAATAATAAACAACCGGGTGAGATGGCTATGTAAAGTGTTCGTAAGCGTGTATGCCCACGTATGCTTTACTGTTTGAGCGGATTCCCTAAACAGCATTACCTGTTCCAGGTTCATCGGGTATGATCTCAGCCTTTAAAAGCACCCCGTTGTGGATTCTGAGGGCAAAGGTACGCTAAAAAACGTACGATTCCTTAGTGACAAGATAATTTTAAGTGACAACCTTAGCCCGTTAATTTCATTGCCCTGCACCGGGTAAGGCTTGGGTCATATCAGAGCACCCTGTCACATTGAGCCTGTCGAAATGTGAGCCTGTCGAAATGTGGTGTATAATGCTTTGGCCATGCTCGGGCTTCGACGGGTCTCAGCCTGGCAGGAGGGAGGCAGTATAACGGCAGCCGGTTAATTATATATATAATAATAGTTACCGTACCATGAAGATCAGCACATAGCAGAACACGAACGGCATCGTGGCTAATAAGGAATCAAATCGGTCCAGCGCTCCCCCGTGGCCGGGCATGATATTGCCGGAATCCTTGACATTGGCCAGCCGCTTGAGTTTGGACTCCATCAGGTCGCCCATGGTGCCGATCACTGCAGCAAGCACCGCCAGGATGATCCAGTCCTGCAGGCGGAGCCCGGGCAGCCAGTCGGCATAGCTGAGGATGACCACGCCGAGCACGGTAAATACCATGCCGCCGATGGTGCCTTCCCAGGTCTTTTTGGGCGATATCTTGGAAAAAGGGGTCTTACCGATAAAGGAGCCGGTAATATAGGCCATCGTGTCATTGGTCCATATAAGCAGTATGAGCGCCAACGGGATATTGGTAGGAAGGTGCCCGCTGTGGTACAGCATATACATGCTGATCATGCCACCCAGGGGTATGCTGACATACAGGAGGGCAAAGATAGCGGCCATCCCGGCCTTAAGCGTATTTTTAGGATGCAGGATGCTGATGAATATCAGGATAATGGGAATAAGCAGGGTGAGGAACATGAATGCTCCCAGGGCCGAGGCCATAGCGATGCTGATCGTCAGGCCGAACCCGAACAGCTGGGTAAGGGTGTACAGGGTATCCGGGAAAGTGGTATCCGGGAATATATTTTTAAAAAGCTGCCAGGTTTCTTTGATGCAGAAAAACTGTATGAGCATGGTCACGGCAAGCAGAACCTCGAAAGTGGTGGTCAGCGCTGCCAGGATAACGGCACAGAAAACGACAGCGCTTCCGAGCCGCTTAAAAAATACGGGCCAGTTCATAATATTTGCAATAGATTTTGACAAAAGTAGGCAAGAAAACTTCAAATTGCCCGAAATGTTATGATATAATTAAAACAGAAAGTAATATTTTTGACTTTGTTTCGTTCCTATTGTGCGAAACTGTTCCAAGCATCCTGTAAAAATAATTATTAACACTTGATTTAACGTTTACTTCGATTTATATACCTTTAGTCGTTTATACGGATTGATGATTTTCAAGCCGTATATTTTTGTTGGATAACAGTAATGAAGCACCACCGGATTTTGAAATCTTTTCTTTTATATATAAGCCTCCTGATAGCAGGGATGTTGGCCGGCTACCAGGGATTGGCACAGAACAGGACCGCCGTTGACAGCATAAAAGCCGCCAACCAGCACCGGGCAGACAGTATCAGGGCCGTTCAGAAAGCAAGAACAGACAGTCTTGCCCTTATCCGTAATTATAAGGCCTCTAAGCAATACAAGGACAGCGTGGCGGCAATCCGCCAGTTCCGCATGGATAGTATTGCCGATGTGAGGGCCAAGACAATGGAAGCGCTCCGGGTACAGAGAAAGCAGGAGCAGGATAGCATCAGGGCCATCACCATAGCCAGGAATGACAGCCTGCGGCGGGTAAATGACAGCCTGAGGGCTATAAGAGTGGCGGAAGCGGAGCTGCTGCGCCAGGAAAGGAAAAGGGTATCGGACAGCCTGGGGCTGATACGAGCCTACAAGCAATCGCCCCGTTTCAAGGATAGTGTGGCCGCGGTCAATAAGCTGCGGCTGGATAGCATCAAAGCTGTAAGGGTAGCCTATAACGACAGTGTCAGGGCCGCGCAGCGGCACATCCTGGACAGCATGTCGGCCGCCCGGAAGCAGACGGCGGACAGTATGAGAGCTGCGCAGGTAGCCTATAATGACAGCCTGAAGGCGGAAAGGCTGCGGGTGTCGGACAGTATGCGGACCGCCCTGGACGTGATACGGACAGAGAATGCCCGCATCAGGGACAGCGCCGTGGCAGCCAGGAAGGTGATAAGCGACAGCCTGGCGAAGGTGAGGGCGGAGCGTGTTAAGGAACGGGAAGAGAAAGTAAAGGAAAAGGAGAAGAAAAAGCAACTGGCCTTTGAGATGAAGATAGAATCTGAGAAAAAGGCGTATACAAATGAGCGCTTCAGGAAGAAGCGATGGACCGCTCCCCGTAAAGTGCTCCAGAACACCTTTACACGGTATAATTATTATTTTAACGCCAACCTTAAGATGAAGGAGGCGGAGGAGAATATGCGGCGGGTCAAGCGGGACAATTTCGATATGCTCATCACGCTCTTCCCGTTCAATCCTGACGTGGACTCGGCAAAGCTGAAGTCGGATATGGACACCATCATCCAGAAGACCTCTATGGGCATCCAGCTTCATGATCCCCGCGGCAAATGGCAGGATGACCTGTATATGATCATGGGGCAGGCCTACTATTATAAAGGAGATTATGAGAATGCGGCCAATGCTTTCAAATTCGTCATCCATGAAGCAGAAAAGGCCAGGAAGGAAAAGCTGAAAAAAGATAAGGACGCGAAAAAAGACCCGCTGGCGCAAAATGCCTTTGCCGAGCTGGAGCCTGCCGGACTGGCAGCCATCCTCAAGCACAGCCCTTCCAAAAACGAGGCTATCCTGTGGCTGGCACGGGTATTTGTCAAGCAGAAGGAGATCACCAAGGCCGTACTGGTGCTGGACATGCTGAAAAATGACGTCAATTTCCCCAGGCATCTCAGGTCGAGGCTGGCGCTGGAATATGCCAATGTGGCGCTGGAAACGGATAAGCTGAACGATGCCCTGGAACCCTTACAGGAAGTGCTGCTGGCGAAGGATATGGATAAGTACACCCGTACGCGTGCAGGCTACCTCCGGGGGCAGATACTCCAGGAGCAGCATCTTTATGAGGCCAGCACGGAATCTTTTGAAAAGGTGATCGACCTCTTCCCCAGGCTGGAAATGGATTTCAGCGCCCGGATGAATATCGTGAAGAACAACCTGGAAGCAGGCACCGGTACCGAGACCATTTACCGCACCCTGGCCAAAATGGCCAAGGACCAGAAATTCAGATCCTATTTCGACCAGGTGTACTATGGGCTGGGCAAGCATTATGAAAATACGGGCAATACGGAAGAGGCCCTGAAGCACTACAATAAAAGTATCGAGTACAGCGAGAACAATGCCCTGCAGAAAGGTACTACCTATGTGGGCATCGGCGACCTGTATTATAATAAAGGCGAGCATCTGACGGCCTCGCAGAAATATGACAGCGCCATCCAGTTCCTGACCAAGCTGGATGAGCCCTACTATACGCATGCCAGCACCCGGAGCGGTTCGTTATACCAGATAGCGGCGCCGGCCACCCAGGTCAAAAATGCCGACAGCCTCCTGTACCTGAACGCTTTATCAGAGCCGGAACAGCGGGCTTATATCCAGAAGTACCTGAAAGACCTGGAGAAACGGAGCATTGACAGCTATTACGTAAGCCTTAAAGCCCCGGTGCAGGCACCTGCGGCCAGCCAGGGCAGCGGTAACAAATCATGGTATTTTGCCAATACGACGCTGATGCAGAAAGGAGCCAACGAGTTCAAGCAGAAATGGCCTAACAGGGAGCTTAAAGATAACTGGAGGCGCAGCAATCTTTCCGGCAGCGGTATGTCTGTGAACGAGCAGATCGTCACCGAGCACCTGACGCCGGAAGAGCAGATCAGGAAAAACCTGCCTGATGCGGACTCCCTTTACCTGGCTATTCCGCGTACCGCGAGGGCGGTGGACTCCCTGCAGGACCTGAGGCAGAAAGCGCTGTACAGCCTGGGAAAAGGCTATTTTTATAACCTCGAGGACTACACCAACACCTTTAAGACCTTCGATAAGCTGGATAGCCTTTATCCGCGGAATGAATATATACCGGAGACCTATTATATCAAATACCTGATCCGTATGCGGCAGCAGCAGCCGGAAGACGCCGGCCGTTATTACGACTACCTGGTGGCTAACTTCCCGGATAACAACTGGACGGTGATGATGACCAATGCCGCTACCGGCAGTAAGGACACCGGGCTTTCCATTGATAAGCATTATACCTATGCTTACGACCTGATCATGAGCGGTGATTATACCACCGGTCTGAAGCAGGTAGAGCAGGCCTATAGCAGGTTTACCGTAATGGGCAGTTATAAAAAGCAATATGACATCTTAAGGGTGATCGGCTATGCGGGTAAGCTGGAATTTAACCGCGCGGAGACCCTGGTGGATGACTGGCTGAATAACTATAAGAATGATTCGCTGTACTCCTATGCCACAACGCTGAAAGCCTTTATCGTCAAAAACAAAAATATAGTATCGGATTCCCTCACCCAGGCCGGGAAAGCGGTCAATAATGCCGTGGATACAGCCGGTGGAAAAGGGGATATTCAGGCCGGGGACGGCGGTACGGTGGATGACAAGAATGAGCTGTTCTCCAAGCCGACTGGTACCTCCAAATATTACGCGCTGCTGGTCCTGCCGCTTGACGGTCGTATCCAGGGCATCAAGGCCGGGCTGTCGGAATACAACAGGGTGACGGCAGGCAATGAGAACATCGTGGTGACGCTGAACGCCCTGACCCAGGAGCAGTCCATCGTCCTGTCGCGGGAATTCGCCAATGAAAAGGAGGCCAGGAAATATATTAATAAGGTGCGGTCCCTATCTTCCCTGTTCAATGAATACGACGATAAAAATGTGATCCAGGCCGTTACCATAAGCGTGGAGAACTATCCCAAGCTGCTGGCCTCAAAAGATGTGAAGGCATATGTGGCCTTTTGGAAAAAATATTATAAATAGTCACGTTGCAAATACTTATTTTTAGGTGCCGGTTCCGCAGGAGCCGGCACCTCTTTGTTTATGTACTGGAATTATATAAAGGATTTTGAGGAATACAGTGCCGGCTATCAGGATGTTGTGATCGAGACCATGCTGTGTGTCCGCGGGGAGCTTCCCTTGTGGCAGTGGCATCGGCAAAGGTTCGCGCAGACACTGGCAGCCCTGTGCTGGGGGGCTGTGCCGCCGGGGCTTTGGGAAGCGGTGGAGACGGCTGTGAAACGGCCGGACAGCAGGAAAGCCTGGAAGGTAAGATGGCTGACAGGAAAAAAGCAGGACAGGATAGACTGGAGCCTGCAGTTCCTGGAGCTGTTGTCCCGACCGGCAGAGACTGTATTGACCCGGACAGCCTGGATACCGGAAGCGGAGCGGGCAGGTATGCTGAAATCGCGGAATAACCTGCAGGCCGTCCGGGGGCTCCGGCAACCGGGAAGTATGGAAGCAGGGACTGATATCCTGTTATGTGATGCCGGGGGCTATTGCCTGGAAACGACCATCGCCAATATCTTTATCATCCGGGAGAACCGGATCATCACACCGCCGTTACGGCACAATATGGTGCCGGGTGTCATGAGACGATACCTGCTGGAAAAACAAAGCCGGAATAATTATGAAATCATTGAAAAAAATATTCACTTTGCACGGGATCTGCTGACGGCGGACGGGGTGTTTGTGACGAATGCGGTCAGCGGCATCATGCCGGTCAGCCGTGTGCTGGAAAAGCCCCTTGACACAACGCTGGCCGAAGCCTTTAAATTAATCATTGATACAGAACTTAAAATCGGGAACACCATATGGCGGTAAATTATATCTGGGTGTCATTCTTTATTATCGGTTTTGCAGTAGCGCTGCTGAAGCTGGTGCTGGGCGGGGACGCGTCCATTTTCACCACTATGATGAACGGTATGTTCGACAGCGCCAAGAACGGCTTTACCATTTCCCTGGGACTTACGGGTATGATGGCGCTCTGGCTGGGTATCATGAAGATAGGAGAGCGGTCGGGGCTGATACAGGTGTTTGCCCGGCTGGTGCAGCCGCTGTTCAAAGTGATCTTTAAGGATATTCCCGACAAGCACCCGGCATTCGGCAATATCGCGATGAACTTTTCTGCCAACCTTCTGGGGCTGGACAATGCCGCCACCCCGCTGGGCCTGAAGGCGATGAAGGATATGCAGGAGCTGAACCCGGAAAAGGATACGGCTACCAATGCGCAGATCATGTTCCTGGTGCTGAATGCGGCCGGTATCGTGCTCATTCCCACCTCTATCATAGCCATCCGGCAGGCGGTGGCCATAGAGCAGGGTGTGACGGACTTCAACGCTGCCAATATCTTCCTTCCTATCCTGATGATCACTTACATCGGCCTGGTAGCGGGTATCTGCATCGTGGCGATGTACCAGAAGATCAATATCTTCAAGTTGCCTGTCTTCGTATTTTTCTTCGGGATGGGCGGGCTGATATGGCTCCTGTGGCACTGGCTGAAAAGTATGCCCTCTGAAACGATGAACAATGTGGTGGGTACGATCGGCGCTGTTGTGATCATGGCTATTGTGATACTGTTCTTGGTGTCGGGGCTGGTGAAAAGGATCAATGTGTATGATGCGTTCATCGAAGGCGCCAAGGAGGGGTTTAACACGGCGGTAACGATCATACCTTACCTGGTGGCGATGCTGGTGGCCATAAGCGTGCTGCGCACCTCCGGTTGCATGGATTATGTCGTTAACGGCATCGGCGCGGTGGTAGCCGCTATGGGATTTGATACCCGTTTCGTGGCGGCATTGCCCGTGGGGCTGATGAAGCCGCTCAGCGGCAGCGGTGCGCGCGGCCTGATGGTAGATGTGATGAACACCTACGGCGTAAAATCCCTGGAAGCCTATATCGCTGCCATACTGCAGGGGTCCACCGAGACCACCTTTTATGTGCTGGCCGTGTACTTCGGCAGCGTGAATGTCAAAAATACACGTTATGCCCTGGTAGCGGGCCTCCTGGTGGATGTGGTATGTATGGTGGCGGCTATCATCATAGGCTATGAACTTTACTATAACTCCTGATCGGGAAATTTATTTTGGGAATGGTAAAAAATATTCCGGGAATGTTATTGAATTGAAAAATATTTTTTTACATTTACCGTGATTTTAAAAATCAGGTTAATTGTAAATAGTTTATGGTTTGAAAAATGTCAGATTAAGGATTTGATAATTTTTCTAAAGAAATTTTTAAAAAGATTATTGTTTTTGAAAATAATATTCTATTATTGTACCTGATATTATCAGAATTATCGTAAAATATTGCTTTATACTTTATACGGGAGCAATACTGTTTTAAGAAAGAAAAACTTTGTTTTTTTATTATGAAAAGAACACTATTAGGCTTTAGTTTGTTATGTGCAGGATCAGCGTTATTTTTCGCTTCTTGTTCCAAAAATAAAACTTACGGCGTGTCAGAAAAAACCGGATGGAACTACAATGACTCTCGCTTAGGAGGTTTTGAGGTAGTTAATTATGCCGGCCAGCAGACCGGACCAGGTCTGGTCCCTGTAGAAGGGGGTACGTTTATCATGGGACAAACCGAAGATGATATCACATTCCAGAGAAATAACTCTCCAAGAAGGGTGACCGTCCCTTCATTCTATATGGATGAGACTGAGGTGGCAAACGTTCATTACCGTGAATATCTGTACTGGCTGAGACGTGCTTATGGTTCCGATTATCCGGAGCTTATAGCAAGGGAAACACCGGACAGCACCGTATGGCGTAAGGCTATGGCATATAATGAGCCTTTAGTGAATTATTATTTCCGTCACGCGGCTTACGATTACTATCCTGTAGTGGGTGTTAACTGGTACCAGGCCAACAAATATGCCAAATGGCGTAGTGACCGTGTAAATGAAATGCTGCTGATCAAGGCCGGAAAGCTGAAAAAGAACGTGAATCAGGTTAATGAGGACGTTTATAATACGGAAGCCTATATCTCTGATCAGTACCTGGGTAGTGCAGGTAATGCGCGTAAGCGTGACCTGGATCCGAGCGGTGCTGACAGGCGTAATGATGCTTACAGCGATGGTACCCTGCTGCCTAACTACCGCCTGCCTACAGAAGCGGAATGGGAATATGCGGCTTTAGGTTCTATCTCTAAAAACCCAAGGCCTGCCAACAACCGCAGGCGTGGTGAAGAGGCATTGACAGACAGGCCAGGTTATCCGTGGGGTGATCCGCGCAGCACACGTGCACAGGCCCGTACGGAAACACAAGGTCAGTTCCTGGCTAACTACAAAAGAGGAAGAGGTGACTATATGGGTTCTCCCGGTGGTCTGAACGATGACGCTGCTCCTACTGCACGCATCGACTGGTATCCGCCGAATGCCTATGGTCTGTACAATATGGCTGGTAACGTGAACGAGTGGGTACTGGATGTGTACCGTCCTACTTCTCACCAGGAGGTGGATGAATTCAGACCGTTTGTGGGTAATGAATACTACAAGAACGTGTATGAAGAGGATCTGACCCTGACAGAGAAAGACGAGTGGGGTGAGCTGGTGAAAGTGCCTATCGACAGCACAGACTGGAAACCACGTTACAATGCGGATTATACCTCTCACGATGCGCGTAGCTACAGGGATGGCTCAGGCGACTCTACAGGATATAACGGTTTCTTCTATGATTATGGTAAAACTACCCTGGTCAATGACGATGCGAGAGTGATCAAAGGCGGTTCCTGGAATGACGGAGCTTACTGGTTAAGCCCCGGAACAAGAAGGTATATGAACGCCCATCACGGTAGCATGACAGTCGGATTCCGTTGTGTGATGGACAGGTTAGGCAGCCAGAACTTTGGCACCAAGAATACAGCGCAGTTTGGTAAGCAACGCCGTAACAAAAAGATCTAAATCTTAAAATACTAAGTAAAGCGCCTCCGGATACGGGGCGCTTTTTTATTCGTATCTGTTGCCGTACCGGTTAAAATTTTGTGTAAAAATTGACCTGTTTTTCATTGTGCATACATTAATAAATAATTATCTTTGCCGAACTTTCTTATAAAAACTACTCATGCAACCTTCAGTTAAAATTTTTTCGGGTACTAATTCCCAATACCTGGCTCAAAAAATCGCCAATGCCTTTGGTAAGCCTTTAGGAAATGTAAATACACAACGGTTCAGCGACGGTGAATTTCAGCCGGTGTTTCAGGAATCTATCCGTGGTGACTATGTTTTCCTGGTTCAGAGCACCTTTGCCCCTTCGGATAACCTGATGGAATTGTTAATGATGATAGATGCCGCCAAAAGGGCTTCTGCCGGCTATATCACGGCGGTGATCCCTTATTTCGGCTTTGCAAGGCAGGACAGGAAGGACAAGCCCAGGGTAAGTATCGCCTCTAAGCTGGTGGCTAATATTTTAACGACAGCGGGTGCAGACAGGGTGATGACCATGGATCTCCATGCGCCGCAGATCCAGGGCTTTTTCGATATTCCGGTGGATCACCTGGACAGCTCGGCGATTTTTATTCCGTATATTGAAACAATGAATTTAAAAAATCTTACCTTTGCATCCCCCGACGTAGGAAGCACCAACAGGGTAAGGGAGTTCGCCAGCTATTTCAATGCTGAAATGGTGATCTGCGACAAGCAGAGAAAACGTGCGAATGAAATTGCCTCTATGACGGTGATCGGTGATGTGGAAGGCCGGGATATTATCCTGATCGACGATATCTGTGATACGGCAGGTACGCTGACAAAATCGGCGGCTATGCTGAAAGAAAGGGGCGCTTTGTCCGTTACTGCTTTTTGTACCCACCCGGTATTGAGCGGTAAGGCCTATGAAAATATAGAAAATTCTGTGCTGGAAAAGCTGGTGGTATGCGATACCATTCCTTTAAAGCAGCAGTGTGATAAGATTGAAGTGGTTTCCGTAGCCGAATTGTTCGCGATCGCTATCAGGAACACATTTGAGAATAAATCCATTCACTCGCTGTTCATCCACAGCAACAGGCTGAAATAATTATTAAACTGACTGTCTATACAAAAAAACCTGACCGGTCGTAAAGACCGCATTACAATTTTAAAAAATATTTCTTTCATTAGATGTTGGTACAGGTGATCGTTTAAGAAGGAAATAGCATCAATTTATTTTATGAAAACAGTTGCAATTCATGCACAGTTAAGAGAAGGTAAGGGTAAACAAGCTGCCCGTACGCTTCGCGCACAAGGCCTGGTACCAGGTGTTATCTATGGTGGTAAGGAAGAGGTCCATTTTTCGGCTCCTATCCTGGCATTCCGTTCTTTGGTGTACTCTCCCGAGTTCCAGATCGCAGAGATCAACATTGACGGCAAAGTGTACAGGACCATCATGAAAGACTTACAGTTCGATGTGGTTACAGATACGCTGACCCACATAGACTTCCTGGAGCTGGTAGAAGACAGGCAAGTGATCGCCAACCTGCCGTTAAAGATCGTAGGACAGTCTGCAGGTGTGAAAGCCGGTGGTCGTCTGGTTGTGAAAATGAACTCACTGAAAGTACGTACTTATCCAAAGCATTTTGTTGAAAATATCGAAGTGGATATCACCAACCTGGAGCTGAACGGTAACATCCGTGTTGAAGATGTGAAATTTGAGAACGGTGAGGTACTGATGCCAGCCCGTCAGCCGGTAGCTTCTGTAGTAATGACCCGTGCGTTACGCCAGGCTGAAATGGAAGAGAAAAAAGGTAAAAAATAATCCTTTATATTTCAAGGCTTATCCAAGCAGGCTGCCCGGTCCGGGCAGCCTGCTTCTTTTTTGAATGCCTTGTAACTGCGCGCCGCTGTTCTCCGGAAGTACTTTCCACCGTTGCTGATGTCCCTCACTTCCCTCTACTCTCTCCGTTGTTGGTGTTCTTCACCAACAACCCCTAAGGCCGTTGCTATCCTCCGGAAATTCGCTTATCATATCAGCGTGACATCGCCCTTTCAGTGTACTGCTTTTCCCTCCGTATTGGTGTGCTTCACAGCAACCCTGTAAGGCTATTTTGAAAAATCATTACGCCTCGTTGCTGATAACTCTAAAGAGACCCTGAACTTCCCCTCCGTTGTTGGTGTTCTTCACCAACAACCTCTAAGGCCATTATTATCCTCCGGGAACATGCTTACCGCATCAGCGTAACATCGCCCTTTTCAGTGTACTGCTTTTCCCCGATGATATACTGTACATAATAGAAATACACGCCCAGGTCGCAGGGCTCTCCTTTATACGACCCGTCCCAGCCGTCGGCTATATTTTCCGTATAAAATACCCGTTCGCCGTAACGGTTGTAGATGCTGAACTGCTTCAGGGTGACGTTGTCCCTGAACTGTAGCACATAGAACTTATCATTGATGCCGTCACCATTGGGAGAAAAGGCATTCGGTATCCTGGCGTTCGTTACAATGACCCGCACCGAATCCATAGCGGTACATCCGTGGGTGCTTTTAAGATAATAGGTAGTGGTTTCCAATGGTCGTACGGTGGGTTGAGCGGTCGTATTGTCCGAAAATAGTGACGGGGGATACCAGAAATAATCATAGGGACTGTATCCTTCCAGGGACACCGTTTCCCCATAGCGTATCACCTTATCGGGACCCGCATCTACCCGGATCGTATCCGTCACCGTGATACGGGCATCGGCATAATAGACACATTGATGGGTGTCGGTTACCCGGACAGTATATACGGACGATACATCGGGGTTGGCATAGATACTGTTACCTTCCCTGTGGAAGATATGGAGGCCCTTTATCCAGTCTGCCTGCCCTTCACCTGACACTGTAAGCATCACGGTATCTCCCGTACAGATATGGGATTCCGGCGGGTCTATGAGGACGGCCAGTGAGTCATATTTGGATATCCGGATGACCGCTTCACGTGTAAGGACGCAGGCCAGCGGATCCTTATTAAAGGCTTTGACGGTGAACTGGAGGCTCCTGCGGGGATCGGCGGTAATATGCAGCCTGTCACGGGAAGACAGTATGGCATCCGCGGGCTGCCAGTCTATGTGTATAATGCTGTCGGGGTTGGCCAGCAGGGCTTCGAGGCGCAGCGTTTCCGTACCGGGGCAGATCACGGTATCCCTGGTGATCAGCCTGGGGTCTGTTACCTTTTTTACCGTCAGGATCAGGGTGTCGCTGTCATGGCTGTGGCAGATATCTTCTGACGCATACAGTATGATACGATACTGTCCTTCCCGGTCGTAGGTATGAAAGGGCTCAAATAGCGTGCTGCTGCTGCCATCCCCGAAATCCCAGTGATAGAACCGCGCGTTGACGGAATTGTTCCGGAATGTAACGGTATAGGGAGCGCAGCCGATGTCGTTGTAGCCGGGGGCCAGCTCAAAATCGGCAATGACTTCACGGGGTGGTGCCAGCTCAAATTTAAAGCTGATGATATCCAGGAGGTTGCCGTTCTGCTTGACAGGCGACCAGGAACCGGCAGTGATAGGGAAGTTGCCGTTGGTGGAACAGATAGTATGGTAGAGATTGCCTCGTTTATCCAGTTGGTGCTGCCCGCAGTGTATGTGATCCAGCCCGCTGGCTCCCAGGAAAGTGGCATATTTCAGCTGCTGGAGGGACAGGTCCATAACGGCGAACCAGAATGCCCCCGGCGCTGCCTGGTAAGCATTGGGAGTCACCGGCATGGAGAGGGTATAGGGTGTGAGATTGTTCTGGATGCCTGTTACGATCACTTCATCGCAGGCCCCGAACCCGATAGCGGTAGGCAGCCAGTTGGGAAAGACACCCAGCGTATTGTCGTGGCCTGTCCGGGTGGATGCAATGCTCAGGGAAAGGGAGGAGTCGAGGATGTGCAGGAAGGCATTGCCATTAGGCATTGCATAAGTCCCGGCGCTGACAGGATAATTGCCATTGGTGATGCCCAGCACATACACATGCTGGGAGGCAGGCTCTACTGCCACTTTAAGCGCTTCGTCAATACCGGCGGTACCCAGGTACGTGCTGTTGGTGATAAGGGACGTAGCGGGATCGAATATGAATATATAGGCGTCTTCATCACCCGGGGGGACAGCATTATAGCTGTTGGAAAAGACAGGCAGGGTAGTGCTTTTGGTAAAGCCGGATATGACCAGTTGCTGCTGGTTATTATAATCAAAATAGCTCAGGAAATCCCGTTCGCTGCCCCCGATCCTGGAGCTGAAAAGCAACTGGCTGCACTGCTTGTTAAGCCGGCACAGCACGCCATCGGTAAGCCCGCCGGGTAAGGATTGGAAAGCGTTGGCAGTCACCGGGAAGTCATTGCTGGATGTATTGCTGATAAGCCACAGGTGGTCGTTATTGTCAAATCTTAAGAACAGGGGGCTGGTCTTGCTGTTGATACGTCGGTCATTGGTGTAGGGATTAGCCGCTGTAATGATGGAGGCTTCATCATCCGTACCGCCCAGGTAGGTAGCGCCTGTCAGCTGGGTGCCGGCGGCATTGAAGGTAATGACAAACAGGTCTCCCAGCGGTTCGCTCTGGTTGCTGCGGGTGGTGTTGTTCAGGGTGCTGTCGTAAGAGGTGGTCAGCATAGGGAGATCTCGCGACCTGCTGTAGCCCCCGATAGCCACTTCTTCTGCTGCATTTACAGATATGGCCAGGGGGATGTCTTCCCCGCTGCCGCCATAATAGGTGCTCATCAGCCGCTGGGTGCCGGTACTGTTGAATTTGATAATGCATACATCCACATCCCCGTTGAACTGTGTCTGGAATGCTCCCAGGGATACAGGCCAGCCCGGTCCCCAGGCGATACCGCCTGAATACATCTTGCCGCTGTTGTCATAGCTGGAGGTGTAAGCGTAAAAGTTGCTGGTAGTGCCGCCGCTATAGGTGGAAAAGACCATATCAGGGTCTATGACCAGCGGGTAGCGGGTATCAAAGGGTGCTTTGAGCTCAAAGGAAAGCACCTGGTCCTTGAGCCGGAAGACGCTTGGGATATATACGGTGTCGGACCCGATCAACTGGTAGCAGACGGGCGCCGTTTCTGTAATGGTGCCCAGCGGGGTTATGTAGTGAAGATGGCCGTCCCTGTCAATTTCCGGTGTAATCCCTTCGATGCTGAACCGGATGAGGGAAGGATCGCCTGTAGGGCGCACCAGGAATTCATACTTAAGGCCCTGCGTGGTAGCATAATATTTAAGGTCTATATTATCATATACCTGTTCCTGGGTGACCTCCTGGTATCTTTTTACTGCGGTAGCCCACGCGGCAGGATCGCGGCCGGAAAAATAGTTCTCATAGCCGGGTTCAGGCTGTCCTGTAGTGAAAGAAGCGTTGGGGTTATGCTGCTGCAGGGTCATCCGGAAAGCATAATGGTCGATCGTTTCGGAATACCGGGCAGCGGAAGTGTCATCGTGCAAGAGCGCATGCACCTTATCCATATCCACCAGGTGGTACACCAGCCCGCCGGATGTAATAAAAAGCGCTCCGTCCGCTATCGGGCTTTTATACCGGATCTCCTTTTCCCATTGTCCTTTGTTTTCAGTAAAGGAAAGCTGGGCGAAAGAAAATGTCCAGTTCAGGCATAACATTAAGAGCAGGTAGAGATGCTTCATCAGTTGCTTGGCTACAGGTTTTCCGGTGTAACCGGATGTTAAATTACGTATTTTTATTTATGGAAACAAATTGTTAACAATGACTGCGATGGCTGTATTGCAATTTGATGCCAGGGGTTTGACGGGAGGCATTAGTTTCCTATATTTGAAAATTTTCGTGTAATCCATCAAAAATAATTATGAGCCAGGCGACAGTAAAACCGGATTTTTTCAGCTCCAGGGTGTTGGGGCATCCTTCAGGACTTTTTGTGCTGTTCTTTACGGAAATGTGGGAACGGTTCTCTTTTTACGGTATGCGGGTGCTGCTCATCAATTTCCTGACCATGGCGGCTATCGGCTCTAATCCCGGCTGGGAATGGAGCGCGGCCAATGCCGGCATCCTGATGGGCACCTATGCCAGCATGCTGTATCTTACGCCTATTATAGGAGGCGTCATAGCCGATAAATACCTGGGGTATACGCGTGCGGTCATACTGGGCTGTATCATTATGACCCTGGGGCACGCCTGTATGGCCCTGGAAACGAAGACCGGCCTGTATGGAGGACTTGGCCTGCTCATTCTTGGCACCGGCTTTTTCAAGCCCAATATAACATCTATCATCAGCCAGATGTATAAGGACCTGCCTGAGAAGAAGGATGGCGCTTATACCATATTCTACATGGGCGTCAACGCGGGCGCTTTCTTTGGTATGATGCTCTGCGGCTACCTGGCGGAAAAGGTAGGCTGGTCGTGGGGATTCGGGCTGGCGGGGATCTTCATGCTACTGGGTTGCCTGCAATTCTGGCTGGCGCAGCCGCTGTTCGGCACGATAGGGGCCCGGCCCGGCAAAAGGGATATGGCTGCTGAAGAGCCCGAAGCGCAGACGTATAAGGCCAACCCGTTCACGTTGCGGGATAAGGTGCTGATTGTGGTCTGTGCCGCCATAGGCCTGTTATACCTGGTCAATGATTTTACGTCCAATATAGAAGGCATCTCTCTGCTGCCGGAGGCTTTTCTCCTGGAAAAGGAATTTTTGTCAGGTCCGGTGGTCATTCTCCTGACAGGGCTGGCGCTTTTCCTTTTCCTGGTGGTGTCCCGTATCCTCAGGTATGATTATGTGCTGCGGGACAGGATGTTTGCAGTGATACTCTTCGTATTCTTTACCGTATTCTTCGTACTGTCATTTGAGCAGGGCGCCAGCTCCCTGGTGTTGTTTGCCAGGGATTATACCAACCGGACCTTTGAGGGTACTGCCGCTACTGCCTTTAATATTTTTAATACCCTGCTGACCGTTATTCCCCTTGTTTTCATCACGTGGGTGCTGCTGAAGCTTTTCCGGCAGACCTTTAAGAGGATCGCGGCGGCCAATATCATATTGGGCCTGGCCTTTGCTGGGGTCTGGGGTATTGTGATCTGGATGCTGAACCGGGACTTTTCAAGCCATGCCTATGAAATTTCCTATAAGGTGGTGAAATATGAACAACTGAATGATGAGGGACAGGTGATCCGGGATAAGAAGGGCGACATCGTCTATGGGCATGTCCTGGAATCGGAAGCTTCGGCCCTGGTGCCCAATGGCATCGTGGAAGAGCGCCGGGAAACCATTTCCAGCCAGGAAGCCCTGGAAGTGGGCGCTATGGTCGCTATTCATGAAGAAGGGAAAAAGCCCCAGGCGCTCCCTGCCGGCCGGATAGATAAGATAAAGGACCAGTACCTGCAGCAGGGGCAGCCGTCCCGGATCGGGACCGCTACGGTGACGCAACTGAAGGACGGACAGGTAGAGGTGACCACCTCATGGTTCTCTATTCTGAACTCCTTCTTTATTATCGTACTGGCTTCCGTGGTAGGCAGGATATGGGAAAGCAGGTTCAACCCGCCGGCGCCTGTCAAGTTCGGGCTCGGGCTGATCATTACGGCCATAGGGTTTGCATTCCTGGCCTACGGGTCGGGCAGCATTCCGCAGGGGGCGGCAGCGGGCACGGTAAGGGTCAGCATGATATGGCTGATCATCGCCTACCTGTTCCATACATTGGGAGAGCTGTGCATACAGCCGGTAGGGCTGAGCTATGTCAGCAAGCTGGTGCCGGGTAAAATGATCGCTTTTATGTTCGGCATGTGGTATCTTGCCATTGCTATCGGCAATAAGCTGGCGGGTACGTTGGGCGGCCAGATAGAGGCAGTGACGTCCCGGTATGATATGCGCACCTTCTTCCTCATCTTTACCGCCGTGCCTGTTGTCGCAGGGGTGCTGCTGATATTGCTCCACCGGGTAATAAGGAAATTAATGCATGGCGTGCGGTAATTTTTCATAACAAATGCAGATTGTGTTAAAAAAATATTTACTTTACACCTTGGTTTTTTATTTTTAATTCAATTCAGATATATGTCAGAAGTTAGTACACAACAGCCCAAAGGACATCCCAAAGGTCTTTATATCCTTTTTGTTACGGAGATGTGGGAACGGTTCAGCTATTACGGGATGCGTGCCCTGTTTACATTATTTTTGCTGAAAGCATTATTGTTTGATAAGGATTTTACATCCCAGATTTATGGGAGCTATACCGGCCTGGTTTATTTAACGCCCCTGATAGGCGGGTATGTGGCAGATAAATACTGGGGAAACAGGAAGTCCATAGTATTCGGAGGCATACTCATGGCTATCGGGCAGTTGTTTATGTTCCTGTCGGGCAGCATGTACAGTACAGATATAGAGATGGCGAAGATATTGATGTTCGGGGGGCTGGGCTTTCTGATATTTGGTAACGGGTTCTTCAAACCCAATATATCCACTATGGTCGGACAGCTGTATCCGGCAAATGATACGAGAGTGGACGGTGCGTTTACCATCTTCTATATGGGTATTAACTTAGGTGCGTTCCTGGCCCCGCTGGTGTGCGGCTTTGTAGGCGATACGGGCAATCCTATGGACTTTAAATGGGGCTTTTTGCTGGCCAGTATCGGTATGATAGTGAGTGTGCTGTTCTTTGTTTTTACCAAGGATAAGTATATTGTTACCCCTGATGGCAAGCCTATCGGAGGCAAGCCGACCAGTGTCAGTACAGCAGAGGCCAAGGCTATCGAAACACCCCGTATGTCAACGTCTAAAACATTGCTTTGGGTGGGTATCTGGCTCATTTTGTTAGGCGCTTTTTACTGGTTGCTGGATAAGGACCTGATCGGTGCATTCATCTTTTCGCTGACCATAGCGGCGCCGGGCTATATCATTTCAGACCCCAGCCTGACAAAAATAGAGCAGCAGAGGATCTGGGTAATTTTTATTGTGGCATTCTTTGTTATATTCTTTTGGTCGGCATTTGAGCAGGCCGGTGCTTCGCTTACCTATTTTGCAGAAGAGCAGACCAATAGGAATATTGGAAATGTAGTTGTTCCTGCTTCGGCGTTCCAGTCCGTTAATGCTATTGCGATCGTTATCTTTGCTCCTGTTTTCGCCTGGATATGGACACGCCTGAGCAAAAAGAATATAGAGCCCGCATCGCCTTACAAGCAGGCATTAGGACTGTTCTTATTGGCTATAGGATACCTGGTGATCGCATTTGGGGTAAAAGGGCTGGCTCCGGGAGTGAAAGTGAGCATGATGTGGTTAATAAGCCTTTATACCATACATACGTTTGGTGAGCTGTGCCTGTCTCCGATCGGTTTATCTATGGTAAATAAATTAGCGCCGGTAAAGTTTGCGTCTTTGCTGATGGGCGTCTGGTTCCTGAGTACGGCTACGGCGAATAAGTTTGCAGGTACGCTGAGTAGTTTTTACCCGGAGCCTGTTGTGAAAGTTTCATTACTGAATGAGATCCAGTCGGCGCATACAGTATCAATATTACCTAAAGAGCTGGATATAACCAAGCTGAAGGAAATGGAGGGTGAAAAAGTATTGCCGCTGGAGAAAGTTAACTACTCAGGTATTAAAGATGCGCAACTGAAAGAGTCGATAAAAAGTACTGTTGAAACCGAGCAGATTGTGCCTGTTAAGAACTTTTTAGGCTTCAAGATTGCCAACCTGTATGACTTCTTTATGCTGTTCGTATTTATGGCCGGCGCTTCCTCTATCGTTTTATTCTTCTTAAGCAAACAGCTTATAAAAATGATGAATGGAGTGAGATAGCCTGATAGATTTATATTGTATATTACTTTTCTGAGATAGGCTGTCCCGGGTTTCCGGCAGCCTATTTTAGATTCAGGGAGCGGACTGTAGCCATCATCCGGGCTGCACAGCATTTTACTAAACTTTAGCATTCCGGCTTTTGAACAAATCAATACGGCTGTTGTTACAGGTAGTAAAATTTACAATATGAAAAAGATGATCATAGCAGCAGGTGCGTTATTCGTATCCTCCTTTGCTTTTACCGCTTGTAACAAAGATTATGTTTGTGTCTGCCGGCTGAACGGTACAGAAGTTTCCAGGAAATCCGTACGGGATAATAACAGGAACGGCGCTGAAGACCAGTGTAATAAAATGCAGTCCTCTTTCGGAGTTACTCATGAATGCAGAATAGAATAATTTTTCAATAAAAAGTTTTATTTTCGTTGTTTAAAACAAAAATAAAACAACAATTATATGAAAGCATTATTTGTAGTGATCTCCGTTGCCCTGACCGGCCTGCTGGCTTCCTGCAGCAAGGATTATGAATGTGTATGTTATGAAGGCGGACAGGAAAAATACAGGTATTCCATTACCGACCAGTATGACAAAGGTGCCAAAGAGCAGTGTCAGGCAAAGCAAACTACATTGGGAGGCAGCTTTAAATGCGCTATTGAATAAAAAACGTCAGAAAATGCTATATTTTAAGGCAGTGTTAATGCAACATTGCCTTTTTTTGTGACTAAATGGCACTTACTTTTATTTTAGCATAAAATTTGAACTATTATTTGGTGTGTTTGAAATATGTAGGTATAAGTTATTAAATTTGCATCTTGCCAGACACGGAAAAAAGTATTATAAAATGGAGCATACCAGATGCTCGCCTTCAAAAATAAAACATTACTAATGTTAGGATTCATTTCGAAATTGTTCGGTGGCAGTAAGTCCGAAAAAGATGTAAAGAAAATTCAACCGCTTGTTGACGAAATCAATAAAAATTTTGAACAGTACAAGGCCTTATCCAATGATGAACTGAGAGGCAAGACCCAGGAATTCAGGAAGCGCATACAGGAATATATAAGCGACCTGAATACCCAGATAGCGGACAAAAAACAGCAGGCGGAAGATGATACATCTTTATCTCTGGCAGACCGGGAAAAGATATATGACGAAGTGGACGCATTGGTGAAAAAGAAAGACCAGAAGCTGGAGGAAATACTGAACCAGATACTTCCCGAAGCTTTCGCGGTCGTTAAGGAAACAGCCAGGAGATTTACGGAAAATAAAGAGCTTGTCAGCACGGCTACCGAGCTGGACAAGGAATATGCGGCCTCCAAGGATTATGTGTCCGTAGAAGGCGACAAGGCTATTTACCAGAATAGCTGGACCGCCGCCGGTAATGATGTTACCTGGAATATGGTGCATTATGATGTACAGTTGATAGGCGGTATCGTGCTGCACCAGGGTAAGATATCCGAAATGGCTACGGGTGAGGGTAAGACACTTGTGTCTACCTGTCCTTCCTACCTCAATGCTCTGGCGGGCGAAGGGGTGCATATCGTAACGGTGAACGATTACCTTGCGAAACGTGACCAGGAATGGAACGGCCCTATATTTGAATGGCTGGGATTGAGAGTGGACTGTATAGATAAGCATCAGCCCAACTCCGCCTCCAGGAGAAACGCCTATAAGGCAGACCTTATTTACGGCACCAATAATGAATTCGGCTTTGACTACCTGAGAGATAATATGGTGCATGCGCCGGAGGAAATGGTGCAGCGCAAGCATCACTTTGCCATGGTGGATGAGGTGGATTCCGTACTGATCGATGACGCCCGTACGCCGCTGATCATTTCCGGCCCTATTCCCAAAGGTGATGAGCAGCAGTTCTACCAGTTGAAGCCGCGTATCGAAAAATTGGTAGAGGCCCAGAAACGGGTGGTGAACCAGGCGCTGATCGAAGCTAAAAAGCTGATCGCCGAAGGCAAGGCAGACAAGGAGAACGGTGGACTGCAATTATACCGCGCGTTCAAAGGCTTCCCCAAGAACGGCGCCCTGATCAAATACCTCAGCGAGGAGGGTAACAGGCAGATATTACAGAAAGCGGAAAACTATTATATAGGCGAGCAGCAGCGTCATATGCCTGTTGTGAAGCAGGAGCTTTATTTTATGATCGATGAGAAGCAGAACTCCGTGGAGCTGACAGAGAAAGGTCTGAAGCTGATCACCGGGGCGGGAGAAGATCCCAACTTCTTTATATTACCCGACTTTTCCACCAGCCTGGCAGAAATAGAAAAGCAGGATGCTTCCGCGGAAGAGAAGGCCCAGCAGAAAGAGCTGCTGATCCAGGAATATGCCGCGAAAGCCGAGCGTATCCACTCTGTAAACCAGCTCCTGAAAGCCTATGCGCTCTTTGAAAAGGACATCCAGTATGTGGTGATGGAAGGCAAGGTGAAGATCGTGGATGAGCAGACCGGTCGTATCATGGAAGGCCGCCGTTATTCCGATGGTCTGCACCAGGCCATCGAAGCCAAGGAAAATGTAAAGGTAGAGGCTGCCACGCAGACATTTGCCACCATTACCCTGCAGAACTATTTCCGTATGTATCATAAGCTGGCCGGTATGACCGGTACGGCCGAAACGGAAGCAGGTGAGTTCTGGCAGATCTACAAGCTGGATGTGGTGACTATACCAACCAATAAATCTATCCAGAGAAAAGATGAGCAGGACCTGGTATATAAGACCAAGCGTGAAAAATATAAGGCGGTAATAGACGAGATCGAAAGGCTGAAAGGATTGGGCCGCCCCGTACTGGTAGGTACTACCAATGTGGAGGTAAGTGAATTGCTGGGCAGGATGCTGCAGCAGAAAAAGATACCGCACCAGGTACTGAACGCCAAGCAGCACGCCCGTGAAGCGGACATCGTTGCGGAAGCAGGTAAGGCCGGAGCAGTGACCATTGCCACTAATATGGCGGGCCGTGGTACGGATATCAAGCTGGGCGAAGGTGTAAAAGAAGCGGGAGGTCTGGCCATCATAGGTACGGAACGCCATGAATCGCGTCGTGTGGACCGCCAGCTGCGTGGTCGTGCAGGCCGCCAGGGAGATCCCGGCAGCTCACAGTTCTTCGTATCCCTGGAAGACGAGCTGATGCGTCTGTTCGGTTCCGAGAGGATCGCAGCATTGATGGACAGGATGGGGCATAAGGACGGAGAAGTGCTGCAGCATGGCATGATCACTAAATCCATTGAAAGAGCGCAGAAGAAAGTAGAAGAGAATAACTTTGGCATCCGTAAGCGTCTGCTGGAGTATGATGATGTGATGAACGCCCAGCGTGATGTTATCTACAAGCGCCGTAAGCACGCCCTTTTCGGAGAGCGCCTGGCCATAGACCTTGACAATGCCCTATTCGATGTTTGCTCCGAGCTGGCAGACTTCTATGACGGCGATATGGATGCCTTTAAGCTGGAAGCGATGCAGCGTATAGGTATGGACCCTGAGTTGCAGGATAGTGATTTCGGAAACGCGGAGACGCTGACCAATAAGCTGTATGAGCTGGCCAAAAATCATTACCACCAGAGAATGGATGGATTGGCAGAAACGATGTTCCCGCAATTCCAGCAGATACATGAGCACCAGGGCCAGCAGGTAAAGCACGTGGTGGTACCATTTACCGACGGCGTAAAAGGTATGCAGATCTACATTGATCTTGAAGAGGCCATAGCGACCGGCTGTAAGAACGTGGTCACTACGCTGGAAAAGAATATAACGCTTGCTATGATAGATGAAAGCTGGAAAGAGCACCTGAGGGCCATGGATGACCTGCGCCAGTCTGTTCAGATGGCTTCCTATGAGCAGAAAGACCCGCTGCTGATCTATAAATTTGAAGCGTTCCAGCAGTTCAAGAAAACATTGCTGGAGATCAACCAGAATATCATCGCCTTCCTTTACCGTGCAGGCATACCTATGCAGCAGGCACCGCCTCAGCAGCAGCCGCACCAGCTGGATGGTCACGAATATGACGATGCCTTTGATAATGCCTCCCAGGTGAAAGAAGCCGGGCAGGCGTATGCGGCAGACGAGAACGATTATTATTCCGAACCCTTATTCGATACCGGCAGCAAGGCCGTGCCGGCACAGCCCAGCCTGCAGCACCAGGACCTGTCACAGCCTAAGGTGAACGTAGGCAGGAATGACTTGTGTCCCTGCGGAAGCGGTAAAAAATATAAGCACTGCCACGGCGCCAATCAATAAGGTGATGTGAGACCTTCACCATACAATCATAATCAGATCAGGGATAAGAAATCATTAAGTTTTTATCCCTGATTTTTTTTAGCAGGAGACAATAAGTATTTTTGTACTTCCTGTTGATCTTATAACGCATCCTGAATACATGAAGAAACAACTGAAAATTATAATAGGCCTGGTACTTGGTTTTATTATTTATATGACCTTCTTTGACCAGAACAATTGGCTGCTGCAGCGGGAAAGGATGCAGAACCTGCAGCATACGGTGGAGCATATCGAATACCTGAAGCAGGAGAATGTCCGGATGGAAAAGGAGCTGTCCGGCCTGTCCGGCAATCCTGAGGTGATCGAGAAATATGCCCGCCAGCAATATTTCCATAAAAGGGACAGCGAAGATGTATATATAGTCATTGATACCGCAAAAAAATCCGATTAGACGATGAATTATTGGTTAGTAAAATCCGAACCCTTTAAATATAGCTGGGAGCAGTTCCGGAAGGATAAAAGGACCTTCTGGGACGGTGTAAGGAACTACCAGGCGAGGAATAACCTTCAGGCGATGGAAAAGGGCGACCGGGTACTGTTTTATCACAGCAACGAAGGACTGGCTATAGTAGGGATCGCTGAAGTGGTCAAAACAGCTTACCAAGACCCTACGACTGAGGATGACAGGTGGGTGGTCGTGGACCTGAAACCCGTACGGGCAGTTCCCCGTCCCGTAACCCTGGCTGAAATGAAAGCCACGGCAGGCCTGGAAAACCTGAGCCTTATACGCCAGAGCCGCCTGTCCGTATGCCCGGTTACGGAAGAAGAATACCGGGTCATTCTGAAAATGGGCGGCATAGATCCCCGGTAAATTTAACAGGCTGCCGGGGTGACCGCATAACAGGTGGTTCCGCTGTATTACAGCAGCAGTGACAGGTAACTGACCGGCAATCATCGTAAAGCACGCAGCCCTCTTATTGTTTCCTGCGTCCGGGCGGCCCAACCAACTTATATGAAACTAAAAGCTATCTGCCTTTATTGCTGCATCATAATGTACCCTTTGGGGACCATCGCCCAGGAGGCGCTCCATATGATGTTCTACAATCTTTACCGGTATCCTTCCGCTACGCCTGGCAATCGTGAGCTATTATTGAAAGATATACTGGCCGATGTACAGCCCGATATCCTGATGGTCTGTGAGCTGGAATCGGAAGCAGGAGCTGACGCGCTGCTGCAGCAATCTTTTGCCTACACGCAGGATACCTTTGCACGGGGCACATTCGTGTATAACCGTTCCAATGAGCAGGATACCCTCCAGCAAATGGTGTACTTTAACCGCAGGAAATTTACCCTGCTCGGGGAATATGTGTACCCCACGGATGTAAGGGATATCAACAGGTACACTTTACTGGTCAATACGACCGATGCGGATAAGGATTCGCTGATCATGGAGCTTTTCGTGGTGCACCTGAAGTCCAGCACCGGTACCGCCAATGTCCGTTCCCGATTCAATATGGCAGACACGCTGATGCAGGTGCTGCACACCATCCCCCCGGGCAGGCATGTGCTGGTAGCAGGCGATATGAACTTTTATAACTCATCGGAGCTGGCTTACCGGCATTTTACAGATACTGTGCATCCGCATCCACTGGCAGATCCTTTAGGGAATGTAAGCGGCACATGGCAGGATAACCCGGCCTTTGCCCATATGCATACCCAGGCCACCCGGACCTCGAGGGCGGGATTTGGCCTTTACGGCGCCATAGGCGGTGTGGACGACCGTTTTGATATCATCTTTATGTCCCGGCACATGGAAGCTGACAGCACTGCCGATATCAGCTATGTAAAGGATTCTTACAAGGCCTACGGGAATAACGGCAACTGTCTGAATAAAGCTGTCAATGATGTGTCGTGCAATGGTGCCTATTCCCAGAGCTTCAGGCAGCAGCTGCATGATATGAGCGACCATCTGCCTGTCGGAATGACCTTATTCACCCCCAAAAAGATCGGCCCTGTAAAGCAGCCTGACCCGGATACCGGCACCGGCATTGCCGGCAGGAAAGCGCCTGTGCATTTCGGTATCTATGGTGCCAATATGGTGCAGCATCGTTTATATGTGCAGTGGCGTATGGATCCCCCGGTAACGGCGCAGCAGACCATATACATCTGTAATGCGGTCGGAAATGTCGTTTATACGCATCATATCCATACTGCGGAAGCTATAGAGGGCCTAGATGTGAGCGGTCTTCCTGCCGGTATGTATTACATCAGGATCGGTGAAGCGGCTGCTCCTCATAAATTTGTGAAATATTAGCCCGTTTCGGGAATATAAACGCTGTGTGTAATGACTATCTATATATAGGAAACAAAGCCATTATAAGCTACCAATTATTACAGGAGATACCTCATATCCGTTCAGCCTCTAAGCTCCTTTATAGCTAAAGCGGTCTCTGAGCTGCAGAGAGAACGCTGCTCAGCAAACGTATCCGTAATAAAAGGTTGTGGCCTATAAGCAGATCGTCACGAATAAGAAAGGAGCTGCCCGGCAGCTCCTTTCTTATTGATCAGACTTTTGAGGTCTTATTGTTTGGTAAACCGTATGCTCTCCACGGTGCCGTTATGGATCAGGCGGATCCAGTAGAAGCCGCTGGGCCATAAGGAGATATTCTGGGCCGTATAAGGGCCTTCATACACCACCTGGCCTACCGCGTTGAAAATCGTGACAGGGGTCTGCAATGGCAATCCTTTAATGGTAAGCTCACCGGTAACCGGATTGGGAACCACGGTAAATTCACTGCCGGCCGGCAGGTCCACCCTTTCCGTTGTGCTGTAGGCAAAATGTACCTCGTCAAGATCCACCTGCTTCAGCCTGTAGAAATTCACACCATTGAAAGGCCTGCTGTCCGTGAACCGGTAGGAGGAGGCCGTATTCCTGCCTTTTACGAATCCTATGGTCTCAAATGCGGTACCGTCCGCGGAACGTTCAATATAAAATCCTTTATTATTTTCTTCAGATGCCGTCTTCCATGACAGCAATACGGTACCCTTGCCCTGTATAACGGCACGGAAAGATTCTAGCCTGATAGGAAGCGCCGTGCTGTTGATCAGCATCACTTCATCATAGCAATAGCTGCCGGTGCCCTGGGGCTCCCATCTTAACACGGCGGTCACGCTGTTGGGTACCGTTACCTGTGTGTTATACTGCGTGGCATCCTGGATGGTAATGGCTGCACTGACAGGGTCTGTTGAGGTGACCGTCCAGGTCCCGGTTGCAGGGGAAGCGTTCAGGGTAAAGGAATTGCCTGCCAGCGTCTGGTCCGGTCCGGCGTTGGGTGTGGCTACTTTATAGCCTACGGTAAAGAGATCGGAAGCGGAATAATCGGTATCCCAAAGCACGTTTTTAAAGATAAGAACACCATTGCTGATCTCTGAAGCGGGAATAGCGTCATCCACATTATCGTTATAAAGCCCGTTGGCATTACGGTCTATAAGCAGGAAATAATCCTGGGGATTGCCGGAAGGACTTACCCATCCCGGTCCCGATATACCGTTGGCCTGGATGGCTACCAGGGTATTCATAGTGTTCGCAAGGTTGCCGGTTGTCTGCGCGCGCCATCTTCTTTGTGGCGCTAACAGGCAGTGCTCCCGGCTTCTTACCTGGTCCAGGGTAGTGAGGCTTCCGTTATTGTCGCCCCACATGATGTAATGCGCGTCCGCTATATTGCCGGTATTAAGGGCATTTGAAGGAAAGATCGTATCCAGCCCTACCTGTATGATATCTTCTGACAGCGTACCGGATGTTACGGAATGCGATTGTTTCTGCAGCACCCCGATACAGTCTTCACGGCCTATGCCGAAGACATTGTAGGTATAGCCGCCGTTATTTTGCTTCCAGATGGTATTATTCGTACCGGATATATAATCCGCAGTATAATGAATGCCGTATTTAAGGGACAGGTAAGAATGGATGCGGCGGAGCTCCGCAGCCGGCAGGTTGCTGTTATAGAATATGATCTCGGCAAGATCAAAGGCGGAGGTATTATCGCCGTACTCGGTATGATAGGTAGGCAGGCTGAGCGTCACGCCGGGCAGCACGGCTGTCTGGTTGCCGTTCAGTGAAATAGACAGGTTGCCCCCGCGGGTATAGCTGATATGCCATATGCCCAGGTTGCTGATGCCCGGTGTGCCGGCTGAAGTCAGCAGTGTGACGGTGGTATCCCTGAACTCCAGTTGCCCGGAAGGTGTCAGCCAGAGAGAGGCGTAATCATTCCTGCTGGCCCCGCTCTTTTTAAAGCCTACGATCTTCTGGTAGCCGGTTGTGACGGTAGCGCGGGACACCACGAAGATGTCAAAGCTATCGTTTGCGCTGCTGAAAGGTGTATTCAACTGGTGTAGGATGTTTCCCCCGCTGAAATGTACGTAGGGCCTGTAGTTGGTGTTGAACGATGCGGGTTGCACGACAGGAGCTATGGCGCTATTGCTTTGCTCGCCATTGTTGGTATTATTACCGTCGTTTTTCCACGAGGATATCTGGCCGGATGCGTTGGCAGCAATGCCCGTACCGGATTGTAACCATACAGGTGGCGTAACGGAAGAGCCGCATCCGGGACTGAGATTGCCCAGCGCGCGGAAAGAGGAAGTATTGTAAGCCACAAAAGCCGGGTCGCTGCTGCCTCCAAGCTGGTGGATGAAATGCGTGACATTACCCACATTGCTGGCGTTCAGACCAAAGGAGATGAGGTCCCATTGCAGCACCCTGATATCCCGGGGATTCTGGTTATTATCAATATAGCCCGTTCCCTGGGGCTGGGGGCTGGTATAATAGCCGTTGCTGACATTATAAAATGCCCAGTGCGCAACACCCAGGCTGCCGGGAAAGCTGCTGGATAATTCATTACCTACGGTATTGCCGTTGATATCTACAAACCTGAACTTGTCTGCTGTACCGCTGAATACGCCGGTCTGGGTCACAACAATATCAGGAATTCCGTCCCCGATTCTTGACACGCTGAACTGATCTATCTGGTAGGAGGTGCCATTGGTACCTGCAGGAATATTAAATACCGCGGTACCGATATCAAGACCCTGTATGCCATCCGTCAGGTAATATTCCGGGGACCTGAAGTAAGGTGCGGTATAGGGTGGCGAGGGACTGGGAGGCTGCCAGGCATTATTGTAATTGCTGCCTATCCCTATGTAATAGCTTGAGCCGCTCCTGTTACCCAGGCTTATAGGGACGGCCTTGAAATTGACGGGTATAAAATTCATTCCCTGTGCCCGGAGCAGCGAATCATTGACACCCGTTGAAAAAATGCTGTCATTTGGAGTACTGCCGATGCGGAATCCCAAAAGGTGATGAGAAGTGTTAGGGAATCTGGCAGTGGAGTCAGTACTCCAGAAACCGTTAAAATCGGTATAGATTTTGGTCACTGATGTTTGAGAGCTGCCTGTAAAAGCGGTAAGAAAAAGGCTGGCTCCCAACAACAGGTGGCTGATGGAAATGAACTTCATTTTAAACTGGTTTTTTTTGGTTCTTTGGTAAGAAATAAGTCTGTAAAGTTAAAATATACGTAAAATAATCTTGTTAATGAAATGTTACTTAGGTTTGTCTCTTTTTGTATTTTAAATAATTTAAATATTTATAATATTGTTATTCATATGAATACAAATATATATTACTTTAAAAAATCAGACGGTATATTATTGTATATACAGCAATATGCCGGTACCTGTATTTTAAGGCGAAAATAAAATACCCTGTTCATGGTATAAATTCATGGAGGGCATGGCGGGTTTGACAGGGTAAATGAAGGTGTTAGGTCGTATCAGTGATGTTTCCGTTACCATAGGTACGGAGAAGGGGTGGGTGAAATAAGATTATTGCGGATGGCCGGCCGGACTTTTTTTATGCCATCGGAACGCGTAACCTAAATAAATATTAAAGCCGAAGGAGGTTGATTTGTCTGCAACGCCATAGCCGGCGATATAATTGGGACTTATTTTTTGCTCGAAAACTTTACCGTTCAGCAGAAAGCGCGCCCTGAAATTCCAGCCGGCATAGATGCCCTGCCATAATTCTACACGCATCCCGGCGGTCATTTCGCCCCAATGGACTATGAAATCCTGGCTTTCGAAGACACCTTCCTTGGAGGGGCCGAATTGGGAAGGTACTACATAATAGGCATCGCCCCTGGTGCCCATACCTATCCCGTAGCGGAACCCGAAAAAAACGATGTCCAGGTCCCGCTTGCTGATTGGCTCCAGCAGGGATTTGTCTCCACCGACACGCAAATAACTGCTGGTAGTCCTGTATTTAAGATTGTCATAATCTATCTTACCCTCGGCATAGCCGCCCTCGGCCACAATATACCAGTTATTCCTGTAAAGATAGTCTGCGGATATCTCGTAATCGTTTCTGCGTTCATCCAGGAAGTTAAGGCCCAGGTTACCCACATCCAGCAGCAATTTGATCTGGGGCTGGTATCCGGGCCGCTGCTTTTTCGTACTTACGGCAGGTGCGGCGCCGGAGGTATCTGGCCGTGAAGGAGGTGCCGTCGCGGTCTTCAGGCTGTCTTCCTGCCGGTTCTTTCCCGTACTGTCGGCAACAGCCTGCTGCTTCAGGCTGTCTGCCTGTAGAGCGGTTACCTGGGCATTGCCGGTGAACGATAGGACGGATAAAAGCAGGAAGAGATATGGTTTCATTTACTTGAAAAAGTAGAGTCTGATATGCTGTTTACTTCCTTCTGTGGTCACCTCCGGGGTAATAACGGCAGAAGAATCTAAATAATGATTGGTAATATGGACGGATGTGATCTTATAATTATAGGTAAAGCCGCAGTCGTTGGAAATAAAATAAAGATAGCTGTCATATTTTACGGTGAGCGTGTCGTTCATCTCCGGCTCATTATTATCCGGCACCACCTTATACTGGATAGTCTGAAGGTCCGGGTCCAGCGAAAAAGATATGATGCTTTGTCCCCTGATGCCGTAAATGACATAATTGGTGTCATAGGTAAAGGTACGCATCTCGTGGGCGGTCATTGCAGTATCCCGGAAGGAGATGATGGTGGTATCAATAACGTTGGAATCCGTTAAAATGAGCGTATCACGGACTTCCTTTACTGAAAAAGCCATTTTCCCGGTCACATTGGTGGGAATGAAGCACACCTGTTCCTTATTGCAGGAAGCTGCAAACACCAGCATTAGGCAGGCCCACATAAAGCACAGGTACTGTAATCCCTTTTTTAAACGCATACGCTCCTGTTTACAGCAGTTTTAAATTATTGTCTATCCTCGCGATGATGGCTGCAAGCTGCTTCTTAAGGGCGGCTTTCTGCGCATCTGTTAATATCTGTACGGTATGCTGTATTACCAGCTCATCGATCTTCTTTTGCATTGATCTTATTTCCTGTTCCAGCTTCTCATTATGCTTCAGCTGCTTTTCATACTCCTTTACCAGCAACTGGTGGTCTGCCTGCAGCTGCCGGTGCTGCTTCACTAACGCCTCAATTTTCTGATTTAAAGTATCCAGGGTCTTCATAATAAAATGTGATTTATGGCCTTTGCGGCGGGATTTACTGCCTGATCAGGGCTTCAGTATCCTTTTCAAACGCTTTGATCAGTTGCTGCATCATACCATCCACTTCCGTATCTGTCAGGGTCTTTTCGGTGTCCAAAAAGGTGAAGCTCAGCGCCAGCGACTTTTTGTCCGCACCCAGCTTCTCGCTTTCGAATACATCGAACAGGTCGAAGTTCTTAAGCGTCCGGAACTTTTGCTTATGGATCACCTGCAGGAGCTGCTCATAGGTCACATCCTTACGGACCACCACGGCAAGGTCTCTTTTCATCGCAGGGTATTTGGGTATTTCCGTGTACCGTATCTGCTGCTGGCTGTTGCCGATGGCCTGCATTAATATCTCCCAGTGGAACTCTATATAAAATACCTCCTGTTTGATATCAAACGCTTTTAAGGTTGCAGCGGGTACGTTCATCAGGACAGCGATACTGTCCTTGCCCCTGTTCCAGGAAAGCGTGCCGTTATCCGTTTTTAACTGGAACTTCGATACGCCGCATATTCTCAGTATGCTCTCCACGATGCCTTTGGCATAAAAAAGATCTGTCTTTTCCGGTTGGCTGTGCCAGCTGTTTTCGGCAATATTCCCGGTAAGCCAGATCGCCAGCCTGCCGGACTGCTGATACCGGCCGCTGCCGGAGGTTGCATAGACGTGACCGATCTCGTATAATTTGAGGTCCTGCTGCTTCCTGTTGATATTGAAGTTCAATACTTCCAGTCCTGACTCCAGCATGGCGGGACGCATACAGTCCAGCTCGGAGGTCAGGTTGTTCAGCATCCTTACAAGCGTGGTCTCCTTATCCGGATAATATTTGCTGTTGGTAATGGAATTGGTAACGATCTCGGTCATCCCGAGACCTGTCAGGTGATTGGCTATGCGCTCTTTCCATTTCCTGGAAACAGGCGTGGACCTTTTATTCAGGGAAATGCTTACCGCACCGGGAACGGATACATTGTCCAGCCCGTCTATACGGAGTATTTCCTCTGCAATATCCGCAGCCTGGTGCACATCGGTCTTATTGCTGGGTACCAGCACCTCAAACCGGTCGGCATCCCTGCTGAGCATTTCAAAGCCCAGGGCTTCCAGGATCGTAGTGATCTGCTCAGGTGCATAGGACTTCCCGCACAAAGCGCTGATGTATTCGCCGGAAAAGTCGATCCTTTTGGGCGTAAATGCCGCGCCGCTTGCAGTGATGATACCGGATGCCGCGCCTCCCGCTACGGATATGATAAGCTGTACCGCTCTTTTCAGGGCAGGCACGACAAGGGAGATATCCACGCCTTTTTCAAAATGGGTGGCGGCATCGGTACGCAGTCCGTGATGCAGCGAGGTACGCCGGATGGTCTTCGGGTCGAAGTAGGCGCTCTCGATGAACAGGTTGGTCGTATGGTCGGTAACGCCGGAAGCAAGACCGCCGAAGACCCCGGCGACAGCCAGCGGCTTTTTAGCATCGCAGATCATAAGATCTTCCGCCCGTAGGCTGCGCTCCTTTTCGTCCAGGGTTTGAAATTTGGTGCCTTCCGGAACGTTCCGCACTATGATGGTCTGCCCGGCAATGCTGTCATAATCGAAAGCATGCAGCGGCTGTCCCGTTTCGTGCAAAATATAATTGGTAATATCCACCACATTGTTCACGGTACGCTGACCGATAGCCTTTAATGCCTGCTGGAGCCATTCCGGCGAGGGTGCTACCCGGATGCCTTTAATGGTAATGCCTGCATACAGGGGACAAGCAGTTGGATTGTCCAGCTGTATAGTAACGGGCAGGTCGGCTGTGGCCTGTACTTCTTCAATTTCCGGCATCACTACCTTCCACTCCCGGCCGGTATGATGCGTCTGGTAAGCGCAGACATCCTTTGCCACTCCCAGGTGGGAATTGGCATCGCTCCTGTTGGGTGTCAGCCCGATGGAGATGGTATAGTCCGGAGCGGGAATATCAAAATAGGATTTGGCTGCTTCCCCGACCGGCACATCCCCGGGTAAGACCATAATGCCATCGTGGCTTGTGCCCAGCCCGATCTCATCTTCCGCGCATATCATACCTTCACTGACCTCGCCGCGTATCTTAGCTTTTTTGATCTCGAACGCTGTGCCTGTAAGCGGGTGAACGGTAGTGCCTACGGTAGCTACTATCACTTTCTGCCCGGCAGCTACGTTCGGCGCGCCGCATACAATAGGCAGCACGGTACCGTTGCCTACATCTACGGTCGTAACACGCAGCTTGTCGGCGTTGGGATGCGGTTCACAGGTGAGCACCTGCCCGGTCACCAGTCCTTCCAGGGAACCCTTTACAGCTTCAAATTTTTCTATATGCTCTACTTCCAGTCCTATGCTTGTCAGGATAATGCTCAGCTCGTCTACGGGTATGGGCTGCGGCAGGTACCGGGACAGCCAGTTATATGATATCTCCATAATTTAATCAGGTGTACAATGTTATGGTCAGTGTATTTAAGAGTGCAAAGTTAAACTATTATAGGTGTATTTTTCCTATTTAATTCCACGCTTTATAAGAGTGTGGTAAGGTAACCGGGCCTCTTTCCTTCAAATGGTAAAATTTCATGATAAATAGGTAACTTGCACCATATTTTCAATATGGAACGCGTTGTATGATAAGGAAAAGTTTACTTTTATTGGGAGGCCTGCTATGTGCAGGCAGCGTGAGGGTAGACGCCCAGTCTGCTCCCGTGATGGGATATATGGAGGAAGACAGGCTGCTGGACCGGCTGGAAAGCCTTAACGGTGCATTCTCGGACGACCTTCACCTTAGCGCGCGCCCCCTGTACCAGAAAGACGTTGCAAGGTACCTGCTGCAGTTGAAGAGCAATATCTACGATGCCGCCGTTACCAATGTGGATATGTATAATATCAACAAGCTCCTGTACACCCAGGCGGAGTGGCTGCATGAAGTTGGCGGAACGTCCGTGTACCAGGGCACGGCTAACCCGGTCAGGCCGCTGTATAATAATCCAACCCAGTTGCTGGAATACAACCGGCCAGGGAAATTCTATTTCAGCATCAATCCCAAGCTGGGTGTACAATACCTGTATGACAGGCAGGAAGATAAAAGCGAAGAAAGCCGGATGCACCTTGCTGCCGGGTTCGAATTAAAGACCACTGTTTCGGATATCCTGAACCTGTATGTCGAATATACCTACAATTCTGAAGACCCGGCCTTTATTTTCAGGCAATACGAGCAGCAATACCAGGCTGTTCCGGGTGCAGGCAGGTACAGCAGGAGCAACGATGGGGTATGGAGCTATAATTTGTGGAGAGGACAGGCAGACCTTAAAGTGCTGAAAGACCATATGAATCTCAGCATCGGCTATGGTAAGCACTTTATAGGGGATGGGTACCGCTCCCTGATGCTGAGCGACTTTTCCGAAGCTGCCTGGTTTGCAGGCCTGCAGACCAGGGTATGGAAGCTGAAGTACCAGAATATTTATACCCTTTACCAGCCGCAAAGCATTTATATGGGCTATACGGGCGCTACGCAGGAATATAAGTTTGCCACTACGCATCATTTAAGCACCAACCTTTTCCGCTGGCTGAATGTCGGGCTTTTTGAATCGGTCATCTTTGGGCGGCAGGACCGGTATGAATTCGGCTACCTCAATCCTGTTATCTTCTACAGGTCGGTGGAAAGAGCTATGGGCAGCCCGGATAAGATCCTGATAGGTATCAATGCCAAGGCTATCCCGGTGAAAAGCGTGAATATGTACGGCCAGTTTATCCTGAATGAATTTTCAGCCAGTGAATTCTTCTCTTCCAATGGTTACTGGGCCAATAAATGGGGCGCGCAGCTGGGCATCAAATATTACGATGCTTTTTCCGTTCCCAACCTGGACCTGCAACTGGAAGGCAACGCGGTACGGCCCTTTACCTATACTTCTAATGTGAAGATGGGCGGGCAGATACTCACCAATTACTCTCATTACAACCAGGCGCTCGCGCACCCGCTCGGCGCGGCTTTCCGGGAGCTAGTATTCAATATGCGCTACCAGCCTGTGCGCCGCCTGAAAATAGACGGCAGGGCTATGCTGGTACAGCAGACCATAGATAACGGTTCGGCTGTTTCCAATGGCGTCAATATTTTAAGGAACTATGACCAGCGTACCGCCAATTACGGGTTTAAGATAGTGGACCCTGATAACAGCAGGCAGGTGATGCTGTTCAACCTGAACATAGGATACGAGCTGCGGATGAATACGTATATCGACATCGGGGCTACCTACCGTTCCGAATCCTATACATCATTAGGCATGATACCCGCGTTCAATACCCTGAATGTCTATGCCGGGCTCCGGATGAACCTGAAAAGAAGGGATTACGCGGTATTCTGATAAGACCTCCTTAGGCTGTAATACAGGATATGATCCACAGGAAACAGCCTGTACCGTCTGCAGGTGGCTGTCTGCAAAGTAAACAACCCTGTCCATATTGAGCTCAGCCGAAATATGGACAGGGTTGTTTGTTGATATATAGCACATTTCGACAGGCTTAATGTGACACAACGCGAGCTCAGTGTGGCACGACAGGCTCCATGTGATAATACAGGAGGCTTTTCAGGCAGCATCTTCTTCCTGGAAACAGGGTTGTGAAGATGTCCGGGCGTCCAAAAAATAACAGGAGCGGTTTGGCGGTTTGAAATTATTTTTGTTGTACTTTGTCTGTTTTCCAGAAAGCACAGTTTCCTTATGCCCCTGATATATATTGAAACAGTCATAAAAGCTCCACTGGCACGGGTATTTGACCTGGCAAGAAGCATAGACCTGCATTCCGTATCGGCAGCGCACACGCGGGAGCGGGCGGTGGCCGGCAGGACGTCCGGGCTGATCGGCCTGCACGAAACCGTTACCTGGGAGGCTGTTCATTTCGGGATCAGGCAACGGCTGGAATCGGAGATCACAGCGCTTCAATACCCTTATTATTTCAGGGATGAAATGCGGAAAGGAGCTTTCAGGTCCATCTACCATGAGCATATTTTCGGGGAAAAGGACGGGCATACACTGATGACCGATCGGTTCAGCTTTGAAGCTCCTTTAGGGGTGTTGGGCCGTTGTGCCAATGCCCTTTTCCTTACCCGGTACATGAAGCGCTTCCTGGTACGCAGGAATAATATCATAAAAGTATATGCCGAAACAGAGCAATGGCAGCAAATCCTTAAATAATATTTATACATGAAAAAAATTGTACAGCAATGCTTACTGGCCTGCCTGCTGCAGGTGATGCTATATAACAGCGCCGTTGCGCAATATACGTTAGCGGACAGTCTCTGGCTGCAGCGCATGGGGACTTATACCATGACCAGCTCCCGGGCTTATGATGACCTGAGGGTCCTATGCAAGGAGATAGGCCATCGCCTGAGCGGCTCGCCGCAGTCGCTTAAAGCTGTTGAATGGGCCGTTGACGTCCTGAAAAAAGCAGGTGCGGATACGGTCTGGACCCAGCCGGTGATGGTGCCGGTATGGGAGCGGGGAGAAGAATACCTGAAGGTCGGCACGGAGGGGAAACAGGATAAGGTAGAAGCCCTTTCCCTGGGCAATATGCACGGTACGGATGGCAAAGAGGTGAAGGCGCCGCTGGTGATGTTCCGGTCCCTGGAGGAGCTGCGGGCGGCCAATGCAGCACTGATACAGGGGAAGATCGTCTTTCTGAATGTGCCGTTCCCGGCTGAGGAGCTGAATACCTTTGCGGCCTATTCCAGGGTCTACAGGATCCGCACCCAAAGCGCGGGCATTGTCTGCGCCAAAGGCGGTGTCGGGGTCATCATACGTTCCATTTCCACCACTAAGGATGAAGTGCCGCATACCGGCGCCGCGCATTATCCCGACACCGCCTGCCGTATCCCGGCCATGGCTATCGGTAATACCACGGCCGATGCATTGGCCCTTGCTATGAGCACGGGCACGGGCACGGTTACGGCGGTTATGATGGCGCATTGCAAAATGAAAGGAATGGCGCTGTCCTATAATGTTATCGGTGAGCTGAGGGGCGCGAAGCATAAGGACAAATATATGCTGGTCGGCGGGCACCTGGATAGCTGGGATGTGGGCGAAGGCGCTCATGATGATGGCGCCGGCTGTGTACAGGCCATCCAGGTGCTGCGTAATTTTAAAGCGTTGAAGCACAGGCCTGCTCATACATTGAGGGTCGTGATGTTCATGAACGAGGAGAATGGTAACAGGGGAGGAGCGGCTTATGCCGATAGCGCGGTAAGCAGGAAGGAGCATCATATCTTTGCGCTGGAAAGCGATGCCGGCGGGTTTACGCCGAGAGGCATAGGGCTGATCGTTCCCGAGCAGGACCGCAGGCAGGTGCAGAGCTGGGCACCATTGCTGGAGCCTTTCGGTCTGTATGACTTTAAGCAGGAAGGTTGTGGCGTGGATATCTCACCCCTGAAGAATACCGGTGTCAGGGCAGGGGAACTGCTGCCCGACAGCCAGCGGTATTTCGATATTCATCACTGCAGGCACGATGTGCTGGAAGCCGTCAATGAGCGGGAGCTCAACCTCGGGGCGGCCGGTATTACCGCCCTGCTGTATCTCATTGACCGGTATTGGAACTGATAACCATTATCTGTACATCACTTTTGATCTTTTTACTATGCACTCCGTTACATCCAAGCTGCCACAGGTAGGCACGACCATATTTACAGTGATGTCCCAGCTCGCGCAGGAGCACCAGGCCATTAACCTGTCCCAGGGATTCCCTGATTATGATATTGATCCCGTCCTGCTGGATAAGGTCAGCTTTTATCATGGGCAGGGCTGCCACCAGTACGCGCCTATGCCGGGCATATTGCCGCTCCGGAAGCAGATCGCCGGGATGTACGCGGCGCAATATCATACCGTTTATGATCCCGATACGGAAGTGCTGGTCACCAATGGCGCGTCCGAAGCTATTTTCAGCAGTATGGCGGCGTTCCTGCAGCAGGGGGATGAAGTGATCATCTTTGAGCCTGCCTATGACCTGTATGCGCCCGTGGTCACGCTGTTTGGCGCTAAGGTCATACCGGTAGGCACGTTTGCTCCTGATTTTGCCGTGGACTGGGACGCGGTTGCGACATTGTGCAGCGACAGGACAAAGCTTATCGTTATCAATAATCCTAATAATCCCACGGGTAAAATGTGGGGGCAGGAAGATTTCCTGGCATTGGAGCAACTGGTAGTGCGGCATCCCGGCTTGTTCGTTATTGCCGATGAGGTGTACGGGTATATTACGATAGGCTCCCGGCCTTTTTACAGCGTGTCCCGGTTTGAGCAGTTGAAGCAAAGAAGCATTATAACGGCTTCCTTTGGCAAGCTCCTTCATGCTACCGGCTGGAAGATCGGGTATTGCGTTGCCCCGGCTTACCTGATGCAGGAGATCCGCAAGGTGCACCAGTTCAATGTATTCGCTGTCAACCACGCCCTGCAGCATGCTATCGCGGATTATATAGCGGATGCCGGCGTGTACCTGGGGCTGCCTGGTTATTTCAGGCCCAAGCACCGGCTGCTCGCGGAAGGGCTGGAACAGGCGGGCTTTGAAGTATTGCCCGCGGACGGCACGTACTTCCTGCTGGCCGGTTACCGTAACCTGAGCGATGCAGGAGATACGGACTTTGCAGGAACGATGATCAGGGAATACGGCGTAGCTGCTATCCCGGTATCGGCTTTTTACAGCGACCGGTATGATGGCCGGCTGCTGCGCTTTTGCTTTGCCAAGAAGGACGAGACCTTGCAGCAGGCCGTCAGTCAGCTGTCAGGCATAAAGGACAGGATGCGCCCGGGAGCAGCGGCGATATAGGCTATCTTTTCCGGCAGGAACGCGCTAAAACCTCCTGTTTCAGGTGCTGTGTGAATTCAGGGAAGCCGATCATACCGGCTATCTATATGTAAGTATCAAAAGCATTATATGGAAACCGTAAGGATAAGCTGCAAAGTATGACAGGGATTCCTCACATCCGTTCGGAATGACCTGGCATGCTATAGTATCTTTCAGTAACGAAAACGTCCTTTAGCTCACAGAGCGGACACTTTTCAGCGAAACGTATCTGTGATAGTAAGTTGTTTCCTGTAAGCAGACCATCACTGAATATACAGCCCATAAAAAAAGCGTAACAACATGTTACGCTTTTTACAATTTAACTATGGCTGTAAAACTATCTGCTTTGCTGTATACCCTGGGAATCGCCTGCACGTCTTGTTTCGTCTTCGGCTGCTGTTTTTCTTTGCCTGGTCTTGATCTTATTGTTCCCGAAATTATAGGTGAAGTTCAGTCTCAGTTGCTGGCTTTCCCACCTGCCGTATGCCTTGACGTCCTGTCCGGCGAAGTTACTGGAGCCTCCCCATTTCATCGTCCTGAAAATATCTCCTACGGATAATTTGAAATTACCCTTGCCTTTCAGCACCCTTGCCTGCAGACCTGCGTCAATGCCGCCCATCGCGATGCTTTTGAACGTACCCTGCCATATGCTGGGGGAAGTGTACCACCCGCTTACCTCTGCGGACAGCCAGTCGTTGATCTTATAGGCTACCTGTCCGTACAGGTTATAGGCGAATACATCCAGGTTGATATTCCTGCCGTTGCCGTAATCCGCCTTGAACATAGAGTAGTAGGTATTCAGGTTAAGAAAGGAAGAAAAGGATTTGTAAGCGAAGGGCATGCTGATGTTCAGGCTGATGATATCCTGGGTGGCCAGGTTCTGCTTGATCTGGAACATCTTGCCGTTGTTGATCGTATCTACAAGTTCCGCGAATACGTCAGAAGTGTGCGCGTATTCCAGCCTGGTGTTCAGCATGTACTTATACGTATGTGTAACGCTTACGGCGTTGGTGATCTGCGGCTTTAAGTTGATATTCCCCTGCCTGTAGGCATAGTCCGTCATCTTGTACTGGAAGGGGTTCAGGTCATGGTAATTGGGCCGGTCTATCCTTTTGCTGTACATGAAATTCAGCATATTCATAGGATTCTTGTTCAGCGTCACGCCTACGCTGGGGAACAGGTTGAAATAATTCCTGGGATTGGTGGTCTCATACTGCTCATAGCTGCTGCCGTTCCAGCGCTGCCCGTTGGAAACTCCTTCCGTAAGGGTGTTCTCTGCCCGGAGACCTACCTGGTAAGACCATCCCTTCTCCTGCCTGCTGAACTGGCCGTAAACAGCCTGGATGTTTTCATTATAAGCGAAGGCATTGCTCCTGTCGCGGTCTGTTTCCCAATTGTTGTTCTGCTGTACCAGGTAGTCAAAATCATTCTGTGTGCCGGTATTGGCTACTTTGGCGCCCAGTCCCAGCTTACCTTTCATAAAAGGCTGCTCATAGTCGGCCTTGAAGGAGAAGATATTGATGCTGGTATTGGTCAGCAGGTTGTACACATTCCTGTGGATCTCGGAACCTGCATTGTTGTAATACAGGTTGGGCTGGTACTGGTCGTTATTGATATTGAAGCGGCCGTAATCCCCGTCTATGGTGAGGGTGCTGCCGTTATTTTTCCCGGTATGCTGGTAGTTCAGGTTGATATTGATATTGTCCCGGTTGTTCGCATCCTGGTTGTTGGACACCAGGGATTGGGTCAGCGCGCCGGTAGGGATATGGATGAAGCCGGTGGCATTACGGCCGTCCATCTCGCTTGCCCTGACGTTACCGTTGACCATTATACCCACGGTATTCTTATCGTCAATGAAGTAATCCACGCCCGCTTTATAGTTATGCGTACTGTTATGGCCTATCATCTCGGCCTTCTGGCTGAAGAAGGTGTCAAGGGTGCGTCTTTCAAAGGTGGCATCATTCCAGCTTATCCCGTAATTGTAATTATAATTGCCGTATATATTGAACTTGCCATTCCGGTGATTGAGGGATACCCCGCCGTTGTATTTGCTGAATTTGCCTATGGCATAGCCGGCGTTCATGCTCCCGTTGGTACCCAGTAATTTGTTCTTTTTAAGCTTAATGTTGATCACACCGGCATTGCCCGCTGCATCATATTTGGCCGAAGGGCTGGAAATGATCTCGATGGCATCAATGGTGCTGGACTGTATGGTCTTCAGGTATTCGGACAGCTCGTTACCCTGCAGCGGGGAGAGGCGGCCGTCAATGTACACCCTGATGCCGTTCTTGCCGTTCATCGTGATATTTTCATCCTTATCCACCACTACGCCGGGAGATTTACGCATGAGATCCAGTCCGTTCTGACCTACGGCATTGATGGTGCTGTCCACGTTAAACACCAGGCCGTCAGGCTTCATCTCTATCAGCGGGCGCTGGTAAGTGAAAACGATTTTTTCCATGGTCGATTCCGACGGCGTAAAGATGATATCGCTGAAATCCTTATCGGAAGCGCCGTCATAGCTGAAATGCTCCAGGTACTGGACGCTTTCCTCCTCTTCTATCTTCAGGAAATAATTGCCCGCGGGTATCTGACTGAAGCGGAAGCTGCCGTCTGCTTCTATATAGCCGTACTTCACCGCGCTGCTGTCCTTCTGGTTATGGAGGGACAGGGTGGCGGCAAGGAGTGGCTCATTTTTGGAGTCCAGGAGCCGGCCTTTTATTTCCTGGGCGTTAAGGGAGGTGGCGGAAATGCCTAAAAATAAAAAAGTATAATGTAGTGATTTCATATATGTTTGTTGTTGTAATGCAAACTTATAAACACTCTGTGTATTTATCTCCCTGTTTTAGGTGAATGGTAGTTAAAATTCGGTAAATGTATTTTTTGAACGATAAAAGAGCGGAGTGCAGCCTGTGCGGATAGTTATGGCGTAAAAGTAGCGGGCAGGGCAGTGATATGTTGCCGGTGGTATGGGCAGCTACTTTGGATAGCGTGTTGTCGGGACAGATGCCGGCAACGGAGGAACGGCGCGGTGCGCCCGGAAATTAAAAAGGGCTGCCCGTTTTGGGAGAGCAGCCCTTTTTTATCATAGGCTTAGCTGAATAAAGTGCGTGCCTTGGCGATAAGTGCATCATACACCTGTGTGGCGCCTTTGACGCTGCTTTCGATATCCGCTTCGTCCTGTACGGTACCGGACAGCGTACCCAGGAAATCTTTCCAGTTGGACCCCAGCATATCCCTGTAAAAGGTAAAGTAATGGAACTCATGCCCGGCAAAAGCTTCGTGCTTTCTCAGGTTTTTGGCAATAACATTGCCGCCCAGCATAGAGCCTTCCATGACATATAAGGCGCCGAGCGCATAGGCCGGGTTATTTTCCCCGAGCGCAACGGGTGTTTCGTCTATGACCATATCCAGCTCCTGTGCATCCCTGGCGATGGCCGCTTTCTTGGAAGCCGCCGTAAATTTCAGCCGGGAAGTGATGTCTTCTGGCAGGGCATTGAAAATGTTGTCTATAAAGGAATTGACGATATAGCCGTTGATATGCAGCAGGTTCTTATAATCTTCAACGGTAAAGGTGCCGTCAAATATTTTTTTCGAACGGGTCACGTTTTCTATCGTGTCGTGCAGATGAGCGGTGCGCTCTTTAAGTGCTTGTGCTACCATAAAAATACCTGTAAATTTTATTTAAATGTAAAAGGTGTCCAAAATTACTTCATATTATCCGGTAAACGGCCCGGCTGACGCAAATTTAATGCCGGCCGGGCAGGGGAAGTCCTGATAAAACGATAATTTTGAAAGTTTAATCATTCCATAATATAAAGAGCATCTGTGCCGATATGATTTTTAGTAATACTGCCGTTATCATAGGAAAAACATTCGAGTATAATTACCAGTATGAGCATTATATAAAGGACGCTACGATCATTGTAGTGCTGGATAGCGCTATCCAGCAATTCCTGAAGCTGGACCTGCCCATACAGCCTCAGGTGCTGCTCGGCGATTTTGATGAGCAGATAGACCCGGAGATCGTGCGGAAAAAGTTTCCCGGCATTACGATCGTGCATACACCCGACCAGAATAAGACGGATTTTGAGAAAGCGATAGAGTTCTTACTGGAAAAAGGCTATAAGAAAATAATCAGCCTGGGACTTACCGGCCGGAGAATGGACCATACGTTCAATAACATCGCTACGCTGGGTAAGTACAACGACCAGGCATTCATACAGATCATAGATGATTACTCGATCATCGAGTGCATCTCAAGGGTATATAACCGGAAGCATAAGAAAGGTACCAGGATATCGCTGTTGCCCCTGGGAGAGGTGACCGGTGTCATCACCCGCAACCTGAAGTACAGCCTGATGAACGAGAGCCTTGCCCTGGGCAGGCGTACGGGGAGCAGCAACGAGGTGGCGGAAGACGGCGAGGTGGTCGTAACGATCGGTAAGGGCCGGCTGATCGTCATGGAATGCTGGGATTAATTAATTGTTTAAACTTGCTTATATGAAAGCCCCTCTTACATGGGAAGATTTTGAAAAAATAGATATCCGTATCGGGACTATCATAAAGGCCTTGGTCTTTGAGGAAGCTATCAAGCCGGCCTACAGGCTGGAAATAGATTTCGGGGAGCTGGGCATTAAAAGGTCGTCTGCGCAGATCACCACCTTGTACACGGCGGATGAATTGCCGGGTAAGCAGGTAGCCGCTGTCGTCAATTTCCCGGAGAAGCAGATCGCCAATATGAAAAGCCAGTGCCTGGTATTGGGTGTGGTGGACGGAAAGGATGTAACGCTCCTGACCCCGGATAAGGCGGTACCGAACGGCCTGAAGATAGGGTAGCCGGTACCGGGTCCGGTATATTGCCGCGGGCTAAGGCATATACGTATGAAAAGCCACACTTTACGGCTTGCGTAGGGTGTGGCTTTGATATATCGTAGCAGGCTTGCTTATTTGTTACATTTACAGTTATTGCAGTCCGCTTCAGATACGAATCCTTTATCGGAACAGCCTGTATATTCCACCAGCCGGCATTTGTCCTCCTGCTGGTTGTAAAACCATCGTTTATATTGTGCCTGGCAGGCTTCTTTGGTAGGTACGCGGTCTTTGCATTTCTGGTTGGTAAATGCCTCACAGGTCTTGGAGCAGGATGTCGCCCCGAAAGCCAGTGTGCCTGCTGCTGCAACGAACAGTACTATTTTTTTCATACACGCTATGTTTAATTCGGATCAAAAATATTTAAAAAAATGTAAAATAAGCAACCGGGAAATGAAAAAATTATCAGGCAGGGGATATGGTAAAGATACAGGGGCCTGGGCTGCGGATAAAATAAGGGCGCGGGCAAAAAATAAACTGGCTATTTATATACAGGAAATAAAGCCATTAAAGGTTGTTGCCAGGAAGCAGGTAGTCACTAAAAATAAAGACCGCAACCAGGGTTGCGGCCTTTGCAATTTCTTTTGCTGTGAACACTATTTTAAGATTATTGCTAGATCTTAATCATTTCATCAGTTTTCTTATCATAAAAATGATATTCGATTAAATGGTAATTGTTGTCCGTTTCTATATCTAACCAGCTCCCGTGTTTCCTATACCATTTCCATTGTAATGATCTCCAGAATCCTTTCTCTTTCAGAAATGCCCTGAGCATAGGGTGGCATTTGATGACTAATTTTCTGTGTCCCTGGTGCAGCAGATAGATGAAGTCTTTTTCCACTTCTTCCGTCAGCAGCAGCGTCGGGCCCACTTTGCCGGTTCCTTTACAGGACGGGCATACTTCTGTGGTATTGATAGAGATTTCCGGTCTCAGGCGTTGCCTTGTGATCTGCATCAGCCCGAATTTGGACAGCGGCAGTATGGTATGCCTGGCCCGGTCGCTTACCATCAGCCTGGTCATGGCGTCATAGAGCGCCTTCTTATTATCCGGCAGCTTCATATCGATGAAGTCGATCAGTATGATGCCGCCCAGGTCTCTTAATCGCAGCTGCCTGGCAATTTCCTCTGCAGCTTCCAGGTTGGTTTTCAGGGCGCTCGCTTCCTGTTCTCCGTTGGTAATTCTCGTACCACTGTTCACATCTATCACATGCATGGCTTCGGTATGCTCGATAATGAGGTAAGCACCGCTGCTCATATTAACGGTCTTCCCGAAGGAAGCTTTCACCTGCTTGGTGATGCCGTAATGGTCAAACATGGACTGATGATGACTGTAATACTCTACGATGTTTTCCTTTTCCGGGGCGATCTTGGTAATATATTCCCGTGTGATGCCCTCCAGCTTTTTGTCATTGACAATAATGCTCTGGAAACTTTCGTTGAGCAGGTCCCTCAGTATGGACGTTGTTTTTGTCTGCTCGCTCAAAATGCGTTGCGGGGCTTTGGCCTGCTTCAGGTTCTTCTGGATGGTCTTCCAGGTACCGGCAAGCTCCAGGACATCGGCGTGCAATTCCGCCGTATTTTTCCCTTCAGCCGCTGTGCGTATGATGATCCCGAAATTCTTGGGTTTTACGCTTTCCACTATTTTGAGCAGCCTTTTCCTTTCTTCTCCGGAATGGATCTTTCTTGAAACGGTCACAAAATTATTAAAGGGTGTAAGCACTACAAACCTTCCCGGCAGCGACAGCTCGCAGCTGAGCCTGGGGCCTTTGGAAGATATCGGTTCTTTCAGTATCTGAACCAGTATTTCCGGTTTGTTTTGCAGCACATCCGAAATTTTCCCTGTTTTAAGAATTTCCGGTTCAATGCGGAATTTCGAAAAATCAAATCGTTCTTCAGCGGAAGTATTGACTGCTGTTTTAGTAAACTTTATCAAAGATCTTATGTAAGGGCTCAGGTCCGTATAATGCAGGAAAGCATCTTTTTCAAATCCCACATCTACGAAAGCCGCATTCAAATCGGGCATCAGTTTCTTAACCTTGCCCAGATACAAATCGCCAACTTCAAATTCCGCATTACTTTGCTCGTAATGCAGTTCTACAAGTTTTTTATTTTCTAACAAAGCAATTTCAACCCCACTTGACAACGAATTGATTATCATTTCTTTACTCATAGATAATCTGATTTCGTCTGTTTGTAATGTTGATTCTTAAGTTTTCCGGGTATATCCTGTATCGGTATATGCACATACAATGTAGAAAACTTACTAACCCTTTTAGAAGGCTAGTAAGTTTAAAATATACCTTAAAAAGACAGTTAGTACCTAAACGTTTGTCAGTTACTTATTTCTTCTTTTTATGACGATTCTTTCTTAAACGCTTTTTACGTTTGTGGGTCGCAATTTTATGACGTTTTCTTTTTTTACCACTTGGCATAATTCAACAATTTAATTTAAGTTATTAAAAATTTATTTTCTGCTATTTCATTTGTTCGATAAATGCGTCCACATCTTTTGAAAAATCAGGATTGTTCATCATCTCCTTGGCTTCATTCAAAACGGCGATAGCCTTATCTTTTTGTCCCATAAGCTGGTAAGCCTGTGATTTTAATAAGTAGGCTTCCAGGTTCTTACGGTCAAGCGCCAGCACCTTATCGGCTCTTTCCAGGGCTTTCTCGAACTGCTGTGACTGAATGGACATGCTTCCCAGTATCAGGTGCGCCCTTTTGTTTTCAGGGTGCTTATCCGACCAGTCGCGCAGCATGACCACGCCCTGCATCACATTCCCTGCACCTTCTATGATCAGTAATTTATGATCTATGGCCACATCCTCATCCGCGGGATTAACGCGCATCAGCTGCTGGTAACAGGCGTCCGCCACATCGAACATCAGCTTCCTGACAGAAGGATCATTTTCCTTGTTGATATCTTCCGCCAGCAAATGGGATGCAAATGTAAGCTTTTTTTCTGAATTATCTAACAATCCTGACTGGCCAACATAATATGCGGCGAATAATCTGTTTTTCTGATCGTGCCAGAATCTGCCTACGAGGTCGTATGCCTCTGTCCTTTCCGCATCGGTACGGGCCTTTGCCAGTTGCCGTTCCAGCGCTTCGAGGTTGGCCAGGGTTTCCGGCTTCAGCTTCTTTTTGGCCGCTGCCGTCAGGCTGTTAATGTCGGCAGGTGTAATATCCTCCAGCCCGCCCATCATCGGGCCGGCCATCGGGGCTTCCGCGTGGTTATGCTGATCCGCTGCCTGGCCGGTTTTAGGCTTTATGGTATTGCCGAACAGGTACAGCGCCGTTCCTGCGACTACGGCTATCGCTACCAGTATGATCTGATTCTTTCTCATTGTCTGTAAATTAATAATAGGGTTTTATCATTAAATACACTATCACGCCCGATACTGCCACGTAAAACCATATCGGCCAGGTGAGCCTGGCGTTCTTTTTATGCCTGCCGTATTCGCCGGTTATGGCCCTGTACGCTGTGAACAGGATAAAAGGCAGTACAATGGCTGCCAAAAAGATATGCGTGATCAGCAGGGTATAGTATATATAACGCATCACGCCCTCTCCGCCATATTTGGTGCTGCCTGCAAACAGGTGATGCCCTATATAGAATACCAGGAACAGGATAGACAGGATAATAGCGGTGAACATGATCCTTTTGTGCAGGATAAAATTCCCTTTGCGGGCTGTCTGCAAACCTGCCAGCAATAATGCGGCCACCAGGGTATTGATGATGCCTACGCCCATAGCCAGGTAGTGCACATCAAAGTCGAAGGGAAACTCCAGGGGAGGCATACGGTCCAGCGCGACCACTACCGCGAAGACTACTACTGACAATACGGTTATTATGATCCTGGCAAGCCTGTCGTTCGGCTTAATCATGGGTTGTAATGACATATGATCGGCTATTTTTTACGTTTTTTCTCCAGCTGCAGCACCGCGATATCCTGTGCGCACTTGGCCACTTCCGCGGGCTCGGACGCGTTATAATATCCCCGTATGTAACGGTCTTTATCCAGCAGTATGATATTCTCTGAATGCACGGTACCTTCAGCCCCTCCGTATTCCTGCAATACTACACCTAATTCTTCTTTGGCATAATGAAAGATAGCGTCTTTACTTCCGGTTAAGAAATACCACCTGTCGTGGTTGGCCTTATAATTATCGGCATATACCCTCAGCGCTGCCACGCTGTCCCTGTCAGGGTCTATCGTGATGGAAATGAACTGCACCCAGTCCGGGTTTTTCTTTTCATACGCTTTCTGGATCTTGCTGACCTCCCTGGTGATCCGGGGGCAGACGGTCTGGCAGGTGGTGAACATGAAATTGATAGCGAGCACCTTGCCCTGCAGGGTCTTGTTCAGGGAGACCTTTTCTCCAAGCTGGTTGGTCAGCTCCAGGTCTGCCACCTGGTGGAAGATAGTATCGTTATAGGTCTTGCCGTCTTTCTGAACGGCTTCAATGCCGTCTATACGGTAGTACCTGGGGATCTTAATATTCCCGTCATTGACGGCGCGCATCATTAAATACAAAGATAGCGGCAGAATTGCCGCTATCAAGAGTCCTAAAAATGTGCCTTTTCTTTTTGAAACAGCCATTTCGCAAGTTTTTATTATTTGATGATTCCTGTAGCGGCATCTTTCATCTGTTGCCAGAAGGAAGTGTTCATATGTAAAGAGTGGTCGGCATCTGCAAGGAACGCGATGATAAACCATACGAATATCAGCAGCGGGATAATGACCGTATTGATAAATGCCCTCACTTCGTCTCCCAGGTGCATGAATACCTTAACGATCAGGTAGGCTTTCAGCAGGGTGAAGATGAAGAAGAAGCTGATCATAATTACGCGGTTGGTACCTTCATTATAATATTCATAGAAGCCGCCTGCCAGCTCTATCAGCGTGATAATGGACAGGTACAGGGTGATCAGCCATATCTTTTTGATCTTGGCTTTGCTGCCTGCGGATTCCACGCCTTCGTGCGCATGGTGGTTCAGCAGGCCGGAATATAATTTGGATTGGTCACCTTCGTAATAAAACAGCTCATCGTGGTGCGTATCGTGATTATGATGTCCCATTTGTGAAATGATTTTATAATGTCTTGAAATGATGTTAGTATATGTCTGTGGAAAATAATTTTACGGATTAAACCAGGTAGAATACGGTGAATACGAATACCCATACCAGATCCACAAAGTGCCAGTATAAACCTGTTTTTTCCACCATTTCATAATGGCCTCTTCTTTCATATACGCCGTTCACGGTATTGATCAGGATCATAATATTGAATACCACGCCGGATAATACGTGCACGCCGTGGAAGCCGGTAATGGTAAAGAAGAAGTTGAAGAAGTTGGTAGTGGACGCCAGCGCCGCTTCCAGTGAAACATTATCGAGGTCGCCGGGTTTATAGAACTGGGCGAGGTGCTCTTTGGTTACGGTATTGGGATCCAGGAAAGAGCCCCACCAGGCGCCTTCGTGGTTCAGGTGCACCCACTCCCAGCACTGGGAAGCCAGGAAGATCACACCGCCTACGATGGTCCACAGCAGCCACTTGGTCACACCCTTTTTATCCATATAATGTCCGGAATGTACTGCAAGCACCATGGTTACGGAAGATATGATCAGCACAAAGGTCATAAAACTCACAAACACCAGAGGGGCGTTGGTATCACCTCCGAAAGGGTAGGACCTGAATACATAGTTGGCATTCGGCCAGACTTCTGAGAAAAATCTTTTGGTACCGTTAGAGATCAGTAAAGCGCCAAATGTCAGGGCATCTGTAAATAAGAAAAACCACATCATGATCTTTCCATAGCTCAGATTAAACGGGGACTGACCTCCATTCCACCTGGATGTGTTAGCAGTAGCAGTAGGATGCATAAATTCTGATAATTTAAATTCAGCTTAGGGTAAGTTAAAATTTATTTTCAAGGGTGCAAATTACATCAATACATTTATTATAGGAAGAATTAGCGCAAAAAAATTTTACATTTTTATTACAATAATAAATGTAAAATCCCGGGCTGCTGCCTTCTTACCGGAAAAATATAAAGAATACGTAAAGGTACAGCCACAGCAGGTCTACAAAGTGCCAGTAAGTGCTTAATATTTCCAGGCCCACGATCCTGTCTTCCGTCAGCTCGTTCTTCCTGGTCTTGATCAGCTGGTACGCTATGGTTATGACACCGCCGAGTATATGCAGGATATGGATGCCCGCGATGATGTACAGAAAGGAGCTGGACGGGTTGCCGGATATCTTCAGGTTCCGCTGGTGCATTTCGCTGAAGCCTGCCAGCTGCATGACGGAAAATGCCACACCCAGCAGCAGGGTGATCACCATCAGTGTACGGAAGGTGCCGAATTGCGCTTTTTTGTAGTTGCGGAGCGCGAATATCATGGTCAGGCTGCTCAGGCAGATCGCGATGGTGGATGCGATGAAGATCTGGGGCATTTCAAATACTTCCCACATACCCTGGGAGCGCCGTACGATATAGCCGCTTGTGAATCCTCCGAACATCATGATAATGGTAGCGATAGCTATCCACATAGCGAATTTCTGGGGGTGGATTTTCAGTGATTTCCTTGTCTGGATATTGGTCTGGGACATAACCTGGTGTGATTTTTCTGAAACTTATATTTTATCAAATAATAATACGATCAGTACTACAGGGAGATAGATGAAGGAGGCATACATCAGCTTCTTGGCAGATACCTTGTCATTCTTCAGGTAAAAATTGAAGGAGGCCATAAAGTACAGGAATCCCAGCAGTACGGACAGCCACATACCCAGCCTGCCTGTCATGCCCAGTGCATAGGGGATCAGCACGAGCGGGATCAGGGTGATGCTGTAGAACATGCTCTGCAGACCGGTAAAAGAGGTCTTGCCTTCCCGGGAGGGCAGCATACGGATACCTGCTTTCTGGTAATCTTCATAGCCCACCCAGGCTATCGCCCAGAGGTGGGGGAACTGCCAGAAGAACTGGATAAGGAACAGGGACCATCCGCCGAAATCAGATACCTCAGATAAGGTACCGGTAGCGGCGGTCCAGCCGATCAGCGGCGGCAATGCGCCCGGGATAGCACCTATGAGGATGCATATCGGGTGAATACGCTTCATGGGCGTATATATAAAGCCATAGATTACGGAGGAGATGACTGACAGCAGCGCTGCCAGCGGGTTGAACCCGAAATACATGATGGCAAAGCCGGCAAGGGAAGTGACTGTGCTGAGCACAACGGCCTCGCTCACTGCCATCCGTCCGTCCGGCAGGGGACGTACCGCGGTCCGCCTCATCAGCTTGTCGGAATTACGCTCCAGTATCTGGTTGATGACATTGGCGCCGCTTGTAACAAGGGCGCCGCCCAGGAAGAGCAGCAGGATTTGCGCCCAGTCAAATTGGGCGTTAGGTGCCAGCAGGTAGCCTATAACACTCGAAAAGACCACCAGGAAGCTCAGGTTGGGCTTTACCAGCTGGAAATAATCCTTTATTTTATTGGATGAATAGGTTATTGTTTCAGTATGGATATGTCCTTCTCTTAACATGATGAGATCAAAGCAATGTTATGTTAGTTTTAATATTTTGCGAAGTTAGACAAAAAAATGCAAGATACGGGCTCAGGATGCAGAAGTTTCGGTTAATGCGGTGATGTATTAGCCGGCTTTTCTTTAGAGCGCTGATGTGAACAATGGGCCTGCTACGCCCGTTCATCCCGTAAATCCTGCTGTTCGTCGAATAGGGTGTGGCAGGAGAGCTTTTTTAACTGTATTTTTACTATCTTGAAGATTCAACACCTGTTTTAAACGGAAGCGCTTTATGGACACGATCATAGATATTCAGAAGCTGAGCTACAGCTATAATAACAATTTTAAGGCCCTGGACGATATCTCCATCCGGGTACCGCGGGGAGCTGTTTATGGCTTCCTGGGGCCGAACGGCGCGGGCAAATCGACCACTATGAGGATGCTGGCGGGTATCATGCCGGATGAAAGCGGTGCTGTAAGGCTATTCGGGGCGCCCCTGGGCGGCCAGCTCCCGGGCATTTACTCAAAAATAGGATGCCTGGTGGAGCAGCCGGTGCTGTACAGTCATCTTACCGCAAAGGACCACCTGGAGCTGGTACTGAAAAGTAACGCGCTGGCATTGGATAAGATCGATCCCATACTGGAGATGGTCGGGCTGACAAAGGCGAAGCACCTGGCGGTAAAACGTTACTCTCTCGGGATGAAGCAGCGCCTGGCCATAGGCCTGTGCCTGGTCAAAGAGCCGGAGCTGCTGCTGCTGGACGAGCCGGTGAACGGGCTGGACCCCAACGGGATGCAGGAAGTGCGGGAAATGCTGCTGCGGCTCAACGAACAGCACGGCATCACCATCTTTATCTCCAGTCACCTGCTGGCCGAGCTGGAAAAAATGTGCAGCCATATCTGTATTATCAACAAGGGTAAGATACACTTCGAGGGCACGATGCAGGAGCTGAAACTGAAATTTGAAGGGACACCTGTCAGGATCACCATAGGTGATTATGACGGCCCGGTCAGCCTGCCGGGCTATGAGGTGCTGAGGAAAGAGCATACCGTTACCTGCCATTTGCAGTCCAGGAACGAGATCCCGGTCATCGTTAGCCGGCTGGTTGAGCAGGGCATCCCGGTATATGAGGTGAAGCAGGAAGGCAGCCTGGAGTCCTGGTTTATGGACATCATTCAATAACATTATTTCAAACATCTTTCAACAATAGGAACTATGCGGAACATTATTAGAGCTTTCAGGCTGGAACGTATCAAAGGAAGGCATACCAGGACCTGGCTGATCATGCTGCTGACGGCATGGCTGCTGCCTTTGCTGATCTTTATCTTTACCCTGACGCTGGACAGGGATCCTGAAATGTATGTGGACAAGGTGGTGACCAGCTGGTTCGACCAGGTCTTTAAAGGGGTGTCCGCCTTCGGTATGCTCTTTCTGCCTATGGCTGTTGTGCTGCTTACGGCACAGGTCAACAGCGTGGAGCATAAGAACAATACCTGGCAGCTGATAGAGACCCAGCCGATCCCCAAATGGAGCATTTTTATCGCCAAATATTGCAGGGTGCTGGTGCAGGTGCTGGCGGTCATACTGCTGTTCTTTGCCGGGCAGTATATGGTCTATGCCGTGCTGTACAAGCTGCTGCATATCGACGCTAAATATTATAGCCTGGCAGTTAGCTGGGGCGATACGCTGGCGTATATACTCAATCTTTTTGCCGGGGCGATGAGCTTTATGGCGCTGATGTTTGTGCTGCATATCAATATAAGGATGACCAACCTGCTGTCCACCTGCGCCATCGTGAGCCTGCTCGGCTATACCATGGCCAAGGTATTTTTCCCTGATATCCCGGCCTGGGTGCCCCTGGTGCAACTGGAAAAGGTATCCGGGGGGATCAGCGAGGTAGGCGCCTGGCTGAACTATTATGCAAGGCTGTCGCTGGTGCAGTCGGTATTCATATTGGTGATAGGGTATCTGTTTTACTATTACAGGAACTACAAGCGGTATTTTTTTAAGCAGTATGGCACACTGGCTTTTGCCACAGCCACGGTGCTGCTGGGAGCTGCCGCTGCCTACTGGCTGTCACAGCCGCGTTACCAGTCGTCCTACGGCCGTTCTGTGCTTGCCGGTCATATAGATACGGATACGGAAGTGAAGGAGTTGCTGCTGGTCAGCGAGGATGGTTTGCCGATGGCTGCCATTCCTGTGCAGGAGAATGGTGACTTCCGGCTGCTGCTGGACTCCCTGGATATACCTATGGCGCGTTACAGCCTGCTGCAGCCGGTAAACAGGCAGCCCGTCACCGCCTATAAGGACAAGCCGTCCGCTTTCTTTATGACCAATGGCGACAGCGTGCACCTGTATATAAAGATGCGGAACGGGTTTACCGATATGGATATCAGCGGTGACAGGAGAGCGGAATCCGGTGCAGCCGCCGGTATCGGGTTCTCTAATATGGAACAGTTGAAATGGAAGATTGAAAATGACAGGATAAAGGGTGATGAAGCGGCTTTCCTGGAGCAGCTGGAAAAGAGCTACCGGAAAGATGTGAAAGCCTCCGGGGGATATACTACGATAGACGGCTATGCCGTAGCCCCGGATGTCTCCGGGCGCAATATCACCCTGCTGAACCTGAAAGCCTTGTCCCTGTGGGAGCTGTACGGGAAAATGAAGAGCAAGCCGGAACTGTCTGCATCGGATCAATTCGGCTTTATCAACCGGTTGCGGGAAGCGCTGGATTTTAATGACGTTTCGCTGGTAGCCAGGGAGGAATTCGCGGACAATTATTTCCGTTATCTCAACCGGAATAAGGAAGTGACGGATCTGCAGAAGCCGGCATTGCTGGAGCAGATCAAAGACGACAGGGTCAGGGATGCTATGCGTTACCAGGCGTTGAGGAGCCTGCTGGACAATAATGCCCTGGATGACAGCCTCGTGCTGGCAATGTATGATGCGGAGATTGTAAAGATCAGCTCTGCCCGCTACCGTAAGGCATTGACCACAGACTATGCCAGCCGGAAGGCCAGGACGAATTTCGCGGTACTGCCGGAATTCGTATTTGAAGATGAAAACGGAGCGCAGCAAAGCCTGAGACAGTTTGCCGGGAGCTATATTGTGCTGGACATATGGGCGTCCTGGTGCCCGCCCTGTAAGGCGAATGCCCCCTATTTCTATGATTATGCAGATAAGTTCAAGGATAAGAATGTAAAATTTGTGGCGGTTTCAGTGGACCAGCATATCAATGCCTGGAAAACCCACAAAACCCGGAATCCCAATATCGTGAACTGGCATACTTCTTTCAGCAGTGACTTCATCAGGTATTTTGGTATCAAAGGAATACCCCGTTATATACTCATCTCACCGGAAGGCGTGCCTTTACAGCACGAGCTGCCTATGCCGGGCCAGAGCGGCTTTGAGACCGTGCTGAAGCAGTATATAAAATAGGAATTGACTATCTGCTTATAGGGAACAACCTCTTTTTTAGGGTACTTCGTTTATAAAGGTCCTCTCTAACCCGCAGAGAGGACTTTTGCTATAAGTATTGTAGTGTACCGGGCATTCCGAACGACATTGAGCTTGTGTCACATTGAGCCTGTCGAAATGTGATAGGTATGGATAAACAACCCTGTCAATATTTCGACGGAGCTCAATATGACAGGGTTGTTTACTTTTTACACAGCCATAGTTTTACCTGATCAGCGTAATATCTCCTTTTTCTTTGGTGGAAGTGCCGTTCTGGCATTCGTATTCTACATAGTAAAAATACACGCCCATTTCTGAAGGGCTGCCTTTTACAGTACCGTCCCATTGGGTATTGACATTGGTAGTGGTAAATACCAGTGTGCCCCAGCGGTCATAAATATTAAGCAGGTAGCTTTTGGGGTTCCCGGGAGTGATCAGCCCGAAATAGTCGTTCAGTCCGTCCCCGTTGGGAGAGAATGCGTTGGGCAGGCCGATCTCGCAGCAGGGCTCGCCTGTCAGGATAATGGAAGCGCTGTCTGTACAATTATAGCCGTTGGTGCCGGTCACTTTAATAGCCATCTGTTCCGTATAGACCACCGTCTGATAAGGATTGTTATTGCTGTGGAAAGTCCCGTCCAGGTACCAGCTATAAGCGTCAGCGCCTGCTGCGGTCAGCACCAGCTCGTCCTGCAGGCATATCCTGCTGTCCGTATTGGTGCTGATCGTAAGCGCGGGCCGCGGGTGCACTACGAGCGTAAACGTCCGCTGGGAGTCGCACCCGAAACTGTTTGTGAACGTTTCGGTAAATGTAGTGTCTGATGTATAATCAATGCCCTCAAAGCGGTACGATGCTCCCTCGCATATGGCAGCAGATGACTGCTCATTGTGTACCGGGTATACGGTGATGCTGTAGGACTGGTAGCTGCTGTCACAGCCATTGGCGTTCTTCGTCGTATCGGTCAGTACCGTGCTTTGACTGTAAACCGTGTTCTTAAAGGTAACGCTGCCGCAGCCGTACAGCGTGGTGTCGGGCAGCCTGACCGGCGGATCACTGACACGGACCGTAAGGCGGACATTGCTGTCGCAGCCGTTCCGGGCAGTAAATGTGCTGTTATAGGTACCCGCCTGCGTAATGGTTACGGAGCCGAAACGGTAAGGCAGTTGATTGTAGCAGAGGTCCGCAGCTGTAACGGTGCGGAACGTATCTTTCAGGCTGAGGTTCAGCGTTACAATGCTGTCACACCCGGTGCGTACCGATGTGGTGTGGTAAACGGCCGCACCCTGCCCGGCCTGTGTGACCGTTATGCCATTCCAGGTAAAAGGCATCATATTGTTACAGATGCTTCGGTTGTCCTGTGCCTGAACGGTATTGGTGACATTCAGGTTCAGCGTAGTGATGCTGTCACATCCCGATGCACTTTGTGTAGTGAACTGTGCCACATTGTTACCTCCCCGGCTGACGGTAATATTATTCCAGGTATAGGGCAACTGTGTCTGGCAGATCGTTAATGTCTGGGTGTAGGTGATGGTATTGACAACGGCCAGGTTCAGGCGGGTTGTGCTGTCACAGCCGTTGCTGCCGGTTGTCGTAAAGCGCGCCACATTATTGCCGCCGGTACTCACCACGATATTATTCCAGGTAAAAGGCAGCTGTGCCTGGCAGATGGTGACTGCCTGGTCGGTAAGTACGGTATCCAGTACGCTTACGTTCAGGGTGACGATACTGTCACAATTGGTAGATACTGAAGTGGTCGTATAAGTGGCTATATTGTTACCGCCTGATGTGACGGAAATGCCGTTCCAGGTAAAGGGAAAGCCGTTTTCACAGGCTGTAAGGCTGACCGTATCCCTGAGTGTATTGATCACCGTAAGATTGAGCGTGACGATACTGTCGCAATTGGTAGTAGCGGATGTGGTCGTATAGGTAGCTACATTATTGCCCCCCTGTGTGACGCTGATGCCATTCCATGTATATGGCAGCTGGCTCTGGCAGATGGTAATACCGGCTGTATGATATACTACAGGATTGACGTTCAGGTTCAGGTGGACGATGCTGTCGCAGCCGTTACGCCCGATGGCAGTATAGGTAGCCACGTTCTGCCCGCCTGTATTCAGGGTGATGCCGTTCCAGGTGTAGGGAAGCTGGGAGGCGCATATCGTAATATTAGCTATGGTATGCAGCGTATCCTTTACAAAAATACCGGTAGTGACAATGCTGTCGCAGTTCGTCCCGGCGGAGAGGAAGGTATCGGTAAAGGTGTGCAGGCCCGGTGTGCTGACCGTATGGCCGTTCCGGGTATAAGGCAGCGCTGTTTCGCAGATGCTGTCGCTGACGGTATGGGTGATGGCATTGGTGATGTCCAGGTTGAGCCTGAATGTGCTGTCACAGCCCTTTGAGGAGGTATAGGTCCTGGTGGCCGCGTTATTGCCGCCCTGTGTGACAGTCAGGCCTCTCCAGGTGTAGGGCATGCTGCTGTAGCATACGGTGACACTTTCCGTAAAGAGAAAGGTATTGCTGACCCGGAGGTTGAGCACCAGGATGCTGTCACACCCGGATGCGGTAATGCCGTTATACTGGGCTGCTCCAGTTCCTCCCTGCGTAACGGTATTGCCCAGCCAGCTATAGGGCAGCCGGGTCTCGCAGATGCTGATGGTCACCGTATCTCTTTTCACAGGGTTGACCGTAAGGTTCAGGATGGTCGTGCTGTCGCAGCCGTTGCTGCCGATAGTGGTAAACCGGGCCGCATTATTGCCGCCCTGTGTGACGGAAATGCCGTTCCAGGTGTAAGGCAGGCTATTGGAGCATAGCTGCCTGCTGACGGTAATGGTAGTCGCACTTGTAACGGTCAGGTTGAGGGCTACAATGCTGTCGCAGCGGCCGGGCCTGCTGAAAGTGTCCTTTATATTGCTGACAGGGGTTTTGTAGTAGGTATTGTTGAACAGGAAAGAATCTCCCTGGCAGATACCGGCAGCCAGGGTATGATACGTGTAGTCCGTTACCAGCACGTATAAAGGCCGCTTGCCGGATTCGCAGCCGGCTATGGTCTGGGTCACATAATAGGTGGTCAGGCCGGGTGTACTGGTGGCAGGGGTCGGTGCTGTGGCGCTGCCCTGTGTCTGGCTGGGCGAGGTGTACCACAGCAGGTTGGTGCCGCCGGCTGTCAGGGGTGCTGCCGGCTCATTGATGCAGTAACGCGTGGTATCGTTGGCCGTGGGATACGGTGTGGTAGTTCTTTGTAATATAACGGAATCCAGGACAGCGAGCGTAGACCCGGAACAGGGCATATAGTTGGCTTTCACATAGAACTTCCTGGAGGTCTCATTGCCGTTCAGGCAGAGCTGTGCGGTGAAGTTGGCATGTACAACGCCGTTGCTGCCGGGTGCGGGATTGACCGTCTGGATCAGCACATTATTCTGATCGAACAGGCTGACCTGGTTATTGACCAGCAGGGAAGCGCCATTGGGAATGAACCGCCAGCCTTCGCTGTTAGCCGTGGTAATCGTAAAGACAGAGGTATTCCTGTTGGGCGGGCTGATGGACTGGCTGCCGTCATCGTTCTGCAGTCCTATGGCCGCTACGCCGCAATTCCATCTGCCGCAAACGGGCTTCTCCTTCACAAAAACGTCTATCACATTGGTATTCTCATATAATACGCACTGGAAAGTGGATTTAAGATTGGTGCAGTCGTACTGGGAGATGTCCACCCAGTTGATGATGATCCGCCGGCAGGGTGCTGTCCCGGTTACCTGCCATTCGATCTTTTTGGTGCCGTTCTGCACGGCCGGGTTAATATCATGGAACAGGGCGTAGATGGCGTTCAGCGGAAAGCTGGGCCGGTTGGGCTGCGGTAATGTATAGTGTGTATTATTGCTGGTATTGCACAGGGCAAACCCGCTGTTCGTATTGGCATAGCCGGTATTGAACGAAATGGTGCCGTTGGCTCCGATGACCAGGCTGTTGTACGAAGCGCCGTAAAAGCAGAAGGTGAATGGCAGGGTGATGATCCCGGAATACCGGTCATCTATATTTACGAATATGGTATTGGGGTTGGTCAGTGTGAAAGGTTGTGCCGCGCTGAAGGGTACAGGTTCCACGATGTAGGCGTTATTGCCGTTGATGGTCTGCCTGATGTCCGGAAGGGTGGCTGTAAGGGTGGTGCAGGACTGGGTACAGGCAAGCCTGACCGTGTCCGATCCTCCCAGTATCTCTATTTCAGGACAGTTAAAGGACTGTGCATAAGCAGCATCATTACGGTAGGTTGCCAAAAGCAGCAGCAGGCAGCAATATAAAAGAAAACCTTTCTTCACTATATATATGGAGGATAATAGCAGTAAAGTTAAAATTTTGCTTGTAAATGCTGCGTTAAATAAAATTAAGTTATCCGCTGATGTTAATACAGCCTCACTTCGCTGAAAGCTCTTCCCGGGATCAGGGAAGAGCTTTCGTATACCGGTATCACCCCGGGTGGGATGCTCTCTTATGCCGGTTTACAGCTTATGAATAGCACATGTCACACCTTCCAATGATGACTTCCTGTTTTTTATATAGTTTGCCAGTGAAAGCTAAGAGATATTATGCTTCAGCAGCTCATAGCCGGATTTGCTGACCGGCAGCTTGGTGCCGTTCTTCAGGATAGCCAGGCTGGTGCTCTGGTAAGGCTCGATCGCGTTGAGATAATTAAAGTTCATGAGATAAGAGCGGTGTATCCGTATGAACGGGATCTTGGACAGTATCTCCTCGAAGTGGCTCATCCTGCCGTGCTTGACATAGAACTTTTCCGCAGTATATATTTTTACATAATCGCCCGCGGCTTCCAGGTACATCACCTGGTCTGTCGGGATGATCTTGATCAGGCCGTTCTCCTTAATGACGATCCGCTGGGAGCTCTCAGGTGTGCTGATCTGTATATCGTTGTTCCTGGAGCTGAGCCTGTATTTTTCCTTTATCTTGGTTACCGCGCTGGCGATACGGTTATTGTCATAAGGCTTTAAAAGGTAATCTACCGCATTCATTTCAAACGCTTTGACGGCGTACTGGTCATAGGCTGTAGAGAACACTATCAGGGGTTTCTCATCTACCAGCTCTATCATTTCCACCCCTGTGATCTTGGGCATCTGGATATCTACGAATATCAGGTCGGGCTTGAGCGCCTGGATCTGTTTCAGGCCTTCGAACCCGTCGTGGCACTGTCCTATGATCTCTATTTCCGGGTGGGCGGACAGCATATCCTGCAACAGCATACATGCCAGCGGCTCGTCGTCTATGATAAGGGTCTTGATGGTCATAATTAATTTTTTGTAGCGGTTAGCGGAATGCTTAAAAAGGCTTTGAAGGTACTGGTCTGCTCATCCGTCTGCCGGACGTGCGTCCTGAAAAGATTGTGGGTAGCGAACAGCAGGTACATTCTTCGTTTGATATTATCCAGGCCAAAGCCGGTACCCTGCGCTTTGGTAGCGGTGGTATGGTCGAAGGGGTTGTCTATCTGGAACGTGATAAACTGCTTCCCGGAGCTGGATCGTGTGATATATACGCTGATGATGATCCTGATCTCGCCGATAGTTCCGTATAGCCCGTGCTTAATGGCATTCTCCACCAGCGGCTGGTACAGGAGCGGCGGGACGGAGTACTGCTTCAGCTCATCGGGGCAGGAGATCTCGAGTTGCAGCCGGTGCCCGAAGCGTATCTTTTCAATATTGAAATACAGTATAATGTCATCCAGCTCCTGCTCTATGGTGTGCCACTCCTGCTCGTTGATATTGATGGTATTGCGGTAATATTGGGACAGGTTGACGATCATATTACGTGCTTTTTCCTTATCGAACTGTATAAGTGCGTTGATGGAATTAAGCGCGTTGAACAGGAAATGCGGGTTGATCTGCTGGCGGAGCTTATACAGCTCGGCATCCTTGTTATTGCTTTCATAAATGATCTGCGGCTCGCTTTCAGCGGTCTGGAGCTCGGCGGATTTGAAAGTATAGTGCAGTACGGCCAGCAGGTTGGATGTAATGCCTATCAGGAATATCCTGACCTTGAAATACTGGTAGTACCAGTCCAGGTACAGGCTGTCGTTGCTGAGCTTGTGTATATAGAGCGAGGATAAGGATAGGAAAAGACCGGTGATGATGTTCAGCAGCAGGAAGCTGGTAATAGCGCCCTTGGTGGTGCTGATCCGCTTCTGTACGAGATTGCCCCTGCTGAATATGAGAAACATGAAAAACAATGTCAGCAGGGCGTCCCATTCCAGGTTTCTGCCCCCGATATCCAGGTGCCGCTTTATCTGGTAATATCCCACTGTTACACAGAAAGTAAGCAGGGTGTAAACAATGAATTTATATATCCTGGTGTGCTGCACTGTTGTCTAAAAGTTTTTAATATTAACGCTTCCCATTATGACCTGGCCTCTTAAGACCAAATTCTTATCATTATTCGTTTCCGTCATAAAATTACGCTTATCTTCCACTGATCCCAGCAGGGAGGGCGTATTATTGATGATATTGAAATCAGCGGGCACGATGATATTGATCTCTCCCATGAGCGTGAAAATATCCAGGTAAGCGGTGCCGTTGATATCGGCTTTGCTCAGGATCAGGTTCGTGGAACCCATAATGCTGCTGACATTGCCGCCCTGGAAGTTCTTGGAGATCACTACCTTGGAATTGCTGCCCAGTACGGTATCCACCCTTACATAATCATTGGCGGCATCATAGCTGCTACCTGTATGGTGATGATGCCGGCTATGGTTTGCTGTCTGCTCCTCCTGGTGGTGATAATGCTGCTCAGCTCCCGGTATGCCGGTATCGTCTATAGGGAGCTGGGGAATGTCATTGACCTCGGTGTAAGGCTGTGCCGCGTTTTTGGCAATGGATTTGTTTTTACGGCTGAGTATGATCCTGGCGCCCACTATCACGAGCACTGCAGGAAAAAGGACACCCCACAAGGTATATCTTACCAGGTCCAGGTTAGCCAGCCACAGGAACGCGGCTATGATCATGATGATCCACCAGTCATTTCCCCTGAAATTTTTATTGATCCCTCTTATAATGCCTAAAATAAAAATAAGCAGGTAGACGTTGAGGTAGGACGCTATGATCATCTTGGTAAACGGAAACAGGTTGTAGATAAGCAGCCCGATCCCGAAAAGTACCAGGCCAACGCCGAATTCGGATATATAGCTATTATTATTTTTAGGATGCATTTCGGATAATGTTTTAATTTGATACTGCTAAAATAGGACGCATTATTTAATTGTGGCGGCGGATTTCGTTAAATACGGCAATATTATCGTTGAGCGTGCGGAATGAAAGGTGGATGGAACGGGTGTGCTTTAAGGTGCAGGCGGCTGAGAATGGCACGGCTGCCATGCAATTATAGCTGTCCGGGGAGCAATAAATAAAAAATGGTAGTAATTTTGAGGGCCGTTCGGCATGGCGGGGAGACCGGGGCGCTTTTCCCGGGGGGTGTCCCGCGCTGTTATTTAATTAAGATCACTAAATCGGATATATGGAGCATTCTGTGCAGCGGCTGAAAAGCTTTTTTGAAAATAAAAGAGTGGTATTGACAGGGCATACAGGGTTTAAGGGCGCCTGGATGCTGCAGGTATTGAGTTGCCTGGGCGCGGAAGTAAAGGGCATTGCCCTGGAGCCGGAAAGCGGCGCGGACCTGATCAGCCGGCTCAACGTGGAAGCATTGTGTTACAGCAGCGTGACAGGCGACATCAGGGATGCCAACCTGGTCAATGGCGAGATCAGCCGGTTCCAGCCGGATATCGTCATTCACTTTGCCGCCCAGTCGCTGGTGCGTAGAAGCTATGCGGCGCCCGTAGAGACTTTCGCGACCAATGTGATGGGTACGGTGCATGTGCTCGAGGCCATCCGCCATCTTAAAAAGGATTGCCTGGGCCTGATGATCACCACGGATAAGGTGTATGAAAATAATGAAGCGGGACGGGCGTTTACGGAAACGGACAAGCTGGGCGGGTATGATCCCTATTCTGCCAGCAAGGCGGCCTGCGAGATCGCCATAGGCAGCTACAGGAATTCCTTTATGAACCCGGAAGCATATGAGCAGCATGGGAAGGTCATTACATCGGTCAGGGCCGGTAATGTCATTGGCGGCGGCGATTTTTCCGCGGACAGGATCATTCCTGATATTGTCCGCGCCATACAGAAGAATGAGCCGGTAGTGCTGAGGAACCCCGGAGCGGTAAGGCCCTGGCAGCATGTGCTGGAGCCGGTATTCGCCTACCTCTGCCTGCTTATGGAGATGTCCGCAAGGCCACGGGAGCTGGCAACCGCCTTTAATATCGGTCCCGAGCCGGCAGATACCCTGACGGTGGAAGCGGTGACACAGATGTTTATCCGGGCATTCGGAAAAGGAAGCTATACCATACTCCGGCAGGCCGGGCAGCCCCATGAGGCCGGGCTGCTGACGCTGGATAACAGTAAGCTGAAAAAGGCCATTTCCTGGCAGCCGAAGTGGAACGCCGGACAGGCTATCAGCTACACTGCCGAATGGTATGCCCGGGCGGGAGAACTGCCCGTGGGCGATCTGTGTAAAAGCCAGATCGAAGCCTATCTCGGGGAAAGTCTATAATATTTTTTAAATAAATAAAACCGGGTCGCCGGGAAAATATGGTATTGATCATTCCGGTCATTGTAATCGCGGTCCTGGCAATCCTGATGTGCCGGCAGGAAAGCCGGAGAAGAAAGATATCTTTTCCGCTGGCGTTGCTTACCTGTATCGTTACCACGCCTTTGATAGGCTATTTTATCATTGTTTCCAGGCCCCTCCGGCAGCCACAGGGCTGTAAATGGTGCGGGAACATGGACAATGAAGCCGCGTATTGCGGGATATGTGGTAAAGATGCGCAGGGAATGATCAGGCCTTCCGGGAAATGACCGGCAGTAAGAGAAAGCATTAACGGACTATCTATATGTAAGCGCCAAGCTATCACACGAAAGCGGTAAGGATAAGGACAGAGATTCCTCACGTCCGTTCGGAATGACCAAGTACGCTATAGTATCTTTTGGCAACGAAAGCGTTCCCCGGCTCACAGAGCGGACACTTCCGGCGAAACGTATCTGTAAGAATAAGTTGCTTCCTGTAAGCAGGTAGTCATCAAATATTAATAATTTTAAGCATGTCATCATCAGAAAATACCATATTGGGTTTGAAAATGGCCACCGACCCCCGCTGGGCGGATGTAGCCTCCCTGTCCTTAGAGCATATACTCACCGACCATGCCTTTTGCGAGCAGAAAGCGGCTACCCAGTGCATATCCCTTATACAGCAGTTTTCCGACTATCCTGCCATCGTGGAAGCGCTGGCGCCGATCGTTACGGAAGAGTGGGGGCACTTCAGGATGGTGCTGGCGGAAATGAAAAAAAGAGGCTTTCAGTTGGGCAGCCAGCGTAAGGATGAATATGTTAATAAGCTGCTGGAGCATACGCCAAAAGGCGGTACGCGGGAGAGCCGCCTGCTGCATAAGCTGCTGATCTGCGCCCTGATAGAGGCCCGGAGCTGCGAGCGTTTCCGTATTCTGTATGAAAACCTGGAAGACCGGGAATTAAGTAAGTTCTACTATAAATTTATGATCAGTGAAGCCGGGCATTACCGACTGTTCCTGGACCTGGCCAGGGAATATTTCGATCATGACCTGGTCCGGCAGGAATGGCTGAACTGGCTGCAGGTGGAAAAGAACATATTGGCGGATATGCCGGCCCGTTCCGACAGGATGCATTAAAATTAAAATTCTATGAAAAGACTGTTATCATTGCTTAAATATGCGCTGTGGGGCCTGGTGCTGTGGTTCGGTGTACATACGTTGCTGGTCGTCAGGGACGGGCTGTCCGATGCGGGGGAGCATGCCGGCCTGGCGGTCGTTTTGGGCAATAAGGTGCATGAGGACGGCAGCCTGTCTGCCCGGTTGCAGGCCCGGCTGGATAAAAGCGTGGAATTGTTCAGGGACGGCAGGGTACAATGGATCCTAGTGAGCGGCGGGCTGGGAAAAGAGGGCTTTTGGGAAGGTGATAAAATGAAGGACTACCTGCTGGCCAAGGGCATTCCCTCCGGCAGCATCCTGGTGGATAATTACGGCGATAATACGGAAAAGACCGTAGAGCATACGCTGCAGGTCGCGGATAGCCTGAACCTGGGGTCGGTCATTGCGGTATCGCAATATTTTCACATTACACGGATAAAGCTGCTCTTTAAAAAGCAAGGAAACCTTTCGGTCGCAGGGGCTGCTCCCCGGTATTTTGAGTGGCGGGACGGGTATGCCCTGTTCCGGGAATTTGTGGCGTATTATGCGGTATTATCAGGCCGGTAATGCTCCGGGGAATAGGATTATGCCCGCGCTGCAACTGCCCGCTTTTTTATCAAATGATAATTGTAAAGACATTTTAAACAGCTAACTTTGCGCATTCGTCAACTATACCAAGCATAAAAATATACATATACTATGAGTAAAGGTCCTATTTCTCAGTTTATAGAGCATCACTACAGGCATTTCAACGCCGCAGCGCTGGTAGATGCCGCGAAAGGCTACGAGTCCCACCTGGCAGAAGGCGGTAAGATGCTGATCTCCCTGGCCGGCGCGATGAGCACGGCGGAGCTGGGCATTTCCCTGGCAGAGATGATCCGCAGGGATAAGGTGGCTATCATTTCCTGTACCGGGGCCAACCTGGAAGAAGATGTGATGAACCTCGTGGCGCACTCCCATTACAAGCGGGTACCCAATTACAGGGACCTGACCCCGCAGGATGAATGGGATTTGCTGGAAAATCACTACAACCGTGTTACGGATACCTGTATTCCCGAAGAAGAGGCATTCCGCCGCCTGCAGGCGCACCTGGAAAAAGTATGGAAGGATGCCGAGGCCAAAGGTGAAAGATACTTCCCGCACGAATTTTTATACCAGGTCGTGAAGAGCGGCGTGCTGGAGCAATATTATGAAATAGACCCTAAAGATTCCTGGATACTGGCGGCTGCCGAAAAGAACATCCCTATCGTCTGCCCGGGCTGGGAAGACAGCACTACCGGCAATATCTTTGCCAGCTACTGCATCAAGGGTGAGCTGCAACCAAGCACCGTGAAAAGCGGTATTGAATATATGATGTACCTGACAGAATGGTACAGGGCCAATTCCGGCGGCAAGGGCGTGGGCTTCTTCCAGATAGGCGGCGGTATCGCCGGTGATTTCCCGATCTGCGTGGTGCCGATGATGTACCAGGACCTGGAATGGCATGACGTGCCTTTCTGGTCTTATTTCTGCCAGATATCCGACTCCACCACCTCTTACGGTTCCTACTCCGGTGCCGTACCGAATGAAAAGATCACCTGGGGTAAGCTGGATATCGATACGCCGAAATTCATCGTGGAATCGGACGCGACGATCGTGGCGCCGCTGATCTTTGCCTATATTCTCGGCCAGTAAAAAATATCGGAAAATAAATTTTTCTATAAAAAAATAAGTCTATAACTTTGCAATCCTGAATTTACCCTGGATTGTGTAAATGAGGAGGTTTTTATGATCATGAGTACTCTTGCAGAGGGCTTTAATTAGTCAGCCGGGCTATAAATATGACAATCCACGCCGCATAGTGCGCCCGGTTTAAGGAAGTATGCAGGAAGTGCATGTATTATTAAAGACATTCGTACCGTAAAAGGTACAAAGGCAGGGTAGCAACCCGCAGAGATTTATGGTTACGGCATGGACGCGATGCTGTTACGGTAAAGGGAAGCCGGATGAGACACTGCTGTTGTCGGTAATATGATTGCCGATATTAAAACAGAATTTTTTAATTTGAGCAAAATTTAAATCATGTTTGCAATTGTAACAATAGCAGGTCAACAATTTAGAGTTCAGGCGAACGATGAAGTATTTGTACACCGTTTGACAGGTAATGTAGGAGATACTGTTGAATTCTCAACTGTTTCTATGCTGTCCAATGATGGCAACGTTACTTTGGGTGATGCTGTCAAAGCTGTAGTAAAAGCGGAGATAGTAGCGCACCTGAAAGGTGATAAAGTGCTTGTTTTCAAGAAAAAACGCCGTAAAGGTTATCAGAAGCTGAACGGTCACCGCCAGGCGCTGACTAAAATCAAGATCAGCAGCATCGCTTAATCAGGCGGCTGTTGAGCTGGTCTTCATGACTCTATACAAAAAATATATTTACTTAACTTTGTAGTTGCTACAAAATAATAATATTAAATCATGGCACATAAAAAAGGTGAAGGTAGTGTAAAGAACGGCCGGGACTCAAGAAGTAAACGTCTTGGTGTTAAAATATTTGGTGGTCAGGCCGCTATTTCCGGCAATATTATCATCCGCCAGAGAGGTACCAAATTTCATCCCGGTACTAACGTGGGCATAGGTAAAGACTATACGATCTATGCGCTGAAAGACGGTATCGTTGAGTTCAGGAAAACACGTCTGAAAACTTTCGTTTCCGTAGTGGAGCCGGTGGCTGCAGTAGAAGCGTAAGCCTTATATAACGTATTGTAAAAGCGGGTGGTATCTTACCACCCGCTTTTATTATTTTATGAATTCTTCAAAAGTCCGAAAAAGCTCCAATAGCAATACCCCGTTAGCTACTAAAATGCTGCTGTCTGAAAAGCAAATACCCCTGTCATATGGAGCTCGGTCGCAATATTGACAGGGGTGTTTAATTATATACATAGCACACATTTCGACAGGCTCAATGTGACAATAAAAAAAGCATCTTCTTTTTTATGTAGTGCAATGGCTCTTAATAGGCTCTTGCGAATAAGACGCGCTGGGTGGAGGGGTTGCCGGTCAGGATACACTTGCCTGCTTCCTGCGGATTGTCCAGGGGAATGCACCTGATGGTCGCTTTGGACAGCTCTTTGATCTTCTCCTCGGTTTCCGGTGTGCCGTCCCAGTGCGCGGCAATAAAGCCGGTCTTCTGCTCCAGGGTCTCCATAAATTCCTCCCAGGTATCTACCCGTGTAATATGGCTGTCCCGGAAGGACCTGGCGCGGTTATACATAGCTTGCTGGATGTCCTCCAGCAATTGCGCTACATAGTCGCCGATATCGGCTATGCTGACCTGCTGCTTCTCTTTGGTATCACGACGGGCGACCTCCACCACGCCGTTTTCCATATCGCGCATACCCATAGCCATACGCACGGGTACACCCTTCATCTCATACTCGGCGAATTTCCAGCCGGGTCTGGCATTATCATCATTGTCATATTTTACCGAGATGCCCTTGCTGCGCAGCTCCTGCATGATCTCCTGCACCTTCGCGTCGATAACGGGGATGCTGTCAGCGCCTTTGTAGATCGGTACGATGACCACCTGCAAAGGAGCGATGCGCGGCGGCATCATCAGGCCGTCATCATCGCTGTGCGCCATAACGAGCGCGCCTATCAGGCGGGTGGATACCCCCCAGGAGGTAGCCCATACATAATCCAGCTGGTTGTCCTTATCCGCGAATTTAACGTCAAAGGCTTTGGCGAAATTCTGTCCCAGGAAGTGGGAGGTACCTGCCTGCAGGGCCTTGCCGTCCTGCATCAGCGCCTCGATACAATATGTATCTTCCGCGCCTGCAAAGCGCTCATTGGCCGATTTTACACCTTTTACCACGGGCAGCGCCATGAAGTTTTCTGCAAAGTCCGCGTACACTTCCAGCATCTTTTTGGTTTCTTCCACAGCTTCTTCCCTGGATGCATGCGCGGTATGTCCTTCCTGCCATAAGAATTCGGCGGTACGTAAGAACAGGCGGGTACGCATTTCCCAGCGTACCACGTTGGCCCACTGGTTGATCAGGATAGGGAGGTCCCTGTAAGACTGGATCCAGTTCTTATAGGTGCTCCAGATGATGGCCTCGGAAGTGGGGCGTACCACCAGCTCTTCCTCCAGCTTAGCCTCAGGGTCTACTATGAGCTTTCCTTTATTATTTTCATCGGTTTTCAGCCTGTAATGGGTCACTACGGCGCATTCCTTGGCAAAACCTTCCGCATTCTTTTCTTCGGCTTCGAAGAGGCTTTTCGGGACAAAAATGGGGAAATAGGCGTTCTGGTGGCCTGTTTCCTTGAATTTCCTGTCTAATACGTCCCGCATGTTCTCCCACAGGGAGTAGCCGTAGGGCTTGATCACCATACAGCCCCTGACAGCAGAATAATCTGCTAAGCCTCCTTTGATTATCAGATCATTATACCATTGGGAATAATCTTCTGACCGTGATGTGATTACTTTGCTCATAATTTTATAGCCTGAAAAAATTTTCTTAATAAAAAAGAAAGAAATGTTTTAAACTTCCTAATCCCGTACCAGTCTAATATCTAAGATTAGATAAATTGATGCAAAAGTAGTATTTTTGATATCAAAGAGCTAATTAAATTAGTAATTCTCCTTTTAAACTTCAGAGATATGAAAAGGTTATTGTTGATAACATTGATGGCCGGTGGTTTCTTGGCGGCAAATGCACAGAATTATGATGATGTGTATTACAGGGGCAGCGATGCCTCCAGGCAGGCCAGGGAGGAAGCGCAGGCGAAAAAATCAAATGCTTCGAACTATACTTCATCCGGTTATGAAAATGACTATAACAGTTATAGCCAGGACGGCTATTACGAGGATGATTCCTACATAGATTATGATGATGATTCCTATACAGCGAGAATACGCCGCTTTAACTATCCTATGTACAGCGTAGGATACTGGGGTGGCCTGTACTCGCCATACTGGATGTATTCTATGTATAATCCGTACTGGGGCTGGGGCGGACCGGGATGGTTCCGTCCGGGCATTTCCGTGAGCTTTGGCGTCGGTCCTTACTGGTCCAATGCCTGGGCCTGCAATGCCTGGTATGGCTACGGTGGCTGGGGATATCCCGCTTGGGGCTATCCTTATAACGGGTTCTATGGCGGCGGCTTTTACGGTGGCTTCCATTCTTACGGTGCCGGGTACTGGAACGGCTACTATGCCGGAATGTACAACAGCGGCAGGTATAACAGATATAGCCCTGTGCGCAATGTCAACTATGGTCCCCGTGGCAACCGCATGGCCGGTGCCTATTCTTCCGAAAGAAGGGTAAGGGATAACGGCAACGGTATGGTAACTCCGCCAAGAGGTGGCAGGGATGCCGGTGTGAACGGCCGTACTATGGATATGCGTTCCGGTAACAGCGCTGCTCCACGTACAATGGAAAGCAGGGTGAACAGGAACGGAGGCGTGACATCGCCTGATAACGGCGCAAGAAGAGGCCGCGAAATGAACGGCTCTGCTGCTCCGGGAAGGGATATGAATATGCCTTCACGTGATATGCGTATGAACGGCGGTGATTCCAGGAGAATGAACAGCAGTCCTTCCGTTGACGGTATGCGTATGAGCTCTCCGAGAAATGTACCTTCCAATAATGGCGGTACCAGGATGAGCCCTCCTGCTTCCCGCGGCAGCTCTATGGGCGCGCCTTCCGGCTCTCCCCGTATGAGCGCACCTTCCGGCGGTGGCTCCAGAATGAGCGCACCTTCCAGTGGCGGCTCCAGAATGAGTGCACCATCCGGTGGCGGTTCCAGAGGCGGCGGTGGCGGAAGCTTTGGCGGCGGATCCCGCGGTGGCGGTGGTGGCAGCAGGCGCTAATACCCTATAATCTCATATCTCTCCATATTATTAAGGCAGCCCGGCAGGGCTGCCTTAATGTTTATAACAACTATACGTTAACCGGCTATAATGAAAAGTATAACTGACTATCTAATATGGGCAACAAAGTCGTTATCAGTTACAAATTATTATAAGAGCTTCCTCACATCCGTTCGGAATGACCACCAACCTTAGTTCCTTTATAGTAAAAGCGGTTTTTGGCCTGCAGAGAGAACACCGTCCAGCGAGGCGTATCGGTAATAAAAACTTGTTGCCTGTAAGCAGATAGTCACTAAAGTATAAGATAAGCCGTTCGGGATGACCGGCACGCTACACAGCGCCTTTATAGCAAAAGATATTTCTGGCCCGCAAAAAGGGCGCTTCCCGGCGAAGCGTCTCCGTAATAAGAGGCTGTCTCCCCTAAGCAGGGTAGTCCTGTATGTTTATCGGGATGCTACGGGAAAGCGGGCTATATGCTGTCGTTTACGGCTTAAAGCGCGCAGGTACCTTACGATAATGCAGGGATAAGTGTGAAAATATATTGCCTGATCACTTCGGGCCTCAGTATCTCGATGAAGGTCAGCCTGGGAAAAGCATGAGAGGCGCCGCCCAGGAACAGCAGGATGCAGCCGGTGCTGATGCTGCAGATAAAATAGCCGAAGTAGATCTTTTTATGGCGTTTAAATATTTTCATAAGCAGGAGGATTAGGCTTTGGAGAATATCAGGGACGAGCAATTCCCCCCGAAACCGAAAGAATTGCTCATGACGTGATAGATAGTGGTCCGTAATAAGGTGGTATTGGGCGTCCAGCCGTTGCCGCTTTCGGGATGGACCAGGTTGATCTGTGGCCAGGCGGCCTGCTCCTGTATGCTCAGGCAGGCGTACACGGCTTCGATAGCGCCCGCAGCCCCCAGCGTATGGCCCGTGAATACCTTGGTAGTGCCGGCAGGCGGTACTCCGGTTGTAAAGATATCGGCTACGGCCTTTCCTTCAGACGCGTCATTGTTGACCGTACCTGTGCCGTGCAGGTTGATATAGTGGATATCCCCCGGCATGAGTCCGGCCTGCTGCAGGGCTCCCTGCATCGCCAGGCGGTTGCCGGTCCCTTCGGGCGATGTGGCCGTCTGGTGGTGGGCGTCATTGGCATTCGCATAGCCCGATACAAAGCACGTGGGCTGTATCTGCCACTGGTCTGCCGCCTTTTGATTGGCTAGGACAAGATAAGCCGCCCCTTCACCGATATTGAGACCTTTGCGTTCCGTATCGTAAGGCCTGCAGTGCTCCTTATCCAGTATCATCAGCGCATTGAAGCCGTTGACGGTGAATTTGGACAGCGCGTCTGCGCCACCTGCTATCACCACGTCAAACCGGTCGTTCGCGATCAGCCGGGAACCCAGCATAATGGTGTTGGCGCTGGAGGAGCAGGCAGTGGACAGGGTGGAGACAAAGCAGTCCAGTCCCAGGTACCGGGCCGTCAGCTCACTGGTGACGCCGCATTCATGGTACCGGAAAGCGTTGAAGCCGCTGAAACCAGGATCTTCGCTGAAGGCACCGAAAACCGCTTCGGAAAGGTCCATACCCCCGACGGTATTGGCTGTCAGCAAAGCGATCCTTAACCCTTCGGAACGGTCTTTAAAGGGCTGCCAGGCCTCTGCTGCGGCAATGCAGCTCAGCTTGGCCGTGCGGGGCCATTCCCCGGGAATGCCGTATATTTCTGAAAGCTCCTGATTGCTGTACTTTATTTCTCCTACGGGTAAGCTGTGCCGGGTGGGCAGTATTTCCGGCAGGCTGATGCCGTGACGGGCGGTCTTCAGGGCATCCAGGTTTTCCGGCGTATTATTGCCGATAGCTGATATGATACCTGTATTGCAGACAAAAGCTTTCATAGGGAGGATGTATATTAAGGTTGAAGAAGGGTATGGATGTCATTATAAATACTATCTTCAAACCGCTCCACGATACGGCCTTTCTCCTCCCCGCTTTTCTTGTCTATGAACAGAATGGTGGGTACGAATTCAATATTATAGGTATCTTCCCATTGGTCGCTGCTGAGCTTGGTCTCGTCCAGGCCGTAGTAGGTGATGTCGTTTTGAGGGATTTCCAGCTTCCGGAAATAGGCGTATATTTCGGGAAGCAATTCCCTGGAATCGCCGCACCAGGTGCCAAGGAACACGATGATATTGTAATGCTTCAGCAGTTCCCGGTTCTCCCGGTCTGTTGCGGCCGGGCTTTCCGGTACCGGGGCCGTAAAATCAAAATCGCTGTGCTCCAGCAATTGCGCTGCGGTAATTTTATTGGTAAGTATGGTATGTTCCTGGGCAGACATAGTAAAGCAGGATAAAAGGATTAAGCTTAAGCTGATAAGGTATTTCATGTTATAATTTTTTTTGAATGCCCACAAGCAGGGATTTGAGCTCCTTCAGGTTGTCTTTCAGGTCTATCTTCTCCACTACTTTCTTTTTCTGTGTCTGCAGTATCTCACGGGCGCCCTTGATGGTATGCTTCTTCACCTTTACCAGCTCGTGTATCCACCTGAGCTTCTCAATATCATTTGGCGTGTACATACGGTCGCCTTTACGGGTGGTCCGGAGCTTTAAGCTGAACTCCTTGGACCAGAACCTGATATGGGATGTGTTGACATCGAACAGCCTGGCGACTTCCCCGATGGTATAATATTTTTTGCTGAGCTCCCATTCCGGCAGGCTTTGCACCTCATTTTCCGGCGCTGCTGCGGGAGCGGGGGCTTCCTGCTGAGGTACAGTAGGAGGGACTGCACCGGCTTCCTTTTCTTCCAGGGAGAGGAACATCGAGTAGTCGGTCGAAACGATCTCCCCGATGTAATAGGCATTCATATCGGTATCTTCTGCGGCATCCCTTGCGTTGCCGCGTTCTGCGGGTCCTGCCGGCGATATGGATATATCATTAAGGGAGGCTGCCCTTGCTGCGGGAGTAGTCGGCGATTTCCCTGGATCAGCAGTGTGTTCCTGCGCTGCTGCGGGATCGGCTGCTGCTGTTATTGGTATATCATTCTTACCTGCAGATGCGATCGCGTCCGCGGGCTGCTCTTCCTGATCCGTCATGCCGGCAACAATATCTGCTCCCGGGATGCTCCCGGGATCTTCCCCGGTCGCCGGCTTGTCTGCCGGGAGCATATCTGCCGTATGCCCGGGCATGGTGTCCTTTGAGGTACCCATGGCAGGGCTGTTATCCATACCGGGTTCAACGCCGGTATCTTCCGTAAGGGTATCTCCGGGACTGCCGGGGTTTTCGTTATTGCCGTTACCCGGCTGTATATCCCGGGCTTCGGCTTCGCCGGCCATATCAGACAAGCGCTGTTCTGGCGCTTCGGGTTGGGTCGCGGGGGATTGGCCCGGCGTATCAGCAGGCGTGTCCGCTGTTATGGCTTCCGCTTTCCCTGTATCGTCAGGCCCGGGAGTCGCGTCAGCTTCCCGGCCGGGGAACAAGTCCGGGCTTTTCTGCCCGGCATCGGTTGCTTCGGGGTGCGCTGTGTCCTGTGCCGGCTCTGTATCGAACAAAAAAAGGTTGCTGTTGCCTGATGAATTTGGGGTCGTTGTTTTTTTCCTGGGAGTCTTGCTCTTTTTAGCGTTACCGGCCTGCTCTTCCTGCTCAGGAATATCGTCAAATAGTGAAAATAAGTTGTTATCCATCGCCCGATTCTTAGTTAAATTCAACTTACAAACTTAATTTTTTTTATCCTAAATAACCGGAATAAGCGTAACAATTATCATCACAATTTGTTATTTTAGTAAAATAAGGGAATGAATACTTGTTCATTCTGAAAAAAAATCTATCTTAGAGAAGCGGAAGGTACTGCTATTAAAACTGTAACTTATGGAAAGATTATTTGATATTGTAAGGGAGAAGTCAGAAAAGGCGCCTAATAATATTATGCTGGCTGCCAAGAAGAACGGCGCCTGGATCACTTATGATAACAGGGAGGTGTATACAAAGGCTCAATCCATTGCCTGCGGCCTGATAGGCAACGGGCTGTACAGCAGGCAGACCGATGACCCGGAAGCGCAGGTAAAAATAGCGCTGATCTCTCCCAACAGGCCGGAATGGGTTATCCTGGACCTTGCCGTCCAGATGACAGGCGCTATACTGACACCCATTTATCCTACGATATCGAATAACGAATTTGAGTATGTGCTCAACCAGGCGGCGGTAAAAGCTGTCTTTTTTGCCAATGCGGACCTGTACAATAAGTTTAAATCCTGCATTCCCAATATCCCTTCCATAGAGTTCGTATATAGCATTGATGTGATACCGGGCGTGGCCCATTACGAGTCCCTCAATCACGATGCCGAGAATACCCGGCTGCTGTACGAGATAACGTCCGGCATCCGGTCGGAGGATATCGCTACCATTATTTATACCTCCGGCACTACGGGGAAACCTAAAGGCGTGATGCTGTCGCATGCCAATATCCTGAGCAATGTAAAAGATACGGAACCGGTGTTCTATTTCGCGGAGGCAGGAGAGAAAGCCCTGAGCTTCCTGCCGCTCAACCATATTTTTGAACGGACCATCACGTATATCTATATCAACGCCGGTGTCAGCATCTATTATGCAGAGAGCCTGGATACCATAGGAGATAACCTGAAAGAGGTGAAGCCGATCGTGTTCACCTGTGTGCCGCGACTGCTGGAAAAGGTGTATGATAAGATCATGGCAAAAGGCTACGAGCAGAAAGGCATTAAAAGGATGCTGTTTTTCTGGGCGGTACGGACCGGTGACGCCTTTGATGATTCCAGGCCGCAGTCCTGGTGGTACCGGCTGAAGCTGCGTATCGCCAATAAGATCGTCTTCAGTAAGTGGCGGGAAGCCCTGGGCGGTAAGATCCGTGCGGTGGTGAGCGGCGCCGCGGCCTTGAATCCCAAGCTGGCGCGTATTTTTACTGCCGGAGGTATTACGGTGATGGAAGGCTACGGCCTGACGGAAACCTCACCCGTTATCAGCGTGAACCTGCTTCAGCAGGAAGGCCGCAGGATCGGCACGGTAGGACTGCCTATCCGGAATGTGACGGTGAAAATTGCAGAGGACGGGGAGATCCTGGTAAAAGGGCCTAATGTCATGGTGGGCTATTATAAGAACCCCGAGCAGACCGCCGAGATAATAGATAAGGACGGCTGGCTGGCCACGGGCGATATCGGCACGATGGTGGACGGTAAGTTCCTCAAGATCACGGACCGGAAAAAAGAGATATTTAAAACCTCGGGCGGCAAGTACGTGGCGCCACAGGCCATAGAAGGCACCTTGAGGGAAAGCAAATATATTGAGCAGGTCATCGTTATCGGTCCTGATCGCAAGTTTGTTTCGGCGCTTATCTACCCGGATTATGAAAAGGTGGTGGCCAAGCTGAAAGCGAACAATGTACAGCTGCCGTCCACGGATAAAAAGGACCTGGCCAGGAACAAGGATGTCATTGCCCTGATACAAAAGCAGCTGGATTATTACAATCCGCAGTTCAACCACGTAGAGCAGATCAAAAAGTTTACTCTGATCAGCGAGGAGATGAGCGTGGATAACGGGCTGCTTACGCCCAAGCTGAGCATGAGAAGAAAGCAGATCTATGAACGTTTTGAGAAGGAGATAGAGGAGATGTATAAGGAATCGTGATGTCAGGTTTGCAGGATATTTAAGGAATCCAGTTGGTATTTATATAAGAGAAACCTCATCCGCGATTTTTATTAATGTCCGAGAGTTGGTTAGTTTTTGGTAGTTATCAAAAAATTCCAAGTTTACTTATCTTTTGTTTTGAGCACTTCTGCTTGGGTGGCTTGGGTACGTTCAGCCAGGTGGTCGATGAGTTGTTGTTGGGTCATAAGAGGTAGTTTTAGTGAGTGAATGTAATTGCTTATTTCAGCTTCTTTACTGCTTTGCTTTCAACCAGTGATTTTGTAAGTACCCCATAATTCAGACAGCAATTTGAAGCTCAGTAGCCCAGATCGTATCGGCGTCTTTATTGAGTACCATCTGGTATTCCGTGACATCGTGAGCAGGCTTAAACGCTACAAGCACCCTGTTTTCATCTGTGTTCTTGATGTCATTGTTCATATCACTGTTTCAATTAAGCCTAACGCTTCTGTGTAGTCTTACGTCCAAATACATAAATCCGTCCCTCCTGTTTTTCCTAAGATAGTAAATTGAGATAGCTATTGCACTTTTTTCTGTTGTATATGGTATTTTATCTCTTTACCCTCCACTTCAATTTTCTTACTCTTGGCCATCTTCTAACGTATTGACTCCGATTTGAATTTACTATGTCTATTCACATTAAAGACTCAATCTTGTGAAAGAAAAAAGATTCCATGAATTTCCACTCTCCATTTTTCTGTCCCAAGACTAAATATTCTCCTTTTTCGTTTTGATAAATCATTCTGAGTTTGATTTCTAACTCATAATCTTTTTCTTCGAACTCAATTACAACATTAACTAAAACTTCAGAAATAGCCGGAACGCAATCAATAACAGAGTCGATTTTATATTCTTTCAAAAGCTTATTATTGAAAATATTTCTAATTCTACCAGCTTCTTTCCAAAATTTACATCCTTTTTGAAATAATTTATCTGCTTAGCAATTCCCCCGTAATTCTTGTTTTTCCAATTGTTAAGGAACTTCACCGCATCTCGTTCTGGCGTAAATTCTTGATATTCTTCTAAATTTCCATTTTCAGGAATGTCTTTGCCTATTTCTAAAGCCCTTGGTTTCCAGGCATCAATATAACCATGGATTTCTTTCATCTTTTTTTGATGCTCTCCATAATCTTTTATTGTCTTTTCGGCTCTTTCCAGGATTACTTCAATAACTGTTCCTTTGCTTCTTTTAGAGGATTTTTCTTGTTTTTCTCTAAAGCCTTACCCCAATCATTAATAGCAATTAAAGTCAACCAACATTTCGCTGCAACATGTTTGTTGGCATAAGCAATATCTCTGCCGTGTAAAATTCCATTTCGATAGGGTAGAAAAATTTCTTCTGTGTTGGTGCGGTTTCTTCCTTTGTTTAAAATGTCACGTAGCCTTGAAAGTCCTGTACTATGCGCTGCAATGGAATCCCATGCTGTTAAGTCTGTGGTTTCGGTAAAGAAACCTTTGTTTTTGTCTATGTCATTTACGCCACCATCGATTATCATTAATACGACCGGAACAGCAGAATGAAACCTTTGAGCGATAGTGTCTTCATATGCAAGCCGAATTAATTCATACCGTTTTTGAAACTCCGGTGTACTTTTCAGTTGTCTTGTCAACCATTTCAGGTTTTCAGATGTATAATAATCAGCCAATTTTTCTTCGGCAGTTTTTATATCCTTGTTTTTAGCTAACGCTATACATTCCAGCATTAAATCGTGATTCATTGACTCATGGGCAATCCAGCCGGATGCACTGAAAAAATCATTGAATTCATCAGGGCTTTTTGAAATCAAGTTGAATTGCTTTTCAATAGCTTGGAATCCTTCAAATGATTGTACAATATTCTTAGCCGTTTTGCTAAAAGGGATAAGAAAAAATGCTATTTGTTTTATCGATTTGGCACCTTTTATGTTATTACTAAATTCCTGAAATGAAGGATTATTCTCTATTTTTAATCGTGACAATTTTTAGGATAGCTTTCAATTTATAAAATATTCTATCGGAGTCTATAAAAGAGTATTAAATTTCATTTAAAAATGTTTTAACAATAGAAGTATAGCTGGACTTAGTCATGTCAACCCAGCTAATACCTATCTTTGCCATGTCTTGCTCATCTATAATGTACTTGTTAGTTGCAGATTGTAATCTGATAATTCCTTTAGTTTTTAAATGTGCCAAGACTCTTTTTCTTAATTCAGAAGAACCTACTATTTCATTATCAATAAATTCTGCCTGTTTGGCAAATCCTTTTTTTCTATGCTTTCTGAATGGCGATAAAATTCTTTTTAGGGCATAAAATTTTTCTCCGGTCTCATCATTTTGAGATTCTTCTAAATCCTTGCTATGGAATTGGGACCAAGGATACATTTCAGATCCAGGCCAATAAACCATGGTAGCCCCATGTCCCTTTTTTTCAACCTTAAAGGAAGGAGGTTCTGTTTCATTATTTGCACGAAGAATTATAGAACTATCTTCGTTAAAGCAATTAAATAGGCAATTATTTCCAAGGAAATTAATTCCATCGACGTATATCTCCACATCATTTAATTCAATCCCCCCTCTAGTTGATCCTAGAAAAATATTGCATTTAGCTTCAATATTTGCGTTTGACAATCTATTATTAAAGACTAGAGGATTGTCTTTATCTAAAAGACATTCAAAATGAAAATTATTAGATGAATGAGAATCAGGATTTAATATCTCTATATCATAGATATTATTACTATTAGATCTTTCCTTAATAAATGTCATTATCATACTTTCTTCTGCACCAATTCTAGATATAGCGGAGTCATATAAATATCCAATATGAGATCCTTTTACATGATTTTCATTCCTAATCTGATAAAAGAAGATGAAGAGTGGGGTAATTGCAAAATTTCCTTGATCCAGTAATTTTTTACTGATATCTTCGGTTGCAGGGTCACTAATTAAAATACTAAGTGAATAATCACGGAATGCAGGGCTAGAATATAATTTACCTTTAAGAAAAGGATGATCCGGAAGGAAATTATTAATTGCCTGAACGTATTCATCTTGAAGCCAAATAGGTAAATTTTCTACGTTTATTTCTATCTTTCCATGATTAAGTACATATTTTTGAACTATCTTTATTTGTTCGATAGGGTCAAAAAGATTTTCAATTATATTCCAGTCTTCGTGCTTGTCTTTATTAGATGAAATTAGAGGATTAATGACCTTACCCTGCTCACGTATTAAAAGTTGATTTATAAAACTGGAAATAACTTCTATACCCTTTTCCATCGTCTTGGCATCTTGAAATTCATTATATATCTTATTATAATCGCTTTTAAGCAGATAGGATCCGATTGTTTCCAGTACAGGTGCATAGCCAATGAAAGATCTTGTGTCTTCAGTATTCCACATATCAAATCCAACATTCATTCCTGCAGAAATACTTGTAAATATTGCATTCAAAGCTACATTAAATGTAGCTGAATGAGTATCATATGTTTCATCCCCCTTATTTCTTAGCCAATATTTAATAAATTGATTCGCCCCAGATTGATTAAAGTAATCTATTTCATACACACAATATTTTTTCTCAGAATTAGGCAAATCCATTAACTCAAGCTGGAGAAATTCGGCTGTTTCTGATCTTGAAAAAAGCACAACATTAGGTCGAGTTGATTTATCTATTACACTATATATATCTTGAATAAAGCTCCTTATTCCATCTAAGCCACTTCTAATATAAGCTTCATCAAAAGCGTCAATAAAAAGTGTGATTTCTGATTTTTTTAAGCTTTCTAAGACCTTAGGTAAATTAGAATATCCAAATGTTTGAGCTAGTGTTCCAATAAATGAGTTGTCTCCTAAAGTATGTTTTGACAAATCCCAATAATATCCCTTTTTCACGTGAGACATATGTTTGGCGAGAGTTGTCTTTCCTACAGCTCCAGGAGCAGATATAATAATAATTGGTCCATTCTCATATGATTTAATCTCTTTTATCTGCGGGGGTATGTAAGTGACTGGGTTATTAAGTTTATATATTGTTCCATCAGTGTTTTCAACATTATATGCTTTAGTTGAAGTCCAAATTTCCTTGAAAAGGTTGTTGATTTCAGACAAATTTTCCATTTAATTAAAGTTTATATTTAGAGTAATTGTGAGTTTTAGTTATTGTTTGGAAAAGTCACTTTCCCATCAACTTCTCCAATCTCGCCATCATTTCGTCCTTCCCTTCAGCATACGCTCATATAGTGCAATTTTTTCTTCGTGAAGTTGAATTAGTTTATCAATGGGATTATTCACAGATGTTGGACTATAATTTATCAAACCTTGTGTATCGTGAAAAGTATTAGAAATAATATTGACCGCCTGCTCCTCGTCAAAATTCTGAATCGCTTCCACGGGGATTTTCAGGGCGTCGGAAATCTGCTGTAATAAAGTGGAGTCAATCGTTTCCTTTTGTTCCAGTAAAGAAACTTTCTGCTAGTTCCAGTCATCGCCCAGCTCATAAGCCAGTGCGTCCTGCTCATAAGCCAGTGCGTCCTGCTTGATGCCCAGCATTTCGCGGAAGCGTTTTACATTGCGGCCTTCGTGTATTTTCGGGTTTTTAGCGGTATGTGTCATAGCTCAAAAATAGTATTTTTTGTTATAATATATGCGGTCTTTCCTGCAAATGCCCGGAAACAATACGAATATCATTTTCAGTGACATTGCTATCCGGCAAAAGTAATCGTTCTTAGGAAACAATCACCATTATAAAGATATGTAAAAAACCGGTATATAACAGATTGGGGGCTGTAAAATACATATTGTACCAATAGGATACGCTTTTTTATAGCGCAACCTTTGTCGAAACGAAAAACACATCGCTATGAAAAGGCCTTTCACCCCCCGACTAAAAGTATAGGATAAGACAATGCACTGTAACGAAAGCGCTCGTTACGCGTCAGTCTTGGTTATAAGAGAAAAGAAGATACCCGACTCCGATGAGAAGCGGGAAGGGGTTAAGCCTGGATAAGTATTAATTTGATCCGGGACAAGCGTTACTTTTTATCATCCAGCAACTGCTTCATTAAAGCGATCTGCTCCTTCAATGCGGTTATCGTGGCTTCATATTGCTCTATCAGCTTTTCAGGGATGTTATTATTGACAACATAACCATTTTGACCACCGGCATTATTGGAATTATAAAAAGTGTTATGTTCTCCTGACAGCAGCTCCGTAACAGGTATATTGAAATAGGAGGATACCCGTTCCAGCACCAGTATATCCGGCAGGGTAGCGCCGCCTTCGTAATTGGAAACAGATGACTGGGAAATGCCCAGCTCAAAAGCCAGGTCCTCCTGTGACAACCCCTTACTTTTACGGAGCTCCGACAATTTTTTACCGAACGACATAGTAGTGAAAGTGCTTATTAAGTATTTGGTAAAAATACCATTTTATTGGTTGGCTGCAAGAGAAAAGCTGTTTTATTTCGGGTATTATTAACAATTAAATCTTTTTATTATGAAAAAAATCATTAATTTGTTGACTGTATTGGTGATGGTATCACTAATGGCATCCTGTAAGAAAAATGAAGCATCCTTGTACTCCTGCGACCCTGTGGTACACCAGTTTGTGGCCGGAACATCATGGGAAGGGATCAATCGTGAAGAGCTGTCAAATTACCAGATCGATACCCTGATAGCTATTTTCAGGTCGGTCTCTTCTGAAAATAAAGCGTCTATATGGAGAGAAAAAATGGACCTGCTGCTGGCTACGGAGTCTTTTAGTGACGATGAGGCAGCTTTTATTCAAAGTATCAGGGACGCGATAACGCCGGAGCTGTATGTCAATACTCCTGATAATCAAGCTATCCCGGATTCACTGGAAAACAGCGTAAAGCAGCGGGCTGTGGTTTATTCCTGGTCAGAGGAGGATGTGCTTTATTATTTTGCATTGCCGCATAGCAGGACCCAGCTGATCGACTATATACAAAAATCCAATAAAGAAGGAGGCGGTACCTCTGCGGGTGTCAATGACTGTAGCTGTAATTTTTCTATGAACAGGTGCAGGATGCTGGATTACAGGATATGCGCTAATTATGGTTGTAACGTGCTTCCATCTGGATGCGGCTTCTTATTTCGGGGAAGTTGTGACGGCAATTGTTTTTAATAACAGCAGCTACCTGGTCCGGTCACCCGGCCGGGTAGCTTTAAACTTTAACCGGTTATGAGCTATGCAAAACATCCCTTTAAAGTATTTATAGAAGTGTGGCTATACTTCCTGTTATTTATTTTACTGCAGCTGATGGTCCTGGGACCGGGCAGGGGGTATTTGTGGTATGTACCGGCGGATTGCTATTTCCAGCTCCTGCTGTTCTTTATGTTTACCCTGCTTATTTACCACAGGTACAACATCTCTTTCAGGGCATACCGGTATTTTATGAATATAATGGTAACCCTATTACTGGTGTATTGCTTTAAGGTATTATTTCTGGACAGCGGTAATATAAGCGACCTGGCTATTCCCAATATCTTTTGCCTGGCATTGGGTTATTGGGCCGGGCTGCTGTGGATCCGGCAGTATAAAAAATGGAGCGTTGCTCTGCTGCTCGCCGGGCTGCTCATAGGAACGGTATATGTTACGCAATTCAAATACTTTTCCCAGTTCTATTCCTACAGGACGGTTACGGGCCTCATTAATGAGGGTATCGGCACGGACAGCCTGGTGATGACGGACCGTAACGGGGATACGTTCCGGTGGGAGCCGGATGTATATTATGTGATGGACTTCTGGCATACCAGCTGTTATGCCTGTTTTCAGAAAATGCCTGACTTCAATGCTTACCATGAACGCAATACCTATAAAAATGTCCGGTATATGCTGGTAAACCATCCTTTAAACCGCGATACGCTTATGATGGCTTTTAAGATCCTGGATGAAAAGGGTGTCACTGTCCCGGGATATACAGGTACGCCCAACCTGAGCAGCCAGCTGGGTGTGGTAACCTATCCCACCATTATCGTACTTCACAATAATAAGATATTGTTCAGGGGCAATGCAGAACCCTTTGCAGATGGCAATATCATAGAAAAGCTGGTGTTGAAATAATATGCCGGGTGCTGTTGCCACCCTGATCATGCATAAGGGCGTGTGTTTCGACAGGCTCAACATGACACGAGGGTTGTCACCCTGAACTTGTCGATGGGTAATGTTTGGGCGGGCTGACAGGAATACTGTTATTGGGCTTCGACGAGCTC
>MKSF01000017.1 GCA_001897155.1 Bacteroidetes bacterium 47-18 | reverse complement strand
TATTTAACTATGATGGTAAAATGGTAAATATCTTTGATAAAGAAAAATTAAACCTAAAAGATAATGAGCGTTTGCATATAAGAAGTGTATTAGCAGATTCAAAAGGACGAATTTGGATAGGAAATAATGGAATTGGTATTTTACTTATGGAAGGCAATTCAACAATTAATTTTTCTGAAAAGCATCACTTAATTCATCCAACAAGTAAAAGAAATGGAAATAAATCAGCACCAGGCACATTGGAACACCCTTTTGCTATTGAAGAAGATTCAGAAGGCAATATTTGGTTTGGAGATTTATATACAGGAGCTTGGAAATATGACGGTAAAACTTTGACAAACTATTCAATTAGTGACAAACTATCTAACCCAATGATTTGGACTATTTATAAAGACAACAAAAACAATTTGCTTTTTGGAATGGCAGACGGAAATATATTTAAGTTTAACGGAAAGGCTTTTGAAAAGAAATTTTGAGAAATACGAACGCACAACAGCGGTTTTGCGTGATGGCGGGTGCAGTTCTTCGATTGAACTTTTGTGCTAAAAATCCGCCACTTCGCAAAGCCCCGGCCCGTTAGCGGCTATTATTGACAACAACACAACGAATAAAGACAAATTAAAAAATAAACAAAAATGCCAGTATTATATTTTGACAATTTCAGAGGTTTCAATAAGACGTTTCTTCCTCTCCAAAACGTTAACTTTTTTGTTGGAGAAAACAGTTCAGGCAAGACATCTGTTCTTAAGCTCATTAAAATCTTGTCTAACCCGCGTTTTTGGTTTTCACAAGAATTTAATTCAGACGAAGCAGAACTTGGTTACTATTCCGAGATTGCAAGCTATGCAAACAAGACAAAAAAATATTTTGAAATTGGAATACTTGGGGACTATAGAGATAAAGACGAAGGGATAGGTGCCATTAAAATTAAATTTGAGAACAGAGAAGGTATTCCCGCTGTTAAAGAAGTGTCTCTAATTAGCAATGACATCAACATTCAAACCGTTGTTGAAAACCAATATATAAAATATAGACATTCAATTGTTGACATAAGTAGCATAACAGAAAAAAGCAAATTAAAATATTTCAAAACCTGGGTTGAAAATAATGGTTTAAAGAAGCAAGCATATACGAAGTCTGAAAAGAGTTCCCCGTTTTTTTCTCAAGCATTACTTTTTCATATTCAAACTATCGTTGCTCAAATAAAATCCCCCGACCAAAAGAAAAACACACGGACGAATTCCTTTCATGTGCCTAACTTTTTGCAAGATGTTGCTTGGTTAGCACCAATTAGGACAGACCCAAAAAGAACATATGATAGTTATAAAATAACTTTCAATCCAGACGGAACTCACGCACCATACTTACTCAAACGCCTATTAGGAAAGGACAGTACGCAAAAAACACGTGAAAAAGTGGAGAGCATTTTACAGAAGTTTGGTAAAGACAGTGGATTATTTGATAAAATTTTGATTAACCCACTAGGTAAAGGTGAAACATCACCATTTGAATTACAAGTATTACTGAATAATCAACCTTTAAAGATAACGAATGTTGGTTATGGCGTTTCCCAAATTCTTCCTTTAGTTATTGAAGTTATAGCGAGACAGAAAAATACTTGGTTTGCATTACAGCAACCTGAAATCCATTTACATCCAAGAGGTCAAGCCGCATTTGGTGATTTTGTTTTTAAGTCTGCAACTAATGACAATAAGAATTTCATTATTGAAACGCATAGTGATTATACTATTGACCGTTTTAGATTAAAACTAAACAAGGCAAGTAAATCAAATGAAACCCCAAGCGTAAAAAGCCAAATTGTGTTTTTTCATCGCAACAACGGTGTCAATCAACTTTCTTGCATACCAATATCAGCCGATGGTTCATTGCCAGACAATCAACCAGAAGCATTTAGAGAATTTTTTATCAAAGAACAACTTAATCTATTGGAAATTTAATATGTGCATTGTTGTTGATACTAACGTATTATCTAGTGTTTTTGTATCAAGTTCGGCTAATCATTCTGAATTTAAACCTGTAAAAGATTGGATTATTGAAGGAAAAGGAAAAGTTGTTTTTGGTGGTACTAAATACTTGGATGAAATAAAGAAAAAATATTTATCGCTTTTTACTCAATTAAAAAAGGCAGGTAAAGCTATATCTGTTTCAAGTAACCTTGTTGACGCTGAACAAGCAACAGTTGCAGCAATGATTACGCACCCTGATTTTGATGACCCTCATTTAGTAGGATTGTTGCGTGTTTCAGGTTGTAAACTCGTGTGTTCATTAGACTCGAGGGCTTATCCGTTTTTTCGACATAATTTATTTTTTTCACCTGCTGCAAAAAGACCAAAAATTTATTCAGGATTAAGCAATGCAACTTTGCTTGTAGATAGACATATTGCTGACATATGTAAGCCTTGTACACCGACAACGAATCAACAAAGACAAATTATGGGAGAAATATAACAGCCGCTAACAAGGTATTAACAAAAGTCTTATTATAATACGTTGATTTTCAATATAAATACCTGCTATTTCAAACGGTAGGTACAACATAAGCACAACCTTTGGAAATATATTTCGCAAGGATTTCAAAGCAAGGATTTTTATATAAAAAGTTCTTGCTTTTTTGTTGGGCTACAACTTCAAATTTTCCCCTGTTATACCTTTCCGATTGCAGTAATGAACTGACGATTTTTCTGTTTTCGGTGCGATAGCACCGTATTGCATTGCCTTATACCACGCTGTGTATTGCCCATAAAATGAGTTAGATAGAACTTTGTAAATGCGTACGCAACGTATTTATTAACTCATAAAATCTAAAAAAAATGGCAAGACAAAAAGGACTTATGAAGTATGTCGGAACGATAGGCGATGTTCGGCACTTCAAAATAAAAGGTCAACAAGGATTTTTCGCCGGAATGGTTGGCGGACCAACCGCAGAACAAGTCAAGTCCGCACCCGAATTTGAACGTACTCGTGAAAATATGAACGAGTTCGGCGGTTGCGCAAGAGCTGGGAAGTCGGTAAGAACCGCCCTATCTGCATTGATGTCAAAAATGGCAGACAGCCAAGTTACAGGACGTTTAACGTCCGTAATGAAAAAAATCAATCTCGAAGACGGTACAGAGGCAAGGGGTTACAGAAAGGTTGAAATCTCTACACAAAGGACGTATTTGTTAGGCTTTGAGTTTGACAAAAAACTTTCTTTAAGCGGTGTATTCAATGCTCCGTATGATGTAACCCATACCGTTGCAAGGGATAGTGCAGATTTTACGGTTGCTCCGTTCAATCCTGCGGATTTAATCGCTGCACCGTCTGGGGCAACGCATTTCAGATTGATTAACGCATTGGCGGTTGTTGCCGACTTCGTGTACAATGCCACAACAGGAACGTATGAACCTGACGACATTGTAAACAACGAATTGAGCGTAATTGAATATTCGCCTTATATCCCTTTGAATACGGCATTTGCAGGCTCTACATTAACAGCTACCTTTCCGACTGCTCCGACATTGGGAACGAATGTAACGGTTATTCAGTGTATAGGTATTGAGTTTTTCCAAGAGGTAAACGGCAATCATTATGCGTTTTCTTCGGGCAACTGCCTACGGATTGAAGATGCTTTTTAAGCACTCACAAACGAAAGCCCCAAGCATTGCGAGGGGCTTTTATTTCTAACCTTTAAAATCAATCTTCGATGAGAACAAAAATTTTAAGAGTAGCGGAAGGCAAGCAAAGCACATTGAGCCACCTTTATATTGATGATGTTTTCCAATGTTATTTATTGGAAGATAAAATCAGAAATATAAAGCTACCAAAGCAAACCGCAATCCCGACAGGAAACTATACCCTGCGTTTGAACACTTGGGGCGGTATGAATGCCGAGTATCGGCAGAAATTCCCGAAGCTCCACAAAGGTATGATTGAAATAAATGGTCTGCCGAATTTCAGTTTTGTGTATATCCATATCGGGAACACATACAGACAAACCGCAGGTTGTCCGTTGTGTGGCTTTGGTTTTGAAATGGTTAATGGGGATTTTCAAGTCCTACGCAGTAAAGATGCTTACCAAATGATTTACCCGAAGCTGTTACAGTTGGCACAAGGCAATGAAAAAGGTATCATCATCGAAAATGATTTCCAATTTTAAAAAGCCGACAAAATGGAAAATGCAATCACATTAAATGTAGTGTTCGGTTCTTTGATTAGTATGCTCTTGGCGATTGTCGCCTACTTCATTAAACAGCTTCATTCCGATTTCAAAAGAATGGAAAAGGATTTAACGGAAGTAAAAACAATGGCATTACTGATAAAAACAGAGTTCAAAAACAGTTACGATTTGCTTAATCACAAAGTCGATTATCTAGAACACCGAGTAAACAATTTAGAAAAAATCATTTTAAAACAATTCAACAATGAAAAGCAATAGTTTAAATTTAGTAGAGCGTGTCAAAGCTCCCACTCCGAAATGGTTTAAAATCATTCGGAACATAGGAATTACATTGACAGCCGTAGGCGGTGCAATCTTAACTGCTCCCATTGCGTTACCTGCCACCATTGTAACGGTGGGCGGTTATCTGATATTGGGCGGAACTGTGGCGACTACCATAGCTCAAACCGCAATGCGTGATGACAATGGCGAAGAAACAAAACCGAACGAAAACTTTAACGAACCTAAACAGGAATAAATACAAGGTTTTCAGTTTTGTAGAATGTTTGAAATCCTGCCCATTCGGGCAGGTTTTTTTATTGCACCTGTTTTCACTCTTTTTATAAATTGGTGCTTTTATATTGCCTTTATGTGTGGGTATTGGTGCGAATGTCGGGCAATCGGTGGGAACGGTCAAGGCAAAAGAGCGTAGCCCGCAGGGCTACCGCTTTAAATGCCTTGCAATGTAAATGCGTTTGAGTTCGGAAATCAAAAGCAACTGTTCGTGTATGTGCCGTTCTCTCTGCTCCAAAGTTTTAACCCTGCGAATATCATTTTTAAATACTTTTTCTTTGCCTTTCAAATGGCTTGCCTGTTCAAAAACGAAGTTTTTAAAATCGCCTATCCGAATGTAAGGGATAACCGAACCGATTAGGAACTGATGAAAGGCTTTTGTTTTCCATAAGCCGAATAATAAGCTACGGTAAACGTCCAATTCTTCCGCATTACGGCAGGAAATCACAAAGCAATTCGGGCAAGGGCTGTCTAACGGCTTACCGCTGTTTAAGCCTTTGGATAAGGCGTAAAATTCAAAATCGGATTTTTGATTTTTGGGATTGTAAGTAATGATTTTAACGGCTTTCATATCGCACAACTTTTGAGATTAGCTCCGTTCCTTTCGTTGCTGTGGCTGAAAACCAAAACTTTTTTACAAAGAAAAAAACAGAAAAAAAAGAAAGCCATTCAACAGGTGGCGGGGCAAAAAATCCAAAAGGAAACGGAATAAGTCCCGAAGGGTGGCAAGGCAAAAAAACAACTTGGCGAAGCCTCCTTAAATGCCTTGCCATTATGCCGTAGTCTTTTGGATTTTTTATTGAGCGTTGGCATTGAGCGTAGCCACCTACCTTTGCTTTCCTTTTTGTTCTTTTTTCTTTTGGAAAATGTCTAATAACTTCCTTTTATTCCTTTGAAAAATCGCCTTTGAGCGTTGGCAATGGGGCAAACACTCCGCAGTAAAAAATAAAGCATACCATTATCTGAAGCGTTGGGAAAAAGCAAGGGTATAAGGTACGAAATACGCTTGCTGTGCGGTGCTGAAATAGGGTGTGAACGGAATAAAACGAAATGAATGCAGGTAAATTTGGCGTTAGCCTACCGAAATGTAATGTAGTGGAATGAGAGAACACGCTATTCAGCACATTGGCAACACTACTCCTAATGCTTTATTTTTTTACTGCACCGCTGAAATGGGTGGTGGGGAGCGTGGCAGAGAGCGTGGGCTGTGCGTTGGGAGAAAAAAAGACGGCTTCCGATACCCGAAAAATATCAGCGTTGGGTTTGAGCGTTGGGATATTTTTTCGGGTAGCGGACTATGGCATTGGATATTTTACATAATGTTATTATGTGACAGCCTGTGCGTTTGGATGCTTGCATAAGCAAGGGAAAAGGCTGTGCGAAGCGAACACATAATGCCACATTATGTAAACATAGCTTCCACCGATTTGCATACTGGCATAAACGGAACGGTGGTGGTGGTTGGAGTGAAGTGTCTTTTTGCTTTGTTTTTTTCGCATTGGGACAGCTCTTTGCAACCGCAGGAACGAGGATTGCAATGTGCTGTTGAGCGTTGGCAAAAAACAACGCAAAAAGTATGACAGTTGCAAACGGTGGCAATGCCATAGAAGACAGGCTCAGCGTTGGGCTTGTGCGGTTGGGGTCTGGCTAAAGCCGTATTTTTTCTGTGCGTGGAGTAAGTCGAAATCTATTCAAAGGCTATAAACTTTTCTACAAAACTTATGATTTCCTGACACTTTGGATTAGCTTGTATTTTTTCCAGTCGCAAGTAATCTGTAAACCCTATACAGACTGTATTAGCTCCACCAGAATGTTGAAGTTGCCCAACGGTGCCAATTAATGATTTGGATTTATTATATTTGAACTTATCTCCAGCTTTGGTACTTCTTTTCTCTGTGATTACTTCATTTTCAGTCCATTCTATTTTCATAGGAAATAGTCTATCTTCATCATAATGCTTTTCAAGAAATTCATTGGCAGAGTTAAATATATCTTCATTATTTTCGATCATTATTGGCAATAAAATATCTTCTAACTTACCAGTATTATTGTCATTTCCACTAAAGATATAACTGCCTATCTTTAACCCTTCTTTTAGTACAATACTACTATTCGCGGTAAAGCTCTCATCAGGAATTTCATCTATAACCTCATTGATTTCTTTCTTAACTTCTGCAATTCTAACTACAACACCTTTGTCATCAGCATCAAAAAAGTAAACAACTCCTAAACTAACATTATCATCAATTCTTCCTTTTCTAATTTCTCCAGGCTTTCTGATAAATGAAACTAATTTTTCTATAAATTGTTTTCTCAAATCACTTTTGCTATCGCCTCCAATTATATATAAGAAAATATAAATATCACCTCTTTTTAATGCATTTGACGGTAATAAACTTTGTCGAACCGTTTGAATATTTAATGCCTCTACATCTGATTTAGTGGCTTCTTGAATAAGTAATGAATTCATTGGAAATGGATATTCTTCTAAACTGGTCTTTTCATTACTTTTAAAACCAACTGTTTTAAGTGTTTTATTTAGGAAGGCAACATCGTGAGGACCTTCACAAAGTGCAATAATTATTTGTGTGTCCATAATTACCTAATGTCTATATTAATTGTTTCAACTAATTGTTTTAATTTATTGCCACTTAAAAAATTACATTCTAATTTTCCATTATTATCTAATTCTAGGGCGAAAGCTGTTAGTTCATCATCAGGATAATCATTTTCAACAAATGCATCGATACATTCTTTACTATGTGTGGTTAAGAATACTTGTACATTATATTTATCTGCTAATCTTTGAACAAAACCTGTAAACTTAATTAGCAAACTTTTATGAATAGCACTATCTATTTCATCTATACAAATAATTCCGTTTCTACTATAAACCATCAGCAAGGTTATCTCAAAAATTCTTTGTAGTCCCTCCCCATATTTCGTAATATCTACTGCATTTTCAAGTAAAGAGGACGTTACCATAAATCTACTTTCCTTGTTAATATTTACAAGTTCTATCTTTTCTATACTTGGGTCTAAATACTCCCGAATAAACTCTATAATCTCATCAAAATACTTTTCTTCTACTGCAAAAGCGTGTGCTTTTTTCAAAAGTGAGCTATTATATCTATATGGGCTGGTAAATGTTGCTGGACACAACATCATCATTTTAGAAAATTTAAATTGAGCATCTTTATTACTGAATAAATGTAACTCACTGGCATAACTTGTATTTTCAAGATTCGCTTCTGCTGATATAGTTGTGACATATCCTGCTTTATCAATATCATCCCCAGTTTCTTCAGAATTTAGATAGATTACGTTTGATACACCATTAAATGTAGATTCAATTTCAATTGGCTTATTGAAGTTTTTATCAATCCATAACGGGTTTATATCGTCATTAAATTTTCCTCTGAATTTTTCCAATTCCAAAAAAGCATTCAGGTTATTTAATTGACTTGCCAAATAAAAGGTTTCCAAAATAGAAGTCTTACCTATATTATTACCTCCTACAAAAATATTCACTTTTGTAAGATTATTTATTTGTAATTTGTTCAGCTTCCTGTATTGATGAATCATTGCAGAAGTAAAGTGATTTCTTACAACTGGAAAATAAAGATTTGCTGACTGTGAAGATATAAGAACGTTTGCTAAACTATTAGGAATTAATCGATCTAATTTCAACTTAAGATTCTCTATTTCCTCATAATCCTTATCAGCCATATATTCACTGAAATTGAATGCAACTTGTACTTCACTCTTAATATTTTGCAATGCATTTTTTAGCCGATTTTCACCAATAGCCTCACTGTAGGTATATCCTTCTGTGATACTTCTACTTTCTTCCATTCGTTTAACCGCAGATGGATCATTTATGAATTCAGCAACTTCTTTTATCTGGCGATATTGGGTAATAATTGGCTCCTTTATTATGCTTCTTTCAATTCCATCTTGATCTTCTTCTACTTCTTCTGTTTCAGAAATCCATTCAAATAATTTTTCAAGGTTTGCCTTGTTTTGAGCTTCATATTGACTATCATCCCAAGAAAGCCAGCTCTTCATAATTGGGTTACCTACAATCGTTTCAAAAATTGTATACTTATTTGTCTGAAACTGATCTCCATAATCACTCGTTTTATACTGTCGTATTAGAGATAGTGTTCTCAGACTTCTTCTTAATTTAAACTTTGATATTCCTAATGATTCACAAACCTCATTTTCAGATTTATCGTATTTCTCTATAAGATCATTTACTAGTTGAGCTTCATTGACGGCACTCCATCTTTTTTTACCACTTATATGATGAAGCCCCATAGTTATCAAATGTTGAATAGGATTTTCATCTATAATTTCAACCAGCTTAACACTCTTGAAATCTGATTCTTCTAGTGCTCCAACATCATTTCCTGCTTTAAACTCTTCCCATAGATATTTTAAAGTGGCTGTTCTTCTATTTCCTTCAAGAACTAAATACTTATCCCCAACAGCTTTTATCTGAATTTGATCAATATCTAAAAAACCATTGGTTTTAAAACTACTAATCAAATCCTGAATATTTTCCTGATTCTTACCTAAAATGAAATTTAAGGTTCTTTGTTGAATACGAACATCAGCTACTTGGTCATCAGTAACAAATTTATAATCGGGTCTATCTATGAATCTATAATTATTAGGATCTAAAATAAGCCTATCAATATGTCTAGTAATTCTGTTAGATTCCATACTTAAGTTTTTGAATCATTAATATTTGTTTTTTATTTTTAGCTTGAAATATCAATCCAAAGATGTTTCAAGCTAATGCCATCTCCATATATTCTATGTGAAGTTGAAGAATAACAGGATAAAATACCGTTCTGGTTATTTAAAACAATTAAGTCATTTTTTTCCCAAACCAACTGACTATTACTTGGACTTTTAATCTGTTCCTGAATCCAATCATTAACTTTCTGAAACCAATGATTTGGTGAATCAGTTTGAATGTAACCAACAATACCAGCGTTTACAACATCTCTACCGTGTCGTCCATTTTTAAATCGTTCAATCCCACCAGAGTTTTTTGTACATTTACCTCCTGAATATTCGCCACAGACATATTCTTTTTCTCGCTTTGATGGCAATTTTGAGTTTAATCTCTTGGCTTCAAACTTTACTAGCGATGGAGAATCATTATCTTCAATATCATTTTCTTGGGCGTAAGCATAAGTCCCAAATACCGCGAAGTCCGTTGAAGTATTTTCCTTTTCATTCTCTATGTTTTGATGATGAAAATAGAACGGATATTCAGATGGTTTTCTGGAATTTAATGACTTACATAGACGATTAGTTATTGTATTCTCATTCTCATCATTTTTACCTTTAAAAGAGGATAAGATAGAAGATAAATAATTATAAATAATTGTAATTATAGTATTGTCAGGGGCACTGCTAAGTGTTCCAAATGTATTATTAGTTACTTCTCCCATTACTTACCTTGTTTATATAAATCAACAAAAGTTTCGTCTGCATCCCTGACGGCAATGGAAGAAAGCCAATATCTCTTCTGATTTGGCTTATACAAAAAGATTATATTTTTGTGGTACACTTTTACAATACGCTTAATCCATAAATTATATCCTTTCTTGGCATTTATAAGTGTTCTTAATTTATTCTCAATACTATCAATTGAATCAGGAATTTCGAACTCTGACATATCACCTAAAACAAATGGATATGCTATAAATTCTTTACCAATTATCGGAGATAGTGGTTTGAAATTTTGATAAATAGAATTAAGTATTCTGCAATAGAGTTCGCCAAATGTTTCTAATGTTTGCGTGTCTGCTATTGATTCTAAAATCAAACTTTTTTCGCCAGCTTTTCTAAATTCAGAATAATACACTGAAATGTCTGAGAGTAATTCTTTTTCGATAGAATCAAATTGAATTTCCTTTTCAGGATAAGGCAGAGATAGAATATCGTTTTTCAAAACAACCCCTTCTCTTGTAGTTATAATGCGACCACTCAACAACCATAGTAATGCAGAGTATGCAGGATTATTCTTATAACGTTTTTCAATTTTTTTTAATAATTCGACATCTTTTTCTGGTGAATGAATGCCTATAATTTCGTTTCTAAAAGTCAAATAATCATCTCTAAATTCAATCGGAATAGAAGATACACCTGATTGCTCTTTGATTAAGATATGAGGAGGTTGAAAAATTTCCTTATTTTTTTGTCTATTACGCAAGAAATATTCAATGTTACAATTTTGAATATTTTGTATGCCGTCTTCCGTGAAATTCTTTGTTTCAACAAAATTGAACCCAGTTATCCAATCAGCCTCATAATTATGTTTTAATTTTGCGAGTTCAATCTGCTCTTCATTTGTAAGTGTATCCTTTTTCAAAAGATTCTGTATTCTTTTTATAGGCTTACCTGAGGGGGACTCTATCCAACCTTCAGCAACTTTCCACCCATTATTTTCAATCATTTCATCTAAATACTCCCCTAAGGTTCTTTCTTCAGATATTTTATTCAATAATTGATGTAAACGCCCACCTCCCATAAAATTGGCTTGCCAAACACCAGCTTTATTTGTTGCAGTTTTATGAGTTACTTTATGAATATCATAATGGTCTATCTCAAAATCAATCTTCTCTCCCGATGCCTTTGTTCTTCTGAAAATGTAATGGTAGGTGGCATTATTTTCAGGATTTAACTTTTCCGCAAATATAGAAACTACTGCAGGTTTAGCACTTGAACTACTACCTATAAACAGTTTTGCTCTCAAAGGGGTAAAGTCAAATACTCCCTTAAAATAATACTGCTCAAAAAGAAACTTTCTAAATTCGTGAGTGTTTGTATTATACAAAACTGGCCCTGATGGTAAAATCAAACAACAGTTGCCACCTTCTTGCAATAATTTGAATGATTGCTCTAAGAACAATAATGCAATTTGATTATCTGGTATATCTGGACGAAGCGGATTATTCTGTTTTTCTTTTTTATTTACGATTTCTGCCCACTCTGTAAACTCTGAATTGAAGGGTGGATTTCCTATGATTAATTGAAAATCAGTATTTAGTATTTCTTCATTAAGTGTTTTAAAAAAGTCTCCTTGAAATAAATTACTTCCCACCAAATTATCAAAGTGTACATTTCTCCATATTTCTTTTGGTGATAGAGCATCCAGTAGAGCAAGTCCCAAACTAAAATAAGATAGGGTTACGGCTTCATTTTCTAAATCGCAACCAAAAATATTATTTTTAAGTAACTGTTTTAAGTCTTCAATATTTTCTTTTTGGGGTTTAGACCAGTTATTTCTTATCCTCCACCATTGAATCATTCTTTTAAAAGCTCCAACTAGGAAAATTCCAGAGCCACAAGCTGGGTCAATTATTTTGAAATCCTCTTTACTTTCTTTCAAAGGCATACACTGGTCAATAAGGAACTGAACCAAATAAGGAGGCGTGTAGACAACTCCTTTTTTCTTTTGACCATTTTCGTCTGCCAAGAAGTCTTCATAAATATGACTTATCAACTCTATAGGTAGATAATTGAATTGATAAAGTCTCCACAATTTCATTTGACCTATACCTTGTTTGCCTTTTGAAAATATTGACACATCCCCTCTAACGAAGTATTGAAATAAGGTAAGGTCTATTTTTTCTTTAAGAATGTCACATTCTTCTTTACTTAAATAAAAAATTTGTCCGTTAAAATGCTCTTTACTCGACAATTCCTGAAGAACTTGGATAAACATTTCTGCATTTTCAAGAACACCTTCAAGTGTAGGGTTTTTAGAGTTATAAGGTTTATAAAAATCATCAGGATTTAATGCTCCGTTTCCGTCTTCGTCCTTACGTTCTTCAAGATACTTAACTAATATAAGCATCATTAACACTCTTTTTACAAGTGAAGCATATTCATTCCCAACACGAGAAATAATATTCGCTTTTACATTTTTTAGCTGAGCTAATAATTGTTCATAGGCTCCCTCTTCATATTTGAAATCCTTACCAGCTTCTGAATCCCAGAATAAACCCGAGTCAAATTGACGGAAATTATACTCCTCTAGCTTATCATTTATTTCACTAAGTAAATTTATTAAATCGTGTGGGGATGTAGTAAATATTTGTCCATCCTTATCCCATTGTGGTTTTTTTGCACAATTATAAATAAGGATTTGACTTTTGTCGAATATAAAACAAAAAGGTACGATTCCTGCATTCCAGAGCTTATGATGAATATCTGCACTCTTAATATTTTCGCAAGTAAGCTCGGAGAAATCATAGACATAAATTTGTGGCTTGGGAGGACGATTGTCATTATAAAATCTAAAATAAACCGCATTTGCTCCAAATTCATTCGCATACTCTAAAGCCAAATATAAATCAGGATCTGATTCATTTGCTCTATCAGCAACAAAGCGAATCCCAGATGATGATTTATCATCCATTCCAAGCTTATTTAATGCTGATTGAAAAGATATGTTTGGTGCAATGTTCATTATTATTGATTATTCTAAATTCAAAATATTTCAATAAGCATATTTATAAATTTCTGATTTACAGACGATTAATTAATACTTTTACAGCTATTCAATTTTCAAAAAAATATGCTAAATATTTTGGCACAAAATAATGAAATAAAAACAAAATAATTGGAATAAACAAGAACTTTCTTTACTTTTTCATTCAACTTCTATTGTGAAATTTAGGTTCTGCTTTACACCCAATTATGAGGATAAGTAGGATAAGTAACTTTTGCCAAAAAGAATTTTTTGTATTTCGCAGAAATATAAAAACCGATTTATCGGGCTGATAAGGTGCAAAGAAGTGAAACGATAGTTTCGATTTGCACTCAATAGTTTTGTTTTGGCTCGTTTTTTATCGAAGATAAAAAATGAAAAATGTTTTTGTTCAAAAAAGGTTATCTTACTTATCCACTCCAACGAATGAAAAAAGGTGCATTTTGCACCTTTGAGAAATTCAGAACGGTAAGCCTGTTTGCTTTGGCGGTTTGGGCGGTTCGGGTGGTGGTTCTTTTTCCCTGTTTTGGTTGTCCACTTCTTCCCAAGTCAATTCTTTTACTGCATACACATAACCGCTTTTTTTGGATAATCTCAAATAGCCGTGTTTCTTCAATGCTTTGCCTAACTTCATTACTGTACCGTCTGTGATGTTCAGCTTTGCTCTCTCTGCTAATTTGGTGGCTATCTGTGTGGTGTTCAGAAAATTGTTTGCGGTATCTCTGTCGGCAATCTCAAACCACGTTAATAGTAATTCTTCTTCGGGGCTTCTGATTTGGTATTGCTCGTTGTTTTGGTTAATCTCTTTGATTTCTTCCTGATTGAACCAATAACGGAAACCGTCTTTATATAATTGCCTTGCCTGTACATAAGCGTTGTTGATGTTAATGTTATGTGCATACTCGATATGCTCCACTTCAAAACATAAAAACCTGCGTGAACCTGTTGTATCGTTTAGGAATTGGGCAGTGTTTACACTACCTGCAAACGATGCCCTGCGGGGCAGGGTTTCGTTGTTATGCCCGTATGCTTTACGCATACGGATATGGGTTTTCGTTATCAATTCTTTTAATGTCCCTATCTCTGTACGGTTTAGGTTTTCGAGTTCATCCAAATTGATTAGCATACATTCCGCTAAATGTATCAAGGTATCTTTATTATTGGGATTGATTGTTCCCGAAAACATATAATCTTTTAAAGGCTTCGGTATCAGCTTTTCTATCCACGTTGTTTTTCCTACTCCCTGTTTGCCACTAAATACAATTACGGTCTGATTAATTGCTTTATCATTGGTTACGCAAGCCACCATTGCCACAAACCATTTTTTAAAACACTCAATCCATAAATCCTGTTTTGTGGTGGTAATGGTATTGGCAAGCTCCGCAATGTAGTCGGTTTCATCTTCATTGTCGGGCAGGTTATCAAAATAGGCTTTGAATGGGTCGAACTGTTCGCAGAAATCGGAACGTAACAAATTGCGTAATGTATTGATGTTGCATTTTACTTTTGCTTTCAAAATCTCACGCAGGATTGAGTTTTCAACGAAATCCGTTAGCGGTTTCCAAAGCGTAGCTTTGGCAGGTTTGTACTCCAATTTTCCCGAAACTACGTTATAGCGAAAGCTATAACGGTAGTTTAAAAAGTTCTCTAATCGGTCTATGAAACTCGGTTTTTCTTCTTCCTCGTCTGTATCATCTTCAGATGATTTTATGCTTTTGGATTGCCCGGAAATTTCGCCATTTGACGAAATGGATAAGGTGCTTTTGTTGTGTTCGTGGGTATTGTTGTAGGCACTGTTTACCGTTGCCGTTACTTCCTGTGTATTGTAATTATAATCGGATAAAATAAAGCCTAATGCCGCAGGCATTGGCACACCTTTACGATTAAGGTTACAGGCTAACAAGTGAATGAAATTATTACGATTGCCATTTACATAGCTTTCTTTCTTTTCGGTAAACCTTACACAATGCTCATACGTTGCCAAATAATCATTGCCAAATTTTTCGGTAGAAAAACCATTGCTTGCAATGGTTGGCGGTTCGGGTTCTGCTTCCTGCTCTTGGTTAAAATAAGGTCTTAAATCTTCCGTAGCAATTACAGGATAAACGGTTGCATTTTCATTCAAATACAAATCGGTGTCGTAAGACACGAAGCAAAGGCGTGTAACGTCTTTGCCCGATTTGTCAATAGGTAGCGACAAAAATTCTTCATAGAATTTTTGAAGCGTTAAAAACGCTTCTTTGTGGTTTTCCTGTGCTGAATTTACACGAACGAAGATTTTTAAACCGTTTCCCGATGGACTGATAAAAGCCGAATAAGTGTAGGGCGTTTCCTTTGCTAATTGCTTTGCTGTATTCAGTTGTTCCGTTGTAAGTTTGTCAATATCCAATACTACAATTTGTGTGTATGCAGTAAGATATTCCAACTTTCTACCGCCTTTAAAGGAAGCCGAAGGCGTGAAAGCGGGCAAAGATTTCTTTGCCCTTTCGTATGCTTCCATTTTACTCTCTGCCAATGACTTCCGCAGATAAGTAATTACATTGATGTACTTACCTGTTTTGATGTCGTTCAATACTTCAATTATTTTGGCATTTTCTACCACTTCATTGAAGTTTTTAAATATACTTACTACCATAATCAAACGTTTTTTATTGTTAAGAAACCTTTATCAATGCTATTTTTTAGCAAATGATTT
>MKSF01000016.1 GCA_001897155.1 Bacteroidetes bacterium 47-18 | reverse complement strand
TCAAACTGCTTTTCTATTTGAAAAAGAACGAACTGAAAAAGAACGGTAATGCCCCGGTTATGGCACGTATTACCATTGATGGAACACCGAAAACTTTCGGGACAAAGTTAGAAATTAACCCTAATAGTTGGGATTTAAAACACGGACGGGTTCAGGGCAAAAGTGCCACAGCTTTGAGCATCAACCAAAAGCTGGACAATATACGGGGACGTATCGACAAGATTTATGAAGATATGCTGAAGCACGAGGGCTTTGCAACTGCCCAAAAAGTAAAGCTCTCTTTTCTCGGTGTTGGTGTAATGGATGATGCCATATTGAAAGTTTTTAACGACCAGAATGTTGAATTTAAAAGATTGGTTGATAAAGAGGAGCGTTCACAAGGAACTTACAACAAATACATCACTGTTTACAATCATCTTACGGAATTTATAAAAGAGCGTTATCACAGGGAAGATATGGCATTTCGGGAACTGACGGCAGATTTTATCCGTGAGTTTGACTTTTACCTCCGCTACGATAAGCAATGCGCCCATAACACGGTTTGGATTTACACAATGCCTGTTATTGCTTTGGCTGAACTGGCTATCAAAAAAGGGCTGATACGTGATAATCCTTTTGAGGATTACGAAATAAGTATGGAAGAAACCGACAGAGGGTACATACTGAAAGAAGACGTTGAAAAGCTGATGATGTGTCAGGTTCCGCATAAAAGATATGAACTTGTAAAAGATATTTTTATTTTCAGTTGCTTTACAGGATTGGCTTACGCTGATATTAAGAAATTGACAAGAAGCAATATTCAATCATTCTTTGACGGTCATCAATGGATTATCAGCCGGAGAAAGAAATCTGATGTTGCTTCCAATGTTCGGTTAATGGAAATCCCTAAACGTATCATTGAGAAATATCAGGGTACAACAAGGAATGAATTTATCTTTCCGGTTCCTACCAATGCAACCTGCAATACGCACATAGGTAAATTGGTTGAAAAGGCAGAGATTATCACGGAGCAAAAAGTAACCTTTCACACCGCAAGACATACTTTTGGAACAATGTTTCTGACCGAGGGCGTACCGCTTGAAAGCCTTAGCAAAATGATGGGGCATAAAAACATTTCCACCACACAAATTTATGCTAAAATCACAAGCCAAAAAATCAGCAAGGATATGGATTTGGTTACACCGAAATTCAAAGCAATGGAAGAGGCATTTATGATGGCAATCTAATCCGCTTTTATCTAACCACAAGAAGCAGAACTTAACGGTTCTGCTTTTTTTATGCCCATACTTTTTTATTACTCCTCCTTTGTTTCAGACTATTGAAGCCTGTTCATAATTGACATAAAAATTAGGAATAGAAAATTTCCACAATCAACCGGTAAAAAGGCAGCTAAGTTATAGCGGGCAGCCATCGCACACACCCACCAATAAAAAAAACGAATGAACGGTTTCCCCCTAAAGGAACCCCCATTAAATCATTTTTTTTCTTGGTCATCGCTGTTGCCCGCTTGGATTATCTGCTTTCTTTTTTCCGGTTTTTCTTTTGGAAAATATTATGCGAAGCGGAGCAGACCACAACAGGAAGCAGGAAGCGAGAAAAGCGAACGTAACAAAATGTCAAACTTTTAAAACAGAACGATTATGAACATCATCGGACGACTAACAAGGGATGCGGAAGTAAGAACCCTTAACAACGACAAGCAAGTAGTAAACTTTTCGGTAGCGAGCAACGAAAGCTACAAGAACAAACAAGGCGAGCGTGTAGAGCAAACGACCTACTTCGATTGTGCCTACTGGCTATCTGCAAACGTGGCAAGACTGCTGACAAAAGGCACATTGGTAGAACTCACAGGGCGAGTGAATACACGAGCGTGGATAGGCAAAGACGGCGAAGCACATTCGGGGCTGAACTTTCATACCTCACAAATCAAACTGCACGGAGGTAGCAGGAGAGCCGAAACCATACAAGCTACTGCACAAGCCGAGAACAACAAGGTTACAGCACAGGGAGCAGATGACGACCTCCCATTCTAACAACGAGTATTCAATCATTTTTTAACATCAAAATTTATCAAAATGGCACATAACATTCATTTCAACGAGCAAACAGGAAAGCACAGTTTCTTTTCAGTACAGCAAAAAGCGTGGCACGGTTTGGGGCAAATCGTAGAGCAATACCCAACGAGCGAGGAAGCTATCAAATACGCAGGGTTAGATTACGATGTCGTAAAATCCCCACTGTTTACCAAAGGTTCGGGCATTATCGAAACTGCCAACGGTATAGAAATAGGTAGCACCGAATTAGAAGTACCTAACTATTTCGCTAACATACGCACCGATAACAATGCAGTATTGGGTGTAGTCGGTAAGGATTACCACATTGTACAAAATCGGGAAGCCTTTAATTTTTTTGATGCTATTGTAGGTGGTGGCGAAGGTATCCTGTACGAAACCGCAGGGGCATTGGGCAAAGGGGAACGCATCTTTATCACTGCCAAACTGCCCGATTATATCCGTGTAGGCAATGGCGATGATGTAACGGAAAAGTACATTTTTCTAACCACTTCGCACGATGGTAGCGGAAGTATTACCGCAGCATTTACGCCTATCCGTATCGTATGCCAAAACACGCTGAATGCCTCACTACGCAGTATGACCAATGTAGTCCGTATCAAACATACTTCGGGAGCAAAACAACGTATCGAGAACGCCCACAAGATTATGGGGCTTGCCAACACATTGAGCAACCAATTAGAGGGCATTTTCAATAATTGGACAAAGGTAAAAGTATCAGACCGAGAAGTAAGAAAGCTAATCCAGTTGGCACTTTGCCCGAACAAAGAAACACTTGACCTTATCAACAAAGGGGCTGACGATGAAGTTTCCACCGTGTTCAAAAACGTGGTTGATAATGCGCTTCTATATGCTATGACAGATGATGCACAACAGATGAACACGACCAAAGGGACTTTGTTCGGAGCATACAACGCTGTTACAGGCTACTTTCAGAATGTACGCAATTACAAAGATGATGAAGCCAAATTACAGAGCATTGTATTGGGTGGTACTGCCCAACTCAAATCACAGAAAGCATTTGAATTGTGTACCGCATTTGCTTTGGACGGTGCGGAAATCCTAAACCTTAATTAGATAACAACAGGCTACCGCCTTAAATGGTGGTAGCCTACTATAAAACAACAATATGAAAGCATTACATAAAATGGACAACTTAGATAAAGGCGAATTGCTTTGCAGGCTATTCCCCGAAGAAATGGCGAACATTCAGAACGCCGTAAAAAAGCAGTGCGAATACTTTCTGAAAAATGAAATTACCATTCGTGAGGGTTGGTATCAAAAGGGCTTTTTTACCGCAGAATTTTGGTACAGGCTTGTGCAGGATGCACACAGGATAATCGAGAAGAACGAGGACAAACTTCTCAAAAAACCACGCTGGTTTGCAGACCATTTTTTTGACGGATACAACGCAATATTTGCGATGCACTGCCTTATCGAATATGCACAGACAGAGGACTGTAAACCCAATCTAAAACAGGCTATACACCTAATATTCGGAAGTGAGCCTTTATTAAAAATAACCTTAAACGATAAATAATTATGCCAAATTGGTGCAACAATACGGTTGTCTTCGAGGGGAAGCCTGAAGCAATCGAACAGGTAACACAGCTATTCAAATCAATGGCTGAAAGAGAAAGGAAAGAGAATTGCGGACAACTGCCCGATTTCATAGACGACAGTAACGGCGGATATTTCTTTGAGGTTTACGAAAGCGATACGGGAATATTCAATTATCAAACAAAATGGTCGCCAAATGCGGAAGCAGTTAAGCAGATAGCCGAGCATTACAACATAGATTTCCAATTGGATTATGAGGAATTAGGTTGTTTGGTATATGGCAGGACAATGTTTTCTGACAAGCTACTCATAGATATTTATCTGGAAGACGAAGATTTTGACAGCTACGAATTAGACAAGGAAACAGACACCTACCATTTTGAGGGCAAGGAGTACGACAGCGAATGGGAAATACTCGACACTCTATTAGAACGTAAAATCGAAAATCAGTTAAACACCATTAAAATTTAGAACGATGAAACTATCCGATAAAGCGACAGCACATATTTTGGTTAAAGCCAACACCAATAGCGAATGGGATAATTGCGAGTTTGCAATTATCCATCTATCCGAAGAATGGAAACAGGAACAGGCAAAACGGCTTGCATTGGTTAAGCCGTTAGAGGGCAATCATTATTTCTGCTCAATGAACTACTATGATACGGCAGTAGATTTTTATTGCACAGGCGAAGACGATACCCCGAACATTGAAGAAATGCTAAACGATAAAGAATGGGCATTTGTGGAGCTTGACGAGGGGGAGCAGGAAATGTTTACCGCACCCGAAAACCGATTGGACTGTTACAGGCTTGTATTGCGTGCAAACGGTACAGGCTACTATACAGCATACGGCAAGCACACCAGCGAGGAATTTTGGACGGAAGAATTTTCATTAATCCAATTAACGGCTTAATCAATAAACCCCAATTTCAATTTATGACACGTTCAAATCTTCATATCAAATTGAGCAACGGCAAATCTCTTATTTGCGTTGCCGACAGCAGCAGCGCACCCGAACAGGGATATATCGTTGAAAGGCTTTTTTTGCCTTTGTTATCCCTTGACAACAGTGAGCAAGAACTCGAAATGCTTACGGAGCATTGTACAATGGATGAAAGGCGGATAAACGCAGACTACCGCTATTTAATAGACCTTACCACCAAAGAAGTAAAGTTCTTTGAAGAGCATTACAGCTACACAAAAGACACGTTCAGGAAAGGCAAGGATATAACGGAACGTTATGACGAGTATTTAAAAACCATAAGCTAAAATAGCAGCCGCCTGACCCGAAAAGTCGGGCGGCAAAAAGACAGATCCTCCCGATGGTTGGGCAGTCTTTTTGCTTTAAATTGGTGCAATCCCCTTTAGCAAAATGCGCCCTTACACAAATCCTTTCTTTTCCATTTTACCAAACAGGTTGCGACATTATTGCTTGGGATATTCATTATCCCATAATTTATTATTGGGGGATTACTTTCTTTCGTGAGTTCTGCGGAAAAGAAAGTAACAAAGAAACCTGTTATTGCGGAAACTGTTTATAGTATTCTTTTGCAATTTCGGCTACGCCAGCACTAAAATAATGTCCTCCATCATTTATAACGGTTATGGCTTTTTTAAGTTCTTCGGGGTCTGCGCCTTTCAGTATATACCCTTTTACGCCACGCTGAAGCATCTTTACTACATCCTGTACATCATCATTAATGCTAAAAGCCAGGACTTTGGTTTGCGGATATTTTTCATTCAATGCTTTAGCGGTTTCAAAACCATTCATTACCGGCATATTTATATCAACAACCATTACATCGGGAACAACTTCGATTTCCTCCATTTTTTTCATTGCCATTTTTCCATTCTCGGCTTCAAAAAGTATTTCAAAACCGAAACCCATTAGAAAATCACAAATACCCTTTCTAAGCATATCGTGGTCATCTATCATCCCTACCTTTATTATTTGTTCTTTGCTCATTTTCTTTTTGCTTAGTTTGATGAGGTTAAAAAATCCGTTGGGAGCTTTAGATAAATTCGGAGTTCGAGTAACGTAAGGTATTCCTTTATCGACCTCAATGTCCCTGACTTTAAAACGGTCAAGCCAATCTTTAAAGTGTGCTATCTCGTTAGGTTTAAAATGTACAATTTCCCCGTTTTTAAGGGATATGATAAAAACATCAATGCAGAGAGAGAACGCTGATAATTGCGTAGCAGGGTGGTCAAATTCGGGGTAAAAAATATCCTTGCCGTCCATAACTCTTAATGTTTATCAAGTTAGTGGAACCTGCAAAAAAAAGAGGCGCAGGCAACCACACTTACTGGCATTAAGGCACTGGTACGCCTGACCCCCAAATAAGCGAGCGCCCACGCCATAACGTGAGCGTTCTTACTTATTCGTTCCGGGGTTTTAAAAATTACCAGTTTCTAATGCGGAACTTAAAGCAAAAACAACTTTAAGTATTTTCTATATTTTCGACAACAAAGATACTAAACTCGTCCTTTTTTGACAGCATATAATACAAAAAAGATTACAGTCAAACAATTTTTTGTGAAATGTAATTTTGCTCCAGTATAGTCAGGATATCGCTTTCCTTATAAATAATCTTACCGCCTATTTGTATATACGGCAGTATATTATCATCACGGTACTGCTGTAAAGTGCGTTTGCTGATATGGAGCAGCTTGCACACATCTTCGCCCGAAAGGTAAATTTCTCCGTTCATTACAGGGCGGTAGTTTTTCAATATGCTTTCGATACGGGTTCTTAGCTGTGTTATCATTTCCTGATGGGCAATGATTTCTTCATTGTCATTCGTGAATAAATCCATTTTCGGCAGTATTGTACGGTTGTCCGGCTTCGAGCAAAGCCTGTACATCCGAGCGTTTATAATAATTTTTACGGTTCAGTCTGGAATAAGGCAATAACCCTTTGTCCTTATACGTCTGCAAAGTCCGCTTGGTAATGTTCATCATCAAACACACTTCCTGGTTATCGAGCCATTGCTCTTGCGCAAAAATTGGCGTGTATTTCTGCGTGGCATTTTCGGTAAGTTCCAAAAGTGCTTTCAGCTCATTCTTCATTCCGTCCAGTGCGGATTTTTGTATTGCGATTACTTCCATTGTTTGCTCAATTTTGCTATGGAAGTTGAATTTATAAAGGCTTAGTACGGCATTGGGGAAAGTTGCAGGGTTTGGCTTTGAGAGGTAGCGTTTGGCGATTTACTAAGCCGTAAATAAAAAAATCGGATAGCTTTTGGGCTATCCGATTTGCTTAAAAAATGTATGCTGTAATAACTATCTGCGTTCGGCAGGTTGTTCTATTTTTACTTCAGGTTGTTGTTTTTCTTTTTTCTCACGCCAATAAACCCACAGCGACAACAGACCGAAAATAATCAGCCCGTAAGCTATCCATTTACCGACCCTTTCCACGAATTTAATGAAAACCCAACTTTCATAAGATGAGAAGCCCTCTGCTCCCATAGGGCTGCGCCTGTAAAACTTTCTCCGGTTAATCCAGTAGCGAAGTCCCAGTCCTGCAACCAAAAATATAATACCTATTACCAATGATGCAACCATACCAAAAATACTTTATTTCCACTGTTTGAATTTACGAAAAATATCCGTGGCATTATTCAATTTCAAACTCTTTCGGATACCGAACTACACCGCTTACATTTTGCAGCGCATTTTGCGATAGTTCTATTGCCATACAGTTTTCTTCAGGAACTTCAAATGGCAGCTTTATCCCAAATTCTTTGGTCAGCTTATAGCCAAACTTAGGGTAATAGTTTTCGTGTCCTAACAGCATCACAGAGCCAAAGCCCATTTTTTTTGCTATATCGTGGGCAGCTTGTATGAGTTTGCCGCCAATACCTTTTCCCTGATAATTCGGCAACACAGCAACAGGGGCTAACGCAAGCGAGGTGTAAGTGTTTTTATCCTTGTCTTCAATATTAATTTTTGTGAGCAATATATATCCCGCAATTTGATTATCTACTTCGGCAATAAGTGATAATTCGGGGACAAACGCATCAGAATTGCGTAACCGTTCCACCAAGAACTGTTCTTTATGGTCGCTCAATTCCTCGTTTTCAAAAGCCAGGCGAATGAGTTCAAAAACTTTTTTGAAATCTTCCTTTTCTTCCTTTCTAATTTTTATTTCCATAGTCTGTAAAATCAGCAGTTTTATAAAATGCGAAAACGGCTTACCCAAAAAGGCAAGCCGCTTTCATTGTTTATGGAAATAATAACTTACTCAAATTTGGTAAACCGAAAGGATAATACCCTTTTTCATTATTGCAAGGATAAGAAATTATTTCTTTAGCAACTATCGAATTTAAAATTAAAAACGGCTTACCCATCAGATAAGCCGTTATTTATGAATTGGAATACTGCTCTTAATCGCTGCTGTTAAACTGAAAAGTTATCTGCTTTTCGTTCCCGAAGCTGTCCGAAATCCAAACATCAAAAGATTGTGATACGGCAGACGTTGACGTGTAATACAGCCTGAACTGCTCCGTTGGTAACTGGTACAGGTCGTTGGGCTGATACGGCGGCTCATTGTAGTATTGCAACGTTCCCTGACCATCAAACTGGAAGTAGCGAAGAAAATACTGCGTGTTGCTGTAATTGCCTGTACGCTGTATGGTAATGCGTATTTCTACGGTTTGTCCGTTGGCAACATCTTTAGGCACTGGCATTACATTGACCTCGAAAGGAAAATTGTTCTGTATTTCGAGTTCATCATCTTTGCTGCAAGATACCAACGTAACCGAAGCTGTGAGGATTGCCAGGAATATATATAATGGCAGTAGCCCTGTTCTGAATTTATTGAATATTGCTATCATCGTTTTTTACGTTTTAAAAGTTAAACCTTAATCCCACACCTGCCGACGGTCGGAACTGTCGTAAATCCGTACCCCAAAAGACTTTTGTACGCCCTTGCAGGACTAATACAAATCGGTCAGAAAGGTACGTTTCAAAGGTCAGTCGTCCGCCAGCTCCGTAAATGAAATTGTCCTCGTCCAATATCTTCGCTCCGTCATACAACATCGGTTCGCCACGGTTGATGCTTTCATAACCTGCTACGGCGGTTATTCCGGCATTCAGCGTGATGTTCTTCCGGGCATCGCCCAAAAGGAAGAAGCTGTAACCGCCCTCGGCTGTAAAAGTTTCCTGCGGGATGCGGAGGTCTTTATAATCGTGGTATTGGTGCGTATATTCCAACGCCCAAAGCTGGTAATTGCCGTTCTTACCGTTCACGGTCATACCGATATTGATATAATAATCGTTGCCGATTTTATCATCGGACAGCACACCAACATTTACTTCCAACCCTTTCTGTTTCGGCAGCATTCGCTGTGCCTGTGTCGTTGTGATACCCATTAAAACGAGCATCACGGTATAGATATACTTTTTCATTTTATTACTGTTGTTTTAAATGGGTTATTAAAATTTCAGGTGCATATCGTCAATCAAACGAGCCTTGATTAAATCCGAATTTTCCACCTGCAATGTTTGATGCCTGCCGCCGTTCTTCTCGAAAATCTCAATCAGAAGTATCTTATCATCGGCAATGGTAAATTGGTCTAAGAGGAATACATTTTGCTCGGTAGATTTTCCTTTTATGCCGTCCAATGGTTTGTAAGTCCTAAGCGGTGTCAAAGGAATTTCCTGCACTACGGTACGTTTGGCAACCTTTTTATCCACCACTTTGAAATTGATAAAATCAATCTCAAACGGAACATTGGTTTTGTTACGCAGTTCGGTATGGAAATAGTATTTGCCGTTGTGTATGTAAATGCCTTTGAGGATAAACTGAATGCCGAAACTCTTAGCCCCGATATGCTTTACAATGCGCTTGTCTTTCTTGTAAATGGTTTCCAGTAACAAGCCTGCCAGTGAGGGCGAATTGTTGCCCAATTCTTCAAAAAGCACATCGTTTCCGTTGGTTCTATCTACTGATTTTTGCATTGTTAGCAGGTCATAGCTTGTTGCTTCAGGGTAGGAACTGTAATACACACTGAAACTGTAAAAACGTCCATCATTGGTAATTACTGAAAAATTCGTTTCCGGTTCAAAGTTCCTTACCGATGCTTTTACTCGTAGTACGTTTTCCGCATCTTCGGCTTTACCTGCAATCAGGTATTCGCTTCCCAAATCCACGTAACGAATGGCAGTCGGGAAAATCAAGTGCGAAGTTTTATCGTAGGTTACTTCCATTTTGTATGGTTCTATCTTGCCCAATGCAAGCGGAGTTCTGATGCTGTCCTGCGCAAAAGAATTTACGGCTAAGCCGATAGTCAGAGCAAATGCCCAAAGTGTTTTAAAAAGATTTTTCATTATAAAATTATTTTAGTTTAACATTATTGTTTTGATACAAGGAAGACCTGATGCCCTGCTTTGAGCGTAACCTTTGGTGTACGTACTTTCTTTGCGAAATAGCCCGAAATTCCTTGTACAATGCCTCTGCTTAAATCGGCAGCAACCTGTTGTCCGGCATTCTGCGTAAGCATCACGCTCGTTCCTCCTGTCTGGCTCATATTGCCCGCCATTTCGGTAAGTGCGTTCATTTCGGGCGAATACGGAACGTACAAGCCTTGCTGCCCGTCCAAATCGTAAATGGTAATATCTACGGGAATGATATTACCCTCCAGTTCTACCGAAGTAACCTTTAGCTGTAAACGACCGCCCTGAAACTTGGCATTCGCCGTTACGATAGTTCCTTTGGGAATGGTACGATTAGGCGTTTTGGCAGGCTCTAATAAACGAAGCCTTACGCCCGTTTCCCCAACAACGGTTTGTGCATCGTGTACGCAGGCTTTGATGCTGTTTTTCGGCTGTACCACCTGTTCAGTAGAACCTGCGGTATAGAAGCCCCTGTTTTTGGTCTGGTTTAAATCGTTCAAAAATTCGCTGTCTGTTGGCTCACGATACAAGGCTGATACGGTGTTTTTCCTTGTGGGCGTAAATGATACAAAATGCTCTTTTTGGCTGGCAGTCGAAGCTCCCGAAGCTGTACCGTTTGTGGGTGTGGCTTCTCCATTGCTGCTATTACCTTGCGGAAGATATTTTGCAGCCATTTGATAGGATTTCTCCATCAGGGCAAGCTGGTCATCTACTGTTGTTGCTTTAGGTACATCTTTATCAGCCAGTTTTTCTTTTAGCTCATCCAATTGCCTGCGGAGTTCCATTGTTTCTGCATTGTCGTTATTATAGAATGAGCCTAACGTGCTTTGTGTATTTCGGTAGCTGTTCAAGGCAGGATTGCCATAACGTCCCGAATTTCTGCCACTGCCATAGCCGTTGCTTTCTTCCTCTTCTACAAAATCTTCTTCGCTCTTGGCGTTGGCAGATGAGCTGTCCTCATTCCAATAATCGGATAGCGTGGTAAGGGCATTGCGTTTCTCCTGGTCTTTTTGTTCCAGCATTTCCTGCTCATACGCTTTGCCTTTGCTGTCGGGCATTCCTGCCCCGGTAGCTTGTGGAACAGCATCGTTCAGCCCGATGTTTTCGACCTCTTTTTTATCCTTTGACGGTTTAAAGATGAGGTACATACAGCCTAAGAAGACAATCGCCATCAAACCGAATATCAAGGGCTTTTTAAGGCGGTCTTTGCTGTTCTTTTTATCATCCAGCAGATTGGATGCTTTACTTTGGTCGCCTTCCTCAACGAGAATGCTGACCCTTTTTTCATTTTCTTTCATAAAACTGATTTTTTAAAATTGTTGATACACTATCCTGCAACCTTGCAGGATTT
>MKSF01000015.1:511-157038 GCA_001897155.1 Bacteroidetes bacterium 47-18 | reverse complement strand
TTATAAATTATTATAAGAGATTCCTCACATCCGTTCGGAATGACCACCACCCTCAGTTCCTTTATAGTAAAAGCGCTTTTTGACCCGCAGAGAAAACACCGTTCAGCGAGGCGTATCGGTAAAAAAACTTGTTGCCTGTAAGCAGATAGTCACTTAAAAAAAAGCGTGACAGCGAGCTGTCACGCTTCATAATATACTACTCCTGCTATGATGCCTTACGTTTTTTACCGAACCAGCCGCGCCGTTCTTTTTTGGGCTCTTCTGCCGGCTCTTCATCTTCCTCGATATCCTCACCCCGCTCCAGCCTGCGCTGCTCATTCTCCCTGAGCCCGGTCTTTGTAGGATCCCAGCTCAGCTTCACTTTCCCGGTACCGTCATCCTTGGCTCTCAGGTAGATGACCAGCCCCCTGGTCCGCTGCGCTTCTTTGCCCTTAGCTATCAGGGCTTCATCCTTTTTAGGATTCCGGAGCGGCGCTTCAATGAATATATCCGTACCGGTATCTATGCCGTATACACCCTGCACCTTCAGGTAAATAGCGCTGGAAATGATCTCCATAGGGTGAATAGTAACCATTCCCCTGTCTATATCGAAGGTGTTGGCTATCTCCTTAAACTGCACATGCTCCAGGTTACGGTTCTTAAAAGCATATTTCTGCACCTGCATCAGGGGCGCGAAATTATTCAGCTCTCCGTTGGCCAGCCTGAACTTCACCTTGCCCCGGAGCGATTTGCTCAGGAAGGTACCGTTATCGTCAAAGCCCCCGTTAATGTCCACATCTCCGTTGAACACGCCTTTGATATTAGCCGCGGTGAGGCTTTCCATACCAAAGTTCTCAAAAGACCTGAACAGCTCCGTTACATTCACCTGGTTGATATTCACCTTGACATTAAAAGGATTATTGGGCCTGTTCTGATCTATGGCCCCGTTAATGGCAATAGTACCCTGAGCATGATTCACATGCACATCTTTCAATGCCAGCCCGGTGGCCAGCAGATCCATCTTGGCCCGGATGTTGGAAGCGGTAAATTTCCTGTAATTCACCTTGTCTACTTTTATGTTCAACTTCATATCGCTCAGGGCCAGCGCCTTGTCCATCCGGTTATTCAATTGCCTGAACTTTACCTTGATATCGGTATTGCTGCCGCTTTTCCTGGCCGCCAGGAAAGAACGGAATTCATCCAGGTTAATGGCCTTGCTGGTGATATTCAGATCAAATTCGGACTTAAGCCGGTCGTTGAAATAAGCGCTTAGAAATCTTTTACCGATCCCGTCCATATGCAGGGAGGAGGATTTGCTGGAGAGATCCACCGTCTTAAAGATCACGTCCTGGCCGTTAAATTCAAGGCTGGCATTACAATTATCAAATTTCAGGTTACGCGGCAGATAGGTCAGGGAAGCATCCTTGATACGGATATACCCGTTTATGGTCTTGGGAAAGGTATCCTGCTGGCCGAGCGGCCCCGCGTACAGGACATTCAGGTCTGCCATCCCCTTTTTAAGATTGAAGGATGCGCCCGCCAGGTCATCCAGCTTTTCCACGGGAAAGGTAGACTTTATCTGGCAGAAAATCTTAGGATGTATCAGGTCAAGGACATAGGAGGAGTCCAGCACAACGGGCACGCCCTCGAACTCTCCTTTCATCTTGTATATATAGACAACAGAATTGGCATCGCTCTGGTCCAGCGTATCTATAAACTGGTTTTTAAAGATCCCTTTTACATCTGCTTTGGTAATATCGCCCACCGGCAATTGAATGACATTCTGCTTAAGGGTATAGGTAATATTTATCTTCGGGATATCGGGATAGCGCAGGTAGCCCTCCACCGAGGCGGTAAGCGATACCGGGCGGGTGATCTCCACATCTTTCAGCTTACCCGCGATATGCCGGCTCAGCATCGCCCTGCCCTTGCTGAAATCCACCTTGTCGCCTTTTATAAAAAGGGTGTACCTGCTGTCGCTTTTCTCGAAGTTGAACCGCCCGCTCAGGTACACCGGCATATCGTTGGCCACCACCTTCTTTTCGAGGATGTCCAGCTCATTCCTGTCCTTATGATAGATAAGTTCCAGGTGACCGGTCACCGTAGTATTGGTAAGAAAGCCTCCTTTGGCCAGGTTAAAGCCGAGCTGTCCTATCAGGACATCCACATCCGCACTGATGAGCAGGTCCTGCCCTTCCGTTTTCACCCCGCCCTTCATGTCATTGATATCAATTTCAAATTTTTTGTTCCGGTAAAAATTATCAAAGGTGAACTGCACATTATGGAGCGTATAGTCGATCACCTGCAGTCCCTTATCCTGCTTTTTCTTCGGCTTCTTTCCCGAATAGAACACGCTCAGGTTGGAATAGGACGAAGTATCCTTAAACATATAGACGACACCATTGGCCACGATGATCCTGCCCGCTTCGGGCTGCTTTCCCAGCAGGCTCAAAGGCTTGATCTTTACATACACATCTTTAATGTCCACCAGGTTGCGCCCGTGCTGGTGATACATACTGTCGCTCAGCGTCACCCCTTTCAGCCATATGGACATGGAGGGGAAGGTCTTCCAGAAGGCCACATCAATATCCCTGATCTCCAGGTTGCCTGCATTCATATGCTCCTTGACCTGCTCCGACAAGGTAGCCAGCAGCTCTTTCTTATGGCTGTTGATATACCAGGAAGCCACACCGAACAGTATGATCATCAAAAGAATAAGGGTAAAGAGAATATAAATGATCACGCGCATCCATCGGGGAATCTTTTTCCAGGTGGGGAAACGATACATGTTATTTCTCAGAGCTCTTTTCAGCATATACAATAATTAAAGACGCGGTTTTCTGTAAGCAAATTAACATTCCGGCATTAAAAATAGTTTAAATTATTATATCTGACCGTTCAGTCATCTGCGGCAGTCATACGCCGGGTCCCATATTTTAACAAACGGACTTCATTACAGATTAATATATTTACCTTTGCATCTACAAACTACGAAAAAATTTCAAAAGCAATGTCGGCATTATTGATATATAATTCTTATACAAGACAAAAGGAGGCGTTCACGCCCATTACCCCGGGACATGTCGGATTATATGTATGCGGACCTACCGTGAGCGGAGAATCCCACTTAGGTCACGCGCGCCCGTATATCACCTTTGATGTCGTCAACAGGTACCTGCAATATCTCGGCTACAAGGTACGCTATGTACGCAATATCACCGATGCCGGCCATTTTGAGGAAGAGGGCCGTGAAGCAGAAGACAAGGTTGCCAAGAAAGCCATACTGGAAATGCTGGAGCCCATGGAGCTGGTACATAAGTATACATCCCTTTTTCACTGGGGTATGCGCCGTTTCAATACGCTGGAACCTTCCATTGAGCCCACCGCAACGGGCCATATCATAGAGCAGATAGAAATGATCAAGAAGATCATTGCCGCGGGATATGCCTATGAAGTGAACGGGTCAGTATATTTCGATGTAAAAAAATATAACGACCACTATCCTTACGGTAAACTGTCCGGGCGTATACTGGAAGACCTGCTGGAAACCTCCAGGGATCTTGACGGCCAGGATGAGAAAAGGGAGAAAGTGGACTTTGCCTTATGGAAAAGCGCGCCGCCGGAGCATATCATGCGCTGGCCAAGCCCATGGGGTGAAGGCTTCCCCGGATGGCATATAGAATGTTCTGCTATGAGCAGCAAATACCTGGGCAAGCAGTTCGACATCCATGGCGGCGGTATGGACCTGCAGTTTCCCCATCATGAATCGGAGATTGCCCAGTCGACCATCGCGCATGGATGCACGCCCGTCAACTACTGGATGCACAATAATATGATCACCATCAATGGCAGGAAGATGGGCAAGAGCTATAACAACGTCATTAAGCTGACAGAATTATTCAGCGGGGATCATGAGCTCCTGGAGCAGGCCTATCATCCTATGGTGATCCGCTTTTATATCCTGACCACGCACTACAGGAGCACCCTGGACTTTTCGAACGAGGCCTTACAGGCCGCGAAAAAAGCGCTGAAACGCCTGTGGGACGCCTACGAGGTTTTACAAAAGCTGGAGGATAACGGGGCAGCAACGGCCTCATATCCCGAACTGGACAAAAAAGTGCGGGATTTCTGCGCGGCCTGCCATACGGATATGAATGATGACTTCAATACCGCCAAGGTGATCGCCAACCTGTTCGAGTTGGCACCGGTCATCAACAGCATCCGCCAGGGACAGGTTCCTGCCGGTGCCATCAGCAGCGATACATTAGCCACCCTGAAAACAACCTTTCATTCCTTTATGGAAACGATACTCGGCCTGCAGCCGCTCAAGCAGGAAGATACCGGCAAGCTGGACGGGGTATTGCAGCTCGTCATAGCGATGCGGAAAGATGCCAGGACGCGGAAGGATTATGCCACATCAGACAAGATCCGTGACACGCTGGGCGCTATCGGCATACAGCTGAAAGATGAAAAGGACGGCAGCGTAAGCTACAGCCTCAGCTAAAAAATATATTCGGCACGGGATCTCTGACCCGTGCCGGCCTTTTTACGCTGCCCGGAATATTAATTATCCTGTAAATACAGCCAGGTCACAGGCTGTGCTGACACTGCCCTGACCGATATCAAATACAATGAAGAACATCAGAAAGCTATTAGCATATCTTACACCCTATCGTTCCAAAATAGCGGGATATTTCATTTCCAGCCTGCTTGGGGTATTTTTCTCCATTTTTACCTTTGCCATGCTGACACCCGTGCTGCAGGTCATATTCGTAGGTGTGGAAACCATACCGGCCAACAGCAACAGCTTTGTAGCGCAGATGACCCAAACCATGAACAAGATCGTGCTGGAGCAAAGCCGGGAACGGGCGCTCCTGGCAGCAGTGGGGATCGTCATCATCGCTACGATATTAAAGAACGCCTTCGTGTACCTCTCGCTCAGGATACTGAACCCCTTACGGAACAATGTGATCCGGGCCATACGGACAGATATGTTCAGCAAAGCCCTGGTGCTGCCCATCAGCTATTTCAACGAAGAACGCAAAGGCGACCTGATGTCGCGTATGACCAATGATGTGCAGGAAGTGGAAAACTCCATTATGAGCGTCATAGAAACGGTGATCCGGGAACCGCTGGCCATCCTGCTGACGCTGGCTACGATGATCGCCATCAGCCCTGAGCTGACCTTATTCCTGCTGTTGTTCCTGCCGCTGGCAGGCTTCCTGATAGGCAGGGTGGGCAAATCGCTCAAAAAGCCCTCTAATGCCGCACAGGAGCAACTGGGCGATATGATGAGCAATGTGGATGAGACCTTATCCGGTATCAGGATCGTAAAGGGATTCAACGCGGAACACCAGCAGCTTCATAAATTCAACACCATCAACGATACCATTTTCAGGCTGAAAAACAAGATCTCGGCGCGGCGGGACGCGGGCTCCCCGATGTCGGAAACCCTGGGCGTAATAGTGGTGGGCATCATACTGCTGTATGGCGGCTTCCTGATCTTTAACGGCCAAAGCGCTATGACAGGCGCCGCCTTTATCGCCTATATAGCTTTGTTCTATTCTATCATCAACCCGCTTAAGAACCTTTCCTCGGCGTTTTACAATATCTCCAAAGGCAGCGCCGCGCTGGACCGCATACAGGATTTCCTTGCCGTGGATAACCCGATCCGGGAAAAGAGCGATGCACGGGAAATTGAGACCTTCAGGGACAGGATAGAGCTCCGGAACATCGTATTCAAGTATGGCGACAAGGTCATCCTGGACAATATCAGCCTGACCATTCCCAAAGGGAAGACCGTAGCGCTCGTAGGCGCTTCCGGCTCAGGAAAAAGTACGCTCGCTGATCTTATACCCAGGTTCCACGATGTATATTCGGGAGAGATACTGATAGACGGCATCAATATCAAGGACCTGAAGATCCGCAGCCTCCGCAGCCTGATGGGCATTGTGACCCAGGAAGCCATTTTATTTAACGATACCATCAGCAATAATATCGTATTGGGCACGACACAGACTGTGGACCCGGAACAGGTGGCTCACGCCGCCCGCATTGCCAATGCCTATGATTACATTATGAAAAAAGAACAGGCATTCGACACGAATATCGGGGAAAGAGGCGGCAAGCTGAGCGGCGGGGAACGCCAGCGACTGACCATAGCCCGAGCCGTGTATAAGAACCCCCCCGTACTGATCCTGGACGAAGCGACCTCCGCCCTGGATACGGCATCGGAGCGGCTGGTGCAGAATGCCATCAATAAGCTGATGGAAAACCGGACCTCCATTGTGATCGCGCACCGCCTGTCTACCGTACAACATGCCGATGAGATCATCGTCATGCATGAAGGCAAAATAGCGGAACGCGGCACCCACACAGAGCTTATGGCCCGGGAAGGTCTTTATTACAACCTGATACAGATGCAGCAATTATAAATGCCCGTTCCCTTTAACAGCAATAAAATTTTGAAGAAGCATACAGCTTTATTATTTTTGTAGCCTCTTATATCCTATACAAATTCATACCTATTATGTCAGAACAATTAGATCATATATTTTCTACTACCGATCTGCAGATGGATAAAGCTGTAGCACACTTAGATTCGGAACTGCTTAAAATAAGGGCAGGAAAAGCCAGTCCCCAGATGCTGGATGGCATTATGGTAGAATATTACGGCGCTCCCACCCCTTTGAGCCAGGTAGCCAACATATCCACACCCGATGCGCGCACGATCACCATCCAACCGTGGGAAAAAACGCTGATAGGACCTATTGAAAGAGGCATCATGATGGCCAATATAGGCCTTACGCCCCAGAACGACGGGCAGCTGATCCGGCTGTATCTTCCCCCGCTGACCGAGGAAAGAAGAAAGGAGCTGGTGAAACGGGTCAATACGGAAGGAGAGCAGGCGAAAGTAGTGGTAAGAAGCGCCAGGAGAGATGCCATTGAGGGCATCAAGAAGCTCCAGAAAGACGGCTTAAGCGAAGACGTGGCCAAAGGAGCGGAAGGAGATATCCAGAACAAAACAGATAAATTTATAACGAAGATCGATGAAAGGTGCAGGGATAAGGAAAAGGAAATTATGACCATCTAAAAGTCCATAAAAAAGAACAAGGCTGACCTTTTCGGTCAGCCTTGTTCTTTTTTACTATTTTACCGTACCTCCCTACGGCCGGAGCATTCAGTCAAATCATACAGGTCTATTTACAGGCCAGCATGCGCTGCTCCTTCACGTACCTCAGGTATAAGGCAGCGCAGGCCCTGGCATCCGAGAGCGCATTGTGGTGATCCAGCGGAATACCATACATATCTGCCAGGAACTTCAGGTTACGCTTATAGATCTTTACGGTACATTGCGTTTTAAAGGCCGGGACCTTAAGGTTGTAATGCCTGAGGGTTTCCTGCAGGCAGCGCGCGTCAAACTGGACATTATGGGCCACAAATACCTGGTTCTGTATAAAAGGTAAAAGCTGCGGCCAGAAATGATCGAACGTCGGCTGATCATAGGTATGGACACTTTTGATACCGTGCACCCTTACATTGCCCCAATGGTATTCATTGGAGGGAGGCTGCACCAGGTAATCCAGCTCTTTTACGATCATACCGTTTTCCACACGCACCAGGCCTATCTGGCAGATGCTGCTCAGCTTACCGTTGGCGGTCTCAAAATCCACTGCTGTAAAATTTATCCCTTTCAGGTCATCGTTGTGCTCCACGCTACACTGTTTTTATCTGCTGTAATAATTTGCTCTTTCTGCCACCGGCATAACGCTCTCTAAAAATTTACCTGTCCTTTAGCTACCAGTGAACGCAGCATCGCACTGGCCCTGTACCGCTCATCATGATAAGTATCAAACAAGCTGTCCAGGCCTTTCAATACTTTGTCCAGGCCCCACTGCCCGGCCCATTCCAGAAGCCCTTTGGGGTAGTTCACGCCTTTGGTCATAGCCAGGTCGATATCTTCTTTCGTAGCAATATTTAAATACAAAGCGTCTATGGCTTCATTCATCAGCATCAGCACCACGCGGTCCACGATATGCTGTCCCAGCGCTTCGTCCTTAACCGGTTCCGGTAAAGCCGCTCCCGGAGCATAGCTGTAAAATCCACGCCCGGATTTCCGGCCCAGCCAGCCGGCTTCCAGCAGGCGTTTCTGGGAGAAGGACGGCTTGTACCTGTTATCATAGAAGAAAGACGCAAAGACGGTCTCCGTAACGATATAGTTGACATCATGACCGATATAGTCCATCAATTCGAAAGGCCCCATGCGAAATCCGCCCAGCGCTTTCATCGCCCAGTCTATGGTAGCCATATCCGCCAGGCCTTCCTCATAGATGCGGAGCGCCTCCCCGTAGAACGGCCTTGCAACCCGGTTGACAATAAAGCCCGGGGTATCTTTGGCGATCACCGGTTCCTTACCCCAGGCTCTTATAAGGTCCCTGATATCCCATACCAGCTGCCCGGACGTCTGGATGGCCGGTATGATCTCCACCAGGGTCATCAGGGGCGCCGGGTTAAAGAAGTGAATACCGATCACACGGCCGGAAAGCTGGCAGGCTGAAGCGATGGAGGTGACGGAAAGGGAGGAAGTATTGGTAGCCAGCACCGTCAGCTCTCCCACGATGCCTTCCAAAGCGGCAAAAACCTTTTTCTTGATCTCCAGGTTCTCCACAATAGCCTCTATCACCAGGCCCGCATCTTTAAGATCTTCCAGTGATGCGGAATAAGAGATCCGGGACCATACGCTTTCCGCGCTTTCCAGCTTTCCTTTTTCCTCCAGCTTCTGTAAGGTTTTCCTGAGCTGCTCAGCAGCACGTTCCAGCGCCTGCCCGTTGGTATCATATACTATCACAGGATGACCTGCCTGCGCAGCCACCTGTGCAATACCGCTGCCCATTGCACCCGCCCCCACTACACCGACTATCATATTTTTATTCAGTTCCATGATCCTTTGTAATTGTCAAAAAGAAGGCAAAAATACATATTATCGGCCATATCTCTTTTATCAGGGGATAATATAGGGGTCCATATCATCCAGGAAAGCAAACCGCTGCCTTGTTTCCTCCAGGCCGCTGTACTGCAGGGTATGCGTATGCATACAGGCTTCATGGGCGGCCGTCCATAATACCTCGCCCAGGGGGCTGATCACCGCAGAATCACCGCTGTGGTCTATCCCGTTATGATCCTTTCCCACCCTGTTGACGCCCACTACAAAAGACAGGTTCTCAATGGCCCTGGCCTTCAGCAGGGTATTCCAGGCATAAGACCTTCTTTCCGGCCAGTTGGCCACCACCAGTAAGACATCGTACCGCTGCGCCGGGTCCGGGCTCTGCCGCAGCCACACGGGAAAACGCAGGTCATAGCAGACATTCAGGCTGATCTTCCAGCCGTTGACACTGACGATCGTCCTGCTGTTCCCCGCGCTGTAATGCTGATCTTCACCTGCAAAGCTGAACAGGTGATGCTTGTCGTAGGTATAATACCGGCCGTCGGGCAGCATCCATATCAGCCTGTTGTAAAAAACGCCGTTCTCCGCGATTACCACGCTGCCTGCCAGTATCTTACGGTACCGGCGGGCGGTCGAGCTCATCCACTGCACGATCGTTCCATCCATGGACTGTCCGACCTTCTCCGGCTGCATGGTAAAGCCCGTGGCAAACATTTCCGGCAATACCACGATATGGCTTTCTGCCGGCACCTGCTGCATACGGGCATCCAGGTACGCCAGGTTGGCGCCGATATCCTCCCAGGCTATATCATATTGCAGTATCGTGACTATCAGGTCTTTCATACATTTCAAAAATATTCCTAAAATTACGCTTTTACCTGCATCAGCATCTTAAAAAAACTTAAATTACAATACTTAACCCATTGTTCCCGTATGTCAACCACCACCATAAAAGAACAGCAGCTCCGTAAGCATAAGTCCTGGGCTACCGGGCTTTTCATACTGATGACCCTCCTCTATATTGCGGCAAGCATAGCGGAGCATAATTACCACCTGAAAGGAGCAGGATATATCCGTGCCTTCTCCGAAGCCGCCATGGTAGGCGCCCTGGCCGACTGGTTTGCCGTAACGGCATTGTTCGCCTACCCGCTGGGCCTTAAGATACCCCATACCAATATCATCCAGAGAAGCAAGGATAAGATAGGCGAAAACCTGGGCAGCTTTGTCGTGGATAATTTTTTGAACGCGGAAACGATAAAACCCTATATCCGTAAGCTGGAAGTGACACAGTTCGCCGCTGAATGGCTGCTCAAGGAAAAGAACCTGGCGATGATCAGCTCCGAAGTCAAGAAGACCGCCAGGGAGCTGCTTACACAGGCAGACGGCAGCGCCATCACCCGTTATATCGCCAGGCAGGGCACCGGCATCCTGTCCGAGCTGGACCTGAATACCGGGATAGCCAATCTTGTCCGGTATTTTGCCGCCACACCGGAAATGGATGACGCCATCAACAGCGTGGCCGGGAAAGCCATGGAAATGGTGGCCGCCAACCGGCAACTGGTACAGCAGAAGGTCAAAGAGAACAGCTTTTTCTTCATACCCGGCTTTGTGGATAATAAAATAGCCGATAAGATATCTTCCGGCATCATCAGCTTCCTGGCGGACATCCGGGACAATCCGGAACATGAGACCAGGCTGGCTGTCAAAGCCAAGGTCACAGAGCTGGCAGACGCCATACAGACGGAAGACAAGTGGCAACAGGAATTGCAGAAGCTCAGGGACAACCTGATCCGGTCCGGGAAAGTCGAGGAATACGCGGCGTCCATCTGGCAATACCTCCGGCGCGCTATCGACGAGCTGCTGCAGGACGATTCCACCGTGCTGGAGACAAGGGTGTCCCGCTTCCTGGCCCGGACCGTAGCAGATATCCGCAGCAACCCGGAGCAGACCCGGCAGATAGACGGGTGGATAAGGAGCAAAGTATATTATTATGTGCTCAGGAACGCAGTGACCATAGGAAATATCATCTCCGCCACCGTAGAAGCCTGGGACGGCAGGGAGCTGAGCCGCAAGCTGGAGCTGGAAGTGGGCAAGGACCTCCAGTTCATACGCATCAACGGTACACTGGTGGGCGGTCTCGTAGGACTGCTGATCTATACAGTGACCCGATTTTTCCTGAATTAATTGTTATTATGGCCTGCAGGACGGCAGCCGCACTAAACTTTCTCCAAAGCGGATGTTCTAATATTTTCCAGGAAAATGTTTATATTTACACGGATTTTTAAACAAAAAATAAAAGATGAAATACGTACTTCTCATATCGGCATTATCATTATCCTCTTTAACATTCGCACAGAAGGCAAAGCTCAGCGAAGCCCAAAAAGCTATGAGCTCTTTCTCTTCAGCAAAAGAAAACGATGAAACCGGCCGCCTGCTGCATATGACCAAGGCAATAGGAGCCATTGATGAAGCAGCCAGGCATGAACAGACAAAAGATGATCCCAAAACCTATTACCTGAAGGCCAGGATATATACCGCGGCGATGAATGTGCCGAATTTCAATTCTGAAGACCGCCTGATCGAAGCTAATAAGGCTCTTGAAAAAGCATTGTCCCTTAACAGTAAAATAGCTAACGACAGCGATTATCCTATAACGGCCATCAACCTGTCCTATGTTAATTTCCAGAACGGCATAGCCGAGTTCAACAACCAGAACTACCTGGTTGCCAAGGATTATTTCGCCAATGTTTCCAAATTCGTAGGGGAGCAGCCCTCTGCCAAATTCTCGGAAGTGTACTCCGGCATAGATACCACCAGGGCGGAAGCCCAGTATTTCCAGGGTAAGGCAGAAATGAATGAGACCAATTACACGGAAGCGATCCCGCTGCTGGAAAAAGCGGCCAAAAGTCCTTACCTGAACCAGAAGGATGTACTGACCGACCTGATCTACGCGCTGGAACAGACCGGCAATAAGGCCAAGCAGCTGGAGTATATCAGCCAGGCCCGTAAAAGATTCCCCAATGACGCCAATATAGAAGCGTTCGAGATCAATTATTTCATTGAAAACAAACAGTATGATGACCTGATCGTAAGATTGGAGCAGTCTATGCAAAAAGACCCCAAGAACCCCAAGCACCCGTTCAACCTGGGTATAGTATATTCCTCCAAGGCATCGCCTGCCGATGGTAATACGCCGCCGGATGCTACCGCGCTGGAGAAAAAAGCCGAGGAATATTACCTGAAAGCCCTGGAGCTGGCCGGCGACAACCCGGAATACAACCAAAGCCTGGGTATCCACTATTTCAATATGGGTGTGGACGCTCACAACAAAGCACGGGTACTGAATAACGGAAATGACAAAGAAAAGGCTATGGCGACCCAGTTGCAGACCATGAGAAACAATTACTATAAAAAAGCGCTTCCTATCCTGGAAAAAACACGCGGATTGTATGAAGCGAAAGGCAAGTTTGCCGGTGAGGAAAAGCAAAATTATGCCAATACGCTGGAAGCACTGAAACGTATCTACGCTACCACGAACGATGTCAAAAAATACCAGGAAGTTCAGAAGGCGATCGAAGAACTGAAATAATTTTACAGCAGACCATCTTAAAACCGTTTATTTAAATAAACGGTTTTTTTTATTTTATTTTACCGGCCAAATACTATGTGCCTATGCTTTTCACCACCCTGCTGTATCTGTCCGCATTGTCCTATTGCCTGCTTTTTATAGCGTATCGGTACGGGTGGAGCAGCACCCCGAGGACCGTTGCGCCCGTCCCATCGCCTGACCATCCGTTCCTGAGCATCGTCATTCCCGCCAGGAATGAGGCCCGCCATATCAGTGACACGCTGCACAGCATCATCCGCAACGATTACCCGTCCGGGAGATATGAAATTATCCTGATAGATGATTACTCCGATGATGACACCGGCCTCATAGCCCGGGAGCTCTTCCGTTCGCATCCCGGCATCAACGGGAAGGTAATATTCATGAAGGATATACTGGGAGATGACCCGGCCCTGAACGCTTATAAGAAGAAAGCGCTTGAAACCGCGATCCTGACAGCCCGGGGAGATTATATCGTCACCACGGATGCCGATTGCATCGTCCCTCCCGGCTGGTTACGGCATTTCGCAGGCGTTTATACAGACCCGGATGTGCATTTTATAATGGCGCCAGTCAGCTTTATCCCGGCGCACCGGAAAGACCTGTGCTATTATTTCCAGTCGGTGGATTTTATGACCATGCAGGGCATTACAGCCGCCAGCCATACGCTGCGGTGGGGCAAGATGTGCAACGGCGCCAACCTGTCTTTTTCCCGGGAGGCCTTCTCTGCCGTGGGCGGCTATGCCGGCATTGACCACCTGGCTTCGGGGGACGATATGATGCTGATGCACAAGATCGCGCAGCAATATCCCCGGGCATTGAGCTACCTGCGGCATCAGGGCAGCATTGTCCATACACCCGCACAGCCCGGCTGGAAAAGCTTCCTTAACCAGCGCGTCCGGTGGGCATCCAAGAACGGGAAGTATAAAGATATCCCGCTGACCGTCAACCTGCTGATCGTTTACCTCTTCAATCTCCTGCTTTTTACCGGGTCTGTACTGGCATGCTTCAGACCCTCCTTATGGATCCACTGCCTTATTATACTGGTCATCAAGATCCTGTCAGAGCAGCTACTGATCGTTCCCGTAAGCCGTTTTTACAATAAGCAAAAGGAGCTGCCTTATCACGTATTGCTGCAGCCCCTGCACATCCTGTATATCATTACGGCAGGCTTTTTAGGTATGGCCGGCAAATATGAATGGAAAGGCAGGGTAGTCAGGTAAAACCTAAATTAACGTTTGAAATAACGTGAATCTGGATATTATAAATTAACTTTGTAATCAATAATTCAAATAATAATACAACATAATTTCTTATAAGTAAATGTCATCCTCAACTTTTGTTACCCCTAAATTCCCCACAGTAAAGAACTCTCTTCACAGTGACCTTAAAAACAGAGTAAGCGCTTATTTTACTCAGAACAACATCAGGCAGACCGGCGGAAGCAGATTGCTGTCCAAAGCGCTTTTCCTTATTGTTTCCTATGTAATCATCTATCTCCACCTGATGGTATTTAAACCGGTCTGGTGGCTGGCGCTCATTGAATGTGCCGTCCTGGGGATCCTTACGGCATCCATAGGATTCAACATCATGCATGACGGCGGTCACGGTAGCTTCAGTGAAAACAAGACCATGAACAAGATCGCTTCCTGGTCTGCCAGTATGCTCGGCGTAAGCCAGTTCATGTGGAATATGAAGCATAATATGATACATCATACCTATACCAACGTGGACGGCGTGGATGATGATATCGAGATCGGCATCTGGATGCGTATGTCGCCCCAGCAGGAGAAATTAAAGATGCATAAATACCAGCATATTTATTTTTACGGCCTTTATATGCTGATGTACTTTTTCTGGGTTTTCTTTGCAGACTATAAAAAGTATTTCACCCAGAAGATCGGCCAGTTCCCGCTGAAGAAGATGTCTACCACGGATCATATCCAGTTCTGGGCGGTAAAAATATGGCATGCGCTTGCCTTTATCGTGCTGCCCATATACATATGGGGCATCGTACCTTTCCTGATCGGGTTCCTCGTGCTGAGCCTCGTCAGCGGCTTTATACTCAGCATCGTGTTCCAGTTGGCCCACACCGTTGAAGATACCGAATTCCCCATCCCCGATGAAGCTACCCACAGGCTGCCTGATGAATTCGCGGCACACCAGATCAAGACAACAGCCAACTTTTCCACCGGCAGCAAAATTTTAAGCTGGTTCGTGGGCGGGCTGAACTTCCAGGTAGAGCATCACCTGTTTCCGAAAGTATCCCATATTCATTACCCCGCTATCAATAAAATAGTGATAGAGGTATGTAAAGAGCATAATTTAAATTATATCGAATACCCCACCCTGACTTCCGCCATCAGGGCCCACATCGGCTTCCTGAAGCGCATGGGCACTGCTGCATAAGGCAACAACCCGCTATCATTGTTCTTTTACAGCCAAGCAAGCGACCATGAGGACCACCGGTAAGACAAAGAAACTTTTCACGTCTAAAGCTACCTTTACAGGAGTATTCATACTGGGTGTCACCATCCTGGTCGCTTTATTTGCTTATCCGCTGGCTACCGATAAGACGCCGGATGCCAATACGATCATCGTGGAGCTGAGCGCCAAGCCCGCAGGCTTCAGCAAACAGCTCCTGCTGGTACCCAAAACTACAGCACCAGCGCATGTTTCCTCCTGGCAGGCATTCTGGTCCGGTACCCCTTCCGGCTATACCTATGTCCCGGCAGACAGCATTGATATCCTCAACGATACGGTCATCATCCGGCATTATATTGACGATAATGTCAGCGAAATCCTTACTTATCCTTTAAAAGAGACCTGGGGACCCGGCTATGATGCCGGTAATTTCCCTTTTGTCACGGAGCGGACCTTTCACCTGGGAACAGACCGGTACGGGCGCGATATATACAGCAGGCTGCTGCTGGGCGCCCGTGTCAGCCTCGCCGTAGGACTGATCTCGGTGACCCTTTCCCTGTCCCTGGGCATCCTGCTGGGGGCGCTGGCCGGCTGGTACGGCGGCTGGACGGATAAGATCATCATGTGGTTCGTAAATCTCCTGTGGGCAGTGCCGACGCTGCTGCTGGTGTTTGCCGTCACGCTTACGATCGGTAAGGGCTTCTGGGAGATCTTCATTGCGATAGGCCTTACTTCATGGATCGGTTCCGCACGGCTTATCAGGGGGCAGGTAATGCAGCTTAAGAACCTGGATTATATCACGGCAGCCAGGTTACTGGGCTATTCCGATATAAGGATCATCACCAGGCACATACTACCGAATATAGCAGGACCGATACTGGTCACCGCGGCAGCCAATTTCGCTTCCGCCATCCTCGTGGAAGCAGGGCTCAGCTTCCTGGGCTTCGGCGTACAGCCTCCCACGCCTTCCTGGGGCCTGATGATAAAGGAGCACTACAATTTTCTCGTAACGGACAACCCACTGCCGGCGCTTATTCCCGGGCTGGCCATCTTCCTGCTGGTGCTGGCGTTCAACATCATCGGGAACGCGCTCCGGGATATACTGGATGTTAAAACAATGAAAAAATAATCATAATTCGGCCGGCTTATAAATTAACCTTTCGTTATCTTTACATACATAATCCTATTATATGCTTAAAAAGTTACTCATTTTATCTTTATCATCATTATATATTCCCATTCTGTGCGCACAGCGCCCGGGAGGGGTGCCCGACAGTCTGACCGTGTGGCTGAAAGCCAATGAGGGCGTTACGCTGAACCCGACCAACCAGGTCACTTCCTGGACCGAATACAGTACCGCCGGTATCCTGGGCAATTTTTCCACGCAGGGCGCTGCTATCAATAAGCCGACCCACGTGGCCCCCGGCTTTGATCCGAGCGCTATCAACTTCAATCCCTATATCCTGTTCAATAACGGCACGGCGGTCAATTCCATATCCAGCGGCAACGCTGTAGCAGGATTGCAGTTCCTGGATGCTACCTCCAATACCATATTCCAGGTTTTCAATATGAAGCAGACCACAGGTACAGGAGTATGGCTGAAATGGCAATGGCAGACCAATCCCTATTCCGGTCCGAGGCTGGGCAACGAGGTGAACAATCCCGGCAACCTCGGCCAGATACGTTTTGATTTCAGGAATCCTACCATTTATACCCCGGTAAGCGTGGCCAATACCCACAGCCTGGTAACAGAGGCCATTACCGCGACCAATAAGTTCATAAGGCTTACAGGCCAGGAAAGGATCAATGTCGCTGCAAGCGGCACTTTCAGCCCCGGCAGCACCCAGGGCAGGCTTACAATAGGCGCCGAACCTTATGGAGACAATTATCCTACCAATATCGACTATGCCGAACTGATCATCTATAAGCGCGCCTTAACGCCCGCCGAGATCAATAAGGTGGAATCCTATCTTGCCATCAAGTACGGCTTTACGCTGGAACAGGTGGCCGTAGCCAACAATTATGTCGGATCGGACGGGACCATACTATGGAACAGCACGGCCAACAGCGCTTACCGTTACAATATTACAGGTATAGCAAGGGATGATAACTCGGCACTGCACCAGAAGCAGTCCAAATCCATCAATGCCGGCAGCATCGTGACCATATACAAGAACGGCACATACGGTGGCACGTTCCCAACCGCCAATGCGGACAATACCCAGGCTTTCTCCGCTGATAAAAACTACCTGCTGTTCGGTGACGACAACGGAGCGCTGACCTTAAACGCCTGTGCGGATAACGGCAGGATCGTAAGGCTGAACAGGGTATGGAAAATGATAACCACGGGCACTGACGGACTGGCCACCATAGCCCTGGACAAAGCAGGCATACCCGCGGATGTAAAAACGCTGGTCGTGGCGGACGACCCGGCTTTCAATACCAATGTGGCAACAGTCAACCTGAATGACAACGGGACGGTACTGTATGCCGCGCACACCTTCGCCGGGGAAAAGTATTTCACTTTCGGAACCGTTCCTATGGCCCTGAACGCCAAAGCAGATACGGTATGCTTCGGGGAGCTGGGCAACATCACCAGCGCTCCCACCGGCGGACTGGCACCGGTCACCTATACCTGGAACAGCATACCTCCGCAAACTACGGCATCACTTACGGGTGTGCCCAACGGCACCTACACTGTTAATATCACCCAGGGCGGCGGTATCTGCAGCTTCAGTGAGACCCATACCATTGTAGGCAGCGAGTCCTCCATAGAAGTTATGGTTACCGGCATTCAGCCCACCTTCTGCAGCGCCGAAACCGGCAGTGTCACCCTGTTCGCAAGCGGCGGCACACCTCCTTATTATTACAGCACCGATAATATTACCTATAATACCGGCAATACCATTGAAAAGCTTGGATATGGAAATCACAGGATCTATGTCAGGGATTACCTGGGCTGCCTGAAAGATATTACCGTATTTATCCCCAGGGACAGCGTCATCCTCGATGTGCATACCGAAACGGCGGATGCCTGGTGCGATGCCAACGGCGGAGCGGGAAGGGCCATTGTAAAGGTCAGGAACGGCAATGCTCCTTACCAGTATATGTGGAATAACGGTATCGGCTTACATCCCTATAAGCACGAAGATCTTAAAAAAGGCGATTACGAGATCGTAGTGACCGACAGGCTGGGTTGTACAGGCAAAACGACCTTCAGCATCAACGAGATCCCCTGCTGCACTTATTTTATTCCTACTGCATTCTCCCCTAACGGTGACGGCCTTAATGACATCTTTGAATTTAAAAGCAGCATTCCGCTGCCACACTTCCATATGACCGTTTTTAACCGGTACGGAGGTACCATATTCGTCTCCGGCAATGATAATGTAGGCTGGGACGGCCGGGATTATAAAACCGGCGCGGCAGCAGATGCAGGTGTTTACTTTTATTACATCAAATACCAGTGTCCGCTTATGAAAGAGACCCAGACCCTGAAAGGCGAGGTCACACTGCTGAGGTAGTTGCGTTTATTTCCATTTCCAACCGGTATCTACAGTAAACGGGATACCCAAACGGTCACTCAGTTGTCTTAAAAATGCAGCAATATCTTGTTCAGGTATTGTTGCATTTTTTTGTATGATGATCACCATATCCGTAGACAGCTTGATCAAAAAAGACGAAGGGATGTCTGCCATTTCCGCAAATTCGGCATAAGGAAAGCTCGCCTGGCTCCCGCCTTCTTCTATGACGACCTCATCCTCCCCGAAGTCCAGGCTGACCTCTTTACCAAACCTGTTAGTATAGTTTCTCTTTACAAATTTCGTAAAATGCTTTGCATAGAATTTACTGCCCCATAAAGGATATACCAGGTACCAGGTAATACCGAGCGCCAGGAAAACCAGCGAAAACCAGTAGTTATTTTCCCTGAACAGGCCCATGACACCTATAGCCACATATACGACGCTCAGCAATAACCGGTTACGGTTCCTGGCTTTTTTGACGGTAGGCGATTTAGATGCCAGATAGAGCTGGAATTCCGTAAGCTCGGGCTCACTGTAGTGAAAAGAAAATTTCATAATATTGATTTAGAACAGCAAAAATAGGATTGTTTGAATGATAATAGACAAATTTCAGGAACAACAGTGAAAAGTAAGATAAGCTGGTACAGTTGCTTTCAAAAATAAAAGCAATCGGCTCATTCCCGATTGCTTTTGATTATTAATGATGTATACCTTTAATATTATGGTAAAACGGACATTTTATACATTTCAGAACGGTTACCATCCAGGACAATGTAATAATAGTAATTACCGGCTAAACATTCAGGCCCAGGATGTCCTTCATTTCATAAACACCCTTTTTCTGCTGGATATATTCAGCCGCCAGTATTGCTCCCAATGCAAAACCATCCCTGGAGAATGCCGTATGGCTTAACGCGATCTCATCAATGGCGGAACGGTATTTGACAATATGCGTGCCGGGAACATCCTCTACCCTGTGCGCAATCACAGGCATCTGGTTCAGCTCCACATCATCTCCCAGCTTCCAGGAATTCAGCGAAGGATTCAGCTCCAGTATCTGTTCCGCCGTTGTAATGGCCGTACCGCTCGGGGCGTCTTTTTTATGGATATGATGCGTCTCTTCAATAGCCACACTGTAATCCATATGGGGTGCCATGATCTGCGCCATTCTTTTATTGATCTCCCAGAACAGGTTGACACCTATGCTGAAATTGGAAGCCCAGATAAAGCTGGTATTCTTTTCAAGACATTTCTTGCGTGCCTCGGGCATTTTTTCCTGCCAGCCGGTAGAACCGCATACCACCGGTATGCCCATATCCAGCATATCCATTACATTGATAAATGCTGCATGCGGATTCGTAAACTCGATCGCGACATCTACCTGCTTAAAGTTATCTGCCTGGAATTCATCCACATTCTGACTGTTGATCTTCAGTATCACTTCATGGCCCCGCTGCACAGCGATCTCTTCTATCTTTTTTCCCATTTTGCCATATCCTATAATCGCGATTTTCATATTTGTATTTATATTTTGGTTAGATAATACCTGTATTGATCTTTAAAAGCCATACAGGTACACAAAGATATTGATTTAATACTTTTTTTTCTGCCACAATCACCCCGCTGCGGTCCAAGTGCTCAAGTCACGGCACAGCCATCATATCAACAGCCGGCCTGTTTCCCATAAAGGGATCCCGGCCGGCTGTTAATGCTTAAAATATATAAAAGGCTTATGCTTCCTGCTTCATTGCCTTGGCAGCTTTGTTGCGCTCATTCTCGTCCAGCAATATCTTACGTAAACGGATGCTCTGAGGAGTTACCTCAATGCATTCATCATGCTGGATATACTCCATACATTCCTCCAGCGACATCTGTATCTTGGGAGCAATATTGGTGGCCGCATCAGCGCCGGATGCCCGCATATTGGTGAGCTTCTTGCCTTCCACCGCATTCACATTCAGATCTCCCGGCTTGATATGCTCTGCCAGGATCTGACCTGTATACACCTCCTCGCCCGGATCTACAAAGAATTTACCCCTGTCCTGTAATTTATCTATGGAATAACCGGTAGTGGTACCGCCCTGCTTAGCGACCAATACGCCGTTATTACGCCCGGGGATCAGGCCTTTCCACGGCTTGTACTCGCTGAAGGTGTGCGCCATTACAGCCTCACCCGCAGTAGCGGTCAGCATCTGGGAACGTAAGCCTATCAGTCCCCTGGACGGGATCTCGAATTCCAGGTGCTGCATAGCGCCTTTGGATTCCATTACCAGCAGGTCGCCCTTTCTCTGGGTAACCAGGTTCACCACCCTTGAGGCCACTTCTTCCGGCACGTCCACCACAAGGTTCTCATAAGGTTCGCATTTTACACCGTCAATGATCTTAACGATCACCTGCGGCTGTCCCACGGTCAGCTCATAGCCTTCCCTCCGCATGGTTTCTACCAGTACGGATAAGTGCAGGATACCACGGCCATATACCAGGAATTTATCGGCATCATCCGTATCGTGTACCCTTAAGGCCAGGTTTTTCTCCAATTCCTTGGTAAGACGGTCACGCAGGTTGCGCGAGGTAACGAACTTACCTTCCCTTCCGAAGAAAGGAGAATTATTGATAGAGAACTGCATATTCATAGTAGGCTCATCTATCGCGATACGCGGTAAAGCCTCGGGATTTTCAAAATCAGCGATCGTATCACCGATATTAAAGCCCTCAATGCCCACTACCGCACAGATATCTCCTGCATTGACCTCCGTAACTTTCTTTTTGCCCATCCCTTCAAACACATAAAGCTCTTTCACTTTGGATTTCACCGTCGTTCCGTCCGCCAGGCACAACTGAACGTTCTGACCCTCCTTGATAGTACCCCTGTGCACACGGCCTATGGCGATACGTCCAAGGAAGGAAGAGTAATCCAGGGATGTGATCTGCATCTGCAAGGTACCCTGTTCCGTTTTGGGCTCAGGTACATATTTAACGATAGCATCCAGCACCGCGTTGATATTGTCGGTAGGGGTCAGGTCCGTATTGAACCAGCCCTGCTTGGAAGACCCGTATAAGGTAGGGAAATCCAGCTGCTCTTCGGTAGCGTCCAATTGGAAGAACAGGTCGAACACCTTATCATGCACCTCATCAGGACGACAGTTCTCCTTATCCACCTTGTTGATCACCACGATAGGCTTCAGGCCCAGGCCCAGCGCTTTACCCAGTACGAAACGGGTCTGCGGCATAGGACCTTCAAAGGCATCGACCAACAGGATCACACCATCTGCCATTTTTAACACACGTTCTACCTCCCCTCCAAAATCGGCGTGACCGGGGGTATCAATAACGTTGATCTTAACGTCATTGTAAGTAACCGAAATATTTTTGGAAAGGATGGTGATACCACGCTCACGCTCCAGGTCGTTATTATCCATCAGCAATTCACCGGTTTCCTGGTTTTCGCGGAAAACGGAACAGGCGTGGATAATTTTGTCAACTAATGTGGTTTTACCATGGTCAACGTGCGCAATGATAGCAATGTTGCGTAAATTCATATAATTATGTGTAAATTTTTTCTCTGAAAAGAGAGCAAAGTTACGCCAATTATTTGTAACGGTGATATGAAAAATGTTTGGTGTATGTTATTTTAATGATATTTTTTTGTATAAGGGGGCAGATGACAGTTGATAAGTGAGAATTGACCGGTAATAATTCCATCCTGAGTTCAAACTGTGGGACTAGTGTATCAAGGCATAATGAGCGCTATAATACAAGCGTTATTAGTGCATTACCAAGCAATCCAAAGTGGCGGAAGTCCTTTAAGTGACTATCTGCTTACAGGCAACAAGCTTTTATTACCGATACGCCTCGCTGAACGGTGTTCTCTCTGGGGGTCAAAAACCGCTTTTGCTATAAAGGAACTGAGGGTACCGGTCATTCCGAACGGATGTGAGGAATCTCTTATAATAATTTATAACTTATAATGACTTTGTTGCCTAATATATAGATAGTCAGTTAAAATAAATTGCGACCGTTTCAGCAGGTGCCGGAACAAAAGGGACTCCTGCCTTCAATCTGGTAATGAGCACATTTATTACCAAAATCTTAAACTTTATACAAGCTGATATGTTTCATACTTTTTTCGACATTTAGTAATATATTCGTAAGTATAAAACACTTGTACATTGACAGAAACCAAAATTAGTTTAGAAAGCATCAACCCTATTGAGTTTTTCGGGGTGAATAATGGCAAATTCGATATCATCAAAAGAAATTTCCCGTTACTGAAGATCCTATCCAGAGGAACGGTGGTCAAGCTGGCCGGGGAGCCGGAACAGGTCACCGTCGCCAAGGAGCGGCTGGAACTCATCATCCGGTATATCGAGAAAAACGGCTCTATTTCGGTTGATTATCTTAACAGGATACTGGAAGACCTGGAAGGAGAGGAAGACAGCGGCATTATCCAGGCATTGGCCAGCAACGATGTACTTGTATACGGCCCGAACGGCAAAGTGGTGAAGGCCAAGACCGCCAACCAGAAGCTCCTGGTAGAGACGGCGGACAAAAACGATGTCATCTTCGCCGTAGGACCTGCCGGGACCGGTAAAACCTATACCGCCGTCGCGTTGGCTGTCAGGGCGCTCAAGAACAAGCTGGTCAAAAAGATCATCCTTACCCGGCCGGCCGTTGAGGCAGGCGAGAGCCTCGGCTTCCTGCCCGGTGACCTGAAGGAGAAGATAGACCCCTACCTGCGCCCGCTGTACGACGCGCTGGATGATATGATCCCCGCAGACAAGCTGGTGTATTATATGCAGAACAGGGTCATAGAGATTGCGCCGCTGGCCTATATGCGCGGACGTACCCTGGATAATTCCTATATTATCCTGGATGAAGCGCAGAACGCTACCGATCTCCAGCTCAAGATGTTCCTGACACGTATAGGACCTAATGCCAAGGCCATCATCACGGGGGACATCTCCCAGGTGGACCTGCCTAAGAACCAGCGCTCCGGCCTGATCACGGCTTCCCGTATATTGAAAAATATCGAGGGTATAGCGCATATCCAGCTCGACGAGAGCGATGTGGTGCGCCACAGGCTGGTGAAGTACATTATACGCGCCTACGATAAGGAGCAGGCCCGGGAAGAGCAGTACCAGGAAGAGAAGAAGCAGCAACGCATGAAAGAAAAAGAAGAACGGGAAAATAAACAATAACATTATGGCATTCAGAGTATATACCAAAACGGGCGATAAAGGCACCACCGCGCTCATCGGGGGCGTACGGGTGCCCAAGGACCACATCCGTATCGAAGCATACGGTACCGTAGATGAGCTTAATTCCTTTGTCGGGCTGGTCAAGGACAGCTTCGGGCATGAAGCAACGGGCGCCGTCCTTCAGGAGATACAGGACAGGCTCTTTACCATAGGGGCCATCCTGGCCACTCCCCCCGACAAAGACGTAAAGATGGCACTCCCGGACCTGTACGAAGACGATATCACTTACCTGGAGCAGGCCATTGACCAAATGGACACGGTATTGCCGGAAATGAAATCCTTTATTTTACCGGGAGGCGATATTGTATCCAGCTATGCCCACCTCGCCAGGTGCGTATGCAGGAGAGCGGAGCGGCTTTGCGTGGGATTAAATGAAGGTGAAGAGGTCAACCTGCTGGTCATGAAATACCTGAACAGGCTGTCCGATTATCTCTTCGTACTGGCACGGTTCATCCTGCATGTACATAACAAGCAGGAGGTTCCGTGGCGCCCACGGGTCAGATAAAACGGTATCTGCCTGATAATAATAAAATAATATATAAATTCCCATTGTTATCTGGCATAATCTTTGTAGGTTTGATACAATAATGACCATATTGGATAAAGCAGGTTATATTTCAGGGATTTTAAAATATTATGCTATGGGAAACAAAATCATTTTAGGTTCAATTATCTTTATTATTATGATTATTGTTGCTGTTGTCGGGTTAATGGCAGAGATAAATAAGCGCCGTGCTTTCGACAAAAGAAAGTAACAGTAAGCATTTTCAGGAAATTGCAAAATATAAAAAGGGCCGTCCGTTCAGGACAGCCCTTTTCATTTGCTATTGGTAGCGGGCCGGGAGCCGGCCCTGTAATTATAATTTACGTTTTACTTCCACTTCTTCGTAGCCTTCAATAATATCGTTTACCTGGATATCATTATAGTTCTTGATGGTTAAACCGCATTCATATCCTGCATTCACCTCTTTCACATCGTCCTTGAAACGTTTCAGGGAGCTCAGTTCACCGGTATGCACTACGATGCCATCCCTGATGATATTGATCTTGGTATTCCTGGTGAATTTACCATCCAGCACATAACAACCCGCGATAACACCCACACCGGATATTTTGAACGTTTCACGCACTTCTATATTACCTACTATTTTCTTCTCAATGGTTGGTTCCAGTAAGCCTTCCATAGCAGATTTGATCTCGCCGATAGCATCATAGATAACAGAATAGTACCTGATCTCGATGTTTTCCTGGTCTGCGAGGCGGGCTGCCTGCACCGACGGGCGTACCTGGAAGCCCAGGATGATCGCATCCGACGCGCTGGCCAGGTTCACGTCACCTTCAGATATCTGTCCTACGCCTTTATGCACCACATTCACCACTACTTCGTCAGTAGACAACTTTTGCAAGGAGTCGGACAAGGCCTCTGCAGAACCGTCCACATCCGCACGGATGATCACGTTCAGCTCCTTGAAGTTACCCAATGCCAGACGTCTGCCGATTTCATCGAGTGTAATATGTTTCCTGGAGCGCAGCCCCTGCTCTCTCAGTATCTGGGACCTGTGTGTCGCTACGTTTTTGGCTTCCGTTTCGTCGGAATATACCTTGATCTTCTCACCTGCCTGAGGCGCACCGTTCAGCCCGAGGATCTGTACAGGAGTAGAAGGACCGGCTTTGGTAACTTTCTGGCCACGTTCGTTGAACATCGCTTTTACCTTACCATAGTACTGCCCGCTCACTACCATATCTCCCTGGTTGAGCATACCGCCCTGCACCAGGATGGTAGACACATAACCACGGCCTTTGTCCAGGGAAGCCTCGATCACGGAACCGTCCGCTTCCCTGTTCGGGTTGGCTTTCAGCTCGAGCAATTCCGCTTCCAGCAGGATCTTCTCCAGCAGCAGGTCAATATTAAGCCCTTTCTTGGCAGATATTTCCTGGCACTGGTATTTACCGCCCCAATCCTCTACCAGGATATTCATAGCAGCCAGCTGCTCTTTTATCTTTTCAGGGTTGGCGCCTTCCTTATCTATTTTATTGATGGCAAACACCATAGGCAGACCCGCTGCCTGGGCGTGCGATATCGCCTCTTTTGTCTGCGGCATGATGGCATCATCCGCAGCTACTACGATCACTGCAATGTCCGCAGCTTTGGCACCACGCGCCCTCATCGCCGTAAAGGCTTCGTGACCCGGGGTATCCAGGAAAGCGATCTCCTTGCCGGAGGCCGTTTCCACTTTATAGGCGCCGATATGTTGGGTGATACCACCCGCCTCACCGGCCACTACGCTGGCATTACGTATATAATCGAGCAGGGATGTCTTACCGTGGTCCACGTGTCCCATAATGGTCACTACCGGCGCTCTTTCTACCAGGTCTTCCGGATTATCAACGATCTCTTCATCTTCGTTGGCTTCCGCATCCAGGTTGATGAATTCCACCTCACGGTCGAATTCACTGGCCACCAGCTCAATCACTTCCGCATCCAGGCGCTGGTTGATAGACACCATGATACCCAGGCTCATACATTTGCTGATGACTTCCGTAAACGGCACATCCAGCAAATTGGCGAATTCGCTCACGGAGATAAACTCGGTCACCTGCAGTACGCTGCCGTCATTCTCCATTTCTGAAGCGGCGCGTTTCTCTGCCATTTCTTCCCGTTTGTTCCTGCGGTATTTGGCTTTCAGGTTTTTAGCCTTGGCGCCACCGCCGGAAAGCTTGGCCTGTGTTTCCCTGATCTTTTCCTGGATCTCTTTCGCGTCGATCTCCTGCTGCAGCAACGGCTTGCTATCCCTTCCCGGCCTGTTGTTCGCGCCTTTGAAGTTACTGCCGCCTCTTGCGCCGCCCGGCATATTGCGGCTGTGCTGGTTGCCCATACCGGGTTTGCCGCCACGGTTATTACGGTCCGCGTTCCTGTTCACACCGGCCTGCGCATTACCGCCGGCACCCGGTGTGCCGGGCTTGGCATCCGGCTTCTTATCCACAGGTATGCGCTTACGCTTACGTTTTTCTTTTCTTTCCTGTCTGCCGCCTACCGTACCTACCGGCAGCTCTATCTTGCCTAATATTTTAGGACCTTCCAGCTTAGGGGCATTCAGATCTATATGTTCTTTTTCCTCTTCCGGCTTGGGGGCGTCAAAGGTGATCTGCGTGATCAGCTCTTTATGAGCCAGACGCGGCTCTTCCCTTACCGGCCTTTGTTCTTTTTTAGGAGCCGCAGGCTGAGCTGATGCAGCGGTGCCTTCTTTGCCGGTCTCCGGTTTCGGAGCCGGCTTGGGTGCTTCCTTCGCAGGCAGCTCTATACGCTTTTTCTCCTTTTCTTTACCTTTCTTGGGACGGGTCTGCATATTGATCTCACTCAGGTCGATCTTATTGATCACCTTAGGTCCCTGTAATTTGGGAGAGTTCATTTCTATATGCTCCGGTCTGCCGTCATCATCGCCGTCAGCCTGATCCGTATCTTCCGCTGCAGCTTCAGGTTGCGCTTTTACCGGCGCTGCTTCTTCAGCGGGCTGTCGTTCTTTTTCCCGGGCTGCCTGTACGGGTGTTTCCTCCTGCACGGGCGCTTCTTTCACCGGCTCCTGCTCCACGGACGGGATCACAGGTTCCGGCTTGGCGGGCGCTTCCGGCGCTTCCTCCTTAACGGGTACTTCCGGTTCTTTAACAGGCACTGCGGGAGCTTCTTCTCTTTCAGCTACAGGAGCGGACTCCGCCACTGTAGCTTCGGGTTCGTCCGCAGCAGCTTTCTTCCCTGCCTTGGCGCCTTTATCCTTGGCCTTTTTCTCTTTTGCAGTCTCCAGTTCTGTCTCGTCTTTAGTGAGGCTTTCTACAACATTGGATGCAGAACCTTTAGGTAAGGAGATCTCATCACTTTTCAGCTTCACGGCTTTATCCTTTGCAAATTCTTTCTGCAAAGCATCGTACATATCCTCAGTGATCTTTGAGGTAGGCTTGTCGCTTACTTCAAAACCTTTACCTTTGAGAAAGTCTAACAAGGTGTCCTTCCCAATATTGAATTCCTTAGCCGCAGCTAATAAACGTGGTGTTTTTAAATTTCCTGCCGTCATTCTTTAATTTAAATCAGTCAACCTTTTAAGTGCTGATATCAGCTTTTTGAATACTGCCGGTTCAAGGTTGCAAAATCGCGGCAATATGTACATTCTTAAGTTTGCAAAGGTAATAAATTAAGCTAATAAATTAATATTAATTTCCCATAAAATAGTGAATTAACCTAATATATTCCCGCTGACATTTTTAATTTTCTTCGGAAGCTTCACTTTCTTCGCTCTCAGTTTCCGCCACTTCATCATCCTGTACCTCTTCTTCCTCCTCGTCCAGGTCTTCCTGGTCCTGCTCATTCTCAAACTCGTCCTCTAATATTTTTCTGACTTCCTTAACAGTTTCCACCTCCAGGTCTGTCCTCCGTACCAGCTCATCAATAGACAGGTTCAGTATGCTCAGCGCGGTATCGCAACCGATCTTCTTGAACTCATCTATCACCCACTGATCTATTTCATCGGCAAATTCTTCCAGGTCGATATCAAAGTCCGCATAATCATTCACATCCCTGTACACGTCTATAGTATAGCCGGTCAGCATCTGCGCCAGCTTGATATTTACACCTTTCTTGCCTATCGCCAGCGATACCTGGTCCGTGTCCATGAACACGTCCGCGTGCTTGGTCTCCTCGTTAATGCCGATACGGTTGACCTTTGCAGGTGTCAGCGCCCGCTGGATATAAAGCTGTGTATTGGTTGTATAATTGATAACATCTATATTCTCATTGCGCAGCTCTCTCACAATACCGTGGATCCTGCTGCCTTTCATACCCACACAGGCGCCCACCGGATCGATGCGCTCATCATAGCTTTCCACAGCTACCTTGGCGCGCTCACCCGGCTGCCTTACGATCTTTTTGACCGCGATGATACCTTCTCCTATCTCCGGCACTTCGAGCTCCAGCAGTTTTTCCAGGAAAGAAGTATGCGTACGGCTCAGGATAATGATCGGGTTATTATTGCGCATTTCCACCTTTCTCACCACGGCACGGCAGGTTTCTCCCTTTTTAAAGAAATCGCTCGGGATCTGGTCTGCCTTAGGCAGCAGCAGCTCGTTATTCTCCTCATCTACCAGCATCAGCTCTTTCCGCCATACCTGGTACACCTCCGCGGTCTGCAGCTCACCTACCCTGTCCGCGTATTTATTGACAATATTATTCTTTTTCAGATCGCTGATACGCGCCGCCAGCGTTTGCTTGGCCGCCAGTATCGCCCTTCTGCCGAAGTTCAGCACATCCACTTCCTCGTACAGCTCCTCACCCACCGCATAATCCGGCTCTATGGTAATGGCTTCGGAATATGCCACCTGGGCCAGCTCGTCCTCTACCATGCCGTCTTCCACGATCTCTCTTCTCCGGAAAATTTCAAGGTCACCCGTCTTATCATTTACAATCACATCAAAGTTCTCGTCCGAACCATATTTTTTACGCAATAAAGTTTTGAAAACATCTTCCAGCACTTTCATTAAGGTAGGACGGTCAATATTTTCAGCTTCTTTAAAATCCTGAAAGGATTCCACTAAATTGATACGATTTGCCATTTTGTATACATGTATTTAATAAAATTATTTAAAACTAATCTGGACGATAGCGCTCTTAATGCCGGAAAGAGGGAATTCGTGAACTTTAATTTCCTTTTTCTTTCCTACTGTTTCCTCCAGTGTGATAATATCCTCCGCTATGCTGACCAGCTTGCCTACTACAGTGGTAGCAGCCTCATCATCCAGCACCACTTCCAGATCCCTGCCAATATGTTTATTGTACTGGCGGGCGAATTTCAGCGGCGTATCCGTTCCCGGGCTGCTGATCTCTATGGAGTAGTCCCCTTCAGGAAACCAGCCCTCTTCGTCCATCTGGTTGCGCAATGCCCTGTTGATATTGGATATAGCGCTGATCGTAATGCCGTTATCGCCATCCAAATATATTTTCAGATTGTTGGTAGGCTTTACTTTCATATCCACCAGAAAAAAATCTGAATCCCTGATGATAGCCTCCAGTTTGGCTTTGACCTGATCTAAGTATTGTTCCATCTTGTCTGTTGTTCGCAATATATTAAAAACAAGAAAGGGTGCTTTAGCAGCGCCCTTTTCTCCGTTTCAATATGCAAATGTAACATATTTTTATAAATTTTCCTATTTTTATCCTCCTATTCCCATACAATATAAATTTTAACTTCATACAAACAACAGCCGTTTTTCCGATATATGTTCCGGTACCTGTTTTTTCTGCTTATGCTTTTTTCCGGCCTGAATATCTGCCGTGCCCAGCCCGCCAACCGGCATTTTGACGCTGCCCGGAAGCTGGAGATCGCCAGGAATTACAAAAAAGCCTCCCGGGAATACCGGAAAGCGGTGCAGGCAGGTACGAATGATCCCTATCTCTACGCCGTGGCCGGCGATTATTTCCTGAACAGGAATGAGTTTCCCGACGCCGTTCAAACCTTTGAAAAGGCCATGCTCAAAGCGTCCGCTTCCCAGGACTTCACCCTTCAGCTGGCAAAGGCCTATGTGCTCAATAACCAGCCTGACAAAGCCAATGCGCTGCTGTACAGGCAGCAGGCCGTCTATACAGCACGCCATCCGCGCTACCCGGAATATTCCAAGCTGCAGAAAGATGTGAATTTCCACTTCAGGTATAAGGCGGACACGCTGCTGCCCCCTGCTGTTCCATTAGGCAGCTACGTCAATACGAAGTATGATGAATACTTTCCCTCTATTCACGGAAATGATGAAGAGCTTGTGTTTACCCGCCGGACCAACGGTGTGGATGAGGACTTCTATATAGCCCGGAAGGACACGCTCTGTGCCTGGACCAGGATAGAAGACCTGGGCATTCCCTTCAACACTTCCCGGCATGAAAGCGCCCATTTCATGTCCTTTGATCGGAATTATATGTTCTATATGCGCTGCGGCAATCCCCGGACGAACGAGATAACCATGGGGGGTTGCGACCTGTATATGGCTTATAGGAAAGATACGGCCTGGTCTGAAGGCGAACCTTTCGGACCTACCATCAATACCGCTCATTATGAGGGTATGCCCTGCCTGTCCAGCGACAACAGGACCCTGTATTTTGTCAGCGACAAGCCCGGCGGCTTTGGCGGGAAAGATATTTATGTTACCCGATATACCGACGGGCTCTGGCAGTTGCCGGAAAACCTGGGCAATGTCATCAATACCGCTTATGATGAAATGGCCCCCTTCCTGGCTATTGACAACCATACCCTGTATTTCAGCTCCAATGGCCACCCCGGGTTCGGCGGCATGGATATATTCGTTTCCCACAAAAATCCTGACGGAAGCTGGTCGCCTCCCCGGAATCTCGGCCATACCATCAATACGCCCTATAATGAAATGAGCCTGGTGGTGCATGCCAACGGGGAAAAGGCCTATTTCGCTTCCGATAAGCCCGATGGGAATGGCGGCTATGACCTGTACGAGGTAACGCTGCCGGAACAGGTACGCCCGCAGCCTATGTCCATAGTGTACGGGAAAGTAATAGATACCTTCGGCAATTTCAAGCTATCCAATGCCATCATCGAGTTTTTTGACACGGAACGCCAGCAAACATTGCAGACCGTGGTCTCCAACCGCGGGGACGGCTCCTACGTGGTGGCGCTGCCCATCCATACCACCATCGCCCAGAAAGTATTCCGCTTCGGCTACAGGGAGTGGCTGGATACCTTCAGGCTGGACAGGCAGATGGTGGCGGCGTTCGATATCCGTAACATCCCTATGGTACCGGAGGGCTTTGAATATCCTGAAGAAAAAGATATACAGATCACATACGACCTTACGAAGATCAATTTCCAGAAGAACCAGCTCCACATCTCCGAAGATATACTCGCGCCCGTGCTGGCACAGCTCCGGGAGTTCATGCAGCCCGGCTTCACCATACAGATATACAGCTATACCGATGATTCCGGCACCCCTTTTATCAACCAGGACTATTCGTTCAGGAGAGCGCGGCTGGTCGCCGATGCGCTGTTAAGTGCGGGTTTTGAAGAAGACCAGCTGGACGTCAGGGGATGGGGGGATGCCAATGCCCTCGTACCGAACGACAGCGAGGAGAACAGGTTCCAGAACAGGCGTATTGAAATAAAAGTGACCGGCAATGAACGTTTATTCCAGGCGCTTAATATCTGGCAGGACTGACGGCTTCCCGAACAATACCTGGAAGAGCAAACCGGTCAGGACCACGCACAGGGAGCCTATAACGTTCAGCCACAGGAAACCGACCGTATCGCTCCAGTAAACCACCAGGACCACGATCTCGCTCACCAGGCCCGCAGCCAGCACAGCCCGGCCTTTCACGCGCCTGGCAAAAAAGGCCACCAGGAAGATACCCAGGATAGGACCGTAAAACAAGCTGCCCAGCTCATTTACAGCCTCAATAAGCGATTTCATACGAGTAGCGAAAAAAGCGATCACCATACTGAACAGTCCCCAGAACAGGGTGTAGAAACGACCCCATCGCAGTTGCTGCTCATCGCTGTAAGGCTGCCGCTTCAGCTGCATATGAAAATCAAGCAGCGTGGAGGTGGCCAGCGAATGCAGTGCTGCCGATATGGATCCCCAGCTGGCCAGGAAGATGATACAGAATATAATACCCACGGTACCGACCGGCAGGTACCGCTTCACAAAGTGCAGGAATATGAAATTGGTATCGTCATCGGAAGCGCCTATCAGGCTGCTGTGCTCCCGGATGAGCTTTTTAAATTCATTCTTATTGGCTTTCTGGGCCGAATCCAGTCCCCTGATCTCCCTGTAAACCGATACATCACCGGGATCGTACCCCGCATCTTTCAGCACCGCATACCTGCTCTTCAACTGTTCCGCAAGCTGCCGGTGCGTGGCGGACAACCGGTCATACTGCTCCGGGAAATGCTGTGCCACCTTATGCTCCGCCTGCTCGTTAAAGAACAGCGGCGTGGTGGTAAGGCTGTAGAATGAGAACAGCAGAATGCCTATCATCAGGATCAGGAACTGCATCGGTATTTTCACGATGCCGTTCATCAGCAGGCCGAGGCGGCTTTCCCGCACACCCTTTCCCCCGATATAACGGCCTACCTGGCTGTTATCCGTACCGAAGTAGGACAATGCCAGGAAGAAGCCCCCTATGATGCCGGAATAGATATTGTATTTATCCTTCCAGTCAAACCCGGTAGTGATCATGTTAAGCTTATTATTGGCCCCGGCAATGTGCAGGGCATCCCGGACGGGTGTATCGCCAGGCAACAGTTGTATGATAAAATAGGCTGCCAGCGCCATAGCGGAAAGAATGATCACAAATTGCAGCTTCTGGGTATGCGCGATGGCTCCCGCCCCACCCAGGTAAGTATAAAGGAGCATGAACAGCGTAATGATCACGATGATGAAATAGATGTTCCAGTGGAAGATGGTGGCCAGCACGATAGCCGGCGCATAGAGCGACATGCCGGTGCTGATGCCCCTGGAGAGCAGGAAGAGTATGCCGGTAAAGATCCGGGTAGGACGGTCAAATCGCTCGTCCAGGAATTCATAAGCGGTCCTGACCTTCAGCCGCTGGTACAGGGGCACAAAGACTGCTGCAATAACGATCATCGCCAGCGGCAGCCCGAAATAATACTGCAGGAAGCGCATACCGTCGGAGAAAGCCTGTCCCGGCCCCGAGATAAACGTGATGGCGCTTGCCTGGGTGGCCATGATACCCAGCAGCACCACGTGCCAGGGCAGTTGCCTGTCCGCTCCTATGAAGGCCGCGGCATCTTTATTCCTGCTTTTATAAACGCCGTATATAACAATACCCAGGAGGGTAGCTATCATTATTACCCAGTCCACTATGCTCATAATGCCACATTCCATTTAAGTGTAAAAAGGAAAGAGCAGATGATCATGACGATCAGCCAGATCAGCAGCGCCACATACCATATTTTCCACCTGATACGCTCTGTATTTTTATGCTCCATATCTCCTTACTTGGTTCCCAAATATACATATCTATTACGGAACGGTGCCGATTAATAGCATTTCTTTAGTACTAAAGCTAATTATATTGTCTAACTTTGCATCTCAAAACAAATTATTTTTTATGGCCGGATTTACAGTTGCTATTGTCGGTAGACCCAACGTAGGGAAATCTACACTGTTCAATAGGTTGCTTGAAGAAAAGAAAGCGATTGTAGATGATTTCAGCGGAGTGACAAGGGACAGGCAATATGGTATTGCAGACTGGAACGGGAAAGCATTCAACGTTATAGATACGGGAGGATTCGTATCGCAGTCCGATGACATCTTTGAAAAAGAGATCAATAAGCAGGTGATGATCGCTATTGAAGAAGCGGATGTATTGCTGTTCATCGTGGATGTGACCGCGGGCGTAACAGACCTGGATGACGCTATGGCGCAGGTATTGCGCCGCAGCAAAAAGCCTGTCATCGTAGTGGTGAATAAGGTGGATAACGGAGACCGGATGCTGGATGCTACCGAGTTCTATATTTTCGGGTTTGAACATTACGCTTTCGTATCGTCCATTTCCGGGTCCGGTACCGGAGATATGCTGGACCTGATCACCTCTATGATCCCCGAAGGCAGGTCCCTGCCGCCGCAGGATGTGGAGATCATCAAAGTGGAAGACGAGGACGGGAATATCATAGAAATGGAGCGGGAGAAAAACCCGATCCCCAAAATTGCCATCATCGGTCAGCCCAACGCCGGGAAGTCCACGCTCCTGAATGCCATGATAGGTGAAGAAAGAAGCATCGTGTCCGATATTGCGGGAACGACCAGGGATAGCGTGCATACCCATTACAAGCAGTTCGGCAAGGAGTTCATCCTAATAGATACCGCCGGTCTGCGTAAAAAGAAAAATGTATCGGAAGACCTGGAGTTCTATTCCGTCATCCGCGCCATCAAGGCGATGGACGACGCGGACGTCTGTATGCTGCTCGTGGACGCCACCAGAGGACTGACTGCGCAGGACATCAATATCTTCTCCCTGGCTGCCAGGAAAGGTAAGGGTCTGCTGATCCTGGTCAATAAATGGGACCTGGTAGAAGGCAAGACCACCAATTCCGCCAGGGATTATGAAAGAGAATTAAAAGAGAAGCTGAAGCCTTTTACAGACGTTTCGGTGACCTTTACCTCCGCTACCGAGAAGACCAGGATCTTCCAGGCAATGGAAAAGGCGCTGGAAGTATATGAGAACAGGAGACTGCGTATTCCTACCTCCGAGCTCAACGAGGTCATGCTGAAAGAGATAGAACGCTATACCCCGCCTATCGTACGCGGCTATTCGGTAAGGATAAAATTCGTGATGCAGCTGCCTACCCATACGCCGGTATTCGCTTTTTATTCCAATCACCCGGACGATATCAAGCAGCCGTATAAGAACTTCCTGGAAAACAAGCTTCGCCAGCATTTCAATTTCAGCGGCGTACCTATTAAGATCTTCTTCAGAAAGAAATAACCGCTTTCGTTCAGTATATAAAAATGGCTACTTACTTATAAGTAGTCATTTTTTTGTAAAAAACACTTAATCATGTTAAAAAGAAGTTTTGTACTAGTTAGCGTATTAGGCCTTAACATCCCGTTTTTGCTAATACAATATCTGATAATGACACCGAAGAAACTATCATTGAAGATTACTCTCTTTTGACCTATGAAGAGTATTTATTAATTGTTGATGAATTGCTTATAATGGGATATCCTTTAGATGACATCCCGGAATTCCAATTAGTTATGCAATGGGAGAATTATAGAAGAAGTGATAATGTTCTTGACCTAAGAGGCGTACCGTTGCAATATCATGGGATTTACACTTATATACATGAAATGAAGAAAATAATCAGAAAAAACAAAAAAATAAACTTGGCTGCCTGCTATATTTATAATATTCCTATATTATAATATTGTTTGCTACCTTACTAAAAATCTTATGCAAAAGATACCATTCTTATACGCTGGGGTACTTTTCCTGCTTTTTTCCTGCAAGCAGTCCCCGCCACAGGGTATGCCTGCTATTCATCCTGCACCCGCAACAGCAGATACACTCGAATACTACTTTTACGGAATAGCTATCCTTAACCCCAACATTGCGCAGGAGCTTTTAGAAAAATATCAGGTAAGAATAGTCAATACGTCCTGTATACTTGATACCATGCAGACAAACAATAATGAAGCAGTAGAACAGACCATTTTAAAAAAGCAGGGTGTGAGTATTATAGGCTATATCCGGCAACGCATGAAAGACTTATAACCTGTTTACTTTATTTTTCAGAAAGAAATAACCGCTTTCGTGCCTTATCTTAGCAATGACTACTTAAATTTGAGTAGTCATTTTTTATGCCGGAACCTACAAAAAATATCATCATCTCACGGTTAGTCAAAACCGTAGCGGCCTTTGTGGTCATATTCGGGCTGGAAAAGCTCATCAAGCACTGGGAATGGGCCCGTATAGGCTATATGAACCTGGTATATTATCCCATACAGCGCCTGAGGGTTTTCCTGTTCTCCGAGCTTCCTTTCAGCGTGGGCGACCTGATGTATATCATGCTGTTGCTGACAAGCATCATTGCCATTTCCCGCTTATGCCGGTCGGCGCTCTTCAGCGTCCGCTTCCGGGACTTTACGTATCTTGCCAGGGAGCTGGTCAGGGTATTACGATGGAGCGTTGTCATTTATGCCGTTTTCGTGTTTAGCTGGGGAATGAATTATACCCGTCAGCCGCTCCTGTATGACCTGTACAAGAATTATATTGTATATGATGAGGCGGCAGGCAGAAAAAGAGTGGTGTATAACTGGAACGGGGAAGAGCTGATCAATGTGCTGGATACCTTACAGCAGCAACTGCTTACAACGCTTCACCACATCCACGACAGGGATGCCTTTGACGAGCAGGAGATCAACCAGCAGGCCTACCGCTATTTCCAGCGTATATTGGGCGGCAGCACCATTATCAGCCCCCTGAAGAAATCCTCCCTGGGCAGGTACCTGCAGGAGCTGGGCATACAGGGCTATTTCGTTCCCTTTTCGGGTGAGGTGCATTATTCCGGTGATCTCTTCTATATTTTCCGGCCTTTTGTCTTTATGCATGAAATGGCCCACCAGAAAGGGATCGCCTCTGAAACGGACGCGAATTTTGTAGCGTATGTGCTCTGTGCAGCGTCGGACAATGAAATATTCAGGCTTTCTGCCCGGTTCGACCTGTTCCTGTATGTGCTGGGCGACCTGAAACGCGTAGACTCAGCCGCTTTCAAAGATTACTCCGGGCATAAGATCGCCAATGAGATCAGGGAGGTCATGGATGAGATGGAAGCGCACCGCCGGAGGTACAGAAGCCCGCTACGAAACTATTCCATGGGATTTTACGACAGCTACCTGCGGTTCTTCGGCCAGAACGAAGGTCTGAAAAGCTACAATATGATGACCTATAAGGTGATGCTGTATTACAAGAATAACCTGGGCATAGAAGATATACTCGAATATTAAAATGAGGCTGCCTGAAAAGTAAACAACCCTGTCATATGGAGCAAAGCCGGGACATGAACAGGGTTGTTTATTTATACATAGCACATTTCGACAGGCTCAATGTGACTCGACAGGCTCAATGTGACATACGAAAGGCGTTCCAGACAGCCTCCTTTAAAGCGTCACTGCTGTCTTAATGCGCTTTTATCTTTGCCTGCCGCTTGAATCTTTCAAAGTGCGCGATGGCCAGCAGCTCCCTGTGATCCGGGTGCGCAATGGATATCAGCAATTCCGATCGCTGCTCCAGGTTCTTACCGAAAAGATTCACCGTACCGTATTCCGTTACGATATAATGCGCGTGACCCCTCGTAGTGACCACCCCTGCGCCGTTGTTCAGAACCGGTGTGATACGGGAAACACCTTTGGAAGTAACAGACGGTATGGCAATGATCGGCTTCCCTCCGTCCGATAACGCGGCCCCTCTCATAAAATCCATCTGTCCTCCTATGCCTGAATACTGGTAAGTGCCTATGGAATCCGCACATATCTGGCCGGTAAGGTCCACTTCCAGCGCGCTGTTGATGGCTACCACCTTCGGGTTCTTAAGGATAACGGTCGGATCATTGACATAAGATACATCCAGGAATTCAATGGACGTATTGTTATTCAGGAAATCATACAGCTTCCTGGTACCGGCAGCAAAGGAGGTCACCGTCTTGCCTGGCCGTACTTTTTTATACTTATTATTGATGACTCCCTGCTCCATTAATGTGATCACACCGTCTGAGAACATTTCGGTATGCAGCCCCAGGTCCCTGTGGTCTCCCAGGCAGCTCAGCACCGCATCGGGAATAGCGCCGATACCCGCCTGGAGCGTAGAGCCATCCTCTATCAGCGAAGCTACGTTAGCGCCTATCTTCCGGATCACGTCATTGGATTTGGCGCTATAGTCCAGGGACGGCAACTCCGATTCATGCCATACCATCGCGGCAAAGCGGGTGTAATGGATATTGGCATCGCCAAAGGTCCTCGGCATTTTAGGATTTACCTGCGCCAGCAGCACTTTCGCATACCGGGCCGCAGCCCAGGCAGCGTCTATAGAGGTACCCAGGCTGCAATAGCCATGCTCATCCGGCGGCGACACCTGCAGGATGGCCACATCCAGCGGCAGGGCGCCGCTGCTGAACAGGCGCGGGATCTCGCTCAGGAATACAGGCACATAATCGCCCCGGCCGCTGTTCACCCATTCCCTTACATTGGCAGAGACAAACAGGGAATTCATAAAAAAGGCATCCTTTACCCCGGGCTTATGCCATTGCAGGTCCCCGAAGGTAGAGATAGAAACCAGCTCAACCTGCTCCAGGGAGGCCGCCCTGTCAAACAATACATTGACGATATGTAAAGGCGTGGCGGCACTTCCGTGTATGAAAACCCGCTGACCGCTCTGCACAAAGAGTGCAGCTTCTTCCGCGGTAATATAATTGTACATAACTGATACTATTGATAAAACGCTCCAAAGTTAAGCGTTATCCTTATAGATATTTGTTGTAATTCCGTCAAAATAACAGCAGGTGTGCCATACGGAGGTAAGGGTCACAGGAAGACTTAACCGTGTGCTATAAATAAAAAATCGCTATTTATTTGTAAAATACAACACATAACGTATTTTTACGTTATAAAATACAAAAACAAGTTATGATACAGCTTACAAAAACAGAAGAAGAGATCATGCACATTATCTGGAAATTAGGAAAGTGCCTGGTCAGCGATATTATACAGGACCTGGCAGAGCCGGACACCCCGCACAGCACTGTATCCAGCGTAGTACGTATCCTGGAGAAAAAGGGATTTGTAAACCATAAGGCCTATGGAAGGACCTATGAATACTATCCTGTCATCTCTAAAGAGCAATATGCACAAGCCGGTTTTAAAAACTGGTTCAGCAATTTTTTCAACAGTTCAGCGACGGAACTAGCGTCCTTCCTGGTAAAAGAAAAGGCGCTGAAGCCAAAAGAGATAGATGCCCTGATGCAACAATTGGAACAACTTAAAAAGAAATAATATGCTGACATTACTTCTAAAGACCAGCCTGATATGGGGTCTGCTACTTTTATTATATTTTGGATTATTAAGCAAAGAAAAAAGCTATACCCAGGCCAGGATATATCTTTGGCTTACGCTGCTATCAGGTATATGCCTTCCCGTAGGGGCCTCCTATTTTGAGTTCTGGGAACCTGCCACTGCAACCGGTGTACCAGCCAATATCAACTTCAATCCCGCTGATCTAGCGTCCCCCGCAATGCCGGGAGGCCCCGCTGCAAATAATGAAACAGCCACCTGGGGATGGCACAAAATAGTATGGATCACCTGGCTGGCAGGTGCAGGAATACAACTATGCCTGCTCCTTAAAAGCATGATCTGCCTCTACCGGCTGAAAGCGCAAAGCCGCCTTGTCCGCCATTCTGTCGCCGACTATTATACACATACCTCTGTAACGCAACCCTTTTCTTTCGGACGCACCATCTTTATCCCGCAAAAAGCATATCCCGATGCAGAGCTGCATATGATCTTACAGCACGAACGGTATCATCATCTGTTCCGCCATGCTATAGATAATATAGTCCTCGCCACAGGTAAGATCATCTTCTGGTTCCACCCTTTATATCATATTCTACAACACCAGCTAAAGCTGCAGCACGAATACCAGGTGGATGAATGCTTAAAGCAACAGTACGGGTATACTTACGGAAAATTATTAGTCACACAGGTCATTGCCCAGCCGCAACCTGCACTTACCAATACATTTTATTATTCACCACTTAAAAAAAGAATCGCTATGCTAACCTCCAACAGAAAGTCTCAACCCTGGAAATACTTGTTTTCCCTTCCGGTCCTTACCCTGTCATTTATCTTCATGAGCGCAGACAAACCCAATGATGAAAGAGTCAGGGACGGTAATACGACCACCTTCAGAGGCAACACTTTTACCTGGGCAGATCCTCCGCCGGATGAAAAAAAGGATTATGCAATGCCGACGTTCGAAAGAATTGTCAGGTACAACGGGCAGGAGGTAAAAGAAGGCCTCAGCCGGATCAGCAATACTATGCAGTATGAATTCCAAAACAAGAACCTGGAAACCCTTACGGAGAATATAGTCAGTGCTATTGAAGCCAATATAGCATTGTTTCCGCAAAAGATCGCAACAATATCTCTCGAAAACCTCACCCTTAATGAGCAGGGTGATATCCTGTATTATGATGTCAAAACACTGGGAGTAAGCATAACAGACACTACTATCAGCGGCACTAACAGGTTCCCGGACGTCAATACAACAGTAGATAAGATATTAAAGGACAGAAAGCTTATCAATCCTGCAAACCTGCAATTAGACAATGTCTACACCGTCAGCGCAGCAGTAGCAGGGTTGAGAGAATACCAACCGATGAAGGGACGCCTTATAAGCACACCGCCATCCAAAGATTAAACCTGTATTATACCCCGATGCAACAATTAGAGCAACTTAAAAAGAAATAATATGCTGACATTACTTCTAAAAACCAGCCTTATATCGTGAACGCTTCTATTATTGTATTTTGTATTGTTGGGCAGGGAAAAGAACTATACCCGGACCAGGATATATCTGTGGCTTACACTGTTATCAGGTATCGGCATTCCCATAGGGACCACTAATATTACTGTCAACACCAGGGATGCAGGAACGTCAGCAGCAACAGATACCCTCACTTCCACTGCGGAAAAATCCGCATTGAAAGCGCAACACATAGTATGGATCATCTGGCTGACGGGAGCATTTATAAAACCGGCGCCTGACAAGAATTAAGAACCACAACACGATCTAACCGTTTTCTGTGCTACCCGGGCCGGAAAACGGTTTTTACATTTCAGAACAAAAAATCTTAACTTTAAGATGCTTATCAAATAACAAAAAAATGAAAGCAGGCATTTTTATCCTATTGGCCATTTTATGTCATTTTTGTTCATGGTGTCAGTTTGCTGCCCGTGAACAACTTATCAGAAATAATGATACCGTTCATTTTAAGGGCAAAGTATTCCAGTGGAGAACTCTACAAATTGATACATTCGATATAGAGGACCCTATGACAGGAGTAGTTAAAAAATATATTTTTCCTTATAACTGTATTATCCGATGTAACGACCGACCTGTCGAAGATATAGCGATAAAAGATAATCAGCAGGATTTTACCGGGTATAAGGACACTGCTATCTATCAAATATATGAAAATATCAATAAAGCACTGCGACATCAGCCATCTGTCATCATTAGGGATTTGCATATGAATTTTATTATCACAAATCTTGTAATCAATACAAAAGGACAGATAATCTACTACGAAGTATATACCGATAAGACTATGCATAGCACACATTCTTTCTATCTTGATCCGGAACGAACAGGGCTTAACAAAATACCTGAACTGAATAATGCCATAGATCAGATTTTAAGCCAAGACACCTTAATAAATCCCCAAAAAATAACATTTAAGCAATATTACTTTTCCAGCCGGCGTTTCAATCCTTTTTATTTTCCTGATTAGTATACATTTGTAGGCTGATAGTCATTCCAAAGTGACTACCATATTCAATGAATAGCTAAAATATGCGTATTACACTGATCCTGCTGCTGACCTTATTATCCTGTGCCTGTATAGCCAATGACGGCTCTTATAAGATGAGCGGCAACCAGCTTATACCCATCACCAACGATGATATTTCTATCCTGAAAGAAGTGCTGACCATAAAGAGGACAGGCAATGACCTCCAGGTTACAGTGGACTATACCTTTTACAATCACGGGCCGGCCGAGGACGTCATTGTAGGCTTTGAGGCGTACAGTCCCGAAGGAGATGTTACCCTGGTGCCCGCAAAGGGTCAACATCCGTATATGCACGACTTTAACGTAATGATGAATAACCGGCAGCTTTCCTACCAGGTAGCCTACGTCAGCGACAGCAATTACCTCCATAATAACACCATCCGCAGCCGTTCCCTCCGTGATATCCAGAAGGAGGCAGCAGACGGTGATCCCGGCTTTTTCTATGTATATCACTTCAAAGCGCCGTTCAAAAAAGGCGAGAACAGGATCACTCATATCTATACCTATGAGCTGAACAGCTTTGTGATGCATTACTGGAACTTTGACTATGTGCTTACCGCCGCCAACCGCTGGAAAGACGGTATCATTAAAGACTTTACGCTGATACTGGATATGGGAGATTATGAATCTTTCCAGGTACCCCGCAGCTTTTTCACAGATAATAACGAGTGGCAGCTCAGCGGGAAAGGCAGGCTCAGTTCAGGCTATAATGATGAAGCGGAAGATGTGAAAAATACATTGCAGGCCGACATACACACCGGCAGGCTGATTTTCAGGAAACAGGATTTTCATCCCACCGCTAACCTGCATGTATACAGTCCCCGCTACCTGGAGCATAGAAATTTCCGGCCCGGCGGCAGCTTACCGCTGAACCTGCGTATGGAAGAGTACGAATATTTTGAGCATCCCGGCAAAGATGCGGCCCTGATCCTGCGGAACTACCCCTTTGCCCGTAAGGGCTATGTGTTTAAAAACCCGCAGCTTAAAGCTTACTATGAAAAGCAGGCTTGGTATATTCCAGACCCTGCATATACCGGGAAAAGGAGCACCTTAAGCCCGGAAGAACTGAAGTGGCTGGACTATTTTGAAGCTAAGGCCAGCACTCATTAACAAACCTTGAATATGTCACAATCATATTCTTTTGTAATTTTGCATCCTTATTCCCGTATATGGTAACAATAGGCGAACATATCACACTTCCCGACTTTCCTTTACTGCTGGCACCTATGGAAGATGTCAGCGACCCGCCTTTCCGCGCAGTATGCAAGGAGAACGGGGCCGACCTGATGTACACGGAATTCATCTCAACGGAAGGACTGATACGCGACGCCATTAAAAGCCGCCAGAAACTGGATATCTTTGATTATGAAAGGCCTATAGGGATACAGATCTTCGGAGGCGATGAAGAGGCGATGGCCCTTTCCGCCAAGATAGTTGAAACCGCTCAGCCCGACCTCCTGGATATCAATTACGGCTGCCCCGTTAAGAAAGTGGTCTGCAAAGGCGCCGGCGCCGGCATTCTCCGGGATGTGCCCAAAATGATACAGCTCACCAAAGCCGTGGTGAGATCCACATCGCTCCCGGTAACGGTAAAGACCCGCCTGGGATGGGACGAGGAGCATAAGAATATAGAAGAAGTAGCGGAACGCCTGCAGGATGTCGGCATACAGGCATTGTCCATCCACGGGCGCACGCGTGTACAGATGTATAAGGGAGAGGCTGACTGGTCGCTGATAGCCAAAGTCAGAAACAATCCCCGCATCCATATCCCCATCTTCGGGAACGGTGATATAGACAGCCCCGAAAAAGCGCTGGAATATAAGAACAGGTATGGAGTGGACGGCATTATGATAGGACGTGCCGCCATCGGCTATCCCTGGATCTTCCGCGAGATCAGGCATTACCTGCAAACCGGCGAGCACCTGCCGCCGCCTACCATAGAAGAACGGATTGCCGTGTGCCGCAGGCATCTTGACTTTTCCGTGCAGTGGAAAGGAGAGAAGCTGGGTATGCTGGAGATGCGCCGCCATTACGGTCAGTACCTGAAAGGCCTGTCCCACGTCAAGGAATACCGGATGCGCCTCGTCAACTCACTGGAGCTGCCGGAACTCCACGATATCCTGGACGCCTGCCAGGAAGCGATGCTGCAGCAGCAGTAAGGCATACACTTACGCCTCCCAGAAATAATAATAATTGAACCATTGGTGCGGGTATCGATGCAGCTTCTCCGTCAGCTCCGCGATATAGGCCCCGAGCATCTGCTGTGCTCCGTCCATACCCCGCCCTTCAAATACACGGGCAGGCGTTGCATAGAAGCTGTAGGCATTACCCTCCTCCTTCATGGCAAAGACAAAGCTCACGGGCGCCCGCAGCTTGCTGGCCAGCACAAAGGGACCTAAAGGGAACCGGGCCGGGCGGTCCAGGAACACCCCTTCAATAGTACGGTTGCCTGCCATAAAACGGTCCGCATGCATACAGATGAACTCATTCCTGTTCAGCGCGGCGCTCATCTCGTAGATATGGCTCATATCCTCTTTGATATAAATGATATTAAACCGCCGTTCCAGGCCTTCACTATTCATATACTCCCGGATACTCCCTTCCTCGCCTTCAAACATCACTATGTTATACACGTGGTCATATTTGGTCAGTAAGGCGCCGCTCATTTCCCAGTTACCCAGGTGAGCGCTCAGCAATATACCGCCTTTTCCCGCCTGTACCATATCTTCCAGGGCCTGCTCTCCCAGATGGGTGATGCGAAACTGCCGGTCGCTCCGGGTATATAATACGGCGGCTTTATCAATGAGGGTCTGCCCGAAATAGCGGATATTCTTCCTGATCAGTCTCCTGGTATCGCGGGGTGAAAATTTCAGCCTGTTCCTGTACAGGTCATGCAGGGGGCGGGTGGCCTTTGGAACGAACCAGATATAATATTGTGCTACAAAGCGCAACAAAAAATAGGCGGGTTGAAGACCGCCTATTTTAATCAGTTTTATAAAAATGGCATGTCCGAACCTGGTGCCCCTGGACCTGCCATCCCATTGTTGCTCGCTCATTTTTTAATCCTATGCAGATATTTCAATATTCAAACGTGCTGCTACGAAATCATAGAAATCCTTCACTGTTTTCATTGTCTGGAAATCTTCCGGCTTGATCTTGAAGCCAAAATTGTTCTCTATGGCTACAATCAGGTCTATATAATCCAGGCTGTCCAGGTCCAGTGTTTCTTTCAGTGCTCCTTCAGGCACTATGGACGCTATGTCCACTTCAAAATCTTCAACTAAAAAGTCATTGATTCTCTCTACGATATCTTGGTAATTCATACGTAATGCACAAACGTTTGTGATATAAACTGCAAATATAAAAAAATATTCCCGGTAGGAAATAAATGTATAACGCTGCAAAGGTATAAAATAGTCTATAAATTTTAAGAAAAAATTTGGCGGTTTAATACAAAGTATTACCTTTGCAATCTCAAATTTCATCAATAACGGTTGAATAGGGAAGTAGCGCAGTCCGGTAGCGCACCTGGTTTGGGACCAGGGGGTCGCAGGTTCGAACCCTGTCTTCCCTACTACAGTTCAGGATACTATTATTGTTGAGATTTTCAGGGAAGTAGCGCAGTCCGGTAGCGCACCTGGTTTGGGACCAGGGGGTCGCAGGTTCGAACCCTGTCTTCCCTACAAAAATAATAAGCCCCGCTCTAAGAGCGGGGTTTGTTATTTTTTACCTATTTGATAATAGCCCAATATTAAATCCTTCAGACTTTACTGGTTTATTAATTGTCAGCTCTATGTTGAGAATGATGCTTGCCTCTAAGCTATAATTAGTCGGATCGTCAATGACCGGACAAAATACCAACCATCATTACCAATGCGTTTTGCAGTAACCGGTAACAATCCCTAATATAAAGTAAAAGCTGCTTATTGGAGCCTATATTGTTGCTTTGAAAGGAGCCGGAGCGTTCCGTTTTTCCAGCTATATTTACTGACCTCCTTAAATTTTTCCGGGTCGGTATGGGGATTGGAGTATACCGTTGAGATAAGGGTCTTGCTTTTGGCATCGATATCCAGATCCGGGATTTCAATTGTTCCAGGATGCAGGGTCAATGTGTTACCAGGCTGGTTGAATGTAAGGATATATCCGTAAGTGTAAGCCTCTCCCATTGACTGATAAAAATCAATTTTAAGATCTTTGTAACCATCGAAATTATAGTCATCCAGCCATACATTGAAAAAAGCAGGGCTGAATGCGTAAATATGCATAGCAATGTTGCTGCCCGTACTGGTCCATTGACCGTTGATCAGGGAATATAATTCACACACAATGATGGTATCACTGCTGCTATACAGGGCTACCGCGTGCCTGGCACCGGAAGTGAATAAGTTACCTGCTTTAAAATAAATTTTCAGCAAAAATACATCAAAGAATAATAAAGGGCAAAGCATTTGTAAATAAAGGTTTTACGGCTGTTTTTTGATTTTTTGGTAATGTAGCAATCGGCAGTAATTAGCGAAGTTCGGAAAGAGTAAGGTTACTATTTCGTTACTTTCAAACATCGAAACAAAACTTTTTACTGCGTTGTATTTCAGTGATTTGCATAGTTTTTCATATTGTTTCGTGGCTCACTAAAGTTTAATTTTACATTAATGAATTGTGAGTATGGAAACGACAAAAAAATCAACGTTTAAGGTATTGTTCTACCTTAAAAAGAATGCCCCAAAGAAAAACGGAAAGGTTGCGATTATGTGCCGAATTACCGTAAACGGTAAACAGTCTGCATTCAGTACCAAGTTGGATATTTCCGCAACTAATTGGGATTTAAAGTACGGCAGGGTTTTGGGAAAAAGCCGAGAAGCCCAAGAGGTAAACGGCAAACTCGACAAAATCCGTTTGGGTATGGAGGAATGTTATTCCAAAATCCTAAAAAACGAGGGAACGGTAAGCAGTGCGAAATTGAAAAATACCTTTCTCGGAATGGAAAGCGGAGAATTGACCTTTTTCAAATTCTATGAACAGTTTATAGCCGACTTTGAAAAAAAGGTAAACAGCGGACTTCGGGTACAAGGTACACTCCGCAGGTACAAAACACTTTTAAAGCACCTACGGAATTTTGCCCTTGCGAAGTACGGTTATAGCGATATAACCTTTCACGACCTTACTTCCGATTTTGTACAGGATTTCGACTATTATTTACGTGACGATTTAACTCTCAATCATAATACTATTTGGAATTATATGATTGGCTTTACCACTCTTTGCCGATTGGCGATGAGTAGAAAGCACCTTGCGTTTAATCCGTTCAGCGAGTACAAGAATACCAAAAAGGACAAAGACAGAGGTTACCTGTTGCGGAACGAGTTGGAACAGCTTGTAGCTTTCAACTGCGAGAAGAAGAAAGACGAATTGGTTAAAGACCTGTTTGTTTTCAGTTGTTTTACAGGGCTTTCCTATTCGGATATAAAAGGATTGAAAAACAGCAATCTTCAGGAGTTTTTTGACGGCAATCAATGGATTATTGTCCGCAGGAGAAAGACAGCCACATCGTCCAATGTAATGCTTTTGGATATTCCCAAAATGATTATCGAAAAGTATGCAGGAATAGCAAAAGACGGCAGGGTTTTCCCTGTACTGTCAAACACTATCTGCAATGATAGTTTGAGAAGAATATCTCAACAAATCTACTGCCTGAAAGAAAAGAAAGTAACCTTTCATTTGGCACGCCATACTTTTGCCACTTTGTTTTTGAGCGAGGGCGTTCCGTTGGAGAGTTTGAGCAAAATGTTAGGACATAAGAATATTGCCACAACGCAGATTTACGCCAAGATACTCAACGAGAAAGTTGGTAAGGATATGCAAAAAGTATCGCATAAATTTAAAGGTTTGGAACGTTCTTTTGTGGCTCAACTCTAAAACCAATAAAGCAATTAAAGAAAGTCAATGCAGTTTTTGCATTGGCTTTTTGTAATTTAGCCGTTGATATAATAACAGGTGGGCATAATGAAAAAAATCTTTGTGATAAATGGAAGTGCAAGTGATAATTCTTCAAATCAAAAACTCATTGACAACTTTGCTTATTTGACAAAAGAGGTTTTTAATTTGACTGTTTTTAATGACTTAAAAACACTACCGCATTTTAATCCCGAATTTTCCGTTGCCAATACACCAAAAATAATATCAGATTTTAGGCACAATATTGAAATGGCAGACGGAGTTTTAATTTGTACACCTGAATATATTTTCAGTATTCCAAGCGGACTTAAAAATGCTATTGAATGGTGCGTTTCAACAACTTTATTTACCGATAAGCCGACAGGAATTATCACAGCTTCTGCAAATGGTGAAAAAGGACACGAAGAACTACAACTCATAGCAAATACCATTATGGCAAAATTTACACCTGAAACGGCTTTATTAATTAAAGGTATTAAAGGAAAAATAAACGAAAGTGGCAATATAATTGATGATAAAACGAAAGACGACTTAAAAAAATTTATTGACGCATTTAAGAAACTTTTATAAAACACCACAGCCCACCGCTTTAAACAATGGGCTGTTTTTTTAATTGACTGATACGGCTACAGTTTCAGACAATCGGCTAACGCTGATAGTTATTTTCCAACACATTGATAATATCGCTTTCACGAAAAAGGATTTTACGTTCGAGTTTGATAAAAGGTATCAGTCCGTCATCTCTGTACTGTTGCAACGTCCGTTTGCTGATATGCAACATTTCACAAACCTGTTCGCCTGAAAGGTAAATCTCCCCTTGCAATAAAGGGTGGAAATATTCCCTGATATACAGCAGTTCATTTTTAATACCTACCACAGCTTCGAGCAGGGCAAGCATATCCTCGTTTGAATTTCCAATCTGTTTCATTTCCTTTGCTTTTTTAATGGTCGCTCTCCCTGCATAAGTAATTCCACTTCGGATAATCTGAAATAAGTTTTCCGATTGATTTGCGTTGCTCCGAGAATACCCTTTGCCCTGTATGTCTGCAATGTTCTTTTGCTAATGTTCAGCAGTTGGCAGGCTTCCTGTTGGTCGAGCCATTTCGTTGCCTGTTGCAATGCTTTGTAGGGTGCAGTCATTTCCGCAATCAGATTGGAAACTTCCTTTACTTCCCTGTGCAATGCTTTCAAAATCTGAATGTCTAAAACCGTTATTTCCATATTCTAATCAATTTAGACTTCAAATGTATAAGGTACTTATACAGGACTTCCCGATGTTGCAGTCAGAGGTAGCATTTGACGTTCAGTTGCCGAATGTTCTTATAAAAGGCATTAAAAATCACTTCCAAAAAAGAATAAAAAGGTAGCAAAGATAAGGCGGACAGCCACCACACCGCCCAACCAAAAGACTACGGCATAATGGCTTCGCCACCCTTCGGGACTTATTCCGTTTCCTTTTGGTTTTTCCGCTTATCCGCCTTGTTAAAATGGCTTTCTTTTTTTTCTGTTTTTTTCTTTTGGAAAATAATTTTAAGAGGAAGCAACGCACCACACCCAACACCGCACCATAAAATAACAGCTTAACAAAAATTATCAGCCTGCCTACGAGCCGTCAGGCATTCTTGCAAGCCTGATAGCAGGAATGCAGGAGTATCAGCATTGCAGGTAGTTATCAATCATTCCTGATTGCAGGTCTGATAGACTTCCTGCCGACAATCTGATAGAAAAATCCTTTCTCTGTTTTACACGATTGGCACTATTTGGCGTTCATTGGCTTACGATATATCTGTTATCCTTCCCGAAATTTGATACAGGAAATGAGAGTTTTTCTTGCTAACCACAATCCGTTCCGCAGGACGGATTATTGTGTTCAACGGAACACGGCAAGTTGTGTTTTGAGGCACTCTAAATCGAATTTAGTGCCTCAAAACTACTTGCCCTTACGCAGGGAGCTAAACCATTTCTCCGAAGTCGAATGGTTGAAAAATTAAAATGGATTTTATTATGGAAAAAATGAATAGAAAACAGAGCAAAGGCGGACGCAAGCCAAAGGTTAATCCCAAAACTCACCGTTATGTTTTTCGTCTTACGGACGAAGAAAATGCTAAATTTTTAGCTCTTTTTGACCAATCAAGAATGGACAATAAAGCAAAATTTATTGTTTTTCTATTGTTTGGAAAGGAAATGAAGTCAGTGAAAATTGATAAAGGAACGGTTGGTTTCTATATGCGATTGACCTCTTTTCACAGTCAATTGCGTTCAGTAGGTGTAAATTATAACCAAATTGTAAAATTGTTGAACGCCAATTTTTCCGAGAAAAAAGCATTAGCATACCTCTATAAACTAGAAAAACAAACTATTGAAATGATAGCGTTATTTAAAAAGGTAGTTGAGATAACAGAAGAATTTAAAAAGAAATATATGAAGAAATAATATAGATTTTCACAAGAACATTTACGCAGTTCTGATTTGGGATTGTTCAAGCATAGGACAAAGATAACGGAGAAAAAACAGATTTGATTTTCCGTTTAATATGCAATTTTTTGAAAAGAAAAAGCACTCCATAAATCATATTATGAGCAATTACCTTTCGAGATTCCTAATAATTGGACTTGGTGTAAATTGGGAGAAATATGTGGTGTAGTTCGAGGTGGCTCTCCAAGACCTGCTGGTAGTAATATATATTACAACGGAGATATCCCTTTTTTAAAAGTCGCTGATTTAACTAAGAGTAAGAATATGTATGTTAATACATATCAATATACTATAAAAGAAGCAGGATTAGTCAAAACAAGATTTATTAAAAAAGGCACGTTGCTGTTAACAAACAGCGGTGCTACGTTAGGTGTACCCAAAATCTGTGGAATAGATGCGACAATTAATGATGGAATTGCTGCTTTTCTTGATTTAGACGATAACCAAATTGAGTATTTGTACTGGTTTCTTGAATCTCAAACACAAAATATGAGAAATATAGACCAAGGAGCAGCACAACCTAATTTGAATACCGATATAATTAAAGACTTTCTCATACCTATTCCTCCTTTAACAGAGCAAAAACGTATAGCTTCTGAAATAAAACATCTTTTCTCCGTTATTGATTCTTTGGAAGAAAATAAAATTTCATTAGAACAATTCATCACCCAAACCAAATCCAAAATCCTTGACCTCGCAATCAGAGGCAAACTCATTCCGCAAGACCCGAATGATGAGCCGGCTTCGGTATTGCTGGAACGCATAAAATCGGAGCGTTCTGACAGCAAAAAGAAGAGTAAAAATACAGGGGATAACTCACATTATCAGAACTTAGAATGGAGTGTGCCTTCAAATTGGTGCTGGTGTTTGCTTTCGGACGTCTGTACTTTTGAAAGAGGTATTACTTTTCCTTCAACTGCTAAAACAACATTAAAAGAAGAACATTTACTGCCTTGTATAAGAACAGCTAATGTTCAAGAAGAATTAGAGCTTGAAGATTTGTGGTACATTGACCCTGTTTATATTAAAAATAACACAGAAAAACTGGTAAGAAATGGAGATATTATAATGTCTTCTGCCAATTCTCGAGAACTGGTTGGAAAGACTTCTTTCGTTCACAATGTTGATTACAATATGACATTTGGAGGATTTGTACTCAATATTCGTGCAAGAGGGATAGAGCCTAAATATCTCTTTTATCTATTGCGTTGTTATTTTAACAATGGAATTTTTATGACAGAATCAACACAAACGACCAACATAGCAAATATAAATGCGACAGTCTTAGGGAATTTAAAAATGCCTTTACCTCCTATACACGAACAAAAGAAAATAGTTCAAACTATTGAAAAACTTTTTCGACAATTAGAGAGCATTGTCGTAGAATTATAACTCTCCGACAATGCCGTCTAACATACCATAAATCTGCTGAATGTGATTTAAGATTCGTTGTTGTTCTTTTAAGGGAGGAAGAGGTATAGATTGATTTCTAATAATTTCTCCTGATATTGCTGTAAATGTGCTTCCTGTAGCTTGTGCTTCAAAAATATCTTTGAAATAATTTACCCAAAAGAACATAAAATTTGTAGAAATACCACCTAAAGGATTCAATGCACATAAACCTCTTCCTATACAGATTTCTCTATCAATTATATTAACATCTCCGACAGGAGCTCTTACACACATTATAAGGCTGTTGGCTGGTGCTATCTTCGTGGGTTTATCTGTAAATATCTGTGAATGCCGTAAGGTTAAACTTCCAAAAAATAATTTTCCTTGATGAAATTCTAATCCATCAGTATGATTTATATCTGTTCCAGACGGAGATTGTCCCATCGTTATTTCAAATACATCTTCGAACTTTGTCCATATCCAATTTTCCGGTATCTCAAACGGCAAGTTCTGATAATGTGAGATAGCCAAGCTAAAAGCGTTACTATTATTCATTTCAAAATAATAGAATATGGTAACAGCATTTCAAAAATCGCTAAGTAAAAACGACTTGGCAGAAAACACAATTACGTCTTATGTATGGACGGTAAATCATTTCCTAACGAATTACAAGGAAATAAACACAGAAAACCTTTTGGCATACAAGGGATTCCTCATTGAGCATTTCAAACCTCAAACGGTAAACCTACGCTTACAAGCGATAAACAAGTATCTTGAGTTTATCAAAAAAGACCGATTGAAACTCAAATTCGTTAAAGTACAGCAGAAAAACTTTCTTGAAAATGTAATCAGTGATGCGGATTACAAGTTTTTCAAAACAAAGCTAAAAACAGATGGCAATATCGAATGGTATTTTGTGGTTTGGTTTTTAACAGCAACCGGAGCTCGTGTTAGTGAATTGTTGCAGATAAAAGCAGAACACGTTCATATCGGACACCTTGATATGTACACAAAAGGAGGAAAAATCAGACGATTATATATTCCTAAAAATCTGCGTTCGGAAGCTATCAAATGGTTAGAAACAAAGAATATACAATCAGGCTATATATTTCTCAATCGTTTTGGGGAAAGAATTACATCTCGTGGGATTTCTCACCAGTTAAAGCATTTCGCTTCTAAATACGGTTTGAATCTAAATGTTGTATATCCACATTCTTTCCGCCACCGATTTGCTAAAAACTTCTTGGATAGGTTCAATGATATAGCACTACTTGCCGACCTTATGGGACACGAAAGTATAGAAACCACACGGATTTATCTTCGCCGCACCGCAAGTGAACAGCAGGCAATTGTTGATAAAATTGTGAATTGGTAAAAACAAAAATTATAGCGTAGGCATTCGCCTACGCTATAATTGAATTTACTATTTCTTCAAGTGAAGCAAAAATTTCTTCGATTTTGCGGACGATTCGTTTTTGTTCAGCAAATGGGGGAAGAAAAACATACAATTCTCTAAACAACTTCTTATTAAGATGAGGTATAGCCGACCCAACTTTAGATTCCTTGAAAGTAGTTTGTTCGTTTTGTAATAACTTGAATATAAATGCTTCATTGACTTGCTTGCTAATATTCAGTATCTTAAATGTACTTCCCTGATAACCGTCCTCTGTTACTGAAAATATTTCGCCTGAATTTTCGCCATCTACCAAAATCATAAAATTATTTCTTTCGACAAATCTGCCAGAAGAAACAATTTTTGGTTCACTTTTTCCTCTTAAATATTTCACATCTAAATAAGGCAACGCCTTACCTTCAATCTTTTCTCCATCTGATAAATAGCAGACCTCTTGCATTGTAGTAACTACCCAATTATTAGGAATATCAAACGTATCGGTATAATGTGAGTTATCCCCTGTATTTTTAGTCTTCTTTTTGCTGTCAGAACGCTCCGCTTTTATGCGTTCGAGCAATACGGAAGCAGGCTCATCATCCGGGTCTTGCGGAACGAGTTTGCCTCGTATTGCAAGGTCGAGGATTTTGGATTTTGTTTGTTTGATATAAGAAGACAATTGGGTCTCATCATTCTCAATACCATCAACTATCAAAAATAATTTTGATATACTTGACTGAATTTTATAAATTTCTTCTAACGGTGGAAGTGCAATAAGATAATCTCCTATAATATCTTTTCCTACACGTTGCTGTCCTACAGCTCCAGTAAAATTTGTAATCCCGTGCGATATGAAATCTTCCGTCTTTGCTATATACAAAGCATAGTCTGCAAGAACAGAAAAAAGAACTGGGCGAAATATATGTAATTCTGTAGTCCCTGCACCATAAACATTGTGTAAGTTCTTAAATACTACAGATTTTCGATTTTCAAAGCAGGGAGTAATTTTAGCTATACCCAAATCGTTATTTTGAAAATGAGTGAATCCCGATTTAATATCTTTCCATTGTCTTATATCAAATTTAGCCTCATCAGAGTATCCATCTTTTATATAAGTCATCGGAACAAAGGATACTTCTGCGTTGTCTTCTATGTTGTTCTTGGGATTAATTTGAAAAAGATTTCTCCATCTACACCACTCCCAACTCTCGGGTATCTCAAACGGTATCTCCTCATCAATACATTTTACCGTTCCGTCGGAGAATTGCTCATAATATGATTTATCAGAACGGTAGATATATGATTCGTTCTTGTCCCGCTTAATCTTCTTCTCCTTGATTAACTGTTCTTTTTCTAAACGTATTTTCTCAATAAGTACAGAAGCCGGCTCATCATTTGGGTCTTGCGGAACCAACTTGCCACGTATCGCTAAATCAAGGATTTTTTGTCGTAATTTCTTCGTATCCATTATTCCTCAATTTTGCCGATGATTTCTTTTAGTGAAGCGACTGCTTTCGCTATGTTGGAACTCTTTTCTTCGATTTGTGCCATCAATTCAGAAAGTGGCATATCCACCGTTTCTTCTCCGGTTTTAATCCACGTAATATCCAGACTTGTTTTATCTCTGCCCAACAATTCCGCAGCAGTATATTTTCTCCAACGACCTGACGGATTTTCTTCGGAATAAGTTTCCGTTCTGTTATGGATATTATCAGCATTGTAGCATTTTACAAAATCATCTAAATGCTGACGCCGCATCGGATTGGTGGCTAATGTGTGTTTTACATTGGTACGGTAATCATAATACCACGTTTCGTTGGTTTTATTTCCTTTTGAGAAAAACAAAACATTTGCTTTCACTCCATTGGCATAAAAAATACCCGTAGGCAACCGAAGAATGGTGTGAAGATTAAATTCTGTCAGTAATTTCTTACGAATAGTTTCTCCCGCACCACCTTCAAACAAAACATTGTCGGGTAATACAACCGCTGCTCTTCCTCCGTTTTTCAGCATCAGCATAATGTGCTGCATAAAGTTCAGTTGATTGTTGCTCGTGGAAACATATAAGTCGGTACGCATAGCGGCAATATCGGTAGAACCGGCAGGACGATTTCCGAATGGAGGATTGGCAAGTACCACATCAACCAAGGTATCAGGTTCTTTTTCCAATGAATCGCAACATTCAATCGGGCTACGTTCCGTACCAATTCCGTGCAGGTATAAGTTCATCGAAGCCAATGTTACCACCAAAGGCGTATTGTCATTACCGTGCAACGCTTTATCACGTAAGAATGCCCGCTTATCTTTATCCTGCGATTGCTCTTTCATATAATCGTAAGCCGCAAGAAGAAATCCACCCGTACCACAAGCCGGGTCGCAAACGGTTTCGCCAATTTGAGGACGAGCCACTTCAACCATCGTGTCAATCAATGGACGAGGCGTGAAGTATTGTCCCGCTCCACTTTTCTTGTCCTGACCGTTTTTCTCCAAAATACTTTCATAGATAGCACCTTTCACATCTCCGTCCATAGAAAGCCAATTTTCCTCATCAATAAGCGTTATCACTTTTTTGAGATATACCGGTTTGTCTATCTTGTTTTGAGCTTTTGTGTAAATCGTCCCTATCAGATTATCTTCCTGACTCAATAATTTAAGCGTTTTTTCATACTGCACTATCAAATCAAGTCCGTCAAGCTCCGTCAAATCATTCCAGCGATAACCTTCCGGAATGGCGGATTCTTCCCCGAAAATTTCAACATTTTCGTTATCCATCTTCAAAAACAGAAGATAAGTCAACTGTGTAATATAATCAGTAAAGCCAACACCTTGCGAAGAAAGAATGGTGGCTAAGTTCCATACTTTTTTAGTGAGCGATTGTTCGCTTGAATTTGTTTTTTTTGCCATTTATGTGTAATCTGTTATTTCAACAAGGTTCTGTCTTCTATATTTTCCAATACTTTCATTGTTGGATTGCAATTTTATTGAGCTTGGTCAACCGTTCACTTTGGCTTAAATTCTCGTGAATAAAAACGGCATTCAAGTTTTCTAAATTGGAAAGACAAATTAATTGGTTCATTGTCGCATAATCACGTATATTTCCTTTCAAATCAGGATTTGCATCACGCCATTGTTTTGCGGTTATTCCAAATAATGCAACATTCAAAACGTCTGCTTCGTTTGCATAGATAATGGAAGTTTCTTTTGAGGTTAATTCTTTCGGAATTAAATTTTGTTTGATAGCATCTGTATGAATACGATAATTGATTTTCGCTAATTCTCGTTTTGCCGACCAACCTAATTGCTTTTGTTCTTCTTCTTTTAAGCGTTGAAATTCTTTAACGATATACAATTCAAATTCTACCGATATCCAACTTGCAAACTTGAATGCAATATCTTTGTGGGCAAAAGTACCTCCGTAACGTCCTGATTTTACGACAAAACCGATAGCATCAGTTGCTTTAATCCATTTTAAAGGCGACATTGTAAACGCATTTAACCCAGCGTCTTTTTTAAACCCCTCGAATTCGAGGGGTTTAAAATTTGGATTGTAAAGTGATTCCCAAATCCCCAAAAACTCTATTGTATTACGGTTTCGCATCCAATTGCAATGACGGCACTCGCATCATCTGTTTTGTGTTTGGCTATGTCGGTAAGCGAAATGTAATCACTTTCAGCAAATGATATTATTGTAATCTTACTATCTTTTACATTGATTTTTGCCATTAATTTTCAGTTTTATGCAGCTTTTAATATAAATTGAGAAAGCGAGATGATAGCCGTATTGACCGCATCTGCCGAACCAAAGTTGCCCACCATTTGAGCAACCAAAGGTTTGTCTTCTTCCTTAATATCGTTCATTGTGCAACTACCGTTGGCTACAATATAATTGACCACGTTACGAATAATTTCTTTTTGCGTATCAGTCAATGGACGTTGATTTTGTCCGCACCAAAGTTCAAACCGACTTGCAGCCATAGATGACAAGGAGCGTAATTCCGGAATTCGTTTAAAAGCAAAACGTACCAACTGAATGATATTGGTTAGTGCATTTTTTTCATCTTGTGAACGAAACGAAACAACGTGAGCCGGGTCGAGTATAGAATAGGTATTCCACAATAAAACGGGGTTGAACTTATTGTTGAATTGCATTAAATTTTCCCGTAAACCTTTCAGCATTTCATACGTAATCGGCTCGTTTGTGTTATTGTAAATAATACGCAAAGCTTCTATTTCGTCTTTGTGTGTATTGATGTATTCTTCAAATGCTTGAGTCGTTTTTTGAGCTTCTTCTATGGAAAATCCTTTTTCTATAAGCGTGTCTTCTCCGGGTTGTAAAATATTGATAAAACCAGCGTTTAGCACCAACAAATATTCCCGAACTTTTGGAGTATGCGTTAAAAATTTAACCAATCCTTTTCGGACAAAATTCGGCTGATTAGCATCAACAAAAGGTTCTAAACCGGCTTCCAAGGCATCGAAGATTTGTACTATCAAATCTTTCATCTGAATACCTGCCAAATCAGTGAACTTTTGACGTTGTTTATCATCTGACTTAACATTGATTCGTGATAAACGACTTGCCAACAATCTTAAATTATCATCGGGCAAATCTCCGTGTGTAATACGTTCCAACAATATTCTTAACGACATATTTGGAAGCGGAAGCTCAACACCGGGACGAGTAACCTGCTTTTCGCCTTCAGTTACTCCGACTGCATCTAGCAAAAAGAAAAGGTCTTTACTGATAGCATTGGGAGTTACATTTCGGAGTTGCTCATCGCCAATGGTTCTCACGCCTCGTCCTTTCATTTGCGTATATAGAGCGTCTGATTCAACATCTCGCATAAATAGTACAACTTCCAACGGTTTAACGTCTGTACCTGTTGCCACCAATGTAACAGTTACGGCAATACGAAAATCCTTATCATTCCTAAAACTTCTGATAAGTTGATTGCTGTCTCCTGCTGAATACGTAATTTTTTGAATAAAATTTTCGTTTTGATTTGGAAAAACTTCCTTTGCAATTCGGACGATATTGGTTGCGTGTGCATCATTTAAAGCAAAAATGAGCGTTTTCGGAATATATTCTAATTGTGGTTCTCTTTCGGGATATAGTTCTGTATAGATAGCATCACGATACGTTTCTAAAATCAACTTGATTTGAGAAGGATTGACAATACTGCGATTGAGTTCGGTGCGAGTATAGGTTTTTTCTTCCGACATTTTCACGTCTTCCGTTTTACCCGAATACTTCGTAATCTGTTTCACATTTTCGCCTTCTTTTACCGCTCCTCCATTTTCCGTAGCTTGGGTTTTGATACGATAAATGCGATAATCGACATTGATTCCATCAGCAATGGATTTTTCAAGCGTATAATTTACAATACGATTATTGTTGAAAAAAGCTAAGGTTTCGGGAGCAGGTGTAGCTGTCAAACCGACCATTTTCGCAGTATTAAAATATTCCAACACTTTCCGCCAGTTACCATAAATAGAACGGTGGCATTCGTCAATAATAATCAAATCGAAAAAGTCAGGAGGAAGATTCAGGTTTCCACCTAATTGTATTTCTTTGTCATCTTCATTATACGATTCATCATTGTCATTATCATCTAATTCCTGACCCGTAAGCAAAGCAAAAAGACGTTGAATAGTGGAAATAACAACATTCGCATCTTTGGGAATATTCGATGATTTTAGTCGTTCAGTAGTAAAAATAGTATTGAATGGTTCTCCCGTTTCTGTCAATCGGAATGTTCCAAATTCTCCTTCTGCCTGTCGTCCCAAATTATTTCTGTCAACAAGGAATAATACACGTTTCATTGGAGTATATGAAAGCAATCTATACGCAGCCATACACGCAGTAAAGGTTTTTCCAGCTCCTGTTGCAAGCACCATTAATGCACGATTTTGCCCTATACGAAAACTGGATTCTAATTCAGAAATCGCTTCATATTGACAAGCTCTCAATCCTTTCTTTTGTAGAGTTGGTAAACCTGCATAGTTGTCTTCTATTCCGAGCATTTTTACAATCTCTTTCGGAGAATGAATACGAGAAACGGGTGTATAACCCTCATCTGGATTATTGACGTTTTTGAATAGAATCTCTTTACCGTTTGACAAATAGACAATGGGCAACGGATTATACCAAGAAGAACACCAACTCGGCAGTCCGAGAACATATCGTTCCGCTTGCTCCATCACAACATTGGATAACTGATTTTCTTCTCTTTTTGCTTCAAGCACGCCTATCGCTTTTCCATTGAGAAACAGAAGATAATCAGCTTCACAATTGCCTTTTAACAAACCTTCTTCAATCGCCACAGCAGAAATATTGGGAGAATAGTTGTCTCTACTCACAATATCCCAACCTGCCTCATTCAGCATTCGGTTGATTATTTCTCTGGCTTTTTCTTCTGGTTTCATTTAATTTACTTCTATATAATTTATATTATCGGAAGGTGATTACAAAAGTAGTAAATATCAGATGATATTTGTGGAATCAACTTATAAATTGCGTATCTAATATATTATGAGGTCTTATGCCAACTTGTTATGCTAATGAAAGGATATTTACAATTTTATTGGAGTAAATAAAATAATTAAAACACTCTTTTTTTTGTATATTTACTATGAGCTAACAGAAATGTATTGAAAAGCAAAGCAATAAGCACCGTTACCAAAACGTTACCTTACAATCTTTGATTATCCACATAAAAGCCTTGTTTTCAACTCAAAAGGCTTTTTCCTGAAAACTTTAAAATAAAGCAGCCGGTACGGTCGGTCAGCATTATAGTACGCTGTATATTGAAAAGTATCCTTTGCCGCACTTATATCCATTAATACCGGACGGAATCGGCTAAATTAATATCTCTTAAGGCGTTTCCAGGCGAAGGGCTGGTCTGCAAGTGGTCTGTAGTCATCTGCTTAACCGTACCGTCTACGTTCGTGCTACAGGAAAACAATCCAATGACCAGCACAAAAGCCGGAAAGTAAAGGGCACTATGGGGCATACCTGTATTACAAGCCATATTCTGCTATATGAAAATGTTAATGGATCCACGTTTTCGCCTATGCTTTGTAAACCCTCTTTTCCCTGCTAACAACCAACCACATCCCTCTTTATTGTCCCTGTCAATGTTTGCTGAAAAGACTGTCTTAAAGGATTCCTGAAACGAATTATATTTAATTTACTGACTATCTATATGGGGAACAAAGCCTTTATAAGCTACCAATTATTATAAGAGATGTCTCACATCCGTCCGGTAGGACACTGCCCAGCAAACGTATCCGTAATAAAAAGTTGTTGCCTGTAAGCAGATAGTTACTTTGATGCTTATTTAAAACTAAAGATTTATAGCCAATAACCTGTCTGCAAGTATGAAAAATTAAATGCCTGATCCGCAGGTTCCGGCTTTTTATCATTCAGATATTACTATCTGAAATTTAATTTAAGATAAAATTATCCGAAATAAAAAACTAATTGTACCTTTGCTGTAAATCAAAAGGGAAAGATGTTTTCAAAAGCCTGTGAATATGGCATTAAAGCCATTATCTATATAGCCACGCAATCGCTCGAGAACAAGCGGGTGAAGCTGGGCGATGTAGCAGAGCATACAGGCTCACCCGAAGCCTTTACCGCCAAGATCCTGGGTACGCTTACCAGGCACAATATTGTCAATTCGCTCAAAGGCCCTTACGGTGGATTTGAAATAGATACCATCCGAATGAAGCAGATAAGAGTAAGCGAAATCGTATTTGCCATTGACGGAGATGCTATTTATAACGGCTGCGCCCTCGGGCTGAGCGAATGCGATGAACAGCATCCCTGCCCTATGCATCACAAATTCTCCAAAATAAGAAGCGGACTTAAAAAGATGCTGGAAACCACTACCGTATTTGAGCTGGCAACGCAGCTAAAAGACGGTACAACCATATTGAAGCGCTAAAAAAATTTGAATCAATTTAAGACAAATTTATCCGAAATAAAAATGACAACACACCGGCAGAAAGAAGATATACAGCATTTGGAAGACATTAAGCTTTTAGTGGACAGCTTTTACGGCCGTATACGGGAAGATACGCTGCTGAAAGATATTTTCAACAATGTGATCCGGGACCGCTGGCCGCAGCACCTGGAAAAGATGTATCGCTTCTGGCAGACTGTTCTACTGGATGAATATACTTACCAGGGAACACCATTTCCGCCGCATGCCGGGCTGCCGGTGGCGCAGGAGCATTTTGACCGCTGGCTGGAGTTGTTCAATGCCACTGTGGACGAGCATTTCAACGGGACAAAGGCGGAGCGGGCCAAATGGCAGGGCCAAAGAATGGCAGAAATGTTCCTGCATAAAATCACCTATTACACAGACCGGAATTCAACCCCATTGATATGACAACCGTTAAAATGCCCGTAGCAGCAATCTGCACTTTCGTCTGGATAGGCTTTGTATGCGCTATCAGCTTTATGGAAGCCTGGCTCAAATTCCGTGCTCCCGGCATCACCGTTCCTTTGGGCTTAGGCATCGGCAGGCTGGTCTTTGGCGCGCTCAATAAAGTGGAGTGGGTGCTGGCGGCAGCTATCCTGCTCAATATGATGATCTCCAAAGCAGCTTTCCTGAAGCCGAAGCATATAGCATTGCTGATTCCTGCTATATTACTCCTTATTCAGACGGTGTGGCTCCTGCCCGCATTGGACGCGAGAGCTCAAATGCACATAGACGGTGTAAACATTCCCCACTCCAACCTGCATTTTTATTTCGTAGGAGTGGAAGCCCTGAAAGTAACCGCTCTTTTCATCTTCGGAATTTCACTTTTTAAAACAATAAGATAAATGAGTGCAGAGAACATCATTAAAGACATTGAGGAAAAGTACGGGCAGATGGGTGAAAATCCTGAAACCTACCTGAAAGGGCTGCTGCAGGCCAAGCCCATCAATTACTGGGATTATATCCAGGTGGACACGCTTTTGACCTTACAGAAAACACGGACCGACTTTAAGGATGAGGCCATATTTGTAATGTATCACCAGGTAACGGAGCTGGTGCTTAAGATGATGATTCACGAGATAGAACAACTGGTTTTTGAAGATCTGATCGAAACAATATGGATAGATAAGCTCAACCGCCTGAACCGTTACACCCGGATGCTGATCACCTCGTTCGATGTAATGAAATATGGCATGAGCTATGATGATTATAATACTTTCCGCAGCACGCTGACACCTGCCAGCGGCTTTCAGTCGGTACAATTCCGCTACCTGGAGATTTACTGCACACCCCTGGAAAACCTCATCAATGAAGCAGGAAAAAAACGGCTTCCCGAAAACCCGGCTACCGGTGACCTGTTTGAAAACATCTACTGGAAAGATGCCGGAACCAACCGCCAGACAGGAAAGAAATCGCTGACGCTAAGACAATTTGAAGAAAAATACCTTGACAGTCTTATCGCTTTGGCAGATAAGGTAAAAGGCAGAACACTGGCAGAAAAAGTAAAGCAGTTTGCTAACCCGTCCGGCGAATTGATTCAAAAGTTAAAAGACTTTGATAATTTCTATAATGTAGAATGGCCCTTAGTGCATTTAGAGACCGCTCAGCATTACCTGGACAGCAAAGGCGAGAACAAAGCCGCTACAGGAGGCAGTGAATGGAAGAAATACCTGCACCCGAAATTCCAGCAGCGGAAGTTCTTCCCGGGCTTATGGACGGAGGAAGAGCTGGTACAATGGGGGAACTAAAAAGTACGGGTGAGTTATAAATAATCCTTATATATATGGAAGATTTTTCAAAAGCACAGGGACATTGGATCCTGGCCAGAATGGGCAAGAAGGTGCTGAGACCGGGCGGCAAAGAGCTGACCCAAAAGCTGGTAGCAGCCCTGAACGTTTCTGCTAAAGATCATATCACGGAGTTCGCCCCGGGCCTGGGCTATACCGCATCGCTCGCATTGAATGCCGGCCCCGCATCTTATATTGGCGTAGATGCGGATGAAAAGGCTGTGGCATTCCTGCAAAAGAACATAAAGGGCAGTAATGTCCGGTTTGAATTGGGTAATGCCGCTCATACCGGTATAGCAGGCGCATCCAGGGACAAGGTATTCGGGGAAGCCATGTTAACCATGCATGCCGATCATCGTAAGACTGAAATTATAAAAGAGGCACACCGGATATTAAAGAAAGGAGGCTTGTATGCCATACACGAGCTGGGACTTCAGAATGCAGACGAAACCCTGAAGGCTGAGATACAGAAGGACCTGGCCCTGGCTATTAAAGTGAATGCCCGTCCCCTGGCCATTGCGGAATGGAGCGCGCTTCTTGAAAAAGAAGGCTTTGCGGTAAAGCAAACCTTCACCAATAGCATGCACCTGCTGGAACCCGGCCGTATTATCAAGGATGAAGGATTTTTTAGGACGCTGAAAATCGGGCTTAATATTTTATTGCACCCGGCCGCGGGAAAACGGATCGTACAAATGAGGCGAACCTTTAAAAAGCATCAGCAGCACATGAATGCGGTCGTTATTATAGCAGAAAAGCAATCATAAAACAGCCATCATATGAACATCACAAAAGACACCATTATAGGCGAGCTGGTAGCATGGGACTATCGCACCGCGTCTGTTTTCAAGAACAGTAAAATTGATTTCTGCTGCAATGGCAACAGGACTATCGAAGATGCCTGCACTCAAAAGCAAACAGACATCGGGGCGCTGATTGCGGCGCTGGAAGCAGTGACAGCCCCGGCAAAAGAAAGCGGCGTAGATTATAGCTCCTGGTCCCTGGATCTGCTGGCGGACCATATCGAAAAGAAGCATCACCGTTACGTGGAGAGTAAGATCCGGGAGATCACGCCTTTCCTGGAAAAGGTAGTGCGCGTGCACGGCAACCGGCACCCGGAGCTTTTAGAAGTAGCGCAGCTGTTTAAAGCGTCGGCAGCAGAGCTGGCGGCGCATATGAAGAAAGAAGAGATGATCCTGTTTCCCTTTATCCGCAAAATGGTAGCAGCAAAAAATAACGGAGCAGCAATACAGGCGCCTTTTGGTACAGTGCAAAACCCTATACGCATGATGACGCATGAGCACGATGGTGAAGGAGAGCGCTTTAGGAAGATAGCGGCATTGACGGATAATTACACGCCACCTGCGGATGCCTGCAATACATACAAAGTAACATTCTCCCTGATCAAAGAATTTGAAGAAGACCTGCACCTGCACATTCACCTGGAGAATAATATTCTGTTTCCCGGGTCCATAGCAATGGAAGAAACATTTGCGACAGCATAACCTTTAATCTCTAACAATACAATCCATTCAAAACAATGAAAAAATCCATCTTATTGCTCGCGTCAGCCGTCTTTGTATTCGCATCCTGCGGCGATCCTTCAGCACCGGAACAGGCTGCAACACCAGGCATAGGAACACCTGCACCGGAAACCCCACAGCCGGTAAACAATAACGAGGCTATCGTTACGATAAGCGGTGGCGACGATATGAAATTTGACCTGGCAACAATAAAAGTAAAGGAAGGACAAACCGTAAAGCTCACATTAAAACATACCGGCAAGGCCCCGTTAAGCGCTATGGGGCACAATGTGGTTATCCTGGCCCATGGCGTGGATATGGCCACTTTTGCCGGTGAAGCCATGAATGCAAAAGATAACGACTATATCCCGAAAAGCATGGAGAAAGATGTGATAGCGCATACCAAAACGATTGGAGGCGGTGAAACAACGACCATAGAATTTACAGCCCCGGCAAAAGGTACTTATGATTTCCTGTGCTCCTTCCCCGGGCACGCAGCTATGATGAAAGGCAAATTTATTGTAGAATAAATATTTAACATTCCCCATACGACAACAACAGGTAATTTTATAATACTGTTTCCTGTATTTATTATCCCCGTTTGAAACCGTCATTCTTTAACACAATTGAGCTATGTTCAAAATAAAGACCAAAAGGATATATGAAGAGCCCAAAGCTGAGGATGGGTACCGGGTGCTGGTGGACAGGCTTTGGCCCAGGGGTATCAGCAAAGAAGCAACCAGGCTGGATGAATGGGACAAGCTGGTCGCACCGTCAACCGGGTTGCGAAAATGGTTTGGGCATAAGCCGGAATTATTTGAAGCGTTCAAAGAACGCTATGCGGAAGAGCTGAAAGACCAGGCAACAGAACTGAAACGCTTAAAGGCTATCGTGGATAAGCAAGATCTTTGTCTGCTGTATGCGGCAAAAGATCCTGAAGTTAATCATGCTGTGGTTTTAGCAGCAATACTCAAAAAGATAAAATCATGACTCCTCCTCCTATCAAACGACACGAATCTTTACAGCCTTTCAGCAGGGAGCATCATCAGGGCTTACTGCTCTGCTGGAAAATAAGAGAGGGATTTAAGCAGGGTATTGAACCTGAGAGAATAAAACATTATACCGACTGGTTCTGGAACAATCATTTGCGGCAGCATTTTGAAGCGGAAGAAAAATACATTTTCCCCATACTTCCTCAAAACGATGCTTTAATCATACAGGCTTTGGAGGAGCACAGGGAGCTGAAACGCCTGTTTGAAGGTAAGGCCGGTATAGTTGCGGCCCTGATACGGATAGAGCAGGCCCTGAATGCGCATATTCGTTTTGAAGAACGGGTACTGTTCAATAAAATACAGGAAGCAGCTACTCCCGGACAATTGAAAATGATCGAAGCACACCATTCTTCAGCGCCCGATTGTGATAACTGGGATGATGCGTTCTGGATCAGGGATAAAGATGCATAATAATTCCGAGAAGACAGTAACGGTTTGTGCTTACATTTGAGTACAGAATCTTTCAACAATGAAGCACATCCGATTTATAGAAACGATACTTTACGTCAAAGACCAGCAGGCAAGTACGGATTTTTACATCCAACTATTCCGCCAGAGCCCGGATCTGAATGTCCCGGGCATGACGGAATTCAAGCTTGCTGAAAATTTCAAATTAGGCATCATGCCGAATAAGGGCATCGCCAAAATTCTCGGGGATAAAACACCGCATCCCGATCTGGGAAACGGCGTACCCAGGTGCGAGCTGTATCTTTATGCAGAAGATATAGAGCTTGAATTTAAGAACGCTATCAAAGCCGGCGCAAAGCTCATCAGCCCGATTGCAGATCGTGATTGGGGCGATAAGGTCTGCTATTTTGCAGATATGGACGGACACATTATCGCATTTGCAGAAAAGCTGCATTAAAAAGATAGTCCTGAGCTGAAGGTGGTATACAGAAGAAGGGCTGCCACATTCATGGAAACAATAACAGATTACATCAGCAACCGGTTTAACTGACTATCTATATATAGGCAACAAAAGCTATTATAAGTTACAAATGACCAATACCCTCATTACCTTTCATCGGAGGCGGTCTTTATCAATATACCTATTCGGTCTTATCCGCTTCATAGGAAATAGCTCCCGCCGCTCCTTTCCCGCGATCACACCTGAGATCTCGGCAATTAAAGAATCCCCGGTTATTTTTCTGTACGAAATGGTTTGAGGAAAGTCGTGCTGTGGATTTTCAAAAATCAATTCCCTTGCTGAGATTACCTTCGCGGTAAAGCGGACCGGCAATCCGTCATTCTGGTCACTAACGGCCGGCATATAATATAGCCCGCCTGCTTCCTGGACCAACCGGATATTTTCAAAAACGACTGTGTCTTTCTCATTGATAATATAGCTCTTACCGGTAAACGTTGTATCGTTTGATCTTATCCACGTTTCGTAAACACTTCCTTTGGGAGTTTTATTTTCCCAGGTGCCTATCAGCCATTCTGCTTTATCAATTTCGTTTATTTGCTTTGTTGTCCAGGCACAAAGCGCAACGAAACAAATCACTGATATAAATTTTACTATTCCTGATCGCATAGCTTAATTATTAATTGTTGGAATGTACGGCTATTTTGTTGCCTTCGGTGTCTGTAAAAATACCAATGAAGCCTATTGCTTCGTTTACCTGCATTTTGGGAGCCAATAATCTCCCGCCATTGGGGTCGATTTTATCCAGCACCTTCTGAACGTCATCACCTGCATTCAGGTACACTAAAACACCGTCGGAAGAGGGCGTATAATCCTCCCCTTTAACTATCGCTCCCCAAAGGTCCTGACCTGCTGCCTGGAAGAAGCCCATCCTGGAGCCCATCATTTCCACTTCGTGAATATCGATATTCAAAATCGCCCTGTAAAAAGCGGCTGCCCGTTCAAAGTCTGTCACGGGGATTTCCATAAATTTTACTAATCTTTCCATTGCTTGATTATTGTCTGTTATGAGGACAAAGCTAAGCACCTGGCTTTGCTGAAAATTGTAAAAATGCGACAATGCCACATAGCCCATTAGTCTGTTCCGTAGAACAGGGCAGACATCTTCAGGTTGTTGCCGTAAAATTCTTTGGGCGTAAGCCCGGTCAGCTCCCTGAAGTCTTTAATAAAATGCGCCTGGTCGTAATATTCATTTTCGTAAGCGAGGGCGGTCAGGCTTGTAAATTTTTTTGCCAGTAACATCTTAAGCGCGGTTTGCAGCCTTACTGTCTTTGAAAGCTGCTTAGGGCTCAGTCCGATAGTCGCTGAAAATTTACGCTCCAGTTGCCTGCGGTTGATGTTAGCGCATTTTGAGATCTCGTCAACAGAGAGCTGCCCGTTGGCGGTTACAATAGTTTCAACCGCTGACTTTACAATGCGGTCGACCGTTTCATCGGCCGCTAACCGGCCCAATAAAAATGTTTCAATATGCTTTATCCTTTCCGGGGTCGTGCGGGTACTCAAAATTATTGTTTCCAGCTCCCGGCCTGCCGCTCCAAACAGCTTTTCCAAAGAAACCGCGGTATCTTCCATTTCCTTTACCCGGATGTCTGCTAAAGGCACAAACCCATCCGGCTGAAATCGTACTGCAAAGATACCGGTTGTCCCCGTGGGCTCTATCTGCAGCGGCCCCGACAACTGCCCGATGACAAAACACCTGGGCTGAGTAATAGTGCTGCCTAGTGTGGTATATTGCCTGTACAGGTCTCCATAGTGAAAAATCATTTCCATACATCCGTCCGGGACAATGGTTTGCTTTTGGGGTGTTTCCTCTCCCGGGCTTTCCAATGTCCAGTAACATTTTACAAATGGCTTTAAGCTGTCCCCCGGCTCGAATGTCTGGTAATTCATGGGTTTCTGTTTTTCAGGATTTAAATTAACGAAAATCATCAGTTATTTAACCGGCTTCCCGGCGGAAAAATTTACGACGTTTTTGCTATAAAGTAATAGATAGCAATGGAATTGAAAATCCCGCTTAATCCAGGATTATCTCAACCGGCTTATATAACCGGTTACCTGAAGTAATATACTCCCTGTCATTATAAACCCCGCACAAATAATACTTGTCGGATTCCGAAAGCTTAACCGGTAAACATAAAGGTCGGTCATCCTGGGACGCAGGCCCGCTTTTCTCAATCCTTAAATAATAGGTATCTACATTAAAGCCAACATTGCATACCCATATATAATTGTCTTTTGCAAAAGGATAGCTCCTGTCCTCCGGGCTGAGGAAATAACCGTTATGCTGATTTTTTTCCTTATTCTTCCGAAATACAATTTCGTCATTATTGCGGCCTGATATGGCATTTCCCTGGCTATCCACCAATGTGATCTTCAGGTCCGGAATATTTGAGCTGTCATCCTTTGTGTGTATCCACACCACAATAATCGATACATCTTCAAAAGCGCAATGCTGTCCCCGTGATGTATCTGATACGAGAATAAGAGCAATAAGAATGAGCAACCTTTGTTTCATTGCCAATGAGTATTTTTTACCTGTTACGGAACTGTTCCTTTAAATAATGGAGCCTCATTATGTACGTTCATAAATCCTTTATTTTACCGGTTGATTTTGCACAAAATCCTTATAGTAGTAAAACTGCTTTAAAATATCCTTTTTATCCAAAAGATATTGTTTACAGGCTGCAGCTCCGCCATGTTCCATGAAGACTACGTAATGAATCTGCTTATTGTCTTTAAAGTAAAAGACATGGGTTGTCCTGGGCATCCCACTTTCTGCCGAAGCCGGGTAATCGGTCAGGATATGATCAACACAGACCAATGAATCATTCCTTATACGGAAAATGACAGATTCACACCAACCGCGGACAGGAGCACAAGAAATTCCAATCAAATGACCATTATCATAAAGCCCGGTAACACTGGTTTGGGTTGTGCTGTCGTCAAATCGTTTATACTTTACAACGGTATAAATCTTGTCGCTATAATGCCGTATAGCATCTATTTGCTGGATATAAAGACTATCCTGGAACTCCTGTCCCTGGGCTATTACCGGCAGCAGGATACAGGAAATAAATATAAGTAGTTTCATTGTCCGTAATATTTTAAAGTATGCCGGGTCTATCAGCGTATTGTACCCGGTTAGCCTATGCTATTATTTCCCTTCTTTCAGTATGACATCTATCTCTGCTTTGTCAATATGATGCGCGATCTTTATGATCTTCTGATCAGGGGATATAAGGATCAATGTCGGGTAAGAAAAGATATTGTAACTCTTTAAAAACTGTTCATTGTACACAAGCTGTTGCCAGCTTAGCTTATCTTCTTTGACAGCACGCTTTAACTGTGTGATATCCTTATCATAAGCTATACTTACAAAGTCCAGGTTTTCGTTCTGATATGCACTGTACATGGCAACAAGCTCCTTATTCATTTGCCTGCACGGCAAGCACCAGCTACCCCATACATCAATCAATAAATATTTACCTGCAAAATCTGATAACTCCACCTGCTTCCCGTTAATATCCCGGAGTGAAAAATCAGGCGCAGCAGCTCCTGTCAGCGAATGAACGGCCTGCTCATATTTCATTCCGAGATATGGCGTAAAGGTATATTGCGGGTAGTCATTACAAAAGCGCCGCACCTCTTCAAGCCAGGTACTTTTATCCGTTTCGCTTAATGCTTCCGGGTTTACAAACATCAAGATCCCGTATTTCGCATTGACAAAAGTTTTGTGCGACACCTCTTTTTTACGCTTCCCGGCGACATCAAGCAGCTCCTTAAAATGAGGGACATAATCCTGTCCTTCATTTACAGCAACCCTTATTTCGTCCTTTAGCTGCTCCAGCCATACCGGCCATACCAGGTTATTATAAAGTTCGAACCCTGAAAATTTATCATGGTCTTTCATCAGGTCCTGCAATACAGGAAGCGGCCTGATATTATATGCCGGCCAGCCATCGTTGTAGGTGTTGGCTAACATCAGCAGCGCGGCACAATCGGCGATCATGTCGGTATATGCATCGTCACCTATATCCGGTATCATTTTTATTCCCCCGGACAGATTTTGAACCGGATATTCAAGATTCGTATCGCCTATATTGGCTTCATATCCCTCGAATGACTGAAAATAAAGCCCAACTTTGGCAAATGCCCTGCTACGCGCGGGCTCTCCCTGTATGATTATTGCTTTTGATAAAGGGTCGCTGCAATCTATGGCTAATGAGCTTTTCTCAAAAACAAAAAAATTATACGAAAGCTCAGGATCATCACCCACAGTTATTGTAAACTCAGCCGGGCAGGGAATGTCTGTTTTAAATAATAAATTGCCTGAGGTTGCGCCGGTATTAACGTGCACCTCTTCCACCCACGCAGCACACCGGATTTTTATCGTTTTACTGATATCCGGGTTAATGTATCCGCGGATAGTAACAGGAAATGCAAATACGAATGGCGTATACAGCATTAATAAAAAAGTAAACAGCTTTAATTTCATGACAGGATATTTTTTATGGAAACGGGCCTGTATTTAAATATGTATTTTGTTGTATTATTCAATCGCTTTCAGCAAGGTATTGATCTCATCTTTCTGGTTGGGTGTTGCGGCAAATTTCAATGCCTTATGTGCCTGCTGCCGTGCCTTTTTGTTATTGCCTGCGGCTTTATAATAATTCGCCAGTCCTAAGTTCGTTATATAGAGCTCCGGTTCCTTATCATGATTCAGTTTAAATATCATTTCCGCCCTGCTCAGCTCATTCTTCTTCAGCTGCCCCAAGGCATAATAATATACCTGGTACGGATTGCCAAAATAAACGGCTTTGCGCATTACAGAATCCGCTTCTTTATTCTTTCCCGCTTTATATAGGATGTCAGACAACAGGCTTAGCGACCGGAAAGAAGGGCTTGCCTGTGCCGCATTGCTTGCGTACAGCAATGCTTCGTCCGACAACAGCCCATGATCCGTTAAATAATCGGCATATTGCAGCCACGCCGCGGGATCGAAGCCTTTGTCCGTGCGCAGCTCATTCTTAAAGGAAGCCAACTGTGTTTTTTGCAGATCGGCAGTTACCCTGAAAGGAATGACCTTATATTCCCAGGATAATAATACCGTTGCGCTGCTGTCTGTTTGATGCTCAAAGGTATAGGAAAGCCTTTCCTGTAAGCTTTCCGTAGTAAGGGGCTTTACTGTAATGCGGGCGACATCTTCTTTTTCATCATAAAAATAGCTGCCCCAGCTATTGGAATTTCCAGAGAAGATCAGGATGCACCGGTCAGGATAGTAAGCGACAAAGAAGCCGTATTTTCCTTTGGGTACAGGCGTGTTCTCTATGATGACATCGGTGCTGAATGCTATAGTGGTGTTCTCATTCGCTCCGGCACGCCAGGGTTGGGGACGACCGGCATCTTTACCAAAACCCTCCGGTACTATCCCACCCCATATTTTACCTTGTCGTCCTTTCACAGCAGGGCGGCCGTAATGAATGCTTACGTCGGTCAGCCCTATCCGTTCCGAGATCATGGCCTTCGTACTGCCCCCGTTTGCCGGAACCGTGAGTATTTGCGCTGTTACGGAAATATTACTGTAAAGCATACACGCCAGGAAGATGAGCACCGGCATATAACCGGTACTGAATAAAAAGTAAGCGGGCGTTTTATTTGTCATAATATGGCTGCATCATTTTTAAATTTCTTTATTGCCTTATGATCCGTGCTGATGCACTGTGTTCTTTACCTGTCAGTTGAATCATATAAATTCCTGACGGGATCTTCTGTACCTCTATCATATTCATTCCCTGGTGTAGCTGCTGCTGCCATACTACCTGCCCTAAAATATTGATTATGCTTAACCGGCTATAAGAGCTCTCTGCATTGTCAACCCGTAAAATATCTGTAACAGGATTGGGATACAGCTCAATGGAAGAAGCTGCCATACCATTGATAGCCGTTGGTGTGTCCGGGCATAAACCTGGTATTTTAACAGGCATAGCTCTTAATAAAGTATCAGTGCCATCACCCAACATACCTGACCCGTTAAATCCCCAACCCCATGCCGTGCCGTCACTTGTCAGGGCAAGAGAATGATAATCACCACAGGCAATTTGTGCTACATTTGTAAGCCGGCTTACCCTGACAGGTGTGCTCCGGTCTGTATCAGTACCATCGGCCAGCTGGTTCAGGTCATTCTTTCCCCAGCCCCATATAGTGCCGTCATCTTTCAGTACCAGCGAATGAGCATTTCCCGCCGCTATGGCGACAACACCGGTCAGGCCGGGTACCTGGATCGCCACAGGACTGTTGGTGGTAGTCCCGTTGCCCAGTTGTCCTGCATAATTCGCGCCCCAGGTCCATACCGTACCGTCACTTTTCAATGCCATAGCATGATACTTTTTCCCGGAAATGGCAACAATATCCGATAAACCCGTTACCTGAACAGGCACATTACTGAAATTGAAAGTGCCATTACCCAGGTAACCGTCAACATTGATACCGCTTGCCCAGACAGTGCCGTCTGGCATTAATGCGAAAGAATACCCTTTTCCCGTCTCTATGGCTTTAGCCCCGTAATACAAAGGTACCTGGTGGGGCACTGTATTAATGTTCGAGTCCGTTCCGTCACCATGCTGCCCGGCATTATAGCCCCAGGCCCATACCGTACCGTCAGCTTGAATGGCAAAGGAAGGCCCGAATCCGGCAGCAATGGAAACAATACCCGACAATCCCGGAACCCGTACAGGCTCCAGAGTGTTGACATGCGATGTCGTACCATTGCCCAGCGACCCTACGGCATTATTACCCCACGCCCATACCGTACCATCTGCGTTTAATCCCAATACATGATCCTGGCCTCCTTTTACAGAGATAACCTTGTTCAGCACATGGATTTTCGCAGGTATAAGCTGCCCGCGTGAATCAGTGCCAATACCTGCCTGTCCCAGGTCATTCTTTCCCCAGGCCCACAAAGAGCTGTCAGCGCAAATGAAAAAGCTCTGGTAAACACCTCCAATGATTTTTTGTGCAGTGGCCGTATTATCAATAGTTGCAGACATCAGGCATATTAACACGATATGCTTCGTTCTGCGGAAAATTCCGTTTACCCGTTTCATCTGGATGTATCTTTTTTTAAACAAAGACCCAGGAAGCATTTAATGTAGTTGGGGCAAACAGATCCGAAGTTTGTAAGTGGCAGGCATTATTTTGTAAACAGCATTTTTGAGATGCTTTATGCACTTTAAGCAATATTAAATTTTTAAGGATGGGATATTTTGAGCACCGGGTTCCCTTACAAGAGATGCCTCCTATCCGTCCGGAAGGACCACACAATACAGTATATTTCACTCCGCTGTTCGTGCTCGCTCCGTTGTTGGTATTCTTCACCAGCAACCCCGTAAGTCTTTATCAGGAGACTTCAATCCCGACCAGTCATTTTTACCGGATACAAGTTTAATGCTACCTTTTACAAATTATGCCTTTGCCTATTTATACCAGTATTACGGGTAAGGTTATCTTGCATACAAAAGAAAATGACAGGTGAGCGTAAGCCCGTAAAGCATATGAAAGATCAATTGAACCTCAAAGGCATTTTTCTTATTAAAAGAGCCTGGATATCAGGTATGGGGAATATTTAGCATAGCTTTATATTATGACTTACATAATAAACAATATTTTACTGCATCGGATAGTTTATAATTAAGAGGGAACAACTTAAGCTGTGAATCATTAAAGCAAACAAGATGACATACAATTTCCTGATCGTGGATGATGAAAAACTGAGCCGGCTATATATCAGAAAGCTGCTGACGGAATTTCTGCCGGATGCCAATATATATGAAGCAAGGAATAAAGCAACGGCAAAAGAAATATTACTGGAAAATGTTATTGACATTGTGCTTCTGGACATCCAGATGCCGGGTGCCACCGGCTTTGATTTACTGTCGGAGCTCCAGGAGCATTCTTTTGAAACAGTGATCATTTCCGCCTACAACCAGTATGGCATTGACGCTGTAAAGGCCGGCGCCTGCGATTATTTATTGAAGCCTGTCAGTAAGAACGAATTCAGGGCAATGCTCCAGAAAGTGTTGAAATTAAAATCCGCTAAAGTAAACACCGCAGGTCCCGGTGACCTCCAGCAGCAGGGCGATCAGGCGTATCTGAATAAAAAGATGGCCATACACCAGCAGACAGGCATAAAATTCATTGCTCTTGCCGACATCTCCTTTTTAAAAGCATGGAATACCTATACAGCCATTCATCAATTATCGGGCGAGGTAACCATGGCATCCAAACCTATCAGTAAATTTGAGAAAAGCATGGACAGCAAATGGTTCTTCAGAGTGCATAAATCATACATAGTTAATTTGAAGGAATGCGCGGAATTCAACAGCGCCAAAGGACTTGCCCTGCTTATGAAAGACGGCACCCAGATCCCGGTTTCCCGTTACAGGCTCAAAGAGTTTATAAAGATACTGAACAGCCGCAGTGATTTCTTAAACCCATAGCATATCATATGACCCTATTTCGTAGTGCAGGACTGGCTTTGGCGTTGCTGATCGTGAATTTCTTCAATGTAACCGCACAGCAGTTTTCCTTTAAAAACTATACTACCCGGGACGGGCTGCCTCATGCGAATGTCTTCCGGATATTCCAGGATAAGCGGGGATTTATCTGGTTCAGCACCGATGACGGCCTTAGCCGGTTCGACAGTAAAACATTTACAAATTACAGGCGGGAGGAAGGACTGGAGAAAAGCTCTATCATGTCCGTATCTGAGGACGGGCAAGGCCGTAAATACATTAATACTTATGGCGGGGGTATCTACGAAATGGCCGGAAGCACACTAAAAAATGTCATTCCCGATACCGGTAAGCTGCCCGGTAAAACCTATTTTTCTTTTCCCCGTGGAAATGACGTTTGGGTCATTGCACAGGATATTGTGCAGAAGTTATATAAGATATCCGGTGGCAAAGTGGAGCAAATGGATATAAAAGACCGCAATCACCATGATGTCGTTTTTTATACCGGTCAGGAAGCTGCCGGCAATGTTTTTTTCGGCACCAGCCACGGTATTTTTCTCCTGGACAGCCAAAATAATATAATACCCTATCTTCCCAGGCTGGTACAGGGAATGGTCGGCGCCCTTGCAGCAGACAAAAGCGGCTCATTATGGATAGCCCAGCAGGGTAAGATTCTCCAGCTCAGGGGCAGCAAAATAGTAAGGACCATCCCGGTCGAAGCAGGTATGGCTGTCAGCGATATATTGATAGACCGGCATCAGGAGGCCTGGGTGGCTGTCCTGGGCAAAGGCGTCTGTAAGCTGGAGCATGACCGCCTTGTCAGCACCAATTCTGAATTAGGCATTATAACCTATGTGATCAATGACCTGTTTGAAGATAATGAGGGCAATATCTGGATAGCTACGCATGGAGAGGGTGTCTTTAAAGTAGGAGACAGGAATATAGCCCGTTATCCCTTGTCAAAAGACCATTTAAATGTTTACTGTACCAGTATAACGCCGTACAAGGATGGATTATTGATAAGCTCCATCGGCACCATAAGCACGTTGGGTAATAAAACGCTGCAGGCATTTCCCGTTGACCTCCTGCTGTCCTCTTATTATATATATTTCTTAAAGGCCTGGGACCGGTATATCTACATTGGTACTCCTTACGGCTTGATTGCCAAAAGCATGGAACCGCCTTTTAAGGAAACCATCATCAAGCAACCTGGTAAATATGCCAAAGGCATTATCTCTATATTGAAGGACCACCGGGGCCAGATATGGGCAGGCGGATATAAAGGTCTTTATAAGGTGATCCATAATGAATTGGCTGAAGTAGAAAATATGCACCCGGGCATAGGCAGGGTAAACGTGATCATGCAGGACAGCGAATATACGATATGGCTGGGCACTGAAAACGGGCTCTACCATAACAAGACCGGCAGGTGGCAGTATATCCCCGTACAACAGGCTGAAAAGCCCCGGTTCGTAACCTGTATTTACGAAGACAGGCAGAAACGGTTGTGGATAGGTACGGATGAAGGCTTAATGCTGCTTCAAAACAACCGTTTGATTCCATTACCGTCCAAAAAGCTGAAAGTAAACGACATTGCGGAAAACGGGCAGCAGGTATGGATTGCCGCCAGCGACGGCCTGTATAGCCTCCGCGATGATATGGTATTGGAAAAATATAATACCGGAAGCTTTTCGGACGAACCGTTGTCATTGTACACAACCGACAGCATACTGTATGTCGGTACGGTAGCCGGCCTGCTGGAAATAAAAAACAAGACCCAAAACCCGGATGCCGCTGCCGTTCCGTCCCTCTATATTACTACAGCGGCCATGGGCGATAAAACAGTTATTACACCGGATAATGTGAGTTTGCCATATCATAGCAACAGGTTGACTATAAATTATATCGGGCTTAACTACCGGTCTCCGGAGCTCACGGAATACCGTTACCGGATCAACAGGTTAAATAACCGGTGGACCGTCACCACGAATACATCCGTAGAGCTGGCAGGCTTACCGGAAGGTAGCTATATTTTTGAGCTGAGCTGCAGAAAGGAAGGAGGAGCCTGGAGCAACAGTGTGTTCCTGCCTGTAGTGGCAGCCACCCCTTTCTGGAAAATGTGGTGGTTTATAGCTGCGGCGGCATTGCTGGTAACAACCATACTGATACTGGGCAGTAAAATATATATCCAGAGAAGGGAACGAAAAAAACGGCATCTCCTGGATACGCAGCATAAAATGATGCACCTGAAACAGCAGGCGCTTCACGCAATGATGAATCCGCATTTTATTTTTAACTGTATGAATTCCATACAGCATTATATGAATGAGCATGACAGTGATGCGGCAAACGAGTACCTTTCGCAATTTGCCAGGCTCATCAGGCTGACGATGGAATATTCTACAGAATCCTTTATACATCTTGATAAGGAAATAGACCGGCTAAAGCTCTACTTATCATTAGAGCAGCTAAGATTCGGAGAAGACCTTACATTTGAACTGGATGTTGATGAGGATATCCCGATGCACGAAATTACCATTCCTAATATGATCATTCAGCCCTTCCTGGAAAACGCAATATGGCATGGTATTATGCCGCAGGGAGGATGCGGCAAGATCAACATTAGTATCAAAAAAGCCGGGCAATCTGATCTTAAGCTGTCTATCCTGGATAATGGCGTAGGCCTATACAGGAGAAAGCCAGATACCAGTACCGGGAAATCATACGGTATGGACCTGATCAGGGAACGGCTGAAGCTGCTCAACGAAACCCAGGCGCAGGTATATACTATGACCGCTGTCGAAGTGGTCAATCCCCTGTCCCAGGAAGCGGAAGGAACATTAATAGAATTGATCTTACCAATATGATTGACAATCACTCTTTACCGGTGAAAGATGCTCTTTTGTATAAGCTTACATCATCCGACACTCTCCGGGGAATGCGCTCCGGGACCTTTCATTCTTTTGTAAACAATAGTGTTCATTAATGTCGCAGGTTAAACAACTTAATGCACAATGGAATCAGTCCTATCGAAACAGCCATAAAGACCGCTACCCTTACATAGTTGAGCGTCTGCCAGAGCGATGTCCGGCTCATCATATCTTCCGTCAGTGATGATGCTCCGGCTGCTTTTTGAAAGTCTATAATGTTAGGAGCAAAAAACAAAAGCGTCCATATCCTTGCTCCTGAATGTATGACAAATAAGAGCAGCAGCCAGTTTCTCACAGGGTCTGTTTTCCAGCAAAAAACAATGGCAAGAATGAAAGTGATCTCGTGCAATGAATGCATTATGATCCAGAAATTCTTCAGTCCCGCCCCCTGCCCGTCCAGTAAGAGCTTAAAGCTGTCAGGCGGCGAAGCTGTCCATTTAGGGACAAATACGAGCGTCTCGAAGATCTGCGCACCGTTCATTAAAAAATAAACCAGTGTCGTAATACAAAGCCATAGCTCGGCTTTTGTAAAATATGATGCCGTTATATTCTCCATTGTTTTCCTGTTTAGCTGTTATTTAAATTGCCGGTTGTCTGCTTCATGATGGCGGTTGCCCCGGTAAAATACCGTTCGATGATCCGGATTTCCCTTTCAGAAAAGGAAGCGATCAGCTCAGCCGTCTTTTGTTGCAGCTCACTGAAGATCGGCTGTAAAAGCTTCATACTGTTTTCGGCATTCGGAATGATGATCACTTTCCGCCTGTCGTCTTTGGAAAACTGTCTCTTCAGCAGCTTTTTCTTTTCCAAACGGTCTATCAGGCCCGTTACCGCGCCTGTTGTCAGCCCTGTCAGCCTGGAAATATCGCCCGCTGTCAGCTCCCTGTGCTGGAGTATAAGCCCTAAATACTTGTGGTCTGTTCCCGATAAACCTGCCTTTCGTGCAATAGCTTCGTGCATAAAAACAGAAGCATCGGAATACTGCCGGCTGGCAGCCCTGAACCGGTCAACAATATCGTTTGCCTTTAATTTGCTCATTAACTAAATATCTTAGTAGCAAATATAAATAGTTACTGAACAATAATCCAAATGTTTTGAGTGAAATTCTCCGGAATGCCCTGCAGTTGTATTTCCAGTCAGCAGTTAACGGGGCTGTCAAGGTTGATACAACGGCATTTGGCCATCATCTGCTGCTGCCGGCCGGCCCCGATCTTAGAAGTGCGTCACGCCCAACTGCTGTAAGAGGGCCATCGCGTCTGCCACTGCCCAGTGTTCCGTGATTTTCCCGTCTTTAAGCCGCAGGATAACCACTTCTTCGTAAGCGATGCTGTTGCCTGTCGCGGGAATGTGCATAAATTCGGCCTGGTGCGTTCCTGTAGCGGTAAACTTTATCATCACCCTGTCGTCCTCTGCTATCATATCGTTGTGAAGGAGCTTTAAGTCAGGAAAAGCGGTGCGGAATATTTTCATGGTGCTGCGAACGCCTTCCGAACCCGCGGGCTGTTCCGGGAACGGGTCATGCGAAATCACGTCCGGGTGAACCAGCTCGTCAATGATGTCAAAGTTCCCTTTGTCGTGCAGCTCGTCAAAAAAGCGTTTGCAGATCTGTTTGTTTTGTATCGTTACCTTGTCCATAGCTGTTATTTATTTTAAGGACAAAGTTGCTGCTTACCCGCAAGGTAAAATTGTACGGAAACGACAAAATCAGGTGCTGCCGGTACAGAAATCACGTATGTACTTTTTAGGGCATAGCCCTGTAAATTCCCTGAAATCACGGTTGAAATGCGCCTGGTCGTAATAGCCGGACTGGTAAGCCAGCCGCGTCAGATCGGATCTGCATTGACGGGTCTGAATAGAGTGAAAACAGTTTTCAAACCTCTTCAGCTTAATAAAGCTCCTGAAGGACAAGCCTGTCAGGGCTTTAAAATCACGTTCAAACTGCCGTTTTGATAAGAAGTACTGCTCCGAACATCTGTTTATGGCAGCAGGATCACATGTATAATCTATCGAATGTATCAGGTTGCCCAATGCTTCAAACTTCGGATCCAGGGCTTTCTGATGTTCTTTTAAAAACAGGGAGAAAGCGGCTGCCCTTTCTTCCAGTGTTTGTACAGACAGTATGAGCCCGGTCAGCTTTTCGCCCTTACGGCCGAACAATGTTTGCAGGTCGGCCTGCTGCCCTGTGATCCCCGAGGCGGGTATATCCAGCGTGGCAAGCACAACGGATGGCTTTAATTTAACACCGAAGATCCTTGCTTTTTCCGATGTCGTGGTGTATTGGTCAAAAGATGTTTTTTGTCCGTAGATTATTCCGTTTGCCTGAATTGCGCTTCCTGTCCTGCTATCTTTAAAACTTCCTTTATCAAAAAAGATCAGGTCCACTGTTGTTGATGCGGGTGCAAGATGCCGGAAAAGCTGGCTTTTAGCTGCATCAGGGCATATCTCGCCCATCCAGAAATAATTCACATATTTCTGAAGTCCCGTTTCGGGCCTTAATATTATATAGCTGCTGGCGCGCACTTATTTTGATTGACCTTTGAAGTATTTACTGCTCCCGCTTACCCGGATCATCGCATTGCCGGGGTGTATCTATCCTATCGCTGTGATAAAGGCAAACAGCCCGAACACGATACCGGGAAGATTGGCTGTAATAATAGGCCAGTCACGCTTAGGTTTTTTCAGGATACCGTATGTTACCCAAAGCGTACAGTTGACAGCGGCGACAAGCGGCTGCAGCCAGTCACCTTTCATACCGTTGAGATTGTTACTGATCTGCGGAATATAGGATACATACATGCCTATTGCCGTTACCGTAGCCGCCCAACCCAGTATATCAAAGAATTTATTGTTCTCCATATCTCTTATCCTTGAAGTTTTGATGTTCTTTTTTATGCCGTTATACCCAGACGCGCCTTTTCGATCCCTGCTCCGTTCCCTTTACCGGGTATATTAAAAAAACCGGCAGCATATGATATATCTTACACAATCAAAAAATCACACCATTAAATATACAAATTATAATATATCATAATAATAAAACAGGAATATTTTAATAGCAAGGAGTAAAATAGCAAAAAGGTGAAGCTCTGTAAAGAACCTCACCTTTTTTAAATGATATGAATTAATGTATTATGCCAATCTTACATTAACAGCGTTCAGGCCTTTTTTACCTTGCTGTACTTCATAAATTACGCTGTCACTTTCACGGATCTCAGTTTGTAAACCACTGATGTGCACAAAAATATCTTCTGTACCATTGTTAGGAGTGATAAATCCGAATCCTTTTAATTCATTGAAGAATTTTACTGTTCCTTCTTGCATTGTGTTGATATTTAAATTATAAAAAAACTAATTGATTGTCCGGGTTTTGCCCGCCGCCGGCCTTAAAATATTTATTCTTCCGGAGGTTTAGACGGTCCCGGCATTTACAGCCATTCTCATAAAAGTGAAGCCCTCAGGATAATACATCTACCTGGTCTGGTTTCGGGGTGTTTTGCAGGGATCTGGAAATCCAGGTTACCGACAAAAATGTTCATTAAAAAAATGGTTAAAAAGTAAAGTGGCGGCTGAAAAAGCGATAACTGAGAGAGAGAAAATATGTATTCTAAAACTATGCCAGAAAATGCGAAGGCAGAAACCTATCAAATATTTGATATTGCAAAGATATGCCAATTAATTGGATATAGCACTATTTCTCTTAAATATTAACATTCAAAGCCATTTATTAATGAATGGGCTACTTAATGGAGCATATAATTAAAGCGCGGAAGGCCTTATTTATGGAAAACCTTATTGGTATTATGAACATATGCTCTTAAGCCTGTGGTCCAACAATATGCCAACAGCATTCCCCGGGGTCTATAAATTCCTGAGCCGGCTATTCTCCCCAAAAATATGCGCCCGGCTCCCTGTTCTGCATACCATCATTTTTACAGCAAATTACCAATGTTTAATATTAAAATTTTACATTATTTCATTATATTTGTAGAGAACAGCTATACGGATCAGCCGATACTATTTATAAGGTGATCTGCATATGCGCGCTATACCCTTAAACCTTTTCCGAATGGCAGCTTCAGTTGTACCATTGATGATATCAAAGAAGCACTGGATCACCTTTATCATTCCTGCTGCTGTCCTGCTCACGGGATGCCTGGTAGCCGGCTATACCGATGGTATCCTGCGTTACCTGGGCTGGCTGATACTATTATCGGGGCTCTACAGGATAGTGTACTTACTATCGGTAAAATGGCAGCTCTTCCCCGATCATCTCCTGGTGACCGAAGGGATATTCCCCTGGGGCAGGACACGGCTTCAGATACCGGTGTACCACGTGTATGAGGCCATCTCATCCCACAGGATAGCAGGCTATTTCCTGAAGTACGGCACGATCACTATCCGGCGTACGGATGGCGTTACTACCGCCCTTACAGCCAGCAGGATGGCCGGAGCCATGCGGTTCTGCCGGCAGTTGAACACCATAGCCCAGGAGTACAGGCTTCAGGCTGACACACCCCGTAATAATACCCCCGACAATCGCCTGGATATCGGGCAGGAGCTGACACGTATCGTAGAGCTAAAAAAGAAAGGGGAACTGACCCAGGATGAATTCGAAAAGATAAAGGCCCAATTGCTCAAAAGGATCTGACCTGCGGCAAAGTGACTATCTGCTTACAGGCAACAATCTTTTATTATGGTTACGATTTGCTGAGCATTGTCCTTTCTGGGGCTCAGATACCGTTTAAAGGAGCTGAGGATACTGGTCATTTGTAGCTTATAATGGCTTTGTTGCCTATAGATAGATAGTCAGATGCGGCAATATAGGCGGTACATTGCACGATGAGATAATCGCTGTAATAAAAAGCACGGACCTTGTTAAGGTCCGTGCTTTTTATTATAATGAAATAAGGCGATGATTTATCAGAACCTGAGCGAGATACCCAAATTCATATAAGACATACCATCATAACCGCTTTCTCCGTACACACCGAATGTTTGTGTAAAGTACCACCTGGCACCTACCAGGAATACAGGTCTTATGCCGAAATCATTATCGCGGTAAACCGTATTGGGACCCGAAACGGTTTCATAGCTCCTGTAAATAGTAGCAAGACCGGCTCCTGCATATACATCCAGCTTGGAAACGGGGATCAGCTTATTGAAGTGGTAATATCCCGCCACGGACATGGACATCCTGAAATTATTAGCACGTACATTCATATATTTATACCGTCCTGTTCCCATACCGATACGGCCGCCGATACTGATCTCATCCATGATGCCGTATTCATACTTTCCGTACATCGGAGGAATTCCCCAGCTATAGCTGCCGTTGGAATAAATATCGTTCATAGATATATTAATCAACCCTATTCCAAAGGAAACAATATTATCTCCTTTATGAAAAGAGCCGCTGTTCCTGCTCTTATAAGGGGTTTTATAGAATGAGGTGGATTGTGCAGATGCCGCTGCCGGGCTCAGCGCCAGGGCTGCCAGCATTGCTTTTGAGAATAGTTTTAATGCTTTCATAATTGTATAAGAATTGATCTAATAATCAGCAATATTAATAACATGTAGCCGATAAAGTTCATTAAAACAAAAAAATAACATTTAATCATATATATAATTGTGTCACGGTTTTGTCAAAACACTGCCGTCACCAGGTGAATAAAGCCCGTAATTACGCGAATAATTGGTAAATTTGGCCCTGTTTTACACCTATAATATGAGAAAGGATTATATTGCCAACCTGCTGCTGGTAGAAGATGAGGAAAACCTGAGGGAAACGCTGAAGCTGAACCTGGAGCTGGAAGGATACGAGGTCACCGCGGTCAGCACCGGGATAGACGCGCTGCAGGTGATCAAAAAAGAATACTTCGACCTGCTGATACTGGATATCATGCTGCCCGAAATGGACGGCATTACCGTTTGTGAAAATATCAGGCTGCAGAACAATGAAGTGCCCATCCTCTTTTTAAGCGCCCGGAATACGGGGCTGGACCGGATCGAAGGACTGAAAAAAGGCGGGGACGATTATATGACCAAGCCCTTCAACCTGGAAGAGCTGCTCCTGCGGATCGATAAGCTGGTCACCAAGAACAAAAAGCTGAAGGTAAGGACACCCATTAACGATGTGTACACTTTCGGCAAGTGTAAGATAGACTTTACAGGCCTCATCGCAAAGGACAAGGACGGCAAAACGATAGAGCTGAGCAAAAAGGAGATCGCCCTGCTCAAGCTGCTGATAGAGCACAAGAACGAGGTGGTATCACGCGAACATATCCTGCAGGCCGTATGGGGCTACAATGTATACCCTACCACCCGCACCATAGATAATTTCATCCTTAATTTCAGGAAATATTTTGAAAAGGACACGCGCAGTCCCAAACATTTCCACAGCGTAAGGGGTGTGGGCTACAAATTTACCGAGTAAATATTTTGCTAATTAGGTTTGCTTTTATATCTTTATCCCATTAAGATTAAATTTGCAGTATTGCAATTATAAATTTCATATTTATGAACATTTTTACCAAAATCATATTGGCAGGAGCTTCCATACTGGTCATCGCATCCTGCGATAAGCGCAGCGAGACCGTAGAAGCCAGGATCCTTGACACCCAGGATATTACCAATGAAGGCTGCGGTTACCTGCTGCTGCTGGAAGACAGCGGACTGGTAAAGCCCGCTTACCTGCCCAGCGCCTACCAGCACCACGGGATGAAGGTAGAGGTCAAATACCGCCACTCCGGCATCATGGATACCTGCGATTTCGGTGCCAAGATATACGACAGAGCCAGCATCTTAAAGATCAGGCAGGTAAGAGACAGATAAACAACCTGAAATATTTTACGGATTTCCATATCAAAAGTTATTCAATCCCATTGAATGACTTTTATTTTTATTGTTTATCCCAGTTTTCTTTATATAAATCTAAAAAAATAAAATAAAACCTTAAATTTGCGTCTCTAAAAAATTTTTATTTCATTATGGCAATCATTCAAACGATACGCGATAAATATGCCAAGCTTGCGGGAGGAATAGTAGTATTAGCACTGGTCGGCTTTGTAGTGGGCGGCAGCGCTACCAGCAACTTTTTTGGTTCGAACAATAATACTGTAGCCAAAATAAACGGTGAAAGCATTGATATCAAAACCTACCAGGAAATGGAGCAGAATGCTCTGGACCAGGCCAAACAAAGGAGCGGCGGTGAGCTGGATGAAAATACCACGGCTCAGGCAAGAACCCAGGCCTGGGGCATGATGGTTCAGGAGCATGTGCTCGGAGATGTCTATAAAAAGCTGGGACTGGAAGTGACCCCGAAAGAACTGAATGATCTGCTTTATGGTGACTTTATAGATCCTGAAATATTAAGACAGGTGCCGCGCGACCCCAACACCGGGGCTATCGACCGCGAAGGCCTCGCACAGAATATCGCCCAGACAAGAAAGGACCCGGATCAGAAAGCCCAGTGGCAGCTTTTCGAACAAGACCTTATCAGGCGCAGGCTGCGTACCAAGTTCAACACTATGGTAGCGGGCAGCATCTATGTCCCTTCTTTCATACTGAACGAAGAAAAGGCTGCCAGGAGCAGCTTTGCCAATGCGCAACTGGTGAATATACCTTACGCTTCCATCCCGGATGCCGAAGTAAAGAATACGGATGAGGAATTACTGGATTACATGAAAAAGAATCCAAAGAAATTCACCCCAAGACAGGACCTGAGAAATATAGAATATGTGAGCTTTGAGATCAAGCCTACCAGCCAGGATACCGCAACCGCTTTAAATGCACTGCTGGAAATAAAAGACGACTTCCAGAATACAAGCGCAGATGAAGCGCTGGCAGAGCTGGTAAGCCTGCACTCAGACCTCAACCTGGCTCCCAACTACTTCACCAGGGAACAAATGAGCAACTTCCCTGACGCGGAAGCTCTCTGGAACGCTGCCAATAACAGCGTGGTAGGTCCTAACCTGAACAACGGCAGCTATACAATGGCCAAGATAGTAGATAAGAAAGTATATCCTGACTCCACAAAATACCGCCATATCATCGTAGTGGTTAAAACAGGAGACCAGGAAAGAAGAAAAGACGCGGAAGCCAAAGCCAGGATAGACAGCGCCATCACTGCGCTCAGCCAGGGCGTTCCTTTTGACTCCGTGGCCATACGCTTTTCCGATGATGTGAATATGCTGCAGCAGGGCGGTTCCTATACCGTTACGCCACAGGGCATATCCATGATGCTGGATGCTTCCGAAGCCGACTTCCTGTTCTCCGGCAAACCCGGTGACAAGAAGCTGATCAAATTTGACAATGAAAGGCTTACGGCCTACCAATACGCTGAAATATTAAGCCAGGGCGCAACCAATACCTATGCGAAAGTAGCCATCATCGGCAAACCGCTGGAAGACAGCAAGGAATCTTTCGACATCGCTTATGCCAATGCATCACAGTTCCTGGGTAAGGCAAAGGACGGCGCCGCTTTTGATGAAGCCGCCAAGCAAATGGGACTGACCGTTACACCTGCTGCCAATATCATGAAGAACAGCGAGCTGATCCAGGGTCTCGGCGCTTCCAAAGAGCTGTCCAAATGGATCTACAGCGCTAACGTGGGAGAAGTTTCCAAGCATTCCTTCAAAGTAGGTAATAAATACGTGGTAGCCAAGCTGTCCAGCATCCAGGAAAAAGGCAAGATAGTCCTGAATGATGATAACAGGCAAAGTGCTGACTTCCTCCTGAAAAAGGAAAAGAAAGCAAAAATGATCATGGAGAAGAACAACGGCCAGCCTTCGCTGGAAGCTATCGCTGCCGCCAACAATCAGACAGTGGCTGCTGCTGACAGTATCAACCTGTCTAACGGCTATGTTCCTGCTATAGGCAACGATCCGCGTGTGATCGGCTATATCTTCAGCAAGAATGTACCGGCCAACAAATTATCTAAAGGTATTCCCGGCGCCAATGGTGTGGTATATGTAGTGGTGAGCAACAGGTTTACCACCCCGGATGCCGCAGCAGGCAGTCCGACAATGGAAAGAAAAATGTATAGCAGCCAGCTAAGATCTGCCGCTCCCAGCTATATCATGAATACCCTGGTAGAGAAAGCCGATATAGTAGATAAAAGAAACTAATACCAGTATGCAAATAAAAACAGGAGCCGTTGAACGGCTCCTGTTTTTATTTGCAGGAATGCCCGTTCAGCGCATCATCCCGTCCGCTTCCTCCACGGCATCAGCGGACAACCCTCCTGGCAGGCATCATATTTTAGGTAATTTGAGTATATTTGCACCGCTTTTCAATCTCAATCTCTCCGTACATCTACATGGCATCTGTTAGCAGCAAAAAGATCATATTTACCGTAACTAATGATATTAGCTACGACCAGAGAATGTCCCGCATATGCACCTCCCTGGCGAACGCAGGCTATGACGTCACCATCATAGGCTTTGAAAGGGTGAACAGCATACCGCTTGCGGAACGGCCCTACCGCCAGATCAGGATCAAGGGTATCCCCGAAAAAGGGAAAATGCTGTACTTCAAATACTGGATCAAACTATACAGGCTCCTGCTGCAACTGGAAGCCGATGCCATCTGCGCCATAGATCTCGACACGATACTCCCCGTGTACCGGGCTACCAGGCGTAAGGGTATCAGGCGGGTGTATGATGCCCATGAGATATTCACAGAGCTGAAAGAAGTGGTGGTCAAGCGTTCCAGCACCATTATCTGGGGACGTATGGCGAAAAAGCTGATCCCCCGCTTTCCCCACGGCTACACGATCGGGAAATATTACGCACAGTATTTCAGGGAACGCTACGGCGTCTCCTACGAGATCGTCAGGAATGCGACAGTGCTCAGGGAGGACCATACACCTGACCCCGCTGAAAAGAAAAAATATATCCTGTACCAGGGTGCCGTGAACCATGGCAGGTGCTTTGAGCAGCTGATACCCGCCATGAAAGCAGTGGATGCCGATCTTATCATATGCGGCAACGGCAATTTCTTTGAGCAGGCGCAGGCGCTGACCCGCGAGCATGGGCTGACCGGTAAGATACACTTTAAAGGCTATATCCCCCCTGCCCAACTGCAGGAATATACCCGGGAAGCCGCTATCGGCATCACGCTGTTTGAAGCCGATAATGTGCTGAGCAATTATTATTCCATGGCCAACCGCTTCTTCGACTATATGCACCACGGTGTGGCCCAGCTATGCAATGCCTACCCCGAATATGTGGATGTCAATAAAAAATACGAAATTGCGGTACTGGTCCCCGACACGTCACCGGAGACCATAGCCGATGCCCTTAACAAGCTGGTAAAGGACGATGCCTTCCGCATACGGCTGGGCAGCAATGCCCTGGAAGCCAGGAAGGAATACTGCTGGCAGGAAGAAGAGAAACGCCTGCTTAATTTTTATGACCAACTATTCAGGTAAACAGCTGCATATCGTAGCGATGGATGTTCCTTACCCCCCGGATTACGGCGGGGTCATAGATGTTTTTTATAAGATAAAGGCATTATCGGAGCTGGGCATTAAAATTCACCTGCATTGCTTCCAGTATGGCAGACCGTCCAGCGAAGCCTTATTGCAATATTGTGAAAAGGTATATTACTACCCCAGGAAAACAGGGATTGCCGGATTATCGTTCCGCTACCCCTATATGATGTATTCCCGCAGGGACAAAAACCTGCTGGAGAATCTTATAGCCACGGATGCGCCCATACTTCTGGAAGGCGTGCACTGCTGCTATTACCTCGGCCACCCGGCCCTCCGGGAACGGACCATACTGCTCCGCAACCATAACGTGGAAACCGATTATTTCAGGCAACTGCAACACAGGAGCAGCAACCTGGTCAGCAAGCTGTACTATAGGGTCGAGTCCGGGCTGCTGGCCCGTACGGAACGGCGCCTGCACCGCGCCGATGCGTTCATTACCATATCAGAGACGGATTATACCTTTTTCAGTAAGCTGTACCCCCGGCATAACCACGCCTTTATACCCGCTTTTACAGACAGCGCTCCTTTAGCGGAATTGCCCACCGGCAAAGGCAGCTATATCCTTTACCAGGGCAACCTGGGACATCCCGAGAATATAGAAGCGATTGAATTCATACTGCAGCATGTAGCGGCCGCCCTGCCGGAATTCCGGTTTGTATTTGCCGGGAGAGCACCGTACGCCGGCCTGTCAGCCGCAAGCCGGCGCCTGTCCAACGTGTCCGTCATTGCCAACCCTTCCATGGAAGAAATGGACCGGCTCATCAGGGATGCGCACATCAACCTGCTGCTTACCTTCCAGGCTACGGGCCTGAAGCTGAAGCTGCTGGCAGCCATCAGGAAAGGACGGTTCGTCCTGGCCAATGACGCCATGCTGTCAGGCAGCGGCCTGGAAGCCACCTGCATTACAGCCAATGACCCCGGAAGCATTCACCAGGCTATACGGGACACCATGACGCGGCCATTTGCCGAGGATGATATACAGCGCCGCATCACAGCGCTCCAGATGTATTACCGCCAGGACCGGAATGCCGCCACAATAGCCGATCTCGCATTCGGTCAGCCCGGCAAAAAATAAAGGCGTACCTGCTTTTCACCGATACACCTTATTAAAATCTTCAATATCCTGCCTGTCATACCTGTATATCCGGCAGCGGCGGCAGCGCGGGAGCGTCGCCCGTGACATACCCTGACTGCTGCACGATCGTATCCACATCGAACACTTTGCCATTCTCCACCTTTACGATACGGGAAGGAAAGCGCTCCAGTATCCCGTAATCATGGGTAGCCATCAGGACGGCCGCATTATACTCCCGGGATATGGCCAGCAAAAGGTTCATGATCTTTTCGGTCGTCTCCGGGTCCAGGTTACCGGTAGGCTCATCCGCAAGGATCAGCTTCGGGTTATTCAGGATCGCGCGGGCAATATCCACGCGCTGCTGCTCTCCGCCGCTCATTTCATAGGGCATCTTATAGCCTTTGGCGGTCAGCCCTACCCTGTCCAGGACACTTTCTATCTTTTCGTTGATCTTCCGCTTATCGGTCCAACCGGTAGCTTTCAGCACAAACTCCAGGTTCTCGTGCACATTCCTGTCCGTAAGGAGCTGGAAGTCCTGGAATACGATACCCAGGTTACGGCGCAGCATGGGAATATTCTTCCAGGTCAGCTTTTTCAGGTCAAAATCCACTACGGTGCCGCTGCCTTCCTTCAGCAACAGATCGCCATACAGCGTTTTAAGCAGGCTGGATTTGCCCGATCCTGTCTTACCTATGAGATACACGAACTCACCTTCACAAATGCTGAGGTTCACATTGTTGAGCACCGGTACCTTGCCCTGGTAGATCGTGGCCTGCTTCAATGATACAATCTGTTTATTATTTGACATACCTTATAATTATGTTATACGATTAAACAATACAGCGCTATCTGCCCGGGGCCTTTTTTGGCGCTTCCAACGGCATGTCCTGTATATCCTTTATCTTCCCGTAGCCGCCCAGCACATTCCTGATATTGTTAAAGCCTTCCTTTTTCATCAGGGAGCAGGCTATCACGCTCCTGTAGCCGCCGGCACAATGCACATATACGTTCGCTTCATCATTTACCTGCGACATGGTCAGCGGGTTGACAAGATCACTGAGCGGCAGCAGTTTTGCCCCGGCTATATGGCCCTGCTCATATTCATTCGCTTTCCGAACATCTATTACTTCAAGATTGTCATCAAATTTTATATCCATCGCCAGCTCGTCCGGCTCCACGTCAATAATAATATCTATAGGCTTCCCGGCTGCCTGCCAGGCTTCAAAGCCGCCCGCCAGGTAACCTTTTACCTTATCCAGGCCTACCCTTGAAAGGCGCACCACCGACTCCTCTTCCTTACCGGGCTCAGTCACGAGCAGTATTTCCTGGTCGAAGGGCACTATGGAACCTGCCCATTCGGCAAACCGCCCGTCCAGGCCCACGCTCACGCTTCCCGGCACAAAGCCCTGCGTGAATACGGATGAAGGCCGGGTATCGAGGATATAGATGCCGTCACGGCGCATCCGGTCAAACGCCTCAACCTCAACAGGGGTCAGCGCCGACGATTTGAAATCCAGGAGCGGCTCATATCCGCGCGCATTAATGGAGGCATTAATAGGGAAATAAACAGGAGGTGTGCTCAATCCTTCCGTAACCGCTTTTATAAAGTCTTCCTTTGTCTGATCCTGCAGGGCGTAGTTGGTCTGCTTCTGGACGCCTATCGTTGAAAAGGTCTCTTTACCCAGGCTTTTGCCGCAGGCGGAGCCCGGTCCGTGAGCAGGATAAACTATTACGTGGTCCGGCAGGGTCTTGATCTTATTATTCAGGGAGTCGTACATCTTAGCGGCCAGCTCCTCTTTTGTCAGGTTGCCGCTGAACAGGTCCGGGCGGCCCACATCTCCTACGAAGAGGGTATCTCCCGTAAAGATACAGTAGGGTTCCCCTTTTTCATCCTTTAAAAGGTAACAGGTGCTTTCCAGCGTATGTCCCGGGGTATGCACCGCTGTCATAACAGCATTGCCGATGGTAAATTCCTGGCCATCGGCCGCGGGTAAAAAATCAAATTCCGGGTGCGCGTCAGGCCCGTAGACAATGGGGGCGCCGGTGGCTTTGGCCAGCTCCAGGTGACCACTTACGAAATCTGCATGAAAATGAGTTTCAAAAATATATTTGATGGTAACATTATGCTCCCTGGCAAGCTTCAGGTACGCCTCTATATCCCTTAACGGATCTATCACCGCAGCTTCGCTGCCGTCATAAACAAAGTAAGCCGCTTCGCTCAGACAGTTAGTGTATAATTGTTCTACTTTCATGTTACAAATCTAAAGATAATATCCGAGGATGCAGCTTGATTTTTGTCATAAAGGTATCGAGGAAAACAATAGTATCATAAATAATGTTAATAGCGCTGCATATATGCTCAGCCCTGCCCGATCACATTTTAAATCCCAAAAATAATCGTTGCTATGCCACAGATAACATGTACTGAAAACAGATTAAAATCAGATTAGAATCCGGTGCACCTTTCCCATATTTATCACATAATAATTATCTTTATAGCTTAAATCTATCAGAGGTTGCCACATCAATCCAACAAACAACAGTCCTCCCTAACGAAGATCCTGCTGGTGGAAGACGAAGCGCAGGTCGTATCCTTTATCAGCAAAGGATTAATGGAGAATGACTACGAGGTCACCGTTGCCCTGGACGGGGAAATGGCTGTTAAAATGTACGACAACAACCAGTTCGATTTCATTATCCTGGACATCATGCTGCCGGACGTCAACGGTATTGACCTGTGTAAAAAATTCAGGAGCCGCAACGCGCATATTCCGATCTTATTCTTAACGGCCCTGGGAACGGCGGAGAATATCGTGCACGGGCTGGAAGCGGGAGCGGACGACTACCTGGTCAAGCCTTTCAAATTCATCGAATTGCTGGCACGCATCAAAACTTTGCTGCGGCGCAGCCAGGCCTTCCAGGAGCCCCAGGAAGAGCGGCATATTTTCAGCATAGACTCCCTGACCCTGGATGATTATTCCAAAAAGGTCATGCGAAACGGCCACCTGGTGCAGCTGACCTCCACGGAGTACAGGCTGTTACACTTCCTGCTGCAGAACGCCAACCGGGTACTGTCCCGCATGGAGATACTGGAGAATGTATGGGGGGTCAATTTTGAAATGTCCACCAACGTAGTGGACGTATATGTGAACTACCTGAGGAAAAAGATCGAGCTGCCGGGCGAAAAGAAGCTCATCCATACCGTTATAGGAATGGGATATTGCCTGAAGGACGATTAAATAACAGGCACGAATTAAAGCAAACGGCTAATGGGATTGATCAATAAAATAAGCAGCAGGTACAAGACCGTATTAATGTTCCTGATCTCTTCGGTCAGCATCGCTGTCCTGCTGATCGTGACCTTTTACACCTCTATTGAAAAGATCATTTACGACGACTATTATAATACGCTCAAATTAAAGACCGATATTCTGGCCCAGCTGCATATAGACGAGCTGGAGCAGGAATCCCCACCTAAAAAGAGCATCAAGGAGCTGTACGGCCCGGACAATCCTTCGCTTTTCAACAACCGGGAATATATCATCCATATCACGCCGGGCAATACCGGGTACCTTGCCGACTCCCTCCGGCTGCCTCACAGCTTTATCCAGCAGATCCTGGCATCTGGTGAAAGCAGCCACCAGGACGACAGCCTGCAGTATATCGGTATGCACTTCAAAAACAAGGCTTATGATTTCATCGTCATCACCGCCGCGGAGAACTATTTTAAGAAGCACGTCCAGTCCCACCTGCAGAGAATACTGGTCATCAGCCTGCTGACCGCGGTACTGGTGGCCGTGCTGATCTCCTATTATCTATCCAAGAACCTGTTCAAGCCTATCAATAAGATCACCCGGAAGGTGAAGGAGATCAATTCCGTCAACCTTCACTACCGGCTCGAAGAGGAGAAGTACAATAACGAGCTGAACCAGCTGATCAATACCTTCAACGAGATGCTTAACAGGATTGAGACCTCTTTTGAAAGCCAGAACAATTTTATCAGCAACGCGTCCCACGAGCTCCGCACACCGCTCACCAGCATCATAGGAGCAGCCGATGTCAGCCTTTCCAAGCCCAGGAGACCGGAAGAGTACGTGGAAACCCTGAGCATCATCCTGCACGAAGCCGAAAAGCTTGACAGCAAGACCAAGGCCCTGCTTTCCCTGGCACAGACCGGCTTTAACGGTAAAGTACAGCAGTTCAGCACGGTAAGGATCGACGAATTGCTGTGGGACTGCATATCCACCATCCAGCGGCTGTATCACAACTGCAAGATACAGTTCGACACCAGCCTGCTGCCCGAGAATTCCTCCAAGCTGCAGGTCACCGGCAACCAGCAACTGCTGCACCTGGCGTTCACCAATATCATCATCAACGGCTGCAAATACTCCAATAACCAACTGGTAAAGGTATCCGTAGGAGCCACCAACACCCAGGTGATCATTATCGTCCAGGACTTCGGCATCGGCATCCCGGACCAGGAGCTCCGGTATATCTTCGACCCTTTCTACCGCGCCTCCAATACCAAGAAATTCGAGGGCTACGGGATAGGGCTGCCGCTGACCCGCAACATCCTCAAAATGCATAACGGCAAGATCACCATCAATACCACCGAAAATAAAGGCACGACCGTAGAGGTGCACCTGCCGATAAAAAGATTCTAATCCCGTTTTAATCTCTTTCCGGAAATTCTAATTGCTTTCTTAATCCGTTATTAATCCTCTCTAATAGCGCGGGTATAGTTTTGCCTCTAAAACTGAAACGCTATGGCACAGACAATATTAATTCCCACGGATTTTTCAATTGACAGCATACAGGTACTGCGAGAATACCTGGACCGTAATGCCGCACAGGCAGGCCTGCAGATCGTGTTCGCCGCCGGGTATGATACCGGCAGCAGCATTACCAGCCTGCTGTTCCATTCCAGGTCCAGGATCCTGCAGAAAATGAACCTGGAATCCTTTAATGAGGCTCTGCATATCATTGAGAACAAGTACAGCAATCTTATCCGGGGGATCAGGATCGAATTCTTCTCGGGATGGAACCAGTCGTCCTTCCGGAATTTCCTGGCAGGCAACCGCATAGACCATATCGTATATACCAGCGATATGCGGCTGCAATCCGAATGCAGTGAGTGGTTCGATATTACACCTTTCATCAAAAGAACAGGAACGGCACAGACGGCTATACCGCTGCACATCACCGCCGAAGTGCCCAAAGCGTTCAATTCGCTGAGCCCGCTGTTCTCCAAATTATCATAACTATGAAAAAAATAAGCTTATACAGTATTACAACAGCCATGTTCGTGGTCATCAGCTTCTTTGTCTTCTCTTCCTTCAACCGGTCGATGGAAGATACCTTCCTGGGTTCCTGGGAGGAAAGCTACTGGGAGTACAAGGAAGCCGACAGGTTCCTGCTGAAGGGCTGGGGCATCCATACCAAAAGCCTCTCCCCCGACCAGGTGCGGGTGCATAAAGGGGAGACCTGGGTATTCAAACCCGGCGGCCAGCTGGAGATCCTTGCCGGGAACATTACGAACAGGCTCCGGTGGAGCCTGAAAGGACGCGGTAATATCCTGGAAATATCCGACGGTACCACCACGGAACATTTTGACATCAAAAAGCTGGCGGACGACCAGATCGAGCTGCAGCTCATCTCTGACATACAGGTCAAGGAAGAGGCCAAATTGATTTTTACACAAACAAATAAAATATAATGCTTAGGAAATATAACAGCAGCAGATCGCTGGAAGATAATATAAGGCTGGGAGCGCTGACTGCAATGGTGGCAGGGCTTGTGAATGTAGCATCATTTTTATTGTTCTTTTCTTTTTCATCAAATGTCACGGGATACTATGCCATCCTGATCACGGAGCTGGTCAACGGGAATATATACCAGTTCGCCGTTGTGGCCATATGGGTATTCGCCTTCTTTGCCGGCAGCTTCCTGTCCAATTTCATAGTGATCTTCTATAATAAGAAGAACCGTTATGTGGCCCACGCCATCCCTATTATGCTGGAAATAGCCAGCCTGCTGTTCGTTGGCATCTACGGAAGCTACTTTTACAGCAATACGCTCCTGGAAACGGAATTTTTAATCCTGCTCATGCTGTTTGCCATGGGACTCCAGAACGGGCTCACGGCCAGCATTTCCAATTTCGCGGTCAAGACAACGCACCTTACCGGCGCTACTACCGACCTGGCCATCGTATTTTCGATGCTCACGCATTCGCAATACAGGCAAAAGGCCGAGATCAGGGCCAGGGGCAAGCTGCTGATCGCCATATTCTCATTTTACCTGCTGGGCGGATTGACAGGCAGCCTGGCTTACAAATACATAGGATTCCGTATGTTCTATATTGCCTGCTTTATCCTGCTGATCACGCTGACATACGACCTTTATAAGATATACAAGGTACAGTTTGCCAAAGAGAGGAAGAAAAAAGAGGCTTACCCCTTAGGCGGCCTTACACAATGCCCGGAGTAAGATTTCCATCCGGACATTTAATTAAGAAGCGGCCATCCAAAAGCCCCTTCTATTGTCACACTGAATTTATAGAGTCACATTGAGCCTGTCGTGCCACAGTGAGTTTGCCGTGTCACATTGAGCCTGTCGAAATGTAATATGCATACATAAAGGACCCTGCCATATTGAGCTCAATATGGCAGGGTCCTTTATTTCAGACAGCTTCTTACAGAACAATGATAATGATACAGGTCATTTTACGATCATCAGCTTACCCCTGTACACGTTCTTCTGTTCCGAATAGACCTCCAGCAGGTAATTACCGTCATTCAGGTCATCTACCGGTATGCTATTATCAGCAATAGCCCCGGTTTTCAGCAGCCTGCCATCCGGTCCGTAAATGTAAAACACGGGTGACGGCAGTATTTCGGCTGACTTCAGGTATAACATATTGTTCGCGGGATTGGGATAAATACCTAAAATGTCCTGGTCATTTTCCCTGATACCGGTACCGCTTTCCGGAATGCTTATTGGCTGGGTGTAAACAGTAGCGCCGCAATCATTGGAAACCGTAAGCCGCACTGTATAATCCCCGAAATCTTCATAGAGATGCTGCGCCTCCCTCAGGTCGGAAGAGCTGCCGTCACCGAAGTCCCAGTGATAGGTGAGCACATTCTCCGGGCTGATGGGCGTAAACAAAACATTTTTCAACTGGTCGAAAAATCCCGGGATATAAGAAAAGCCGCGGGTAGTCGCGTCCGGCCGGAATACCAGCTCCGTCGCAGCGGAGTCCTGGCAGCCGTAGGCGGTGGTGATGACCACCGTATACCTGCCTTCATGCTTAAGATATACTGCAGGCGTATGCAGACCATGGCTCCAGTCATACTGAACGCCATGAAGCGCTGTGGCATCCACCAGCACGGAATCCTCCCTGCAGATCACTTCAGTGGCCGGCAGGTCCGCAACAGGCTTTGGCCTGGCCGTAACCGTAGTGGTGAACTGCTTACTGCACCGGTCCGCGGAAGTGACAGTAACCGCGTAATTCCCCCCGGCAGTCACATTAATGGTCCGGGTCGTAGCGCTGGTATTCCAGAGATACTCCATACCCGGGTTGCCCGCCGACAATTCCAGCACAGAGGCCTCGCACCAGTTATAGGAAGCCGCCAAAGGGTTGACCGGCTCCATACCTGTCCTTACCTGTATGGTGTCACGGGACACACAGCCATCAGGGTGCGTAAGCCTGATATAATAGCTGCCTGCAGTATTGATCGTCCTGTTAACGGCCGTGCTGCTGTCATCCCACAGCACGCTCAGGGGATTATAAGATGCGGCAGACAGCGTAATAGCGGCATTCTCGCATATGGAGGTGTCATTACCGATAGAAATAGGGACAGGATTGACCGTTACGCTCAGCACGTTGCTCGGGCTGGACAGATTGGAATGGGTGCAGAGCGTGACGCATCTTACCTTGACAGGGGTGTTGACAGCAGACAGGGTGGCCGTAGTGGCATTGGTGCCGAAATCGGTCCAGGTCATCCCGTTATCCGCGCTTTGCTGCCAGATATATTCGATACCGGGCTCTGCGCTGGCATTGCTCATTGTAAAAGACACGTTCTGACCACAGGTAATAGTGCCGCTGGAAGCAAAGGAGATCACACCCGCATTGGGTGTACCGGAACACTGGATGGGTATAACGGAGAAGCCGATCTTGGACTGTCCTGTCGCCCAGTTGGTCGCATTGGGATTCAGCACGCCGCCATGCAGCCTTTTCATACCATTGCCATTTTCATTGAGCAGGTAAAAGCCTCCGCCCGTATAGGCGGTCTGCGACATCTCCACCACGATATTGGAGCTGACATCCCAGTAATAGGGCGTGGGCAGGGTCAGCTCTATCCAGTCGCCAATAACAAGGTTGGAAAATGTGATGGAAGGAATGGTATAGACCTGTGTCAGGCCAGTAGCCCACACATTGCTTGAAAATACGCTCAATGCGGTAGGGCCGATCTTAATGGTAAGGTTTGTGAAGGTGGTGCTGGTAGCGTTCGAGTTGACATAAATAAAGAACTTATTGATATTGACAGGCGTACCGACAAGGGAAGGCGCAAAGTCGGACGGGGAATAGATCACCTGTGTCTTATTGCTGGTCGTGGTGCTGAAGGGAAAAACATTCGCTGTGGTACTGGTTGCAATAGATTGGTAGGTGGGCAGTGCATGGAGCCCGGAAGCTGTAAGCAGGAAAATGCACAATAAAATAAGCCTGTTCATTTTAACATCAATTTAAACAACTTTAATAATTCCCTAAAATTAGGCTTTTTATACGATAATAGCGCGTCCCGGTTGTTAATAATTGAGTATCCGGCATTAAGGCCGCACGATACAATTATTTAAAAAGCAAATACTTTTAATATCAAAGCAATTATTTACTTTTGCACGGATATAAAATTTATTTTGACTGTTAAGCAATCTTTTCTTAATAAATGAACAATACTTACCGCGGTCTTGTAGATCAAACCTTTCATTTTCCCCAAGAAGATTTTGATGTAAAAGACAATTACTTACAGTTCAACGGTGTGGATATCAAGAAGCTTATAGATAAGTATGGTACCCCGTTCAAGCTCACCTATTTGCCTAAAATAGGTTCCCAGGTCAACCGGGCCAAGACCTATTTCAGCAATGCTATCAAGAAGCATAAGTATGCGGGTAAGTATAACTATTGCTACTGTACCAAAAGCTCCCACTTTTCCTTCATAGTGGAAGAAACGCTTAAGCACGATGTGCATATCGAGACTTCCTTTGCCTACGATATTGATATCATCAGGCAACTGAACGCTAAAAAAAAGATCAACAAGGACAGGTTCATCATCTGCAACGGGTATAAGACCAAACCTTACACTACCGCCATCACCAAGCTGATCCGGGAAGGGTTTACGAATGTCATTCCCGTGCTGGATAATAAGGAAGAAATAGCCGAGTACGAAAAGGCACGACTAAAGGACCCTATCAAGATAGGCATCAGGATCGCAGCCGAAGAAGAGCCTACCTTCGACTTTTACACCTCCCGACTGGGTATCCGTAAAGAGGATATCCTGGAGTTTTACATAGACCGGATAAAGGGCAATAAGAAATTTGAGCTGAAGATGCTGCATTTCTTTATGAACAAAGGCATCAAGGATGACATCTATTACTGGAGCTCGCTCAATAAGGTATTGCACCTGTACTGCCAACTCAAAAAGATATGTCCTGAGCTGGACAGCATCAATATAGGCGGCGGCTTTCCCATCAAGCATAACCTGGGCTTTGATTACGACTATCAGTATATGGCCAATGAAATAGTCAGCACCATTAAGAACGTCTGTAAAAAGCATAAGGTGGAAGTCCCCGATATCTTCACCGAGTTCGGCTCCTTCACCGTGGGCGAATCAGGCGCCGTGATCTACAGCGTTCTGGGAGAGAAGATGCAGAATGACCGGGAAATGTGGTATATGATAGACTCCTCCTTCATCACCACGCTACCCGACACCTGGGGCATAGGAGAAAAGTTCCTGATGCTGCCCATCAATAAATGGGATAACGAGTACCAGGAAGTGCACCTGGGCGGTCTTACCTGCGACGGGCACGATTTCTATACCTCCGAGGAGCATATCAATGCCGTATTCCTTCCCAAGGTAGAGAATAAAAATCCCCCTGAAGAAGGCAGCCCGGCCCCTAAAAACAATAAGGAGCCTTTGTATATAGGCTTTTTCCATACAGGCGCCTACCAGGACCAGATATCCGGCTACGGGGGCATCAAGCATTGCCTGATCCCTTCACCCAAGCATATCATCGTAGATATCAATAAGAGCGGGGAAGTAGAAGACTGGCTGTACGCAAAAGAACAGACACCACAGAGTATGCTGAAAATACTCGGGTATATCAAATAATAAAAAAACAGGGCTGTAACAGCCCTGTTTTTTTTATCTATTTCCAGTGATTATTCACTTTCAGCACCTTTTCCACCACATCCCGCACACAGCCCATGCCGCCGTTGTAGGGAGAAATATAATCTGCCGCTTCAATGACCTCCATACAGGCATCGCGGGGCGCACATTTGACACCGCAATACTGCATCGGCGCCAGGTCGGGCATATCATCTCCCATATACAACACCCGGGAGGGATCTGTTATCCCGTACTGTTCCAGGAGCCGGTGCAGGGTCTGCAGCTTGTCCTCCACCCCGAAATGCGCTTCCTGCACACCCAGCCTTTCCAGCCTCATGCCCGCGCCCCGGCTTTTACCGCCGGAGATCACCCACACCAGGTATCCCTGCTTCACTGCCAGTTGCAGGGCATAGCCGTCCTTAATATTCATAGCTCTCAGCAGGTGGCCTTCTTCCGTTACCAGCAGTTGCCCGTTGGTCAGCACGCCGTCCACATCCAACACGAATACCCTTACCGCTGCAATCCTGTCTAAAATAGTTGTCTGTTCCATAATTAATTTAACCGGTACTGTCCCTACATCTTTACATAGGTATCTATAGGCAGCCGTTTGGAGATAGAGCGTGCCAGCGTCAGCTCGTCCGTATATTCCAGCTCCGCCCCGAACGATACGCCTCTCGCGATGGATGTCAGTTTGATATCCATTCCCGCGAACATTTTGGATATATAAAACATAGTGGTGTCTCCCTCTATGGTGGGGTTAAGCGCCATAATGATCTCCTCCGCTTCCTGGCTGATGACCCTATCCCTGAGATTCTGCAGGAAGAGCTGGTCCGGCCCTATCCCGTCCAGGGGCGCCAGCAGGCCGCCCAGCACATGATATACGCCGCTGAACTGCTGTGTGGCTTCAATGGAAATCACATCTCTCATATTCTCCACCACGCACAGCAGCCTTTTATTCCGGAAAGCATCCCTGCAGATATTGCATTCATCATGATCGGACACATTGTTACAGTGAATGCAGAACCTGATCTCGCTTCTCATTTTCCCTATCGCCCCCGTAATAGCCAATACCTCCTCCTTGTCCTCTTTCAGCAGGTGCATGACCAGCCTTAAAGCGGTCTTCTTTCCTATGCCGGGCAGCTTGCTGAAAGCATTGACAGCCTCTTCTATCAGTTGAGATGAAAAATTCATAAGCACAAAAATACACCCTAATTCCTTATGCTGTAAAATTACATTTTATTAATCAGTTAACGGGAAAACAATCCAATGATATTTGCTGTAACTTTACTCCATATACAGAACCAATTCTTGCAATGAAGAACATACTCATAGCCGGTGCGGGCAAGTCATCCACGAGCCTTATACAGTATATGCTGCAACACAGTGAAGCACAGCAATGGAAAGTAACTGTAATGGATGCCCACCTGGAAGCGATTGAAGAAAAGATACAACACCATCCTAACGGTACCGCCGTTGCCGTAGATATCCATAACGAAGCCGAAAGAAAGCAGCTCGTAGCAGAGGCAGACATCGTATTGTCCGTTATGCCGCCGCATTTACACTACCTCCTGGCGCTGGACTGCCTGGAAGCCGGGAAGCATCTCATCACCTCCTCTTACGTGTCGGAAGACATCAAGGCCCTGGACGGGCGTGCCAGCGAGCAGCAACTGCTGTTCATGTGCGAAATGGGATGCGATCCGGGCATTGACCATATGTCCACCGCAAAGATCTTCGACCATATCCACGAGCAGGGCGGCGAGATACTTTCGTTCAAAAGCTGCTGCGGCGGACTGGTGGCCCCTGAAAGCGACACCAACAAATGGCATTACAAGATATCATGGAATCCACACAATGTAGTGACCGCAGCACAGGCGGGCGCTATATGGTACGAGGATAATAAAGTCATACAAAGAGATTATAAGGACATTTTCAAATATCCCGGGGCCTTCCATATAGACGGCCTGGAAGACCTGGCCTACTATCCCAACCGGGACTCGCTGACATACAAGGAGATTTTCAATGTACCGGGCATCAGCACTTTTGTCCGTGCCACCCTGCGTCACAAGGATTTCATGCATGGATGGCAGAAGTTAGTGGACCTGAACCTGACCAATGAGCACGACAGCCACGATGCAGGCAGCCTGACCTACCGTAGCTGGATAGCTGCCGTCAATCAGATAGCTTCAGATGAGCTGGAACAGGTGCTGGCCGAACAGTATGGATTTGACGACCTCGCATTTGAGCTGTTCCGGGAGCTGGGCCTGCTGGACAATACCCCTGTCAGCACAGCACAGGAATATCTCAGCTCCGCCGTGATCCTGCAGCGTGTCATAGAAAAGGCCTGGAAGCTGGAAGAAACGGATAAGGATATGATCGTCATGCAGCACTTGGTAACCTATACGCTGAAAGAAGAGACCATAGAGCATGAAAGCTCCCTGATCGTAAAAGGAGAGAACCGCCTCCAGAGCGCTATGGCCAAAACCGTGGGACTTCCTATGGCTATCCTTGCCCATAAGATACTGGACGGCACTATCGACACCAGCGCTATCCACGGTGTGCAGATCCCTATCAGGAAAGAGATCTACAGTGTGGTCTTACCGCTCCTGGCAGCAGAGAACATTAAGTTTATAGACAAAGAGAAAGCCCTGATATAACAGGGCTTTCTCTTTTTAATTATTTCCTCATTTTCCAGATTTATACCGGATATACAGGTTGAGCAGCACGCCGAAAGGCAAAGCCGCGATGGTCAGCAGCTTTTTGGGCGATTCGCTGATAAAGCGCGTATTACCGGAAAATATGCTGGAAGATACGTAGTGCACCGCCTCCATGAACCTGCGTTTGGGCGACCTGCTCAGCACCATGGCAGATTTGCGGATAAAGGCGAATCCTTGAGGGTGCTTCCTGTACTGCCTGAACATGTTGAGGCTCGAACCGTCCTGCTGGTACTCTACCGTCACCAGGGGCTTATTGACCGTCACCAGCTCATAATCCTTATCTATCATCAGGTATTTATAGCCCAGCCCCACATACCGCTCACCTTCAAACAGCGGGTATTCCGGGTAGGCATTGATCACCTCCGTCCTGTACACCATCTTTTTATCTCCCGAACCACCCTCGAGGTAAAAATCTTCCAGCGTCGTTACGGGCTTTTTGAATTCAGTGCCGATGATATTACCGGATGTATCTTCATCCAGGCCGATGATACCTGCATATTTTTCCTGGTCCATGGTGTTCCAGGTGCTGATAATGACAGCTACGGCATCAAGCGGCATATAATCATCCGAGTCGATACAGGTGTTGAGCACCGTATCAATATTCCGGTAAGCCGTATTATGCGCGCCATGCATACCCTGGTTCTCCTGCGCGATATACCGGATGCTGAACGGGTTATCGCGGGCCATCCACTCCTTTACAAGCGCGGCGGTGTGATCGGCAGACCCGTCATCCACCACCAGCCAGACAAAATCGTGGCAGGATTGCCGCAGGAGGCTGTTATACAGCCGGGGCAAGGTATGGGCCCTGTTATAGGCAGGTGTAAATATAGTTAAGGTGGGCATCATGTTCTTTTTTAAGCATTCAAAAGTCTTCTATACGCGTCGTACAGCTTGTCCGTATTATCATGCACATCATATCCCGCTGCTTTGATCTTCTGACCTGCCGTAGCATCCCTGGCATATCCCGACCGTAACCGTTCCGTGATCCTCCCGGCCCAGGCTGCTGCCGTTTCTTTAAGCGATAGTACCATAACATTCTCCTTAAGCAGTACCGACTCTCCGGGAATACCGTCAGAGATAAAGCTGTACATACCGCTTGCCTGCGCTTCCACAAACGCTACGCTGAACCCTTCGAACAGGCTGGGGAAAAGAAAGTAATCGCAGGCCTGCATCAGCGCATTCACATCATTTCTCTTTCCCAGAAATAGTATATTATCCTGCAGCTGCAATGCCTGCACCTGCGCCATAATCTCTGCTTTCAGCTCACCTTCCCCCACAAGGAACAGGCGGGCCTCCGGCAGTACCTTAACGATCTCTGCGAAGACAGCTACCAGGAAGCGGTGATTTTTCTGCGTCGCGAACCGGCCGATATGCAGGAAGGAAAAAGGTGTGGATATGCCTAACTGTTCCCGGTAGCCTGCTGCCGTACCGGGATCGGGCGCGTACCGGTCCACCTCCACGGAATTGGGCATTATAAAGGCCTTCCGGGCGTTTCTCGCACCGAACAGCCATATGGAAGAGGCTTCCCCGCAGGAAAAGAAGCCGTTGACCGACTTCCGCATCCGGTGCTTCCACCACAGGCGGAACGGCGCTTTTATATCCCAGTCCATCCGGGAGTTATGCGCATGAGCGATGCGGACCGGCACACCATATTTCATGGCGGCTTCATAGATATAGACACCCAGCTCGGACAGATGCCCATGCACGATGTCATACGACCCGGCATGCTCCCGGAAAAAGTCATCTACAGCCTTTTTATAGGTACCCAGTGAAAAAGGATGCACAGGTGGCAACCTGTATATCTTACTTCCCCCGGCGATTATCTCTTTTTCAAAATGTCCTTCTTCCTCCCTGTGCACCAGGAAATCAAACTGCAGCTTACGGGTATCCAGGTGACGGAAATAGTTCATCAGGTTGGTCTCCGCCCCACCCATGTTCAATATGGTAAATACCTGCAATACCCTGATCGGTCTGTTCTCCATTATTTTTTCCTGTTTAACAACCAGGCAATAGTTTTTGTCAGATAAAAGAAAATAAAGATACGGCCTTTACGCGCAGCCCCGAAATAGAGCTTCCAGTGGAGCGGCAGGTACCTGGTGTCCAATTGCTCCAGGGCGTCTCTATAAGCTGCATTGCCAAGCACAGCCCGGAGCTGCTTCCGCTGTGCCCGGGCACCGGCAGGATTGCCCATCTCATTAATGCCCAGCCCTATAATGCTGAGCGCTATCCTGTTCCGGAAAGCCGTCTGTTCTTCCGGTGTCTGCACATGCTCCCGGATATGGCTGAAAAGCCGCTGCCATTTATCGAAAAGCGCGGGTTTGTATTGCTGCGTGAACGAACCTGTATTGGTCTTCCGGTAGCAGTACAAAGGCTTGTCTATCACGCGGACCGTCGCCTTGCAATGCCGGAGATAGTCCAGGTTGAACAGCAGGTCTTCCGCCGTACCGGTCTCCCGCACATCGCGGATCTGTAAACCATGCTCCCTGATAATGCTGCTCCTGTATATCTTACCCCAAAGCGTAACGATGCTGTCTGCCTGCGACGGGTCTCTCAGCTCTTCCCCGGTAAGCCCTATCAGCCTCCTTTTGATCACACTGCATTCATACACACCGTCCATATGGAATTTCCGGGGCTCTGATACGCCTTCATACCGGCGGGTGTAGCTGACCATTGCCAGCTCATGGCCTTCTTCCGCCGCCGCCAGCAGCGTATCGATATAGCCGGGCTCCACCCAGTCGTCACTATCCACAAAGCAGATATAAGTGCCGCGGGCCAGCGCTATCCCCGTATTCCTGGAAGCCGACAGTCCCCGGTTCTCCTGGTGTATGATCCTGAATACGGCCTGCTGCCCGAAGGCGGCTTCCAGCTTATCCAGCACAGCGGCGGTATGGTCACCGGAACCGTCATTGACCAGGATGAACTCCCATTCCATAGAGGCGGACGGCACCAGGGAACGTACGCATTGCTCTACGTAGTGCGCGGTATTATAACATGGTATGATAATGCTAACTTTCATGGATCAACCGGTATATTTTTTCGATCTCTCCGGCATTGGTGTACCGGTGAGGATCACAGTTATCAGAGAGCTGCTGACGCAGCCGGCTGTCACCGAGCAGGTTCATGACCGCCGCTGCTATAGCAGCAGTGTCCAGGGGCACGATCAGGCCGTCATACCCATGCCGCACCTGTGAAGGCGCCGTAGGATAATCGGCAATGATCACCGGGCGCTTCAATAACTGGGCTTCCCTTACGGAAACGGATTTCCCTTCAAACCTGGAGGGCTGGACATATACGTCACATTGCTCCAGGTAGCTGTACGGATTCTTCTTTTTACCCAGTAGGATGATATGATCCTGCAATCCGTACTGCTCTATAAGGTCTTTCACCAGGTGCTCATCTCCTCCGAACCCTATAATGTACCATTTAAAGTCCTTACACCCGCTCCGCAGCATTTCCCGCACCACCTCCGGTATCACTTCCAGGTTTTTGGCATAAGAGAAACGGCCTATAGTAAGTATCCTGTATCCACTGAATGCGCTGTAGGCGTCCAGTGCCGGGTCCTGGCGGTCCCGCAGCTCCTGCATGATATAAGGATAGGAAATAATATTTTCAATCACCCCTACCCTTTGCTCAAAGCGCGGCAGCACCGATATAAAAGCGTTCCGGCATTCTTCCGAAACGGCAATGATATGCTTAAAAGGCGCCCACATCTTATTTTCCGCCACAGGGTCAATGACCAGGTTGGAATAATCGGTATGTATCCAGGCCCAGTAGCTGGCTGCCTTTATGCGCCTGCGCTCCACGAAATTCGGATGCAGGAAGCTCATACAGACGTCATAGGTCTTATCTGAAACAGCCGGCAGGAACCTTGAGGCGTAGTCGATCAGGTAAGTATGATAGAGGTTGCTGGTCTTACCCTTTTCAGGCGGATAGAACAGCGACTTCCATTTGCTTTTTATTGTAGCCATTATTTTTACGGCCGCAGTCCGCCAGTTACCCGATGTAACCAGCGCGCGCATGGGTCTGAACAGCGCAGCGTATTGCGGCAGTTCCGGCAAGAGCCGCGCATTTTTATTGATCAGGCTTTTTAGTGCCCCGTCATGGTTGAAAATAAACACATCCACATTGTAGCGCTCATAATCTATACTGTCCAGCAGCCCGAGCAGGCTTTTCTCCACCCCGCCTATTTCTATCAGCTGGGTGGATATAATGATGTTTTTTTTCATTTGAACAGCATTTTATAGTACCTGGGGCCCACCGCCTTAAATATCATATCCAGCATCCTGAATTTCAGGGAGCGCTGATCCTTCTGAAGGGGCGCATCCTTCCAGGGCGAAAGCGATTTGTAGTACAAATACCTGTCCTTTAGCGGGTGGCTGCTGTTGCTGTACCAGGGACGGTTGGAAAAGCAGGGTGTGAAATGCACAAATACCGGCTGCTCCCTGGCTTCCTGTATCAAAGCATCAGGATAGTAAGGTGAGGCCCCGTAATATTGCTCTATATCACGAACCGTGCGGAATTCCCAAAAGCTGGTCATAGCATTATATTTGGGATGCAGTATCAATATATCATCAGCAAAGACCCCGTTGATCACGCCCTGGTCATGATGCTGCACCTTGCCGTCGTGCTTCCTGATAAACGCGGTCATGACGGATACAGCATCCGCAGCGCGCATTTTTTCCAGGTCCAGCATTAAGAACCCCGCATTGATATACCTGGCCTGCTCACTGATACCGATATTGGTCTTGTTGGACAAGCCGACATGATCTTCTACGGCCGCAACAGTATGAGAGGCCATATCCATAGCGTAAAGCTCTTCCAGGGATGCCTCAAATACGGCATCACAGTCAGCATAGATCACCCGGTCAACAGACGCATCCAGCAGCACAGGCAAAAACAGGCGGCTGTATGACGCAATGGATATCGTATCGGGAATGCCGTAGGCCTTCAGCCCCTGCAGGAGCTCCTGCAATTCGTGAAAAATAATCGCCCGGCCATATGATGCTGTCAGTGATCTTAATGTTGATTTACCGGCAGGCGAAATGCCGTTATCCAGTATATGTATGGTGATCTGATCAAACCCTTTATTATTTTCCAGTAAGGATATAATGGCAACTCCAAGATGCTGTATGTAGTTGTCATCTGATGAAAAGGCTATATGAAGGTGCATAATGTCATATTAAATGTATGCGGAGCAAATACCACGCTTTGCAAAAGTAACACTTTAGCCCGGAGATCGCAATACGCATCGCGCTGACAAACCCGGGAATACAACAGGCTGACCTCTCGCTGCTCTGGTAACATATGTAAAAAAATATATTTTTCGTAAAATTTTAGATAATTATAACAAAGCTTAATTTTGTATTATTTTTAACAGGATAATCATTTTTATGATTTTCAATTCGCTTGCTTTTCTGGTCTTCCTGCCCGTTGTCTTTACAATATACTGGCTATTAAAAACAGACAGAATAAGAGCACAGAATATCGTACTGCTGGCAGCCAGCCTCTATTTTTACGCCTGCTGGGACTGGCGGTTCCTGTTCCTGTTATTATTTTCCATCTGCCTGGATTATTACACCGGCATTAAGATAGACAGCAGTACTTCAACCCGGATGCGCAAGACCTGGATGGTGATCAGCATCGGGGTGAACCTGGGGTTCCTGATGGTCTTCAAATATTACAATTTTTTTATAGATTCCTTTAAGGACGCCCTGGCCGCGGTCGGCTATCACCCCAATATCCAAACACTTCAGCTTATCCTTCCCGTCGGTATTTCGTTTTATACCTTTCACGGGCTGTCCTATATCCTGGATATTTATTATAAGCGGATCCGGTCGGAGCGGAATTTTATAGATTATGCGCTGTTTGTGAGCTTTTTTCCCCTGCTGGTCGCCGGTCCCATTGAAAGGGCCACCCACCTGCTGCCACAGATAAAAAAACGCAGGCAGTTTGATTATGCAAAAGCCATAGACGGCCTGCGGCAGATACTGTGGGGATTTTTCAAGAAAGTGGTGATAGCGGATAACTGCGCCCTGTATGTGAATGATATCTTTTCAAACCATAGCAGCTACGGGACCGTTTCCCTGATACTGGGAGCTATCCTTTTCGCGGTGCAGATATATTGTGATTTTTCGGGGTATTCGGACATTGCGCTCGGCACAGCACGCCTTTTTGGCTTTGAGCTGCTCCGGAATTTCTCCTTTCCTTATTTTTCAAGGAATATCGCGGAGTTCTGGCGGCGCTGGCACATTTCACTGTCATCCTGGTTCAGGGATTATGTTTATATACCCTTAGGCGGCAGTAAAGGTGGCCTGCTGAAAAAGGTCAGGAACACTTTCGTGATCTTCCTTGTCAGCGGGTTCTGGCATGGCGCCAACTGGACGTTCATCATCTGGGGCGGCCTTAATGCGGTCTATTACCTGCCGTCACTGCTCTTAAACCAGAACCGGAAGTACACGGATATCGTAGCAGAGCATACAATGCTGCCTTCACTGAAAGAGCTGGGGCATATGGCGCTGACGTTCACCCTTACGACCATCGCATGGATATTCTTCAGGGCCGACAATCTTAACCAGGCGCTGGAATACCTGGGCGGTATCTTCAGCTTCCGGCAGTCGGAAACCGTAACGGTGTCGCACCTGCTATATTTACTGATAGGGCTGTTTTTCATAACGGAATGGATGGGCAGGAAAAGCAATTACGCCCTGGAGCATATATTACAGCGCTGGCCCCGGGTGGCCAGGCTGACCCTGTATTATCTCCTGATCATCCTGATATGCTGGTTTGCCGGTGAAGAGCAGGAGTTTATCTATTTTCAATTTTAAAGTATCATGAAACTATTCATTTACAGGGTGCTTGTTTTCCTGCTGCCGGTACTGACCCTGCTGCTGGTCATGGAATTGTATATCCGGTCGCTGCCCAATGAATATACCGCCAAAAAGGAGTATATGGATATGCATGCGCCACAGGTAGAGACCCTGATACTCGGCAATTCGCATGCGCTTAACGGCATTAACCCCGCCTATATGGACGGCCACGCCTACAACCTGGCATTTGCCGGCCAGACGCTGAAATATGACTGGGAGCTGCTGCAGTATTACGACAGCAGCCTGACACATCTCAAAAACATCATTATCCCCATTTCCTACTTCAGCCTTTATAATAACCTGGAAAGCAACAGCACCAATAAGTTCAGGCTGAAGTATTATAAGATCAATTTCGGCATCCTGCGGCACGAAAATATATTATACAACCTGGAGATAGCAAGCGTGAGATTTTCCAAGAACGTCACCACGATACAGCAGCAGGTATTCGGGACCACAGCGGATGCGCATGCTCCCGGGAAGCGAGAAGAGTACCTGGGCTGGTCCACGCGCAACAGCACCGTTGAGGATATAGAAAAGGAGGGCAAAGAGAAAGTAGCCAGGCACGAACGGTATATCCGCCCGGAAGAGCTGGCATCCAATATGCATTATCTGGATAATATCATCTCTTTTGCAGAGCAGCACAAGTGTAAGCTGTATTTCATTACCACGCCTCATTATGCCTCTTATTACCGGAATATGGAAACCGATTATTTTACCCGCGCCAGGCATATCATGGATAGTATCTGCTCCCTGCCATACAGCACTCAGGTCAGGTATATCGATATGATGAAAGACAGCAGGTTCACCAAAAGTGATTTTGTCAACTCCGATCACCTGAGTGTTTCAGGCGCTGCCAGGCTCTCTTCCATATTGAACGGGCTGCTGCGGGAGCCGTAAATTCATTTCCTGTGCAATGCTTCAAATAACCCCTGCCAGAGAAGGCCTACCGACTCCATACGGTATCTTTTGACATCTTCTAAAGCCCGGGCGGACAAGCTGTGCCTGAGGTCTTCATCTTCCATAAGGCGGGTAAGCGACCGGGCCATGGCTTCTTCATCCAGTTGCGGTACCAGCAGGCCGTTCTTTTCATGGTCAATGATATCAGAAGGCCCGTAATTGCAGTCGAAAGCCACACAGGGCAGCCCGAAAGCCATAGCCTCGATAAGCACCATACCAAATCCTTCATACCGGGAGGGCATCACATAGATGGAGACATCCGGGTATTGCTGCTGTATATGCCTGTCGGGAGGATGTAAAAACATATTGCGGGGCAGTTGCTGCCGGGTAAGCACCTGCTCATCTTCTTTCCCGAAGTTGTGCAGCTCCCATTCCGGGAACCGGTCTGTGATCTTCGCCCAGACACGCGCCAGTATATCCTGGCCTTTCTGGTACGACACTTTTCCCACGCAGATGACCCTTTTGCGGGAAAGATCCGCGCTTATATCCGGCTCAAACGGTACGGGATTGGCTATTACCCTGATATTCTCCAGATGCCGCCACTCATTGACATTACCCTGCGTCAATACCACAAAAGCGTCAAATTTCGGGGCCAGCCTGTTCATCAGCGACCATTTGAGCCTTGTGACGGTCTTTTGCTTCCAGCCGGCACGGGGCGGCAATTCGATCAGCTTGGACACATGCCGCTCGTAAATAACAGGAATACGGGTTTTAAGGATAGCCGGGATGAAAAAGGCTTTCAGGCCATCATCGCAGACAAGGACTATATCCGGGTCTGCCTGGCTTACAAAGGACCTGACAGCCTGCCTGTACTGCCTGATATATGACAGCGCTCCACCTCCTACATTAGCGCTGATAAATGTGATCTTATCAGAAAAGGTATAAAAAGGCCGGAGATGCTGATCGTTCAGAACAGCGATCGTCACCTCATAGCCCAGGGTATCCGCAAAGTAAGACGCTTTCACGGCAAGCACACGTTCCAGCCCGCCGGAACCATTGATCGCATTCGTGATATAAAGTAGTTTCATGAATTATCCTTTTCCTGCTGACATCATTTGGAGAATAACCTTGCCTTAAGCCCTCCAAGCATATTTTTCAGATATCGCACTTCCTGTGTATTACGGTAGCATACAAAGTTGACCGCAACAAAGAAAGCACTGAGCGCCAGCACGGCCAGGGCCAGTAGCGGGAAAGAGCCGATATCAAAAGCAAGCAGGTATTTAAATAATAGATAGCAGGAGGTTATAATAAGCGCATAGACGAAATACCGCCATATATATACACCGAAATTAAGCTGCAGGCCTTTCTCAAATACAATTTTGGGATCATACCATGCATTGGTCAGCAGCCGTGACAGCACCGGGGCGATCAGGATACCTTCCAATCCCCAGAGGTACCCGAACAAGATGGATAAACCGAGGTTCAGGAATGCCCCGAATACGATCAGCCAACGCCCTTCCTTAAAGAAGCCCATAGTACTTTTAAAGGTCCATACCGCATTCTGCATGCCTACAATATAAAAATTCAGGGCCACCAAAACAGCCGTATAAGGCCCGAGAAGATATTGCTCACCAATCCACACTTTAATAAACGCATCTGCAAACAAAGCCAGTCCCAGCGCACCGAGACCGTATAGCAAGAAGTTCAGGAAGTTCAGCACATTGAATATCTCTATTTTCTTCTCCCGGTCAGCGCCGGCGTTCACATTGGCGACACTGCTGGTAAGTCCCTGGAATACCTGTATCACCAGGGAAGTGGCCATACTGACCAGCAGCAGGTAATTGTAGTATTTCCCCAGCAGTGCCAGCCCGACAAAGGCATTGATAATGATATTGCTGGAATTGTTCACTATCGCGCCGCTGAATTTCACCAATGCGGTGGAAAAGGTATTTACTTTGAGCTGGTGCATGATATCCCTGCTTACCGGCCTGGCCGGCAGCTTCAGGAAAGGGTATTGCTTGTTGGTTTTCAGGTACACCAGCAGGTTGGAGACAAACGTACCGGCCACCTGGATGATCAGAAAGATGATAAAGCTGCGGAATAATACCAGCGACAGTATCTGCATCAGCGTCTGCAGCGTGGTGACAATAATGCTTATCTTGGATACGATATAGTTGCGCTGATCCGCTACCAGGATCGAATAGCGGTGACTGAAGAAATACGAAGCTACGGAATTGGCCAGGTACAGCAGGTATATGATATATATATCCCTCATGAGTATCTCGTGCTCCGTGGCCACTATATCCTTCAGGAAAGGCAGCAGCAACAGGCCTGCCGCCGCTACGGCACAGCCTATATAAAAGTATATTTTTTTAAATAGCACTATGAGGTCATTCAGCAGGGCATGGTCCTTTTCGGCAATGGGCTTGTAAAGGGAATACATCAGCGCATTGCCCACTCCCAGCTCCGCCAGCGCCAGCAAGCCCAGGATATTGGCAAACAGCCCCTGTGCTCCCAGGTATTCAATAGCCAGGTAGCTGATAAAAACGGTACGGCTCACAAAACCCAGGAGCATCTGCACGACCTGGGTAGCAAAGCCGAAGCCTATATTTTTAAATGAGTTCTTAACCCTCGAATCCGTATTCATGCTTTGATTTTTGAACCCTGCTTAACAATCTTAAGGCATAGCCCTGCACAAATGGTAGCACATCAAAGATACGTGAATATACGCCAATCGATTTAGTATCTCCCTGGCAAAAATCAATAGCGCCGCTTCTCCTCGTAACGGACATCAGGTAAGTGACACTATTATGCACGGCCTGCCTGCAGTCTGCAGAGATTTCCGGGATGTCCGACGCGTTTACCAGCAGCCAGGACAACATTACGGTAGCCGAGCTGTCCGCGGGCACTTCCCTGACCAGTACCTGCCAGCCCCAGCTGCCGTCAGGTCTCTGGCAGTCCATTATCAGCTTCGCGTACCGGGCAACACGGTCTGTGATGACCGGGTAATAGGGATGCGCAGGGTCCATCAGTTCCCGGACATCGGCCAGCGCAATGGCATACCAGCCCATGCCCCTCGCCCAGCCGTAAAGGCCGAGCGGCATACGGGTATGGTAGTGATAGGCATGCACCGGCAGGCTGGAGCCCGGGTATAAGCCGTGAGCGTCAAATTCTTCCAGCTGCCCGATAGCCAGGTCAACGGCAGCATCATTTTTAAATACCTGCCCGTATAACACGAGATAAGGACAGATAAAGCCTAATGTATCCACAAACCTGTAATGCTCCGTATAGGTCTTATATCTTACGGAAGTATCCGACCCTTTCAATTCGAGTATCATCTGGTACACCCGGTGAAAGTAAGCTGCATATTCCTGCTCCTTATGCAACAGGACCGCCAGCTTCAGCAAGGCATAGCTGTATATGACATAATCCGCCTCCGGTGGCGTCTCCTTACCCGCTTCCTCTTTCAACAGAGTGTCATAGGCCCCGGCCTGTCCCAGCTCTGCGAGGCCTATCAGCAACCCGGCTTTCTGCCAGAACTGTATGGTATCGTTCCTGAAATTGCCTTTAAGTATATCCAGTATGATCAGCCTGGTATTGTCTGTAAGCCGTACGGTAGGCGTTTGCCGGATCCATTGCTGCGACAGGGCCGTAATATGGGCCATATAGGCATCCACCTGCCGTATCTTCCCTATCCTGATCCTGGAAAGCCAGAGCTGCATGGCAAAAAAGATATCCGTACCGATCATTACCAGGACCACTGCCGACAATAAATATATCGCTATAATTTCCATTGTATATGTTCTTTAAGTATTTTAGCCGGAACACCTCCTATAAGGCAATTGGCAGGAAAGTTCTTATTGACCACGCTTCCCGCGGCAACGATACAGCCGTCGCCGATCGTCACACCTTTCAGGATCATACTGTTCATGCCGATCCAGACATGATTGCCGATGGTAACGGGCCGGGTCTTGATATGCCGCCCGTCCGGTATCTCGTGGTTATCGCTGTCCCTGATGACCACGTTCTCCGCAATGGCTACATCATACCCGATCGTAATACTCTCAAAGCAGGCAATGGCGGCATTGCTGTTGATATAACCGCTCCCGAGGGACAATGTGGCGCCCGCCGCTACCGACACCCTGGCATTGCTGTGTATGCTGAAGTGCCTGTCCACCTGCAGTGTGCTATGCTCATACATGGACAGGAAGGACGGAAAGGGGTCCCTGTGGTTGAATTTACTGTTGAAATAGAACGATTCACCGATCTTTATGGTGGACCGCCTATCTATGGACACCCGGCCGTTCCGGAATACCAGAAATTTCCATCCCGTACCCATGAACAGGGACAGTTTTACGGTAGCGATGATATTCAGCCTGAAGATATTTCTCACGAATACTTTTAATGCTATGCTCATGCAAGCTTGACTTTTATGCAATAGATGTTACCGGACATAGCCGTTCTCAATGATCTCCTCGTTCATCTGGCGGACCTTATCCGGTGTGATGCCGCCGGGAAGCGTATAGCTGCTGTCAAATTTCGGGCTCCGCTCAAACTCTTCCTCTATCTTTTTCCTGTAAGCCTCCACTGTCGTAATGACACGCGCAGGATTGCCGGCCACCACCACATTCGGAGGAACATCCCTGGTGACTACGCTGCAGGAACCGATGATGCTGTTCTCGCCAATAGTGACATTGGGCATAATAAAGACCCTGGCGCCCACGAATACATTCCTGCCGATAATGATCTTGCCCACCCTGGTATAATTCACGAACCTTTTGGTGCTGGTATCGTGGCTCAGCAGGTAGACCTCCGGGCCGAACATCACATTATCACCGATCTCTATCAGCCAGCAGCTGCCGTAATCGATCGTACAATTGATCAGGCCGTACACATTGCTGCCCACTTTCATACCCGCCGCTATGCAGGCGTCCACAGATAATTGCTCATTCGACTTGCCGGCCATCAGCTGCCTGGTCTTATTGATTATTCGCTTTAACATACTTTTTCAGGTTTTGATAGGAGTAATACGCTCTCGGATAATGTAAAATATAAAGACATTTATTCATCAGCCCCTGTAGCTGGCTGAAATAGCTTTTATTGATCAGCAGGGAGTTGATGATGAGATGTATATATTCACCGCTCCTTATCCTGGGATAATCTTTCCAGGGATGAATATTATGCTGTATCAGGTAAAAGTTGGTAAAGGCCAGACCTTCGAGGAACCATTTCTTGTAGAAACTGTTGGACAGGCCGGTCTGCTGGTATTCCACTTCCACCAGTACCGCATTGATACATTTGAGCTTGTATTTCACGGACACGGGGTGCCATACCACCGATTCTGATATAAGCCTGATCTCCCGGGGTTCAGGGAAAGGGAATTCTTTGAGACAGCAGGTCCGGAATACCACGGATTTATCCCCCCTGATAGCCTGCCTGTAGTATAAGGCCGGAAAATCGGACACCATTCCGTTTTGCGGGAATGGTGTGCCGATGATATTACCATTGGAATATTTATTCAGAAAAAGCAACCCGCCCAGGTCCGTACTCTCAAGGTCATTGAGATTATACAGCAGGATATCGAATGCCCCTTCCACGAAAAAATCGTCACTGTCCAGGATCACGAAAAACTCTCCGCGGGCTTCCCGGACACCTGCATTGACTGCCGTATGCTTGCCGCCGTTACGTTTTTTAATATATCTTATGTCAAAAATATCATTACCATTCTCTATCCAGCCCTGCACCAGCGCCTCGGTATCGTCTGTGCTGCCGTCATCTACAATCAGCCACTCGAAACCTGTATGATCCTGCCGTCTTATAGACTGATAGGCTCTCTCCAACAGGTCCATCCTGTTGAAAGTAGGCGTAAAAATAGTAAATAACACTTTACAGTTATTAAGTTTAGTTAAGTAAGACTTTTTCGATCTGCTGCATTCTGTTTGACATATAGAAGACCGTATTCGTTCCCTGAATATTATGCCTGTACTTAGCTAATACTTCCGGATGTTCTAACACGTATTTCAATGCGTTATACAATCCTTCCTCACTGTTTTCGCAAATCAGGCCGGTCTGCTTATCTTCAATAAGCTCAGACATACCACTGCAATCCGTGGTAATGACCGGCGTTTCCAAAATCAGCGATTCAATGACTACTGTGCTCAATCCTTCGAAAAGCGAAGACATCACTAAACAGTCTGCCTGGCATATTAAAGGATACGGATTATCCAAATGTCCAAGCAAAGTTACTATTTCCTGTAAATTTTTAGAAAAAATTAAGTTTTCCAGGTCCGCTTTTTGATCACCGTCCCCTACCATCATCAGCCGGAACTCAAAACCGTCCTCCTTTAGCTGCCCCAGCACATTCAGCAGCCGGTCGTAGGATTTAACGTGGACCAGCCTTCCCACCGTTACCAGCTTCAGGAAAGGCGAGCTATACCGAATCTCCGATCCCTGCTGTACCTTCTGGAATATTTTCTTTTCATCCACCAGGTTGTACAGGCATTTTACGGTTTTGTAGTCAAAAATGGCCCTGAAAGAGCTGCATACATCTTCTGATACTCCGATAATATGCTGGTAGCGGGCATATTCCATTCTCTTTTTTTCAAAGCTCCTGGCATCAAGACCCTCATACAGACGTTCCTGGTGAGTGTGCAGCCAGGCTATTTTCTTGCTTGGCTGGCTGGAATAGCTTACAAATTCCGTAGGCGCACCCTCATAAAAAGCCACTTCAATATCAAAACGCTCTTTGACCAGGCGGCGATACATCCAGGTCTTGGGCATCCTGTTATACAGGAAGTTGAAAAACCTGTATTTGAGGGTATGGGTATTGTCAATCAAATACCGGTACCTGATATGACCGGCAAATCCTTCTTTAAAATGAAACTCGTAGTCGGAATAAACACTCTTTTTGAAAAGAGCGATCACTGTAATATCAAATTTTTCAGGATCTATATTGTTCACCAGGTCGATCAGCACCTTTTCAGCGCCGCCCACTATCATGGATTCAATATAAAATGCAATTTTCTTTTTCATCTCTGTCTCATTTAAGCAACGCTCCTACCCTGTCATTAATATATGTCTCGTTCAATGAAAAATCTGATAAATTCTGAACAAGCGTTTCCCTTAAGCGGGCATCTCCCGATAAATTTGTTATAGCCGCGGCCATAGCTTCCGGCTCCATGTCCGCCACGATGGCATTATAGCCGTTCTGCAACTGGTCCCCCACCGTGGCAAAATTTGTGGTCACTATCGGCTTGCCCAGCAGCTTGGCTTCGTCTATAGCTATGGACTTCCCTTCATACCTGGAAGTCTGGCAGTATATATCCGCCCAGCGGATGCAGGCATACGGATTCTGCTGCAATCCCAGCAATACCAGGCAGCCCGACAGGTCGTACTCCCTTATCTGCTGCTCCATCCAGGCCCTGAGCGTTCCTTCTCCTATCACGTACCATACAAAATCCTTTCCTGTCTGCTTCAGCAGCTTTACCGTCTCTACCAGCAGATCCATACCTTTTTCCTCGCTCAGCCTTGCCACAGTAATGATATCCAGCGCACTTTTGCGTAAAGGGACCGGCAGCGGCGCCTCAGCCATCGTCCTCACCAGGAGGCCCGAGGTCATATTAGGTATTTCAACCACCTTATCGCTGACCGCCGGAAATATTTTTGTAAGATCTGCCACGCATTTTTCGCTGACGCCCACAATGGCATGGAGCCGCTCAAAATAGCGGGCATCAAAGTCCGCCTGCAGCCCGGAAGCGGAATACAGGGTATGTATCCAGCCTATCTTCTTTCGCGCCTTTACCTTATCCACAACAAAGTAAACGGAGGATTTTTCCAGGAACGCCACCGCTACATCATACTCCTTTGAAAGCACCTGCATGCTGCGGGCCCAGTATTTCCAGCCTTCCTGCTCACCCACCGCCGCGTTCGGTGCTTTTTTAAGTGTCCTGGCATACAGGAAACGATCTCGCGCCAGCCCCCATTGACCTTTCTGCAGCAGGCCGGTCACCGCTTTGGGGAAAGGGCGTGTAAAAAGTCCGTAATAGCCTTCGGGAGTAATAATATTCACAGAGGCGGGCACCTGGCTCATAAATAAGCCGGAAGTATTGAACAGCAGCAGATCTATATTATAGTCTGCCGGAGAAAGCGTATGCAGCAGGTTTACCAATGCTTTTTCTCCACCTCCTGCATCCAGGCCGGGAATTACAAATAATATCTCTTGCTTACGCGTCATCTGTATGCTACAAATAATCATTGGCCGACAGAGCCAATACTTTAATATGCGGTATCACGGCAGCCAGCTGGTCTTTCAGCAGCGCCTGATCTTTTTTCAATTCTTCAAATTTTTCTTTCAGCAATGCGGCATCGCTGATTTCGGACCTGTCCAATACCAGCTTGGGAAAACCAAACAGGTCACGGGCTATCCCCAATGATTTCACGCTGTAGCCGAGCACCATGGTGGGCACGCCCTGCGAATATGCCGCTATAGTGGCATGCGTCCTGGCTCCTATGAACATTTCCATCCGCGCGATATAGCCTTTATATTGTGAGGCAGTGAGATCCCCAGGCAGCAGCAGCGTCCTGTTCCGGGCTTTGGGACCCAGGTCATTGATAAGCCGCTGCATACATTCATGGTCGTTATTGCCCGGCTGTATGACATGCGGGGTAAATGCAACAGTAAAGGACGTAGTATCGAGGATATGCGTCAGAAGGTCAAGGACGGCCTGCCGGCTTGCAGGGACCTTCTGCTCTACCAGCGGACTGTAGTTAAATCCTATGGTATTATGCTCCTGCCAGCCTGCCGGCAGCGGCAGCTCTTCCTTATCCAGCAGGAAAGCGCCGTCAGCCACCTGCACTACATTTTCCAGCCCGCTGTCTTTGAGCGCCGCAACAGATTCCGATTCCCGGATCACCAGGAAGTCATAAGTATTGAGGTCATTGATCTTTTCGGGATTCAGGTCTTCTTTTCCCAGCGATGCGCCCCATAGGAGCAGCTTTTTGCCACGGGATTTGATAATACGGTTCAGCTCGTAATAGTCGGGGATATTACCGTAGCAATAATTATCTCCTCCTATGGATAGGAATATATCAAAACGGTCTATATTATCAATAATGTCCTGGTGTATCAGCCTGTAGGAAACAGCCTGGGAATTCCGGAGCCTTACCTGCAGGTAGTTCTTAAAAAACAATAAGGAATAGGGCTTTATCGTGCGTCCCTGGTTATGATAAACAAGCTCATCCAGCCCCGGGATATGCTTGTCCGATTCAGGCTGGGAAGATGCCAGGGCTATATAGGCGTCAGCGTATTTAGCCCTTATGATTTTCACTGCCGTCTGAACGATCGCTTCACATCCCCTGTTGCCGCTCCCGCCGTGAAAGAACATTAATATTCTCATGTTATCCTTTTTATTTAATTCCGTTACGCCAATGAACATATTTAAAAGCCAGCTTCAGCCTGAATAAAGATCTTTGCTTCATAGCCTTCAATATAAATCTTTCAAACCTGCCGGCCGTATCCTCCATTATTTCGTTGTAATAGGCATCCAGCGCTTTCCGTACATCCTTGTCATATAGCATATCCCGTACCATTTTCATGCGGCCGGCGCTGCTGATGCCGGGCTGGTTCCTGAAATAAACGGACAGGACGCTTAAAATATTCCGGATCATTTTGATGCTGCTCCATCTCTCCAGCTTATCCTTATCATATAAATGCCCGGTAAGATGCCGGTACCTGTCCTTATCCTTCACGAATGCCTCCAGGTAATTATGCTTTTTAAGATTCCTGGTAGCGCTACCCTCCGTCTCGCGGTAGCAATAGATCGTTCCCCTGAACACCACCAGCTCCTCCACACATTGCAGGTAAGCTACATTAAAATACCCGTCTTCACCCAATGGCATGCCCTCGGGAAACCGAACACCGTGCGATCTTATAACAGCCGTTTCGTAGAATTTAGCTACTACGGAATTGCCTAATTCATTTTGAAGGTAAGACGGAATGACGGTATACAGAATATCACTTTTGTTAAACTTATCCATATTGGCCCCTGAAAGCAGGGCCTTATTAAAAAACTGGTCTGAAAAACAAGTAATTACAGAAGTATCCAGGTCTTTTATATGATCAAAGAAATCAGGTGTCACCGTATCATCCGCGTCCACAAAAGCCAGGTATCGCCCGGCGGCCGCTGCCATGCCGGCATTCCTTGCCGCACTTACGCCACCGTTCTCCTGCTGTATCAGCCGTATACGGCCATCCCTGCCTATGAACTCCCTGATGACATCCGCGCTGCTGTCGCTGCTGCCGTCATCCACGCATATGATCTCATAAGATGAAAAACCGGCCGCCTGTATGCTCTGAAGACAGTCTGCAATATATTTCCCGGCATTATATACCGGTATTATCACTGATATATAAGGCTCACCGGGAGACATCACGATTCGATCAGTTTTAATAAATAATTACCGTAATTGCACTTCAGCAAGGGCTGCGCCAGCTTTTTCAACTGCTCCTCATCAATATATCCCATCCTGAAAGCGACCTCTTCAATAGAGCCTACCTTCAGTCCCTGCCGCTCTTCTATCACCTGGACGAACTGGGCCGCCTGCATCAGCGAGGACACCGTTCCGGTATCCAGCCAGGCTACTCCCCTGTTCAGCAATTCAACCTTCAGCTTACCTCTTTTAAGGTAAACATTATTGACTTCGGTGATCTCCAGCTCGCCTCTTGCCGACGGCTGTATCTGCCTTGCTATCTCCACTACATCATTATCATAAAAGTACAGGCCGATGACCGCATGATTGGATTTCGGGTGCTCCGGCTTTTCTTCTATGGAAGTAGCTTCATTATGTTCATTGAAGGTCACGACCCCGTAACGTTCCGGGTCATGCACCGAATAGGCAAAGATACATCCGCCGTCCACATCAATATTGGACTGCATCAGCTTGCTGAGACCAGAACCGTATATAATATTATCCCCTAAGATCAGGGCCACCTTATCATTTCCTATGAATTCCTCACCGATGATAAAGGCCTGGGCGAGACCGTCCGGGCTGGGCTGCTCCGCATAGCTGAGCTGCAGGCCGTAATCGCTGCCGTCTCCCAGCAACCTCCGGAAATTAGGCACGTCCTGGGGTGTAGATATGATCAGTATTTCCCTTATGCCCGCCAGCATTAAAACAGACAGGGGGTAATATATCATAGGTTTATCATATATAGGGAGCAGTTGTTTGGAAACTACCCTGGTCAAAGGATATAACCGTGTGCCCGACCCGCCTGCAAGTATAATGCCTTTCATAATTTTTCAAACAAAAAAAAGATGCACAAAGATAGTCATATTTTGTATGCCCCTCTGATAATATTTTGTGAATTCAGCTATAGACCATACTCAATCTCAGCGCCCTGCAGCACCTGTATACCAAAGGTAAAGCCGCCTGTATGCAGCCATTCCCGGCGCTTTTCCATCACCGGGCCAAAGGTGCTGTGAGCCACCGCCAGCACACCTATATGATAGGACCGATCTATGCTGTCCAGGAGCATCCCGCAGTACTTTTCAGGCACAGATCTTACATCTGCCATGGGGTCATACACATCCACGGACAGGCCATAGGACAGCAGCTCATCCACCAGGTGAAAGACCCTGGAATTCCTGACATCGGGGCAATCGGCCTTAAAGGTGCAGCCCAGCACCAGGACACGCGACAGCTTCAGGTCCAGGTTATGCTGGATGGCCAGCTTGACAATACGGCCCGCCACATAGAGATGCATCTCATCATTCAGCTTCCGGCCCGCCAGTATCATTTCCGGCGTATAGCCATGAAATTGCGATTTATAGGCAAGATAATAAGGATCAACTCCGATACAATGCCCTCCCACCAGGCCGGGATAGTAAGGAGCAAAGTTCCATTTGGTAGCCGCGGCTTCCAGCACTTCCCTGGTATCTATATTGAGCAGGCTGAAGATCTTGGACAGCTCATTGACAAATGCGATATTGATATCACGCTGGGTATTCTCGATCACCTTGGCAGCCTCCGCCACCCTGATACAGGATACCTTGTGCAGACCCGCCTCAATGATCCTGCCATACAGGAATTCCATCCGGTCAACAGCGGTCTTATGCGATCCGGAAATGATCTTCTTTATTGATGACAGCGGTCTTGACCTATCGCCGGGATTCACCCGTTCAGGTGAATATCCCACAAAGAACTCTTCATTGTAAACCAGGCCCGATGCCTCGATAAGGATCGGGACACATTCCTCCTCCGTAAGGCCGGGGTACACCGTAGATTCGAAGACCACCATCGTTCCCGGCCGCATATAGCTGCCGGTCAGCCTGCAGGCCGCTTTCAGCATCGTGATGTCCGGGATATTATGGGCGTCTACGGGTGTAGGGATAGTAATAATAAATACGTCCGCCTGGCGGAGCAATGACGCTTCCGCGGTAACCACAAGCTTTCCTTCCTCCGTTCCGCCAAGCGCTACTCTCAGTTGCTCCTCGCTCACTTCACCGTTGCTGTCATAATGCCTGTTCAGCTCCGCTACCCTGACAGGATCAATGTCATAGCCGGTCACATTAAAATGCCGGGCAAAAGCCTCCGCCAGCGTCAATCCGACATACCCCAATCCTATTACGCCTATATTCATATATTTTCCTTAATTTGTTGTAAAATTACTTTAATTTTATAGTTAATCTGTCCGCATTAACCTTACGATTATATGAAACCAACCAATACTGTACGCTATGTATTTATGCTGCTTTTAAGCAGCCTTTTATATGCAGGTAATGCTGCCGCTGCATTATGGGAACTATCAGGACCGCAGCAATACCGCCTGAATGATGCAGCCATGCAGCATCTCCTCACGTCCGCCGAATTCAAAATGGACCTGCCGCTCCCTGACGGCAGCTTCGCGGTCTATCATTTCCGGAACACACCGGTGCTGGCACCCGGTCTCGGCGAAAGATACCCGGAAATACAGACCTATACCGGGACGCTCGGTTCAGACAGGATGGTCACCGCAAAAATGACTGTCTTCAACAATACGTTAAACATCTATGTCTTTAACGGCAGTAAATCCTACCTGATACTATCGCAGGATAATATCTACAATGTATTTTACAAAAAGGACGTACAGCCCCGGAACAGCTTCCGTTGCCTGGATGCCGTGCATACAAAGGATGACACTCCTCCGGTTCCCCAGGGCCTGGTGGTAGAAAGCGGGAGCGAACGCAGGAAATACCGGCTGGCGCTGTCCTGTACCTATGAATACGCCGTTGCGGTGACCGGCATCACCACCCCGACCAAGACCCAGGTGCTGGCAGCCATGACCACCACCATCAACCGCGTGAACGGGATCTACGAAAGAGAGCTGGGGGTCACGCTCGAGCTGGTACCGAATAATGATACGCTGGTCTTCGTCACCAACAGCTCTTCGATATTCACCAATAATAACGCGTATGCGATGCTGACCCAGAACAGGAATTTAATCAATGCCCGTATCGGGACCGGCAATTACGATATCGGGCATGTGTTCAGCACAGGGGGCGGCGGCCTCGCCACCCTTGCCGGCATCTGCACCTCCGATAAGGCCGAAGGTGTTACAGGCACTGACGAACCCAAGGACGACCCTTTTGATGTAGACTATGTATCGCATGAAATGGGACACCAGCTTGGAGCCGACCATACCTTCAATAAATGTGAGAACGAAGAGATGCATGCCGCATTCGAGCCCGGCAGCGGCTCTACCATTATGGGCTATGCAGGGATTTGCGGCAATGAAAACCTCCAGGTCAATTCTGATGATTATTTCCACGCATTCTCCAAATACCAGATCAACGAATGGCTGAACGAGCCCATAAACAGCACCTGCGGGCTTGACATAGGCGCTGCCGTTACCATCCCCCCATTCTATGTGGGAGGTACGGAGTACAACATTCCCGCCCATACGCCTTTCGAGCTGGAAGCGCCTGACCTGGGAGCAGACCTGTACAACTGGTACCAGTGGGACCTCGGCAATTTCAGGAATACGCAGGCCAACAGCGCCACCTTTGTTTACGGTCCCACTTTCCGGTCCTTTTTCCCGACTGAAGAAAGGATAAGGGTCTTCCCCGAGACCAGCTATCTGCTGGCCAATAATTTTTCCTATACAGGCGAGCGGCTGCCTACGGTAACCAGGACGCTCCATTTCATCCTGGACGCGCTCACCAGGGACAATAACTGGGGCTACAGCCGTACTTCGGAAGATACGCTCTCCATCCACGTACAGAGCAATGGCGCTCCTTTCCGGGTACTGCACCCCAATCACCCCGTTACTATCTTAAAAGGTCAGAGCACGGACATCAAGTGGGAACCCGGCAATACCCCCAACTGGCCTATCGTATGCTCAGACGTCAATATATTCCTTTCAAGGGATGGCGGGCTTACTTTTACAGATACCATAGGGATCAATATCTACAATAACGGTTCTTACCGGTACACTTTCCCCGATACCCTGCCTGTAGCCAGCACCTATCGTATCAAAATAAAATGCGCGGATAATATCTTCTTTGATATCAGCAATACCAATTTCACTTTGGATACGGTATTAAGCCTCCCCGAAGTATTTTCAGATATTGACCGGCACTTCAGCATCTATCCTAATCCCGGCTATGACCTGCTGCATATCCAGCCGGCCGGCAACAGCACTTATGAGCTGATGATATATGGCATCAACGGCGCTATGCTGCTGCGCCAGGATCTCAACAGGGATAATACGGCCGTGGATATCAGCGCCCTGCCTGCGGCCAATTATATCCTGCAGATCAATGATACCAGGTCCCGGAACCAGTACCGCAAGATCATTACGAAAACCGAACACCGATAGCAGAACCCTAACCATATGACAGCCTTTTTTAACCGGTCCGGAATCTTCCTGTTCCCGGCCATCAGCAGTATTGCTTTCTATCTGACCATATTATATGAAATACCTGTTGCAGGATTCCTGTTCCTTATCCCGCTGATATATACGCTTTCCGAAAACAGCGCATCCCTCAGGCGCCTGCTCACGGCCAATACTGTCTATACAGGACTGCTTTACCTTATCATACTGGGCTGGGCTCCCGGCGTAATGGAAGCCTATACCGGCGGCAATACCGCATTGACCTACCTGTGCTATGCTGCGTTCGTACTGATCGCCCTGGTCATTTCCAACCTGCTTATCTGGCTATATTACCTGGCTGTAAAAGGCGCACGGCGGACCGGCAGCTTTTCCCTGCCGCTGCTGGCATTCACCCTGTTCCTTCAGGAAGCGGCCATGTCCACCCTGCTGCCGGGCATGCCATGGCTGACCCTGCATCTCGCCTACAGCGTCATACACCAGGATTACGTATTGCAATGGGCCAGCATTGGCGGTGTGTACTTTATTTCCTTTTGTATAGCGAACTTCAACGTGCTGCTCTTTATCATATTCCGGTACGTGCATAAGAGGCTGGTGACTGTACCCCTTTACCTGGTTTTCCTGGTGGCAGGCCTCCTGTTCGGGTACTACAGGCTGGAAAAGGGTAATGACCCGGGGACAGGGGACCACGGGCTTAAAATAGCGGTGATCACAGAAAATGTGCCTGCCACCACCAGGTGGGATGCCGCTTCCGTCAACAGCCTGGTAGATACTTATTTCAGCTTATGCAGGCAGGCCCTGGCAACGCAGCCCGACCTGGTCGTATGGACAGAATCAGCCGTACCGTGGACCTATTCCGGGGAAGATGATTTCCTGGACTCCCTTATCAGGATCAGCCGGCCCTATAAGGTCTCCCATATTATCGGGATGAATACGGCGGCAGGGCCGGAAAGTGTTTACAACTCCGCCTACTTTATCCGGGACGGGAAGGTAGCGGGAAGGCAGGATAAAATATACCTGCTCAGCTTTGCAGAAAAGCCGCTGTTCAGCTTCAGCCTTCCTTTTCTGCAGACTGAAGGCTTCAGTGCCGAAAACGGGGAGGACATACACCTGTTCAGCCTACAGGATCACAGGATAGGCGCCCTGATCTGTAATGAAAGCAACGTATCCGGCGCGGCCCTGGATATGGCAGATGCCGGTGCGGACCTGCTTATTAATATCAGCAATGACAGTTGGTTCAGCAATAGCGGGCTGCTGATTAATATGCACTTTAAAAATGCCAGGCTGAGAGCCGTTGAAAGCGGCAGGCCGGTCATCGTCAACAGTAACCAGGGATACTGCGGATATATCAGCGGCAAAGGACAGGTGCAGGACAGTCACCGTCATACATCAGCGCATCTGGCCACCTATTCAGTCCATAAAAAAATATATAACACTTTTTATTTAGATAACAAAAAATTATTAATTTTATTACTAACATTGCATCCCGTCACCCTATATCTTTTAACACGAAAAAAACGACCTAATTCATGAATAAGATACTTTACTTTCTAACTATTATGCTGCTGATCTCGGCAGAAGCAACAGCGTCGCTCCGGATGACCTCCTACAGGTGGAGAAATGACGACGGCAATGAAACAACAGCTACCTGGCGGGCAGCCCAGAGCACACCCATCACGATAAGCAATACCACGGACCCGCTGCGATTACGGATAGCCATGGACAATGACAACGGCGCCGGGTATGAAGAATATCCTGACGGATTGCTGCAATATTCATCAGATAACGGCGCTACCTGGACAACCATCTCCAATGCGCCAACAGATGAGTTTGTCTACCACACCAGCGCCAATGTAACGCATAATGCCGCTACCACCAACCAACTGACCGGTACGGCCGGCACCTGGAAAGCCGGAAAGATCATTAATAACTTACCGAACGCCGGCAGCGAGACCATTGTATATGACGGTGAGTTTACGGAATACGAATGGGTCCTCAAGGCCACGGATAATACCAAATCCAACGCTACCTACATTTTCCAGACGGAATACTGGGAAGACCTGCCCATAGCGTACCCGACATTGAACACCACCTGCTTAAACGCGGTCATCAACGGTACGACCTCCGGCAGCAGCTGCGGACCGGGAACCATTAACTTAAGTGCCACGGCACCGAACGGAACGCTCATTTCCTGGCGGGATTCTGCCAATAATGAACTGTTCAGGGGTCCTACATTTACCACCCCTGTCCTGACTGCTACCACCACCTATTATGTGGTGCCGGTCAGGCCTTACGGCAATAACCAGGAATGCTTTGGCCCCCGGGTAACCGTCACTGCCTCCATTTATCCTGTCCCCACGGTGACCTTAGGCAACGATACGGCTTTCTGTGCCGGGAATGTCTATAACCTGAAAGCTATCCCGGGCAATTACCCGTCCTATTCCTGGAATGTGGGCGGTATTACCAATAATATCAATGTCAATTCCTCAGGGCTTTACAAGGTAACAATCACGGATAATAATAACTGCACCGCTTCAGATGAAGTTGAAGTGACCGTACACCCGCTGCCTACTGTCATACTCCCGCCGGACACCGCTATATGCAAGGGAGACTCCGTTACCCTGAATGCAGACCCGCTCAATGAAGGCAACAGCATCCTGTGGAATACCGGCAGCACCAACCCCGAGATCAAAGTATATGATGCAGGTACTTACAGGGCACAGGCCACCAACCATTGGAATTGCATCAGTACCGACGAATTCGTGCTTAACTTCAAAGATACGCCGCATCTGGAAGGGATCAACGCGTATTACCAGTTTGGCAATACCTATATCTTTACCTTACAGAATCCGCTGTATTATACCAGTGCGGAATGGGATTTCGGTGACAATTCACCCCGGAGGACCGGCAACCAGGTATCTCATACCTATAACACAAGCGGCCTGTATGACGTTACGGTCACATTATCGCCTGAATGCCCCAATGGCGACCCGGCTGTCTTCCGTCACCGCCTGGACGCGCTGAGCGTGAAAGAGGCAGATATTGACAACAAGATCAGCCTGTATCCTAACCCTGCCCAGCAATACCTTATAGTATCATCGGAGCTGCTGGACATAGAAACGGTAGTCTTATATGACATTACCGGCAGAAAAATGGATATGGTTCCTGTAGAGCATAACGGCAAAAGCATTAAGATCGACGTCAGCCAGCTCCCTTCTTCCCTATATACGCTTTACATAGTTACCCCTCAGGGAAGCGTCCAGAAGAAGGTACAGGTCATAAAATAGATATACGGACATAATAATAACAAAAAGCTGTCTTACCCAAGGCAGCTTTTTTTAAAGCCTGTCCCGGCCGGGCAGGTATAGCGCAACCCTCACATCAACATAGCCGGCTACCCTGCCATAACGAATATATCATCAGTAATCATTAAAAATCATAAGGTGTTAAGCTACTGGGAACAAGCAAGTCTATTACGCTACGACATAATCATTATCGGCTCAGGCATCGTGGGCCTGAATACGGCCATCAACCTGAAAGAGCAATATCCGGGCAAGGAGATCGTGATATTCGAGAGAGGCATCCTGCCCACAGGAGCCAGCACCCGGAATGCCGGCTTCGCCTGCTTCGGCAGTGTCTCCGAGCTGGTAGATGACCTCCGTACCGAACCGCGGGAGGCATTATATTCGCTTTTCAAAAGGCGTAAGAACGGTATTGACCTGCTAAGAAAAAGACTGGGCGATACAGCCATCGGGTTCCGGCAGGACGGCAGCCATGAATTGTTACAGGAGCATGAGACCGATGTGCTGGATGCGATCGACGATCTGAACGTCCTACTCAAGGACCTGGATCAAAACATCATTTTTTCAGAAGCCCACGACCATATCGCCGCGGCAGGATTATCTCCCGCCCATTTCCGGTACTGTATAGCCGCGAATACTGAAGGCAGCATAGATACGGGCAGGATGATGAAAGCATTGATGCAACTGGCCCTGTCAAAAGGTGTCATCATCAAGACAGGCGTACAGGTCACCCGGTTTGAAGAGCAGGCGGACGGAGTGCGTGTGGATGCTGAAGACCCTTTGCGGGGTTCTGTGATCAATTTCAACTGCGAAAAGCTGGTCATCTGTACCAATGCCTTTACCGGTCATTTCTTCCCGGATATGGACATCCTGCCCGGACGTGGCCAGGTGCTCATCACCAGACCGGTGGAAGGGCTCCGCTTAAAAGGGATCTATCATTTTGATAAAGGCTATTATTACTTCCGGGAGCTGGACGGCAGGGTGCTGCTGGGCGGAGGACGCAACCTGGATTTTGAGGGAGAACGAACAATGCAGATGGGCGCTAATAATACAATAGTGGAGCACCTCATATACCAGCTTAAGCACGACATTTTACCCGGCAATCATTTTGAAATAGACCTGCAATGGTCCGGCATTATGGCATTCGGCAGCAGCTCCAAGACCCCTTTGCTGTATAAGCATTCAGACCGTATATCCGGCGCTTTCAGGCTGGGCGGTATGGGCGTGGCCCTTGGTTCCCAGCTTGCCATAGACCTAAGCAGGCTCGTCAGTGAATAATATACAGCATATCCTCTCCCTGTAAAAGCTGGTGGCGACCGGCTGAAGCGCATCCTGGAAATATGACATACGGACTATAGATAAAAAGTGTGCCCGGTATAATCAGACACACTTTTTAAATTCCCCGGTCAGCAGCATACCAATACTACTTCCATCCTCCTCCCAAGGCCCTGTAAACATTCACCTGGGCCATTTTCTGCGCTTTCTGGGATTCTATCAGTTCAAATTTCGACTCCAGGGCATCCCGCTGGGTCATCAACACTTCCATATAATCGGCGCGGGCGGAGGTAAAAAGGTCATTAGATATCTCTATAGACTGGTTCAGCGCTTTTACCTGCCGGGATCTCAGGTCAATGCTCTGTTGCAGGTTATTGATCTTATTCAGGTGGTTCACCACCTCGATATACGCGTTCAGGAGCTTCTGCTCATAATTATAGGCGGCCTGCACCTGGTGCGCATTAGCTGTCAGGTAGGTTGCCTTTATCGCATTCCTGTTCACCAGGGGCGCCACCAGGTCACCGGCAAGATTCATCAGCAGGGATTCAGGCATTTTGATCAGGTAGGCCGGGTTGAACGCCTGCAGGCCTATACCGGCCGACAGTCCCAGCGAGGGGTAAAACTGCGCCTTCGCCACCTTGATATCAAGCTGCGCCGCTTTCAGCTCCAGCTCCGCCTGCCGGATATCCGGCCGGTTGTCCAGCAATTGCGCCGGCAGCCCCGTATGCAGCACCGGGGCCACGCTGTTCCAGGCTTCCTCCGTGCGGGTAATGGTATGCGGGTATTTACCAAGCAAAAAGCCGAGCTTATTTTCCGCTTCCAGCAACTGCTGCCGGATCTCGTACTGTAAGCTCTGTGTTTTCAATACTTCCGCCTCGAATTTACGGACCGCCAGCTCGGTAGTGCGCGCTGCCGCTTTCTGGAGCTTTACCACCTCCAGCGCGTCGGTCTGTATCTTTATATTGGCATTCACTATACCCAGTTGCTGGTCAAGCGCCAGCAGCTCATAATAGGTATCTGCGATCTCACCCACCAGTTGCGTGACCATAAAGTTCTTACCCTCCACACTTGCCAGGTATCTTAAGACGGCTGCCTGCCGGGCATTCCTCAGCTTTTTCCAGATATCCACTTCCCAGTTAGCGGAGAAACCTGCTACAAAGTCCGGTAAAGGCTCAGGATTCTTCTTCCCGTGCTCGATATCCAGGTCCCGTTCCAGCCGGCCCAGGAGCGTCTTCTCGCTTCTTTTTTCAGCGCCGGCGCCTGCACGGAAGCCGATCGAGGGCAGGTATTCCCCTTTCCTGGCTTTCGCTTCATTCCTGGCGATCGCTATCTCCTGCATCACAATATGCAGCTCCTGGTTATTGGCCAATGCCGTATCTATCAGGGCAGCCAGGTAGGGGTCCTTGAAATAATCACGCCAGGACAGCTCCGCGATGGTAGCGGAATCCGTTGCTGTATTATAGCTGCCGGGCATTTCCCTGCTCACCGATTTCTGTATAGTCCTGGGAATGCCGCAGGAACCCACGGTAAGGCCACAGATCAAAGCTGTGTAATATATTATTTGTTTCTTTTTCATGAATTACAGCATTTCGTCAATTAAAGGATTATCCTCTTCGTTCCTGATCAGCTTTCTCCGGGAAGCCAGGCTTCCGAAAATGAAATACAGGCCCGGGACTATAATGACACCGAACACCGTACCCAGCAGCATACCGCCGGCAGAGGCCGCACCGATGGTCCTGTTGCCAATGGCGCCGGGCCCATGCGCCACGACCAGCGGCAGCATACCCGCGATAAAGGCAAAGGAGGTCATCAGGATAGGGCGGAACCTTACCCGGGCGCCTTCTATGGCAGATTTATACACGCTCATACCGCCGGCGTGCTTTTGCATCGCGAATTCCACGATCAGCACCGCGTTCTTACCCAAGAGACCTACCAGCATGACCAGCCCTACCTGGGCATATACGTCATTAGACAAGCCCAGTACCTTAAGCAGCAGGAAAGAGCCGAAGATACCGGCCGGCAATGAGCAGATAACGGAAAGCGGGATAATGAAGCTCTCATATTGGGCCGCCAGCACCAGGTACACGAAGCCCAGCACCACCAGGAAGATATACAGCGCTTCATTGCCCCTAGCAGCCTCATCCTTGGTCAGCCCTTCCCAGCCGATATCATACCCGCGCGGCAGCACCTGCGCGGCTACTTCCTGGATAGCCGCTATGGCCTCCCCGGTACTGTAGCCTTCGGCAGGCTCTCCCTTTATGGCGGAGGAAGGGTACATATTATAGCGAGTCACCTCATTCAGCCCATGCGTTTTTTTCAGGGTCATAAAAGCGGAATAAGGTACCATTTCATCCCTGTTGTTCTTGACGTATAATTTGAGAATGTCATCAGGCAATGCACGGTATTCCGGACCCGCCTGGACATATACCTTGTAAAAGGTTCCGAAGCGTATAAAGCCCAGCTCATAGGTGCTGCCTATCAGTATGGAAAGGTTGTTCATAGCATTTTCTATGTTCACGCCTTTCTGCATAGCCGCTTCATTGTCTATGATCAGCTCGAACTGCGGGTAATTGGCGCTGAAGAATGTAAATAATCCTTTCAGCTCCTTACGCTCCTTGAGCGCCGCCATAAAATCATCATTCACCTTTTCCAGCTCTTTATAATTATCGCTGTTGGTCTTATCCAGCAAACGAAGCGAAAAGCCGCCGGCAGCGCCATATCCCGGAACCGCGGGAGGACCGAAGAATTCTATGGTAGCGCCGGGAATATCCTTTGCTTTCTCTTCCAGCTCTTCTATGATCTCGTTGACCGTGTGCTTCCGTTCCGACCAGTCCTTCAATTCAATCAGGCAGGTACCGGCATTAGAGCCCCGGCCTTCAGTAAGTATCTCATACCCTGCCAGGGCAGTAACAGAGGCCACTCCTTCAATCTCTTCCGATACTTTCTGAAGCTGGCGGGCGATATCATTGGTACGTTCCAGCGTGGAGCCCGGGGGCGTCTGCACAATGGCATATATCATACCCTGGTCCTCATTGGGAATAAACCCGGAAGGCAATACTTTATTGATGCCCATTATGCCAAGACCGAAAATCGTCAGGATAAGAAAAGTGATCATTCTCCGGTTGACGATCCGCTTTAAAAGCAGCGCATACCGGACATTGAGCCGGTTAAATCTTTTATTAAAGGTATCCAGGAACCTGTCCAGCAGCGACCTGTGCTTTTTCCTGCCCTGGTGCGGCTTCAGGATCATAGCGCATAATACCGGCGTAAGGGTAAGCGCTACAAATCCAGAGATCACAATGGCGCAGGCCATTGTAATAGAGAACTGTCGGAAGAATACACCCACCGGGCCCGACATAAAGGCTACCGGTATAAATACCGCGGTCATCAAAAGCGTGATCGCGATAACGGCGCCGCTGATCTCCTGGATCACCTCTACGACCGCTTTATACGGCGAAAGGTGCTTTTCCGCCATCTTGGCATGCACGGCTTCCACCACCACGATCGCATCATCCACAACTACGCCTATGGCCAGCACCAGCGCGAATAAGGTGATCAGGTTTATGGATAAGCCGAACAGTTGCATGAACATAAAGGCTCCTATAAGGGAAACCGGGACAGCAATGATAGGGATCAATGTAGAACGCCAGTCGCCCAGGAACAGGAATACCACCAGGGCTACCAGCACAAAGGCCTCCACCAGCGTATGTATCACCTTATCAATGGAAGCATTCAGGAAGCTTGATACATCGTATGTGATCTTGTAATCCATCCCCGGCGGGAAAGACGATTTCTTGATCTCCTCCAGCTTCTGCTTCACTTCCTTGATCACTTCGTTCGCATTGCTGCCATAGTTCTGCTTCAGGGTGATAGAGGCGGAAGGCAGCCCGTCAAGGTTGGAATAGATATCATAGAACTCACTGCCGAGCTCTACCGTGGCCACATCCTTCAGCCGGAGGATCTCCCCTTCGGGATTGGAACGCAGGATGATATTCTCATATTCCTCCGGCTTATTGTACCGTCCCTTATAGGTCAGCACATATTCCAGGGCTTCGGACCGTTTACCGGTGCTCTGCCCCAACCTGCCCGGGGTCCCGATGATGCTTTGCTGGCTCATGGCCTCCATTACCTCATCGGTAGATACATTATAGGCTCTCATCCTGTCAGGGTTCAGCCAGATACGCATCGCGTAAATCCGGCTTCCCAGGATCCTGGCGCTTCCCACCCCGTTCAGCCTGCTGATCTCGGGGATGAGGTTCACATTCGCGAAATTGTAAAGGAATTTCTGATCGGCATGCTTATCCGTGCTGTACAGGTTGACATACATCAGCATATTGGGAGAGGTATAGCTTACTACCAGGCCTTCCCGCTGCACCAGCTCGGGCAGCCTGTTGGTGACCTGCTCAATACGGGTCTTGACATTTACCATGGCCTGGCTGGGATCCGTGCCCAGGTTAAAGTACACCATGATCGTGGCCTCGCCCGCGCTCGTAGCGTCGGACGTCATATATTTCATACCCGGCGTACCGTTAATGGCCTTTTCCATAGGGATCAGAACGGATTCCGTAAGAATATTGGCACTGGCTCCCGGATAGGCGATATTGACCACCACCACCGGCGGCGCGATATCCGGGAATTGAGATATAGGTAACGATGTGATGGCCAGCAAGCCCATAAAGATGATCACTATGGACATGACGATAGCCAGCACGGGTCGTTTTATGAATTTTTGAAACATAAACAGATTGACTTTTTAAAATACAATACACATTATTCACTGGGAAGCTCCAATGAACCTAATACTTTTCTTATATCCTCGTATTCATACGCTATCTTATCATTATCCTGCACCTTACGGATGCCTTCCAGCAGTATATGCTCGTTGCCTTTCAGGCCGGCCTGGATAATGAATAAATCCGGCAGTTCCGCCAGTACCGTAACGGGGGTCAGCTTCACTACCTTATCCTTGCCTACCACGTATACATATCTTCTGTCCATGATCTCGAAAGTGGCTTTCTGCGGGATAATAACGGCATTCTTTATCGGTACGGACATCAGGATATTCCCGGTCTGCCCGTTTCTCAAAAGATTATCCGGGTTAGGGAAAGTGGCCCGGAACGCTATATTACCGGTCTCGTTGTTGAAGTCCGCTTCTATGGTCTCTACTTTACCGTCCTGGTTAAAGAGCTGCTGGTTGGCCATCAACAACTGCACCCTGTCCAGGTTATGAGTGGACGCGTTCGATTTATAGTTCAGGTATTCCGCCTCCGGGACATTGAAGTACACCCACATCTGGCTGTTATCCGACAGCGTCGTTATCAGGTCGCCTTCTTCCACGAGGCTGCCCAGCTTCAGGTTCAGGTGATCCACAAAGCCATCAAAAGGGGCTGTAATTCTTGTAAACTGCAGATGCGTCTGGGCCAGCGCCAGCTCTGCCTTCGCCTTGCTGAGCTTTGCCTTTGACATTGCGAGCTCATTGGGAGAGACGACATTCTTTTCGGCCAGGAGCTTCGTATTCTGCAGTTCGATGTTCGCGGCTTCTACTTCTGCCTGCGCTTTATCATATTCCGCATTGTAAAGCAGCGGCATGATCTGGAAAAGCAACTGGCCTTTTCTCACATACTGTCCTTCATCTACATATACTTTTTCCAGGTAGCCGCGCTCCTGGGATCTTACCTCAATATGCCGGATAGATCTTACCTGGCTTACATACTGCTTTACAATGACCGTATCGGTCTGCAGGGGCGTGGTAACAAGAAACTTCGCGGTTTCCTTATTATCCTTATGCTGTTTGCACGCCGTGAAGCACACGAGCACAACCAGCCCTGCAAGCATGAGCTGTTTTTTCATACTTTCTTTGCTTGGGATTTAGCTTGATAAATAAAAAATAAATGGGGAATGGTTACTTACAGAGATCGTACAGGCATATCAGCCGGCCTGACCGTCCATAAACTCTTAAGGCCACCAAAGCGGCCATCATGCAACCTACACAGCAGTATCAGCTACTTCTGAAGGGTACACCAAAAAACTTGTAATAATCAGATCCGGAATATCTGGTACCGGATGTATAGATAAGAAGAATAATGAGGATAGATGTAGTGCTGTGAGCAGGTATTGCCGGCAATGATTACAGCAAGGGGATGAAAAGGGCAGGGAGTGAGACCGCCGGTAACGGACGGTAATTCCAGGGCGTCAGGCACATAGTCATCATCTGTTTCCGCCTTCTCGAAGTTGACTTCTGAGCTCAGCCACCTGAAGGACGGTGCCGATTTATGCGCTTTAAACACATCGTTCAGATTATCAAGCGCTACTTCCACCTGCCTTGTCAGCCCTTTTACCGCAGACAGTTCGGAAGCACGGCCGGCCTCCGTAGTGCTTACGGCAGCAAACAGCAGGTGCATACTACCGATCAGGAATGCAGCCAATAGCAAAAGATATCTGATAATCCGATTTTTCATTTCCTGGACGAAATTAGTTATTCTGCATCATATGATGATAAAAAGAACGCGTTAATTTGATATTAATTTAGACAGGGCCTTTTGACCGGCACCCTATCAGTCAATTATTTATTCGCTATTTTTGTAAAAACAGCACCAGATGGACCAGGTATTCCGGGAGCATCATATCATATTCTATGACGGGGACTGCGGCTTCTGCAATGCTTCCGTCCGGTGTATCCTGCCAAGGGATACGCACGGGATATTCAGGTTCGCATCCCTGCAATCTGCTGCGGGGACAGCGGTAAAGGAAAGGCTTCGGCTCCCTCCCGACTATACGCAAAGCCTGGTCGCCTGGGACCCGGCGGCACAACAGGCTTATTATAAAAGCAGGGCGGTAGCTTATATACTGAAGCACCTGCCCCGTTACAAATGGCTGGCCTTTATCCTGGGCATCACTCCTGCCTTCCTGGCGGATGCCGCTTACAGCATAGTGGCCAGGTACAGGAGATCACTGGTCCGCAATAACCCTTCCTGCGACCTCCGCTACCGGGATGTCTACAGGGAAAGATTCTTATAAGAGCGGCTTTAGCAGCCTCCTTAAAACAGCAGCGCTTCCGTTTACTGACGGAAGCGCTGCTGTTTTACAGAAAGGGCAGTCCTTACCTGCCTCCCAGTTTCGGGTTGAAGCGAACGGCTTCATTCATATAAGATTGCGCCTGGTTCATATCTCCCATCTGCTGGTAACACATACTGAGATAATAATAGTAGCCTCCCAGCATCTGAGCCGCATATTGCATATTATTCCCTGCCATTATATTTTCATTGTCCTCAAGGTAGATGTCCCTGTATTTCTCAAACATCTCCTTATTATGCCTGGCTCCCGCGCTCAATACATCCACGGCTTCTTTCAGGCGGTTGCTCTGTGCGTATGCCATACCCAGCATCATTTTGTTATTATCAATAGGGTAATAGGCAACCGCTTTTTCCAGCACATCGGCAGCTTTCGGGAACGTGCCGGTATTCAGGTAGCACTGACCCAGCTTGACCAGGACCGCTTCGTTGGTCTCATCTGTACGGAGATAGGCTTCAAATTCCCTGATGGCAGTGGCAAAATCCTGGGCTTCCATAGCCCTGGTACCCAGGTAATCTCCGTCATGCTTTTTCTTGATAGCGAAAGACAGCGGCACGCCGTCCCTTTCTATAGTAACCAACCTGTCCTTAGCGGGCCATCCGTCAGCCTTAAGCAGGTCATAATCCACGAACCGGGACATGAAGATACCGTAATCATAATCCTTATCCGTACGGGCCTCAAATTTGGAGTAGATTACCTTAATGTAGGGAGACACCGTTTTTGCATATTCATTGACCTCCTTCACCATATTGGTGATGAGGAGAATAGTATCCCTGGCCGCTGCAAAGTTCTCTTTTTCCGCCAGTGTAAAAAAGCATTCCCTTGCAGAGTTCATATAATAATCCGTTTCAAACACCTTGTAATTGCCTGCCAGTCCGCCGCTCATGTCATTAAAATAGACATACTGGTTGGGGTGCAATGCGAACAGCTTTCTTACCGGCAGGAATAAGCCTGCTGCCAGCACCAGGGCGAAGGAGGTCTTCACCATTTTCGACCTGGCAACGTCAAAGATAAAACCGGCCATCAATGCAGCGCCGATCACCATAGTGGGATAGATAAACAGGAAGTGCCTCCAGCCGTCGTAAAGACCGGACCCTTTATAGACCGCATAGGCTACAGGGAACACGGTCACAAAGAGCAGGAAATGGACAAACGCCGTTTTATAGTACCTGGCAAGCCTGAATATCAGCACCACGAACGCAGCAAACAAAAGCACCACGATCTCCGGGGAGGTCCTGAGTATCCATAGCAAGGTATAGTTCCATGGCGGCATACCCGAATTGATCATCTCACCGTTGAACAGCACCCGGACCGTAACGGGGAATTTGGTCATTTTTTCCATTGACAGCAATGGGTTGGACAAGGGCTCCTGGAGCGCCCAGGGCCAGGTACAGATACCCAATGCGTAGGAAACAACCACGATAACGGCGCCCATACCGGCCAGCCTCCACAGATCGCTGCTGAAAAGACCGCTGATCTCCTTATTATAGAGTTTCCACAAATAAATAATTGCCGTGAAAAGGCCCAGGTAAGCGTACAGCATCAATCCCCCGATCCTTATGTTCAGGGTAATAGCTATACCCAGCGTAATCAGTATGACAGACCTCCATGAGGGCCTGGGCAAGGCTTTCAGGAAAGGAATGAAATGGTACAACGTAAATATCATACCGAAGGCAAAAGGAATATCCTTGGAGTTGTTGATGGATTCACCAAATAATCGGGGTGACAACCATACGAATAAAAGCGCTATAAAACCGACCCGCCATCCGCCCAGACGCTTGGCGAACAGACCTGTGAAAAGGAAGAGCAGGCAACCGACTATAGCATTCACAAAGTGTCTTACATCATATTCGAAGACCTGGGGAAAGCATTTGGATATCTTTACCAACAACAGCTCATAACCTCCGCTATAGTAGATAATGGCGTCATAGTTCTGGCTTCTTCCTATTTCCGAATAGGCGGTGCTGTCGCCGTTCTCGAAATAATTATATATCTCATGCCCGTATTGGTTCTGTATCCATTCATCCCCGGAAAGCCCGTATTTCCCGCTTATAGCAGGCATAATAATGAACATCAGCAAAGCAGCCGTCACAAACAGCAACCTGAATATGGATTCCCTTTTATACCGCACGCTGTCAGGTACCGGCGGCAGTAATGCGTCGTTCTTAGAGAACAGCAGCTTTAAAGGCTCTGCAATGTAATAGTTCCACCGCATCCTTATGCCCAGCATCACCGTCTGGCCCAGCATATTAAAAGCATCCTTCGCCAGGCTGATCTTGCTGCCCTCCCTGTTGATACATTTTACCGGCATTTCCGTGATCCTGAACCTGTTCAGATCAGCCCTGTATAACAGCTCCACATCATGCGCCCAACCTTTTATCTTCATATTGGCAAACAGGTACCTGGCCAGGGCCGCGGGGTACAGCTTAAAGCCGCTCTGGTTGTCGCTCACTTTGATAGTGGTCAGCACTTTGGTGATACCGCTGAAAATATAGCCGGCTACCTTCCTGAATGACTTATTGGCCGGCTGCTCTCCTTCCCAAACGTTTTCGGACGCTTTATGCAACCTGCTGCCCAGCAGGATCTCGTCATCGGCAAATTCCTTTTTGATCTTCAGCCATTCCATGACCAGCATAGGATCATAGCTGAGATCCGCGTCCATTGTCAGGATATGCGTACCAGTGGCCAGCTCAACACCTTTACGAAGCGCATTGCCCTTGCCCTGGTTCTGCTCCAGGCTATATAATGTAAACTTTCCCAGCTTTTCCTGCTCCTGCAGAAAATCGTTATTCCTGATCGTAGCAACCACATCATCAGTACTGCCATCATCAATAATGATGATCTCATAGTCGTGCGGGAATTTGGACGCAAAATTCTTCAATGCGGCAAAAAGCATCCCGATCCTTTGCTGCTCGTTATAACAGGGTATTACAATTGATAATTTCATTGTTATGTAAAATGTTTAAAAGAACCGGCTCAATGGTTCTGACCTGCAATGGGTTATTTCTCCCCTACAAATACGAAATCACCGTTCAGGGCTTTAATAGTATACCTTTCCATTTTCATGGCAGCTATAAGATCCGCCTCTTTATGAAAGAACCTGACATGAAGGTCAAGCGTATAATAATAGTATCGCTGCTTCGGTACTGTTACGATCACTTTTTTCCGGGCTATTCTTTTGATCTCCGATACAGCCTTATCAAAATCTTTCACGTGCTCCAGTATATGACTGCAGATAACCACATCAAAGGAATTATCAGGGAAGGGCAGGTTCTCTATATTGCCCTTCTGGTACTGTGTACCCGGTACCGGCACGGCATCAAAGAGATCGCATCCCCAGATATTCCTGGCGCCTTTCTTAACCAACTGCTCTAAAAAATATCCTCTCCCGCAGCCTATGTCGATCACACTTTCCATATCGTCCGTAACTTCATTAAGAATATGGGAAACGCATTTACGGTTCAGGTCAGTAGGACGGTATTTGCCGATAGGATCCAGCTCTCTGTACACTTTTTCGTATTCCTCATCAGACATGAACGGCACCAGGCTTTTGAACTCCATCATAGTCCTGATATTCTTCCCGTTAAATGCATAATAGAAGAACGGGTACATAAAGTACTTATTATCCCTGATTACCGGCGGTAACAGCTCATCCATCATATAGCGGATCACATTGGTTACATCTCTATTCATTGGTTACAATTCCCGTATTTATTGAATACTATTTTACATTTATAAAAAATACAAAAATAGTCAAGTTAAAGCTATAAATATAATAACAGACCAGGCATTTTAAAGCCGCATCCCTTAAAGATATAAGCGCAGTTGAAAAGCTTGCATTGATCTTATGAACGGCCTGCTTTTCCTATGCTCAAAGCAACAGGCGGAGACTTTCGCGGCAGCCGGGCGTATCAGGCAGTTCCGTTATAAAAAAAAGGGTTGATGCTTTATACCAGCAACAACCCTTTTACAGCAAGATAATAATTAGTTTTTGTTCACTCGGGATCCGGGAGCTCCTACTCCGGACTCTGAATCACTTCCTGACTCATCTATATTCTCTATATCAATATCCAGGTTCTTAGATTGCTCACCTATGGTACCGGGCTTATTGGAGTCATATATTTTTCTTCTGGTAGGCACATCAGTAAGGATCTTGAATTCCGTTCTCCTGTTCAGGGCACGTCCCTGGGGATTATCCTTTCCGTTCTCAAGCGTGTTCGGTGCAACAGGTTGTTCCATTCCGAACCCGATGGCCGTCAGGCGGGCGCGGTCGATGCCGTTCTGAACCAGGTAGTTCACTACAGATTGCGCTCTCCTTTGAGATAATGCTTTATTATATTCAGGCTTACCTTTTCCGTCAGTATGTGAGTGAATCTCCACGTCCAGCGAAGGGTTATCCTGTAAGTAGTTGATCAGCTTTTCCAGCTCTGCGGCAGAGGTAGGCAGGATATTGGCATCATCAAATTCGTAATGGATATTATCCAGCCTGAATGGTCCGTAAGATATCTCATCTACATATAAGGTCACATATACGGTATCATCCGGGGAGTGACGTTTTTTATCCATCGTGCTTACTACGCCACGGGTAGAGGTAAAGCCCTGCTTGTCTGCGGTAAGGATATAGTTATGGCCTCTTTGTGTTCTGAATTCGAACTGGCCTTCCGTAGAGTTGAATGTCTTGATATTGCCGGCCTCATCCACCATTTTCACCACCACTTCAGAAACAGGAGTCTGGTCGCTTTGTTTCAGCACCTTACCTAAAACGTACAGCTTAGGCTCATATTGTATTCTCCAGATGTCATCACAGCAGGTCGGATTTTTAAGCGCTATGGAACCCACACGGTTAGACACCACGTAAGCATCAGGCTTACCATACGGATCCAGCACATAATACATCTCATCTGCTGAGGTATTGATAGGATATCCGAGATTGGAAACATTGGTATAACGGGACGGACCACCTTTTGCAGAGTAGATGTCATAGCCACCCAGTGTTTTCCAGCCATCGGAAGCGAAGTATAACTTGCCTTCGCGCTCGTCATAGTATGGTGTGATCTCATTACCTTCCGTATTCACCTGCTTACCGGCATTCTGAGGACGGCGATAGGTTTTCAGCTTAGGATCGTATACCGTATACCAGATATCATTTCCGCCACGGCTTTGCAGCTTACGGTCGGAAACGAAGAATAAGACTTCTTTCTTACCGATCTTTGTAGAATGCGGATGCGTGCTGGAAGATCCTTTCTGGTTGATCTCAAATCCCAGCTCGGCAGGCTCGCTCCACCTGTCGCCGGTAAATTCGGATACCATGATGCGGCAGTCCATTTTGCCGGAATCCGCTTCCAGGCAGCGCGTGAAGAAGAAGCGGTCACCACCGGGGCTGTAAGCGCCGTTACCTACGTGGAACCTCGGATCGTTGAAATTACCATCATTGAACCTCAGTGCCCACTGGAAAGTGTCCTTTTCTTCCTTGTTCTTAAATTTATGCGATACCATAAAACGGGAAACATAATCTTCCCTGGCCATCCTGCCCCTGTCTACTACCTGGTTGGATTTCATGGTAGCGAACAGCAATACGGTATCTCCCAGCGGGAGCGGAGCAGCCTCCGTGTAAGCCGTATTCACATTAGGGCCTAAGTTGAAGACGCTGGCATCGATCGGATCCAGGTAAGATTTCTTACCCATTTCACAACCGTCTATCTCGAGCTGCGCCCTTTTCTTTAATTTCTTGTATTCTTTGGGGTTATCGTTAATGAAACGCCTAAATGCTGCGATCGCCTCGTCATACTTCCCGTCCATTTTCAGCATGAGACCCTGCTTGTAGATAGACTCGGGATACAGCTTTGGAGCCAGGTCATATGCGAAACCATAGTGCTTGGCCGACAGGGGATAATCTCTCAGGTACCAGTAACATTCCGCTATCTGGTAGTGTAAGTATGGATTTCTCGATTGCTCTTCCAATAACTGATTGTAATAGTCTACTGCGCTGAAATACGCACCAGACTTAAAGAGGCCGTCTGCCCAGCGTAATTTCTTTTCATATCCTAATTTAACAACAGGATCGTTTGATTTATCCTTGTATTTACTCGCTTGTGCTAAAGCATCACCTTGTGCGACAGATGTAAACAATGCTGTCATTAAAATAAGTAACGATTTGCGTTTCATGTGCATGCAACGTTGAATGTATATGTAAAAATAATCTTCAGCCTTTGGTCTGAATACACCATAACGCATTTTTGTTTCAAGTCTAAAAACCGCGTTGATGCATCTGAATAATCAGCTTTATTAAAATTTATGATCTTCCCTGAAGCAGGCCGGTTAGAACCTTCCGCAAGGATATTCTCTTGTATTCTGATAGGATAAGGAAGACGGCAGGATATATCGTACCATTACCTCAAACCCGCCATTATTCTTGGCATAGTCTTTCAGGGTAGATATGTTCATATCATACGCAAAGCCGATCCTGAATCTTTTAAATTCCACACCGGCAGTTGCCATCACGGCATCGCCATGACGATACCACAGACCGGCAAATACGGCGCTGGCATCAGGCGTATGAGAATAGTTGCCATACTTCAGCCTGAACTCAGATCCTGCAACCACCTCCATTGCCGTAGCCTGTGTCTGTATCAGCACTGCGGGACGGATGGAAAAAGACTGGTTCACACCGATAATGGCACCTATCTGACCGGTATACCGGATCTTCAGGTTGATGTCTGCTGTATTATCAGTAGTAGTAATGGACTCTACAGGAAAGTTGACATTATTAACACCCACACCAAGCACAAAGCCGGACCTCGCGCCTACGGCCTGCGAGTAGCTCAGACCTCCGTTCACCAGGAAACTCTGGAACCCTTTTCCGAGGATACCATGCTGGGAAGAGGTACCGGGCACCCACTGCCCGCTGTAATATTCATCTCCGAAATACAATTTGGCAATATCCAGGTTCTTGTTGGAATAGCCGCCCTGCAGACCGGCAGACAGTACGCTTCTTCCGTTGGTACCTAAAAATTTATGGTAGGCCAGGGAAAGGAACGCTGAGAAATTATTCAGATTGGCATCACCTGCTCTGTCGTTGTACAACTGAACACCCAATGCCAGGTAATCATCCACAGATATATCAGTCACGATCGGCATATCCACACCGGCAGCATACGTCCTGAAAGCAGCTTTGTTACCCATAGCACTACGCCATTGATCCCTGTAAATTGCAGAGGCACGTAACTGACCATTGAAAGCACCGGTAAATGCCGGGTTAATAATTAACGGGGTAGCATCAAATTGCGTAAAGTGAACATCCTGTGCCTTCGCTGTATTTGTATTAAACATCATTGCGGCTACCAGGCCTGCTCCGGCTAACGTAATTTTACACTTCATAAATTCGTGTGTTAAGTAAGATTATTAATATAATAATATCTTGTAAAAATCCTATATTCCTTATTTGGGAGTTAAAAGTGCAAAAAAAAATTGATTATTCACACTTTTTTTATCATTTTTTTTCAAAAAAATAATTTATCCCTTACGGCTAAACTATTATAAGGTTTCTAAAAGATAATATAATGTATTCCTGTCCGAATTAAAATCAAAAAACTAAGATTTAGTTAAATCAATTCAACAATATTAAGATAAAACTTCTAAAATTCAAATTTATACCCGGCAATTATTTAAAAATCCATTCTTTGTCTCTTTTTACCGTCCATTATTCCCATAAACCTAAACTTTCTCTTAATTTTGCTGGCTCATCCCAACCTGTTTACCCATCCTTTATATGCAATATCATAATATCATTCTTTTCGCGTCCGGCAGGGGATCCAATATTCAGGCTATCTTGGATCACTTTAAGGATAATCCCGCCTTTGTGCCCAGGCTTATTGTCTGCAACAGGCCCGGCATAGGCGCCATAGATATAGCCAGGGACCATGGCATTCCCCATATTATAATAGACCGCCAGAATTTCAAAAGCGTTGAGTTCCTGGAAAAAATAATTTCCCTGGAGCCCTCCCTCCTGATCCTGGCAGGCTTTTTATGGAAGATACCGGATGCGCTGGTACAGGCTTTTCCCAACAGGATCATCAATATTCACCCCGCCCTGCTACCCAGGTACGGGGGCAAAGGCATGTACGGCGCGCATGTCCACCAGGCCGTTATTGACGCGCAGGATAAAGAATCGGGTATAACGATCCATTACGTTAATGAGCATTATGATGAGGGCAACCTCATCTGCCAGGTACATTGCCCGGTAATACCCGGGGATACACCGGACACTTTAGCCGGCAGGATCCACAGGCTGGAGCATTACTTCTTTCCCAGAACCATCGAATTCCTGCTCCATAATATGACAGAATAGCAAAAAGAGGCTGTCTAAAAAGCAACAATCCTGTCATATGGCGCTCAGCCGCACATAATGGACAGGGTTGTTGATCCCTGCATATCACATTACAACAGGCTCAATGTGACAGTAAAAAGGCTTTTCAGGCAGCTTGCTTTATACAGCCCGCGCAAGACCGGCTCAGCTATTTAGCCATCCGTTCGGGCTGCGGGCACCTATGGATGCACCCATTCCCCCGGGATCACAAATACCTTAGGGTTTTGATACCGGTCCTCATATAACAAAAGCGTATCATTGTTGCACACCAGCGCCCTGTTATGTACAACCTCATCCCTGAGCGTATCCCGGCTGAATAATATTGTAAATTCCAGTCCCCTGCTCTCTTTTATATTCTTAGGGACGAATATGAGCTTTTGGATATTTTGCTTTTCGATCTCGGATGTCAGCAAGTCTACCTGGTCATAGACCCTGGTCTCCGTTCCCATATGCAGCGGGATACGCTGTTCATTCATAGGAACACTGATGGTGTCCGTTCCCAGGATATAATAGGCGTCATACTTCCCGGAAAAATAAGGAACCCTGGCATCATCCGCCTTAAGGACGAACTTCAGTTCAGGCACCTCCTCAAATTCAGGCACAGGACAATCACACCTTTTCTCACAGGCGGCAGCTCCCCCGAGCAGGAGTATGTAACATGAGGCATAAATTATTTTTTCATCATACCGATCCGTTTAATTGTGATAATAAGACGTAAAACAGTAAACAGCCATTGGGTACATACAGATAAAATCTGAATGACCTATATTTGCAAATCCACATTCATTTACCTAGAAACGTACAGATGACAGATATTAAAACACTATTGAAAGCATACCGTCTGATGATGGACGTACGATATATGGCAGAGACCTACGAAAACAACCGTTCTATCTGCAAATACGTACACTCTACCTCCCGTGGTCACGAAGCTATACAACTGGCCACCGGTATGCTGCTGCATCCTGACGATTATGTAAGCCCTTATTACCGGGACGAAAGTCTTATGCTGGGCATGGGCTGGCGTCCCTATGAATTAATGCTGCAGCTGCTCGCAAAAGGTGATGACCCCTTTACCGGCGGCCGGGCGTATTATAACCACCCGAACAGCATCCGCCCCGACCTGCCTAAGATCATTTTCCAGAGCAGCGCTACCGGCATGCAGGCCATACCCACCACAGGTGTGGCGCAGGGCTTCAAATACCTGGAAGATCAGCAGCTCAGGCAGTTTGACCTGCCTCCTGTCACTATATGCTCCATAGGTGACGGCAGCATGACGGAAGGAGAGGTGAGCGAGGCCCTGCAGTTTGCAGCCCTCCACCAGCTCCCCATCATTTACCTGGTGCAGGACAATGAATGGGGCATCTCCGTAAGCGCGGATGAAGCCAGGGCTATGGACGCCTATGAATTCATAGCGGGATTTAAAGGTATTGAGCGGGTACGCGTGGACGGCAGCGTATTTGAGGACAGCTATAAAGTAATGAGCGAGGCCATTGAATTTGTAAGAAAAGAGCGCAGGCCCATACTGGTGCATGCCAGGGTACCGCTGCTCGGTCACCATACGTCCGGTGTACGGAAAGAATGGTACCGCGGAGAAGAGGACCTTGCCAAACACGCCCTGAACGATCCCGTTATAAAGCTGCACAAAAGACTGCTGGAATTAGGTATCAGCGAGTCTGAATTAAGCGACATAGAAGCGGAAGAAAAAATCGCGGTCGCAAAGGATTTCGAGGCTGCGGTCAGCGCGCCGGAACCCGCACCGGGTACAGTAGGCGATCACGTATTCGCGCCGACACCCGTAACGGAAGAGCTGGGATGCCGCACGCCTGAAGGCAGGGAAAAGGTCGTTATGGTAGATGCGGCCCTCCACGCGGTTGAAGAGCTGATGCGCAAGCATCCCGAAGCGCTCTTTTACGGCCAGGACGTAGGCGGCAGGATCGGGGGCGTATTCAGGGAAGCCGCTACCTTAGCGCAGAAATTCGGGGATAAAAGAGTATTCAATACGGCCATACAGGAAGCCTATATCATAGGTTCCACCATAGGTATGAGCGCACTGGGGCTTAAGCCCATAGTAGAGGTGCAGTTTGCGGATTATATCTATCCCGGCATCAACCAGCTGGTGACGGAAATATCCAAATGCTGCTATTTAAGCCAGGGAAAATATACGGTCAGCAATATCATCCGTGTGCCTATCGGCGCCTATGGAGGCGGAGGCCCATATCACTCCGGCAGTGTTGAAAGCACGCTGGCCACCATCAAAGGCATCAAGATAGCCTACCCTTCCAATGCGGCAGATCTTAAAGGCCTTATGAAAGCCGCTTTCTATGACCCGAACCCGGTAGTGATGCTGGAGCACAAGGGGCTGTACTGGTCGAAGGTACCCGGTACGGAATGGGCCAAAATGCCGGAACCGGATGAAGACTATATCCTGCCTTTCGGAAAAGGGAATATCGTGCTGCATGCAGACCCGGGCAGCGTGGACAACGGCGAATCCATGTGTGTCATTACCTATGGTATGGGCGTACACTGGGCTATGAATGCCGCCAAAAAATTCCCGGGATGCGTAGAGGTGATAGATATCAGGACATTATACCCGCTCGACGAAGCGCTGATATACGATACCGTACAAAAGCATGGCAAATGTCTCGTTCTTACGGAAGAGCAGCTCAACAATTCGTTCGCCGAAGCGCTTACCGGCAGGATAAGCCGGCATTGCTTCAGGTACCTGGATGCGCCTGTCCAGGCCATGGGAGCGCTTAACCTGCCCTGTGTACCTATGAATATGGGACTGGAAGCTGAGATGCTCCCTACCGTTCCGAAAGTAGAAAAGGCCATTGAGTCCCTGCTCAGTTACTAAAGACACCCGGATGATACCTGTATGATCATCGGCGGCTTATAATAAGCCGCCGATGATATATTTGCCGGTAACGGGCCGGTCTGCAGGTACCAGATTCTTAAAGCATATAAATCCCCCCGGCTTATATAAAAACAGCCCGCCTGCGATGCCGATAGCCTGTATTCAGCCAAAAATGTTATTTTTGTCGTACCCGGGTTCAATTATCTGTACGCAATGCAGAGGCGAAAAATGATTGCATTCGATAAGCCATCTTATTATGCAGTTGCCGGTCTGCCCGCGCCGGTAGGCTATAGGATTATTCAGGGAAGGAGACTTCGCACCAGGCAGGAAGCCGGCTATTGTAATATTATCATACGCAAACTCATGACACATCCGAATTTATTCCTTACACCAACCGCAAAATATGCGCTGTCTGTTGTCATTGCCTGGTCCTTAATGGCCTGCACTCCGCATAAGACCGGCTATTATGACATGGCGGCGCTGGTAAATGACAGTACGATAAATGCCGTCATAGAAATTCCGGCAGGTACCAATAAAAAAACAGAGCTTAATACTGCAACGCATACATTTGAGACAGACAAACGCGACGGTCAGGATCGGATCATCCAGTTCCTTCCTTACCCGGCCAATTACGGATTTATACCCGGCACGCTCTCGGATAAGACAAAAGGAGGAGATGGCGATGCCATAGATATTTTAGTGATCGGGGAAGCAATGCAGACAGGCACTGTCATACAGGTCATACCCATTGCTATGCTGCAGCTCACAGATAACGGGGAAGAAGACTTTAAAGTGCTGGCCGTGCCGGCAGATGCGGAGCTCAACGTGCTACGCTCCTCCCGGGCCGGTACGATCAGGAATATAGAGGCCATTAAGCAGATCATTGCTGCCTGGTTCCTGAATTACGATACAGATGCCGTACAGGTGACGGGATGGTCCGGGCAGGAGGAAGCTATGCGGTATATCCGGGACAATCTTGCTCACAGCAACTGATGCCTGCCATCAGCCCTCAATAATTTCCATGAGCGTAAGATACCCAATGGCGCCTTTCTTTACAGCTCATTACCAATAAAAAGTTGTAGCTTCCGGCTGCACAATCATCAAAGCTTTTTTCACTCACATTAAATTCATTGCAACAAGATGACAAGAAATTTAATCATTTCGGGACTGGTATGTATAGCGACTGTAACATCCTTTCCCGCTGCCACATCCTATGCCCAGGTCACCCCGGAACAGATTGCCCGGATGAAATCCGTGATAAGCAGCACTGTATCCGACAACGGGCAGTACGTAGCATATACGATCAGCAACCCCGCTGATCCGAAAAAAGAAAATGCCTACGGCCAGGCACACCTGTACCTGCTGAATACTCTCAACAACCAGGCAACACCTTTTTATACCAGCGCCAGCGCTTCGCAGGTCACCTTCAGGCCGTCAAAAGGTACGATAACATTCCTGAGCAGAAGCGGCAATGACAAGATCAACGCCCTGTATGAGATCAGCATAAAGGGAGGTGAGGCCAGGAAGATCTTCACCTATACCGCCAACATCCAGAACTACTCCTGGAGCCCGGACGGGGAAAAGATCGCGTTTATCAGCGGCGAGAAAGAGCAGAAGCCCCAGACCACCCTTACCTATACTCCAACCTTCTTTGAAGAAGAATACGCTACCAATAATACTTATATTGCCAACGTGGCCGGTAATGCCTCCAGCCCCCAGAAAATGAATCTCAACGGCGGATCCGCTTACCTGCTGCAGTGGAGCCCGGACGGCACCAAGATAGCCGTTTCCGTAGCTCCCACCTCTTCCGTGGATGATTCCTACATGGCCCAAAAGGTAAAGGTAGTGAATGCAGCTACAGGCAATATTATCTCGCACATCAATAACCAGGGCAAATTATCGCAGATCGAATGGAGCCCGGACAGCAGGCATATCGCCTTACTGGGGGCCTATGACCTTCACGATCCAACCAACGGCTGTATTTCCATCGTGGGTGTCGACGGAGGCATTCCACAGGTGATCGATGCAGATTTCAAAGGTAAATATGAGTCTGTTTCCTGGAAAGACAACAGGCACCTCCACTTCCTTGCGAGCGAAGGCACCGGGAGCGCCATAGGCACAATCCAGAAGGACGGACGCAACAAGCAATTCATTTATCAAAGCAGCGTACACCATATCACCTCCTTCTCTGTTCAGAAGGGTATCATCTCCTTTACAGCCAGCACGCCGCAGCATCCGGGTGAGCTGTTTACCATCTCTGAAGCCAAAAGAGCTTCGCTCCAGAGGCGTACGGAAAGCAACCCATGGCTCATCGGGCTGCAGTTGGGCAGGCAGGAGGTCATTACTTATAAGGCGCGGGACGGCAAATACGATATCCAGGGTATGCTGATCTATCCCCTGGGTTACCGGGAAGGCACCCGTGTACCTTTGATCACTGTCGTGCACGGAGGACCGGAATCTCACTATTCCAATGGCTGGCTGACGGCCTATTCCATGCCCGGACAGATGGCTGCTGCCAAAGGATATGCTGTATTCTATCCCAACTACAGGGGCAGCACCGGCAGAGGTGTTGATTTTACGTACAGCAGCCAGGGAGATCTTGCCGGCAAGGAATTCGATGATATTGTCGATGGCGTAGATTACCTTATAGAGAAAGGCATAGCAGATAAAAAACGTATCGGTGTGACCGGCGGCTCCTATGGCGGGTATGCTTCTGCCTGGATGAGCACCTATTATTCCGACCGCTTTGCCGCCGCTGTGATGTTCGTAGGTATCAGCAACAACATCTCCAAATTCGGCACCAGCGATATCCCAACCGAGATGAAGCTGGTGCATGAGCGGGGCAATGTATGGGATAACTGGCAAAAACAACTGGAGATCAGCCCTATTTACTATGTAGACCGCGCTAAGACACCTATACTCATCATGCACGGCGCGGACGATCCCCGGGTTCACCCGGCACAAAGCATGGAGCTGTACCGGCACCTGAAGGTACGTAAGCCCGAATTACCGGTACGCCTCATCTACTACCCCGGGGAAGGCCACGGCAATGCCCGTTCCGGTTCCAGGTATGACTACAATTTACGTATGATGCAATGGTTCGATACCTACTTGAAGACAGGCAATCCTAAGGAAAAAATGCCCTCACTGGATCTGCCTCAATAAATTACAATCACATTTCTTACATAACGAGCAACGCGCCTGTACGGGCGCGTTGCTCGTTATATACAATACTGAAACCCCATACTATTCTTATCATGCTATACAAATAGTATTTATCTTTATGTAGTCAATAATATCATTATTAATATCCGGCATATTTATGAAACCTGTCCTCTTATCCCTGTGCTTCCTGGCGGCACTGAACTGCCTGGGGCAGCACCCGCTTGAAAAAACACTCTGGAAGATCCGTTCACTTAACCAGAACGGCGCTATCGTCCTGCAGCAAATAAGGTACACGGAGCGCCCCGACCCTAAAAAGGATTACCTAGCCTTTGACGATAAGAACAGGTTTGCCTCCAACATCATCAGCATTCCCGGCTGCCAGCAGGCAGAGTCCGGCAGCTATACCGTGTCCGGCGCCACTATGCTCCACCTGACCGGTACCGATGCCGCTGTCAATAAGGAATGCAAGAACTTTTACAGCATGTCGGGAAGGTATAAATTTTCCCTGAATGAGGACCTCCTGGTGTTAAGAGCGGTTCCGGAAGAAGATACGGACGAAGCAACGGACTGGGACAGCGAAGAGGAGGACGAAGCCATAGATGTGGCGGAAGAAGATGATGATCCTGAAAATGAAACGGACGAAGAGGCAGATACCGAAGCTACCGCTGCCCCGGCCACACCCGCCAAAGCAGTAGCTGAACCCGCTCCGGCTTCCTACGAAATGGGATTCGCACAGGTCACCGCCGATATCATAACGGGGGCAGAAGCAACGGTGCTGCAGCAATCCATCCAGGCCATCTACAGGATATGCAATACCGAGATAGCTATCCAGAATATAGGGAATAATACTTTTGAAGATTACAGCGATGCCTACCTGAAAACTTACGCCTCCCATATCATATGGGAAAATGAAGCGCGTATCAGGAATAATATTGTCATTCTCTTTGATGAAACAAAAGCCAGAAGCTGGATCTTTACCGGTACACATAACGGGAAGTTCATCACGGCCGCAGAAGTGGATCAGTGGAAGTCCATGCTGGATGACCATATCAGACAGGGTAAGATAGCGGAAGGGCTGCACCAGGTGCTGGGCCGGATAGAGCAGGTAAGCCGCGCACAGTGCACAAAGATGCAGGGCGGTACCGGCAGGCAGTAAAAGATCATTTCCTTAGTATGATTAACAACTTATCTTAAAAAAATATGGCAGGTCTGATCAGACCTGCCATATTTTTTTAAGGTACTCTCTGGTACTGCCAGTGAGTAGCTATTTTGCAACTATGAATTTATCACTGTACAATACGCTTCCCCTGCTATCTGTTAATTTATAAGAATATATTCCAGGTACGCAATCAGAAACACTGATCCTTTGAACAGGTTTGCCATCCATAGGCTTTTTGATAATAAGATTGCCATTCACATCATATACATACAGCACAGCAGCCTTAAAGAGTTCTTTATCCGGACAGCCTTCAGGAACCGCAAAATCAATATAACTGGATGCAGGGTTAGGGGCAACCAGGATACAAGACGACCTATCAGGCAGATCCTCAGTTTTTGTCTCTTCCGCAGGGATCCGGCTCATCATCATACTACAACTGCAATCTACACTTGAAGCCACGGAAGTGCTGCTGTCCACACAAACAGTTTGTACCCACCAGGAATAGCATTCATTAAATGTATTATACAGTATAGTATCTGTTCCGTAAACAGAAAAGACCTGTAAGGAAGTTATGCCCCCCGGACAACACTGGGGATCATTCAATTCTATATATAATTTATAGTAAGCGGCTCCGGGCACAGCATTCCAATAGAGCCTGCTCAAAAAATCCAATGACTCACACCCCAATAAATAAGGAGGATCACATACGAATTCCGGAGCACAGCTACAGGATTTGGGAGAAGGCGGTGAAACACTACCATCCTGGCAGACAGACATCACTTTCCAGGAGAAACACTCATATAACGTATAAGGCACTATTGTGTCCGTACCATACACTTCCCAGATATTCAACATAGGGGGAATGCCATTATTACAACAAAGCGTATCATTGATCTCAAATTCAATTCTGTAATACATTGCGCCGGGTACCATATTCCAGAACAGGTGACTGCCGGTCTCTTCAGGCTCACAACGCAGATCAGACGGTGCAACACAGTCCGGAGCACAACTGCAGGATTTGGGAGAAGGATCGGAGTAGAGGCCATCTCCGCACACGGAGATCACTCTCCAGGAAAAGCATCCGTACAAATTATAAGGAACCAGTGTATCTGTACCGTACACTTCCCAGATATTTAGCATAGGGGGAATGCCATTATTACAACAAAGCGTATCATTGATCTCAAATTCAATTCTGTAATACATTGCGCCGGGTACCATATTCCAGAACAGATGACTGCCGGTCTCCTCAGGCTCACAACGCAGATCAGACGGTGCAATACAGTCCGGAGCACAACTGCATGATTTGGGAGAAGGATCAGAGTAGCTGCCATCTCTACACACGGAGATCACTTTCCAGGAGAAACACTCATATAACGTATAAGGAACTATTGTGTCCGTACCATATACTTCCCAGATATTCAACATAGGGGGCAACCCGTTATCACAACAAAGCGTATCATTGATCTCAAATTCAATTCTGTAATACATTGCACCGGGTACCATATCCCAGAACAGGTGACTGCCGGTATCCGCAGGCTCACAACGTAAATTAATCGGTGCAATACAGTCAGGGGCACAACTGCAGGATTTGGGAGAAGGCGATGAAATACTACCATCCTGGCATATAGACATCACCCTCCAGGAAAAGCAACCGTACAAATTATAAGGAACCAGTGTATCTGTACCATATACTTCCCAGATGTTCAGCATAGGGGGAATACCATTATTACAACAAAGCGTATCATTGATCTCAAATTCAATTCTGTAATATATTGCGCCGGGTACCATATCCCAGAACAGGTGACTGCCGGTAGTCTCGGGCTCACAACGTAAATTAACCGGTGCAACACAGTCCGGAGCACAACTGCAGGATTTAGGAGAAGGACTGGAGTAAATACCATCTCCACACATGGAGATCACCCTCCAGGAAAAACATCCGTACAAGTTATAAGGAACCAATGTATCTGTACCATATACTTCCCAGATGTTCAGCATAGGGGGAATACCATTATTACAACAAAGCGGATCATTGATCTCAAATTCAATTCTGTAATACATTGCGCCGGGTACCATATCCCAGAACAGGTGACTGCCGGTATCCTCAGGCTCACAACGTAAATTAACCGGTGCAATACAGTCCGGAGCACAACTGCAGGATTTGGTAGAAGGATCAGAGTAGCTGCCATCTCCGCACACGGAGATCACCCTCCAGGAAAAGCATCCGTATAAATTATAAGGAACCAGTGTATCTGTACCGTACACTTCCCAGATATTCAGCATAGGAGGTAATCCGTTATCACAACAAAGCGTATCATTGATCTCAAACTCCACTTTATACAATGCTGCACCGGGAACAGGAGACCATGATATCCTGTGACCTTCCGGCTCCGCTACGCAATTAAGACCGTAGGACACAGGACATTTTTTACAGCTGCACAACCAGGAAGGGGCATCTGACACAGAGCTATCCTCGCAAACGGTTACAACACTCCAGGAAAAACAGCCGTAAGAGGGCGCCACGACTGTATCCGTACCGAATACATCCCAGTAAAACATTGTAGGGGGAACAATGCTGTAGCAGCAGGCCGGATCATAATAGGAAAATAAGACCCTGTAATGTGCTGCACCAGGCACTGCAGTCCAGGATAGCTGGTTCTGACCTCCCACAACTTCACATTTCAGGCCTGAAGGCGGCGGACAATAATTACAGGAACACTCCAAATCAGAAAATTCCGAAATAACATCATCTTTACAGATAGCCCTGACACGCCAGGAAAAACAGCCGAGAGATGCAGAAACAACGGTATCCGCACCATAAACATTCCATGCATACACTAATGATCCGGGATCAGAAGAACCGCAGCAAGCCGGATCATCCTGCGCCAGGAAAAGCTGATAATACAGCACATTCGTGACACTATTCCAGGAAAGTTGCTTATCGCCATTTTCGTATGCCTTACACCGGAGATTTTTCGGTCTTCCACAACATTCAATTTCTGTACAGATGTCATCTATATAGGCATACCCGAAATGCTGACCATTCACAACACCACAATCTGCCATAAAAAATTCCAATGTATAAGTTTGACCTGCCTGTCCGTCAAATATTATAGACGCACAAGACCAGTCACGCCATACCATATTATTATATACATTGTATACAGGATTCAGTAAATCCGCCACCCTGCAAATCCTGTTACCAACTTCTGTACCTCCTGAATTCAGCACCCTGGCTACGAAAAAAGGATTTGCATTGATATGACCAGGATCCTGCATGACCAAGGCATATGAGAAATTAACCTTTACCTGTCCGTTCGTAGTCACGGGTATCTGCTTTTGAAGCATATTGATACCACTATTGACGCCGGTGGGATCGTTCACACGTATAGCGTGATTGGAATTATTATGGGTCATATTCAGAGCAGGCACCAACGGGTCCGGTCCGTTATTCGTAATAAGGAAATTTTGAGGGTTGCTAAACCCTACCGGGGTATAAGCTACGCTGCCCGCAGGGACAAAACCGCATACCCCTCCCGTATAAAGGGATACATACCCGTTATAACCCGCAGCAGTACCGGACTCAAAATTACCATTGGTACAAGATACACTCGGTATCTGATTATTATCGGTAAAACCGGGCGCTTCAGAGGCCAGTACCCTACCGGGATTATAAATTGCGAGTGCTTCCGGATAGATACTGAAATAAGCCTCTCTAAAGTAAGCTTTCAATACCCTGTCCTTTGCTGCTGCAATATTATCTTCACTGCATATTTTCCCCTCCCCGACCGCTGCGTCAAGAATTCGTTTCCATTCCCTATCTCCATCAGACTTCACTTTTTGCTGTGTGAAATCGTATATCTTCTGCTCTTCCATCTGCATCTCCTGTAGCCAGTAAGATGCCGGCACCTTTACATCCTGAGCCTTTGACGATTGTACGTTTAATATACCAAACGCTATCAGAACAAAGGCATAAAGCATATAATTTATTCTCATACATTATAAATTTAATTAGAAAAAAATTAACAATATATAAAAAATACATAAAAAATTAAAGACATTTGAAAATATAATTTAGTGACTATCTGCTTACAGGCAACAACCTTTTATTACGATATGTCTCGCTGAGCAGTGTCCTGTATGACGCTCAGATCCCCTTTAGCTTATAAAGGAACTGAGGGTGTTGATCATTGCGAACGGGTGTGAGGCATCTCTTATACCTGTAGCTTATCTTGCGTACGCGCACTTTTG
>MKSF01000015.1:0-459 GCA_001897155.1 Bacteroidetes bacterium 47-18 | reverse complement strand
CAGGCAGCAACCTTTTATCACGGATACGCTCTGCCGGGTAGCGTTCTCTCTGCGGGTCAGAGATCGCTTTTATTATAAAGGTTTAGAGTGTGGGCATTTCGAACGGATGTGAGGCATCTCTTATACTTGCAGCCTGTCTTGTGTACGCGCACTTTTGGTTTTGTTGATTATATAAATACAGTCAGCTTATTGTATTTCGTAAAGGCGGCGGAGTAGAGCTCCCTGATAAAGCCTTATAGGGTTGTTGGTGAAGAACACCAACAACGGAGTGAAATGTACTGTATCGTGTGTAGTCATTCCGAACGGAGGTGAGGAATCTCTTATACGGCTTAGTAGCATCCTAGACATATAATAGCTTTGTTTTCCATATATAGATAGCCAGTTATAATTTTTAGTGCCTCTGCTTACAGGCAGCAACCTTTTATCACGGATACGCTCTGCCGGGTAGCGTTCTCTCTG
>MKSF01000014.1:387500-388789 GCA_001897155.1 Bacteroidetes bacterium 47-18 | reverse complement strand
GAGCTCTTGGGGGAGATCAGCCTGTTATCCCCGGAGTACCTTTTATCCTTTGAGCGACGGCCCTTCCATACAGAACCGCCGGATCACTTTAGCCTGCTTTCGCACCTGCTCGACTAGTCAGTCTCTCAGTCAAGCTCCCTTATACTAATACGCTCTACTTACGATTACCAACCGTAATGAGGGAACCTTTGCGAGCCTCCGTTACGCTTTAGGAGGCGACCACCCCAGTCAAACTACCCACCATGCAATGTCCTCGGATGCCCAAGTTAGACTCTAAGTAACAGAAGGTTGGTATTTCAACGTTGACTCCACAAACACTGGCGTGCCTGCTTCATAGTCTCCCAACTATCCTACACATCTGTTACCCAAAATCAATGCAAAGTTGTAGTGAAGGTTCACGGGGTCTTTTCGTCCCGTGGCGGGTAACCGGCATCTTCACCGATACTACAATTTCACCGGGCTCGTGGAGGAGACAGTGTTCAACTCATTGGACCATTCGTGCAGGTCGGAACTTACCCGACAAGGAATTTCGCTACCTTAGGACCGTTATAGTTACGGCCGCCGTTTACTGGGGCTTCAGTCGCAAGCTTTGATTTGACTCGAACAAGCTTCCTTAACCTTCCAGCACCGGGCAGGTGTCAGGCTCTATACTTCATCTTTCGATTTCGCAGGGCCCTGTGTTTTTGCTAAACAGTTGGTTGAACCATTTTACTGAGACCACATCACTGTGGTACGCTTTATCCCGAAGTTACAGCGTTAATTTGCCTAATTCCTTCTCCACGGCTCACCCGAGCGCCTGAGAATACTCATCTCGACTACCTGTGTCGGTTTACGGTACGAGCTGTATTAACCTAACCTTAGAAGTTTTTCTCGGCAGTCTGATTACAGTCACTATCCATACTCCCGAAGGATTCTGGTACTATCAGGTTTCATCAAGGTTTACGCATTTGACTATAAACCCTATAACTACACCCTTTAACGAACTATTCCGTCAGTTCGCGGACTTGTCACTTCTGCGTTACTCCGTCGAAATTAATACAGGTAAGGGAATATTAACCCTTTTTCCATCAGCTTCGCCTTTCGGCTACGCCTAAGGTCCCGACTAACCCTGATCCGATTAACGTTGATCAGGAACCCTTAGTCTTTCGGCGACAAGGTTTTTCACCTTGTTTATCGTTACTCATTCCTACATTTTCTTTTCCATTCGCTCCAGCATACCTCACAGTACACCTTCGCCGCTGAATGGAATGCTCTCCTACCGATTACTACTTAAGTAGCAATCCTATAGC
>MKSF01000014.1:0-382500 GCA_001897155.1 Bacteroidetes bacterium 47-18 | reverse complement strand
CCGACACCGGTTCCGAGCGTTATCATCACCACATTCCTGCATCCGCGCGCCTTCCCGAATTTCCATTCCCCCAGCACCGCTATGTTGGCATCGTTATTGGTCTGCACCGGCAGCCTGAAGATACGTTCCGTGATCTCCTTCACCCTGACGGGCTGCTGCCATACCAGGTTCGCGGCCTTGTCGATGATACCCGTTGCGGGGTGTATCATCGGCGCACCGATGCCTACGCCGGCGAGCCTGTCGAACAATTTGGCGCAATTGGTATTCAGGTACTTGTAAACGGCCTGTATCAATGCCTCAAAAGAGGAGTACTCATTGGTCGTAAACTGGAACCTGCATTCGATCGTACCATCATATTGTATGATGCCAAAGGCCGTATTGGTGCCCCCTATATCAATTCCGAGTAAGTATTGTTTCATCTATAGCGTATAAGGCGGATAAGTTATCTTTTCCAAATATAATCCATTTCCGGTAACACTGAAGTCTGCCTTGCTGCAATCCTTTGCCTCGATGATCGCCCTGAAATCCGCCGCCGCCAGGCCCGCCCTTGCTATTTTCAATTGCGTGCCCACCAATGCGCGAACCATTCCCCGCAGGAACCTGTTGGCTTCCACCACGTAATGCAGCTCATCCTCACGGCTCTCCCAGCAGGACCTCATGATCTGACAGTTATTGGTGAAGGTCTGGGAGTTCTTCTTGGAAAAAGACGTAAAGTCCGTGTAATCCGACAATACGGCCGCCGTATCGTGCAGCGTATCCCGGTCCAGCTTAAAGGGATAGAACAGGGCTCTCCCGTATTTAAACGGGTCCTTCCGGAAATAGATCCTGTACCTGTATGTCCGGCTCAGGGCATCAAAGCGCGCGTTGGCATTACCGGGTACACGATATAAGGCATTAAATCCCAGGGAAGGAGCCGTAACAGCGTTCAGCTTATAGAGCAGCTGCTGCTCATCCAGTAATACCGGCACATCAAAATGATAGACATTGCACAGCGCGTGCACACCCATATCCGTCCTGCTGGCCCCGAACGTTTCCACAGTTCCTCTTAAAATAGTAGATAAGGCTTCATTCACTGCGCCCTGGACCGTCCGCTGCCGCACCTGGACCTGGGAACCGGCAAAGGCAGTCCCGTCGTAGCTTACCTCCAGATAATACCTGTACATCTTCAACTTATTTGGACAATCCGTATTCTTTTCTCAGCTTCCTGTCGAAATAAAAAGGAACCAGCGGCAGCAGGGAGGCTACAAATAACAGCACAGTACGTTCATAGGTCCATTTATACTTGCTCCAGCAGGCCAGCAGCAATGCTATAAAGGCAAACACCAGCCCCCCGTGGATACGGCCGAAGAGCGCCACCCAGGTCGGGTCATTACCGACATATTTCATAGGCATGGCAAATCCCAGCAGCAGCAGGTAGGAAATGGCTTCAATGATAGCCACTATCAAAAACCATCTTAATAAAGTATAATACCCCGATTCCCTTTTAATGTGCGTTTCCATCAATATATAAAATTTAAAAAGTTGTGCAAAGATACGCCATAAATTAGGAATAGCGGGTACCGGATATTAAAACAAAGAACAGGGGCCACACTGTAATGCTGATCCCGGCTACAGTTTTCTCCGGTACAGTATCATTTCCACCCTGCCTCTTTTCTCATATTTCAATTTTGTAAAATTCGCTTCAAAATAGTCCTTCTTTTTCAGCAGCCCGTTACAAACATTGCTGTACCAGAGTAACGTTACCTTTTCAGGGTCCGTTTCATTTAAAGGCGTGTATCTTAGGGTATCGGAAGTATAATCTATAACGGTTCCCGGCTTCTGCATCGGGAATTCCGTCACTACCGCCGACCGGTCTATGCCCTCCTGCTCCATATATTGCAGGAACTCCCGGCGAAGATCATAATAAGGCAAATGCGCCAGCGTACAATCCCAGCTCAGGGACAGGGTGGACGGATAGATCCAGTAACTGCCGGAGAGCTGCACCGCCAGCATAGCCGTCCACAGCACCAGCTTGCCTGTTTCCCGTATCCGCCAGCGGACCAGCAGGCAATAGCCTACGGTAATAAGTATAGTAGTAAAAAACAACAGGTACCGCTGCGTCAGCAGGCCCTGATACAAGGTCAGGGGCCAGGCAGTACATATAAAAAGCAGCACCAGCACCAGCAGCATCGACCTTAATTTCAGGTCCTGCCCTTCCCCGACCACCAACAGCTTTCTTTTAAAGAGATATAATACAATCAATAAGACTGCTACCCATACAGACAGGATATTCCCTATATCCAGGATGCGCCACAGCAGGACCGCCTGGTGCTTCAGAAATTGCATACCGCCTACCCTTTCAAAGGCGTATCCCCAGGGCGTGTCGGGTGTAGGCGTGATCCAGCCTTTATGGATGTAGTGGTAAGCCAGGTACAGCAGTCCTGTGATACCTCCCGGTAAAAACGGGATCAGCGCCTTCAGACCTGTTTGCAGCACCGGCCTGCCATCCTTAGCATGGTCGTACCACCACTTTATCAAGAACATACATACCGCCACTGACATACCACGTATGCTGACCAGAGCTACCAGCAGTACCGCAAAAGCGAGGGAAACGGGCCTACGCTTCCATATCGCGTTGAGCATCCATATGCCCGCACCGTACACAATGATATCGGGAGATACCAGCGTGCTCTGGGCCAGCAGGGGCGTCTGCGCCAGCAGCAGTATGGACAGGCCCCAGGTATTCCTGCGCTGACCGGGAAACAGCAGGATGCTCATCCGGACCGTCTGGTAGACATTCAGGCACAGGAACGGCAGCATGGCCGCATGGCTCACTTCCAGCGTACGCCCGAACATCTTCCACATCAGCGCCAGGTAAAGCCCGAAACCGGGAGGATGGCCGCTGTCACAATGATCCGGCAGCAGGAAGTATCTAAAATCATTAAAGTAATACCAGTTCGGCACTTCACCGGCGAATTGCGTAGTGTCGTAGAACAACGCGTTAGACCGGGTAAAGGCAAACAATAACAGGTAAGGCAGCAACAGGACTGCAGACCGGCGAAAGACAACTGTATCCATTCCTGATTCCTAAGGTGGCTAATATACTTTGAACCGGTAAAATAAGTATTAATACCCTGTAATTCCAAAGAAGCGAAGGTATTTCAGCGGCAGATTCCGGGGCCGGGTTCCACATAGCTGCCGCGGAGGGAAATGATCAGTTGTTCAGCCTATTGATAGCGGCCTTCGCTTTCTGGTCCAGGGAGGACTTATAGTCGTGATTTTTCATAGCCAGGCATTTTTTATAATAATCCAGGGCGGTACTTTTTTGTCCCCTTGCTTCATACAGCTCCCCCAGCTCTATGCAGGACCGCGCCGCATAATGCTCCTGCCTGCCGGCGCCCAGCTCTATGGTCTTTTTATAATGCACAATGGCATTATCATTTTTTTTCTGGATGACATATATCTTGGCAAACCGGTAATGATATTCGGCCTTATGCCCGATATCCGTGAGACTGCTTTCCTGTATCTTTTGCAGCACCTGCAGGCTCTTCTGGATATAGCCGCCGTCCGAATACATACGTGCCAGCAGCAGCTCCCTGTGTAAAGGGTTATCGCTCCCGGCAAAACGTTCCGCCTGCTTATCGCTTTCTATAAGGGTATTCCCCTTCTGCAATATCTTTTCCTTATAGGACCGGTACAGGGATTCGTCATTGTTCACATAGCTGTAAATGCTCAATTTATGGTAAGTATCCTTTACAAAGGCCTGCCCCGTATAGTTTTTAAGGAATGCGTCAAATTGAGCTTTACAGGCCCCGTTATTATTATAGAAATAGGCAACCCCCAGGTAATAATCCAGCAAAGGCACCTCCAGGTAGCCGGTGTTCCTGGTAATGTTCTTCAATATCTGTTCTGCTTCGGCCGCCTTGTTCATACTTAAGGCTATATTGGACTTCAGGAAGGCAAACAGGTGGTGCCCTTTATAATCCAGCTCGGATTTCTGCAGGTAATCCCATACTGCTTCTTTTTCCGACAGCAGGGTAAATTTCAGATAAGCGTAATAAAAGATAGCTTCTGCCCGCAGGTGTCGGGTAGTGCCGTCCCTGGTGTTCAGGAAATCCACGATCTTGGCCGTGCCCTTTTTTACATCCCCTCTCATACCCAGCACAGCCGTGAGCCATTTATGCTTGTCCGGAACGCTGCCCACTATAGCCTCCTCCAGCCCATACACGATGTTGTTATATTTGAAATTGGGAAAGATGTCCTTATTCAGCCTGATAAGCTGGTAGGATTTCCTGAAATCATTGGCCGCTGCCATATAATCTCCAAACCGGATCTTGATGAGCGCCCATTGCAGGTAGAGATTGGCCCTGGTGAAATTAAGCCAGGGGTCCTTGCTGCTGCCCTTATTCAGCTTGGCCAGGCGGCTGTCCAGGTTCTTACGCCGCTTCCCATACTCTTGCGTATCACCGTTGAACATCAATACGATAAGATCCTCGTAATTTTCAAGGTAAACCGGCACCAGGTTATACGGATCGCTGCTGAGCTGCTCCTTTATAATACGCATGCCTTCTTCCGTACGGAAGGACATGATCTTATCATAAGCCGCATCGCACTGTTCATTGAAATCGAATTTATAATGCTGCGCGTGCAGCAACGTTGCATATAACAGGAACAAGAGGCTACAGGAAATCCTCAGGATAGTATACCGGTACGTTTTCATATAGTATGCAAATATACAGTAATATCTTACGCTCCTCCCGCTTTCGTTCCTGGCCGGGATTTATAAGATGTTAATTTCCTGCCGTCCCGCCTGGCCAACTTTTTAATACATTTTAAATTTCGGCCGGTTTGCAATGTAACGAATGATAAAGTCGTACTTTTGCGCTTATTTTTCAATCCGCACAGCGGTTATTTGTTAAAAACGATCATGTATAAATATATAATTTTCTTATTAGCTGTTGTAACAGCAGCAGGATGCAGGGATGCCCGGATCGAAGAGCACCCTGAATGGGAGCGGTTCTTTAAGGAGCACCAGGTGCAGGGCGCCCTGGAGTATATTGACAATAATAAAGAAAGGGTGCTTTTTTACAATAAGGAGTTCAATTCCACCCCATTGACGGCGGGCAGCACCTACCAGATCTTTGCGGCACTGGTAGCCATCGAAAGCGCAGTCGCGCCGACCGAGCAGTTCCGGATCCCCTGGGACGGACAATATTACAGCTTTGTGAACGGGCAGGTCAATGTTATTACGGACACCAACACGCCCGGCTACCGGGCAGACTGGAGCAGGGACCTGACACTGTCAGAAGCTTTCCGGGTAAATGCTTTCCCTTATTTCCAACAGTTGACCCGGAAGATCACGCAGGCTGAGATGAGGCATTTTATAGATACCATCAAATACGGCAACCGGAAATACGAAGGCGATCTTGTTAATTTCTGGAACAACGGCACCCTGCTTATCAGCCCCGACGAGCAACTGGGACTGCTGAAAAGGCTTTATCATGGTGAGCTGAAAGGATTTACGGAAAGGAGCCAGCGGGTTACAAGGGCGCTGTTCGACAAAAAGGCAGAGCAGGACTATACGGTCTACAGTAAAAAGTTCACCATTCGTCATAATGATACCATTGTTGTCCAGTACCTGGGTTTTGTGGAAAAGATCAAAAACTTGAAAAATCCCAAGACCGGTAACATTGATCCCATTCCGCATCCCTACTTCTATGTCCTCAGCATTTATGACACGGATCCCTCAAAGGACCTGGACGCCATCGCGGACAAAATATTCGGGCAGGTATTTACCGAAACGGATCTCAAAAAGAGCTTTGACAACCTGGGTGAGTAGAAATATGCGTATTATTAATGTATTATACGTATCTTTTTATTACCTTTAGGTGATTTTTTACACATTAATAGATGTGGAGATGCCATGTGCTCTTCCGCTATGAAAAAGTACAATTCAATACATCGTTTAACACTGATAAAGTTTGCAGCTCCTGTTGTAAATTTCCGGTGTATAATCATTTTAAACAGACTTAATATAAAATTCAGAATAAAAATATGGCTTGTGGAAATTGTGGATGTGGCTCTCAAGGCGATACAAAAGTAAAAGGATGTCAATCTAATGGCGGGTGCAGCAGCGGCGGGTGTAACAGGCTGAATGTTTTCAACTGGCTGGCCGACATTCCGCTCAGCGAGCTCGGTAAACCTTATCATATCGTTGAAATTTCTTTCAACAACGGCAGCAGAAAGGATTTTTTCAGGAACGACCATCGTATACATTTAGAAAAAGGCACTTATGTCACAGTAGAAGGCGCAAGCGGCTTCGATGTAGGCCAGGTAAGCCTGACCGGAGAGCTGGTAAAGCTCCAGATGAAAAAATACGGCGTCAATGAAAACTCCGAGATCAAAAAACTCTTACGCGTGTCTACCACACATGATATAGAGGTGTTCCGTAATGCCAAAGCAAAAGAAAAAGACATTCTTATACTCAGCAGAGCAATAGCCAAATCGCTGAACCTGGAAATGAAGATAGCGGAAGCCGAGATACAGGCGGATTCCAAAAAAATATGCTTCTTTTATACCGCCGACTCCCGCGTGGACTTCAGGGAGCTGATCAAAGTATATGCCTCCGAATTCAAGGCTAAGATAGAAATGCGGCAGATAGGCGCCAGGCAGGAAAGCGCGAAAGTGGGCGGCATCGGCTCCTGCGGCAGGGAATTATGCTGCAGCAGCTGGCTGACGGACTTTAAAACCGTCAATACCACGACCGCCAGGTACCAGAACCTTTCCATCAACCAGGCCAAGCTCTCCGGCCAGTGCGGCAGGCTGAAATGCTGCCTTAACTATGAGCTGGATACCTATATGGACGCCCTGAAGGTGTTCCCCGACCGCGCGGATCACCTGGAGTTGGAATCCGGTAAGGCTTTCCTGATCAAGAAGGATATTTTCCGGAACCTGATGTGGTACGGACTGGCCGGCAGCTCACGCCAGTATCCTTTGAGCATTGAAAGAGTGAATACGATACTGGAAATGAATGCCAGGGGACAAAAGGCCGCAGAGCTCGAAGCTGTAGAGATCGTCAGCACCAGCAGGCATAACGTGCAGAAAACGGTAGATGCTGGCTTCGTCAATGACGTGGGCCAGGTAACGCTGAGCGCGCTTAATAAATCCAGCAAAAAGAAAAAGCATACGCAGAACAGCGGCGGCAATAACAATGAGCAAAGGAATGCCCAGTCCGGGGGAAGCTCCAGGAACAGGCCCAAGAACAGGTCCGGCTCCGGCAAAGGACAGGGAGAGAAAAACGCCAATGCGACAGCTTCCCAGCAATCCAAACCGCAGCATAACAATGCGCCGAAAGGAGAGAAAAATGCCAATGCTCCTAAAAACACCTCCAGGGATAAAAAACAGGGACCACCCAGGAACCGTCCCGACAACCACCCCAAAAGAGAGCAGAAACCTAAAAATAATAATACAAATGAGAAGTCTTAGTACTTCTCATTTATTATCTGTAACAAATCATATGGTATTATAATGGGTATCGTAATCAGGCAATCCATTAAAACAGCGGTCGTGACCTTTGCCGGTGTCTTCCTTGGACTGATCATTAATTTACTATCCATAAGGGTGTTTGAAAAGACGGACCTCGGATTTACGCAAAACCTGATCAAAGCCTCCATGCTGCTTTGCTACTTCGCTATCCTGGGATTCAACTCCACGCTGGTCATCTACGGGCAGAAATACCACAGAGAACACCCCAAGCGGGCTTCTTTCCTGACGATCAGCATCATTGTTCCCCTGCTGAGCCTGACGGTCATCACCCTGCTGTACTTCATCTTCAAAGACAAGGTGATCCATATGTATCACTCCGGCGATGAGCTGCTGATGGCCCGCTATTATATCCTGTTCCCGCTGCTGACCCTCCTTGTATCCATTATCCTATGGATGGAAGGCTACCTGCAATCCATCTATAAGACGGCCATCCAGAGCTTTGCCAGAGAGATCCTCAACAGGCTGATCTACCTGGCGCTGATCTTCCTCTACGCCTATCACCTCATTAATTTCGACACCTTCATCTGGTGGTATGTGCTGCTCTACCTGGTCCCTATTGTGTACTTAGCCTATTTTATCTACCGTTTCGACGGATTTAAGTTCGGCTATACAAAGGGCGATTTCACTAACAGGGAGATCCTGCGCATCATTTCGTTTGCCTTCAACCAGACCTTTGTGGTCATATCCGCGGTGCTTATCATCCAGATAGATACCATACTGATAGGCCCGCTGGCCTATAACGGCCTGGAAGCTATTGCTATCTACGGAACAGCGGCCTTTGCTATCAGCGTGATCAAAAACCCCATACGTGCGCTCAGCCTTTCCGCCCTGCCTTCCTTATCGGATGCCTATCAAAAGGCACAGCTCAAAAAGCTGCGTGCTAACTTTATCAAAAGCGCTTCCGTAATGCAGCTGCTGGTACTCTTCCTGTCTGTCGGCATTTTACTCTGCGCTAATGAGATACAATACCTGATCAATCTCCTCAAGCCGGGCTATGAGTCGGTCAGCCATATCATGCTGATCCTGCTCATCGGTCACGTCATAGATGTGCTGGGAGGCCTGAGCCTGGAAGTCCTTACGCTCAGCAAGTATTACCTGTATAATACCTTATTCTCCTTTTCCAGCCTTATCGTTATCGTTATCCTGATCTATAACTGGATAGACGTTTACGGCCTGCAGGGCGTGGCCTGGGCCAGCAGCATAGGCATGGTCATGTACGCGGTGCTGAAGTCCGTATTCCTGTACAGGAAGCTGGGCATCCAGCCTTATACGGTCAATACCCTCAAAATAGCCGGTATCAGCATCGTAGCCCTGGCAGCATGCTACTTCCTGAACCTGTTTTCCAACCCTATCTGCAATATGTTCCTGAAAGGAGGCATTTACAGCATACTCTTCCTGGGACTGAGCATGCGGCTGAAGATCTCAGAAGAATTCAACGAGCTGGTAAAGAAATACCTGCCTTTTATCAAATAGCCTAAGCGGACTTATACCGTAACCTGCTGTTCCTGTAGCCATAGGCAAAATACAGGACAAGACCGAGCAACAGCCATACCCCGAAGCCCAGCCAGTTGCTGACAGCCTCCTGGGCCATCAGGTAAAAGCAGCTTATCATGCCCAGCACGGGTATTAAAGAGAAGGCATACCAGGCGCATAATATGGTCATCACGACCGCAACCAGCCAGAAGGCTATCATCGGGATATTATCCGTCCAGCCCTCGGCGCTGAACAGGTCCGTAAAATAAGCAGGGTAATAATAACTCGTCACAGCCACCGCTACCACCAATAGGAGCGGCACGATATACCTGCTGTTCACAAAAGGCACCCTGAACCTGCTCTCCGGCCTGTCCGGGCGCTTCTGCAGCACCAATACACCGGAACATACTATTATAAAGGCAAATAAGGTCCCGATGCTGGTGAGGGAAATGACCAGGTCCAGGTTCATAAATAAGGCCGGAACACCTACAAGCAGTCCCGTTACAATGGTGGCAAAAGCCGGGGTCTGCCACCTGGGATGCAGGCTTGCGAATTTTTTCGGCAGCAGGCCGTCCCTGCCCATTGCCATCCATATCCTGGGCTGGCCTATCTGGAAGACCAGCATCACCGACGCGGTGGCAATAATGGCGCTGAAGGCCACTATAGCGCCGATAATATACAGGCCGTTCTGGTCAAACACCATAGCCAGCGGGTCGCCTACCTTCAGCTGGCTGTAGTGCACCATGCCGGTCAGCACCAGCGCTACCAGCACATATAATACCGCGCATATCAGCAAAGCATACATCATAGCCTTCGGGAGGTCCCGCTGCGGGTTCCTGCACTCCTCGGCAGTAGTGGAGATGGCATCAAAGCCTATATAGGCGAAAAAAACGGCAGACACGCCTTTCAGCACCCCTATCATACCATTGGGAGCAAAGGGAGACCAGTTTTCCGGCTGGATATAGAAAGAGCCGGCCACGATCACCAGGAAGACAACCGCCAGCTTGAGCAAGACAAATAAGTTATTCGTTTTCCTGGATTCCTGGATGCCCACGAATACCACGGCAGTGATAATAACAACAATGATAAAAGCGGGGATATCGACGATCAGCCTCATACTACCCCATTGCGGCGCCTGCAGCCAGGCAGTGTAACCGCTCTGCACCTGCTGCTCCAGCAGGTGAAACGGCACGCCGAAGCTGGTCTGCAGGGAGACGGCTTTTTCATACCCGTCCATAGCGCTCCAGTAATCGGTGCAAAGCCATTCCGGGACAGCGAAGCGCGTCTTAGCCAGCAGGCCGGTAAAGTAATCGCTCCAGGATATGGCGCAGGCGATATTGCCGATGGCATATTCCATAATGAGACACCACCCTATCATCCACGCGATGATCTCGCCAAATGCCACGTAAGCATAGGTATAGGCGCTCCCGGAAACCGGTATCACCGAAGCAAACTCCGCATAGCATATCGCGGCGAAGCCGCAGGCTATGGCTGTAAAGATGTATAGGAAGACCACGGCAGGCCCTCCCTCATAAGAGGCTTTGCCGATGCTGCTGAAAATACCCGCGCCGATGATAGCGGCCACGCCCATAGCGGTCAGGTCCTTAACTCCCAGAATTTTTTTTAAGCCCGGGCCCTCCCCTGCACTATGGTAGCTGACAATATCCGAGATCTGCTTTTTCCTGAAAATATCTTTTAACATAAAGCTGTATGTGTAGGCAATAGTACAGGTTAAAAATAAAGCATATTATGCAATCACCGCTTAAAATGTAAAACATTCTTTAACAAAAAAGACTGCTCCGGGCGGAGCAGTCTTTTTATGACCAGGTGGTTATCAGCTTATCTTATAAGCGTGACATCCCCTTTATATTCTATATTCTTGGTTTCTTCTGTAGGTCCTGATATCTGGATGTAGTAGTAGTACACATCAGATGCCAGGGCTTTCCCAGCCTTATTGGTACCATCCCAGCCCTTATTAGGATCTATGGTTTCGAATACCACTTCTCCCAGGCGGTTAAACACCTTGAAAGAAATCAGCCTCTCATACGTCATGTTTTCAATTTTGAAGACATCATTCAGGCCGTCGCCATTAGGACTGAAAGCATTGGGGACAAAAATCCGGGGTTGGTGGTACACTCTCACTTTGGCCTCATCGTCTGCAAAGCAACCGTACTGATCCCAGGCCCTTACGCTATAGACCATATCACGTTCCGGCTTCACGGTGATCACAGGCAGCATCGCGTCACGGATATAATCCAGCGGGCTCCAGGTCCACATCACCGCATCCTCTCCGACAGCACGCAACTGGATCTCATCGCCGTATCTTATCAGCGTATCTTTAGGCTCTATACCTTCCAGGGTCAGCGGAGGAACCACATTGATCATCATGCTATCCGTAGCGGAACATCCGGCACCCGGCGTTTTTACGTTCATATAGAGCTTATATAATCCCACCGGAGCTAAGAATTTTATACTTGCATTATTTGGAGCGGCTATATACTGTGAAGGGCTCCACTCATAGATATATCCCGGCAGATCAGGTGTTACCTGCATCGTCAGGCCTACGGAATCCCGGTAGCATACTGTCAGGTAATTATTCGGTACGTTTATCTCCGGGTAAGGCTCCACATAGGCCATATAAGTGGCTCTTCTGGGCGGACAGGTAGATGGCGCGCCCGGCTGGGAAGCTTCAATAGTAAAAAAGGTAGTAAGCACCGGAGAAGGTGTGATCGTCAGGCCGGTAGCATCAGGTATCAGGTTGGCCGGCGTCCAGAAGAAGTTCAGGGTCGGATCTATTTCAGCCTGGATCGTGATCTGGTCTCCCGGACAGGTTGTATCCAAAGGAGTCAGCATTTTGACATATACGGAATCCAGGATCAGCACCGTATCGGAGGACATTATATTATCCCTGTTACCGTCACAGGCGCAAGGCGCCATTGTATTGACAATAACCCTTCTCGGACCTGTAGCCGGGTTGGCCAGCAGGGCTTTTATTTCCAGGGTGGCAACGGTATCATTGGCCGGGATCACCAGGGAATCCGCCAGGAAGACGTAATCCACTCCATTGATGGCATCGCCCAGGATCTGCAGTCTCAATACAAGGTCAAATGTATCAGCTTTACCTCTTTTATAGTGTAAATATGCTGATTTACACCCCCGTATAGCGTGGTTCTGGTTCACATTTCCACCTTCAGGGGTCTCACCTGTTACTTTTACGGAGAAGGCTTCAAAGTCAAATTTGAATGTTACGTTGTCATTGGTAGTACCGTTCAGCTTATCCGGGTGCACGGCATGTGCTGTACGGTTGGGCGCCCAGTTCGCTCCCGAGGTCGGGGAACAAACCGCGTGGTAAATAACGCCGGCAGGATCTATACGGCAGATACCGGGATGGAAGTGATCCTGGTTGCCTGTTGAACCGAAATAGCTCCCGAACACCAGGTCTGAGAAATCAGGCGCAAAGGCCGCAAAGTAGAATGCCCTGGGAGTAGTTTCAAAGGCATCCGGCGTCAACGGCATATTGAGCTGTGAAGTATTATTAACAATGGTAGCTACCAGGATATTACCACATACATCCACCATCATCGCAGAAGGCACTATGGAAGTATGGGCGGCACCCGTACGGGTGGAAGCCATAGAGGCTGTCAGGCCCGGGGTAAGTTTATCAATAAAGATAAAGCCGTTCGGCACCACAAAGCTGCCGGTCGCGGTTATAGGATAATTACCCTGCGTCCTTCCTGTAGCAAAGACATTGCCGGCACAGTCAAAAGCGATACGGGCCGCAAAGTCCTCGGCCGAAGTGCCCAGGTAAGTAGAAGCTACATAAGAAGAGCTGTTCACATCAAATAATGCCAGCAGCCCGTCAACGCCTCCTCTTGCAGTGGTGTGATAAGCGCCCTGGGATGTAGGGAAGTTGGGACTATTGGTAAAGCCGGAAATACCGATATAATTGCGGGTAGCATCAAATTCAACACTGGTTGCGCCGTCCCAGCCTGTTCCTCCCAGGAATGTAGAGTACAGCAGCGTGGTCAGGTCGGGGCTCAGCTTGGTCAGGGTGACATCATGGCTGCCGGTCAGCGTGGACTGGTAAGCATTGGATGTAACCGGGAAGTTAGCGGACCCTGTATTGGAAGCCACCCAGACATTGCCATCTCCGTCCACAGCGATGTCAGTCGGGGTCAGGGATGTGGTCTGGCTGCCCAAGGCAGTAAAGGCTGTTGTAGTATTCATCTGCGACCCTTCGTGGCCGGATCCGCCCAGGTAGGTGGAAGCCAGCAATGTAGAGCCGTCAGCGCTCAACAGGGCCAGGTAGATGTCCGCACCTCCGCCTATAGTGGGCTGGTAGGCACCTGAAGTGATGGGTAAAGTAGCATTGGTAGTGGAACCGCCGAAATAAATGCGGCCCTGCGCATCAGACCTGATCGTGTTAGGCAGCATACCGCCGCCGGTCCCTGCACCGATATAGGTGCCGAAAACCAGCGCGCTGCCGTCCGCATTGTATTTGTGGATACAGGCTGTATTTCCGGTGCCGAAAGTAGTATTATAGGCTCCTACGGTAGTAGGCCATCCCGCACCATTGCTGGACAGGGCACCTGTAATAGTATTGCCGTCCAGATCGTAAGCCGTTGAGTGCGCATAAAAGGTGCCTGTAGAAGCACCGCTGAAGTTCACAAAAAGCAGGTTGGGGTCAATGATCAAAGGCAGGCTTTTATCATAACCCTGTGGAAATTCAAAGCTGAGTATATTACCGTTCAGCCTATAGCGGGAAGGTACCTCTACCTCACGGCCTTCTACAACCTGGTAGGTATAAGGCGCTTTCTCCACCACCTCATTCACGGAAGTCCTGACGATCAGGTCACCTTTAGCGTTCAAAACCGGCTTTACACCTTCAAATTGCAGCCTTACCAGGGACGGGTCCGCCTGCGGGGCTACCACCACATCATACTTCAGGCTATGGTCGCTGGAATATACCTTAACATCAATACCGTTATAAACGTTCTGCTGCGTAACAGCGCCGTACACGGCAGCGCCGCTCACCCATTTGGAAGGGTCGGTACCAATGAAATAGTTAAATTTTGTCACATTCTTTTCTGCAGGCACATAACGGATATCCGTATTAGCCCCCAGGAAATTCACCTTATAGGCGTGATTCCTGATAATCATGCCGGAAACATCCACATCGGCTTTCTTTTCATCATGCAGCACCTTATCTATTTTCGCATAATCCTCGCTGCTGCTGAAATTATATACAAAGCCTCCATCAGTCAGGTACATCGCACCATAGCTGATCTCAGCCCTATACTTTGCCTGGGTCCCCCATTGCCCTTTATTCTCTATAATCTTAAGGTTTCCCGGTTGCGGCTGACCATCTCCATGGGTATGCGCGTAAGATACGCCCGTAAGCCCCTGAACGCCTATCCCCAAGACGGCCATAAATACAATTTTTTTCAACATAATCCGTTTGTAATTATTGGGTTCTAACTTCTACTGTCTCTTTCCGGAGACGCCCGGAAGTGTGTTAACAGTTGGGTAAAACTACAAAAAAAACCGCAAACCAACGGGACCGTTCCGTAACCGGCCTGTAAAAAAAGCGCATTCCGGCACAGAATTGGCAGGCACAGCAGAAAAATACAGCCTCTTTACTACCTTAATATACAGGCCCCGGATCCCGATAAATACCCCGCAACCCGGCAGGCCGGCGCCAAACAGAGCTTTAACTAAATTATAACTATTTAAAAATCAACCGGTATCACTACCTTATTTTACCGATATATGCCTTCAAATAGAATTTACTTATTATCTTTACCCCGATAAAAAATAATTCTACAGGACGCTATATAAATATTTTCAACCGGGATGCAAATAGTTCAAGCAGAAGATCCGCACTACCTGATCATACAGCATATTGCCCAGTTCACCTGGCCAGACACGTTTAAAAGCATTTTATCAGACGACCAGATCGATTACATGCTTAAACTGATGTATAGCAGCCAATCGCTTCATAACCAGGTCACTAATCTTAAGCACCATTTCATTCTTGTCTGGGAAGACGGCACCTATCACGGTTTTGCCTCCTATGAATTGAATTACAATCATACAGATATGACCAAAGTGCATAAGCTGTATATTCTGCCCAAAAGCCAGGGAAAGGGAGCAGGAAGGCTGCTGCTGAACCATATAGAAGGGATCGCCCGGCAGCATAATAACACCGGTATGGTGCTGAATGTCAACCGCAAAAATGCCGCCGTAGCATTTTACCAGGCGCTCGGATGGGCAATAGAGAAGGAAGAGGACCTGGATATCGGCAATGGCTTCCAGATGAACGATTACGTTATGACCAAAATTTTCTAAAATCTTTTGATCTGCCTGTAGGTACGGTAGATTCCCCACAATGAAAGCGGTGCCATCACCGCGAATGCTATCGACAGGCGTGCCATATAATGAAGGTCCGTTTGATTGAGGATATACCAGAGACCGGCTGACAGACCGGCAAAGACACCCGCCTGTATCATCCACGAACGTAAAGGCAGGATAGCCGTCCAGGAAGTGTTCATTATCTTTCTAAGCGCATTACCGTAATAAAAGTTCTGGCAATAGGTGCTGATAACCATGCTGAGCACAATCCCGCTCAGGCCCATACAATAATAAAGCGGGAATACCAGCACGAGGGAAACCAGCGTATCTACCCATACCCCTTTATGAACGATATGGCCTTTTTCATAATATTGCAGCACCGCGCTGAACATAAAATTATAATTAGGCAACTTCAGGAGCGCCACCAGGAACAGCGCGATACCGCCCAGGTACTTTTCCGAGAATACCATTGTAATGATATCCGGCGCAAACATACCGATAAAAAATACTGACGGGAATATGAAATATCCCAGCAGTCGCCCGGCGGCCCTGAGATACCTGCCTATATGCCTTTCATTCCTGGCCGAATGCGCGAGATAAATGGACGTGCTGGATTTGACGGAGGCAAAGACCAGCGCGAAAACCGGGATTTCCGTTGTCAGGTTGGTATAGGCGGCCAGCGCCTCCTTCCCCACCAGGAAGCTCAGTATGAACTTATCAAGATATTTGACCACGTTCTGGGATACATCGTACAGCCCCGTGGACAGCCAGTGGCTTTTCAGGGATAAAAAGCTGATATCGCCGGCAGGCTGATGCGCTTTGAAGACCTGCCTGCTAAGCAGGATCACCTTCAGGATCGCGTTTCCGGTGAGCGCCGCGAGGAGCAGGTCCGGGCCTATCGTCCCGCGGTAATACAGCACATACAGGATGATATACCATGCATTATAGCATACGGCCGCGAAGATCAGGCGCTGGTAATACCCGTAAATAATAGACAAGGCGTCCAGCAGCAGGCCCATGGTAGTCACCGCGAAAAAAAGGGCCAGGCAGAAGAAGCTGGCAATATCAGGCGCAAAAAGGGTGTTGCTGGAGAGCTGTATACCTGCAAACACGGCACTGGCGACACCTATCCAGCCGCCGAAATACAGCTTGTACGCCTGCGGCAGCGCCGCCAGCAATTGCCCCAGCTTCTGCCTGCTGTAGGTAAATACGAAAACCGGCAGCCCCAGGCCGGCAATGGTCACAGCCATTACCGTCTGCACCCAGAACGAGGTGATGGTACCGAACTGCGCTACGGAAAGCTTATGCGACAGGAAATAGGTTAAAAATAAAGTAGCCGATACGCTTATGATACGTACCAGCATTATAGATAATGTATTCTTTGCGAACTGATTGTTGGCCAATGCTATCGGATGCTTTTATGATACAGGATGGATACCGGGATGCAAAGTTAAATGTATTTATTCTGTTTTGCCTTCCGGATGGCATCCGCTTTGGAATGGACATTCAATTTGGCATAGATATTCTTCACATGCGACTTTACGGTCTCTGCATCTATAAACAGCTCCTGCGCGATCATGGTCCTGGTCTTGCCCTGGCTGAGGAATTCCAGTATCTCCGTTTCCCTCTTGGTGAGCGGCGACTCCCTGTTCTTCTGGAAGGACGACACGATCATACGGGCAATATTGCTGGTCATAGGCCCCCCGCCCGTCAGCACCTCCTCTATGGCGCCTACGATCTTTTCCGGGCCGGCGTCCTTGGTAAGATAGCCCGACGCGCCGTTGGCCAGCGCGGTAAAAACATAATGCGGACTATCATATACGGACAGCATTATAATATATACGTCAGCCACCAGCTCCTTGATGCGGGAAATGCCCTCCACCCCGTTCATGCCCTGCAATTCTATATCCAGGAATACCACGTGCGGGTCTAATGCCTTCAGATGCGGCAGGGCAGCTTCCACCCCGGGATAGGCACCCACCACCTTGCAGGATTGCTGCTGCTCTATAAAAAACCGGTAGGCATCCCTGATCACTTTATCATCCTCTATTATAACTACTCTAACATCCATATAACATTAGTTTTTTTGAATTTATCCGTCCAAACAAAAATAAAAGCGTTATTTTTATACACTAAATCAGGAACAGATGTCTAAAATTACAAAATAAATCAGGGTTTTACAGCTTAAAATACCCTGATTTAATAATAGTAATTAAATAAACCGCCACTCAAGTATCTTATGTCATTAGCGAAAAAAAGCTTTACAGCAATTGTTTTCCTTTTTTCAAGTATATGTGTTCAAACCTCTTCCGTGTACAGCCAGGTATGGAGCAAAGTAACGGGAGCTTTCAATAAAAACAGTACCGTCCCCACCATAGGCGCCGATGAGATCGCCCTGATCAGGACAACCGTGGATTACCTCTGCAGCCCGGCACTGCTGGGCAGGAAGTCCGGCACTAAAAGCGAAGAGCTTGCCGGGGTCTTCATCGAGCAGCGCATGGGTACTATAGGGCTGAAGCCGGCCGTCAACAACAGCTTCAGGCAGCATTTCAAGTTCGAAAGCGATAAACGGCTGTCCAAGGACTGCAAAATGCTCATCGGCGGCAGCTACCTGTTCATACCGGAGGACGCCATACCCATGGCATTCTCCAATATTGAAAAGAAAGAGGACAACTTCATGATGCCTAAAAGCGAGGAGCCCAACGCTCCCTGGGTCGTTCCCCTGTACCAGAACGCGCAGGAAGCCCGTAACCCTGATTTCGACTGGGAAGAGACGGCTTACCTTATCGCGCTCAGGGCGCAGAAAAAAGGCGCCAGCTCTGTTGTCCTGTATGATGAGTTCGGAGCTGCCAATAAGCCGGTATTCAAGCAATCCAGTGCTTACGACCCGCTGAACATACCCGTAGTGATCGTGCAGAAGCCGGCCTATGACAAGCATATCAGGTCTATCAAAACGATCACGCCCGTTGCGCTGAGCATCGAGTTTACGGCAGAAAAGCTGATCGGCACCAATATCATAGGCATCATTAATAATAACGCGCCGCAGACCATCGTCATCGGCGCCCATTATGATCACCTGGGCGAAGATAAAATGGTGAACAGGGGCACTGCCGCCTATTTCCCCGGCGCAGACAATAACGCCAGCGGCGTAGGTGTGATGCTGGCCCTGGCCGCCCGCATCAAAAGGGCGGAGTACAAGAACTATAATTTTATCTTTGTGGCATTCTCCGCCTACGAAAACGGTATGATGGGCTCCAAGGCCTTCCTGAAGAATCTGCCTGTCAAGCAGGAAAGTATTGCCTGTATGATCAGCATAGACCGTGTCGGGCTCCTGAAGAACAGTAAAAAATTCCAGATAGAAGGCATGGGCTCCGCCCTGGCCTGGAATGAGATCGTCCAGTCCGTTCCCGCTACGGGCAACAATATAAGCGTTACCCAGCAGAACAAGATCACTATGAACTCAGAGCATATAGACTTCTATTCCGCCAATGTTCCTTCCATACTCGTCACTACAGGCAAGAACGAAGTGCACAATACGCTCAATGATTTCCCCAATAGGCTCCATTACGACGGGATGACCGGCATTGCCAATTACGTGCTGCTGATGATAGACAAGATCAACAGCAACAATGTGAAATTCACTTTCCAGAAGATCCGCAACCAGGACATCAACAAGGTCAGCACCGTGCAGTAGCTGCGTTGCGCAGGCGACTCCCGGATAGCGCTGCCATATATAAAATCTATAGGCGCATAACGATACGCTTTCAGCAGAGTAAAATTATTGGCCTACCTTTGCAGCACAGATTATTAACACTCAACCACAAATTTTTCATAATTATGTACCCAGCAGAATTAGTGAACCCGATGAAAGCCGAATTGACACAAAACGGTTTTCAAGAATTATTAACTCCCCAGGAAGTCCAGGACACTTTAAGCCAGCCAGGCACTACCCTGGTGGTGATCAATTCCGTTTGCGGATGTTCCGCAGGCACCTGCCGCCCGGGCGTTTTACGCTCCGTTCAGGGAGCCGGAAAGAAGCCTGCCAGGCTCACTACTGCTTTCGCCGGCTTTGACAAGGAAGCTGTTCAGGCTATCCGCCAGCAATTCCTGATGCCTTACCCGCCGTCTTCACCCTGCATCGCGCTGCTGAAGGACGGTAAGCTGGTTCATATGATAGAGCGCCACCTGATAGAAGGCAGAACAGCAGATATGATAGCGGCCAACCTCCAGGCAGCTTATGAAGAATACTGCGATTGATCAAGCCATATTTAATGCAAAAAGCGCCTGCCCTGTAAAGAGCAGGCGCTTTTTACTACGCACCGTTGCCACATATTACAGGTGTGATGAACAATAACCTTATTTTCATCTTATTATGTCATCACAATCTGGTGGTATTCCATTAAATTTGAGCAGTAAGCATAAAATGCCGCATATTCTTGAATATACGTTATAAAATACAGTCCAGATTTCACAAGTGGAGCGAGGTCCTCGAAGATCCTGTTTGGTATTGGGGGCTGCGCATCGCTATTGCCGTAACCGTCCCGCTGTTGTTCGGCGAGCTGACGGGCCGGCACGAAGCGGCCATATGGATAGCGATAGCGGCAGAAAGTACCGCCCTTATAGAGCTGAAAGGCGATGCCATCCAGAGGATCCGGATCCTCTTCGGGTCCGTCTGCCTGAATGTGCTCTTCGCCATTCTCGGCGGGCTGATCGGGGGGATATGGTGGCTAGCGGTATTTTTTATGTTCGGGGTAGGATTCCTGTCCGGGCTTTTTAAAAATCTCGGCGAGAAAGGCGCCGCGCTTGCCCTCAGCGTGTATGTGAGCGCCATCATCAATGTGGCCTTTCCCATTACCTCTTCCGAGTCCCTGGCGGCCAGGACCCAGCTCTTCCTGATCGGGGGCGCCTGGGCGGCCCTGGTCAATATCGTCGCGGTGCTCTTTATCAAGGAAGGCTCTCCTTTCCGCAGGTCTATCGAAGCCATATGGGACAAGGTGGCGCTGTTGGCACAGGTGAGCGGCAAAGGATGGGATAACAAAAGCAAACGGGAAAGCCTGCGTACCCTGTACCTGACGGAAAAAAGCCTGAGGGACGCTATCAACTCGTCCCTGTCCTTCTTTGAGACCACCGTGGATAAGGTCAAGGATAACGGCTCCAAGCTCTACACGCTCACACAGTCCCGGAAAGTAGCCGTGTTGGTAGGCCTGCACGTGATACAGCTTACGGAATATGTGGACCAACTGGATAAGCAAAGCATACCTTTCAGGACCCGCCTGAAGATATTCAGTCTTTTCAGGATCGTGGAGCAGCTCAGCGAACGCATGGGGCACTTCATTGCCCACCTCAAGGAAGAAGAGCAACTGGTGATCCGGGTCAAGATAGAAAGACTGAGCAAGGTATTGCAGATGATCCGCCTTGACGCCGCGGACAATGAATATATGAGCCGCCACGTCAGCGAAATAGACATTATCATCAACAGGATCATCAGGCTGTTCCTGAAGGCGCTCGACCTGCACAGCAAGCACCGGGAAAAAATAAGCATCAGGAGCTATACTTTTATCGAAACGATCAACATCCTGCATCCCAGATACCTGTGGACCAATATCAAGACGCTGCTCAGGAATGACAGCCTTACGGTACGCTACGCGCTTCGCGTGGGCATATCGGCTATGATCGGCTACCTGCTCCAGTACTTTATCTTCAGGGATCACGGGTACTGGATCCCGCTTACGGCCATCATCGTTTCCCAGCCTTTTGTCAATGCGACGCTCAAAAAAGGATTGCAGCGAAGCCTGGGCACTATGATCGGCGTGCTGGTCAGCTCCCTGCTGCTGTTCATACCTTTTCCCACTATCGCCCAGTTCGGGCTGATCCTCATCAGCTCACTCTTCCTGGTCTATTTTTTAAAGACCCGGTATGCAATGGCTACCTTCTTCATCACGATGCTGCTGGTAGCGATGTTGTACGTGGAGAGCGGCTTTGATATGTCGCTGATGCTGGGCAGGATACTGTTCACGGCCATCGGGTGCGTCATTGCCATCCTGGCCGGCTTCCTTTTCTTCCCGACCTATGATAAGAAGCTGCTGCCGAAATTCCTCGCGGAAGCGGTGGAAGCCAATTTCAGGTACTTCAAGGAAACATTCTATAATAACAATACGGACCAGTCGCTCTGGACCACCTTTAAGCGGGACGCCGAAGTCAAGAACAGCAATGCCTTTGACAGCGTCAACCGCTATATACAGGAAACCATCGTCAGGCGTAAAAAAGGTTTCGCCTCCTCTTATTACCTTATTGTGCACAATATCCGGATCACCCGTGAGCTTAATGCCTACCACACCGATAACGAGTTCAACGATGAGCTGATGCCCGCTCATAATAAGGACCTTTTTTACCAGTTGCTATACGAGATAGACGACCTTTTCAGGGATATCCTGCGGCTGGGCAGGATGAAAGGCAATAAGTTCATCCGGGACAATATGATAGAGGATTACCCGGTGAACGGCCTAAAAAACCTTACGCCAAGTGAGCATCAAGTCATACATTTGCTGAAGATTTCAAACGAGCTCAGGGCGATCAGATCGTCTTTAAGCACAGACACCGCTGCGTTACAGTCCCTGCAGGCAAAGGGAGATGCGGCAGCAACAGACACGGATCATACCAAGAACGAACCAAACGAGGAGATTGCAACATGAACATAGATATTTTCATCCCCTGCTTTGTGGACCAGATAAGCCCGGAGACCGGTATCCATATGACCAGGATACTGGAAAGGCTGGGATGTGATATACATTATAATGATCAGCAGACCTGCTGCGGGCAGCCGGCCTATAACAGCGGCTTTGTAAAAGAGGCCAGGGGCATAGCCGTCAAGTTCCTGAAGGATTTTAAAGTGGAACATCCCGTTGTATCTCCCAGCGGCTCCTGCACCGGGTATGTCCGTAATTTTTACGGAAAGATGTTCAATAATACGCCGGACCACAGCACCTGCAAGCAGGTCAGGGATAATATCTACGAATTCTCGGAGTTCGTGGTCGATCACCTGGATTACAGCCGGCTTAAAATGAGGAATCCCGTAAAGGTCACCTATCACGACGGCTGCGGATCGCTCAGGGAATGCCATATAAAGGAGCAGCCACGCAAGCTGCTGCAGCAGGTGGAAGGGCTGGAGCTGGTAGAAATGAAGGAATGCGAAACCTGCTGCGGCTTCGGGGGCACCTTTGCCGTCAAGTTCGAGCCTATATCCACAGGTATGGCCTATACCAAAGTGCACAGCGCCATAGACACGGGCGCTTCCTATATCATCTCAGGAGATTTCAGTTGCCTGCTCCATATCAATGCGTATATAGAGCGCCACCAGCTACCCATCAAAACCATGCATATCGCCGATTTCCTATACGAAAGCCTGCTCTGAGAGCAGGCTTTACAGTCTTTATCCGGGCATTAGCTTATCCAATACCGACTGCTGGTCCACCCGGCTTTTGATATACTGCTCCAACGTCTCTTTCTCCTTTACCACATACCTTTTGATCCAGAAAATGGTACCGGTAGGAATGATATCCGTAAAAGGAAGCAGCTCTTCCGCAAACCCGAACGCGGATATCTTCGTGGATTTAAAAACGGCGTATAGCAGCACCGCGCTCACCGGGGCTATCACCAGGTCTCCCAGCTCCCCTACCGCGGGAATAAGGTAGGTCAGCACACCCAGGAGGTCAATAAAGATCACAGCGATCAGCTTCAGGTATTTCTCCCTGTTGAAGGCTGCCAGCATTTGTTGTTGATTCATTTCCGACATATTTTAACCAGTTAGACTATGCTTTTCCCTCCCGGTCACATTCCACAATTTAAAATACGTGTTAAATTCCATAAACGGGGCTGCATTGCGCTGCCGCAGCCGGCTTTACCGTAACTGCTGCAGGCTGCCGTCCGGGCCTATCCTGACGATGGCGGAAGGCGCCGCAGGCCTGTTGTCGTCCTGCCTGTACCGCACCACATAGTCCACCATTCCTTTTACCGCTTCGGCTATTTCCGCAAAGGTGCGGGGGCTCTGGTGGCCGGATATATTGGCCGAGGTTGACACCAGGGGCATTTTAAAACGTTTCAGCAGGGTCCTGCAGAAGGGATCGGCGGTAACACGTATGCCGATGCTGCCGTCCGCCGCCGGAACATTGGCTGCAAAGCCTATCCCGTTCTCATACACGACGGTCGTGGGAACGGTAAAGGACCGGAGCATATCAATAATGTCAGGGGGCGGGTCGGCTACATACTGCAGGACGGACTTCTCATCCGGCAGCAGCACGATCATGCTCTTATTGGCAGCCCTTTGCTTGATGGCAAATATCCTGGCCACGGCTTCGGGGTTGGTGGCATCGCAGCCGAGCCCCCAGATAGTATCCGTGGGATACAGGATGACCCCGCCGTTCTGCAATACGGTAACAATATCGTTGATCTCTTCAAACATAAGAAAGTTGTAAAAAAGCATATAGTCACTATGTATAACACAGTGACTATATGAATATCAAATAAAGAATGTCTTTTTATTTGAAAGACTCCAGATGATCTTTTACTTTATCTTTATGGATAATAGCTTCCTTAAAGGTATAAGCACCGGTTTTCGGACTGCGTACAGCTTTGATTACTTTAGTGTAGTTCTTTGCGTCCAAATCTTTAGTACCGTCTTTCTTGATCGCGGTTTTCGCTGCTTTTGCCATAACTAAATATTTTTAAATGCGATGAAATGATAGTTGAATAGTAATTGGTATGAATCAAGGAACTATTTGATCTCTTTATGAACAGTTACTTTTTTCATGATCGGATTGTACTTTTTCAGTTCAATACGCTCCGGTGTGTTCTTTTTATTCTTAGTGGTGATGTAGCGGCTTGTGCCTGGTAAGCCTGAGTTCTTATGCTCAGTACATTCCAAAATCACCTGAACACGATTTCCTTTTTTAGCCATTTTTTAAAAATTTATATAGACTTAAAAAATAATAAAATTGATATTTACCTGCAATTAGATAGTTTGACCTTGTGCACGCAATTCTTTTACCACCTCGTACAAACCTCTTTTATTGATAGTACGGATAGCATCAGAAGACAATTTCAAAGTTACCCAACGGTCTTCTTCCACCAGGAAGAAACGTTTTGTTTGCAAATTTGGTAAAAAGCGACGTTTTGCTTTTTTGTTAGAGAAACATACTTTATGACCTGAAAGTGGTTTCTTTCCAGTTACCTGACATACTCTAGCCATGACTTAATTATTTTTGGACTGCAAAATTGCGTTAAATAATTTATATAACAAAATTTATTTTTCTTTTTAGCCCTGAAGCGCTGCCGCACCGCTTACGATCTCTGTGAGCTCGGTAGTGATAGCCGCCTGTCTTGCACGGTTATAAGAAATTTTCAAATTGCGCAGCAGCTCGTTGGCGTTCTCTGTTGCTTTATCCATAGCGGTCATACGGGCTCCATGCTCGGAAGCGTGGGCATCCAGCACCGCTTTAAACACCTGGGTATTCAGAATCTTCGGCATCAGCTCCGCTATCAGTGACTCTTTGGACGGCTCAAACAGAAAATCGTTCTGCTTGGTATCATCCTCCGCTTTTTCCACTTTAGGGATAGGCAGGTACTGCTCGCTTACGAACACCTGTGTCGCTGCATTACGGAACTGGCTGTACACCAGCTCAACCTTATCGTATTCGCCGTTCAGGAAAGCCTGCTGTGCATACACGGCAACATTCCGGACGTTTTCAAAAGCCAGGTCAGAGAACAAAGACCAGAAATCTGCTACTACTTTATACTCGTGCTTTACAAAATACTCATAACCTTTTTTACCGATAGGCAGGATGGTCACCTTACCCGCAGCGTGCTGTGCAGCATACTTCTGGGCAATGAGATGACGCGCCGCCTTGATAACATTCGTGTTATAAGCGCCACAAGTACCTCTGTCACTGGTAATAGGGATAATTAATATACGTTCTGCGGGTCTCTCGGCAGCCAGGTCCATATTCATATCGTCACTCAGACCGCTCACAATGTTACTCAGCATTTCCTGAAGCTTCTGCGCGTATGGTCGCATCTGAAGTATGGCATCCTGTGCGCGGCGTAACTTCGCAGCACTGACCATTTTCATAGCTTTGGTAATTTGTTGGGTACTTGTTACCGATTGAATACGTAATCTAACCTCTTTAAGTTGACCAGACATATATTTTATTATATATTACAGTAAAAATTGAGTGCAAAGGTACGTTTTAATATTTATTTCCACAAATAAAAGCAACAGGGAAATTTGTGAAAAAATCCACTAACAGTATTTTAGCACAAATAAAAAAAGCTGCAGAAGAAAATCCCCTGCAACTCCTGCCCGGTACATACCGGCACCTGCCTTACAGTCCTGTGATGGTCAGGCCTACAGAATACGGGAATATCTTAGGTCCTTCGTTCATCTTGTATAATGTAGAGACGTTGTACTGGGCAAATATCGAGAAATTCCCCCAGCCTATACGCACCATCGGCGCCAGCCTCCAGGATTCGTTGAATTTTTTGGCGTGGATCTTATGGTTAAGATAAGTTCCCGAAATAGGCTCGCTGTATTTGGTGTGAGAGTCCAGCAGCAGGCCGACCTTGGCACCGATAGCCATTTTGAATCCTTTATTCCGGTTGGCGCTGTTCCCGAAAAAGCGCAGCTCCAGCGGCATTTCGATAAAGGCCGTGGTATATTTGTTCTTTTTCCACAACGAGTCCGTATCTATAATGGTCAGCGTAGTAGCCGACCTCAGGTTGGGAAGCTGTCCTTTGAAATAAATATTATTGGCACTCACCCCTGCGCCGGCGGCAAAGCTGAAGTGTGTCTTTTCCTTATTATTGCCCAACGGGAAATCATACATCAGGTAAGCGCTGAATCCCCGCCCGATGCTGCCCATTTTCACATTTTCACCGCTTGCGATGTTCCAACCGTCATGATGTAGCTGGATCATTACAAAATCTCTTGACGGCTTGACCCACTCATTCGCTTTTTCCTTTTTTTCTTCCTGTGCAGATGCACTTAACTGGGCCAGGGCTGCCAACGCGAGAATGCTGAATGCTTTTTTCATAAATAGATTTTCAAAATAATGTGCAAAGATAGCTATTTACATCTTACACTTACAGATGCAAACAGGATTTATATACGATTCAAGGCTTAAAACTATTATTTTTACATTTTTATTGTCTTTCAAAACCGTTTTTTCATGCTTCGTTTACAATACGAAACCGCACGGTACGCCTTTGAGTATCCTTTCGAGACCTCCCACGGGCTCAGGACCCACCAGGATGCCCTGCTGGTAAAAGTAGGTTTCGGCCCCTGGACGGGACACGGGGAATGCACATCCATACCCTACTACCAGGCGAACGTCGCGGCATATTACCAGTTGCTGACCGAATATAAAAAAGCGGTGGAACAATACGCCTATAACGGCCCGGAAAGGTTCTGGCATTTCCTGCACCACCTGTTCCCGGGTAAGAATTTCCTGATCGCGGCCCTGGATATTGCCGGCTGGGACCTGTTCGCCAGGATGAAGCAGACCTCGCTGCACAGTATCATCGGGCTGCAGTGGAAGCACCTGAAGCCCACCTGCTATACTATAGGCATACAGGACATCCCCACGCTGGAACAGATCGTTTCCGCCAAACGATCCCCTGTCTACAAGCTGAAAGTGAACGGCCTGGACGACCTGGAGCATGTCAGGGCGCTCAGGAAGCATACAACGGCCGATATATGGATAGATGCCAACGGCGCCTGGAAAGCGGATGACGCCAGGGCCATCCTGGGCGAGCTGGCACAGTTGGGCATCACGCTGATAGAGCAACCCTTTGCACCCGGCGAAGATGAGCAGGTGGCAGCCTGCAAAAGCCTGGCACCCGGCATTATATTCATTGCCGATGAGTCCTGCAAAACGGCAGCGGACCTGGACCTGGCGCTGCAGCATTATGACGGCGTCAATATCAAGCTCTCCAAATGCGGCGGTATGACCCCTGCATTGCAAATGATGCAGCGGCTGAAAAAGGAAGGCAAAAAGATCATGATAGGCAATATGTGCGAAAGCCAGGCAGGCGCCAACGCACTGGCACATCTCATACCCATAGCGGATTATGTGGATATAGACGGCCCCCTGCTATTACAGACCAACCCGAGCCTGGTCTACGAGGAAGGCTATATTTCCATACCGGACCCCTCCGGTTCCGGCTACAGGCCTTAAGGAGACATATATTTTATAATACACCGGAGACATCCAGCACCTTAGCTAGCTGGCGGCGCTGTATCGCAGCCGGCAGGTGACGGACCAGGAAGTTGCGTACAGGTACCAGGAACCGGTTGTCCAGCTGGGCGATCCTGCCCATCTTTTGAGACGTAGCTACAATGAACCTGCACCGTTCCGTACGCCTGCGGGAAAAACCGGCCATAGCCTTCGCTACGGAAGACGCCCTGTCCAGCTCCTGCAGGAGCACCACCGCATCCTCCACACCCATACAGGCGCCCTGTCCCATATTGGGCGTCGTGGCATGAGCGGCATCCCCCAGCAGGACGGTATGCCCTTTGTGATATACCGGCAGGGGCTTCATATCGGCGATATCATTCTGTATCAATCGGTGGTTCCCGGTCAGCGCCAGGGCATTCACAACAGCAGGGTGATACTCCCTGAAATGATGCCTCAGGTTATCAATGGTAAAAGCAGTATAGTAAGGATCGCGCGGCTTTGCACTGTTGATGCAGGCATACCAGTACACCTGCCTGTTGATAAGCGGCGTAATGCCGAACCTTCCGTCCGCCCCCCAGGTCTCCTCGCTGGTATACGGGAAATGCTCCTTAAGGTCTATGACGGCCCGCCAGCACGTATAGCCTGCGTAGCGCACCACGCTGTCCGGGAAGATGTATCGCCTGACAAATGAATGCAGGCCGTCAGCGCCTACCAGGTATCTGCAGCGGAATACACTGCCGTCCTCACAGGTCAGGAGATACCAGCCGTCCCGCTCTTCGATACCGGCACATTGCTTCCGGGTATGGACACGTTCCGCCGGAAGCTCGCGGAAGAGGCACTGATGCAGGTCAGAGCGGTGCAGCGCATAATTGGTCAGGCCATAGCCTGCTATCAGGCCGGGGTCGCCGTTCACCAGCAATTTCCCTTTCCGGTCCACGATCCTCAGCGTATCTAGCGGGTTGGCCACAGCCTTTACCTTATCCGCCATACCTATATGCTCAAAGGCAGTAATGGCATTGGAGGTAATGCCCAGCCCGGCCCCGATGCCATCCACAAGCTGCGACCGCTCCAGGATGACGAACTCCTTACCGCGCCGGTGCAGCCCTATGCCCAGGCTGAGGCCCGCGATGCCCGCGCCGACAATTATATATTCCGTTGTTACCATAATGTAGACAAAAGCGGCTCCGCTTCAGACACCAAAGATACTGCATTGCACAGATCCGTAAGAGGTCGCCGGCAATAAAACAGCCTGCCGGACCGCACAGCTCCAGAGATATTTAATAAAAGTTATTTTATTGTGAAAATAGTGGATCAAAAACGTTATTTTTGCGAATGATTAATGATTAAATATTTATGAAAAAAATCTATTTATTACTACTTTCATTCATTGGCCTGATAAGCGCTGACCTCAGCGCCCAGTCCTGCGGTACCGATTACCTGCATCAGCAACGGTACAACAACGATGCCAACTACAGGAGCCAGGTAGATGCAATGACAGCCCAATGGGCAGCCTTTAAAAGCAGACCGCTTAATCTCAACGAGCTGATCGCATACGAGAACAATGACACGATCTACGAGATACCTGTCGTATTTCACGTGATGCACAGCGGGGAAGCGGTAGGCACGACCAATAATCCTTCAGAAGCTACGATCCTGGCCTACCTGGATTACCTGAACCAGACGTTTGCCGCTACCTGGCCTTTATATGTCAATGAGCAGAACGGCGGTGTCAGGTTCCCCATCAGGTTCAAGATCGCCAAAAGGACACCCGGATGCAACCCGCAGCCCACTAACGGGATCAACCGTGTAAAGGTCACTGACTACTACCCTGTTTATGCCAACTGGGGCATAAAGCTTGAAGGCAGCACAGGCGTATCGGATGCCGACCTGAAAGCTTTGTCTATGTGGGACAGGGACTATTATTATAATATCTGGCTGGTCAATTATATTGACGGGCCAGGTGGCGGGGTCGGAGGCTACGCTTACCTGCCTCCCGCACCGGTGAACCAGGACGGTAACGTGATGCTGGTACGCTATACCACTCCTTACCCCAACGGCAGCTACTATTTTGCCTTCCCGCATGAGATAGGCCACAGCTTCGGCCTGCTGCATACTTTCCAGGGAAGCTCAGGCCCCAATTCCTGCCCTCCCTTAAGCAACTGCCAGAACACCGGCGACCTGATATGCGACACCGAGCCGCATGACCTGCAGTCCGGCGCCTGCCCCAGCGGGACCAACGGGTGTACCGGCATGCCTTACAACAATGTGCAGTACAATATCATGAACTATACCAACTGCGCCAACAGGTTCACCCACGGGCAGAAAGAACGTTTCCTGTTCCACCTGTTCAATTACAGGTCCACGCTGATCTACTCACTGGGAGCCACTCCGCTGACGGAAGTACCTAACCCCACCACAGCGGCGGTATGTACCCCTACCCTGAGATCTTCCTACAACAATAACGACTGCGGACCCGTATCCGTTAAGATAGCTGACCTGCATAATATTACAGGCACTTACAGCAGCGATAATATGGTCAATTACCAGAACTATGTCTGTAACTTTATGCCTACCAGGTTAAAGCAGGGTGAAACATACACGCTGCAGGTAGGCACCAGGACCAACCCGCAGCACGCCCGGGTATGGATAGATTACAATAATAACGGCACGTTTGAAGCCGGTGAGCTTGTTTTGTCTTCCACCGCTTCCAGCTCCACCTTTACGCACACACAAAGCATTATCATACCATCTGCCGCCGGCGTAGCTACCTGTACACCGGTCAGGATGCGGGTCAGCGCGGATATCAGCTCCAACCCGATAGCGAATGTCACCCCCTGCGCCGCATTAAATCTCGGGCAGCACGAAGACTATACCGTTATCATAGAGCCCAATGTACCGGTACCTGCCGCCACGATCGCTGCCAGCACCGGCACCACCATCTGCACCAACGCAAATGTTACCTTATCGGCCAATGTGACCAACCCGCACGTCACCTCACAATTCCTGTGGTATAAGAACGGCACCTACCTGGCTTCGGGTATGTCCTACAATACCACCGGCATCAACAATAATGATGTATTCACATTCAGGGTGACCTATCCCGGCGCCTGCAATGCAACGGATACCATTACCAGCAATGCGCTGACCTTCCAGGTGGTCAGTACCGTAACGCCTACTATCACTATCAATACATCACAAAGCCTTTCCATATGTACCGGCCAGCTGATCACATTTAACGCTACGGCCACCAATGTAGGCAGTACGCCTGTGTACCAGTGGAAAGTGAATGGCAGCAATGCGGGAACCAACAGCTCCACCTTCGCCAGCAATACCCTGGGCAATAATGATGTGGTGACCTGTGAGGTGACCTCAAGCCTTACCTGTACCACTACGCCTACCGCTGTCAGCAACGGGCTTACGGTGTCCGTATCGGCCAATGTGCAACCTGCGGTCAGCATCACTGCCAGCCAGACCAATTTATGCATAGCCTCATCGGTTACATTTACAGCCGTACCGGTGAACGGCGGCACGCCGCAGTACCAATGGAAAGTGAATGGTATCAACGCAGGCACCAACAGCGCCACCTTTACCACAGCCACGCTGCAGGCAGGCGACTTCGTAACCTGCGAGATGACCTCCGACCTGCCATGCGCTTCCCCGCTGAGCGCTACCAGCAATACCATCACAATGACCAATACTCCCAATGTGGTACCGACGATCAGCATCGCCAGCGGACTGACCAACAACACAGCCTGCCAGGGACAAACGGTAACCTTTACGGCCACTACCTCCAACGGCGGACTGAATCCCGTGTACCAGTGGAAAGTAAACGGCATCAATACGGGCACCAACAGCGCTACCTATACGGTGAGCAATCTTAATAATAACGATGTTGTAAGCTGCTTCCTGACCTCTAACGCGCCATGTATCTCCAGGGATACTGCCAGCAGCAATGCGATCACGATGACCGTACTGCCGGTAAGCACCCCAACGATACAGATAACCGCTACCGCCAGCACCATATGCGAGAACACACCGGTAACTTTTACGGCTACGGCCACCAATACCGGTACCACTCCCGTATATACCTGGAAGGTCAACGGTAATATCACAGGCACCAATGCAACGACCTATACCAGCAGCACATTGAACAACAATGATGTGGTGACCTGTGAATTACAGTCCAGCCTCCCTTGTGTGACAGCCGCCCTGGTCACCAGCAACAGCATCACGATGCAGGTACAGACTAACGCTACACCTACAGTAAGCATAACGTCCTCTGCCGGTGTGAACATCTGTAATTACAGCACGATACAACTGACAGCCACCACGACCAACGGAGGTACCTCTCCTTCCTTTGCATGGACCAGGAACGGCTCCCCGATAGGCTCAAACAGCCCTTCCGTTACCCTCGGTAATTTCGTGAACGGCGACCAGGTATATGTTACGGTAACCAGCAATGCTATTTGTGTGCTGAACAATACGGCACAGAGCAATACCCTGACCTTCAGCGTAACCACTCCCAACCCGATCACGGTCACACCGGATTACTTCGCAGATTATTGCCGTTTCGACAGCCTGGAGCTGGAAGTAAGCAATGCTGACGGAACCATCGAATGGTACGATAACAGCGGGCTGATCCCGGGCGAAAACGATACAACGATCAGGGTGTACAGCGCGGGCCGTTATTATGCCACCAATACCGTCAACGGTTGCGTTGCCCGCTCCAATACCGCCACTGCGGAATTGCTGCCGGTGCCTACGCCTGTGCTGCTGCTTAAGAACGGGGCATTTGAAGTACCGTCCACCTTTGATTCCTACAAATGGTACTTTAACAATGTGCTGATCTCAGGCAATACGACCTACCGGCATGTGCCGCAGGCATACGGCTATTTCAAAGTATGCGTGTATAAGGACGACTGTAATGCCTGCAGTGAAGTTTACCACCATAAGGACCCGCTGGGCATAGGAGATATTTACGCTGCGAACGGCATAAAGGTCTATCCTAATCCTACTACGGGACTGCTGAGCATTGATTACAGCCAGAATGTCAATCTCACTATCAGGTCGATAGACGGCAGGATCCTGAAAACGGCAGACAATACCCTTCATATCAACATTTCCGATCTTTCGGATGGTGTGTATATGCTGTATATCGCCGATAAGGACAATAATGTATTACAGGTAAATAAGATCACGAAATCCCTCTAAGGGAAAGCGTATAAAAAATAACAGGAGCCCGGCATTATGCCGGGCTCCTGTTATTTTAAATCATAGCAGCCCATATATTCACCTGTTTCCCCCATCAATGGAAATAAAACACCCTATGCAATATATTGAGCTTCCGGTTCCTCGTATCCGGGGGGGAGGCATTTACAGGAGCTGATACGTTTTGCTACCTGAGCTTCTTCCATACCTTATGCCATTTCCGCGGGGGATAGTCAGTCAATACAGGGTGCGGTGGCGGAGTGATCGAGCGACCGGAATCTTCCTTGAGGGTCACGCTTAAGCTGACTGACCGGGAAGGAACCTCACTGCCATACCTGAAGATGATCCTGGCAGTATCTACCCCTTTGTCAATAATATATGCCCTAACCGCGTCCATCCTGGACCAGCTATACTGCGCATCTACATAGTCATGGCCCGCCGCGCCTTCAATCAGCAGCTTGCCGTCCTGCATAGTATTGATCAATGAGTCCACCCGGAGCTTCCCGCTCCTGGTCAGCTTTACAGATTGCTCCCTAAACCGGACAAGCTGCTTTTCATCATTATGAGACTGAGCTTCGGGGTGTCCGAAGCTGAAAATCATTGATAGCAGTATCAGCGCCTTTATATACCCCATATCTCAAATTTTTAAACTGCAATTTACATAATTACCATATTACGATACGGTTACACGAACTTCATAGGATATCGGGGCCTGATCTGACCTTTCATTATCTTCCTGAGCCTGGTGGCCATAAGCTTTTTGGTCAGGGGCTTAAGATAATCGAGGTAAAGAATGCCCTCTGTGTGGTCGTATTCGTGCTGTATCATCCTTGCTGTTGTCCCGCTGAATGAACGAATGTGCTTGTCAAAGCTGTGATCATAATATTCCATTTTTATCGTCCAGTGCCTTTTTACTTTCTGCAACAAGCCCGGAATGCTTAAACAGCCCTCCCCGTCTTCCCAAAGCGTCCCGGAACGTTCAATGATCCGGGCATTGATGAATGTTTCCATGATGCCTTTATCATCCCGGTCAAAATAGATCTCCCTATCCGCTTCTTCAAGATTTTCAAAAGTCGTTCTGCTGTCTACGATGAACAACTTTACCGGAAGCCCGATCTGCGGTGCCGCCAGCCCGCAACCATTGGCATTTCTCATGGTTTCCCACATATCGGCTATTAGCTTGTCCAACCCGGAATATTCCTTTTCAATGTCTTTGCATTGCTGCCTTAGCATGCTGTGCCCGTAAGCCAGAATTGCACGTTTCATTTCCTGCATTTTATTACAAAGGTCAAAAAAACCAATAAGGCAGACAATGAACCTATGTCAACTAATTTACCCCGGGCTTACCGATTGCAGCGGGGGCATAGCCGCTACGTAATTTGCCTGCGTATCCGGCTCAAGCCCTGTGGCGTTATCCCGATGTAGGAAGCAATATATTTCAGCGGGATGAATTTTAAAATATCGGGCTGCTCGCTGAATAAATTCAAATACCGCTCCTTTGCGGTATATTTTAACAGGGATAATTCCCGCCTGCTTTTTGCAAGAAATAATTTTTCAGACACCCAACGGCCCAAATAATTCCCGGCTTTGGTTTGGGCATACACTTTTTGCAGATCGTCGTAAGATATCCGCCAGGCAACGGTTTCCGTCAATGCCTGCAATTCATATTCGGACGGTGTTTGTGTCAGGAATGAATTGTAAGCACAGGTAAACTCCTTATCAAAACAGAAATCAAAGGTCAATTCGTTCTCATCACCGGGAATATAAAACCGGACGATACCCGTTTCTACGAACGAAAGATAGTTTTCTGTTTCGCCCTGCCGTGTAATGACCTGGTTCCTGGCAAAAACTTTCCTGTCGAAAAAAGAAGCTATAAAGTTCCATTCCGCTTCCTGCAATCGTGATCCGTTCGTAATATGCCCTGATATGCCCCATTTCAGCAAATAATTTGGTTGGATATTACAAAATTACACAAATCTTTCAACGGTATGGAGGCTTACAACCCGGAGGTCCGCCACCCAGGCGGGCAGGTCCATACCATAACAAAATCAACTGGTTATCTGTATGAAGGAAACAAAGCCATTATAAGTTACCAATTATTATAAGAGATGCTTCACATCCGTTCGGAATGACCGGTACGCTATGGACCCTATAGTAAAGACGGTCTCTGAACCGGGAAGCTCACTAGCTAAGTGTACCTGCAATAAGAGATTGTTTCCCATAAAAATCACGGAAAAAATTGCGAAACCGGATAATTGCACTTATATTTGCAAACATATATTTGCACAATGGAAATGAGACGAGATATTTTCCAGGCCATAGCCGACCCGACAAGACGGGCAATTATTGCTTTAATCGCATTACAGGCGATGACACCGAACGCCATTGCCGAGCATTTTGATACAAGCCGCCAGGCGGTTTCCAAGCATTTACGCATTTTGGCAGAGTGCGAACTGGTCAGCCAGGCACACAAAGGCAGGGAAATACATTACCAGCTTAAAATTGATAAAATGAAAGAAATAGATCAATGGCTCGAACAGTTCCGTAAAATCTGGGAAGATCGTTTTGATAACCTGGATCAGCTATTGGCAAAAATGCAGGAAAAGTAAGCTATTCCCGTTTTATTGCTTCCAGGTCACAGGCTAAAACCATGTTTTTCCATTGACAGGGCAGACAACGCTATGCATATAAAAGCCTACGGAACCAAAGCACAAGCTTTAGATCCCGGTAAGGCGGGACCCCGACAAATTATTATTAACATAAAAAGCAAATACAATGAACAGCCATCTATTATTTGACTTCGTAGTCAACAAGGAAAATAACACCATTCACGTGATACGTGAATTTGATGCACCTCTTGAGCTGGTCTGGAAAGCCTGGACAACGTCCGAATTGCTCGACCAATGGTGGGGACCTCAACCCTGGAGGGCCGAAACAAAGACCATGGATTTCCGGGAAGGCGGGTTCTGGCATTACGCGATGGTAGGACCTGAAGGAGAAAAGCATTGGGCCAAAGCCAATTTCATCACTATTGAAACGGAAAAAAACTTCAGCCAGAGAGATGGGTTCTGCGATGAAAACGGAACGATGAATACCGGGTTCCCTCAGAATTTAGCGGAGAACCGCTTTACTGCAAAAGGAGATAAGGCACAAGTTGATATACTGCTCACATTCGACACCCTTGCTGACCTGGAAACGACCATAGCCATGGGCTTCAAAGAAGGCTTTACAATGGGCCTGAATCAACTAGACGGGCTCCTGGCAAAACTAAAAAAATAACATATGGCGACAATTTCGCCATTATAAGCTACAGATATTATATGACCGCGCCCTAAGCATCTTTATAATAAAAGCGGCTGTGCCCCTGATGAACTTCCGGATATATCGGTCTTGTATTCCGGGGGACGCCCGCTCCTGTCTGCAATAGCGCAATAGCAGGATGTGCTTTTCTGTTACCTGCTTTCTTTGCCGGCAGTGCACCCTTTCCTCTTTTATAAGCCGTTCCAGTCATCCGCACACCGGGCTCCAGCACAGATCACCTGCGGTCACAGGCAGGCTATCACGTACCTTCCGCTTAAGTAGTTCCGCTTATATTCTTATATTTGTGCACATAGCCTTTTGTCAATAATCATCTTTATCTCTGAATGCCCGGAGCAGCCATGGCTATGACCGTAACAGCCTGTTTCAATTCCGCTGTATATGTGCACAGAAAGTGCAGGCATAAGACCTTCCGGCTTCGGGAGAACTAATATTTAAATACCGTATGATAAAATTACCCAAAATAAGAAATACGCTCAGCAAAGCCGTAGTCTTACCAAGTCTGATTTTTATTGTAGGCATTTGTTTACTGGCTGCCGTTTATCCGACATTCACGGAAAGCCTGCTCAACAGCGTCAAAAACTTCATATTCGTAAACCTGAACTGGATCTACGTCTGGTCCGTAACGATCTTTGTCCTGTTCCTGGTTTACCTGATGTTCAGCAAATACGGCAATATCCGCCTGGGAAGGAATAACAGCAAGCCGCAGTATTCTTTCTTTTCATGGATTTCGATGCTGTTCGCTGCCGGTATGGGGATCGGGCTAATGTATTTCAGCGTCGCAGAACCGATGCAGCACTACTCTGACGCAATATTTTCGGGAAATACAGCCGTTCAGCGTGCCAAGGACGCACAGCTTTACACTTTCTTTCACTGGGGTATCCACGCCTGGGCGATCTACGGGATCGTAGGGCTATCTCTGGCATACTTTTCCTATCGCTACCGCCTGCCGCTTTCGCTGCGAAGCTGTTTCTATCCTTTGCTGAAAGACAGGATCAAAGGCAGGTGGGGCAATACCATTGATGTATTCGCTCTTTGCAGCACCTTTTTCGGGATCACCACAACACTGGGCTTCGGCGTGGTGCAGATCAACTCCGGGCTGGAGACATTGAATGTCCTGCCGGGAAGCAATTTCCTGTACCAGGTATTGATCGTAGGCGTGCTGGTTTCGCTTTCCGTGCTCTCTGCCGTAAGCGGCGTAGACAAGGGCATCAGGATATTAAGCAACATCAATATCATAACTGTTATGCTGCTCCTGTTGTTTGTGCTGCTCTTCGGACCTACCGTTTACCTGATCGGGAGCTTTACCGAAGGCATCGGGAATTATATCAATAATTTTTTCAACCTGACATTCAACACGCACGTGTATGAAGCGGATACGCAGCCATGGTTCTATGACTGGACAATATTGTATTGGGCCTGGTGGATCTCCTGGTCGCCTTATGTAGGCCTGTTCATCGCAAGGATATCCAAAGGAAGAACGATACGGGAGTTTATAGCGGCTGTTCTGATCATCCCCACTTTGTTCAATTTCATCTGGATGTCGGTTTTCGGTAACAGCGCCATATAGCTCGACCAGAACGTGGCGGATGGCGCATTGAGCCGGCTTTCCGGCAGCCCGGACGCATTACTGTTCCGCTTCCTCGAATATTTTCCCCTGACTGAAATCGCCAGCTTTTCAAGCATCGCAATCATCATTATCTTTTTTATAACCTCTGCCGATTCGGGCATGTTCGTCATGAACAATATTGCCACTAAGAACGCCCGGATCTCTCCAAAATGGCAGACGATCGGCTGGGGTATTTTACTGGCTGTGCTGGCATTGCTATTGCTGAACGCGGGAGGGCTTACCGCTTTACAAAGCATGACGCTGATCACGGCGCTGCCGTTCTCTGTCATCAGGCTGCTGTTCATTGTAAGCCTGGTAAAGGCCTTGTCTATTGACATCAGCTATTATGAGCGTGATTTTTCAGCGACTACCATACCGTGGTCAGGAGAATTCTGGAAAGAACGCTTAAAACAGATCATCTCTTTCCATGATCGTAAGTCCGTTAATAATTTTATAGACACAACCGTGAAGGATGCCTTTACAGAGCTGAAAGAAGAATTTTTAAGAAACGGGATCGAAGCTGACATCCATTCTTACGGGAAGCCGCACAGGATAGAGGTCGAAATTAAATATGATAAGGTGAACAACTTTTTGTACGGCGTCAGGAATGAATTAAGGATAGTGTCCGATTACCTGCTCCGGGAGGACAACCTGCCCAATATCGAGGATAACCGGACATTTTACCCGAAATCCTATTTTGGCGATGACCGGGAGGGCTACGATGTTCAGCTTTTCACAAAGAATGAATTGATATCAGATGTGCTTAAGCATTACGAACGATTCATTGAAATTATATCCGAAGAGCGCAATGAGATGTTCATCAGCAGCAATGCCAACCAAAGATTAAAGTAAGCATATGCCAGAAGGTTGGGAAATGCCCGGCAGTAGCTTGTCTTAATGAATGAAAGAAAATAAATAGGATGAGACATCGTCTTTCGGGCGATACGGAAAAATAAGCCGTTCGCAACAAAGGGATTGACGGTACAGCAGGAGCAGCGCCTTATCTATACAACAAGCCGGGCGGCCTTTAGGTCGCCCGGCTTGCTTAACAATGCTGCCCGTAAGATCTTTCCGGTACAGGGTAAAGCGGCTATCGGATCAGCCAATATTTTACGGCGCTATCACCAAGCGCGCAATGCCCTCGCACCTTGAGCTTTGGGAAGCATGCCATTCAGCGCGCAGGCGCTCGCATATTATACGGCAGTTCTCATCCCGCGTAAAAAAGGCAATTGCTGTGGGAAAGCTACATGCCGGTTCCCCGATATACCAAGCCTGCATCCGGCAATGGCGAGGGCCGCTCAGAATACGTACGGAATGAATGTAAGCCGGGATAGCAGGGAAATTACCGCCCAGGGTAGTGGTGTTCAGGTACGTTGCAGTACCGCCGCCGGGGATGACAATGACATCACTGATATACTGCTTCTGGCAGGTATTGCATTCCTTAGTGCCCAGCACCTGCAGATAGATATCACAGCGGCTTTCGTTGCTGATCGCAATGCCCCGGGAATCGGAATAACCGTAAAAGTAACAAAGGGATAAAATGATGCTTAAGATAATGTTTTTCATAAGTATAGGTTTTGGGGTGATTAAAAAAATATGTAAAAAAGCATTTCAGTAAGAATAAGCCGGCTATACAGGTGCAGAACGCAGGAGCCGGTTTACAGATGATTTAAAAAAATGAATGGTACTACTTCCTGTACCAAAAGTATTTGTTAAGGGATAATAATAGAAATAATAGTGATAAGCGACATAAAAATGGGGATATTCAGCCTGTTTTTGTTTACAAACGGGTTAGCTGCATATACTTTACGGGGAAATAATGGCCGTTATTGGGTGGTCAGCCATTTGATACCCAATTACCAATTTGAACACATTCACATTTGTGTTTTTCTTAAGGCGGCTATTGAAAGCTGAATAGCTGGGCACTATTTCAAAATTCGTTACGCGGGTGTAAAGTAATGTCTCAATACCTTAAAAGTACGTTTGACCCGGGCCGAAAGACGGACGCCTCCATCACAAATTATCATAAGAGGATAGGTTTTTCCGGAGACCGGATGCACAGGAATACGCAAAGTTGTTTGCGGTACTATACTATGTTCTGTATTCAAAAGAAAGCCCGAAGCTTTCCAAAAGTATGCTTCCTAAATATTCCGCAATGGGCGACAACCTGCGGGGGCTGGCTGATATTCAAAAGCAGTTGGGTAAGGATATCGGGGACACAGAACTATTCCGGCTAATTAATAATAACGAAGACAACGAGGACTGGAGCAATATCAGGAGAAAATACAATGAGATACTGGAACAGGAAGAGTAAGTATGATTAATAATAGAAATCCTTGATGCGCTTGTGGAAATGCTTTTAAAGAAATTGGAAGCACGGGTTGGAAGCACGGGTGAAAAATACTATCCACAGAGGAAAACAAGTAAAAATGGGTGCGGTATTCCCCGATTTTTCTGCATTTGACCGTACACAACATCGAACCCCGAAGATAAACTCAGCCAACTCCTCTGATCAGTATACCCGTAAATTACAAGGCATAAAAAAAGGGACAAGCCTATCGTTTCAGACTTGTCCCAAGACGTGATCCCGCTGGGACTCGAACCCAGGGCCCATACATTAAAAGTGTATTGCTCTACCAACTGAGCTACAGGATCTTTACCAGTTGCTTTTTACAGATGTCAACCTCATCCATAGATATATCTCTGTACGAGCATTTATATCAGGTCGCAAAGGTAATACCCTATTCTTAATTTACAAAATTTTCAGCAGATAATTTACAGCACGCAATTCTGCATAACAAGCCCCTCTATGCCCGCCTATCAACAGGTAATCGAAAATAAAACTATATTTAATTATTTGAATTCATAAAATAATGATTTAAATACTCTTATAAAAAAAAAAAAAATAAAATAACATTATTTATTATCTTTCCAATGTATCTTATTTACCTGCGGATCCAATCCGAACAATATTTGTTTCACCATTCATTTTCGACAGAAAAACAGCATAGAGAATGGATATTTATTGTATCACATCCAAAACAAAGCTCATGAAAAAACTTTTTTTAGTCTCAATTGCCATGTTATTATTAAAGCTGACCGGTGCAGCCCAAACAGATACAGAATTCTGGTTTGCGGCACCGGAGGTGATGCAGCACACGGGAACCAACCTGGATCGCCCTATCCTGCTCAGAATTACCACCTACAGCGCTCCTGCCACCGTTACGATAACCATTCCTGCCGCTTCCAGCACTTTGGGAACACTGCTCATTCCGGCCAATGCATTCCAAAGCTTTGACCTGACCGCCTGGATCGGTACCCTGGAATGCACCCCGGCCAATACTATTCTGAATAACGGCCTGAAAATTACATCCACAGCCCCTGTCTCTGTTTATTACGATGTGGTTAGTGGCGGTACATCCGGGAATAAGAACAATCCTGAGGCTTTTGCGCTCAAAGGGAAAAATGCATTAGGCACCAGCTTCAGGATCCCCTCGCAGAATACGTTCGATAATATCAGCAGCTATCTGCCGCAGGCAAGGAACTCATTTGACATCGTTGCAACGGAAAACAGCACACAGGTGACCATCACGCCAAGCAATAATATCGTGGGACACTCCGCAGGTATTCCTTTTACGGTCAATCTGAATGCGGGACAGACCTACAGCGCATCTGCCACCACCCACCTTGCAGCAGGACACTTAAACGGCTCCTTAGTGACCGCCAACAAGCCTGTCGCTATTACAGTTAAAGATGACGGTTTGTATGTGGATAATTACTGTGTGGATCTGGCAGGAGACCAGATCTTACCCGTTTCCAAAACAGGAACGGAATATGCGGCCATCAAAGGGTTACTCACAGTAGATTCCAATGAATTGCTGTTTATCACTGCAACCCAGAATGCAACTCAAATATTTAAGGACGGTACGCTGATCGCAACCATCAATGCGGGACAAACCTTCAGAACATCAATCGGGGCTGCCCAGAACGCCACATATATCCAGACCAGCCAGCCTGCTTATATCTGGCAGGTTTCCGGTTCAGGCTGCGAGGTGGGAGCGACACAGTTACCGCAGATAAACTGCACAGGCAGCCAGAATGTTTCCTATCTCAGGGTATCGGACCAGAGCTTACAGGCCAATATACTCATACGTTCGGGACATGAAGGTAATTTCCTGCTCAACGGATCCCCTACGGCCATTACATCGACAATGTTTAGCTCTGTTCCCGGCACCGGAGGGGCATGGGTCTTCGCAAGAGTGAATTTACCCATTACCACCTATCCTGTAAACTCCGTTATAAACCTGGTCAATACATCCGGATTGTTTCATCTATCCTTTATTGACAGGAATAACGGCGGTGCGGGTTATGCGTACTTTAGCGATTATGGCGCTGTAGATGCGGTAGCAACTGCGGGCAACAATCCCTATTGTCCGGGAGAGAATATCAACCTGTTCGCCAATACAGTACCCGGCGGCACCTACAACTGGAACGGACCGGCCGGGTTCAGCAGCACATTGCAAAACCCGGTGATCCCCGGCGCCACGGCAATCAATGCCGGCTGGTACACGCTGGAAGTATCTAACGGCGAATGTACCGACATTGACTCCATATACATTTATATGCGGGAATGTGAACCTCAGGATTCGTGTATAATTACCGCAAGATACTGTATTGATGTTGACGATCCGATGACCTATTATTTTGATGCAAGCGGCTACAGTCCCGGTGGCAACTATTTCTGGGATTTTGGCGACGGCAACACATTAAGCAGCCCAACAGGCAATGTCGATCATACATATACCAGCCCGGGATTTTATACGGTCACCATTATATACAATACGCCGAACGGTATGGAGTGTGTAAAAAGATTCCAGATATGCTTTGAAAAGTCATCCGACAAGGAAGCCGGTGATGATAACCCGGTAAAAGACTCAAAAGAGCTTGGTGAATTGTATCCGAACCCGGCGCACACAGAGATTCTGATACCGGTTTTAAATTCTGACCTTCAGGCAATGAATATTGATGCGGAGGTCATAGGAACTGATGGCAAATCGCAATTAAAGATAACCGGCCTGCCTGTCACTAATGGTAAGATATCCATTCCAATACATCATTTGAATGATGGTGTCTATATTGTGAAAGTCAGATTAAACGGCGTGATGCATCAGAAAAAATTTGTAAAGACGACGAGATAAAGATCGCTATGTTAACCTGCACAAATGGGCTGTCCTCTCCGGGACAGCCTATTTTATTAAAAGTGAACGTAGACACCTGGTAAGACCTTATAGGTTGTTGGTGAAGAACACCAACAATTGAGCAAGTACCTGCAACGGGTGAAATGTACTCTTATGGTCATTCCGAACGGATGTGAGGAATCTCTTAGTCTTGAGTTGGAGGTATGTGATAAAGCCTTATAGAGTTGTTAGTGAAGCACACCAACAACGGAGTTGGAAAGCTTTGCTGGTTATAAGAGTCGTTGGTCAAGCACGCCGGCAACAGAGTGAGCACCAACAGCGGAGTAAAATGTGCTGTATCGTGCCAGTCATTCCGAACGGATGTGAGGAATCTCTTAGTCATTGAGTTGGAGTTATGTAATAAAGCCTTATACAGTTGTAGGTGAAGAACACCAACAACGGAGTTGGAAAGCTTTGCTGGTCATAAGGTATCTTATAAAAAGAAAATTCATTCAGCGTTTATAAATACTTATTTTTGATGCAAATACTCGATGAGATAACATTAAGGTCTTTATTTATTGCCGTGCTGATCTTTCTATCTGCACCCTCAAATGCGCAAAGCAAAAAGCTCACCTGTGAAGATATCATAAACATACAAGCCATATTGGACAAGCTTGAAATATCGGATATCAGGACGCCTTGTGACTGCACCGATGCTATGGAAAATATTGTACAGGTGCTGTATATCGCTACTGATTTTTTTCCTACCAGGGAACAAGCGCAAAGCGACAGCTTCGGCAAAGCGCTTATTGATATTACCAGTAAAAAAACGCTTGAAGTAGCGGCGGCATGCGGTAAGCTTAAAATAACAGATGATGACATGAAGCAATGCCCTTCCTTTAAGTCATTGGAGGAAAAAGCTGCAGTCGTAAAAAAACGGTTTGGCAAATAATGGCCGGTGTTGTCACACCGGTCGTTGTATCGCTATCCGACATCCTTCATTTTTTCCAGATCATCCCGTTATACCTATGACCCCGGAAGTGTGTATTGTTACCAGGCAGCCCGGGAAGTTAATATTTTGCAAAACATTTTTTCTGCTTATATTTGCAGGTAAGGGGCTAATATCAGTAATATTTTATCATTAAATTGTATGCATACATATGGCTACCATCAGGATACACAGGAAAAACGAACTGATCAACCGCTTCAGAGATGTGGTGATCTACATCAACGGCAAGCCCGCAGGGCGCATCGCCAGCGGTGAAACAAGAGAATTCCAGGCAATCTCCGGGATAAACAGTATCCGTGCAGAAATTGATTGGTGCGGCAGCAGGGAGCTTGCCGTAGATTTATCCGGCACTTCCGCTGCCGACCTCCAGCTTTCGGGTTCCAGATATACTCAATGGTTATTGGGACTTACCATCATTGCCCTTATCTTACTGAGAATACTGGATCGCCACGACAGCTTCAATCTCGTGCTGCCCGTTGCAGCACCGGCCATACTGGCGTTAGTTTATGACTTCACTATAGGACGAAACAAATACCTGCACCTGGAAGAAAGAATGATACCAGGAAATTTGGAAGCCATCAATCGTTGACCAGGTACTGCACGACGGCTTTCTTTAACCATAATATTACAAGCCGTAGCAGAAAGAGCGTTACGGCTTGTAAATTAATCAGTGACAGCGAAAAAATAATTCCTATAATAACTGCTTTCTTTTGCACTTGGTGCGGGATGTCCTTCTATTTTCCACAGTTGATCCCAATGGGGATTTTCAACATCAAATTTAGGAACGGTTCGGGTTTTACCTCTTTTCCCTTCGTAAAACTTAGAATAAAACTGCATAACATAGGTTCCGGTCTTTAGAGGAATAAATTTTATCGCTACCTGGATGCTGTCCCCGTATGGATGCGCATAGACTTCTACGATTTTACCCGTATTAGGACTGATCCTAACGCTTCCTTTTTCTTCTAAAATATTCAAATGTGTACCTACAATCACAGCTTCGTTATTCGTATGTAAGACAGGTATCTCATTTCTATATCCCATATATAAGTCAATCGTTGCTTTACCGTCTTCTATCTTAACGCCATTACTTAATATGCTCGGTATAGAAGCATACAAGGTAACGGTATCGCCTAATCTGATATAAGCTGTACGGGACTAACTATCAATCCAAATTCCATTTCAGGCAAGGTAATACCTTCATCTATAGGATCTGGCTCACAGGATATGAACACCAATGTGCTTAGAAATAAAACCAAATATTTTTCCATAATTTATCTATCTAAATATTCATCAAATAATGCTGCATTATTTACGTCCGGGTATTGATTTTCCCAGCTAAACCGGAAGTCTTCCAGTTGTTTTGGTATTTAAAAGCCGCAACAGAAAGAGCGCTACGGCTTGTAACTCTTAATCTGTGACGGCAAACAGATAATTCTCACTATATCCATATTCTCCAGGTTTAGGAACCGGATTTTCTGGCATATCTACAAGATTCCAATTGTGATTTGCTACATTGAAATAAGTCTTGGTTCTTGCTTTACCTTTTGAGCCTTGATAAAACGAAGATTGGAATCCTCCGATTTGGTATAGTCCTTTTTTGAGAAATACAAACTTGTAATGTAAAATAATTGAATCGCCTGTAGGAAAAAATGTTAATCTATATAGTTGATTGGGATTGGAAGACATCCATTTTACAGCTCCATTTTCAATTATCAGATTGTAATCTTCATTATTTAATGCTGGACTTATGTCATCAAAAGAAATTCTCGGTATATTTTCCCCTCTAACTGCACTAAACCAGATTTCACCTCCACCGTCGGTTAGTTGTACTCCGTTGCTTAATTTGCTGCTAATAGCTGCACGAATTGCAAAAGTATCACCAACTTTTAAATAAGCTGTATCTGGATTTACAGTGAAAGCAAACTCTATATCAGGAAGGGTTATATCTTCTGTGGGCATATCTTTGGGGTCGCAAGAAACAACAAGTAGACAGACTATCGAAGCTATTAATATTCTTTTCATAAAACTAATTTATACCATACTGATTAAACAAAAGTGCATTATTGACATCAGGATGCTGATTTTCCCAACTTCTACGAAAGTCTTGTATTGTATAATTAAATGGTGTCAAATGCTGGTAGATCTGGTTCATTAAAAAGCCGCAGCAAAAAGAATGCTACGGCTTGTCAACTCTTAATCAGTGACAGCAAACCAGTAAGACTTGTAATAACTATCTTCTCCGGGATTAGGGCTTGGGTCTCCCGGAATTTGATACAAATCCCAATGCGTGTCTTCCATAGCAAATTTAGGTATAGTTCGGGTTTTGCCTTTTTTCCCTTCGTAAAACTTAGAATACGTCTGTATAACATAGGTTCCAGTCTTTAGAGGAATAAATTTCATTTCAACCTGGATGCTGTCCCCATACGGATGCGCATAGATTTCCACAATATTATTTGTACTTGGGTAAATTCTTATGCTACCTTTTTCTTCTAAAACATTCAAATGTGTACCTACGACTACAGCTTCGTTATTCGTATGTAAGACAGGTATCTCATTTCTATATCCCATATATAGATCAATCGTGGCTTTACCGTCTTCTATTTTGACGCCATTGCTTAGTGTGCTTGGGATAGAGGCGTACAACGTCAGCGTATCTCCTAACTTAATATACGCAGTATCGGGACTTACCTTCAACCCGAATTCCATCGGCGGCAATGTGATGCCTTCATTCGCCATATCTTTAGGATCACAGGATATCAGCGTCAATACGCTTAAAAGTAATACCAAATATTTTTTCATATTTATCTGTTTAGATATTCATTAAATAAAGCTGCATTGTTGATGTCAGGATGCATATTTTCCCAGCTCGTACGGAAATCCTGTATTGTGTAATTAAATGGTGTCAAATGCTGGTAGATCTGGTTGATCGTGAAACCCTCAATATCATCAAATTGCTCAGCTTGGTTCCAAGCATCTGTCAGGTCATAAAATAATCCTCTTGCAATAAAATTATTATTAAAAGTAGGCACTTCTTCCAACAGGAACTGGTAATTACCTGTCCTCGGTACACCCGTCCATCTGTTGGTTTCGGTATGCGTTGCATTAGTATTATACTTCCTGAAATTATACGTGTGACCAATAAAATCCGCCCAGCCCTCGGACAATGCAAAATAGCTGCCACGGACATCGTTAATGTCGTCACCGTAGCCAGGGGGTGGGCTAAGGGCTATGTTTCGCTTCCAGTGATCGCTGTCCATCACATTCGCCTTAAAGTAGTGCAACGTATGCCCGTATTCGTGGTATATGGTGTGTCGCAGCTCGTGCGTATCTTCAGGATCGTTTTTCTGCCCGGTGATTATCATATCCGGTAATACACCCGGCAGGCTGGTGCCTACATAGGCGCTAAGCTGGAACAGTCGAAAAATATAGTCAGGACCACCGAGGAAGTTGTACACGTAGCGCAACATAGGAGCCGCAGAGGGGCCACCGTTTTGGGCATAATTGCAAAGCACATCCAGGAATTTAGTACCATTTCGCATATTCAGGTCTATGGTATAGCCGTTCGCTTCCTGCACGGCATTGTAGGTCAGTCCCCAAAGCGCCTTTTTCGTACCGTGCGCAAAATTGATAACCAGATCGTTGATATTGTTGAAAGGATCGCAGAATTGGAAGTGCATCACAGGCACATAGGCCAGGAAGGCAGCTTTCAGCCCACTTACCATTTTTCCGGCTACCGTATGGTGGCTGAAATCCGTACCACGTATCTGAAGCTCGGTATTTTTGAAAATGTAATTGATGCCTACAAAGCCGAAACGTGGCAGATCAACTTCAAATTCCCCATTTATATCGGTCATGGTAATTCTTTGAAAGACCACAAAACGCGTAGCCACTACCCGCAGCCCACGAATTCCCTCGTTTACATCTAAGGTGTTTTCCCGGAAAGAGATACCACGTGACCGCCTTACCGGGTTGGTTATGCCTGTCATACCACCATTGTCAAACAGCTCACGGGGCGTAAAGAACTGTCCGTTGTTGGCCGTCCCGAATGGATTGCGCCAGTCATTGCCCGTGCCGGGGTCTATCGGGTCAAATCCCTGTGGAACATAGCGTTCCTCATTGTGTACCCTCATGGTAAAATCATACAGTCCCGGAGCAGCACCCTGTAAATAATTGATATAGCCGTTGGAAAAATTGGCCGTCCAAAGGTTCAGCATAAAGTCCAGTGCCCGTTCATCTGCATCCGGCACATACAGCGTGTCAAGGATCGTTGCACCCATAGCATTGGGCAGGGGTGTACCCATCGGTATAGTAGCGTAAAAACGTGCATTATGTTCATCGTAGGCTTCCATTACATCTTCACCGAATAAATGCGGGTACATAGATACGCTGTCTACGGGATAGCGCACCACCATGTTTTGGCTATCCGCTTCCATCCACGTATGGAGCGCTGCCGCCTGGTCTTCGGTCACTAAATCAATCACATAGTATAAGAAATAATTGTCGGCTTTCAGCGGTGCATTCAATACCATTTGCAGACTATCGGAACCTGTGGCAGCAGCATGCTCGCGCAATGCCCTGACGACTTTCAGGCTGTACGGACTTGTCCAGCGGTATTCAAGCATCATATCATCAGAAGCAACGCCACTGATTTTTTGAAGCTGGGGCAAGCCAGTCCCGGAGTTTGATTGTCGGTCCGTCTTTCTGCAGGACGCAAATACTACAATTAAAAGCAACATTAGGAAGTTGATTTTTTTCATTAGGTAATTGGGTTTTTAAAGTTAAAATAAATAAAAACTTAATAGGTTAAATTAACAATATGTTGGCAAAATTATTTTTTTTATTAAACATACTTAAAATATATAATTTTAACAATACGTTAATTAACAGGCAGTCTGCCGTAGTCATATCCATACTATTTCGGATGTAAATAATTCTTTATACCAGCAGCGCAAAACAACACCCGGCTTTTGGGATATTCAAGTTTCTAAAGGGATATTTTATCCCATTTGCGAGGATATTTTATCCCGTAAACGGGATATTTTACCGGATAAATTATCCTAACTTTACTTTTTTGCAGTTACTATAAAAGTCTAAATCTAAACTATGGAAGCTATGGAGCTCAATGTACATCAAGGCCGTAATATCAAAAAGCTAAGGGAAATGCTGGGTATCAAACAGGAGACCCTGGCTTACGAATTGGGTGAAGACTGGAACCAGAAAAAAGTATCTCTACTGGAGCAAAAAGAATATATTGACTTGCCAATCCTGGAAAAAATATCGGCTATCTTAAACATTCCGGTTGAAATCATCAAAAATTTTGACAGCGAACAAGGTATTAATAATGTCATATCCAATACCTTCAATGAAGGCGCCTATTTTGGCGGGCATGCCTCTACATTTAACATCCATCCGCTTAGTAAAATAATTGAATTTCACGCAGAAAAGATGGCTTTATATGAGCGAATGCTGGAAGAGAAAGAGCTTATGATAAAACGTCTCGAAGCGCTCCTTAATAAGTAGCCTCTGCTTCACCTTACATAATATAAAACCAGTTAGAATATAGCAAAAACGCCTGTCAGGCAGCCGTACCCGGTCGGGATACGGCTTTTTACAATCACTGCCAACCAGGTAGCTTACCAGCCTGTGAAGGCGGTTCAAAGAATACCCGGGCCCACCTCCCGGGTAAGCCCCCATCCTAACATCTGAAAACCGGCTATCGTATCACCGGGCCACCTCCTTTGACAGCCCGCCCGTAGCAAGGGCTGCTTTTAAAAAGCGGCACAAAGACACGATAAGCTATCATTTCCTGTCATTTGTCTGACCTGGCAATCACCTTGCCCTCTCCTGCTGTACCATCTGCAGCATCCCCTGGTATCATTCAGGCAAAAATACTGTGCCGTTCAGGCAAAACAGTGTGCCATTCAGGAGCGGCAATGTATCACCCAGGCATTACGTGCGCTGCTCAAGCACTTTTTTTACACTATTCATACTTTTTCCGCTAAAAATATTTGGATATAGCTGTACTACATTATTATTTTGTCCCGGATACGAGCGAAACCAGAACGCTCCCGGATCGTTGCAATCCTGTCTTTTGCCGCTTTCCTTTAGTATTCAATAAATCTGCCTGTGCAACGGCGCTTCTTTTTTTAATCCCCTAAATCCTTTTATTATGAAAAACATCTTATTGAGTTTCGTCTTAGTCTTATTATCCTTTGCCGGGTATTCAAACGGATCCCGCGGTATCGAGATCATCAACCGTACCGAATGTGATATTTACCTCCAGCTCCGGGGCGCCCGTGAGTGCCAGAATTGCGAAGCTGAATTCACAAGTTGCGTTATAGTGATCCCTTCCGGAGCAAACGTCCCATATCCAAATACAACCACAATATGCGGATTCCCTTCATCTCCCGTTTTTGTACACTCGGCACTTATATATAGCGGTCCGCGCGACTGCCAACGTCTGGAAACCTGGGTAGTGGGCACTCCAAAGTGTTATCCTCCTGAAATTGAATTCTGGAGTTCGCACCATGGATGTGAAAGAAGGTGTGACTGCCTGAGAGCCCGTTGGGAGCCCGCAGATTGTGAGGGCATCGCACGCCTGATTATAGAACCTTGCTAAACAACCCTTACCCTTAACAGCCGTTGCACAGGCTACCTAATAAGCTACGTAACCGTATCGCCAGGTACTGCTCTTGGTAAAAATAAGGACTTAATGCGCTGCTCTAAAGAATGAGCTACTTTTACAGCGCAATACGCATTCTCTCCTCCCACCGAAATTATCATAGGTAAATTTATTGTCTTTGGTAAATTGCATCATTCCGTTCCTGCTGACTCCTTCCAAATCGCCGTTTCTAAAATCCGCCTGTCATTTTGAGCCTCCATTCACCTCCTTTTCGTGAGAGCACACCCGGAGTATCTATTGGGGAGCAGGATAAGAATAGATTCGCGGCTTTAACAGCCCGGGGTTATAAAGCAATTATATTATCCGGTCAGTTTCGGGACCGTTGTACCTTCCCGGTCATCACCTTTATGCTTTTTTCCTGAAAATGCTGATTTGAAACGGCTCTGAACGACAAAAGCCCCAACTTTCGTTGAGGCTTACTGTGATCCCGCTGGGACTCGAACCCAGGGCCCATACATTAAAAGTGTATTGCTCTACCAACTGAGCTACAGGATCATCCCTGATGGGAGTGCAAAAGTATAGCAGTTAATTTATTTCTCCAAATAAATTTAAAAACTTTTCAAAAATATCTTTTACCCGGAATATTGTTGGGCACATCACGCCTGAAACCAGCAGATTGCTTCACATCAGGCCGTTGTACCAGGATATGCACACCTGCTCCTGTAAAAGCAGGAACGAAGGACATAGACCTTCGTTCTCTGCTATTTCATTAAGATATATTTCTCTACGTGCGCCTGCGAAATTTCATGATCCGAAAAAATCACCAGACGTTCCACCACATTCTTCAGCTCCCTGATATTGCCCGTCCAGTCATACTCTTTCAGCAGTTGCATCGCCGAACCGGAAATATCCTTTACAGGCACCCTGTACTCCTCGCATATATCCTCCAGGAAGCTGCTGATCAGTAAGGGAATGTCATCCCGCCTTTCGTTCAAAGAAGGCACGTTGATCAGCACCACGCCCAGGCGGTGGTACAGGTCTTCCCTGAAATTACCCTTCGCTATCTCCGCTTTCAGGTCCTTATTGGTAGCGGCAATGACACGCACATTCACCTTGATCTCCTTTTCGCCGCCTACGCGGGTCAGCTTGCCTTCCTGCAATACACGCAGCACCTTGGCCTGGGCAGACAGGCTCATATCAGCCACCTCATCCAGGAAAAGCGTGCCCCCGTCCGCCTGCTCAAACTTACCTACCCGCTGCTTGATGGCCGAAGTAAAGGAGCCCTTTTCATGACCGAACAATTCGCTTTCAATAAGCTCGGATGGTATGGCGGCGCAGTTGACCTCCACCATATCGGTATGGCTGCGGTTACTTATATTATGTATACGCTGCGCGATCAGCTCTTTCCCCGAGCCGTTACTGCCGGTTATCAGCACCCTGGCATCGGTGGGAGCGACCTTTTCCACCATATCCAGTATCTCCAGTATGGCAGCCGTCTGCCCTATGATCTCATCCCTTTTAGCTATTTTCTTCTTCAGCGTCTTGGTTTCCCTGATGAGGTGGAGCTTTTCGGTGGCATTCTTGATCGTTATCAGCAGCCGGTTCAGATCCGGCGGCTTTGACAGGTAATCATACGCCCCTTTTTTAACGGCTTCCACTGCCACATCAATGGTACCATGGCCTGAGATCATCACTATGGGCGTATCGGGACGTTCGCTTATCATAGCGTCCAGCACTTCCATACCGTCAGCCTTGGGCATCTTGATGTCACATAATACGCAATCAACAGGCTGATCCGATCTTATAAACGCTATTGCTGCGGCGCCGTCCTCCAGCGTTTCCACATCATAGCCTTCAAATCCCAGGATCTCTTTCAAAGAGTTCCGGATCGCCCTTTCATCATCTATGACTAATATTTTTTTCCCCATATTATTCCGTATTAATTGGATGTATATAGCCTGAACTATTGATTAATTCTCCTGTACGGAAACAGAAGGCGCTACCAGGCCGCGCTTTTTCAGCAATGGCTTTATAGACGGATCATGCCCGCGGAATCTCCGGTAAAGCTCGGCAGGATCTTCCGTGCCGCCTTTTTCCAGTATATGCTTCCTGAAGCCGGCCGCTTTCTCCTTATTGAATACATCTCCTGATGATTTGAAAGCGTCGAAGGCATCAGTATCCAGTACGCCCGACCAGATATAGCTGTAATAGCCCGCGGAATAGCCTCCTGCGAATACATGCCTGAAATAGGTGGTACGGTACCTGGGTATGATGGCATCTATAAGGCCCATTTTCTGAACCGACTGCCGCTCAAACTCATTAATATCCATTTTAATATTCTCTTTAGCGCTGTGGTAATCCAGGTCCAGGAGAGATGCGGCCAGGTATTCAACGGTAGCAAAGCCCTGGTCGAAAGTACCGGCATTCTGGATTTTCCTGATCAGCTCGTCCGGGATCACTTCGCCGGTCTGGTAATGCTTGGCATACATTTTCATGACCACAGGATCAGCCGCCCAGTTCTCCATTACCTGTGAAGGCAGCTCCACAAAATCCCTGGATACATTGGTACCCGCCAGGGTAAGGTAATTGGTATTGGACAGCAGCCCGTGCAGGGCATGACCGAACTCGTGGAAGAAGGTGGTGGTTTCATCAAAGGTGAGCAGTGAAACGCCATTGGCATTGGGAGGTGTAAAGTTACATACAATGGCAATGACCGGGATCTGGCGCTTGCCGTCTTTCATCTGCTGGTCCCTGAAGGAGGTCATCCAGGCGCCCCCTCTTTTGGATGCGCGGGGATGCATATCCATATACAATATACCGGCCAGGGTGCTATCCGCGTCATAGACCTCCCAGGTGGTTACGTCTTTATGATATTTGGGCAGCGTGGTCACTTCCTTAAAGGTGAGGCCCCAGAGCTTCTGGGTCACCATAAAGATGCCGTCCCTGACGTTCTTCAACTCAAAGTAAGGCTTGAGCTCCTGCTCGTTCAGATCGTATTTTTCTTTCCGGATCTTTTCCGCATAATAACGCCAGTCATAAGGTTTCACCTCATCTGTGATACCATCTTTTTGCATACGCTCCTTAATGGCCGAGGCCTCTGTCTTGGATTTTTCCAGCGCGGGCTCCCACAACTGGTTCAGCAGCTTATATACATTGTCAGGAGTCTTTGCCATGGTCTCCTCCAGGGAATAATGCGCGAAGGTTTCATAGCCCAGCAACTGGGCCTTTTCCCTGCGGAGATTGCTCATCTGGAGCGCCAGCACTTTATTATCGTACTTATTGCCGTTATTGCCTACATTCTTATACGCTTCCCATATCCGCCTGCGGAGGGTCCTGTTATCCGCATACTGCAGGAAAGGCATCACGCTGGGATTCTGCAGCGTAAAGACCCATTTATTATCCTTTGCAGCGGCGTCTATCAGCTCCTCGGGCAGTCCTGCAAGGTCCTCCTTCTTTTCTATGACCAGTTGATAATTATTGATCTCACCCAGCACATTGTCCCCGAAGTTCAGGGACAGCCTGGACAGCTCCGCATTGATGGTCCTCAGGCGCTCTTTCCCTTTTTCATCCAGGTTGGCGCCGCTTCTTACAAAGTGCTTATAGGTTTTATCCAGCAGGGTGGACTGCTCTTTATTCAACTGAAAAGCCTCTTTATTATCATATACGCTTTTCACCCGCGCAAAGAGCTTATCATTGAGGTAAATATCATCGCTGTACTTGGACAATACGGGCGACATCTCCTCCGCTACTTTTTGAAGCTTATCATTGGTATTGGCGCCCAGGTAATAATAGAACACGTTCGTGACATCCGTCAGCGTCTGTCCTACCCTGTCCAGGGCCGCGATCGTATTTTCAAAGGTTGGCGCCTCCTTATTCTCCGTAATGAGCTGCAGCTCTTCATTGGCCATATCGATGGACCTGACGATAGCCGGGGCAAAATGCTCATCCTTGATCTCCTCAAAGGGCGCAATACCGTACCGGGAGGTAAACGGGTTCAGCAACGGATTGTCTTTAGTGGCAATATTCTCATGATTATTTTTGCAGGCGCTAAACGCTGCGGCTGCTAAAGACATGGATAGTAAAATTTTTTTCATATTACAAAAATAACTCACAGATAAAAACTGTAAATATACTACTATCTGTCAGCATTTCGGGCATACCGCAGGCGGATTTCGGCTTATTGTGCTGTTAATCCGCCAATATACCGGCATTATAGCTGCTTTTCCAGGGCCCTGCGCTTACAGCTTCATCCACCAGGTACTGTAAACCGACCAGGATCCGCCCCAGCCTTTTGTACTTTTCTTCACCATGGCCTCCATATCTTCCGAACCGGTGACCTTACCCTTAAAATTGTATGCAAACACTTCCGGCGGCGGCTCCTTCAACTGCACTTCCGTCGCGAACCAGGTGGTATATAGCCTCGGTATCGCTACACCCAGTATCATACCGGGTAGCCCGGAAATGGACTCCGGTCCGCTGCAGGGCAATATGGATTCCGTATAAAAGGCAACGACCACCACGCTGTCGAACATGGTAGTAACAGCCTTCCGGCAGGGATAGCCGGCAATCTCCCGGATCTCCTCCTCTATCTTCCACTGGTGTGCTTTCGGCACTTCCTTTAAAATAAACTCCGCATCATAGAATTTCTTTTTAGCGGTGATCGTGTCGTGCCGCAGGTTACGGTGCACCACATTTTCATTGGCAGGCGAAGAGCCTGTAAAGTAGCTGGCCATGCCCTGCAGCTTTTCATGCTCCTCAAATTTATAAAGGCTTTGCCGGGGTGTAAAGTACAGGGTAAAATAAGAGGAAACGGTATTGGGCACCTGATCGATATAGCGCAGCATATCCGGCTTATCGCTGAAGGTGTTTTTCATCTGCAGCTTCAGGCTGGTCCTCTTTTCATATTTAATGATACCATTGCTGATGACCTGGGCCGGTGCCGTAAAAGCTGTCAGCAGCAGCACTGCTGTATATAATATCTTTTTCATATCCTGGTAATAATTTGTATATTATTCTGTTACTGCTTCCGCCGCGGGCCTGGGCTTTCGCTGGCTGTTGAAATTCCATTGGGCTTTCAGCATCAGGTAGCGCTGGACCACATTCCACGAGGACTCGTTCACATTGTACCCGCTCTGGTAATAATTGAACCCGACATTCTGATTCAGGATGTCATAGCAATACAGGGTGACCTTTAAAGACCGGTCTTTCAGCAGGGTCTTGGACAGACCGGCATTCCACAGCCAGACATTATTGCCCCGGATCGAATTATCAACGCGGGGGCGATATTGCCAGTCCACCCTGCTCTCCACTTCCAGTCCCAGCGGCAGCAGGTAGCTGAAATCCAAATAAGTGGCATAGGTCCAGTAATCATTCTTTACATCCGTCCGTAAGGAGGTGGTCGCATTATAATAGGTAGGCGTAAACCTTAAGGATATCTCCAGGATCGTATCCAGGTCGTATTCAATGCCGAGACCTGGACTGAAGGTCAGCGTATTGTTCCTGGATTCCTGGTTATTGTTGAGGCTGTAATTTGTGCCATAGCTGGTGCTGAAATACCCGCTGATATCCAGGTCGCCCGTCACGCCCTTATTATACATAGCCCACAGGCTGTAGGATGAGCTGTTGCGGGTGTTGATATGCTGGTAAGTCCTGATGCCGCTTTCATTCAGCGTCTGGGCCTGGCTGATCGGGTTTATATTCAGGGCCATATTACCGCTCACATAGGCATAATAGTTCTTCAGTACGGAATAGGTATTATAGGTCAGGGATAAGGAATTATTAAATGACTGCCTGAGGTTCTCGTTACCCAGCCGGATATTGGTAGGATCGGTATTGATGACCAGCGGCTGTATCTGCTCTATGGTAGGCTGCTGTGTCCTCCCGTTATAGTTCATCGTAAAATTGGATCCGCTGTTGAGCTTGTAATTGACAGACGCCCTGGGCATCAGGTTGAAATTGCCGTAAGTACGGCTCAGGCCGGAATGCAGCTCGTTCACCTGCTCAAACCGGATATCGTTGGCGCTCAGCCCTACGGATGATCTGATCTTTTTATGGTTGTAGCGCAGGTTGAACCCTCCTGTCTGGCTGTTATAATTAAAGGCATATACGTTGCTGAAGAACGGATTGTAATAGGACGTCCCGGAAGCATCATAATCGTAGGTCCTGAAATCATTATTATTCTCGTTCCGGGCAAAGTTATACGACAGCTCCAGAAAGACCTTATCTTTCAGCAGGGGCTCGGTGTAGGTCAGGCTGCCGCCATAATTCAATGTAAGGCTGCGGTTATCCCGGCGCTGGTTGTAAACGATATTGGAATCCAGCAGTATCAGCCGGTTCAGCGAGTTCAGCGACCCTTCTGAACGCACATCCGAATGCCTGAAATTAAAAGCAACACTATAGGAGCGACCCTCTTTTCTGAGCTTCTGGTTATAGTAGACCCTCAAGTTACTGCTGAGCGACTTGTTCTCCGTGGTATTTTTGGAGGTGGTGGAAGTGATAAGGTTATCCAGGATATCCTTTGATTCCGAGCTGTTTGACCTGGTATTCATTTCCTGCCTGACATTCATGCTGCCGGTAAAGGTCAGTGTCTTAAGGCTGTCAAACTTAACGGTTTCCGTAGTGGAGGCCTTATGGGTAATATTATGATTACTGCCGGTGCTGTTATTGGTAATTACGTATTGCGTATCCGGCATGATATACCTGCTGATGCTGTTATTCATCTTTTCCAGCTGGTGGTTATTATAGCCATAGGTGGCGTTCACGCTCAGCTTGTCTTCCAGAAGCTTATTGGTGTAATTAAAGCCGCCATTGATATTCCGTGGCAGGCCGCTGTTATCCGGTCCCTCGGACATATAGGTGGATATACCGGTATTCTCATCAAAGCTGACAAACCCTTCATCGCCGGCGTAATTCTGACGGTCCCTGAAACCCAGCGTGTTATTATTGGTATTGGCGCCCATTATATAGGCGGCCACTTTTCTTTTACCTTTATAGGACTGTACCTTTCCTGCCAGCTCATAGAAATCCGGGTGTCCGTAACCGGCTTCCAGGCTGCCCATCACCCCTTTCTTCGCATTTTCTTTCAGCGTAAGATTGATCGTTGTCACGCGCTCACCATCATCCACGCCTGTATTCCTGGAATTTTCAGATTTATCCTCATATACCTTTACCCTGTCAATAGAACTTGCCTGGAGGGTCTTGGCCACCACGGAGGGGTCATCACTGAAGAACTCCTCGCCGTCCACGTACATCCGCTGTACATCCTTACCATAGGCCTTGATCTTCCCGTCCCTGCTCACCTCCAGCCCGGGCAGCTTCTTCAGCAGCTCATCAACGGTAGCATACTGCCTTACGTTAAAGGAATCCGCTATATATATAGTGGTATCACCTTTGACCATGATAGCTCTTGCATCCGTGAAAAAGATGGTTTCCAGCAACTCAGACCTGGAAATGACCGGCAGGATGCCCAACGCGGTCGTCCGGTCCTTTACCCGGAAGCTCTCAATATAAGTAGCGAAGGAAGGGTGTGTGGCCAGCATCAGGTAAGTGCCCGTATCTTTAATATCAAGGCTGAAATTACCTTTGATATCCGTACGGGTAAAGGACTGCAATATGGAATCGGAAGCCCGGATGATGACCACGGAAATATTATTGACATCATCGATCCCGGAAGTATCGGCCAGTGTTCCCGTGACAGTAAACTGGGCCTGAGCAGGTGTCCGGCATAAAATAAGCAACAGGGTTAAAAGAAAGAGCTGGATTGGTTTCATAATTTTTCACGAATAAAACATTCAATATTTGTTAACGCCAAATATATAAAAATCTTATAGCTAAGGAATATTTTTTTTCCAATAAGAGTAAAAACAATTAATTTCAGGCTTATTTTTATTGCGATATTGATACCGGGAGCAATTTTATCAGGCAAAGGAATGAACCATTTGTTGAGGATCTGGATATGGACGATAATCTTATTGTGTTTTGGCACACTTGCAGCAGCCCAGAACAGGCACGTTCTTACAGGCCGGGTAATAGACCACGAATCTCTATTTCCTGTCCCAGAGGCCCTGGTATGGGCAGATACCGCCACGAGCGTCACCTGCGATGATAACGGTAATTTTGAGATCAGCATTGCGGACACGCTGATCAACCTGCTGGTCATAAAAGAAGGATATGATACCCTTTACTACTTCATCCAGCACGACAACATTACCAACCGGCTGGTCTATATCTACCCTTCCGGCTTTATCCCGCCATCCCTGGTACCGGTCTCCTTTACCTTCCGCATCCTGGATTCCCAGACCAAGCAACCTATACCCTATGTCGGCATACTGGATAAGGACCGTAACCATATAGGTCTGTCGGACGCTTCCGGCTGGGTCCGTCTTGAAACTACCGAAGATGTGGACAGCATCATTCTTTCAACCATCAGCTACCGTGAAAGGACCATAGCGACCGCATCCCTGGACAGCGGGCGCGTCATCAGCCTGGACGAGGCTTCGGAGGAGCTGCAGGGCGCTTCCATCAGCGCCAGGAGAGCAAGGTACAGCAACAAGAACAATCCTGCTGTTGAGCTGATCAGGAAAGTGATAGCGGCCAAGGATAACAACTACCTCTCCGATACCCTGGCCGGCCTGCAATACGAACAATATGAGAAAGTGCAGATGGGCAACTATGATATGCCGAGGATGCTGACACATAACTTCCTTACCAGACGGCAGGCTTTTATCTTTGACAATATCGACACCATCAAGCACAGGCCCCATGGCATTACCCCCATATACATACAGGAGAAGCTGACGGACGTCTATATAAAAGGACATATCAGGAATAAGGTGACCTACCTTAAAGCGCTGAAGAAGGTCCGGTTCAACGAAAGCTTTATCGCCGGCAAATCCATAGACAACTACTTAAGCCATATCTACATCAACTTTGACCTCAAGGACGACAATGTCATGGTGATGACCAACCAGTTCATGAGCCCCATGGCCAGGTTCAGCCCTACCTTTTATAAGTTTTATATCGGGGATACCATTCACACCGAAGGCAAAACGCTCGTAGAGCTGCAATTTGCGCCGCGCAATAAGAACGATTTCCTTTTCCTGGGCAGGCTGTATATCAACCTCTCCAACTACGCCGTAGAATATGCCAAGCTCGGGCTGAGCAAGGATATCAACCTGAATTTCATCAAGGATATTAAATTCGACATCTACTACCAGCAGTTGGGATCAGGCAAATATATCATGAGCTACCATAACCTTTTTGCGGATTTCAACCTGATGAACGAAACCTCTTTCGGCATTTACGGGGAAAAATTATCGACGATACAAAAGGTCGAGGACCAAGTGGTGCCTCCGGACGAGCTGTGGAAAAATAAACGCCGGTTCGTGGATGAGGACAGCATCTTCGCGGCTACCGCCGCCTCATGGGATACGCTACGGCCGCTCCCCCTCAGCAGTGTGGAAGCGCTGGCCTATAAGAACATGGACAGTCTTTACCGCCAGAAAGGCTTTAACGAAAAGATGAAATGGATGCGCTTCCTGTTCGTGGGCTACCTGAAAGTGAACAAATACTGGGAGCTGGGACCCACCAACACTTTTTATGCCTTTAACCCCGTGGAAGGCCTGCGGCTGCGTTTCGGGGGCAGGACGATGATCAATGAGACCAAAAGGTTTCATATAGAAACATTCGCCGGGTATGGATTCAGGGACCGGCAGTGGAAATATTTTGCCAGCGGCTCCTTAGGCCTGTACAGGGATAAAAGCAGGCTGCTTACGGAATACCCCTTTAACTATATCAAGGTCACTCATCAGAATGACATCCTGCTCCCCGGGCAGCAACCCGGGTTTATCCAGGAGGGGAGCTTCTTTCTGTCTTTCAAGCGGGGTGTGAACGATAAGTTCATCTACAACAAATATTATAAGGTAGAATACTTCCGGGAATTCAGCAATCATATACGTATGGTGCCGTTCTTCCAGTGGACCCGGCAGATGCCGGCGGGTTCCTGGTATTACATCAAAGGCGATGACACCTACAATGATACGGTAAGGGCAACGACCAATACCGAATTCGGCCTTACGCTCCGCTGGGCGCCCAACGAAAAGATCATTCAGGGCCGCACCTCCCGTACGGAAATGAACAACCGGTTCCCCATTTTCACCTTTGTAGCCCGGTATGCGCTGAAAGACCTCTGGGGCGGCGAATACACCTACCAGAATTACCATCTTAATATCTTCAAAAGGATACTCATCCCCCAGATGGGCTTTATCAACCTGAGGATGGGAGGGAATTATATCATCGGCGAAGACCTGCCGTTCACATTGCTGCACCTGCCGCCGGGCAACCAGACCTACTGGCTCAGCACCCAGGACTATATGCTGATGAACTATATGGAGTTTATCAGCGACAGGAACGTATTCCTGAACGCGGAATACCACCTTTACGGGTTTATCTTCAACAAGATACCGCTGCTCAAAAAGCTGAAGTTCAGGGAAGTGGTGGGCATAAAGCTGCTTTACGGGGATATCAGCGACAAAAACCTGCCGATACTGAACAGCAATGTATTCAAATTCCCGCTTAATAAGGAGGGTGCCTATACCACCCGGCCGCTGGGCAGCGATCCGTATATAGAGACCTATGTGGGCGTCACCAATATCATGGGCTTCTTCCGGGTGGATGCTATATGGCGCAATACCTACCTGGACCGTCCGGATATCTCGAAATTCGGGGTAAGGGTGGGTGTATTCTTCGATTTTTAGCTTCCGGCACCTACATTCTTTCAAATAGTTGTACTTTTGCTCCAGATAACTATGATTCTCTACAATGCTGATTGCACTATACAACAGGGTATACGAAAAGGAAGACTTTCACATTCTGGAACATACCGTTGCGCTCCTCCAGTCCCACAATGTGACGCTGGCGGTCTATGAAAAATTATATGAAGCGCTCCTGAACGACGGTGTTTCGTTCCTGAATACCCCTGTCATTTTCCATGATTACCAGAAGCTCCCCGCGGACACCCACTGCCTTATCAGCTTCGGCGGTGACGGGACCATACTGGATGTGGTGACCTTTATAGGCAATAAGCAGATACCCGTCATGGGCATCAACCTGGGACGGCTGGGATTTCTCGCGGCGGTTGGCAAGGATGAGATAGAGCAGGCTATCCGGCAGCTGATGATGGGCAATTACACCATAGATGAACGTGCCCTTATGCACCTGGACAGCAACCTGCCGGTGTTTGAGGATGCGCCGTTTGCGCTCAATGAGTTCACGATACACCGTCTCCAGACCTCTTCCATGATCAAGGTGCACACCTACCTGAACGGTGAATTTTTAAATACCTACTGGGCCGACGGCCTGGTCATAGCCACGCCTACCGGCAGCACCGGCTACTCGCTGAGCTGTAACGGACCCGTGGTATTTCCCCAGGCATCCAACTTCATCATTACGCCTGTAGCACCACATAATCTCAATATACGACCCATAGTCGTTCCCGATGATACGGTCATATCTTTTGAAATGGAAGGCCGCACGGACGAATTCCTCTGCACACTGGATGCCAGGAGCGCCACCATCACCAAAGACTACCAGCTCGCTATCAGGAAAGAATCCTTCAGCTTCAAGCTGATCAGGCTGGATGAGCATAACTTCCTGAAAACCATCAGGCAAAAACTGTACTGGGGAGTGGACAGCAGGAATTAATCCATATCCGGTCCCGAAACGGTCATTTCTTTTCCGGCTCCTTTCTGCTCCCCGCTGCACATAGCATCCAGGGACTTCAGGAGAAATGCGTTACATTTATCACTGGGATAAAGCTCTACTGACGCTATGCTGCTGATCACATCATGATATGTGGCCATCAGATCGTTTTCATGGTCAGGGACCGTATCGGAAGATGGGGTGTTGGGTAAAGTTAGAATCATATTGTTTCAAGCTGGTTTTGATACTAAAACGACATTCACTGAAGTTTATTGCATACCGCAAAAATTATTTTATACCCGCTGCTTTAACTATTTCATTGTGAAGCGACACGTTATCCGCACATTACAATATTACAAATAATGCTATACATTTAAAAGTATAGCATTATTTTTTTATCATCAGCCTGCGGGATCAGAAACCACTTTTGTTATAAAGGAGCTTCGGGTGGTGGTCATTTCCAACGAATGTGAGACATCTCTTATAGTAATTGTGTGGGTCATCGGATAAAGCCTGATAGAGTTTGTTGGGGAAGAACACCAACAACGGAGTGAAAAAGTTTTGTTGGTTATGAAAGCATTGATGAAGTATACCAGCAACGGAGTGCGCACCAGCAAGGTAGTGCAAGGTCCTGTATGGTAGTCATTCCGAACGGATGTGAGGAATCTCTTACACCTGCGATAGGATCACTTTTTTGCTTATCTTATATAGATATAGCCAGCTTATCTTATTCCGTAAAGACAGCAGGGGGAGAGCCATCGGATAAAGCCCGATAGAAGTTGTTGGTGAAGAACACCAGCAACGGAGTGCGCACCAGCAAGGTAGTGCAAGGTTCTGTATGGTAGTCATTCCGAACGGATGTGAGGAATCTCTTACACCTGCGATAGGATCACTTTTTTGCTTATCTTATATAGATACAGCCAGCTTATCTTATTCCGTAAAGACAGCAGGGGGAGAGCCATCGGATAAAGCCTTAGGGGTTGTTGGTGAAGAACACCAACAGCGGAGTGCGCATCAGCAAGGGAGTACAAGGTTCTGTATGGTAGTCATTCCGAACGGATGTGGGGAATCTCTATCTTATAGGCTACCCCACACCTTGCTATATGAAGACTTTGTTACTTATATAGAAACAGCCAGTTATTATTGATTGTCCAGGCGCCTTTGCTGCCTGTCGGACCGCCTCTTCCCGGTTATTTGGTCCGCTTCAGCAGATACTGCGTCAATACCTGAAGATGCTGCTTCCTGTCATCCGGCACATCAATGGACTGTAAATCCCGGAATGCGCTGTCCGTATAATGCTGCACCATTTTCCGCACCTGCTTATCCACGCCGTACTGTTCGTACAGGCGCTTAACGCCCGTATACTTTTCCGCACCTTCCGTCCGCAGGATGCTGCTCATTTCCCGGCCAAAGGCCTCCCTGCCCATTTCCTGCTCCAGCGCAATGCTTAAGGCCGTCTTTTTATTGGCCCTGATATCTCCCCCGGGCTGCTTGCCGATGCTCTCCTCGGTCCCGAAAGTATCCAGGAGGTCATCCTGTATCTGGAAAGCGATGCCTAAATGGATCCCGTAACGGTACAATCCTTCCATATTTGCAGCCGTCGTATCGGCCAGTATGCCGCCGGCCTTGAGGCAGGCAGCCAGCAATACGGAGGTCTTAAGACGGATCATCTCAATATAGGCCTCCAGCACCACATCATTCCGCTGCTCAAAGTCCATGTCCAGTTGCTGCCCTTCGCATATTTCTATGGCGGTACGGTTGAACAGGCGCAACAGCTGTACCAGCTTCACATCATCACTGACCTTGGCCAGCCGGTCGTACGCACATATATTCATAACATCACCCGACAGGATAGCTGCGGTCTGCCCAAACCGGTTGAATACGGACGGCCTGCCCCTTCTTACAGCCGCGTTATCCATTATATCATCGTGGATAAGGGTAAAATTATGGAACATTTCAAAGGAAAGCGCGGTATGGAATACATCCTCCGTAAAATCTTCCCGGAACAGCTGGTAAGCCATCATGCACAATACCGGTCTTATCTTTTTCCCCGCTCCTTCCAACGTGTACCTGCAAGGTTCATAAAGATTATGAGGCTCCGGCGGAAATATGAGATTATTCAGATAGAAATCATCAAATACCTGAACGGCTTCTTGAAAATTTAGCATAAAGATGTAATCGGTTGGTTCTGACAGGGCGTAAAGTTAAGCAATGCCCGCAACATAATTTCACCTGTTGCACATTTCTTGATCCCGGCGCCTCCCGGCCCACTTTCCTGCGGTAACACGGCTGTCCGCGGCGGGCCGGGACAATACTAATACCAGGCATATGTGCATTAACACCATTAAAAGCCGTAAAATGATTAAATTTGCCGTCAAATTATCTATCATGGCTCATACCGGGAATCTATTGACTTCTATCCTGAAAAAAAAGTGCCCTAACTGCAGGAAGGGTGATATGTTTATCAACAAAAGCGTTTTTCCGCTCAGGGACCTGCTGAAAATGCCTGACCATTGCCCTCAATGCGGCCAGAAAATGGAAATAGAGATCGGCTTTTACTATGGCACCGGCTATGTAAGCTATGGCATCTGCGTAGCGCTTTCAATAGCTATCTTCATTGCCTACTATCTTATCCTGGGCATATCCTGGCGGGACAACAGTATTTTTTATTACCTGGCCGTTAATATTACCCTGATCGTACTCCTGCAGCCGTGGATCATCAGGTATTCCCGCGTCCTGTACCTCAACATGTTTGTAAAATATGGCCAGAACAGATACATTGCAGAGGAATTCAGAAACAAACAGCACCACCACACCAACTCATAAGCAACTCATGGATATTTCATTAAAAGGTAAAAATGCCCTCATAGGAGGCAGCAGCCAGGGTATCGGACTGGCATCCGCCAGAGAGCTGGCCGCATTGGGCGCCCACTGTACGCTGCTCGCAAGAAACAAGGAAGCCCTGGAAAAGGCTGTACAGGAGCTGGATACCAGCCAGGGACAGGCGCACGACTACCTCGTTGTAGACTACAATGACAGTAAGCTCCTGGAAGAGACCGTCAGCCGCTATATCAATGGCAAGCATATTCATATCCTGGTCAATAACAGCGGGGGACCTGCAGGCGGTCCCATCACGGATGCCACACCCGGGGCTTTCCTCGATACCTTCCAACAGCACCTCATCTGCAACCATATCCTTACCCGGCTACTGGTACCCGGTATGCGGGAAGCGCAATACGGCAGGATCATCAATATCATCTCCACCTCCGTAAAGATACCGCTGAAAGGACTGGGTGTCAGCAATACCATCAGGGGAGCCGTAGCCTCCTGGTCCAAAACCATGGCCAATGAGCTGGGCGCCTATGGCATTACGGTCAACAATGTATTACCCGGAGCCACAGCCACCCAGCGCCTTGCGTCCATTATTTCCTCCAGATCCGAGAAGACCGCGCAGGCGCAGGAGCTCATAACGGAAGAAATGATGGCGGAGATCCCGATGAAGCGCTTCGGCCAGCCGGAAGAGATAGCCAATGTGGTGGCCTTTCTGGCCAGCCCGGCGGCATCCTATGTCAACGGCGTTTCCATACCCGTGGACGGCGGCAGGACAGGCAGCATATAAACAGCATTATATCTACACTTGAGCACTTTAGAATCCATAACACTGACCCAGTTCAGGAATTTCCCCCATGCCCGCTTTTCCTTCCGGGAGAAAATAGTGGGCATTACGGGGCTTAACGGCATCGGCAAGACCAACCTGCTGGATGCCATTTATTACCTGTGCTTCACCAAAAGCTATTTCCAGAGCAGGGATAAATATAATGTGCAGCACCACCAGAACGGCTTTCGTATCAGCGGCATCTTCATGAACGGCCAGTCGCCGGAGGAAGTGACCTGCGTATGGAAGGACGGCAAAAAGACCTTCTCCTCCGGTAAGGTCCCTTATGAAAAGATCAGCGAACATATCGGGAAATACTCCGCCGTGATGATCGCGCCCGATGACAGCGACATCATCACGGGCAGCGGGGAATACCGGCGCAAATTCTTTGACGGCATCCTTTGCCTCAAAGAAGCAGGCTACCTGGAGCACCTGCTGCACTACAATAAGGTGCTGCAGCAAAAAAACGCCTACCTGAAAATGCAATACGGCAGCGCCCCGGATCATAACCTGCTGAATATCTATGACGCACAACTGGCAGCCCATGGTGCCTTCCTTATAGAAAAGCGCATGCACCTCACCAGCCGGCTCCCGGAATGGGTCAGCCATTTCTACCGGCAGGTCAGCAGCAATACGGAGGAAGCGCCCCGGATAGCTTATGAACCCAATACGACAGACCCGGCAGCATCCTACCGGAACGGCCGGCAACGGGAAACAGAAGCTAAAAGAACGCTCTGGGGACCTCACCTTGACGACTGGAGCTTTTTTATCAATGACAGCCATTGCAAGGCACATGCCTCGCAGGGACAGAAAAAAAGCTTCCTGATCAGCCTGAAGCTCTCCCAGATAGAGTTGCTCAGCCAGTCGGACATACAGCCCATACTGCTCCTGGACGATATCTTTGAAAAGCTGGACCCTGTAAGGCTCCGTAACCTCTTCAACCTGCTGCAACAGCAGCGGTTCGCCCAGATATTTATGACACATACCAATGCAGAGGATATCATGAAATTCACAAAGGATATTTTTAAGGATATACAGATCGAAGCGCTTTGATACGATAGTATTTCGGCCATTCCCTATGCTTTCCCCGGCTTTCTTTATAATGCACAGCGAATGCTAAAATCCTGTACATTTGCACAGATTCTAAAAGTTCTTTACCGCTTACCACAACAAGGAGCACTTCACCGTGTTTTAAATGGGGAATCGTGTGCAAATCACGAGCTGTCGCGCAACTGTAAGTAACAACAGGCACAGGCATTGAATGTGCTGCCTGTGCTGTTATAAGCCAGGTTACCATCCTTGTTGAATGACAACGCTTTCGCGATCTGAAGTAAAAAGTCAGGATGTATGCATCATCTTTTTTGCCATCCGGCGGCTCCGGCACAGGGAGCGGCCCTTTCCCTTCTTTCGCTGCATTGCCCGGCAACCGTACAGGAATTATTTTCAGGCATTCTAAACAACACACAATGACAAGAGAAGAAAGGATCCGCCAATCGGAGACACACATTTTCAAGGCTGTATTTCCCAATACGACCAACCACTACGATACGCTCTTCGGCGGCACGGCCATGCAACTGATGGACGAAGTGGCTTTCATAGCCGCTACCCGCTACAGCCGGCAGCGGATGGTAACGGTGAGCAGCGACCGTATAGACTTTAAAAAGCCGATCCCTGCCGGCACTATTGCGGAGCTGATAGGCAAGGTTACCTATATAGGCAGCACCAGTCTCAAGGTAAGAGTGGAGATATTCATAGAGCAGATGTATTCGGACGAACGGGAAAAAGCCGTCAGCGGGGAGTTCACCTTTGTTGCTGTGGACGAGCATAAAAGGCCGGTTAAGATCGAACATTAATCCCTTTATCCATTACCGGCTATTTTCCTGAAGCCCGTCCACGAGTGAGCTACCGTACGGGCTTCATTCCTACCTGTTTTTATGACGCTGTTTTTGGGCGTACTTGACCAACAACCTCATAAGATTTTATCTGATGGCTCCAACCCAATGACTATAAGAGATGCCTCACATCCGTTCGGAATGACTACAATACAGGACCTTGCACTCCCTTCCTGGCACTTGACCAAGACCCTCATAACCTGAAGGTTTTTCCGCTCCGTTATTGGTGTGCTTCACCAACAACTCTATAAGATTTTATCTGATAGCTCCAACCCAATGACTATAAGAGATGCCTCACATCCGTTCGGAATGACTACCATACAGGACCTTGCACTCCCTTCCTGGCACTTGACCAAGCCCCTCATAACCTGCAAAGCTTTTCCGCTCCGTTATTGGTGTGCTTCACCAACAACTCCATAAGACTTTCTAACTACGCCCCCTAAGGGAACCGCCAAGCTATTTGCGACATTTTTCCATATGCTCCCCCGGAATAACCGACAAGCCTACCACATGGCCGGCAAGAAAATGCCATTTTGTCCTGCAATGGTATAATGGAATATAATTTGCTGCCACACTAAGTAAACCATTATTCACATACTTTTATAAAAAACGTTTCCCTATGCAAGAGAAAGGACATATTTCCATTCACACGGAGAATATTTTCCCCATTATCAAAAAGTTCCTATATTCTGACAACGAAATATTTTTGCGTGAACTGGTATCCAATGCTGTGGACGCTACCCAGAAAATAAAGCGCTTATCTAGCCTGGGTGAGGCAAAAGGCGAGCTGGGCGATTTAAAAGTGGAAGTAGCGGTGGATAAAGACGCTAAAACGATCACCATCAAAGACGCCGGTATCGGTATGACAGCCGATGAGATCAAAAAATACATCAACCAGGTAGCTTTTTCAGGCGCTACCGAATTCATGGAGAAATTCAGGGAAGCCAAAGATGCCAATGAGATCATCGGTAAATTCGGCCTGGGCTTCTACTCCGCGTTCATGGTGGCCGACCTGGTAGAGATTGACACCCTTTCCTATAAGGAAGATACCGCTCCCGCCAGATGGACCTGTGACGGCAGCACGGAATTTGAGATAACCGAAGGTAGCAGGACCACCAGGGGAACAACCATTACCCTGCATATCGCGGAGGATGCGGCGGAATTCCTGGACGATTATAAGATCGAAGGCATCCTGAATAAATACTGCAAATTCCTTCCCGTGCCCATACAGTTCGGCACCCGTACTGTAAGCGATCCGGACGGAGAGGATGAGCAGGGTGAGACCAAATATAAAGATGTGACCGTTGACAATATCATCAACAACACACATCCTATCTGGACCAAGGCGCCCGGCGACCTGGAAGATGAGGATTACCTCAGCTTTTACAGGGAGCTGTACCCGATGTCGGATGATCCTTTGTTCTGGATCCACCTCAACGTGGACTACCCGTTCAACCTGACGGGCGTCCTGTACTTCCCCAAGGTCAAAAACGAGCTGGAGCTGCAACGCAATAAGATCAGGCTGTTCAGCCGCCAGGTCTTTATAACCGATGAGGTCAAGGATATTGTACCTGAATTCCTGATGCTGCTGCACGGTGTGATCGACAGCCCGGATATCCCGCTGAACGTATCCCGCAGCTTCCTGCAGGCAGACAGCAATGTGAAAAAGATCAATACCTATATCACCAAAAAGGTAGCCGACAAGCTCGCCGAGATCTTCAGGAACGACAGGAAAGATTTCGAAGCCAAATGGAGCGATATCAGCCTGTTCGTGAAATACGGTATGATCACGGAAGACAAATTCTATGAAAAGGCTAAGGACTTTGCCCTGTTGTCCTCCACTGACGGTAATTTCTATACGATCGAAGAGTACAAGACCAAGGTCAATATCACCCAGACCGACAAGAACGGGAATGTGGTGATCCTGTACAGCAATGACAAAGGTAAACAGGACGCCTACATCCAATCCGCCCTGAAAAAAGGATATGACGTGCTTATATTCGACTCCCCTATCGACAACCACTTTATCTCCCAGTTGGAGCAGAAGCTGGAAAAAACACAGATCAAACGCGTGGACGCCGATATCATCAGCAAGCTGATAGAAAAAGAGGAGCAACTGGAGCTTGCCATTTCGGAAGAACAGTCCGCCACCGTAAAGCAGGTATTTGAAAAGGCCATCAGCAACGGTACGATGAACGTGGAAGTGATCGCATCGCAGGAAGAGGAAGTGCCGGTAACCGTTACGCAGGATGAATTTACACGCAGGATGAAGGAAATGGCCAAAACTTCCGGCGGAGGTATGTTCGGATTTTATGGGTCTATGCCTGATAACTATAAAGTATCTGTGAACGGTAACAGCAAGCTCATCCAGCGCATCCTGGGCACCACGGAAACAGAGCAGGAGACCCTGGCCCGCCAGGCATTCGATCTCGCCCTGCTTTCCCAGGGAATGCTCAGCGGGGAAGCCCTGACGGCATTCGTGAACAGGAGCGTCAAAATGATGTCCGATAATTAAAGCGGTTCAGCTTACAGCTATATCCAATAAGAGGCTATCTAAAAAGCCGCTTATATGGTCACAGTGAGCTTGCATTATTATAGTGAGCCTGCATTGTCACATTGACCCTGTTGTGTCACCCTGAGCTTGTCGAAGGGTATGCTATGCATCAATAAACAACCCTGCCATATTTCGACTGAGTTCAAAATATGGCAAGGTTGTTTACTTTTTAGCCACTCCTCTTCTTGCTTTGGCATTCCTCCACCGGGAGGTTGTTCCGTTACGCTTCATTGGTGACAGGCTTACCATTTTTCCTCCGTTGTTGGTGTTCTTCACCAACAACTCAATAATCGATCCACCTACCAATACTGCAACCTGGATAACGGTCAACACCCGGGCACCACTGCAAAACATTCTTACCTCCGTTGCCGGTGTCTCACCAGCAACCCAATACCCTCCACTGCACAATATTGCAACCCAGATGACGATCAGCATCCGGAGCCCGCAGCGCCCGGGCACCGTTGCTGGGAGATTTTTTCATAAAATTAATTGTGCTGTATATATACAGCACTTATTTTTGCAGGACTGTTCATTAAAAAGCACTACCCGTTTTGCCGTGTAAATTATTTACATACCTGCTTATACTATTATCATGCTATACATTCCAGATGTCGCATGGACAGGACACCGTGCATACGGCACGGACACAGGACAGTATCCGTATAGCTGCTGCGAGACGGGACAGCCTTACGCTCCTGGCGCGCGCCGACAGCCTGCAGCAGGCCAGGGACAGTATGGCGCGGGTGGCGCTGCAGCGGCAGGCCGACAGTGTGGCATTACGCCATACGATCGACAGCGTGTCTGAGCTGCGTTTCCATACCCTGCTGGAAAATAACAGCATAGCCTACCCTTCCGGCGACAAGGTAAATGCCGTGGAAACAGCAAGAAAAAGGCAGCACCACAACTTCGACTTCGCGCTTTTTATCATACTGCTGGCCATCCCGGCCGTTTTCAGGCTCATCAACCCTTCTTATTTCAGGAATATATTCATAGCCTACCGCAATCCCAACCTGAGCGCCCGCCAGCTCCGGGAGCAGCTAAGCCAGAACAGCCTCGGCAACCTGGTGATGAACGCCTATGCCTGTCTCGTCCTGGGTGCTTTCGGCTTCCTGCTGCTGGAGAAATACCAGCTTGATTTCGGCAAATACCTCCGGAATGAATGGCTATTGCTTTTGATCCTGTCCCTGACCGTTGGCTCTGCCTTCATTATCAAGGCGGTTTTCCTGAAGCTCCTGGGCTGGATATTCAGGATAGAGGAAACGCTGGACACCTATGCCTTCAACATATTCCTGCTGCACAAGGTGGCGGCCTTCGTGCTGCTGCCGGTAATGGCCGTGATGACTTTCGGGGGATCGAAATGGATACAGCCTATGAGCCTGCTGGGGGTGATTGTGCTCCTCTTGTTCCTGGTACAACGTTACATTCGTAGTATAAATTCTTTTAATTCTTTGCTCAATTTCAGTAAATTTCATTTTTTTCTTTACCTTTGCGCCTCGGAAATTATGCCTTTATTGATTTTCGTAAAGGCAATATCAAAATTTATTATGCGTTAATCGTATAGTGCTATCATATAGTGTTTTTTGATTTTTAAAACGTGCGAGTATACATGGCAAAAGCAGCGAAAAGTAGCAAGTCTACCTCAAAAACGACTAAAAGGATTGAAAAGATTCTTATATCACAACCCAAACCTGACAGTGATAAATCGCCATACTATGAAGTAGCACGAAAATACAATGTTCAAATAGATTTTTTCCCCTTTATAAAACTGGAAGGCCTGGGCGCCAAGGAATTCAGGAAACAGAAATTAGACCTTGCAGAATTTTCCGGTGTCATACTGCTGAGCCGCAACGCAGTAGATCATTTTTTCAGGATGTGTGACGAAATGAAATTCAAGGTTTCCCCCGAATTGAGATACTTCTGTATCACCGAAGCCGTAGCTCTTTATCTCCAGAAATTCATCCTGTACCGGAAAAGAAAAGTATTCTTTTCCGCAGACGGTTCGGCAGATGGCCTGCTGGATGTGCTCAGCAAATACAAGGAAAAGGTAAAGATCATCCTGCCGGTCTCAGAAAATACCAAAAATGAGGTATCCCCGCTGCTGGCAGACAACGGATATAATTTCCAGGAAGCCGTACTTTACAGGACCGTAGGCACAGACATCAAGCCCGTAGTGGAGCAGGGCTATGACCTTATCCTGATGTTCAGCCCTTTCGGCGTGGAAACGCTGAAAAACAACTTCCCGGATATGGACAGCGAAGCGGTGGTGCTGGGCGGTTTCGGTACCAATACCTGTAACGAGATCGAAAAGGTGGGCTTTAAATGCACCATCAAAGCACCCACTCCCGGGCAGCCTTCTATGGTAGCGGCATTAAGCAGCTACCTGGAGCAGACCAATAAGTAATTGCGCGATTGACGAAGCTTTCAGCCGGGTACTTCCGGATACCAATACTCTAATACAACACGCATAAAAAGGATCACTTGTCAGCTTTTAGTTTTGCATACTGTAATGTTCCTGTAGCTCCTTTACGCAAGGAAGCATCGCACCAATCCGAGCAGATATCGCAGATACTGTTCGGGGAAAAGCTGCATATCCTGTCTCCCGTACAGGAAGGCTGGGTCTTTATCTCCGGCCAGCTTGACGATTACTGCGGCTGGATCAAGGTCAGCCAGATACAGCCCATCGACAAAAAGCAATATATAAAAGCCGTCAAATACCTCTCAGCCACCCACCAGGGCGTCTTGATCCATGAGAACGGTCCTATAGCCATCCCTTTAGGCAGCAGCCTTACCGGGATGAAGAAGAATACCCTGGAGCTTACTGCCGGCGAAGCTGTAAAGTTCAAGGGAAAAAAGGCCATCCTCAAATTCTCCGGGGCCGGCGAAGAGCGCTGCAGGCATACGGCGTTGCAGTTTGTCGGGGCCCCTTACCTCTGGGGAGGCCGTACCCATATGGGCATAGACTGCTCCGGCCTGTCGCAGATGGTCTTCAAAATGATGAACATTGCCCTCCGGAGAGATGCCTGGATGCAGGCGGAGCAGGGCGAAATGATAGACTTCCTGCAGAACGCCCGTTGCGGCGACCTGGCCTTCTTTGACAACGCAGAAGGCAGGATCGTGCACGTAGGCATCCTGCTGGACAGCCATACCATCATACATGCCACTGAAAAAAGCGGTTGCGTGGTCATTGACAAAATAGACAGCAACGGCATCATCAGCACCAGGCACAGGACCAGGACCCACAACCTGCGCCTGATCAGGCGCTATTTCTGATTTTAAAATACTGCAGGAATATGCTAACTTTGATAGACAGACCCAGCATATGACGTCGCATCTTCAAATACCATATACACCATTCGGTCATTACAGTGAATTGTCCCCGGACGACCAGGCGCTGGTACTTGCCGCCCTCAACGCGACACGACTGTCTTACGCACCCTATTCCGGTTTCAGGGTGGGCGCCGCCGTCAGCACTACCGGTGGCCGTATATTGGAAGGCGCCAACCAGGAGAACGCCAGCTTTTCCCTGACCATATGCGCGGAGCGTACCGTACTGGGCATTTACGCCTCGCTGGACACGGATGAGACCATAACAGCTATGGCCATTGCCTATACGGCAGACCAGGTTGATCCCAAAGCGCTGCTGTCGCCCTGCGGCGCCTGCCGCCAGCACATCCTGGAATACCAGAACCGGCAGGAGGCGCCTTTCAGGATATTGATGACCGCCCCGGACGGCTCCGGCATTGAAGTAGCATCCATCCGGGAGCTGCTGCCGTTTGCATTCACCGGCGCCGAACTCCCCAAACCTTAACAATCCAATTCATATGCAATTCCCAACAGCAGTTGATCCCCAATGGATAGCCAGCTTTATCAATGCCGAGCTTATCGGCGCTACCGGCCACCAGGCTACAGGCATCAACGAGATACATAAAGTAACACCCGGCGACATCTCCTTTGTGGATCATGAAAAATATTATGATACCTGCCTCCGCTCAGCGGCCACCTTTATTATTATCAATAAGAAGGTGGACTGCCCGGACGGAAAGACCCTGTTTGTCTGCGAAGACCCTTTCAGCGCCTATGTAAAGCTGGTAAAGCACTTCCGCCCCTTTGTCCCTTCCGATAAAATGGTCAGCGACTCCGCCCTTATAGGAGAAGATACCGTTATCATGCCCGGCGCTTTTATAGGGCATCATGTAACCATAGGCAGGAACTGCCTGATACATCCCAATGTGACCATATACGATCATACCGAGATCGGCGATAACGTCATCATTCACGCCGGCACCGTGCTGGGAGCGGACGCTTTTTATTTCAAACGCCGGAAAGAACGCGCCAGCCAGTATGACAAGCTGGAAAGCTGCGGCAGGGTCATCATCCATGACGATGTGGAAATAGGGGCCGGATGTACCATTGACAAAGGCGTAAGCGGGGATACGGTGATAGGCAGGGGCACCAAGCTGGACAACCAGGTCCATATCGGTCATGGCACTGTGATAGGCAGCAACTGTCTTTTTGCGGCGCAGGTAGGCATTGCAGGTAAAGCCCGTATCGAGGACGAGGTAATCCTCTGGGGCCAGGTGGGGGTCAACAAGGACCTTACCATAGGCCGTGGCGCCGTAGTATATGCCCAAAGCGGTGTACCATCCTCCCTTGAAGGCGGGAAAGTGTACTTCGGCAGCCCCGTGGATGAGGCCAGGACCAAAATGAAAGAGCTCGCCGCCAGCAAAATGCTGCCGGAAATATGGAAAAGGATCAATTCCTGAAAGCATACCACCTGATATGAAAAAGCTCATAGGACTTACCGGTGCCGGCATCAGCGCGGAAAGCGGCTTACAGACCTTCCGGGATCATAACGGCCTCTGGGAGCAGCACCGGATAGAAGATGTGGCTACGCCCGAAGCATGGAAACGCCACCCGGAGCGGGTGCTTGACTTTTATAACCGGAGAAGAAGGCAGGCCCTGGAGGCCCGGCCCAACAGCGCCCATACCGGGCTGGTAACACTGGAAGCAACATATAAGGTGCACATCATCACCCAGAATGTGGACAACCTGCACGAACAGGCGGGAAGCACCAGCGTGCTGCACCTGCACGGCTCACTCTTTTCCAAATGCAGTGACAGGGACAGGCGTATTGCAGCACCCGTATTTGAGGATATTCCTTTGGACAGCAAGGCCCCGGACGGCGGCCGCTGGCGGCCGGATATCGTATGGTTCGGCGAAGCGGTAGAACAGTACGGACCGGCTCTTGATCTTGTGAAGACGGCAGATGTCCTGGTCGTTATAGGCACATCGCTGCAGGTCTATCCCGCTGCCGGGCTGGTGGACTTCGTCCCCTACGGAGCGCCCATATATGTCATTGATCCCGATCCCGGCAGGCAGTTCAACAGGTTCACCACTGTGATCGCCCAAAAAGCGACAGCGGGCATGACGGCATTGCTGGATATGCTGTAATACCCCGGACGGTCAAAGCCAGCTACTTCCGGAATGCGACCTGGGCGCCGAAAAGGATATTATACTGCATATAGCCGAAAGCCTGGCTGGCCTTATCCGCAGTATTGTAGGTGGTCCGGATGGAGGGCATATTGATATAGCCGGCTTTGAACTCGGAAGCTATAAAGAAGTGCTTTAAGATGCTGATACGGATACCGGCTATCCCATGGACATCAAAACCGGATACATGGAAATGGTCGTAACGCTTCTGCATAAAAAGCTGGGTATTGGTCCTCGGTATCATCATACCGGCACCGGCGCCGCCCATAACTTCCAGGTCTATACTTCTTCCTGCACCGAACAGGTCCCACCGGAGCACTGTCCGGTGATGACGCGCTTCCACATTCAGGTTATTCAGACCGTCCGTATGCTCAAACGTCAGGAAATCCGGTGACAGCCTATAAGTGCCGTTCAACTGCCCCTGGTAGATGGCATCAGGATGGGAGATATGCCCGGACAGCCGCGCTTCCTGGTCCTGCCGCATCACGTATTTCATATGATCCATCCCTATGCTCAGCGACCAGCTATCCTTAATAAAATACCCTATCCTGTAATTATACTGGGGAATGGTCATAGTGCCGGGATTTAAGTATACAAGGCCCAGGGGAGACTGCCGGTCGCTTGCCATCATTTTATGGATAACGAAATCATAATCATTACCGGACATTCTGAGGTTGCTGGTGGTATAGCCGGAACGGTTCCATCCCCAATAGATAAATAGCTGGCCTTTACGGTCATTATCAGGGGTGCCGGCATAGCCGCGGTGTGCCATAGCTGTCAGCAGGCACAGAAGAACTAGAGACTGTTTCATTTCTGGAAAAAAACTGTGCAAAAATATAAAAAAAGAGTGGTACTATAGACAGTACCACTCTTTTTTATATATCAAATGTCTCAGATACCGGCGATCATCGCCTGGAGCCACCCTGTTGTCCCCTGGAAAATGAGCCGTCTGAAGATCTTGCATCCCTGTTCATGGCCGGCCTGCTTTCAGAATGGCCGCTGTTGACAGCACCCCTGTTCACGGACGGACCCGGAGCCCTTGTGCCGCTACTTGCCGGTGCGGATGGCCTGGGCTGCGGAGCAGCAGTGGCACCCCTGACGGAACCGGAAGACCTGTTCATATTGTTTACGCTTCTTTCCGGCGCAGGCGCTGTAGCTCTTGGTGCTGGAGACGTAGCTCTCGGTGCAGGAGATGTAGTTCTCGGAGCGGGAGCCACCTGATTACGCTGCGCAGGCGCATTGCTGCTGCGGGGCTGCACCTGCCTGGAGTTATCCATCCTCGGAGCGGTCACATTCCTGTTATTGCCGGGAGCATTGGCTCCCCTGCTCTCAGATATACTGCCTGATGCGCGTGTACCGGTATTGGGAGTCACGTTGCGGTTAGCGGAAGGGCTTGTGGTTGCTGGCTGCTCACGGCGGTTGTCACGTGCATTGACAGCATTCGTGCTGCGCGGTGCGGTGGCCGGTGCATTATCAGCCCTGCTGCCGGAGCGGCTGCCATTCCTGCCGTTATCCCTGGCAGAAGCCGAATTGTTATAGCTTCTTACATCCCTCGGAGCGGCAGAGGCTGACCTTTCCCTGACATTGGGCCTGTAAAGGGCTACCTCGTTGCCTCTTGCGCCGTGAGTGGCGCTCCTGGTCTCGGCATTTGTCACCCTGTAAACAGGTACATTCCTGCCTGTATGCCGCCTGATATCCTCTCCCCTGGGGCCGTAATTATAAATGGGCCTGTTGTTCCGGTCATTGTAGTAGTTATTTATAATAATGGTCTTATTATAGATAGCCATATGATTGTACGGACGGTGGTAGGTATAGAAATTACGGTTATAGATATTCCGCTGCGGAACGAATACGAACCAGTCATAAGGTGTCACCCAGCCACCTCCTACGGAGATATTGATCTGTACCTGCGGAGCCATAGGAGCCCAGCCGTAATTGCCGCCGCCCTGGCGCCATTCTACCCAGGCCGGTCCCCACTGCGTGCCGGGGATCCATATCCAGCCCATTCTGCCCATTGTCCAGCGCCCGTAGTGAAACGGCGCCCAGCCCCAGTCATAATTGGACACCCAGGTATTGCCGTATTCGGTCATTACCCAGTACCCGTTGGTATAATATGGCTGGAAGTTACCGGCCTCCCTGGGTTGCCATACATACCCGTAATCCGGATCGTTATACCAGTTACCGTAAGGTGATAATTCATTGTAGAAAACATCAAAATCCACATACTGCTGCTGTGCCTTTGCGGAGGTGCCTGCCGTTACCAGTAGTGTAATGGCAGTCCAGAAAACGACCAGGCTTTTGCTTATATTCTTCATTGTAAACATGACTTCAAAATTTAAAAGGTGAGTGACCATTGCGCTGTGGCTAATATATCTAAGACTCCTCCCTGTTCCTTTGGTTTAATGCCCCTTGCAGAAATCCGCTCACCTGTTCCGGCATTTCGACGGCATTAATATCTCATTAAGAATATCCTCATACATAACTACTGTTTGTTGTAGTATATTTGTATAAAATTCAACAGGGCTGAAACGTTTCATTCGATTCATTAAAAGATCGGTTCTTACACTGCTTGTATTAGTGGTGCTATCGGGCTTAATTCTCAACTTAAGCCCGGTACAGACCTATATTACCCAGCAGTTCACCGCTTACATCAGCAAAAGGCTCGGCACCCATGTCAGCATCGGTCACGTCAGCATCTATTTTTTCGACCGGGCCCATCTGCAAGACATCGTGGTGCTCGACCAGCAGCAGGACACCCTGTTCTATGCAGGCGATATCAATGTCCGGCTTAATAATTTCTTTTTCCTGCAGGACGATCCCACCCTGTACGGGCTGGAACTGAAGCACGTCCGGGTGCTGCTGCAGCGGCCCAAGCACAGCGAGACCTGGAATTACCAGTATATCGCAGACAACTTTGCCACACGAAGTGCCCCGGACCCTTCCGACACGGTGCTCCCGGAATGGCAGGTACAGGATATCGGCCTGGAAGACGTCAGATTTGCCTATAAAGACCAGTGGATAGGGACCGATTATTATTTTGAGGCCCAGGATTTCAGTATCAGCGGCGACCACATAGATTATAAGAAGAAAAAAGTACGGCTGTCTTCCGTAAAAGGAGAGGAGGTGCTCCTGGGTATCCTCGAATACACCGGCGGAAGACCGCCACGCCCACGCCGTCCGCAGTCCCACCACCTTTCTGAAAGCACGCCCTTCAATCCCTCGGGATGGACATTCGATATCGGTAAGATCGATATCGGCAGCAGCCGGTTCTTCCTGGAATACCCGGAGCATAAGGCCCCTGAAAACTTTTTCGACGAGTGGCATCTGGATATTACCGGCATCACTGCCAATATCCGGGATATCACCATAGAAGGCGATACGGTAAAGGGCAATGTAGTGCATCTTAAGGCACAGGAAAGGTGCGGCCTCGCCATCCGGGAATTCAGGAGCCTTGTAAAGGTGTCTCCCAACATATCCGAATGCAGCAACCTTTACCTACGCACCGATAACAGCGAGATCAGTGATTATTATGCCATGCATTATGATCATTTCCCCGACTTCCTGGAATATATTGACCGGGTAAAGATGACAGGAAATTTCAGGAAATCACGGGTCGGCATCAATGATATCCTGTATTTTACGGACGCCATAGAACGCATCCGGGGGCACCAGTTCGAGCTGGAAGGCAAAGCTGCCGGCACTGTAGCCGCGCTGTCATCACCGGCGATCAGCATCAGTGACGGCACCAACAGCTTTACAGGAGACTTTACCATCCGGCAGATACCGGATGTACCCAATATGGCCATCACTGTCCTCAATGCGCAGCTTAGCGGCAACGGTAAGGACATTTTAAAATATGTACCGGAGCTGCAGCACCAGCCTTATTTCAATACCGAACCGCTGGGCGATTTCAAGGCTACCGGGCATTTCAACGGGCTGCTCAATGATTTCGATGCGTCCTTCAGGCTGCAGGGCAGCAACGGCGCCGTAGCTGCCAACCTGAAAGTCAAAAACGCCCTGACAGGTCTGCTGCAATATTCCGGGGACGTGCAACTGGAACACCTGCACATCGGCTCCCTGACCAATGTACAGGAGCTGGGCACCGCTACCCTGAAAGCCACCTTTGACGGTACGGGCCTGTCTGAAGCCCAGCGGGAAATACATTTCAGCACACAGGTAGCGCAACTGGAATTCCTGGATTATAACTACCGGGACATAGACGTTATGGCGCGTTATAATGATCACGCCTTCAGCGGCAGCGTGCTGTCCAGGGATTCCAACTTCAACGTGGATATCAGCAACGGCAAGATATTATTCGAGCAGAACCGCGCCCATTACAGCCTGGATGCCAGGCTCTACCACATCAATACACAGGCACTGCACTGGACCGGCCACCCGCTGGTAGGCAGCGCCGAGGTGAATATGAACTTTACCGGCACCAACCCGGACGATTTCCTGGGTTCCCTGCTGTTCTACAATATGGAAATGAGCGTAGGCGGCCAGCCGCTCCACCTGAACCAGTTCTACCTGAGCTCCACCATCAGCAACCAAAAGAAGAATGTTTCCTTCCTGACCAACGGTATTGACGCCAATATGTACGGGAACTTCCGGTTCAGTACGCTTCCGGATGCCTTTATCAGCTATTTCAGCCGCTATTTCCCCAACTACTTTACTGCTACACCCGCGGGTGACATCCAGGATTTCGACTTTACGATACAGACCAAGGAATCGGACGATTTCTTCAGGCTCATCAATATCCCTATCCGGCTTCACTCCGGGGCGTATGTCACCGGCCGGTTCAACAACAGCACCAACGATCTCAGCATTACGGGCACCATACCCTACTTGAGCATAGCAGATTATAATTTCAGTAACGGACAGCTCAAAATATGGGGCACGCAGGAAGGGCTGAACCAGGATGTGACACTGGAGAATTTCAGCTTCGGGGATTATGAAATAGCATCCACCCTGCAACTGAATTCAGACTTTTTCAACAACAACGGTAATTTCAGCATCAAGACCCAGTCTATCAATACGCTCGGGAATGCCGAGATCCATGGCAGCATCAGGGGGAATTCAGATAGCTTTTATGTCAATATAGCGCCTTCGAATATCTTTTTCAACCACAAAAAATGGGAGCTGCAGAGTCCCAATACCATTATCATCAGCCCGGGATTCCTGTACCTTAACAATGTGACCCTGCAGTCGGGCCGGCAGATGCTCACGCTGAACAGGGACCAGGCAATACCCAATAGCATCGCCATCGGGTTTCATAACATGGAGACGAACCCTATCAATAATATGATGGGTATCACGGAATTCCTTATCAATGGCAATATCAACGGCAGCGTGTATTGCACCGATATTTTCGAGCACCCCCGGATAGCCTATGACCTGAATATCGATACGCTATATATTGATGATATCCGTTTCGGGCACCTGGAAGCCTCCGGGAACGCTGATCTTACAAAATCTACCTTCAGCCTTTCGCCCCGCACTACCCTGCATTCGGATATAGGAGCGGTACAGTTTGACATACAGGGCAATTACAGCCGCCGGCATCCTGAGCTTAAGGGCAGGATCATCATAGACGAGGCTCCTATGGAATGGATACAGCCGTTCACCAAAGATTATATCCATAATATAGGCGGCAGCTTTTCCGCCAAGATTCTGCTGGACGGCAGCATATACCAGCCGGTGTACAGCGGGGATATCCTGCTGAAAGATATAACGGTCACTCCTTACATTACGGGGGTGCCCTATTTCATAGATCATCACCGGCTGAAGATAGCCGACAACGCTTTCCGGTTCCAGAATATGGAGATACGGGACGCGCTCTATAACAAAGGCATCCTGAACGGCAGCATCACTTATTCCGGCTGGCAGCACTACGCCTTCAACCTGGGCTTCAGCAGCGACAGGATCCGCATACTGAGCCTGGATAAATCAGAAAATGATTACTTCTACGGCAATATTATTGCCCAGACCAACGTTACCTTGACTGGCATGATCAATAATCTCAGAATGAATGTGGTGGGCAGGCCCTTAAGAGGCTCCAGGCTCTTCATCCCCATTTCCAGTGGCGGAGATTATTCCAGCTATGAATACATCACTTTTAAGAAAAGCAATACGGACAGGAAAAGCTTTTTACAGGCGCCGCCCTTTATTTATAATTTAAAGATCGATGCCATTGTCACACCAGACCTGGAAGCGACCATCATCCTGGACGAGTCCACCGGCGATAAGCTGCAGGTAACGGGCAATGGTAATATTGTAATGGAGATCCCTTCCAACGGCGCCATAAGGCTGAACGGCAATTATGTCATCGAAGAAGGGGAATACAATTTCGCCTTTAAGCAGATGGAGGTACTGAACTACCAGCAGAAGTTCATCCTGGAGTCCGGCAGCGTGATCAAATGGACAGGCGACCTGTATGATGCGGACCTGAATGTAAAAGCCAATGCCCGCGTGCAGGCACGCCTGTACGACCTGATCGCCAATGAGACCGACCGGCTCGGGCTGAACAATGCAGAGATCACAGATGCGCAAATGCCGCAGCCTATCAATATCAACCTGAATATGCAGGGCGCCCTGAGCCAGCCCCAGCTCACCTTCAGGCTGGGACTGGTAGAAAACCGCTCCGTCGGGACCTACGCGCACCAGAAATTGCAGCGTATCAATACCAGTGAAAGAGAGCTGCTGAACCAGGTGGCCGGCCTGCTGCTGCTGAAGCAGTTCCTGCCGCCGGAAGGCCTGCACAACACCAGCCTGTCCGCGGGTGCTATCACAAATATGAGCGAGCTGTTCTCCGCTACGGCATCGTCCCAGCTTTCCAACCTTGCGAACAAGCTGCTGGGCGTGGAAGACCTCTATATCAATCTGAAATATAAAAGCTACGCGCTTTCCGGGTATGACCAGACCAATCCCGCCAATTATATCAACAGGAACGAGGCCGGTGTGAACGTAAGGAAGAATTTCTTTGACAACCGGCTGGTAACGGAGGTCGGCGGCGTGTACGACTGGGGCAACAATAATACCAATTACAATCTTGCGGGCGAGTTCAAGGTACAATACCTGCTCACCAAGGACGGCCGCATCCGCATGAACGCTTTCCGGACAAGCAATTACGATGCCGTGTTCCAGCAGAACATAGGAAGGCAGGGCGCCGGGCTGATGTTCAAACGCTCGTTTTCGGGCTGGAACGATCTCTTCAATAATAAACATAAGGATTCATCCAAAACCATACAGACCACTCCCGCTAGGGATACACTTATAAACACCGGAACATATGAGAACAAATAAACCATTCCTGTATGGTACATTGACCGTTTTATGCCTGCTGTCATATCTCACAGGCCAGGCGCAGAAAAAATATACGATCAGCGGCTATATCACCGATGCCAAAAAGGGAGAAACACTGATAGGCGCCGAGATAGAGGCCTCCGGTACAAAATCGCAGTACACCACCAGCAATGAGTATGGTTTCTATTCCATCACCATGGAGGAAGGCGCCTATAAGCTCACATTTTCCAATCTCGGCTATGAACCGACGGCAGAGAACGTCCAGTTGTCCGGGAATACCAGGCTGGACATAAAGCTCCGGGAAGAATCGGATAACGTCCTGGAAGGAGCGGGCATCTCTACACAGGCCGACAACAGCAATATCACTGATAACAGGATGGGCGTGGAAAGGATCAATGTCAAGGAGATCAATAAGCTGCCCGTATTATTCGGGGAACGGGATATCGTCAAGGCGGTGACCCTGCTGCCCGGCGTCAAGTCGGACGGTGACGGGAGCGGCTCCTTTTATGTCAGGGGCGGCGCGGCCGACCAGAACCTCGTGCTGCTGGATGAGGTGCTGGTGTACAACCCCTCCCACCTGCTGGGCTTTTTCTCCACCTTCAACTCCGATGCGCTCAAGAACGTCACGCTCTACAAAGGGAATATGCCGGCCCAGTACGGCGGCCGCCTGTCTTCGGTGATGGATGTGCAGATGAAGGACGGCAATAACCAGGATTACAGCGTCAGCGGCGGTATCGGGCTGATCTCCTCGCGCCTGCTGGTGGAAGGTCCCATCGTAAAGGACAAAGGCTCTTTTATGATCAGCGGGCGCCGCACCTATGCGGACCTGTTCCTGAAGCTGAGCAATGACACCTCCCTGCAGAAGACCATTCTCAATTTTTACGACCTGAACGCCAAGGCCAGCTATAAGATATCCGACAAGCACAGGATATTCTTCTCCGGCTACCTGGGACAGGATAACCTGGGCATCGCCAACGCATTCGGGCTGGACTGGGGCAATAAGACCGGGTCCGTACGCTGGAATTACCAGGTCAATCCCAAATTATTCTCCAATACGACAGTAGCCTATAATGATTTTGCCTATAACGTAAAAGTGGACCTGAACGTCTTCAACAGCACGATAAAATCCAGGATCAGGGATTGGTCCCTGAAGCAGGAATTCAGCTATTTTCTTAATTCACGGAATGAGATCAAGGCAGGCTTCCAGTCCGTCTATCACAAAGTCAATCCCGGCAGCTATACCGGCGACATCAACATAAGCGACCTCCCGCTGAATTACAGCTGGGAGAATGCCATTTATGCCAATAATACCTGGAAGGCTACCCCGAAGCTGACCATCGACTACGGCCTGCGGGTATCCACCTTTACTGCATTGGGAGGCGAGCAGCCTTTTTATACGCTGGATGCGAACAGGAGGGTGATCGATACGCGGTATTATGACAAGGGCGAGTTCGTACAGTCCTATATCAACCCCGAGCCCCGCTTATCGGCCAATTATATCATCAATCCTACCCTGGCCGTAAAGGCCGCCTATGCCCGGAATGCACAGTATATGCACCTGCTGTCCAATTCCGCAGCTTCCAACCCCACCGACAAATGGATACCTACCAACAATATCATCCGACCGGAACGGTCTCACCAGGTATCGCTGGGCATTGCCAAGAATTTAAAGGATAATATGTTCGCCTTGTCCCTGGAAGGCTATTACAAGACCATGGACAACCAGATAGATTATGTGGAGGGCGTTAATATCCTGAGCAATGATGCTATTGAGACCCAGTTGCTGTACGGTATCGCAAGGGCCTACGGAGCGGAATTCCTGGTAAGGAAGAATAAAGGCAAGCTGACCGGCTGGATCGGCTATACCCTCGCCCGGACAGAAAAGCAGATAGACGGCATCAACAACGGCGACTGGTATGCCGCCCGCCACGACAGGACACATGACATTTCGGTAGTGGCCATCTACGATGTCACCAAGAAGCTCACCTTATCCGGAACGTTCGTGTACTATACCGGCAATGCCGTGACGTTCCCGAGCGGGAAATATACCATAGATAACCGCACGGTCTTCCTCTATACGGAACGCAACGGCTACAGGATGCCCGCCTATCACAGGATGGACCTGAATGTCACCTACCAGCTGGGCAAGCGGAAAGGACGCTGGGAGTCGGAACTGACAGCCGGCATGTTCAATGTATATGGCCGCGAGAACGCCTATACCATCACATTTGAGGACGATCCCGACGACCCGAGCAGGACACAGGCTAAACGTACGGCCTTGTTCAAATTTGTCCCTTCCATTTCCTATAACTTTAAATTCTAGTGATCCTTATGAAAAATATGCTGAAATATACGATATTGTCACTGGGTATCACCGCCTGCATCACCTCCTGCCAGAAAGTGATAGATATCAATCTCAAAAAGGCAGAGCAGCGCTATATCGTGGATGCCCTGATCACGGATGAGCAGGGATATAATTTTGTCACCATCTCCAGGTCCAAGCCTTTCAATGAGAACAACAGCTTTGAGCGGATATATGATGCAACCGTATGGATAAAGGACCTCCAAGACAATATAAGCTACCCGATGACCATCGGGACCTTCACAACCCGTTATACCAATACAGCCCTGACCGCACGTACCGGCAATTCCTATGAATTATACGTTGTTATCCGGGAAGATACGCTGACCGCCGTATGTACCGTTCCGGAGACCAAGGTGGAGCTTGATTCCATTAAGATAGAGCTGTCCGAGTTCAGCAGGTTCCTGGGCAGGGACATATATGTAGGGGTACCCGTGTATAAAGATCCTCCGGGCCGTGGCAATTATTACCTGCTGAGAAGCTACCTGAACGGGTTGAATACCCTTTCGGCCAGCTATGATTCGGATGAATTTATTGACGGGCAGGTTAACAAAAGCCCTATATTTTTCAGGAATATCAACAGGGAGGATTCTGTAGCGGAATTCAATAACGGCGATACGCTGAGCGTAGAATTGTTCTGCATCGCCAAACCTGTATATGAGTTCTATTTCACTTTGGGACAGAATAGTTCTGCCGCGCTCAGCAATCCCGCCAATCCCCGTTCCAATGTGTACGGGAAAAACGTTATCGGTGTATTCAATGCCGCTACCGTCAGCAGGAAGAGCATCATCGCTGATTATTAAAATCATTTTGGGCTACGCCACCAGGTATCGCAATGCGCTTTTCAGGGGCATTGCGATATTTTTTTAAGCGCATCTATACTTGTAGCTTATCTTACGTATGTTGCAAGGTTGTTGGTGAAGAATACCAGCAGGGAACACCAATAGCGGCATTTAGCGCGCAGGTCATTCCGGACGGATGTGAGGAATCTCTATCTTAGAGGTTATCCTATGTCAGGTTATTTTATTCTGTAAAAGCGGCAGGATGAAGCCACCTGGTGAAGCCTGTAGGGTTGTTGGTGAAGAACACCAACAACGGAGGGAGCATCAACAAAGGTATTTGGCGCACAGGTCATTCCGAACGGATGTGAGAAATCTCTATCTTAGAGGTTATCCTATGTCAGGTTATTTTATTCTGTAAAAGCGGCGAGATGGAGTCACCCGCAAAGCATGTAGGGTTGTTGGTGAAGAACACCAACAGGGAGCACCAATAGCGGCATTTAGCGCGCAAGTCATTCCGAACGGATGTGAGGAATCTCTATCTTAGAGGTTATCCTATGTCAGGTTATTTTATTCTGTAAAAGCGGCAGGATGAAGCCACCTGGTGAAGCCTGTAGGGTTGTTGGTGAAGAACACCAATAACGGAGGTAGTAACAACAAAAGTATTTAGCGCGCTGGTCATTCCAAACGGATTGAGGAATCTCTATCTTAGAGGTTATCCTATGTCAGGTTATTTTATTCTGTAAAAGCGGCGAGATGGAGCCACCTGCTAAAGCCTGTAGAGTTGGTGGTGAAGAACTTCAACAACAGAGGGAACACCAACAAAAGTATCTTGCGTGCTGGTCATTCCGAACGGATGTGAGGAATCTCTTACACTTGCTATAGGATCGTTTTGTGGCTTATATAAATGGTCAGTTTTTTTACCACATTTTTTTAATGCAAAAAGATAGCTTACCTATTGAGGTAAGCTATCTTTTATGATAAAGGTTATGCGCGGATAATTATTCTGCTACAACCTCGAATTTGAATTCTACGTTTTTACCTGCACCGAAGTCAAGGATAGCATTGAAAGTACCTGCTTCTCTTACTTCATCAACAATGTTGATCTTGCGGCGGTCAATTTCATAACCTTTCTGCTCACGGATAGCGCGACCGATCTGTACAGAAGTTACAGAACCGAAGATCTTTCCGTTCTCACCGATCCTGGCAGTGATCTTTACCGGCTCTGCGGAAAGCACCTGGGCAACCTTCGCGATATCAGCCAATAATTTCTCTTCTTTCCTGGCAGCTACCTTATGCTTCTCCGCCAATATTTTTTTATTAGACCCGCTTGCTTCTACGGCAAATTTCTGAGGGATCAAATAGTTACGTGCATACCCCGGACGAACATTCACCAGTTCGTTAGCTGCACCCAAGTTATCTACGTCTTTTATTAATATTACTTGCATTGAATTATTTTATTTTAAAAGGTCAGTAACATAAGGTAAAATAGCCATTTGACGCGCTTTTTTAATAGCGTGGCCTAATTTACGCTGGTATTTTAAAGATGTACCCGTGATACGGCGCGGTAACATTTTACCTTGCTCATTTAAAAACTTTTTCAGGAATTCGGCATCTTTATAGTCAATATATTTGATACCTAATTTCTTGAAACGACAATATTTTTTTTGTCTTTTTTCTACTCTCTGAGTACTTAAATATTTTATATCGTTAGCTCTTGCCATGATTAAATTAATTTTTGAGATGGATGAATTAAGCTTCTTTTACAGCGTTACGTTTACGCTCATTGTAAGCTACAGCGAATTTATCTAAGTGAGTGACCATGTGACGCATTACGCTCTCATCACGATTTAACTGGATCTCCAGTTTCTCATTCAGGTCAGTAGGAGCAGTGTATTCCACTACATAGTAAATGCCTGTTGTCTTTTTCTCGATAGGGTAAGCTAAAGAACGTAAACCCCAAGGATTCTGGTGTACCAGCGTACCACCGTTTTCTTCAATGATTGAAGTGAATTTTTTCTGAGCAGCTTTGAAGTCTTCTTCAGCCAGGATGGGAGTGAAGATGACCATCAGCTCATAATTCTGAATGTTTGTTGCCATTAGAAAAATGTTTAAATAATGAATTAATTTCCCGAAATACACCAACTGCAACTGTGGGCGCTTAATTCAAAAAAATTAAGGGTCGGTGCAATTTCGAGTTGCAAAGGTATAGATATTTGATTAAATAAAAAAACTTTTTATGGCTGCCCTCCCCACCGGAACAGCTGGGGATCCGCCAGCTTCCGGCCGTCCAGGAACTGCTCCAGGCTCTGTATCCTTTCATCCGTGTACCAGATAAAACGGGGCAGCTTCAGGGCGTCCGGAGCAATGTCCGTCATAGGGGTGGTCTCCCCGTCCGTAGGTCCCCTGTAGGAAATGGTCCTGATCTCTTCCTGCTCAAATACAGCCTCTATGCGGTCGCTTTTGGACTCATTCACGCCCGAATAATAGTCGTTTTCATCCTTCATATAATAGATATTCATCGCGTCGCGCTCCGCTATCAGGGAGTCTATTTTGCCGTCAGACAGGTAGCCTTTGATGAAGTTACCCTGTATCTGGTCAAAAAAGCCGGCCTGGGGAGGTCCCGATCGGGCGATGACGATACCGTTCCGGGGAATAGTGATCTCCCTGAGGTCGGAACTGTCCAGCAGCAGCAGCATAATATCTCCCTTCATCTGGTTATTACCCGACCAGATGACCGGGTTCTTATAAAGCGTGATCAGCGAGTCCGCCTGGTTGTATTTCATACTGTCGCATTTTCCCTGCAGGCTGTCGGAGTATATCCTCACCCGGTGATACCCCAGGAAATAACGCTGCACGGCGCTGTCGCTGCCGGAAGCCGGGTAATTGTAATAGGTCTGCCCCGGAGCAGACAGCGAGTCACTCATAATGAACTGCGGATTTTTGCCCGCGGCGGTATCGCTTTCAGACCTGGAAGTGTTCAGCGTGGCCTGGACGGATTTCACATCCCGCCTGTTCCGGTGCCTGCCTTCCAGGTCATCGGCGCCGCGCAGCACTTCCACCTCGGGCAATATATAGCGTACGGTATCGGTAAGACGCAGCGGCACCAGCACGCTGGTATCAGCAGACTGCAGGCCCAGCAGCTCTTCCACGCTGTAATCTTCGTCCTTATGTATTTCACCACCCTCTTCCAGCTGCCTGTCTATGGCCTGCCGGATCTCTTCCACGGACCGCTGAATGGAATCCTGGGCGGTCATTATTTTCTCTTCGTAGGGCACCGGCTCGCTGAAAAAAGTATCGGCCCTGTAATAGTAGGTCTTATCGCCGGTGATGTATTTGACCACCGGGTCTATATACGCCAGCATCTTCTTGGTCAGCTCGTTGTACTCGGCATAACCGCTGTACATCGTGGAGTTATGCCTGGAAGTATCTATCATGATCACGTTGCCGTATGCCTGCGCCCACCCCGTGCTTTTGGTATAGAACAGGGTATCCGCCTCTATGTATTGCCCGTCGTTCAGTATAGAGCTCCGCGACCAGAAGCGGGAAGTCTTATCGCCGGTGGCATAATAGCCGTTACGGGTCTGCAGCATTGAATTATCATTGGTCACCACGGAGGGGCCGAAAAATGTTACGACCTTGGAGTCGGTATTATACCCCAGGTCTTTGGAGACCACATAATACTCCGGGTCGTTCACCACCACATTGCCTTTAAAACGGGCGTCCTTGGTCTTCATATTATAGGTCGCCTGGTTACTGGATACCATGGTCTGCCCCGAAATAAGGGTACCGTCCTTAGTATACTGTCCCACCTTGGTACGCAGGTTATAGGTGACCTCGCTGCCCCATAATTCATTGCCTTTCCCGTCGCTGAGCTGCACATTGCCCCGCATATAGACGGTCTTGCTGTTGCCGGTATAGCGCATATAGTCCGCCAGCGCCTCCGTGCCGTCAGCCTGTCTTACCAGCACGTCACCGAAGGCTTCCGCGGTATTGAGCTGCCGGATCACCACGGCGCTGTCACAATAGATGGTATCGGAATCATGCAGGAGCTTTACATTCTTCACCAGCCGCTGGACCGATAAGGTATCCTGGCTGATGTACTCCACGTAATCATTTTCCAGTATCAATATCCGGCTTTTCCCGGTCGTACCGGCCTGCTGCTGCGGGGATTGCTGCGCGCATACAACGACAGGCTGCAGTACCATAAGTATCATGCAGCACCAGAGTATGCCCGTAATTCCCAGCCAGTTTTGACGCGTCATAAAGGGATGTTTTTATCCTGTTTTAAGCTAATGCCTGCTCAAGGTCCGCTACCAGGTCACCGGCATCTTCGATACCCACGCTCAGGCGAATCAGGGAATCCACTACGCCCGATTTTTCCCTTTCCTCTTTCGGGATGGAAGCGTGCGTCATCGTAGCAGGATGGCCGATGAGCGACTCCACACCGCCCAGGGATTCCGCCAGCGCAAAGATCTTCACCTTGCTTACAATGGCATGGGCATCTTCCAGCTTATTGCCTTTAAGCGAAAAGGAGATCATGCCCCCGAAGCCCGACATCTGTGCCTTTGCGACCTCGTGGTTAGGATGGTCTTCGAAGCCGGGCCAATATACTTTGTCCACCTTAGGGTGTGATTTCAGGAAATGTGCAATGCGTTCACCGTTCTCACAGTGCCGCTGCATCCGCACGTGAAGCGTCTTAATACCCCTCAGCACCAGGAAGGAATCAAACGGCGCCGTAACGGCACCCGATGAGTTCTGGATGCGGTACATTTCCGTTGCCAGCTTTTCATCCTTTACCACGAGGATACCCATCACTACATCGGAATGGCCTCCCAGGTATTTGGTAGCGGAATGCATGACGATATCGGCTCCCAGGTCCAGGGGGGTCTGCAGGTAAGGCGTGGCAAAAGTATTATCTACGGCCAGGAGCGCACCCGCCTCGCGGGCTATGGCCGCCATAGCTTTGATATCCACGATGTTCATCATAGGGTTGGTAGGCGTTTCCACCCAGATGAGCCTGGTATTTTCGTTCACATACTGCGCCACCGCTGAAGGATCGCCCATAGGCACGAAGTGGAATTTAATGCCGTATTTCTCGAAGATGGTCTTAAAGATACGGTAGGTACCGCCGTACAGGTCGTTCGTAGAGATGACCTCATCACCCGGGTTCAACATTTTGATCACGCAGTCGATAGCGGCCAGCCCGGAGCCGAAGCAGGCGCCGTAATTACCGTTCTCGATGGCTGCTATATTTTTTTCCAGCGCGTGGCGGGTAGGATTCAGGGTCCTGGAGTATTCGTAGCCTTTATGATTGCCCACGCCGTCCTGCACATAGGTGGAGGTCTGGTAGATAGGCGTCATTATAGCGCCGGTCGCCGGGTCCGGCGTCAGCCCGGCATGGATGAATTTCGTTGCGGGTTTTAAGTTGGTATGTTCCATATTATGACTGCTTGAATTTTTTATGCAATAGCTGCTTTAAAGGGAAATAATAATTATTCAGGTAATAGGTATAATAATGTTCCAGCTCCGGTCCGTAACGCTGGAAATAGAACGCTACGGCAGGAATGTCTGAACCTTCAAAATCAAAAATCCTTCCCGGCTGGCCGGAGTGCTGCCTCAAAAACCAGTCCATAAAGAAGTAGGTGGGCAGCAAATGCCTGTACCGGGGTCTCGCCCCGCTCACCAGGTAGTAATACCGGCAGGCATCCTTTAAGATGATCGCGCTGTACACCACCTCCCCCGTTGCATCCAGCACACCATAACAATCGAACAGGTCCCTGTTATGGTCCAGGAAAAGCGACAACGCTTCAAAATGCGCCGCCTTGTAAGCGCTCACCCCGCCGAAGCCCTCCTCAAACCCGCGGAACGTAACCGTATGGTCTTCCAGCCGCTCTACCTTCAGGCCATGCTTCCCGGCACTCTTTATGCTCGCCTTGCAGTTGCCTTTATAGCGCTTTGCAAGCTCCGGGTAAGCCGCGGACAGGTCAATGAAATAATTGTTTCTTACCCGCGGTTCGATTCCCCTGAAGTAAGGAGCATCAAAAGAGAGGTGCACCAGCCTCAATCTCCGGATCACTGCTTCCACTGCGTCCAGGTGCTCAGCACTGCCGTTCCCAATAATAGCCAGTTTTTGTAAAAAAGGCGGATTTCCGTACACCTTTAACCCCAATTTTGACTTTTTCGGCAAGGCCGCAAACGTTTCGTAATCATTGATGACCACCGCCTCCCATCCCGGAGACAGGGCATCCAGGTAAGGAGTGGAGTTATAAACAGCCGACCTGCTGTTCGTGGCCCAATTAATACGGTCCCATTTTTCCTTATCTATCTGTTCATTCGGAACAATGCTGATATTCAAAACCGGGTATTTAAGATTTTATATTCCTTTGTTTAAATATTTCGTAGCAGACCACCCCGGACGCTACCGCCACATTCAGGGAATCGAAATTGCTGCTCATAGGTATCTGTATCAACTGGTCCGCATGCCTGCTGACAAAAGGACTCACCCCTTTGTCCTCCGCTCCCATGACAACTGCCACCGGACCCGTAAAGTCCAGCTTGGTGATATAATCCGCATTATCAAGCGTGGTGGCGCCGATGCTGATGCCGTTCATCCGGAGGATATCGAAAGCCTGCTGGATGGAAGGTACCTTACAGACGGGCAGCTTTTCCAAGGCTCCCGCAGATGTTTTTACCGCGTCTTCCGTGACAGCCGCATTGTTCGAGATAGGCACGATCAGCCCATGCGCACCGAAACAGTAGGCTGAACGGGCGATAGCCCCCAGGTTGCGGGTATCGGTAACGCCGTCCAGCACGATGAACAACGGCACCTCCCCGGCGGAGACCACCTGGTCGATCACATCCTGCAGCGGCAGGAAATCGATCAGGGCCGCCAGCGCGACAATACCTTGGTGGTTGGCCCTGGTAAAACGGTTCAGCTTTTCCTGCGGCACATAGCTCAGGGGTATATTGCGGTCCTTACAGAACTTTTTGATCACCTGCGTCTCTCCACCGGCCGCTGACTGGAGCATAAATATCTTATCAATATGCTTTCCTGCCTCCAGCGCCTCTATAACAGGCTTACGACCTATGATCAGCCTGTTTTCAGGAATCGTATTGGGTTTATTCTTGTACAAAATCCAAAGATTTATTTATTATGTAATAGTTTGTTATACTGTACGGTCTGCAGCACATCCACGGCTTTCAGCACCATATCATTCTTTTCGTTCATTACCCGGTAGAAGCCTTCATTCCTGTATATCAGGCGGGCAAAATGCGCTTTCATCAGCATTTTAAGATAATCCAGCTTTTGCGGGTTCTTCCACACGGAATTTGCATTATCGGCAAATGCCTCGTTAAGCTCCGACCGGAAGGCCTGCAATATCCGGTGATCTATATGAAAATTGCTGTTGAAGTCCTCAAAGGTATGATACTTCGTAAAGTCCTTTAAATGCGTTGAGAAATAATTGTTCACAAAGCTCTCCAGGCCATTGGCCACATGCCACATATTGGCCCTCAGCATATAGTCACGATAGGGAATATAGACATCCGGCACGATCCCTACCCCGCCATATACGGTCCTGCGGTTACGGAGCGTATAGTACCTGGTGTCCCCGGCTTCCGTAACGGGTAAGGGTGCATAATCCGTGGTACGGGCTTCGCTCTCCTTATCGTACGAGTCCCTGCCTTTGCTGTAATCTCTCTGGATGCTGCGTCCCGTAGGAGTATAGTATCGCGCTATGGTCAGCCTTAAGGCGCTTCCGTCGGACAGGTCGAACTGCTCCTGCACCAGGCCCTTACCGAACGAAGGACGTCCTATCACCACTCCCCTGTCCCAGTCCTGTATGGCTCCCGCCACGATCTCGGAAGAGGATGCGGTTGTTTCATCTATCAGCACCACTACCCTGCCTTCCTCAAACGTTCCGCCAGAAGTGGAGGTATATTGCTCCTTGCTGAAGGTCTTACCGTCAATAGTCAGCAATAGCCTTTTTTCTTCAAACAGCTCATCAAGCACCTGTATGGCCGTCTCAATATATCCGCCGGTATTCTGGCGCAGGTCCAGCACCAGGCCGTTCAGCGCGTAAGGGTCCAGGCCGTTAAGCGCCTCCCGGAATTCCCTATAGGTATCTTCCGTAAATTTATTGATACGTATATATCCTATGCCGGGCCGGATAAGGTAAGCCAGGTCGACACTGCTGACGTGGATACTCTGGCGTACCAAGGCAAATGCGGAAGACTGCTGTGCCGCGTAGGGCAATACCTTCAGCAGGATGGTGTCCGAGCTGCTGGCGCGCAGCACATTCCTGACCTCGTCCATAGTGATGCCGTCCCTTGATACGGCCACATCATTAATGGCAATGATCTTATCACCCAGCGAAAGCCCGGCGCTGTATGCCGGGCCGTTCCTGATAATGGAAACGATGACCAGCGTATCATCTATTATATTATACTCCAGGCCGATCCCCTTATAGTTGCCCTTCAGGTTATCATTGGTCTTATTGACGTTTTCAGGCGGGATGTAGAACGTATGCGGATCCAGCTTGGAAAGGATGCCGTTGATCCCTTCCCGGTAGATCTCCTCCTCATCCACCTCATCCACGTAACGGTTATTGATAAGCGATATGATCTCTTCCAGCCGGTCATTCTGGATAATGGAAGTAATGCCCTTTTTAAGGGTGGAGGACCTGTTCAGCAAAAAACCAAATACCATACCCAGGATGAGTACTCCTGAAAAAAGCATTGGCATCCATATATTTATACGTTTAGGATTATTTACTGACATAAGTTCAAATAGAACCTACAAAATTAATCTATTATTATGTCATAATAAAGTATTTTACCATATAGTCGTAAAAGATACGTTATTGACCCGCTGCCCGTATTTCTTTGCTACATTTGCGGTATGGCATCAGATACACAACCTATAAGGATCATATTTTTAGGCACTCCTGATTTTGCGGTAGCTTCCCTGAAAGCGCTGGTGGATAACGGCTATCAGGTCGTGGCTGTGGTCACGGCACCGGACAAGCCCGCGGGAAGGGGCATGCAGGTCAAATATTCCGCTGTTAAGACCTATGCCAACGAACAGGGACTGCCGGTACTGCAGCCCGAAAAGCTGAAGGATCCCGCCTTCCTGGAAATCTTGCGGTCGTACCGGGCCGACCTCCAGGTGGTCGTGGCATTCCGGATGCTGCCCGAGGCCGTATGGAATATGCCGCCTATGGGCACCGTCAATGTGCATGCCTCGCTCCTGCCCCAGTACAGGGGCGCCGCTCCCATCAACCACGCCATCATCAACGGCGAAACCATATCAGGCGTTACCACCTTTAAGCTGCAGCACGAGATCGATACCGGTCATATCCTGCTCCAGCAGGCCCTGCCCATCCTGCCGGAAGATAATGCCGGCAGCCTTTACCTGAAGTTAATGGACGCGGGAGCCGGGCTGCTGATACAGACCGTTGAAGGACTGAAAGCCGGCACCCTGGAAGGCAGGCCCCAGGCAGCAGATATGATACTGCATCATGCGCCCAAAATATTCAAGGAGGACTGCCTCATACATTTTGAGCAGAAGGCCGGGGCTGTCCACAATCTCATAAGGGGTCTCAGCCCGGTACCCGCAGCCTTTACCTACCTGGGCGGCAAGACACTGAAAATATACAGCTCCCGGTTTGAGCTGGCTTCCGGACTACCCGCACCGGGCACCCCGGACAGCGACGGCAGGACCTACCTGCGCTTTGCCGCGGCTGACGGATGGCTGTATGCCCTTGAGGTCCAGCTGGAAGGTAAAAAGAGAATGCCGGTCGGGGATTTCCTGAGAGGCTATAAATTATAAGAACGGGCGAAGCCGGAACGGTTTCCGCTGATCTCCTGTCTTTAACCTTATATATTATGGCATTTATTAAATCCATAGTGATATTCATACTGGCGGGCCTGTGTGAAATAGGCGGCGGCTACCTGGTCTGGCTATGGCTCAGATCGGGTAAGTCCTGGTGGTATGGCCTGGCCGGGGGCATTATCCTGGCATTGTACGGGGTAGTAGCGACCTTACAGACCTCCAATTTTGCAAGGGTGTATGCTACCTATGGCGGCTTTTTTATCGTGATGTCCATTTTATGGGCCATGAAGTTCGATCACTATACGCCGGACCGGTATGACATCATAGGCGCCTCCGTAGCCCTTATAGGAGTCGCCATTATCTATTATGCTCCCCGGTAGCCGGTAGTGCAACGGGACTGCTCCGGCGGTTACCTGCGCTCCCGGAGGATCATAACCAGTAGTACCAGCACCAGGAGGACCGTCAGCCCGCCGCTGACCCATACCTGTACCGGCCAGGGACCTGCAGCCGGTATCATACTGGCTGTAGCCAGGGCCAGGGCCGCAGCCAGTATGCTGACAGCTATCTTATTGCCGGCGCCCGCGTATATGCGCGTCATCCTTTCCCTAACCGCGACGTCTGCATTATTTTTACCTTCCTGGTCCTTTACCTGCTGCATCCAGGTAGCCAGCACCTCCGGCAGCATATCAGCAATGGCCAGCACGCTTCTTGCCTGCTGCAGCCCGTAAGCCTTCAGATTGTCAAATGACAGGCGCTTCACGGCAATTTTATTCACATAAGGACTGATGCTCTGGTAAATGTTCAGGTCCGCGTTCAGCTGCTTGGAGATGCCTTCTATCAGCGCCACGCCCCGGAGCAGCAGGTAAATGGCATCGGGAAGCACGATACGGTTGGTCTGGAGCATTTTATTGAGCTTGTCAAAGATATCCCTGACCATCAGTTGCTGCAGGTCCAGCTCCTTTACATAGGCGAACAGGTCTTCCACATCGCGTTCAAACTCCTTCTCATTGGTAATGCTGTACGCCAGGGCAATATTCTTGAGGTTCCGTATCAGCCCCTTGGGATCCCTGAACACAAAGTTGATCATCATATTTTCCAGGATACGTGCATCACTGGGCAGCAGTTGCCCTACGGAGCCGAAGTCCAGGAATATCAGCCGGCCCTTTTTGTCAATAAAGACATTGCCGGGATGCGGGTCCGCGTGGAAAAGACCGAAATCGAGTATCTGCCGGAGATAGACATCCAGTCCCGTGGTGACAATATCCCTGGGGTCCATCTGCATGGCACGTATGCCTTCCAGGTCATTTATTTTAATGCCCTCCACCCATTCCAGGCACAGTATCTCATTGTTAGAGTACATTTCATATACCTCGGGAATGTACACGCGGGTATCATCCTTAAAATTCCGCCTGAAGTTCTGGATATTGGCAGCTTCAGCGGTGAAGGACATTTCCTTGAGCACCGAAAGCCCGAAGCTGGAGATCACCCGGTACAGGTTCATATTGCGGATACTGGTGTAGTGCTTTTCCAGCAAAAGGCTCAGGTCTTTCATGATGCTGACATCCGCATTGACCACAGCCTCCACATCAGAACGCTTTACCTTGAGCACGACCCTGCTGCCGTCCTGAAGCGTGGCCGCATATACCTGGCTGACGGATGCCGACGCAAAAGGCTGCGCCTCTATGACCGTAAAATGCTCTTCCGTTCTTATCCCGAACTGCTCTTCCAGCAGCGCTTTGATATCCATAGGCTCGGGCGGTACGGCATCCTGCAGCTTCCGCAGCTCCGCGATCAGCTCCGGCGGAAGGATGTCCTCCCGGATGCTTAAAAGCTGCCCCAGCTTGATGAAAGCCGGTCCCAGCTCCTCCATAGCCATCCTGATCCGCTTATACATGCCTGAGGGCACCTGGGGATCGGTTTCCGCACCTGCGCCATTATCCCGCTCCCTGGACGGTAATATCCTGTCCAGCACCTCAGCAAACCCATACCGGGATAATACCTGGATAACCTTGGTATATCTTTTAAATTTCGAAATACTTTTCATATGTAAAACTATAACGGTCCGTTACGGTTATTTTTAAAGAATCAGCGTACCGCAGCCTTTTTTGCAAAATAGTCCGGTTTTAATACCGCAGCGGGACAAGTTGTCATATTACCCATCATTCCTTTATGATTGGATGTAAATTTGTACCGGTAAAAGTAAACAAACTAATTAAATTATTATACGTATGGGATTATTAGGCTATTATGTGATCGCGGGTATTATGTTTTTAATTGGCATGTATGTAAGCAACCAGTTGAAAGCCAAATTTACGGAATACGGCCGGATAGGCTTGCGGTCGGGTCTATCCGGTAAAGAGATAGCAGAAAAGATGCTGCGGGATAACGGCATCTATGATGTGCAGGTCATCTCCACGCCCGGCCAGCTGACAGATCATTATAACCCACAGGCCAGGACGGTCAACCTCAGCGATGAGGTATATCACGGCAGGAGCATCGCGGCGGCGGCAGTAGCGGCACACGAATGCGGGCACGCCGTTCAGCATGCCACAGCTTATAATATGCTGCAGCTCCGGAGCGCCATCGTACCGCTGGTCAATGTCAGCAGCAGGCTGTCCCAGATACTGATCGTAGTAGGCCTGGGTCTGGCGCTGGGCGTATCCAACCCCACCTTATTGTTATTAGGCATCATCCTGTTCGGGGTGACCACTCTTTTTACCCTTATTACCCTGCCGGTAGAGTATGATGCCAGCAACAGGGCTATGAAATGGCTGTCCGCACAGGGCGTTACCTACGGAGCGGAAACGGAGAAGGCACAGGATGCCCTGAAATGGGCGGCAAGGACCTATGTTGTGGCTGCGGTGAGCTCAATCGCCACGCTGCTGTATTATATCCTCCTGTTCCTTAATGCCAGGGACAGGAGATAATTGATAGCTAATTGAAGCGCATCAACTGAGCATGGGGGGGCGTTGCAGTTGAAGTATAGTACAGTAAGGCCATAAAGCATATAGGGTTGCTGGTGAAGAACACCAACAACGGAGAACAAGTATGAGGTTGTGGGTGAAGACAAGAGAGAAAGTCAGGATAAGGGTATAAAAAATCCGGCAGCGATATTATTCGCTGCCGGATTTTTATAATGGCCCCGCCCTAACAGGCAGGCATAGTTATTATTTAAATATTCATACCGCCACAGGTGCTGATGGTCTGGCCGGTCACATAGCTGCTCATACCGGACGCCAGGAACAGGCATACATCAGCGACCTCTTCCGTTTTACCAAAGCGGGACAGCGGGATCTTGGAGAACCACTGCTCCGCCTCACCGTCTTTCAGGTAATGGGTCATATCCGTTTCAATAAAGCCGGGCGCTACGGCATTGCATCTTACATTGCGGCTGGCATACTCCAGCGCTATGGATTTCGTGAACCCGATAATACCGGCCTTGGAAGCTGCATAGGCAGACTGTCCCGGGTTACCTTTAATGCCCACGATAGAGCTGAGGTTGATAATGCTTCCCGAGCGCTGCTTGATCATCGGCCTGATCACCTGCTTCGTGAGATTGAATACGGATTTCAGGTTGGCCTGCATCACTTCATCCCATTGCTCAGGCGTTATTTTTATCAATAGGTTATCCCTGGAAATACCGGCATTGTTGACGCATATGTCTATAGTACCAAATTCTTTCAGCACATCCGCCGCCAGCGCCTCTGCCGCCTGGTAATCGGACGCATCACTTTTATATGCCTTAGCCCTGACGCCCATTGCCGTTAATCTTTCCACTAAAGCATTGGCCCGCTCTTCTGACGATACATATGTAAATGCAATATTAGCGCCATGCGCCGCAAATTTCAATACGATAGCCTCACCTATCCCCCTGCTGCCACCTGTTACTAATGCTGTTTTATTTTCTAATAATTTCATAAACGTCTATTTATGGGCTTTTTCAAGTTGCGAAAATAATATTTATATATGATATTCCTACGGACAGACCTTAATTTTATAGTAAATCCCTATACCATCCCGCCGCCCTTTTCTCCCCGGCAGCGTGCCCTTTTCACATATGAAATATCATAAAAAAGGCGGACGCCTGATCTTATCCAGGAAGATGCTGAAGGATTCCGGCTTTACGATCAGTGTATAGGCAATGCCGTATAAGGCACCCCACAAGTGCACCCCGTGCGCGATATTATCCGAAGCGTTCCTGGACTGGTACCAGGAGTACAGCATATAAAATACGGCGAACAATACGAAGTAAACGGGAATGATGAATTTGATATATACCACACCCCAGGGCTGGAAAAGCACGAGGGAGAAGAGCACAGCCGAAACCGCGCCGCTGGCGCCACAGGCCCTGTATCCCGGGTTTTGCTGCTGTTTCCGGTATTCCGGGGCGGAGGATAGCACCATGGCGGAAAAATACAGCAGCACATATTGCACCTCAGAGAATACCTGCTGCTCCAGCACGCTGCCGAAGAACCAGAGCGTCAGCATATTGAACAGCAAATGCCCCCAGTCCGCATGCACAAAGCCTACCGATACGAACCTGAAATACCCGCTCCCGGCAGCAGCCATTTCATAGGGATACAGGCAGAGCCTGTTAAAGACCGAGTGGTCCCTGAATCCCCATAACGAAATAATGACCGTCAGGACGATAATACTTATTGTGATCATAGGATATTTAGCTTTTCACCTCCTCTTCCGGCAACGTACCGGTAGGACCATCCGCTATACTGTCATTAAAAGCCGCATATTCCGATCCTGCCTGCCCGTCTTCCTGAGGGAATTCTCCCGGAACGGCAGGTACGGCAGCATAGTCCGGCTCTTGCTGTTTCCTGCCGAAGAGACCCGCTATCTTTTTGCGGAATAAAGCAAAAGCACCCACAATGGCAAAAATGACCAGCTTGATATTTTTCAGCAGCAGCACCAGGAGACCCGATTTGGCCAGCAGCTTACCGGCCACCAGTCCGCCGACCGTATAGGCCGCCACCTTGTCTACGGAAGGATTAAAGTCACTGTAAGCATAGCCTTCCCTGAAGCCGGCAATGCCCAGCACATCCGGTATATGCTGATTTATAATATCCAGCTGATCCATAGTCCCTACTGCATTCAGGCTTAAGATACCCTTACGGCCGAGTATACGGACATCATAATTCAGGGTGAGCTCTTCCGGCGTCAGGCCGGCATCCCCGAACTGTAATTTCTTGGCCCAGTGCAGGATCTTCCTTTCCTTATCATAATAAGGACTGGCAGCCCAGTCTATCAGGTGAATGCTTTCATAGCCCAGCTTCGCCCGCTCCTCGTTGACAGCGGTCTCGTCTTTCTGGATATCCTTCAGCATGGCCGCATAATCTATATCTTCCGCGTCCTCATCCTTTACATAACCGCTCTCTTCATAAGTGACCACAAAAGCCCACCCGTCCAGGTTTGACAGCTTGTAATCGGCAGGAACTATCATTCCCAGCACGCTGTTGTCCTGGGGATTGCCCCACAGGTCCGAAACGATCATCCGGGCTTCCTGCTGCGGTATAAATTTATATCCCTTCGGTATATTCAGATCTATCTGCTCATTGATGTCCACCTTGCCGGTCTTGTAAGGAATGGTCTGGTCTATCTTTTCCAGCGTATCCAGCCACATTTTCAGGGTTTCCTCACCCGAAATCTCGGTGTCCTTATCCTGGGCCCTAAGCCCTGTACCCGCAACAAGGCAGATCAGCAGCAATAACGCGTAACGTAAGAAGAATGTAATTTTTGTGCTCATTATATAAAATTTCAATTTAAAAAACAGCGCAAGATACACAATTCCGGCTACTATATTAGCATTTTATTAAGAAATAAAAATTACGCCATCCACCCAATTTTCCGGCAGCATAATACGTTTTTTTTCAAAAAGAATGTATATGAAAAAGAGTTCCCTGATTTTATCGATCCTTATCATAACTGCGATGGGATGCAAAAAGAAAGAATGTGAATATAGTAAAGCTGTATATTACAGCAGATCTGTAAATGTACTGCCCGTTAATTTTAAAACGGATGAAATTGAAGGTTATGAAGTGTACACCTTTAAAGGCACCGGCGACCTGACAGATACTGTAAGCCACTATATAAGCACCGGCATTACAGACAGTCTATTTAACCTGAACGATTCGATAGTGATACTCCGGAAACTGGTTCCGGATAGTATCGCCGGTTTTACAAACATGCCGGTATTATATGTAAGAGCGGGATATGATTATATGCTCAGATTCCCTAAAGTAAATAAAACTTACTATATAACAGGAGCCAAAGGGGGGAATCCATACCACACCTGGAAAGAACCATGTACCAATACCCGAAGTCCCGGTTATTGGCAGGCTTCCGTCGCCTATCCTGAAGATATCCATTTAGACGGAGTTCCGGTACGGGTCTATCATTATGAATATGGTACCATGTTCGGGGATTCCTACCATATCAATATTTATAAATAATAACTGACTATCCGATCGTAAGAAAGAAGGATATTCTATGGCCCGTCAACTGATGATCAAAAATATATCAAAGAGGCTTCCTCATCCGGGGAAAGCCTCTTTAATATTATCTGCTTACAGGCAACAACCTTTTATTACCAGATACGCCCCGCTGAACGGTGTCCTCTCTGCGGGTCAGAACCGCTTTTACTATAAAGACCTGAGGGTGTTGGTCATTCCGAACGGATGAGAACAAGCTCTTATAATAATGGGTAATTTATAATGATTTTTTGTTCCCTATATATAGACAGGCAGTTAAGATTTTTTGGGATACTGCCCCAAAAGGTAGTCATTTCAAGCGAAACGCAGTGAAGTAGGGGGACTATTCTCAGCGAAGCTGATCTCCTGATTGTAAGTAACTATGTGAGATTTCTCCATTCCGCTACCAGTCGAAATGACGGTTCTTTTTAGCTCTTGGGAGCGCAGCAGGAAAGGCTGATTATCTCCGGTCAAAAGAGCAGCCGGAAGCGATAGCTCCCGCACGGGAAATAATGGCCTCCTGATGGATATAAGATAAAATTTTGTGACTATCTGCTTACAGGCAACAACCTTTTATTACAGATACGCCCCGCTGAACGGTGTCCTCTCTGCGGGTCAGAACCGCTTTTACTATAAAGACACTGAGGGTGTTGGTCATTCCGAACGGATGGGAGGAAACTCTTATAATAATGGGTAATTTATAATGACTCCCTATATATATAAGATTTTTTTGGATACTGCTCCAAAAGGTAGTCATTTCAAGCGAAACGCAGTGAAGTAGGGGACTATTCTCAGCGAAGCTGATCTCCTGATTGTAAGTAACTATGTGAGATTTCTCCATTCCGCTACGTTCCAGTCGAAATGACGGTGCTTTTTAGCTCCTGGAAGCACAGCAGGAAAGGCTGATTATCTCCGGTCAAAAGAGCAGCCGGGGCATATAAATAGCCCGGCAAGTTGACAGTAACGTTACTGCTCCCCGAAAAGGTAAGGAGCCACTTCAAGATGCCGGGTCGTTTCGCCGGTCTTCTCCAACAGTACCTGTACGGTACCGGCTGGTAAAAAAGGCTCGGCCAGTTGCGGCCATTCTATGAACATGACCTCATACTCACTTTCCAGCAGGTCCTCCATACCCATATCTATCAGCTCGTTGATATCGGCAATACGATACAGGTCCAGGTGATAGACCCGTTTTTGTCCTCCCACGGACGCATATTCATTCACAATGGAAAAAGTCGGGCTGCTGACCTCATCGGTAACTCCTAAGTATTGCGCTATGGCACTTACCAGTGTTGTCTTCCCGGCTCCCATTTCACCTTTCAGCACGACTACCTTGCTGTGCCGTATCATTTTCCAGACTTCCGGCACCACCCGGTGAATATCCTCCAGGCTATAATCGACAGCTATACTGCTCATATTTATATCACTTTAACTTTATAGCCCCATTCCCTTAAAAGGCCGGCGACCTTTTCCCTGTATTCCCCCTGTATCAGGATCTCCCCGTCCTTGGCGCTGCCGCCTACACCGCATTTGGTCTTAAGCTGCTTGCCCAGGTCCTGCAGGCTTTCCTCCGACCCGATAAAGCCGGTTACCAGGGTCACACTTTTCCCGGCACGTTTTTTCCGGTCTATTTCTACCCTTAGCTGCTGTTGTGCCGGCGGCAGCGTTTCCGCTTCCGGCTCCTGCTCCGGCGGTATCGCATCCGGGTTGGTGGAGTACACCAGGCCACCCAAGGCAGACAGGCCGTTATATTTCTTATGCTTGTTCATGATATCTTTTTAATTAAATGCAGGTAATGTTTCCAGCCATTTAAAATCCGCCAGTTGCATATGGCAGCAATAGGAGGTAGCGCCGTTGGTAATCAGGCCGTAAGGACACTGAATAGCCTGCTGGTACATCAGCAACTGGCGAAAGGCCTGATCCCCGACAGTGACGTGGGGCGCCTTGCATTCGACGAGCATCCAAGGCCGGGTATTCCTGTCATACACCACCATATCATACCGCCGGCTCAGGTTGTTCACCACCACCCGCTTTTCCATAGAGATCAGCGCCTGCGGGTAGTCCATCACCTCCAGCATATACCGCACCATATGCTGGCGCACCCATTCCTCGGGCGTCAGCACCACATATTTCCGCCTGATGACGTCAAAAATGTAGCGTTTGCCCTCCGTGGCCTTTATCTTAAAATCATAGGCCCTATGCTCCAGCCGCATCATCATCTTAATCCAGTATGTTTTTAGAAGAGGTATAGCAGGTGCCTTTAAAAAGACAGACCAGCTCCTCCTTGTCGTTGGTTACCCTCACATCATACACACCCGTTTTACGGCCGTGATGTAACGCCCTGGCCTCTATGGTAAGACGCTCTCCTTCCGCTGCCGGCTTAATGAAGTTAACGCCGACCTCCAGGGCGACGGTCAGCTTCCCCTGCGCGTTGCACGCAAAGGCAAAGGCGGTATCCGCCACGGAAAAGAGCACGCCGCCCTGCACGATCCCATGACCGTTGAGCATTTCTTTCCTTACCACAAAGGCCGCCCTGCAATAGCCTACCGCCACTTCCTGCAGCTCTATGCCCAGCCACTGGCTGAAATAGTCCCTGTCCCACATCTTCTTTCTGACAGCATCTACGGCAGTCATATCAGGCTTTGACGGTTCCATAGCTTTTAAAAGGTTGCGAACAGGTTGTCAAAAATTCATCCCATATTTCTTCCACGATAGCAGCGGCCGGCATAATTTCACGGATGCCCGCGCTTACCTGCCCGATCTCCAGCTCGCCTTCCGACAGGTCGCCTTCAAACATACCTTTTTTAGCGCGACCTCTTCCCAGCAGCTCATTGAGGGTTTCGGGAGAAGCGCCTTCCTGTTCTGCCCGGGAAACAAGCTTATAAAAGTCGTTTTTCAGAAGCCTTACCGGCGTCAGTTGCTTAAGGGACAACTGCGTATCTCCTTCTCCGGCGTTCAGGACAGCGTTTTTAAAGTTGATGTGGCTGGAGGCTTCCTCTGAGCAGACGAAGCGGGACCCTATCTGCACGCCTTCGGCGCCCAGCGCCATTACCGCGAACATCGCCCGGCCGCTGCCTATTCCCCCGGCCGCAATCAGCGGGATCGTGATAGCTTTCCGCACTTCGGGGATCAGGCACAGCGTGGTGGTCTCTTCCCGACCGTTATGCCCGCCGGCTTCAAATCCTTCCGCGACCACTGCGTCCACACCGGCCTCCTGGCATTTCAGCGCGAATTTAGTGCTGCTTACCACGTGCACCACCGTGATGCCCGCGGCTTTCAGTACAGGGGTCCAGATTTTGGGATTACCGGCAGAGGTAAAGACCACCGGCACCTTGTATTTCAGTATCAGCTCCACGTGCTTGTCAATATCGGGATATAAAAGCGGCAGGTTGACCGCGTAAGGACGGCCGGTAGCCGTCTGCATTTCCCGGAGATGCTCTTCCAGGATGTGCGGGTACATACTACCGGCCCCGATAATGCCCAGGCCGCCGGCATTGCTGACCGCAGCAGCCAGTCTCCAGCCCGATGCCCATATCATACCCGCCTGTATAACAGGCTTTTCTATCCGGAATAATTGACAAATCCTGTTTTCCGATGGATCGAATTGCATAAATGTTATTTTATCCTAAGTCTATTTCTGTATTATCTCCTATGTTCAGGCTCTGGCAGACCCCTTTCACATAGGCATCGCTGCCGATGATGGATGCTTCCAGCACCACCTCTTCCAGCCTGGCATAGTTGCCCAGTATGGAGTTCTTGATAATGGATGAGGCTACCAGGGAGTTCTCCCCGATAGATACCGAAGGCCCTATGATAGAGTCCCTGATAATGCATCCTTTTCCTATATTTACGGGAGGGATGACCACGCTGTTGATCAGCTGCTCCGGCATCACCATATCCTGCTTCTCGTCATACATCTTTTTCAGCAGCGTCTTATTGGTCTCCAGCAGGGTTTCCTTTCTCCCGCAATCAAACCAGTGGTTCATCTTGTGCGCATCAAAAACGATCCCGCTTTTGATCATTTCCTGCATGATGGTCGTAAAGTGGTATTCCCCGTCTATCGCAGAGTCCTTTTCCAGCTCCCGTGCCAGCACCTCGTACATGACGCGGGTCTCCTTGATCTTATAGATGCCCACCATAGCCATATTGGATTTGGGAATAGCAGGCTTTTCAGCGACTTTAAGTATTTTATTGTCCTTATCGATCTCGGCAACGCCAAAGTTCCTCGGATCATCCACCCGCTTTACACCGACCACGGAATGAGGATTGTCCAGCAGCGCATCCAGGTTGTAATCGCAGATCGTATCTCCGTATACTATCAGCACCTCGCTGTCGCCTACCACATTAGCGGTCAGGTAGATGGCATGACCGGTGCCCTTCCTATCATTCTGGGTCACAAAGGTGCAGTTCAGATGACCGTAATACTGCCTGATATAGTCCTGGATCTTTTCTCCCAGGTATCCCACCACAAACACGTATTCCTCAAACTCCCGGGAAGACAACTGGTCCAGTATCACGCCCAGGATGGTCTTTCCCGCCATAGGTATCAGCGCCTTGGGCTGCGTATAGGTATGGGGGCGCAATTTGGTCCCTGCACCGGCAACAGGTATGATCACTTTCATAATAACGTTCCGATTGTTTGATAATGCCTACAATGTTATTAAAAAAAAGTGAGCCAGCCTATTCCGGCCGGCTCCTTTTACAAATTAATTCAAATCCATCAGCTCCTTTTCTATCTGCGATCTTTTTTCCAGGTATTTTTCAAGTTTATCCTTGGGGATCCTCAGGTTATAGGTGCTGGTCCCGGCCTGGTATTCGGAGAGGAATGTAAAGTAGTCATAGTTCCACCTGCCCAACTGGCGCCTGTCGGTTTCCAGGTGCCTTGCCACCACTTCCAGGTCGAGCGGCTTGCTGATGCGCACCATCGCCATAGTGGCCACCTCTTCTTCAGAGAAGCGCGAGAGCAAAGGATGTCCTTTTTTCTTTTTCTCCGCCTCTTCCACTACCGCCTTCCTGTTAATGTTCAGGGCTTTCCAGTCAAAATCCTTGGGCACACCGCTCTCTATGAAGTGCGGCATCCGTTCCATTATGGTAGCCGTAGCCACAAAAGCCATCACGTGGTTCTGGGTCTCTTTAGGCAGGTATTTTTTAATAGACCAGAAGTCGTTCTTCCCGGTCGTGCGCATAGCGTTGATCACGGGTCTCGGTCCGCAGTTGTAGGACGCTACCACCAGCAGCCAGTCCTCGAACTCGTCATACAGGTAGGTCAGGTATTTGGCAGCCGCCTGCGTGGAGCGGGTCAGGTCAGTCCTGTCGTCCCGTCCGCCGCTGATCTTCAATCCCATCATCCTGCCTGTAGGCTCCATGAACTGCCAGTATCCCTTGGCCCCTACCGGTGAGGTAGCGGTACTGTTCAGGGCAGATTCAATGACCGCCAGGTATTTCAGCTCACGCGGGATCTTATGCTGATCCAGGATCGCGTCTATTGATTTCAGCGTCTGCACCTTCCTGTCACTGCGCAGTGAGGACAGCCGCTTGTCAAAGTTCACCATATACCCTTTGGTATAGGTAAGCATCGCGTCATTGTTGTGCTTATAGTAATTCAGTTCCCCTGCAAGCGGTACCGGCTCAAACCTTCCGTTATGCACATAATCCGTCAGTATAGGCTTATGGCTCTTGGGGAGGTTCACTTTGGGAGCGGGTGCTACCGATCCTGCCGGCAGCTTTTCGCTGGAGGCCAGCAATACTTCGTTGTTCTCTTTAGGGGTCTGCTTCGCTTCAGGCTTTACCACTGCATCAGCCTGCTTCGCTACCTCGGTAGTGCTGGGCCTGAACGGGTTGGCCTGGGGAACACTGACTTCTTTCTTAGCCGCGGCATCCTCTTTGGGAGGAGCGGCCTTCACTTCTTCATTCTGCCGGTTATGCAAACTTCCCACATTCAGCTGCTGGGCCTTTACCACCGTATAAGATCCACACACCATCAGCGTCATACCCAATATTTTTTTCACCTTCTTCATTGCAAGTCGTTTTAGTCGGTTCTATCCGTCACCGGATTTATCACAATAAGATAACATTAATTTCTTCCTTTCATCACATTCCAAACTATAAACTTACTACAATATCTCTAAACATCATATTTTTTTGACAAAAAAAACAGGCCGAGGTTTACATTTATTTACTAATAATATGTTAACCTCAACCTGTCGCTTGATCGTTTTATGATAATTTTATGCTTCTTCCTTGTTGGCAGAAGTGGTATTCTTTTCGTTGATACCTTTCTCTATTTCTGATTTCAGACCGTCTTTTGCCTCGTTGAATTCCCTGATGCCTCTTCCCAGACCTTTAGCCAGTTCCGGAATTTTGCGGCCACCAAACAAGAGCAACGCTATCACTAAAATGATGATCCATTCACCAGCACTTGGTGCTGACCACAGCAATACTGTATTCAATATACTCAGCATAATATATTATTTTCAGAGATTATAAAAAACTAATTCTTTTACAAAGATATTAAAATAAACAAACCAACAGCAGATTATTTTGACTTTTAACGTTTACGGCACTTCCCTTTTCCGCTGCATTCTTACGGCATTACAGGCATTTTAAAGCCCGGGCTATTCCAGCCCGTACCTCCTGGCGATGACCCTGCTGAAGGTATAGGTAATGGTGACGATGGTCAGGGTACTTAAGGGCATCAGTATGGCGGCGATCAGGGGGCTCAGGAGTCCCTGGACCGCGAAGAACACGCCTGTGAGATTGTACATCAGCGAGAAGATAAAGCAGGTCTTCACGATACGGGAAGAAGCCCCGCACAGCTTTATCAGCGCTCCCAGCCGGTCCAGCCTGCCGCCCTCTATAATGGCATCGGCAGCCGGGGTGAACGAGTTGATGTCATCGGCCACGCTGATCCCTACATCGCTCTGCAGCAAAGCGCCCGCGTCATTCAGGCCGTCGCCTATCATACCCACTTTCCTGCCGGAAGCCTGCAGGGATTTAATATAGTTGAGCTTATCCTGCGGACCCGCGTTGAACTGCAGCTCCGTCTTAGCGCCCAATTGCTCCTGCAGGTAGCGCTGCTGGTGATTTTTATCGCCGGACAGCACCACGCATGGCATCTGGTCCGACAGCCGGTGGAACATATCCCTGACGCCCTTACGCAGGCGCTGGGACAGCTCAAGGTGCCCGATCACCTCGTCGTCTATCTTAACGAAGAGCACGGTACCTGCCGGCGCCACTTCCTGCGGTATCTGCAGATGGGAAGCGGTACCGATCTCCACCAGGTGACCGCTGACATAGCCCGATACGCCCAGCGGCGACTCGCGGAAGTCCATCACCGGCCAGTATTCCTTCACAGCCATCAGGTATTTCACCGGCGCAGCCATAGGATGCAGGGTCGGAACGGTCAGGGAGGCGATCAGGCTGCGTTCCGCCACCGTGAGCTCCTTCCCTTCAAAAGTAGCTTTCATTTCGCTCCCGGAAGTGAGCGTGCCCGTCTTGTCAAAGACCAGCATATCCAGCTTGCCGATAGGGTCGATCATCTTGGCGGTGCGCAGGAAAAGGCCGTTCTTTTCCAATATACGCAGGATATAGCCGTTCGTGAAGGTGGATGTCAGCAGCAGGGCGCAGGGACAGGCCACTATCAGCACCGCCGTAAAGCTGGCCCATAAGGTATTGTAATCGCCCTTATACCACCAGTAGCCTGCCGCTGCAAAGGCGATCAGCAGTATCTCAAGGGTAAAGAATTTACCGATGTAGTGTACCGGGTTCTTTTTATGTATCTCCTCGTCATTCTTCTGCATGTCCTTGTTCCTGTTCCAGATGCTGGTCAGGTAGCTCTGCGCCACTTCCTTGATGGTCATCACCTCTATATCCGCTCCCAGTTGCTTGCCGCCGGCATATACAATGCTGCCCACCGACAGGTCCACCGGCACCGATTCACCGGTCACAAAGCTGTAGTCCACCTGTCCCTTACCCTTGACCAGGATACCATCGGCGGGTATCAGCTCATTGTGGTGTATCCTTAAGGTATCGTTGACCTTTACTTTATTGAGCATGACCGGTATGACCTCGCCTTCTCTGACCACCGAGGCCGCCAGGGGGAAGTAATTGGAGTAATCCCGTTCGAAAGAAAGCTGGCTGTAGGTCTTCTCCTGTAGTATCTTGCCTATCAGCATAAAGAAGACGATACCGGACATAGAGTCCAGGTAGCCCGCGCCCGTACCACCGGTAATATCCACCACGCTACGGATAAAGCAGGTGAGCACGGCAAGCGAGACAGGCGCATCTATGTTTATAAATTTCTGCCGCAGTCCTTTCCATGCGGACACAAAAAATTCCATGGCGCTGTAAAAGAATACCGGCAGGGCCAGGATCAGGTTGAGATACCGGAATATACCGGAGAGGTAGGCCTCCCGCTGGTCTATGACCGAAAAATATTCGGGGAAGCTCAGCAGCATAATGTTGCCGAAGCAAAAGCCGGCCACACCCACACGGTAGATCAGCCTCCGGCTCACCTGATTCTTCCGTTCCGGCGTCTTCTGCAGGCTGATATGCGGCTCATACCCGATAAAGGCCAGCAGCTCCACCAGCTCCCTCAGGGATATTTCCCCGTGGCGGAATACCACCGACACCTCTTTTTTCAGGAAGTGGATATCCACCCGCTTGACCCCGGCATGTATATCGTGCAGCCGCTCCAGCAGGAACACGCAGGAGCTGCAATGGATATAAGGGATATAGAACCGTACGTGGGTCTCCGCCTCGTTACGGAAGCTGATCAGTTGCTGCTGGATGGCTTCGTCTTCCAGGTAAGCAAATTTATCGGACCGGCTCACTTCCCGCTTATTGATGCCGGCGCTGGTATTCAGCTCATAATAGGCACACAGGCCGGATTGGTTCAGCAACTGGTACACAGAGAGGCATCCCTGGCAGCAGAAGGATTTGTCCTCCAGCCGGATAGCCTTGTTAGGATTGGCCTCACCGCAGTGGTAGCAGGTGCTGGTCTCATAGACCGGTATTACCGGTGTGGCTTTCTCAGTATTCATTGACCTATTTGTTTAACCGGTTCCTACCCAGGATATCCTTATTGACGATATGGAACCATTGTATAATAAGGGTTTCCAGGTTGTGCAATTCCATTTCTATAATGGAGGTCATAGTGCGGACGTCCGCATCTTTCTCCAGCTCCTGGAACAAGACCCTTGTATGCAGCAATGTATGTTTGATATCGTACTGAAATTGCCTGATCAGCAGCCCGCTGTTCGCGGGGACCGCCAACTGGGGCAGCAGCGGCTCATTGGCCTGCACATACTCGAACAGCACGTGCTTTTCCAGCTTCAGCAGCCGCTGGACCTTGTCCACAAGCTCCAGGTAGGAAAGGTGAAAGGGAGAATGATAGATCTTCTTTTCCAGGGAATTTGAAAGAATAATGTTGTTAAGATAGACGATCCTGTCCTGTATCCTGCTGTGCAACTGCTCCACAACAAATCCACAGACTTCCGTAAGCCTGAAATCAGCAAAATCGATGAGCATAAAATTATCCATAGCAGAGTATACAATAGTGCAGGTGCATATTACACAACAATGCAAAAGTATTTCTATCTATATCTCCGTAAAATGACGGTAGTCAGCAGCAAATATGATATTTATCAGGTTTGTATTTTTTAATCCTGGAGGTTGGCTGTACGGACGAGCTTGTCGGGATTGGTGATACGGATGCTTTTGCCGTCCAGCTCTATGATGCCGTCTTTCCTGAATTCGGACAGCAGGCGGATAGCGGATTCCGTAGCAGTGCCCACGATATTAGCGATCTCTTCCCTGGACAGCTTGGCGTTGATGGTCTGGCCGTCGGCTTCCAGCCCGTAGGTCTCCTTAATGAACAGCAGCGTTTCGGCCAGCCGTTCGCGTACGGGCTTCTGGGCCAGGTGCGTCAGCTTGGTCTCTACTTTGCCCAGCTCGGCGCTCAGCATACGCATCAGCTCTATGGAAAGGGAGGAGTCCGATTTCAGTATCTTCAGAAACAGATCTTTGGGGATAAAGCAAACATTGCAGTCGTCCAGGGCCACTGCCGACGCCGAATATTTATCGTTGGTCAGCAAGGCCTTATACCCTATGATATCACCCGGTTTGGCCAGGCGGAGGATCACCTCCCTGCCGTCATCGCCGTTCCTGGATATTTTGAGCTTCCCGGCATTGATGCAGAACAACCCGAAGGCGTAATTCCCTTCATTGAAGATCATCTGACCTTTTTTATAGACAGAGCACACTTTATGCTCATTGACCACGCGGAGGTTTTCCACTTCTGCCCGGCAGAAAACGGAGGAAAATCTTTTGGAACAATGCACACAATCAGGGACAGATGCCTCTAAGTCAGGTTTCATACACTTCAACGTTTGTAAGTACAAAGGTATAAATTATTATTTAATAATACGATATATCCGGGCATCTTCACACCCCGATAAGCAGTAAGGCACTTTGACCCTTCCCGTAACCGTGCATATCCTGCCAAAATGTGCAAAAGGTGATAAAAATCATATCCGGGTTTGATGTTTATCATTCCCTGCTACAAGGGGCTCCAGTACTTTTGTACCAACAAATTTCCCAACTTCCTTTTCGAAGGCAAATCCAGAGATTATGAGTGTAATGTTATTGCTTTTAGGTGCCAGCCTGGTCGTGGGCTTATTGTTCCTGATCGCATTCATATGGTCGGTAAGGTCCGGCCAGATGGATGATACCTATTCCCCGGCGCATAAGATATTGTTTGACAATTTCAAGCTGCCCGCGCCTGCCGCCGGGAAGGAAGGTAAAACCACTCCCCCGTCAAAAGAAAGCAACCTGTAAAAATTTATCCCTAAACATAAAACAAACACATGTCTGAACTATTGACAACCAACAGTAACACCACCTCCTCCCCGGGGCTGCAGGTGGAAACATTTTACTATGATAACAAGAGTGTGAAATGGTTTGCGTACGCATCACTTTTCTGGGGTGTTATCGGGATGCTGGCCGGTCTGTGGATCGCCATTGCCCTGGCCTGGCCGGATATGAACCTCGGGCTGAAAGCCACCACCTTCGGACGCATGCGACCTGTACATACCAATGCCGTGATCTTCGCCTTCGTGGGCAATGTCATTTACTGCGGTGTGTATTATTCCCTGCAGCGGCTCTGTAAGGCCAGGATGTGGAGCGATACCCTGAGCAAGATCCATTTCTGGGGCTGGCAGCTTATTATCCTGGCCGGTGCGCTGTCCTTATGGATGGGCTATACGCAGGGTAAGGAGTATGCAGAGCTGGAATGGCCGCTGGATATCGCCATTACCCTTATCTGGGTCGTATTCGGCGCCAATATGCTGGGTACCATCCTGCGCAGAAGAGAAGCCCACCTGTATGTAGCCATCTGGTTCTATATAGGCACCTGGGTAGCCGTAGCGATGCTGCATATCGTCAATTCGTTCGCTATTCCCACCAGCATCATGCATTCCTATTCCTGGTATGCGGGCGTGCAGGACGCTCTTGTTCAATGGTGGTACGGCCATAACGCGGTAGCCTTTTTCCTGACCACTCCGTTCCTGGGACTGATGTATTATTTCGTTCCCAAAGCCGCCAACAGGCCGATCTATTCCTACCGCTGGTCTATCATACACTTCTGGGCACTGATATTTATTTATATATGGGCCGGACCGCACCACCTGCTGTATACTGCATTGCCCGGCTGGGCGCAAAGCCTCGGTACCGTGTTCTCCATCATGCTGATCGCGCCATCCTGGGGTGGTATGCTGAACGGCTTACTGACCCTGCGCGGCGCCTGGGATAAGGTAAGGGAAGAGCCTATCCTGAAATTCTTTGTAGTGGCCCTGACAGCTTACGGTATGGCTACCTTTGAAGGCCCTATGCTGTCCATCAAAGCGGTCAACGCGATCTCCCACTACACCGACTGGACCATAGCACACGTGCATGTGGGCGCCCTGGGCTGGAACGGCTTCCTGGCATTCGGTATCATGTACTGGCTGATCCCCCGCCTGTTCAATACGGAGCTGTACTCCAAGAAGCTGGCCAACCGCCACTTCTGGCTGGGCACTATCGGCATCCTTTTCTATGTCATACCTTTATATACGGCAGCACTTGTACAGAGCTCCATGTGGAAGACCTTTACGGAAGAAGGCAACCTGAAATACCAGTTCATGGAGTCGGTTACCACCATCGTGCCTATGTATGCCTTAAGGGCCGTGGGAGGCGCGCTGTATATCATCAGTATGCTGATGATGATCTATAACCTGTATAAAACGGTCAAGAAAGGACATTTTACCGCATCAGAGAAGGCCGAGGCCGCACCTTTGCCGAAAGTATTGCCCGTTGTCGGTAAAAAGCACTGGCATAACTGGGTGGAGCGCCGTCCTGTGCAAATGGTCATCCTGTCCCTCATTGCAGTAGCCATAGGCGGTATTATAGAAATGATCCCGACATTCCTTGTGAAATCCAACATCCCTACGATCGCTTCCGTCAAGCCTTATACGGCGCTGGAACTGCACGGCCGGAACATATATATCAGGGAAGGCTGCTATACCTGTCACTCCCAGATGGTACGACCTTTCAGGGACGAGGTAAAACGTTATGGAGATTATTCCAAAGCAGGAGAGTTCATTTACGACCATCCTTTCCAGTGGGGCTCCAAACGTACCGGTCCCGACCTGGCACGGCTGGCCGAGAAATACCCCGATAGCTGGCATTATAACCATATGCTGGACCCCGAATCCACCTCGCCCGGATCTATTATGCCCTCCTACCCCTGGCTGTTTACGGACAGGATAGATAAAACCAAGACCTACGAGATGATCAAGGCGATGAAGCGCCTGGGCGTGCCTTACGAGGAAGGCTATGAGAATACGGCGAATAAGGACCTTGAGCTGCAGGCCAACGAGATACGCGATAACCTGGCAACCAGCAATATCGACGTGGAAGCTCACGATGAGATCGTAGCGCTGATCGCTTACCTGCAAAGGCTGGGCAAGGATGTTAAAAATGCAGAAAATCTCCCCATCCAATAAAAATATTATTTTATGAAATTCATCAATTATTTAAAGACCATTGAAGATGTGAGCATTTATCCGATGATAACCCTGCTGCTGTTCGTCTTCATCTTTATTCTGGCTACCATCCTTGTGTTTGCCAAAGACAAAAAAACAATCGCCCGGATCAAGAATCTCCCGCTGGAAGGTTAAAACAACCAGACGCGGCTCCGGCATTTCTTTTTTAAGTTTCAACTATAATTATGAAAAAAAATATTTTAAGATACTGTACCACCCTGGCTGCTGCCCTGATACCGGGATTGCTCCGCGCACAACAGGAGCTCCACCCTTCCCAAGTCCAATCCGAGCTGACGGAACCGGTAGCATTGTTCATGGTGATCATCGCCTTATTGCTGCTGGCTGTCATAGCAGTCCTGTCGCGCGGGATCATTATCGGTACCGATATTTACAGGAAGAACAGGCAGAAGTCCGCTACGCTCCTGCTGCTGGCCCTGCTGTCCGCTCCCATGATGCTTCATGCCCAGGAGGCCGGCCCCGAAGCTGCAGCAGCCGTTGTCAGCACTACCATCGGCGGGATCAGCAAGTCCACATTTTATTTCCTGTCAGGCATCATCATCCTGGAGATACTGATCATCCTGATACTCCTGGGCGTGTTTTACACATTGCTGGGTAAAAGGAAGATTACCGCCAAGGCCGCTGCCACGAAGCGGAAGATCCACTGGATAGAAAGATTCAATGCCGCCCCTGCCGCAAAAGGCATTACTGATGCGGAGCTGAGCATGGGCCACAATTTTGACGGCATCGAGGAGCTGGATAATCCCAGCCCGCCATGGTGGCGCTGGGGATTTGCCCTCAGCCTTGTTTTCTCCGTAGTGTACCTGTGGGTCTATGAGCTGTCTGGTACAGGTAGGAACCAGTATGAAGAGCTGGCCTATCATACGGCGGAGGCGGAAGCGGCCGTAAAAGAGTACCTCGCCAAAAGCGCCAATAACGTGGATGAAAATACCGTGACCTATTTAAATAACGAAGCGGACCTTACTGCCGGCAAAGCCATTTTCGTACAGGTATGCGCCGCCTGCCACGCGCCGGACGGCGGCGGTAACGAGGTAGGTCCCAATCTTACGGATGATTACTGGCTGCATGGCGGCACGATACAAAATATCTTCAAGACCATTAAGTACGGGGTCATAGAGAAAGGTATGAGAAGCTGGCAGGATGATTATTCCCCGCGCCAGATCGCGCAGCTTGCCAGCTATATCAAGTCCTTAAAAGGCACTACCCCGGCCAAGCCGAAAGCGCCGCAGGGAGATCTTTTCAAAGAAGATGCGACCTCCGGGGAGCAGGAAGCCACTGCCGAGCAGCAACAGCCGGCAGACGGCCATACAGCCGCCCTGCATTAAAAGACCGCTGCAGGAACCGGCATACAAGGTTTCCTGCAGCGCTATCACCGGACCGCAGCACACCATAACAGAAATTATTTTATGCCAGACGAAGACCATATTAGCGGATCATCCTTCAGGGACCACCTGACTACCGTTGACGAAAAGGGTAAACGGCAATGGCTGTTTCCCAAAAGACCCTCAGGACCCTATTACCGGAAACGCATCCTGGTAAGCTGGTTCTATTATCTTTTGTTTTTCGGGTTACCCTTTATCTATTACCAGGGCAAACCCTTTTTCCTGTTCAATTTTGTAAAAGGGGAATATATCGTATTCGGCAAGATCTTCTGGCCTCAGGATTTCCTGATCTTCGGGCTGATATTCCTGGCAGGGCTACTGTTCATCGCATTATTTACCATGGCATTCGGAAGGGTATTCTGCGGCTGGATATGCCCGCAGACCATCTTTATGGAGATGCTTTTCAGGAAGGTGGATTACTGGATACTTGGCGACGGAGCCGCCCAGAAACTGCTTTTCAGCCAGCCCTGGAATGCGGAAAAGACCCGGAAGTACGCCATACGGTACGGCATTTACCTGGTGCTTTCCTTTATCATCGCCAATACTTTCCTGGCATATATTATCGGTACGGAGGCGCTCTGGGAGATCATTACAGGTCCTTTGGAGCTGCATATCACAGGCTTTATCAGCATCGTAGCCTTTACCCTTATCTTTTTCAGCGTCTTTGCGTTCCTGAGAGAGCAGGTATGCACCAATATCTGTCCCTACGGAAGGCTGCAGGGAGTGCTGCTGGACAAAAATTCCGTTGTGGTGATCTATGATCATAAGCGGGGAGAGCCCAGGGGAAAGTACGCCAAGATCAAGGAGGAGCACCTGGGCGACTGTATAGACTGCGACCAGTGTGTCAAGGTATGCCCTACCGGCATTGATATCCGGAACGGCACACAACTGGAGTGCACCAACTGTACCGCCTGCATTGATGCCTGCAATTTCATGATGGACAAGACCGGACGTGCGCCAGGGCTGATACGTTACGATTCCGAGAATAATGTCAGCGAAGGCAAAAAATTCCGTGTTACGGGACGTATCCTTACCTACAGCATCGTACTTGTAGCCATCATTACAGCGATTTCCGTGCTGCTCATCACCCGCAAAGAGGTGGGCGTCAAGCTGATGCGGTCGGCAGGGTTAACCTACCAGGAGAGAGGTACGGACAGCCTGTCCAATCTTTATACCATCAAGCTGGAAAACAAGTCCAATGACACGCTGCATATCACGCTTGACCTGGCAGACAGGCAGGGACATATCGAGATGGTCGGCAGCAAAAGCATCACCTTATTGCCGGCAGACCGGGCGGGAAGCAGCTTTTTTGTCATCCTTCCCAAGTCGGCCATCCGGGCACGCAAGAACGACATCCAAATCGCCATATATAAGAACGGGCAGCATGTCCAGACCGCTTCCACAACGTTCCTGGCGCCTGTAAAACTCAAATAAAAAACTGAATTATTATGTTACGTTTTTTCAATAACTGGAACTGGGGCAAAGGCATCACCGTAGCCATTATCCTCCTCTGCTGCGGCATCCTTACCATCGTGTATAAAGCCACTACCTATAATTATGATATGGTGCTCAGCAATTATTATGAAGAGGAGCTGAATTTCAATGATAATGTCGCGGCGTCCCGTAACGCGCGCGCACTTTCACAACCCATCCGGATCAGCCAGGAGAACGGCTATATCATGGTGGAGTTCCCCGGGGAATGCGCAGGCAAAGACCTTAAGGGTTCCCTCCAGCTCTACCGGGCTTCGGATGCTGCCAGGGATATTACCGTGCCTATTCATTTTGTTTCCGGCACCGTGGTCACCATACCCGAAACAGCAGCCGTCAGGGGCTATTATAATGTCATAGCCCGCTGGACAATGGATGGCAAAGCCTATAAAGCCACAAAAGATTTCCAGGTATTTTAAACTATGGATACCGCCTTATTATTATCCGCGCTGACCATGGGCTTCCTGGGGAGCTTCCACTGCATAGGCATGTGCGGAGCCATAGCCCTGTCCCTCCCGGTACAGCAACTCTCGGGATGGAGAAAGTCCCTGGGTATCTTGTATTACAATACCGGCAGGGTCCTTACCTATGGTATGATAGGATGGCTATCCGGGAGCATAGGTAAAGCGGTCAGCTTCCCCGGCTGGCAGCAGAAGCTATCCATTATCCTGGGGCTGCTGCTCCTGCTGATATGCTGCCTGACCCTTCGCAAAAAAGCCATACAGGCCCCCGCGTTCATACAAAAGCACTGGAACAACAGGATCATCGGGTACCTGGCGCCGCTGTTCAGGCAGCCGACGCTGCGCAGCACTTTCCTCATAGGGTTGCTGAACGGATTGCTGCCCTGCGGACTGGTGTATATGGCCATAGCCGGAGCCATAGCAGTGCATCATCCTTACCAGGGCATGCTCTTTATGATGAGCTTCGGCGCCGGCACTATGCCCGCTATGATTCTGGTAGGCCTGACCGGTCATATGCTCAGCCTGCGCCTGCGGAATTCCATAAGGCGGTCGGCGCCCTACGTCATCGGCGTGATGGGCTTATTGCTTGTCCTGAGAGGCGCCAATCTCAATATACCTTACCTCAGCCCCAAGATCGTGCAGGATAAAATGCAATGCTGTCACCGCTGATGTTATGCGGAACTATAGCTGCTTACTCCTATAATGCTGAAGGTTGTTGGTGAAGAACACCAACAACGGAGTAGGTAAAAAAATACCGGGGTGTTGGTAAAGAACATCAGCAACGGAGCATATCCCTACTCCAGTCCGCAGTTCGTGCAGGATAAAATGCAATGCTGTCACCGCTGAGGTTATGCGGAGCTATGCCGCTTACCTTCCAGAATACTGAAGGTTGTTGGTGAAGAACACCAACAACGGAGAGTAACAGGCTTAAGCTGAAAGCCGGCATATCTTTATGATACGGATAGCCCTTACCGTATTGCTCGCGCTGAACCGGCATCGGTTTTCCACCCCACACCTGTACACATGATCTTATCAGGCATTATAGCGATATTTCTTTCCGCAGCACTCTTCCGGTTGCTTAACCGCAAAGGCATATTGTATCATCCCCGTTCCGCTCCTGCCATCATTTATTTCTGACGGCCACACTTTGGTTCTTCACCCTTATTTCCTATTGTAGCCATTAACTGACTATCTATATATAGGCGACAAAGTCGTTATCAGTTATAAATTATTATAAGAGATTCATCACATCTGTTCGGGATGACCACCACCCTCAGTGTCTTTATAGTAAAAGCGTTTTTTGACCCGCAGAGAGAACACCGTTCAGAGAGGCGTATCGGTAATAAAAACTTGTTGCCTGTAAGCAGATAGTCACTAACCATTATTTCCGGTAGCTCTGAGCATTGCTACCTTATGGGTGCTCTTCACCAGCAAGTAGCTAATGAAAACAGTTAAGTCTCCAGCCAATAACCGGCAATAAAGCATCAAAAAAAGAAGAGAGGCTGCCCGCTTTTGCGGGTAGCCTCTCTGTATGCTCAGTAACCGTAGTCGCTATTTTATAATATCCAGCTTACGGGTAGCCATTCCTTTATTGGTATGGATCTGCACATTGTACATAGCCGCACCCAGGACTGCCACATCTATGGCAGGTGTCTCAGCAGGCTTATATTCCTGGCTGTGCACCAATTGTCCCAGCATATTATAGACATATACCTTTTCTACTACGATACCCTTATCCAGCCTGAATTCCACACGGTCCTTCGCAGGGTTGGGATAGAGCGCAATATCCAGGGAAGTTTCCAGCTCATCTATTCCGGTAGAGGTCAGCACGTGAATGGTAGTGGTATCTACGGCGTTGCCACATTCGTTAAGCTGCCTCAGCGTCACCACATAGTTTCCTTTTAACGGATAGTAGTGCGTAGGATTCTCCAGGTAAGATACCGGCGAACCGTCACCGAAATCCCAGATATAGGTATGTATATTAACAGGGTTAATCACAGCAAAACTGAACTTGTTAATGCCCACATTCCTTACCCATACACCATCGTGAGTCGGTGAAACGCCGCCAAATCTTATCGCTACGGTATCCGTGCCCACACAGCCGTTCTCACCCATCACATTCACATAGTAAAGTCCCATAGCTCCTGTATTGATGGTACGGGTGGTAGCACCGGTGTTCCATATATAGGAGATGCCTGCACTGCCCGCATCCAGCCTGACAGATACGTTGTTACATACCAGCGTGTCATTACCCAGATCCACTTCCGGATTGTATTTAAAGTTGATATTGATGGTATCGGAACCGACACATCCGTAAGTGTTGGTAACGGTTACAAAGTAAGTGCCAGAACCGTCTACTACCCGAACCTGTCCGTTATAGCTGTTATCCCAGATATAATCGCTTCCCGGGTTTCTTGCATTCAGGAATTCCAGGTGACCTACGTCCACACAGGTATTGATATCAGGTCCCAGGTCCACTTCCGGCTCAGGATGTACCGTCACTATCACAGGCACTCTCGGGCTGACACATGGCTCGCCTTTCGCATAGTTGACCTTTATGATCGGCATACCGGACGCCGTAGTACAGTTGAAAGGTGTGGTACCTCCCCTGTGGCCCGCCCTGAATACCAGGTCCGCATTAGAAGCCGTAATGGTTCCCGCTGCCGTGGTGGCATATTGGTGAGGACCGTTAGGCGGCGCCAGGTGGAACGAGTAGGTTTGTCCTGCCGGGATCGTAAGACCGAGATTATCTGCTATCACGGTGTACGCAGCGGCTCCGAGCGAAGGCACATTCGTCACGGAAGACAACAGGGTCCAGCCCGCGCCATTGGTATTGGAGCCCGGTACCAGCTGGTAGTTATCCGGCCTGTAATAAATATCCCAGGAGGTCAGGGTATTGACCGCAGCATTACACTTGATGGCGATGGAGTTGATATCCACATCTTCCGCCTGCGCGGACATGAGGAACATATGATAGTTCACACCGCTAGTAGTACCTGTAGCCAGGGGTATTGCCAGGGAGTCCGCATCACCGGTACCGTTATCAAAGAAGCCTTCAGCCCAGAAGGTATCTACCCGGCTTACTACAGGCGTCACAAATGTACCACCGGTAAATAACGGCGTATTGTCATTTTCATCTTCATACCAGTTCACATTTACCAGCGGATTGGTCACGGCGGTCAACACTGTGGACCCCGGTCCGCACTGCACCGGCGCATTGACGCTCAGCACCTGCGGATCTACCACGTCTATCCTTAACGAATCCGTATAGCAGGTCATATTGTCGATGGTCATAGCTACCTTGAAGTAAGCAGGATCCATCACTGTCACGTTATAATTGAAGGCAGCCGAAGCAGGAAGCGGCGTATAAGTAATGCCATCCGGCGAGCTGTACCATTCCAGCATCCCGGCACTCAGACCGGTCACCGGGTTCAGCTTCAGCCTGGCTTCCGCACCTTTACAAACGGTGTCTTTAACAGCCACTACTTTGTAATCTTCCAGCGTAACATTTACCGTAGCCGTATCATTATCCCTGTTCACATCCGCATTCACATTGACCCAGGCCTTCACGATATGGGAACCGGTGGTAAAATTGCCGGTACCCAGCAGCACCGTATCGGTATTACGTCCGGCACCCCTGAAGGTGTCCAGCACGCCGCTGTACAGGTATGGTGTCTGCGGTACCCCGTTGATCGACCAGTTAATATTGAAGTTGCTCAACGGATTGGAGCCGTAGTTCATCAGCACGACTTCCACATCCCTGGTACCGGGACAGAATGGCGTTTCCAGCCCCCTGATGTCCACCAGGTACCCGTCATTACCGTTACTAAGCGGCTTTTCATAAGCGCCCGGTGTCGGGTTAACCGGCCTTGGGAGACCTGTAATGTCTGCCGGAACGAAATCCTGCATAGGTAAGCCGTTGCCATATAAAGCATTATTCAGCGGCGCCAGGTTGCCTGTAGCGGCATTGACATATTGAGGATCCACACTTATAGAACCGACCTCCATAGCAGGATAGGCTGCTGTCAGATTCGCCAGCGTCTGCCTGTTTCCGCCATGATAGCTGTGATAGAAGCTTGCAGGCGGAGCTGCCGATCCCAGCCATATGTTATTACGCTGCACATTCGCCTGGGGTATGCCATTGGTAGTACCCATGTAATACCCGTACATCGTACCCGTACCGCTAGCCGGCAAAGACACTATGTTATTTTTCAAATGCCCGTTAGTATGAGTGGAAGATATGTAAAAGCCATAGGTGGTACCCGTCAGCGCGATCGGGAAATCGATCGTATTATGCAGCATATATACGTTCTGGCCGCCTGTTGCCACACCTACTCCATACACTGAACCGGCCTGGTTCATGTTGTATACCACATTGTTAGTGATGAGCAGCGTATCATTGACAGTCGTTGACGCGGATGTGAAATACATTCCGTAAGCAGTACCGCTTCCGTTATTGACACCACCCGGTGTATGTATCCTGTTGCCCGTCACTTCCGTCCTGCCGGATTTCAGCCCGGTGGAATAGATGCCATAGAAGGTAGTGACCGCTGTCTTGGCCGAACGGTGTATGGTATTGTTCGATATCTTAATATTGTTCAGACCCGCACCCAGATATATACCGTATATATAGAAATTCGCAAACTCATTCCCTTCTACGATCACATTCTGCGTACCCTGCATCAGGGTCATAGCATAGTAGTGCCCGTTATTGCCGGAAGTACCCAGCACCCTGTTATTACCGATATAGCAATTATTGGCAATAGAGGCAGCCGTGGTAGTTGGGCTGGTCAAAGAGCCGGAGAAAGTAATACCATTACAGTAGGCAGAAGACGTACTGGTAGGCGTGGTAAGGTCAAACACACAGTTGATGATACTGTCATACGCCGCACCACCCATGATATGGGCGCCCCAGCCGTAGTTCGCGTTGATGCTCTTGAATACCACATTATTAATGGTGGTATATTGCGTACCTGTAAGACGCAGCAAGTGGCTTTCCGAAGTGGTGCTGTTATGCTGCACCGTATTACCGTTACCGTTGATGCGCACTGTATTGGCCGCACTGGTGCCGGGAATGGTTCCGATGTAGACCCTTTCCGCATAAGGACCGGTGCCGGTAACGATATCTGCCACCACGGGGCCGCAGACGCCCATCTGCTCCAGTGTCTGCACAAAGGAAGATACCGACGTGAAATTGGTTGCGCTGGCCGCCTGGGTCTGATCTATGGTAAAGGTTCCTTCGAAACCTGACCTGATGACCTTTTCTGCCGTATCATTGCTATTGCGTATATCCACGGAGTTGTTCGGCAGCACGGTCCACCATTTCACGGTATTAAAGCCGTTCTGCATTACGGCATTCCCTAATGCTACCGCCGCCTTGCTGTTAGTGTAGTTAACGAGCGGAGAGGTAAGGGTACCGGTATAGGTAACCGGTGTCTGCAGCACACCATTCAAACTCCAGTGCACTTGTACCGATGTGATGTCGTTCAGTCCTTCATTTTTGATCGTTACGATCACCGGCGTGCTGCCGGCACAGAAGGCCGCCGGCGACTGGAGCGTATCCGCTCCCGCATTGTTGTTCACAAATTCTTCCATCTGCCAGGCGCCCGGGTTTGGAGCCGCCGGCCTGGTAGTATTTTCAACATCCACAGGGGCCACCGCATTCAGGTTCAACCCGTTTGTCAGCATCGGGAAGGCCATGACACCCGGCCTGAAATTACCGGCTGCGGGATTGGTAAAGTAAGGGTTGGTAATGACCGTCCCAACTTCCGCAGTAGGATAAGCCGCCTGTAAGGCTGCCAGGGTGGCCCTGGCGCCGCCATAATAGCTGTGGTACTGCGTACCGGCCTGGGAAGTATTAAAATAGATATTATTACGCTGAATATCCGCTACGGCAGGCGAAGCGCTGCTGAAGTAGTAACCGTATTTGGTAGTGGTGCCGCCTCCCTGGAAGTTGATGATATTATTCTTCACTTCCGTTCCGGTATTTGTACCCGTAAAATACATACCGTAATTGGTGGTTCCGTAGCTGATAGGCCTGTCGTAAGAAACAGTATTATGATATACCTGGTTGTATTGCGCACTTGAGAAGTACATTGCGTAACTACCGCCGCCGTTGATGTCATAGACCAGGTTATTGTAGACCTGCACCGGGTTGGCGGCCGTACCGTCACCGGCAAGCGACATCCCGTAATAGGTGAAAGCTACGGTGCTGCCACCTGTGGGCGAATAGATCCTGTTATTCCTGATCCTGGAGCCACTCATCGCAGAGGCTGTAGATATACCGTAGAAGGTAGAAACGCTCGTCTTGTCCGACCGGTGTATACGGTTGCCATTCACATCCGTATTGTAGGAGTTACCGGTAAAGTAAATACCGTAGGTCCAGAAATTCTTGATCTCATTGTTATGTATAGTAATGCTATCCGCTCCTGAATTGATACAGACACCGGAGTACATACTATAAATGCTGCCGGGGTTGCCTCTCAGCTCGTTACTGCCTACATAGATATTCTTAGCCAGGTTGGTGCCTGTAGTGGTTGGAGAGGTCAATGAGTTGGAAAATACGATACCATTGGAGTTATTGGAAGTAGTAGAGGTCATGATGCTGAGATCCACCACACAATTCGTCAGGCTGTCATACAGGGAGCCGTTATTGAATAATACGCCCCATCCGTAGGCTGTGCTGAGCGACTTGATGACCAGGTTATCCAGCTTTATGTATTGCGCACCGTTGAAATGCACGATAGGATACCTTGCCGTGGTAGGTGCAAACTGCACCGTATTGCCGTTACCGTTAACCGTAATTGTATTCACAGCGCTGGAGCCTGTATAATTATTGAACGTTACCAGCTCATTATAAGGACCGGATCCCGATACGACATTGACCACCAGCGGGCCGCACAGGCCGGAAGTGTCCAGGTCTGCCGTTAATGCCCCGAAGCTCTGGTAATTGGTGCCGCCTGCCGGCTGCCCGCTGTTAATGGTCACTATACCTGCTAAAGGCGGGTTCTGGTAGGCTTCGATCGTATCGTTCAGCGTCAATGCGTCATTCTGGCCATTAGGATGCGAAGTCCATACCTTCACGGTAACGGGGCCTGAAATGGGCTGCAGTGTTGGTCCGAGCGTGACGGTGTGCATATACAGGGTATTGGACATGCTCTGCGTAACAATCGGGGTAGTATAATACCTTGTAGGCTGCGCAATACCGTTTATGGTCCAGTTGATCCTTACACTATCCAGGACATTGGAGCCATTGTTGGCTATTTTCACCAGGATAGTATTGGTACCCCTGCACAGGGTTCCGACCAGCTCCATCGTCTGGGCATCATTGGCCAGCGGTGCCGATACCTGATAGGCACCTACAGTAGGGGTTATGGTCCTGTTGTTGCCATCGATATCCACAGGCACCCAGGCAGTAAGGTTTTCACCATTGGTAAGCAGCGGTGAAACATTCTGCAGGGTAAAGTTTCCATACGGCAGATTTACGAACAGAGGGTCCACTGACATTGAGCCTATTTCTGTCGTTGGATACGCAGCCTGTAAAGCTGCCAGGGTCGCCCTGTTCGCGCCCCAGTAAGAGTGGAAAGTATTTGCTGATTGCGATGTGCTGATATACACATTGTTCCTCTGGGCATTGGCATACAGTATGGAAGTAGCAGTATTCATGTAATATCCATAAATACTACCGGTAGTACCACCGGTTATTGCAATAATATTGTTCTTAAATTCGGATTGTGTTCCTGTGCTGGTAAAATAATAACCATAGGTCGCACCATTGGATGTTGAGTTCTCATCCAGCACGATGGTATTATGGTAATGCCTTACATAGCTGGAAGATGATACATACACCCCGTATAATACGCCATTGGATTTATTACCATACGTGAGGTTATTAGCTATTATGACAGGACTGACGGCAGAACCGCTGGCGCTGGACAGGTATAAAGGATAGAGCACATTGCTACCGCTGCCAGTCGGGCCGCCTAAGCTGTATATCCTGTTACGCACCACCTGGGTACCCGCCATACTATTGGACAGGTATATCCCCGTTGCATTCGTATTCGTCGCGGCCGTTTTATTGGATTTATGAATGATATTATTCTCGATAAGATTGTTGGATCCCGAATTAACAAATATACCATAGTAATAAAAATCCTGTATGCGGTTATTACGGATGATACTGTTGGTAACATTATAAAGCGTAAGCGCGTAATAGATACCGTACTGGTTCAGCGTACCCATAATAACGTTATTCTGTATTACCAGGCCGGAAGTATTGGAAGTATTGGTAGTCGGATTCGAATAAGAGCCGGACACAGCAATACCATTACCATTACTTGACCCCGACCCTGTAACGCTGCTCATATCGAAGGTACAATCCTGGATAGAGTCGGACTGGCAGTTGCTGCTGACCAGCGCCCCCCAGCCATAGTTGCTGTTCAGGGATTTGAAAATAAAGTTCTTCACGGATACATAACTCACATTATCCAGCACCAGGGAGTGCGGCTTGGCTGAAGTACCATTATATTCCACCTGGTTACCATTCCCGTTAAGCGTCAGCGTATTTACAGCCGATAATCCCCGGATGTCTTTCAGTATGATATCACCGGTATAGGGACCCGATCCGCTCACAAAATTAATGACTACCGGTCCGCACACGCCCCTGAGATTCAGAGCATCCTGCATATCGGCAGTATTATTGAAATTGGTACCGGATGTAATGGCTGCTGCATTGACCGTATAGACGCCTGACATACCCCGGGCCCGGCTTATAGACAGGCTGTCCGTGCCGGTGAAAGAGTTCGGCTGGTTATTGGGCTGTGAAATACGCACCGCCATATCAACAGACTGGTTAGGTAAAAAGTTGATCACCCCTATCAATATGGTATCGTAAGCAGTCGGAGCGATCGTACCGGAGTAATTGATAACAGGCTGCGGCGTACCGTTCAGGTACCAGTTAACACGCAGGCTTGTTATGGGAACAGAACTTTGATTGGCCACTACGATCTTCAGCGTATCTGACGCAGTACAAATCATATCTTTCATCAAAAGGGTCACCAGCTCCACACCGGGAGTGGATGGAATAGTCGTCAGCTCATAGCAGCCGGGCGTTGGCTGGGCTGCAAACCTGGCAACACCCACGATATCATTATTCACCTGCCCGCCGAGATTGACACCTGTCCGGTAGAGCATATTATTAGCCGGCAGCAGGTTCCCTGCATTCGGATTGGTGAGATAAGGGTTAACAGATACGGATGTTGTTTCCATAGCAGGATAGGCGCTCCTGAAATCCGCTAAAGTAGCATAGCTATTGCTCAGATACCCGTAAGCCATGCTGGATGGCTGGCTTGGGTTTACATATACCGCATTACCCTGCAGGCCGTTGGCAGCGATAGCAGAGCTTACAGAGACACCAAATACCTGGGAGTTCAGGATATTAGGAAAATTCACGATATTGTTCTTCACCTCACTTCCCGTAGAAGTAGAAGTAAGGTAAATACCATATTGTACTGATGTACTTGAATAAGTAGGTGGTAAAGAAGCCTCAATGGTATTATGATATACATAAGCGTAAGGACAAACGGACAGGTATATGCCATATAGGGGCATATTATTCTGGTAGATCGCATTATTGATTATTTTCAGCGGAGCCGCTGCCGTAGTGGATGGTGATGATATATATATCGCGTACGCCGTTGACGTATAGTTGTTATTGGTACCATTCAGGTGATGGATACGGTTTCCTGAAATCTCCAGGTTAGCAGTGGCGCTGGTAGTCTGTATCCCGTACACACTTGAGTTCGCAGCGCTTTTCGCTGACTTATGGATATCATTATTAATCACTTTAACATTATTACCAAAGCGCAGGTATATTGCCGTATAATAAAAATCCCTGATCGTATTCCCATCGTAAATATTATTCACATTATGCGTGGCCGCACTGCCCAGCTGTGATATGCCATAGTATATACCATAACCGGAGTTGCTGGGACCAAATATCTCATTCTTACCGAAATAGCAGTCGGAAGCATTGTTGGCGTAAGTAGAGACAGAGGTCCGGGAGCCGGCAAGTATAATACCATTGGCGGAAGACGAACTGGTTGCCGTTACTGTGGACAGGTCAATACGACATCTGGTAATGCTGTCATATTGTGCCGCATTCCACAGGTGGATACCCCACCCGTAGGAGGCATTGGTGCCCACTATCCGGAAGCTGTCAAGCGTCAGGTATTTTGTACCATTCAGTTCCACAGTCGAATATAAAGCAGTAGTAGCTGCATAAGTGATCACTGAGCCGTTACCATTGATCCTGATCCGGTTGACCGCACTGGCGCCTGCAATATCATTGAATTGTATCCTGTTGGATGTAATAAGGGTTGGCACTACATCGGCAGTTACCGGACCGGCAATACCACAATTATTTAGAACATCCACGAATGACTCCAGCGTCGGGAAGTTATTGGGTCCGGTTCCGGCAGGGTTAATAGTATAGGTACCGCCAGGTAATGGGCCGCCATAGGTAACCGATACGACAGAAGAGTAGGAGCTCTGGCTGTTACAGGTTACTTTACAACGGAACCAGGCATCCGCGCTCAGGGTAGTAGTATATGAGGAGTTAGCTGTTGCCGGGCCCACAGATACCCAGTTAAAGGGAAGATTGGTAGTGGACATTTCCCATTCATAGGTCTGTCCTGCACCCGTGGAATTACCGGTCAGGTCCAGCGTAACAGGTGTACTCGTACAGGCATACGGTGTATTGCTTACAGCATTTCCGGCTACAGGCGGGGCCGTACAGGCCATGTCAAAGCCAAAGTGCACCTGTCCACTACCGGCGCTACCGGTAGTCGCCGCTACTGTTCCGTAAGTACGCCTGTTACCATTCCCGGAGTACTGCCACATTCCCCTGCCGACACTATATCCTTCCTGGCTCACTTCCAGCACCAGGTTGGATACGCCATCCCACGAGAAAGGATTCTGCAGCGTTATTTCCAGCCAGTCGCCCTGGGTTTGAGCCGGGAAACTGACAGATGCAGCAGCATAGCACGGGGACAACCCTGTGATAAATGTGGATGTTGTGGCAGTCTGCGTTGTAGTACCCATCTTTACCGACAGGTTGGTGAACGTAGCCGCACCAGCCGTAGCACCTATACGCAAATAAATCTTTGTAATAGACCCGGGCACCGCGGCGGGAGTGATCTCGGAAGGCAGGTATAGCCACTGTATCTTGTTCGAGGAACTTGCAAGCGGAATAGAGTTATTGCTTGACGGAGTAAAGGATGATTGATACTGCTGGGCGTAGGCACCTATAGTAACCATCCAGGTAAGCAATACAAGAAATAGTTTTTTTAGACAAAAGCTTTCCATAAGTAAGCAAAATTTCAATTTAGAATTAAATTAATTATAATAAACAGGAACAGGGTAACCGGCAATATATTCAAGGGAAAGGGTGCAAACGGCAGACCATCAATATTGTATCGTAGCGCTTCAGACCCGGGTATTCAGAAAAAGGGGGCATCCCCTGCTCTTCTGCTGCTCACGGGCAGAGCAATCAATATCTGGTTATATCACAGTCATCAAAACAACAGAACATTCATCAAAATACCCCTGCTTCATCACTGCGCAAAGCTGCCTTTCATAGGTGAACATATAAGACACTTTACTTTAAAAAGAACAGACCGGCCAATGCGACCGACCGATGCTATACTATTTTTATTCTTTAAAAAGAAGATCCTAATGTTAAGTAATAGGCAAATATAGGTTAAGAAAAAGAAAATAACAAAAAATTATCTAAAAACAAGTTAACAATATGTTGTACACCTTATCAGGAGGGGTGTTCATCCAAATTCCGGCGGTCGGGGGAAGATATGATACTTTATAAAGCCTTTTAAGATGGTATTCCTTTCCGTTACCCTGCAACGAAAGGATACCATAGTATCACCCACAGACAGGAAGCACTTTTATCGTTTCCCGCCAGAAAAGCAAAACCGGCTTCCCGGTCATTGAGAACCCTGTCATACGGGTTGCGAAGAGCCTGAGCCTAAGGCATAAGAATGGTAGTCAGGCCATCATAAAAATAAAAAGCCGTCTTTGAATATTCAAAGACGGCTTTAAAGATGTCCAAATTGTATTATTTCTTCTTCGGAGCTGCTTTTTTAGCTGCTACTTTTTTGGCAGGAGCTGCTTTCTTAGCTGCTGTGCTTTTAGCAGGCGCTGCTTTCTTAGCCGCTACCTTTTTAGCTGGAGCCATTTTTTTAGCTGCTACCTTTTTAGCTGGAGCCGCTTTCTTAGCCGCTACCTTTTTAGCAGGCGCCGCTTTCTTAGCCGCTACCTTTTTAGCTGGAGCTGCTTTTTTAGCCGCTACCTTTTTAGCCGGAGCCGCTTTCTTAGCTGCTACCTTTTTAGCAGGAGCTGCTTTTTTAGCTGCTGCTTTCTTTGCAGGAGCCGCTTTCTTAGCTGCTGCTTTCTTTGCAGGCTCTTTTTTTGCTGTTGCCATAGTTTTTTACTTTAATGGGTTAGTGAAAAAATAAAAATTTCAAAGCTCATGTATTGAAATCGACTTATTCAACTTCAATAAATAACAAATTTAGGAATTATTGAATACAAACAAAATTTTTCCTTATATTTTTTTTGAAAAAACAAAATTTTAAAGTATGCTGACAAAGCTGCCCCGCCTCATATTTACCCTGCCGCCTGGCAGATAACCGGTCACTCATACTTCAGTACGACCCGGAAGGTATAGGTATTGTTTTTACCTTTTTCGTACCAAAAGATCACCTGGTTATGTACATGCCCGTCATTATAGCTGGCATATATCCAGTTTTCATCCAGCACCTTGATATCGTCAAAGTGCATTTTGCCGCCGAGCACAGCCGTATCGGGGATAGACTGCGGGCTGTTGAGCAGCGCCGCTCTTACCCTCCTGAATTCTTCATAGTTATCACTGCTGTTATCCAGCAGCTCCGGATAGCTCGCTGTACTGTTGATCAGGATATTCAGGCTCGCGATGGAATCATAGAGCCTTACATTCTCATCCTTTAATTCATTATACTGTACGGCGATGTCCGTGTCCTTGATATCACTTCTGCCACAGCCGGCCAGTCCTATGCACATCAGCAGCACTGCAACATGAATTATTGTCATTTTCATATTCCTGAAATTTTAAGTAAGTCTTTCCTGGGCCCTGAACCAGCGGTCCGGGAACTCATTGGCTGCAGCCGCTTTGTAATCACTGTAAGAGCAGGGGATGAATGTCCCTTCCGGCAGTTGCATCCACCACCGCAGCGTCCGCTTGCTTTTCTTAAAGGTGATCATCATATCGTCTACTGTAGTATGAAATTCCTCGTATTCGCCGGCAGCCTCCAGGCTATGCTCCAGCAGGCGTACCCTGTAGCCGTCCACAAAATACCAAAGCGCCTGGGCTACGGTCTGCGCGCCTGCATCATTGATATCCTCATCCTCGTAAAGATTATAAATACCTACGGAGCTTAAGCGTACCGCCATACCCGCGTATTTCATCAACTGGCACAGCTCATCGGCATACAGCCCGTTGGGAGAGGCTTTCCTGTTGAAAAGCGCCTCGCTGGCCCGAAGCACATTCAGGTCCACCGTAAGGATGTCCGTATGCCGCAGCACCGGCTCCATATCCGTAATATTATAGCGGACCTGTCCCAGCCGGTAGCAGTCAAAGCGGAGCCTGTCCAACGTCTGCAGCAATAAAGGGTTCACATAGTAGCTCTGGAAGCCCAGTATGTCAAAGTGCCTAATATAACTTACAGGAGCCGTAAAAAGTTTAAACAGGTAGGAAGTGTCATCCATCTGCTCCTTCTCTTCCAGGTCCATCAGCATATCCACCGCGGCCATATTGACCATACGCTCCAGCCTTTTGAACGGCTCATACTGGGCCACCGTAAGATCCTGCGAACCGCCGATAACAACAGCGACCTTATTGTGCAGTTGTATCTCCGTCAGCACAGCACCTAATGCTGCCTGTGTATCCTGCGGGGTGGCACCCTCCGCTATATTGCCCAGGTCGGCCACCCTGATCTCGCTGTGCCAGTCATACATCCCGTACAGCGCAGCCCGTACCGTATCGGCCGCATGCGACCATACCTTATGCGTGCTGCTGCCCCTTCGTTCACCGCACCCGATAATAAAGATATCTATATCCCCTATCTCAAAATCGTCTTCCGGCAGGGTCAGTATATGATGCCCTATCTGGTGACTGTTATACCGCCTCCTGTCCACCGAGGAGATATAATGCGATGGCTCTAAAAAGTCTAAGAATTCTCTCATGCCTGTTTGGTGTCCCTTACGGGTATTTGGTCTTTATCCTAAAAAATATGGTTTCAGTACATCTTTCCAGAAAACGCTTTTAGCTTCCGTGTTCAGCTTCAGGGTGGCAATATCAACGGTCCTGATCCAGTTCCTGCCGTCAAAGCCATATACATAATGCAAGGGTATATCGATCATCACATCCAGCTCCCGCTCGCCTACCCCCATCAGTATCACCTCGCGTATATTTTCAAAGCCCCTCAGGTCTTTCCAGCCAAACCGGCAGGAAATGATCGCATAAGCGCTTTCCTGGAGGTTACAGGCCTTCGCGATGCTGTGAAGCATCGCGGCGTGCTCCGGCGTATTTTCCTCATCCTTCACAAAGAAAACAGTGCGTACCACATCGGGCAGCCCCTGGAATACCTGTCCACCTTCCTCATATTTAAATATTTGATTATCAACAATCAAAACACTTTCCAAACTATCATTCAAATCATTACCGGTCATATCAAAAAGTATGAATTATGAGTAAAAATGCTTATCGCACGAAAAAAAAATGTAACTTGCGATGCAAATATAATCAAATAGAAGTTGCTAAATCGTATGTTTTTATCACTTCTGTCATTGATAACCATAAACTAAATTTTTAAGATATGTCAGACGTTAGCACATTAGACATTAAGGTGGATCGTGTAGAGCAGAGTAAATTTAAACCTTATGAAAGTGACAATTTATTAATGGGAAAAAACTTCACAGACCATATGTTGGTATGTGATTATACCAACGGCGCCTGGCAGACTCCTGTTATCATGCCTTACGGTAATATGGAAATGAGCCCCGCATTGGCAGCGCTCCATTACGGACAGGCCATCTTTGAAGGTGTAAAGGCTTACCGCCAGCCTGACGGGTCGGTGGCTATCTTCAGGCCGGAAGCCAACTGGAAGCGTATGAACGTATCGGCTAAACGTATGGATATGCCGGAAATTCCTGAAGAGATCTTCATAGGAGGCTTACAGAGATTACTGCAGATCGACAGCCAATGGATCCCGGGCTTTCCCGAAACATCCCTCTATATACGCCCGTTCATGTTCTCAACAGACGCGTTCATCGGGGTTAAGACATCCGACACCTACAGGTTCTGCATCATCCTGAGCCCTGCGGGACGCTATTATGCCAAGCCCGTAAATATCTATGTGCAGGATGAATTCATAAGAGCCGCGCCCGGCGGTATCGGGTTTACCAAAGCTGCCGGTAACTACGGCGCTTCTATGTACCCTACGCATAGCGTGAAAGAGAAAGGCTTTGACCAGATCTTATGGACCGATGCCATTCATCATAAATATGTACAGGAGATTGGCACTATGAACGTCTTCTTTATCGTGGACGGCAAGGCGCTGACCCCGGACCTGGAGTCAGGCACGATCCTGGCCGGCGTTACAAGGGACAGCATCATCACCTTATTAAAAGAGAACAATATCCCCGTAGAGGAAAGACCGATCAGCATTGACGAGCTGGTCAGCGCCTACAGGGAAGGCAAGCTGCAGGAAGCATTCGGCTCCGGAACAGCCGCCTCTATGAGCTATATCCAGAGCCTTACCTACCAGGATGAGACCTTACAACTGAAAGACGTGTCTGAATGGACCATCTCTCCGAAGATCAAGGCGCAGCTGGACGATATCCGGTACGGCAGGGTGGCAGATACCCACAACTGGAGGTTTATAGTCTAACCGCAGCACCTTACTACTTTCAATTATTACCAAAGCGACTTGAATAAAAGCTCATCAACTTTATCAAGTCGCTTTTTAAACATTAGCATCATGTCAGAAATACATACAGCCAGCTATCTCATCAGCAGCCCCAACGTGGAAAAATGCCCGACCCCGGACAGGCCGGAATTCGCCTTCATAGGACGCTCCAATGTAGGCAAGTCTTCCCTCATCAACCTGCTCACGAACCAGGCGCTGGCCAAAGTATCTTCTTCTCCCGGCAAGACACAGATGATCAACCACTTCGTTATCAACGGGGGCAAGGACGGCACCCAGCCGGGTAGCTGGTATCTCGTGGATCTCCCCGGGTACGGCTACGCCAAACGCTCCCAGACACAAAGGGCGGCCTGGAAAAAAATGATACGGGGCTATTTTGAGAAGCGGGAAAACCTGTATAATGTATTCCTGCTGATAGACAGCCGCCTGGAGCCGCAGAAAATAGATATAGAGTTCATGGAGACCCTCGGAGAGCTGGGAGTACCCTTCACCCTTGTATTCACCAAATCCGATAAGAACAAGCAATCTGAAACGGCGCGGAATGTCAAAAATTTCCTGAACAGGATGAAGGAAGACTGGCAGTTCCTCCCGGCGCATTTTGTCACCTCCACCGTTAAGAGGTCCGGGCGCAAGGAGATCCTGCGTTATATCGACGAGATCATTACTGACGCAGAGGCAACAGAAGAGCCGGCTTCATAGGCCGGCAGCATCGGGCAATGCACCGCATAAAGGCTGCCTGGCATTCCTTCCTGCCAAGAATCACATCAATAAACAAAGGGCCGCAGCTTATAAGCTGCGGCCCTTGTTGTGTTATTTATTATCCATCAGAGGAGGTCAATTATTCATCATCATCGCTGCCTATACCTTTACCTCTGCCTTTTGCGATCACCTCTTCCTCTACGTTACGAGGCGCCTGCGCATAGTGGCTGAACTCCATAGTAGAAGTGGCACGGCCGGAAGAAAGGGAACGTAACTGCGTTACATAACCGAACATTTCAGACAGCGGCACTTTAGCTTTGATCACCTGCAGGTTGTTCCTTGTATCCATACCTTCCAGCATAGCACGACGACGGTTCAGGTCACCTGTCACATCACCCATGTACTGGTCCGGGGTCAGCACCTCTACTCTCATAATAGGCTCTAACAGGATCGGCTTGGCCTGGCGACCGGCTTTTTTGAAACCTTGTCTGGCACACAGCTCAAATGACATAGAGTCGGAATCCACCTGGTGGAAAGAACCGTCAAATACACGTACTTTCATATGCTCGATAGGATAGCCGGCCAATACGCCATTCACCATAGAGGTCTCAAAACCTTTGATGATAGCAGGCACGAACTCCTTAGGGATAGAACCACCAAAGATATCATTTACAAACTGGAAGTTACCGTTTTTCTCTTCAGCCAGGAACGCCTCATCAGCAGGTCCGATCTCGAACTGGATGTCGGCAAATTTACCACGACCACCGGATTGCTTCTTGAATACTTCACGGTGTGTGAATTTGGTGGTAAATGCTTCCTTGTAAGCTACCTGAGGAGCACCCTGGTTTACTTCTACCTTGAACTCGCGTTTAAGACGATCCAGGATGATTTCCAGGTGCAGCTCACCCATACCGCGCAGGATGGTCTGTCCTGTAGCTTCATCGGTATTTACACGCAGCGTAGGATCTTCCTCTACCAGCTTGGCGATAGCCATACCCATCTTATCCACGTCAGCCTGGGTTTTAGGCTCAATGGCAATAGCGATCACCGGCTCGGGGATAAACATATTTTCCAGTACGATCGGGTGCTTTTCATCACACAGGGTATCACCTGTTTTAATATCTTTAAAACCTACCGCAGCACCGATATCACCGGCTTCGATAAAGTCGATCGGGTTCTGCTTGTTGGCGTGCATCTGCATGATACGGGAGATACGCTCGTTTTTACCGGAACGTACGTTCAGTACATAAGAACCTGCATCCAGGTGACCGGAGTAGGCGCGGAAGAATGCCAGACGACCTACGAAAGGATCGGTCATGATTTTAAAGGCCAGGGCCGCGAATGGTTCCTTGGCATCCGGCTTACGGTATAATTTCTTTTCTGTATCAGAAGGATCCGTACCTTCAATGGCTTCAACATCCATAGGAGAAGGCAGGTAGCGAACTACGCAATCCAGCATTGTTTGTACGCCTTTGTTACGGTAAGAAGAACCGCACAGCATCGGGATGATAGACAGGTCAATGGTTGCTTTACGTACCGCTTCGTGGATCTCGCTCTCAGATATAGAATTAGGATCCTCAAAGAATTTTTCCATCAGCGTATCATCGTATTCGGCAACAGCTTCTACCAGCTCAGCCCTGTACTGGTTCACTTCATCCAGCATATCGGCAGGCACCTCTCCTTCCGTGTAGGTCATACCTTTGGAAGTATCATCCCAGATAATGGATTTCATCGTGATCAGATCGACCACGCCTTTGAAATCATCCTCGGCACCTATCGGTAATTGTAAAGGCACAGCTTTAGCTCCCAGCATGTCACGCACCTGGTTCACCACCATCAGGAAGTCAGCACCGATACGGTCCATTTTGTTTACGAAGCCGACCCGTGGTACACGATAACGGTTGGCCTGGCGCCATACAGTTTCAGATTGGGGCTCCACACCATCTACCGCGGAGAATAAAGCAACAAGACCATCCAGTACACGCATAGAACGCTCCACCTCTACCGTAAAGTCCACGTGACCGGGAGTATCAATGATATTGAATTTATAGTTCTTTGCATCAGGGGTAGGCTGGCCCTGTACAGTCGGAAAGTTCCAAAAGCAGGTAACCGCCGCTGAAGTAATAGTGATCCCACGTTCCTTTTCCTGTTCCATCCAGTCCGTAGTTGCACCACCTTCGTGAGTCTCACCGATCTTATGGTTTACCCCTGTATAGTATAAGATACGTTCCGTGGTAGTTGTTTTTCCTGCATCAATGTGAGCAGCAATACCAAAATTGCGCTGTAAGCGTAAATCTGCCATGACAGTTTTATTATAGTTTTAAATTAAAATATTACTTTCCCTAATTTAATTAAGAGTGCAAAGGTAAAATAAAAATATATTAATATCAAAAAATGGAATTGTAAATTTAACTCCGTATATATTAATATATCATTAACAAAGAAGCTATCATTTCATAATTATTCACTAAAAAATAACATTAATAAATTTAATGTTAATAAAATAGATAACTTTATAAGGTTCATCCCATTCTTTTCACTGTAAATACATAAGAGTCATGAGAAAAACCTACTTATTCCTGGCGGCCTGCTTCCTGTTGCTGCTGCAATCGGCATTCGCGCAGCCCGGCTATTATTACCAGGCCTCCAATAACGGCAGCAACCTGTCCACCTTCAACTCCAGCTTTCACGTACGCTCACAGTTCCTGTACTATGCATCCGACCTCAATACCACCTTCACGGGCGGTAATATCACCGCGGTATATGTGATGCCCTCCAATGCGGCGACCAACGCCACCTACACCGATTTTATTGTACGCCTGGGCACCACCTCCTCGCCAGAGCTTTCTGCCGGCGCCTGGTCCAATACCGGGCTGGACACCGTATTTTTCGCGGCCACCCATACATTCCCCAATGTACAGGCCGGCGTATGGCTGAAGATAGAGCTGCAGCAACCGTTCTACTGGAACGGTACCGACAACCTGATCTTTGATGTGGAGCAGACCAGCTATACCAACGGGTTCGCCACCACCTTCAATAATCCCGGCGGTACCATTCCGGCCCGTATGAAGTACGGCCCCGCCACAGGAAGCACTTACCTCAATAATTTCCCGCCCATATTCTTCGGCCTGGATGTCTGCGCGGTAGCCAATCTTGACCTCGGCAATGACACGACGATCTGCGAAGGCGGCAGCCTGGTACTGGACGCCCAGAATCCCGGAAGCTCCTATCTCTGGAATGACAATTCCGGCAACCAGACCCTCACCGTTGATGCGGCAGGCCGTTATTACGTAACCGTCAGCAATGAAGGCTGTACGGTCAGCGATACGATCAATATTGCCGTAACCCCGCTGCCTTCCGCCAGCGCCATTAACTACAGCAATGACGGCGGCGGCAGCTATACCTTCCAGGTGGTCAATGCGCAAAATGCCACTTCCTACAGCTGGAATTTCGGGGATGGCAATACAAGCACCGGTACCGGCCCTTCACATACCTACGCCAGCCGGGGCACCTATACCATTACACTGATCGTCTCCAATGAATGCGGCAGCGACACCCTGACCACCACCCTTACGGATAATCTGGGCATCGGCGCCACTGCCACCGGCCAGATCGCAGGGCTCTACCCTAACCCGGCGAATAACCTGCTGCATATCGACTTCGGGCAGCCCGTATCTGTAAGCGACATAACCGTCATCAATATGCTGGGGCAGGAATTGCTCAGAACGGACGCACCGGCATCCGCCATCGACATATCTTCAATTCCGTCCGGCATCTACATGCTCAGGGTCACTACTGACGAAGGCATCTATACCGGCAGGTTTGAGATCGCGAGATAATTTATAGCATTTTCTTTTTAACCGCCCTCTCTGCGTCCCGGCAAAGGGGGCGGCTTTTTTATGCCCGGTTCAGTATTCTCCAAATAAAAATATAATCTTACCGACAGAAAGCATTAATTTTGAGGTCTCAAATTCATCACCCCATACGAATGCTATGTTGAAACATTGGTGGAAAGCATTAGGGGCCCTGTTGGTACTGTATGGTATCATTTACGGCCTCGCTATGAATGTCCCTAAGCTGGATATCCTGAATGAAACGATCAGGAATGTATTCTTCCACGTACCTATGTGGTTCACAATGACCGTTTTATTTGTCATCAGCGTATATTACGCCATCATGTACCTGGCCAAGAACGACCTGAAATACGACATCTGGTCTTCCCAGCTTATCAAGACCGGCCTCTACTTCGGGTGCCTGGGTATGCTGACAGGTATGCTGTGGGCCAGGAGCACCTGGGGCGCCTTCTGGAGCAATGACCCCAAGCAGGTCATGACGCTCCTTTCCATGCTCATTTATTTTGCCTATGTGGTGCTGAGGACCTCTATTACAGACCTCGAAAAAAGAGCGCGCATCTCTGCCGTCTTTAATGTATTCGCCTTCGCGCTGATGATCCCGCTGATCTGGATTCTGCCGCGGCTTACGGAATCGCTGCATCCCGGAACCGGCGGCGACAACCCCGCTTTCGGCAAAATGGCACCGGAGCTCAGCATTGTCTTCCGCCCGGTAGCTATAGGATGGATATTGATGGGTCTCTGGATAGCCACCCTGTTCATCCGCACTGAAATCATTAAATATAAAAAACAAGAACTCCTCTAAATAATATGAAACTTCCAGTATTCTTCTCAATGCTTTTCATGCTGTTATCCCAGGCAATTACGTTGTCCGCACAGGAAACAGCCCCTAAGGTCCAGATGGCCGAAAATTTTTATGGTGAAGGAAAAATATACATAGTCATCGCAGTAATGACCATCATTTTTGTCGGGCTGATCATCTATATGATCCGGCTGGAACGGAAGATCAAACAACTGGAACAAAAGGACTTCAGGAATTAAAAACGATACTGCACCCAAAGGTGTATGATCCATTGTTTACGATAAAGGCGGGCTGCTGAGCCCGCCTTTATCGTAAACAGCACCAATATAATGGCCAGTTCTTTTTACAGGATGCACATACTCCCGGTCAACGGAAAAAAGACAAAAAGCTGCTGCCATATTTCTTAGACCTGAAACAGCGGTCATGATTTTCAAAATCTATATTATGCGTATGCTCCAGTATCAGCATGCCCCCGGGACGCAGCACACCCGCGCTCAGCACCATATCCGGCAGGTCGCCCATCTGGGGCAGTGCATACGGAGGGTCGGCAAACACCACGTCGAACTGCCGCCGCGCCAGTGCAGGCAGCATTTTAAGCGCATCGCCCGCTATCACCTCACAATGCTCCAGCCGTAACAGGCTGCAGGTATCCCGGATGAACTTCACTGATAGCGCATCCTTCTCCACCGCTACCACGCTGTTAGCGCCCCTGGAAGCGAATTCGTAGGCAATATTGCCCGTACCGGAAAAAAGATCCAGCACATCAATAGCCTCAAGGTCTATCGTATGCTGAAGGATATTAAAAAGGCTTTCTTTCACCAGGTCGGTAGTGGGCCGTGCCGGGATCCTGGCAGGCGGGTTGAATTTCCTGCCGCCCAGGCTGCCGCCTATGATCCGCATAAGGCTACGGCATTAAAAAATGACTCCTGGAGCAGGTGTTCCCGCGTAGCAAAAAAATCACGCAGCGTGATCATTACGGGCACCAGACGGTCCCCATAGCCGCTGACAGTGATCCTGACGTCCTCCTGCTTCATTCCATAAGTATCCTGCAACGCTGCAATGAACTGCAGCACCTCCCCTTCCGAAGCGTCCGTTACCTTCAGGGCGTGCAACTGCTGGAAACGGTAGGCCTGCAATACAGCCTTGTCGCCCAGTATCGTTACGCCGACATTGCCCGCGCCTTCATCAAAAAAGTTCAGGAGGTGATTGCTGAAGCCCAGCACCGCCACATCCGCGTATATGCCCTTGATAACGCTTATGAGGTCTCTCCGTACCGCTTCCAGCGCAACGGCCTTAGGCTTATGGAGCGCAAACACTTCAACAGCTTCATTCGTATCGACAAAATGGAGGGACCTGAACCAGCCTTCGGACGCGTCCACATCAAATACGCCTTCGGGTATCAGCATCTGCCTGTCCGAGAAGACCAGCAACTGCGTTACCGGCTCGCCTCCGCCCAGCAAGGGCTCATCCATGAGAAAACCGGTAAAGGTTTCCGCGGAGATATCCGGATCAAAGCCCAGAGATTTAGCGGCAACAATAGTATGTTCCTCACTATAGCCGAGAAGACAAATACCGTCATTCCAGAAAATAAGCTTATGATAGGCCAGCCGGGAAAGGTCTGCCGGCTCCCTGTAACTCCAGGTATATCTTAATGGGTGTATCGCTGTCATTATGCTGTATAAAATTAGGATGTTCGGCAAAGCTGCCGGTACCGCCACAGGCTCTCCTGCCAGCCGGATTCCTGCAAAAATAACTTAAAATTCCAAAATCGGAAGGAAGTAGCTTATCCGCGTTCCCGGCCGGCACGATAGCGCCAAAGATTTTGTCACGAAAACGTAAAAAAACTACAAAATATACCCTACTTTTGTGTTTCGTATTTGAAACCTTTTTTACAATATAAAACTTAGTATGGGACATTCACACGTAGAAGAAAAACCAAATGTATCCAGTAATGCAGCCATGTGGTTCGGACTGCTGATCATCTTTTTGCTGGTAGCAGCCGTCAACTTTGTAAGGATCAGTTCTCAACACGAAGACCACCATGCTGAAGCACATACCGACACGCATACACAGCAGCATTCAACAGAGGGCGCAGGCACAGTCCATTAATCATAAGGATCGGGTGCATTTTCACATTTAATGGTTCAGAAGAAGGGAAACGGTTATGGAACAAGCAAGAAAATATATAGTAGTTACAGGAGCGGCAGGATTTATAGGTAGTGTAATGACCGATTACCTTAACAGCCTGGGTCTGAGCAATCTGATCCTGGTCGATGACTTTTCCAGTTCCGAGAAAGCGATCAATCTCTCCGGGAAGCAGTATGTTCTGAAAGTCCACAGGGATCAGTTCGAAGAATGGCTGGAAACCCATGCGCCACTTGTTACGGCTATATACCACCTGGGCGCCAGGACCGACACCACCCTGCAGGACAGGAAGATATTCCGGCACCTGAATCTGGATTATACCAAAATGATATGGGAATATTGCTGCAGGTATCGGATAGCGCTGGTCTATGCCTCCTCCGCCGCCACTTACGGCGACGGCAGCCTGGGATATAAGGATGATGAAGCGCTTATCCCCGACCTGCGACCGCTCAATCCCTACGGTGAGTCGAAAAACGATTTCGATATCTGGGCCCTGCAGCAGAAGGTACAGCCGCCTCACTGGTATGGTATGAAGTTCTTCAACGTTTACGGCCCGAATGAATACCATAAAGGCAGGATGGCATCCGTTATCTTTCATGCTTTCCGCCAGATACAGGCAGGTGGCAGCGTAAAGCTGTTCCGATCCCATAAGCCGGAATATGATGACGGCGGCCAGTTGCGGGATTTCGTGTATGTAAAGGACGTAGTGACCGTATGCGAATGGATCCTGAACAGCGGCATAGCTTCCGGCATCTACAACCTCGGTACCGGGGAGGCACGTACCTTCAATGATCTCGTCCGGGCCATATTCAGCGCGCTGGACCATCCTGCCCGCATTGAATATATCGATACACCCGAAGATATCCGGGAAAGCTACCAGTATTTTACCGAGGCAGATATGGACAAGATCAGGGAAAGAGGGCTGAAGCATCGCTTTCACACCCTGGAGGAAGGGGTAGCCGACTATGTAAAGCAATACCTGCTGCACAATGCCACCTGGTAGCTGCGGCAGACATCAATTTTAATCAATACACAGAAAATATAATTTATTATGGAAAACGAATGGCCGCTTTGGGAAGTATTTATCCGCAGTAAAACAGGTCTGGACCATAAGCATGTAGGCAGCCTTCATGCAGCCGATGCAGCCATGGCCATAGAAAACGCGAGAGACGTATATACGAGGAGAATGGAAGGCGTCAGCATATGGGTAGTGGAAAGCAGGTACATTCACGCTTCCAATCCCGATGACGCGGAAGCGCTGTATGACCCCGCCAACGACAAAGTATACCGCCACCCTACTTTTTACGACCTGCCGGATGAGCTGAAGCACATGTAATGTACAGCTTTCTATCTCTTCCCAAAAGCACATAACACATGAAATTTTTACTGAATTATATACTGCAGCTTGCGGACAATGCGCTGATCCACGGCCACAGGCTGAGCGAATGGTGCGGACACGGACCCGTCCTGGAACAGGACATTGCCCTGACCAATACCGCTCTTGATCATATAGGCCAGGCCAGGAGCCTTTACCAGTATGCCGCTGACATCTACAACCAGCTTGACAGCGCTGAACGTGAAAACCTGTTCACCTCTGCCGCGCTCCTGCAATTCCGGGACCAGGCGACAGAAGATGCCATGGCTTACCTGCGCGACTCCTGGGATTTCAAAAACGCCCTGCTGCTGGAACTGCCCAATAAGGACTGGGCCTATACCATTGCCAAATGTTTCCTCTACGATAATTTCACGGTATTGCTTTACAGTGCGCTGTCAGGAAGCGCGGATGCCACCATAGCCGCCGTTGCGAAAAAATCGCTCAAGGAAGCCTCCTATCACAGGAAGTGGAGCAATGAGTGGGTGATACGGCTCGGTGACGGCACTCCGGAGAGCCATGAAAGAATGCAGCAGGCGCTGGATGATTACTGGACCTATACCGGGGACCTGTTCAAATTGTCGGAAGCCGACCGGAAGATGCTGGAGCAGCACATCGGAACAGACGTAAGCGCCTTATATGCCCAGTGGCACTCCGATATTGCAGCTATCCTCAATACCGCGACCCTGACATTGCCCGCCAACGAATGGCGGCAGGAAGGCGGCAAAGACGGCAGGCATACAGAGAGCCTGGGATATATCCTTGCGGAAATGCAATACCTGCAAAGGACCTACCCCAACGCTCAATGGTAATTTTCTGCCATACAGGCTTCATACAAGCACAAGGGCTGACATTGAATAATGTCAGCCCTTGTGCTTGTCATATCGTATCGAATGACTACCTGCTTACAGGCAACAATCTTTCATTACGGCTACGCTTTGCTGAGCATTGTCCTTTCTACAACTCATATACCGCTTTAGCTATAAAAGAGCTGGGAGCACTGGTCATTTGTAGCTCATAATGGCTTTCTTGTCTATATAATAGATAGCCTGATCTTATTGTATGCGTGCTCCAGGGTCCTTACAATTATGTCTGCCAGGAAACAGGCCCAGGTGACTTCCAGCCACGATCAGCAATGAGCAGGGCATTCGTATGGCATAGAGCAACCTTCCTTATGCCTTTTTCCGCGCCTTAAGCGCATATACCATAGGTATCTTATCTTCAAGGTGAGCGATCCTGAATTGTCCCGGTGCGATCTCCACAGTTTTATTAAAGCAGTTGTACGGCGAATAGTCATATTCATCAAATGACAACAATTCCAGCCGGTTCTTAAGCAGGCTGGTCAGCACTTCACCGAAATTATGATTCCAGGTCACGGTCTGTCCCGCGATATCAGCATCGCGATCTGCATAGGTACCATCAGACGCTTCAATAATAGCCTCCTTGTTGAAATAATTATAGGCCACTTTTTCAAAGTTATCATCGAACATCCATACCACCGGGTGAAATTCAACAAAGATGAAAGTACCGCCCGGCTTCAGGAACCGGCTGATGACCTCGGCCCAGCGATCCAGGTCCGGAAGCCACACAATAGTGCCATAGCTGGTAAATACGATATCGTATTGCCGGTCCAGGTGCGCAGGCAGATCATAGACATCACAGCAAATGAATTCAGCCGCCACCCCGGCCTGCTGCGCCAGCTCCCGGGCGCTGCCGATAGCCTGGTCCGACAGATCGACCCCGGTGACATCCGCGCCCATCCTTGCCAGGGATATGGAATCCTGCCCGAAATGACATTGCAGGTGCAATATGCTTTTACCACGGACATCACCCAACAATGCCAGCTCTATGCCATTCAGGGAGGTCTTTCCGGCCAGGAAGCCGGGCAGATCATAAAAATCAGACCGGAGATGCCATTGTGTTCTGTCGTTCCACGATTGCCTGTTAATGGCAATATAATCTTCTTCCATAGAATCAATGTTTAAATGTTTAATATCAGCAGCAATGCTACCCGGGCAAAAGTATCCATTAGTTCTCAAATATGCCCGGTGAAATTCACCTATTTCCACGGTATGCGCTTTAGTTGAATATTAAATGTAATTTTACGACAGCTACCTGCCCGACCAGGTCGGGCAATATGAGGAAATTAACCGGATCATCCAGACGACCCTGAACACACTAATTTTATGCTTTGCAGAAGATGCTTACTCCTTGTCCTGTCCCTGCTGCCTTCATTATTGAACGGCCAGCCCGTAAACATGGACTCCCTGAGCAGGGTAGCCCATAACCCCGCTGCTCATGATACAACCCGTTTACATGCTATAGGGCAGATGTTAGACAATTTCAGCGAAACCCCGGAGAGGTCCACCTATAATGAATTGCTGGGAAAGATAGCGGCAGCCAATATCAACCGCAAGGATAATAATAAGCGCTTACAGCATATCTATACTATGTACCTGGCCGCGTATTATCATAACTTAGGGTATTATTATAATTTAGGATACCAGCACACCCAAAATGATCTCGGCAAGCACTGGCCGCAACCGATACAGCCAGGAAGCTCTTCCTGGCTGCAGGTATGGAAGAGGAAGCCAATATAAGCCTTGTAAGCAAAGGTATTATTCAGTCCAGGAATATGAAATCGCTGACGGAAGAAAAGACATTGGCCAACGGCAGCTTGGGTGCCATTTATGAAACCAATAACGCTAAAAAGTTCCTTTTCTACTTTAAAAAGGGCAACCGCTGCTACCGCATCACGCCTATCTTCAATAATGACGGAAAGCATTTTGAGCAAGCGATTGAAGCCATCGCTTCCTTAAAATAGGAGACCATCTATTGCTATATCATACAGGGAAGCTGTACCCGACACTACTCTTTCAGAACACCCGATCGGGGAAAGACAGGGAAAGGATACGGGTTGTGCAACGGTTGACTTGCAACTGCTACCGTTACCATTGGCAAAATTTCAAAATTCACCAGCCGCAAAACCCGTTACAACCAGTTTAGCATACCTTCCCTTTCTTAAAACGCGCCTGCCGGTAATGATCTCCGAATCATTACCCCAGGTGCTTTTTCATGCATCTGACTCTCTTACAACAAGGTCCGCATTCACTGCTCAGCCGCTGTGATATAGTCATCAGTTATATAATACCCAGCTAAACCCGAAACGGAATATCGTATTGGGCGCGGGATAGCCTTTGGCATAAATAGCGTTGGTCCAGAACAATTGCTGTACCTGGTCAAAGACCACAAAGGCACGGAAAGCCCTCACCTTGAAATTAAAGAATACCATCAGCTCCGGCTTATTCCTGATGGTATAGGCATGCTGCAGGTAAAACTGGTTCAGGTAAGGCAGGTAGCCGTCCCCGCTGTAATTGGTATGGTAACGTCCTTCCACACCAAAAGTGAAATGCAGGTTTCGCTTGAACATCGGCGTTTCTATACGGAGCTGGTGACGCAGCATCAGCTGCGGCAGATTGACCGGCGCATTGCCGGTAGCCTGCTGGTATATACCTTCATTTTCCGAATGGAAGATGCCCCATTTGAAATGCTTTTGCGCGCTCACCTGCAGCACATTGAACGGCTCGGCCTGCTGCTGCCACCGGAAATTGCTGTCCAGGTAAATGTAGTTGGTAATCAGCAGGTTACGGATACCTGCCTGCGCTTTTAATTTCGGTATGATGATATTGCCGCGGATATTGGTAACACTGTAGGCATTCAGGTCAAAATCCCTGGTATAAAAATTCGTTTTGTAATGCTGCTGGTAGTAAGGCGCGGCTGTCAGGCTCTGCGTGAACCCCGCCTGCAGCAGCGCAATATCCTTTATAACACGTCCCAGGTTGCCCTCTACCAAGAAATTACCGGCCGCAGGCCCCGTAAAGTAAAGCTCTGCCCTGGCACCGTAGAACCAGCGCTTCAGCTCCTGCGCCTCCCGGGTAAGGGTACCGTAGAGGTAGTTGGAAATAAAGCTCACCGCTTCCGTGCCGGATCTTTCAGCCGATACGGATTGCGCAAACCTGTCCAGGCGGTTGCCGATGCCGGCCTCCAGGGAAACATTATTATCGCTTTTCCCCAGCGTACCGCTGATACCGAAACGGTTTTCCAGCACCAGCCATTGCTGGTTCCCGTATACCGAATCGGCCGTGGAGAACCCGTAGATCGTCTTATTGAAATCATAATAGCGCTGATCTTCCGGGTCGGCGTCATTAAAGATGTTCTGCTGTCTCCTGAGGTCGAAGGTATGATGTATGGTAAAGCGCGGTGTAAAGCTGACGGTCATTGCCGTAGAATCTTCATTATAGGAAGTATCGGAAACGCCGACCAGCGCATACTGGTGCCTGAGCAGCAGCTGTATCTCTTTATGGGTATTACTGACCGCGCTGGTGGCCGTTGAAAGGTTCCTGCCCGGGAAGTTCACACCGATCAGGCTTCGGAAGTTATACAGGGGGTCTTCCAGCAGGCTGTCATACATGATGCCGCCGTTCTCATCCTGCCTGAAACGGTGATAGACCATGGCAGCTTTCATCTGGTACCTCTTGTTATCGCTGATGTAGTTGGAGGACAGGTGCGCCACGATATTCCTGGCAGTCTGCAGCTGGAATACGCCGGGAGAATTCAGGTTGATCACCTCGCCCGCTATATTCCAGTCGGGCGTGATATTCTGGGTATGCAGCAATTTGATGAACTGCTGCCTGCGGGGGCCCATCATATAGCTGAAATCGGAGTAAGGGCGGGTGGTATTGTAAAACCTCAGGCTGTCTGCAACCAATTTATACAGGTCATATGCGTGATAGCCGGATGATAAGCCTACCTGCTGCACAGGATTGAATATCATATCGTAGGCGGCCAGCCCTTCATTACCCAGATTTCTGCCCCACCGGTCCAGCTTGGAATTACGGTGAAAGAACGTGAGGGAAGTGTCTATATTCTTCCGGGTATTGGAATACAGGGAAGTATAGTAAATATCCGCCGGCGTATCATCCCAGTCAGACTGGATATTCCCCAGGGAATCCGTCTGTATGTCTCCCCCGACACCGCCCCGCCCGAAGTTCATGCCGGGCATCCTGTTCAGCGGGGAATTCCCGCCCCCGTCCATACCCGGGGTGGCTGTTGTCTGGGCAAGACCGGCATGCATACCGCATATAAGAAATATGAAGATATTTATTACAAAAAAGCGCTGCTTCCTGAAGGTCATTTATTATTGCTTAAAAGATAGTTACCACTGGCAAACCACAGCCTTACAGCCGGATCATCAGCAAAAATAGGCCATCTGCATCTTATATGTATTGTGATCTATAAATATTTATCCCTGATAACATTACAGTGATGCAAATTATGTCCCGCGGTCAGGAATCCCAAGACCCTCGCGGTCATAGCCAGCCCGTTGACCGTTCCTTTAAAATCCAGCATCGCGTCATTCATATTCCTGAACAGGCAGACACCCGCAGCCCTTACATGCCGGTACTCTTCCAGCAGCACATCCATACCGGCGCATACCGGCCTTACAGCTTCCGCATAGGCATTTTCATCAAAGCCTATTATCGGCGCAGCATCAAACCTGCTCAGCCTTAATGCCCTGTAAGCGTAGATACGTTCGCAGTCTATGATATGCCGCAACACTTCCTTAACGGTCCATTTGCCGGGCGCATAGGCGTGATCCGCCACAGCCGCGGGCAGGGAGTAAAACAGCCGGAGCGTCTCTTCCCTGCTGTCTTCCAGCGCTACCGCCAATTGGTCTGTTGTGACAAGCGCCAGGAACGGGTGGTATATTTCCGGGGCATCCTCATAATGCCTGCTGTTACTTATCATTCGTGACAGATTTATGCTCTGTCAAATATAAAATATCAAAACCACATTATCCGGCATAAATACATAAAAGTTACCGTAACCCGCTGCCGCTCATCAAAAACTGCAGCCGGGCCTTAAATATCTCCTGCATTTACCGGAGGTATGCTTCCGTACAGGCTGAGGTCCGGTCAGGCTGAATCAGGCCGGCAAAGGACCAGGATTTCCGCAAAGGTTATAGAATCATCGAGGATCGTACCCCAAAAGGAAACAACCCTGTCATATTGCCGGATAGCAGTATGGACAGGGTTGTTGATATGTATGTATCACATTTCGACAGGCTCAATGTGACACGACGAGCTCAATGCGGCAGGACAGGCGCCATGTGGAGGGACGAGCTTCAATATGAGAGGCTTTTCAGGAAGTCGCTTCCAGGACCGCTTATCTCAGGAATAATAATTCCCGGTATTTGGGCATCGGCCACAGCTTATCTTCCACGATCAGCTCCAGCTTATCCGCATGGTAACGTATCGTATCAAATTTAGCCTTCACCTCATCGCAGTACATCTTCGCGCGCTTCTGCATATCCGGCTCCTTGTTCGCTACCTTACGGGCCCCGATCATGGCTTCCACCGTATCATTGATCTGTGTAACGTGCCTGGATATAGTAGCCACGATATGCTTCTGTGCCCTGTAGGCTTCTTCCTCCAGGCCGATCTCCTTCAGTCCCCTGATATTCTCGATCAGGATGTTCTGGTACTGTATAGCTGCGGGCAGCACATAATTGCTGGCCAGGTAGCCTATGATACGGGCCTCTATCTGCACCTTTTTTACATAGTCCTCGAAAACGATCTCCTGGCGCGCATGCAGCTCCCTTTCTGAATAGATGCCCATTTCCACGAACATTTTCACAAAGCGCTCTTCGCTTAATACCGCCAGGGCATCAGGTGTGGTCTTAAAGTTGTTCAGGCCGCGGCGGCGGGCTTCTTCCGCCCATTCATCGCTGTAGTTATCACCTTCAAACAGGATATTCTTACTGTCGGTAATATACTGGTTCAATACCTGCAGGATAGCGATCTCTTTCTTCTCACCACCGCTTATCTTACCGTCCACTTCCTTTTTAAAGTCTATCAGTGTTTTTGCCATGATGGTATTCAGCACCGCCATCGGCGAACCGCAGTTAGCGGTAGATCCTACGGCACGGAATTCAAATTTATTGCCGGTGAATGCAAAGGGCGAGGTCCTGTTACGGTCCGTATTGTCCAGCATCAGCTCCGGGATATGCTTGTGGATATCCAACTTCAGTATCTGCTCGTCCTGTTCCGTAAAGCTTTCCATATCCCTGCTTTCCACTTCTTTCAGTACGGATGTCAGGTATTTGCCGACAAAAACAGATATGATGGCCGGGGGCGCCTCATTGGCTCCCAGGCGATGGTCATTGGATTCGGATGCAATGGAAGCGCGCAGCAGGTCCGCATAATCATGGACCGCTTTGATTACGTTCACGAAGAAGGTCAGGAACAGCAGGTTGGTACGCGGTGTTTTACCGGGCGCCAGGAGATTCACCCCGGTATCCGTTGCCAGGCTCCAGTTATTGTGCTTGCCGGAACCATTCACGCCTGCGAAGGGCTTTTCGTGGAACAGCACTTTCAGCTTGTGACGCTTGGCCACCCTGTTCATCACATCCATCAGCAGGGAGTTGTGATCTACGGCGATATTGACCTCTTCGAATATCGGTGCGCACTCGAACTGTGCCGGAGCCACCTCATTATGGCGGGTACGGAGCGGTATGCCGAGCTTATAAGCCTCCTGCTCAAAGTCCTGCATAAAGGCAAAGACCCGCTCAGGGATCACACCGAAGTAGTGATCTTCCAGTTGCTGGCCCTTTGCAGGCGCATGCCCGATCAGCGCACGGCCGCACTGCACGATATCGGGGCGGGCATTGGCCAGCGCCTCATCGATCACGAAATATTCCTGCTCCCAGCCCAGTGTAGGCGTTACCCTGGTAACGTTCTTATCAAAATAATTGCATACGTCCACAGCCGCCTTATCCAGCACCGCAAGCGATTTCAGTAAAGGCGCCTTATAGTCGAGTGATTCTCCGCTGTAAGCAATGAAAATAGTAGGGATACAAACGGTCTTACCCTGCTCCGTTTCCATAATAAAAGGAGGAGACGCGGGATCCCAGGCCGTATAGCCGCGCGCTTCAAATGTGGCACGGATACCGCCGTTGGGGAAAGAAGAGGCATCCGGCTCCTGCTGGATCAGCGCATCGCCGTCAAATGTCTCCAGCGGGGTACCATCCGCTTTCAGGGTGAAAAAGGAGTCATGCTTTTCCGCGGTGGTGCCGGTAAGCGGCTGAAACCAGTGAGAAAAATGGGTCACTCCCCTGTCCATAGCCCAGGCTTTGATACCGGAAGCTATCTGCTCTGCGATCTTACGGTCGATCTTCTTACCTTCCTTTACGGATACCTGCCAGCTCTTATAAGCCTCATCGGTCAGGTACTCGCGCATGATCCTGCCGGTAAACACATTCACAGCAAAAAAATCCGTGATCTTTTTACCGCCGTAACCATTCTTTTTTTGTTCATTGTGGGCATCGATCTCCTCAATAGATGCAAAGCGTAAAGTGGACATAAAATATTATAGAATTAAATAATAAATAGTTTTAAATACAATTAAGATACAAAATTGCATAATAATCATTAAAAAAATAAATAATTCAGAAAATATTTTACAAAAACAACCAAACATTACCCATAAACATCATTTTAAAAAAATAAAAATATAAAAATTACAACTATCTGCCGGGTTGTTTACAAGTATTTAAAGGTTATCCTTGCCCTATATTTAATTTTTCCTATTATATTTGTACCAGTGAAAAGGCTGTTCTCCATATTATTACTGGCATTGTACACGATAGCAACATCAGGCGCTATCGTCCAGATGCATTATTGCGGAGAAAACCTCGCCTCCTGGAGCATCTCACTGGAAGCCCCGGATGCCGCTTCCTGCTGCGGCGGGCAGGATAGCTGCCATACAACAAAGAAGTCCTGCTGCAAGGACGACGCCATTACCCTTAAGATCAAGCAGGATCATAAATTGTCCTACTTCGGTTTCAAGCTGCAGGAACAGGGCTGGGCAGCAGTGCTGCCGGATAAAATGTATTTTGCATTACCCGCAGTAGCTTTGACCGACCGGGCCGATTTCCTGCTTCCGTACGCCAACGCCCCACCCGGCATCTGGCAATATCTTCCTCTTTACACCCTCCACCAGTCCTGGAAATTATATAATGTTGCTGTAGCCTGACAGGCCTTATACCCTCCAATGGGCAAGGTTCCTGCACAAGCGTGATATTGTTACATAACAATTCATGCCTATGCTATTCCAATTTACCATTTTCAAACATTATATAATTTTCAACAAGATGAAAAACATACTTTCCCTGGCAGTAGCCTTATTCCTTTCCTTTACTGCCGCTGTTGCACAGGATAAAAAAGATACAGAGACCACCACCATTAAAGTAGACGGCGTCTGCGCTTCCTGCAAGAAAAGGATTGAGAACGCGGCTTATATCAATGGCGTCAAGCACGCTGAATGGGATAAGGAAACAGGATTGCTGACCGTAAGCTATAAGCCTTCCAAAGTTTCCAGAGCCGATATATCCAAAGCCGTAGCAGACAAGGGCCACAACGCAGGAGACGTAAAGGCCGACACTACCGCCTATAAAAAATTACCTAAATGCTGCGCATATAATGACGGGGTGCATAAGCACTAATGACTTTCCCGTTATTTTTACAGAAGCTCCGACGCAACGCATTGCTGACGGCCGCTATGACCGCTTCCCTTATAGTATCTGCGCAGGATACGGAAACGGTATTCATAGAGGGCAATATCATGAAGCTGAGCGACCTGAGCGATATTCCCAATGCCGCTATACGGTCTGCTGACGGCACTATCTCCGCTGTCAGCGATGAAAAAGGCTGGTTCAGGATGGAAGTGCCCCGGCAATTATCCTATGTGCTGGTAGCAGCGGATCAATACCGGACCGATACCCTGCACCTCCACAGCGGTAATGCGACCTCTCCGTATTCGGTTTACCTGCAGGAAACAACGGAATTACTGGCAGGTGTCGATTACACTTCCCGTACAGGCAGCACGGAGATCAGCACCCTCGGCTTCCAGAAGATGGAAGTAATAGGCAGCAGGGAGCTGATGAAGGCCGCCTGCTGCAACCTGTCCGAGAGCTTCGAGACCACCCCGTCCGTGGACGTGGGCTTCACTGACGCCGTCAGCGGCTACAAGCAGATCCAGATGCTGGGCCTTACAGGCAGCCATACGCTTTTTACCCGTGAAAACATTCCCGATGTCAGGGGACTGGCTGCCATCACCGGGCTGACCTTCACGCCCGGCACTTTCGTGGAGAGCATGCAGCTGTCCAAAGGTACGGGCAGCGTAGTGAACGGCTTTGAAGGCACGGCAGGACAGATCAACGTGGAATGGATCAAACCCTTTGATGCCAAAACCCCGCAATGGATGCTGAATGGCTACCAAAGCCACCAGGGACGTTCGGAGGGCAATATCGTTTACAGCGGTGAAATAAACGACCGGCTCAGCACCAACCTGTTCCTGCACGGCAAAAGCAACTGGCTGAACCTTGATCAGAATTCGGATGGCTTCCTGGACCAGCCCAAAGGAGAGACCTTTGTGGTCGGGAACCGCTGGTTCTATTTCAGCCCGAAGAACATAGAGATACAGGGAGGCATCAAAGGCACGTATATGACCAACAGCGGCGGCGAGGTCAACCATTTCACACGGGAAATACCCCGCTTCAGTTGGTTCTATAGCCAGGAAGTGCAACGCGGGGAAGCCTGGGCCAAGATCGGCTATATGAATCCTGTCAAGAAATGGCAGAGCATGGGCCTGCAGCTGAGCGGCCTGTACCACAAACAGGCCACTGCTTACAGCGGCACGCATTACACGGCCGACCAGCAGAGCTTTTATGCCAATTATATTTACCAGACCATTATCAATAATACCAACCACGTAATTAAATTCGGGTCCAGCTTTATCTTTGATAATATCGGAGAAAGCTTCGCGTCCTGGGAGTATAAGCGGCAGGAGATCGTGCCCGGCGCATTTGCCGAGTACAGCTATAATTACCTGAGCAAGTTTAATGTGGTGGCCGGGCTGAGAGGCGATTACCATAATATCTATGGCGCCTTCCTGACGCCACGCCTCCACCTGCGGTATGCCCCGAACGACCGGAATGCCATCAGGGCGTCTATCGGCAGGGCGCAGCGGACCGCCAATATTTTCGCGGAGAACTTCGCCTATATGGCCAGCAACCGGCAGTTCATCATCCACAGCGCTCCCGGCAGCAACCCGTACGGACTGGACCCTGAGATAGCCTGGAATATGGGGCTCAACTTTACCCGGAAGTTTAAGACAGGCTACAGGGAAGGTACTTTTACCACCGATTATTATTTCACTCATTTCCAGAACCAGGTGGTGGTAGATATAGAAAATCCCCGCGAAGTCAGTTTTTACAACCTGAACGGTCGGTCCTACGCGCACAGCTTCCAGGCACAGGTGGATTACGAGATCATTCCCAGGCTGGATATAAGGCTCGCTTACCGGTATTATGATGTAAAGACCACTTACGGGAATACGCTCCTGGACAAGCCTTTGATCTCCAGGCACAGGGGCTTTGTGAATCTTGCCTATGCCACCCGCAGCCGCTGGAAGTTCGACTATACGTTCCAGGTCTTCGGTCCCAAAAGGCTACCGGAGCATTCCAGGGACGGCAGCAGGCTCATAGCCTCTTCAGCTACGCCTTCCTTTACGGTCATGAACGCGCAGATCAGCAAATCCTTCATTGAAGACGTTTTCGAGGTGTATGCCGGGGTGGAAAATATCCTGGGGAATATGCAGCATCATATGATCCTTATGAGCGATAATACCGCAAGCCCTTATTTCGACGCCTCTCTCATCTGGGGGCAGGCAATGGGCAGGAATATCTATATAGGATTCCGGTACAACATCCCTAAAAAATAATCTTCCCGTTCACAGGCAGCAGTTTCTTACTGCTGCTTTTTTTATCATTTTTCTCAACAGGCGCGGCAGATTTTCCCTGTTATTGTCTAAAGGCCGGCCTGCTGCTGTCCTTTTTTGTTTACCTTAGCATGGCAGGTAGCCCTGCCTACCCTGCAGGGCTACCTGCCGCCGGTTACAGATATTGAGCCGGTGTGCTATAACCTGATAATATTATAACTCCTTATGAAAAGCGTAACAGTATTCTGCGGCACCGGCACCGGTAATGATCCCCAATTTGAAGCGCAAGCCTACCTGCTGGGTAAAACCCTGGCGCTTGAAGGCATAACGCTGGTCTACGGCGGCGCGCAGATCGGCTTAATGGGCGCAACGGCCAGCGGCGCCCTGGATCACCGGGGCAAGGTAACGGGCATCATTCCCGCCTTTCTCCTGGAAGTGGAAATAGCCCATCCCGGCCTTTCCGAACTGATCGTTGTGGAAACCATGCACCAGCGGAAGACGAGGATGAACGAGCTCTCGGAGGGTGTCATTACCCTGCCCGGCGGCTTCGGCACTATGGAGGAATTTTTTGAAATGCTTACCTGGGCGCAGCTTGGATTGCACCGGAAGCCTGTCGGGATACTGAATATTAACGGGTTCTATGACGAGCTGCTTATTATGATCCGCACTATGGTGCAAAAAGGCTTTCTTAAAGAAATATACCTTGAGCTGCTACTGGTCAGTGACAGCATCCCTGACCTGCTGGATATGATGGTCCATTACCAGCCACCCGCTCTTGGCAAGCGGATCACGCCTGATAAAGTGTAAACGCTCCTGCGGCGCTCCCTTATGCTGTTATCTTCAGTTAGTATTGTCACATTCGATATGATCAATGTGACAATACAAAATACAAGCTCAATGATATATTATAAAACAGCCCTGTTCATATTTCGGCTTAGCTCAATATGACAGGGCTGTTTACTTTTTAGCGGGATATATTATCTCATACCCGGACGGGGCAATGTATCCGGCGGAGGAATAGGTGGCGGCGGATGCAATGGTGGTACCGGGCTCGCGGTATCATGACGCAGCTCACTGTTTTTTCTCCTGTTCTTATCTTCATCCTTACGCATATCCTTGCGGTTTTGGCGGGTTGTGTCCTGGTCTGAGAGCAATACAGCGGCGGGATGATCATCCGTCACCTGCATAGCCCTGGCCGTATTCCCGGTATCTTCCCGGCTGGCCCCCCAGAACGCCGCCATCAACGCCGAAGCGATCAATATACTTTTCATAACTTAATGGGTTTAATGGTTAAAAATGGTTGCAATGCACAGGTCAGGCCCGTGCAGGCACTGCAACATTTATTGCGGCAAGGCGGCAGACAGCTTATATCTGGTTATGCTCAATATCTTTAACGGGTATCTTTTTCAGGAACTCATCAAAAGAGGCTCCTGCGTGATCGGAGTTACTGCCGTAGATATCCATTATATAACCGATGTCATCATCCTTGTCTTTGACCAGGTATAACGCAGCATTGTCTGCGGGATCGGACATACCCTCGAAACGGAAAGTTTTGATGATCGTCAGATCCTCAGGGTTATAAATCTTATTCATTCCCTGCATTTTGCCATGGTCGGAAAAGGTCAGCTCATTATCATAGCCCTTACCTTTCAATTTTTCAAGCACTTCGCTCAATGTTCTCATTTCTGAAGGCATCATGTCTTCCTGATGCTGATTCCTGTTTTCTTGATTCTGATTCATAAGTAGCCGTTTTAATTTATGTAGTGCAATCTGTACACCAAATAAGTATAAAAAAATTACAATACGGAAAAATGAACAATAAAATAATAAAATTCAATAATTTACGAATAAAATAATTAAAATATAATAAAATACACCTATTATACAACCTGTTGTATAATATCTACAGGTTGGGTAAAATGTGTAAGAACTTTTCCTCATGCCGGCGGGGCAATACTCCCCGTATCACGCAGCGTGCAAAATAAAACCGGCTACCTGATATAAGCAACAAAGCAAATCAAAGAGAGGGTGTAAGATATGGTGCAAAATAAGAGCTGCCTCACAGCCGCCCGGGATGCCCGTCATCCTCAGTTCCTTTATAAAAAGTGTTCCCTGGCCCTGCAGAGGACACTGCTTAAAGCGTATCTGTAATAAAAGGTTGTTGCCTGTAATCCGATAATCACTACAATAAAAAAACAGGGTTCCGGAAGGAACCCCGTTATTCAGGCCGACATTACAAAAACAGATCCATGCATACAAACAGTATTTGTATTTATGCTGATATATACAATGGTATTTCCATCATTGCTGATTTATATATAGGGGTCAGGCTGTCACCTTCTCGTGAGCATCTTCCTGCACAGCTTCGAAGTTAATGTGACATTCAGCCACTTCAGTAAGCATATAGTCGGTATCTTCTTCTTCCATGAGCGTTTTCTCCAGCAGGTGCGCCACTCTTTCATAGCCCAGCGTATGAGCGATAGCTACAAGTCCGCCGTAGCTGGCTATCTCGTAATGCTCTACTTTCTGAGCCGCGATGATAATGGCCGCATCCCGGGTTGCAGAATACTCAGGCGTAGCGTCGACTATCTCATCCGCTTCCTTAAGCAGCCCTTCCATGGCTTTGCACTTTTTGGCTTCTGCTTTTTCTCCCAGCATATCAAAGACCTTTTCCAGGCGGGAAATATGTTTATTGGTCTGCAGCTCATGCGTTTCGAAAGCGTCTGCCAGCTCTTCGCTGGCGGCTACTTTCTGCAGCTTCTGTAAGCCGGTTACAAGCGCTTTTTCCGCCCATAGCATATCCTTTAAAGCATCCAGGAAGAATTTCTTTAAAGGTGCGGTATCGCGGGAACCTCCGGATTGCTTACCGGTATCTTCCGCCTGCGCCTGCATATTATTATTGTTTTTTACGGAACTGGTTTCGTTTGCCATAACAATAGTTGATTAAAGGTTATAAAACAAATCAGGTTACTTATTATGGATTACTGATCGTACCTGCTGCCATAACCGCCACGTGTACGGTTGCCGCGGAAATTATCCTGGTTATTGTATTGGGAACTATTCCTGTTCTGGTTCTGGTTGTAACCGCCGCGGTTAGATCCTCCCTGGTTATAGCCGCCTTCATTGTAGCCACCCTGGCCGTAACCGCCTTGATTGTAACCGCCCTGGCCCTGTTGGTTATAGCCTTGCTGACCGTAGCCGCCCTGGTTATAGCCCTGGCCTTGCTGGTTATTGCGGCGGTAAGCGTTACCGGAATGCTGCTGGTTGCCCCTGTAGTTCTGGTGATCATTGTTACCGCTGTTGTAATGCTGTCTCATATTGCGGTTGCCATATGCGCCTTCCTGCTGGTTGTTGAAGCGTCCTCCGTTGCCATACTGGTCACGCCCGTACTGCTGCTGACGGTAATTGTCCTGGCCGGTGTAATTGTCCTCTCTGTCAAAATCGTCCGTGTACTCGTCCTCATACCTGTCATTATAGGTATCGTACTGGTCATTGTAGTTGCCCCTGCTCTGGTAGCCGGAGTGATAATTATCCCTGTTGTTGAAATCATCATAATCTTCATCCTCGTAAGAGCGGAAGTCATTACGGTGGTTGTAACCCTCATTGCGGCTGTGATCGTTGTTTCTCCAGTTGTTCTGATTGTTAGGGCGGTTATTATACCCTCTGCGTGTGTTCGTTGCCATAGTATTGTGGTTTTATTTGTTTAAGTAATACTATTACCTATGCCAAAACTATGCAACTTTTTTCCCGGGTTACAAATCAGTGTTTTACACATTAGCGATAAGCTATCGTGGGCAATTAATTACCCATTATGGAGAATTTTGAGGCCATAAGTCCTTCCGGAAGACCGGCATCCGGCAACATCCTGTCCCGGTCAAGAAGCAGCATAGCCTGCAGAATCAGTATCTTTACCTGACCACCGGGCCCTGCCCTGACAGCGGACAGGCTGTATGGTACAGCCGGAACATTAAAGACACAGCAATGCTACAGGAAACATTCATACGGTTGCTCGGCCATTACCCGGGCCACCAGGCGCTGGCCGGCGCTTACTGGGAAGAGATCATGACACAGTACACGGCCCCGCAGCGGCATTACCATAACCTGCATCACCTACGGCAGTTGCTGGAGCAGCTGCTACAGATAAGAACAGCCGTCAGGGACTGGAATGCGATGCTGTTCACCCTGTACTACCACGATATCGTTTACGATCCGCGACAGCAGGATAACGAGGCGCAAAGCGCGCTGATTGCTTCCGAACGGCTGGAGCGGCTGGGTGTGCCGGCAGCGGTCATACAGCGGTGCACCGGGCAGATAGCAGCCACCGCCACGCATACCCTGTCAGCAGACAGCGATACAAATTATTTTACGGATGCGGACCTGTCGATACTGGGACAGGGCCGGGAGGTCTATGAGCAATATTACAGGGCGGTACGGCTGGAATACGACTGCTACCCGGATGATATCTATATCCTCGGCCGGAAAAAGGTGCTGGAGCATTTTCTTTCGATGAGCAGGATCTTCAAGACCGGCTATTTTCACAGCAGGCTGGAAGTGCAGGCACGGGACAATATTGCAGGAGAGCTGGAATACCTGCAGGGCTGATCGTCCCGGCGTTTCCCCGTCAGGAGCATATATACACAAAAAGGCCCGGTATGTACCGGGCCTTTTCTGTATGATATACATTAAAATTATGCATTATCTTCTGTTGCAGCTTCTGCTGCATCATTAGCTTCTGCTGCCGGAGTTTCCTCAGCAGTTTCCGCTTTCTTTGCAGTGGCAGGCTTGCGTCCGCGACGGGTTTTCTTAGCAGCTTCAGGCTTAGCGGTCTTACCGGAATAGATCTCGTTGAAATCAACCAGCTCGATCATAGCCATTTCAGCAGCGTCACCCATACGGGGATTCAGCTTGATAATACGAGTGTAGCCACCGGGACGGCTGCCTACTTTTACGCTGACAGCACCGAATAATTCTTTTACCGCTTCCTTGGACTGTAATTTAGAGAATACCACACGACGATTGGCAGTATCATCAGTTTTGGATTTGGTAATTAAAGGCTCAATGTACGTACGTAAAGCCTTTGCTTTAGCGGTAGTAGTGACGATCCTTTTGTGCTCGATCAAAGAGCAGGCCAGGTTTGACATTAAGGCTCTCCTGTGAGAAGCCGTACGTCCTAAATTGTTTACTTTGTCTCCGTGACGCATAAAAATTGTGATTTTAGACTCTGTACCGTGGTCAGGGAATTACAGAGCTTAAGACTTTCCCCGGTCAAAATCCTGTGTTGTGATGAATGAAAGACCTGCATTACCCGGGAATAATGCAGGTAAGTATTTTTACAGGGACGCTAACCTGATCAGTTTTCGTCGCTGAATTTGATACGGCTGATATCCATTCCGAAACTGAGGTTCCTTTCATGTAATACCTGCTCGATCTCTGTTAATGATTTCTGGCCGAAGTTGCGGAATTTCATCAGCTCATCCTGGGTGTACTGAACCAGCTCTACCAGGGAGTTGATCTTCGCTGCTTTCAGGCAATTGAACGCACGTACGGAAAGCTCGAGGTCTTCCAGCGGTGTGTTCAGCACTTTTCTCAGCTGCAGCATACCTTCGTCAACGGCTTCTTCTTTCTCTTCACGTTTGGTATCCAGCGCGATATTTTCATCAGTGATGATCATCAGGTGCTGGATCAGGATACGGGACGCTTCCTTCACGGCTTCCTCCGGGTGGATCGTTCCGTCAGTGACCACTTCCATGATCAGCTTTTCATAGTCTGTGCGCTGCTCCACACGCGTATTTTCAACCGTATATTTTACGTTTTTGATAGGTGTGAAGATAGAATCAATAGCTATGAAGTTTACCGGTGCGTCTTTAGGGCGGTTCTCTTCAGAAGGCACATATCCGCGGCCTTTTCCGATCACCATTTCAATCTCTAAAGTAGCACTTGTATCAAGGTTGCAGATCAGCTGCTCCGGGTTCATAACATCGAACACGGTACTCGCTTCCCCGATCTGGCCTGCTAAAAACTGCTCCTGACCTTTGATAACCAGTTCGATCTTCTCATTGTGGATATCATCGTCACCGCGTTTTTTCAAACGTACCTGTTTCAGGTTGAGGATGATCTCAGTCACATCCTCCAGCACTCCTTTAATGGTGGCAAACTCGTGATCTACCCCGGAGATGCGGATACCTGTAATGGCATGGCCTTCCAAAGAAGACAACAGTACTCTGCGTAAAGCGTTACCAATGGTTACACCATATCCTGGCTCTAATGGACGGAATTCAAATTGTGCCTCAAAATCGTTTGCTTTCTGCAACACAATTTTATCCGGTTTTTGGAAACTTAATATAGCCATTTTGGAAGTTTTAATTTTATTTAGTGTTCAAATACTTTAAAAATGTGTAAATATATAAAGTATTTGGATTATTTGGAATACAATTCAACGATTAATTGTTCCTTGATATTTTCAGGAACCGCTTCACGTTCAGGATAAGCAAGGAAAGTACCTTTCAATTCTTTTTCATTGTATTCCATCCAGTTGATATTAGGATTTTTACCTTTTACCAGACCCAGCACGGCGTTGTTTGCTTTGGATTTGGCTTTGAACTCGATCACGTCACCCGGCTTCAGGCTGTAGGAAGGGATGTTAACGATCTCGCCGTTCACCAGGATGTGCTTGTGCGACACCAGCTGACGGGCAGCGGAACGGGTAGGAGCCAGACCTGCGCGGAAAACGGAGTTATCCAGGCGGGCTTCCAGCAGCTGGATCAGGTTGGTACCTGTTGCACCTTTACGACGGGAAGCTTCCTGGTAAGTGTTCCTGAATTGCTTTTCCAGGACCAGGTAAGTATATTTTGCTTTTTGTTTTTCTTTCAGCTGAATAGCATACTCGGACTGGGATTTACGCTTGCGGTTGGCACCGTGCATACCCGGAGGATTGCTGTTCTTTGAAAGGTTTTTGCCGGAACCCAGGATAGGTTCGCCGAAAATACGGTTGATCTTGTTTTTAGGGCCAGTATAACGTGCCATAATTCTAAATGATAATTTGACCGGATTTTAATTATAATGTTTTTCGTTTCATTTAAAAACCGGAAAAGTGGAAACGAAAAACGGATTTAAAAGAAGATTGCCATAAACAACTTTTGCAACCTCTCCAATTAATATGAAAAGATTGCAAAAGCAATATATAGCTATATATTAAACTCTACGTTTCTTGGGAGGACGACAACCATTGTGCGGGATCGGTGTGATATCCTTGATGGAGGTTACTTCCACGCCGCTGTTAGCTACGGAACGGATAGCACCTTCACGGCCGGAACCGGGTCCTTTAACAATAATGTCTGCTTTTTTCATACCCGCTTCCAGCGCTACTTTTGCAGCATCGGCAGCAGCCTGTTGTGCAGCGTAAGGTGTGTTCTTCTTAGAGCCACGGAATCCCATTTTACCTGCGGAAGACCAGGATATCACCTGACCTTGCTTGTTAGTGAAAGCGATGATGATGTTGTTGAATGTTGCAGTGATATGCACATCACCATGAGCATCAACTTTTGCTACTCTTTTCTTAGCAGCAGCTTTCGCTGAGTTTTGTTTACCTTTTGCCATTTTTTTTGAGGTAGTCTTTTGTTGGTTAATTACAGAGCTCAGGCACACGACAGGTGTAGCTGAGCGGCAACGCCTCTAACCTTGTAAGAAGTACTGAAAAAGGCTCCGAGATCAGTTGCGCTTGATTTGGTTAAATTACTTCTTAGCAGCTTTTTTCTTACCGGCAACAGTTTTACGCTTGCCCTTACGGGTACGGCTGTTCGTTTTGGTACGTTGTCCGCGTAAAGGCAATCCTTTACGGTGACGTACGCCACGGTAACAGGCGATATCCATCAGACGTTTGATGTTCATGGATACCTCAGAACGCAACTGTCCTTCTACTTTGAACTCGGAATTGATGATGTTACGGATTTCACCTTGCTCATCATCGTTCCACTCTACAACTTTTTTGTTGCGATCCACACCCGCTTTATCCAGGATATAGCGAGAAGTGCTCAGACCGATTCCAAAAATGTAAGTAAGACCGATTTCTCCTCTTTTGTTTTTAGGAAGATCAATACCAGCTATACGAGCCATTTATCTTAATTTTAATGATTGAATGAATTCATTTTTACTCCCGGCATCTGCTACCAGGCCCGCAATCCGTATTAACCCTGGCGTTGCTTGAAGCGTGGGTTTTTCTTGTTGATCACGAATAATTTTCCTTTACGACGTACAATTTTACAATCTGCACTACGCTTTTTAATTGAAGCACGAACTTTCATACTTATTGTAATTTATATTGATTTAAAATAGCTTTCTCTTACACAACATTTCACCCAAAACAATACTTATTTGTACCTGTAGATGATCCTGCCGCGTGACAGGTCATACGGGCTCATCTCTACACCTACTTTATCACCCGGAAGGATACGGATGTAGTTCATCCGCATTTTTCCGGAAATAGTAGCCAGTATCTCATGACCATTCTCCAGGCGTACCCGGAACATCGCATTGGATAATGCTTCCACTATTGTACCGTCTTGTTTAATAAGGGGCTGTTTTGCCATAATTTATAAAAAGGAATGCAAAGTTAATTATTTTTAAGCAATAAGCCAAAAATATTTTATATTTTAATTATTCGGAAGGGCTTCCCGTTTCCTCCCACTCTATTTTTATGTCCGAATTTTTCGCAAAAATAGGGTATATACCCTTAGGATGCTGATAAATCCTGGTATTATATTTATTGCCCAGCACGATGATGGTAAAGTTGTCTGCTATAAAGCGGTAAAAGACGGTATTATTGCCATGCCACCAGCCGTTATGATAGATGATCTTGTATTTCTCATCCTCCATCATCCTCCAGCCGAGCCCGTAGTTCTTTTTACCCGTGCCGGTGCCGGAATAGCCGTTGTAGGCCATTCTCAGCGTGCGCTCGTTCAGCAGCGAGTAGGCATAGAAGGACTGGTCCCAGCGGTACATATCCTGGGGAGTGCTGTAGATGCCCTTATCGCCGTATATCCCGTCCTGGAAGTTGTTCTCAAAGACGGAAAAGTTGGCCCGGTAGCTGACCGTGCTCTGCGGCTGGAATCCCTCCGCCGGGTCAAAGACATAGGTGTGATGCATCCCCAAAGGCTCAAAGATCATCTCCTTCATGAATTTCTTATAGGGCATATGGGTCACTTCCTCGATGATGCTGGCCAGCAGCGCGTAATTGGTATTGCTGTACTGGAAGGCCGTATTGGGCGCGAATCTCAGCTTAGGCTTCTTATTGATGAAATACTGCAGCAGGTGAACATTATACATCGGGGCCTTGGAGGGCCAGATGGCGCTGCCCATCTTGGTATAGTCAGGCAGCCCGCTCCTGTGGTTCAGCAGCATGGTAATGGTAATATTAGGATAGGGAAAGCCCTTCAGGTACTTCGCAACGGGTTCGTCAATATTGAGGTATTTGCTCTGGTGCAGCCACAGGATGGCCGTAGCCGTAAAGGGCTTGGAGGTAGAAGCCAGCTGACTGGGCGTCTTGGGACCTAATTTAATGCCCAGCCTCTGATCTGCCATCCCGAAGTAGCGCTCATAGATCACCTTTCCTTCATGACCGATCAGCACGCTGCCGTTAAAGCCGCCCTTCACCTGGATAGCATAAAAAGAATCAAGACTTTTGATCAGCTGCCTGTATTCAGCCTTGTTCGTATCGGCATATACAATTTTGGAAACATCTTTTTTAGGCTTCTCACCCTGCGAGGCAGCCTGCTGGAAGAACGATGCACTCGCGGCAGTATGAAAGACAAACTGGTATCCTACAAAACCCAATAAAGAAGTTGCCAGTAAGTAAGAAACAACCTTCTTTTTTAGTTTATTCATTATACTTGTAAATATAAAAACCGGGAAAAACTACAAATTTAATTAATCTTGCCGTATTAAAACTGTTCTTGAATTTTATTTTTGACAAAAGGCACCACATCGTCCACCAGCTCAAAATACCGCTGGTTAAGCTCATAGAAGTATTGAAGGAACAGCTGGTAAGCCCGGGTGGTATCTTCCAGGTAGCTGGCCCTGTACGCCAGTCCCTTCAGCGCATTTTCGACACCCCTGACGGTGCGATAATGATACAGCCAGTTATGCTGCTTCATAGATGCAAAAGCGGGCCTGAACTTCTCCGGCAATACGTCTTCGTAAGCCTCTATATGGCTGTAGGTCTCCTGGCTGAAGCGCTCCAGGTCCTTTACGGTGGAAAAAAAGCGCGGGTCATTGGCCAGGAAATGGTCCCACAGCACATCTGCGATAGCCCCGGCATACAGGCCGTAATCAGGGCGGAATATATTTTTGGCCAGTATAGCGGCGGCATGCCTGTCCGTAAAATCGTCTATCTGGCGATGAAGCCTTATCCCTTTCTGAATACCGGGAGGGTATTTCTCAACAGCGAGGTTGCCTTTCACATAATCACCTATAATATTCCCTACCAGTATCTCCGGGTTGCCGAATGAGAGGAACGCATGGCCTAAATAATTCATGGGGCTGATTTGGTTTGTTGATGATAATAGTTGTAATCCCGGATGACCCTGCTGAAAAAGTCTATCGGGTCATACTCACGGCTTTGCGCTTCCAGCTTCTGCTCCAGCCTGAAGGTGATCTTCTGCAGGTATTCAGGGGAATAATACTCCGTGCTTTTTACGATCTTATTGAGCCCGTTGATCTCCACGTCGGAAAGGGCCGATACGCCCGGGTACAGCATCGTGTAAGCAACGGGGTCTTCAAACTCCTGGAAAATCGTCTGGTGGATATCCGGCTTATAATTGGCCTGGATCACCATCGTACCGGCCAGGAGGTCGCCCATTTTCTGGCTCCTGGCATTCACCAGCACAAAGAGCACATCCGGCACCGCGGATAAGCCTATGATCATCAGCATGACTATCAGCGAGGCGGGCATAATGGCCAGGAACATCATGCCAAGTATAAAATTAGGGAAGCACAGGATATTCCTGATGACAGCCTGGGCAGTGCTGATAGCGCCTCCGTTCTCCGCGTTCACCACCTTCAGGCCCATGACATATTTGCCGAGGCTACGCCCGTTCCAGAGTATCTGGCAGGTAAGATGATAGAAGGTGCTGGGAATGATCAGCAGCAGCACCATCAGGGCCTGCTCCGTATCCATATCGGACAGGGCTTTAATATCCAGGGACCTCAGATTATGAAATATAAAGAGCATAAAAACCAGGTTGTAGGCATATATGGCCACAAAATCTATGAGCCAGGCCAGCAGCCTGCTCCCGAAAGAGCTGATCCGGAATTTGAGCTCAATATTAAAAGGGGTTTCGATACTGTATATATTCATATATTATTTCGCTTTCAGCCAGTTCTCTATATCCTTTACATTGAAATGGTGGTTGATCACCTCCCTGATAATGACAGAATCCTGCATCCACAAGATGGTGGGCGTGCCGTTATTGCCGCTCTGGTTGATCAGGTCCACAAAATCCTCTTCGTTCAGGTAGCTGTGCGGGATAGCCGATGCTTTCGTGTCCTCGAAGAAGTCCCTTTCCAGCTCCCGGATCCTCACCTGCAGCAGGGAATCCTCGGTACGCGCGGTTGCCGTATCCTTCTGCAGCGTGTCCGCTTTTATATGTGGCTGAGGCTGTAAAAGGAAGATATAAAACGGGAATTCCGGATGCGCTTCCCTGATCCTGACGATCTCTTTCGCGGCATCCCGGCAATGGCCGCAGCCCAGGGTCATAAAGCTGACGATATGCCTGCCTTCCCTCAGGTCCACAGCCGGCTGCTCCGGCTGCGAAGGATCATAGATACGTGAGTAGGACAGGTATTCAGATGCCGGCTTAATAGGCAATACAACAAACATCAGCGCTACGGTGATAAGGCCCAGCAATACCACGAACGCATTGTGCAGCCCGACCCTGCCCCTGCCTTTCGTCACTTTAAGAAGCACCATCAAGGCTCCTATCATCAGGACATTCTTGAGAATGGACGGCAGCGGCTTCATCTCAATGACCGTGCCCATACAGCCGCAATTGGCCTCATTGCCTACGCTCAGGTACAGCAGCAGGAGGTGTATGCTGAAGGCCAGCAGCAGCAATACAGCCGATACGATGATCCACTTTTTCTTCAGGAGAAAATGCAGCAGCAGGAAAAAGCCCAGGGCGAATTCCACCCCTATCACCAGCCGGGCCAGGACGGCGCTCCAGTAGCCGGGAATATGGAACTGGGATTTGATAATGTATTCAAAATCTGCCGGGGACGGGTAGGTCTTGGTCCAGGCAGAAAAAATAAATAAAGCTCCCATCAATATGCTCAGAGATATCTCCAGAACAGACTGTACTTTAGCATTGCTCATATAAGGTCATTAAGAAAATACTGCAATCAGTTAAAAATCCTAAAATTAGGGTATTATCGCCATAAAATCAGGGAAGAATTTATAACCGGGAGCCGCCGGTACGGCAGCGGGCGGTGATATGCCTATCACCGCCCGCCGGATATATCTTACCGTGCACTGCTATCCCATATTATGGAATACGCGCTGCACATCATCATCCTGCTCTACCCGCTCTATCAGCTTGAACACGTCCTCCGCCTGCTCATCCGTCAGCTCCACCGTATTCAGCGGTATCCATTCCAGCTCGGAGCTGGCCACTTCGATGCCTTTCTCTTCCAGCGCGCTCTGCATATTGCCGAAATCGGAGAAGGCGCACCTGATAATAATATTGCCTTCGCTGTCCTCTCCCAGCTCTTCCAGTCCATAGTCTATCAGCTCCAGCTCCAGGTCTTCCTGGTTCAGGCCGGACTGCGCCAGCTTGAATACGCCCATTCTCTTGAACATAAAGCTGACGGACCCGCTGTTACCCAGGCTGCCGCCGCCCTTGTTAAAGTGGGAGCGTACATTGGCTACCGTACGGGTCGTATTGTCCGTAGCCGTTTCTACCAGGATGGCCACGCCATGGGGTGCATATCCTTCATACAGCACTTCGTCAAAATTGCTGTGGTCTTTTCCCAGGGCGTTCTTAATAGCCCCTTCTACGCGGTCCTTAGGCATATTCACCGCCTTCGCATTCTGCATGATCCGTCTCAGGGCAGGGTTATTCTCCGGCTCCGGGCCCGCGGCCTTCACGGCGATAGCTATCTCCTTACCGATGCGGGTGAACTGCTTTGCCATACGATCGTAACGGGCAAACATCTTGGATTTTCTTACTTCAAATATACGTCCCATGTATAGGTATTAAGTTATTTTTATTATTAAAAAGAGCGCATGGTCATACCGGTCTGCCGGGAAATGCGTGTGCAAATTTAAAAAAATGAATTTAATGTAATACACTTCCGGCACCGGATAATTTTCAAAGTCCGCTCTACCGCATGCGCCCCCGGATATTTCTTCTCCCCTTCAGCCTTGCAGAAACAGCGAATTATATTATTTTTACGCATATTCTTCTAACGATTACAGCTCAATTGCATTAATATGAATGAAACATTCAAGGCAGCCATGCAGGCAGGCTATACTTTCAAAGGCAGATCCTTCAAGATCGGTGTAGCCAAATACCGGGACCAACCCTTAGCGGACTGTCCCATCTCCATCCCCTTAAAGATGATGAACAGGCACGGACTGATAGCCGGCGCTACGGGCACCGGGAAGACCAAGACCTTACAGATCATCGCGGAAGGGCTCAGCGACAACGGCATACCGGTCATGCTGATGGATATCAAAGGTGACCTCAGCGGCATAGCCGCACCGGGCAGCCTGAACGCTTTTATCGAAGAACGTTACCGTATCATGGGCGAGCAATATATCCCTACAGCATTCCCCGTTGAGCTGCTCACGCTCAGCCGGGAAAAGGGCGTGCGGCTGAGAGCTACCGTAACGGAGTTCGGACCGGTATTGTTCAGCAGGATACTGGACCTCAACGATACCCAAAGCGGCCTGCTGAGCGTTCTTTTCAAATATTGCGACGACAACGGGCTGCCGCTGCTGGACCTGAAGGATATGGTCAAAACCCTGCAGTTTGCAGCCGATGAGGGTAAGGCAGCCATAGAAAAGGACTACGGGAAAATTTCCACCACCTCGCTCAGCACCATACAACGTAAGGTGATAGAGCTGCAGAACCAGGGCGGAGACCTCTTTTTCGGGGAGCTGTCCTTTGACCCGCGGGACCTCATGCATACGGATCGCAACGGCAAAGGCTATATCAATATCCTGCGCCTGATAGACCTGCAGGACCGGCCCAAGCTGTTCGCGGCCTTTATGCTGCAACTGCTGGCTGAGATCTATGGCATGATGCCCGAAAGCGGCGACCTGGAGCAGCCCAGGCTGGTTATCTTCATAGATGAGGCCCACCTGGTGTTTAAAGAGGCCAGCGCCACCCTGCTGAGCCAGATAGAGACCATTATCAAGCTGATACGCAGTAAAGGCATCGGCATTTTCTTCTGTACACAGAACCCACAGGATGTACCGGCGGCTGTATTGGGACAGTTGGGCCTCAAGATACAGCATGCCCTGCGTGCTTTCACAGCCAAGGACAGGAAAGATATCAGGCTGACGGCAGAAAATTACCCGCTGAGCGACTTCTATAAGCCCGAAGAGGTCATTACCAGTATGGGTACCGGGGAAGCCATGGTCACCCTGCTGAATGAAAAGGGCATCCCTACTCCCCTGGCTCACGTTTACCTGATGTCTCCCCGGAGCAGGATGGATATTTTAACGGAGCAGGAAATTGACAGCCTCCTGCAGGCTTCGGCGCTGGTGCAGAAATATAACCAGGACATAGACCGGGACAGCGCTTATGAAATATTGAGCCGGCGCATACAGCAGGCCCCTCAGGAAACTCACGAGACCGCCAGGCAGGCCCCTGCTCCCAAACGCTCCTCCAGAACCAAAGAACCGCCGGGTATGATAGAAAAGATGTTAAACAGCAGCGTGGGCAAGCAGGCCCAGCGCTCCCTGGTAAGAGGCCTGTTCGGGATCATTACCAAAATGTTCAAATAAGCAAAGCAACATCAGGTGTAACCTGTAGAACGGCCGCTCTACAGGTTACACCTGACAGGATATTGTTGTTATACGCTGCTTACTTCGTCCGTATAAAATTCACCTCGTCGAAGGCTCCCCTGTCCAGCTTAATGAACTGGAAAGCCTGCGTGACAGCGACATGAGGGGTATCCGGCTTCTCTACGGTGCGATAGTATATCTTCAGGTTGCGGTCTACCACATCGGCATACACCATATTGATAGCCATCGGGATCCGCCTGATGCTATCTACCAGCAGCACATAGGTATAGTGCTCAAAATCAAGCGGCTCCGAGCGCAACCTATCCGAAATGCTGTTAATGGCATCTATATCCCTGCTGACCTTGTCCAGCTCAGCCTGGGTATTGATCAAACGGCCGGGATACTCAAGATGCTCCCTGCCATCGCCGTAAAAATAATCCTGGTATATGGACTTAAAATAAAGCCCCCTGCCAAAATCCTTTTCGCAGGAAATTACGGCAAAAATGGCGGCACCAGCCAGGACTGATAGTATAAAACGTTTCATATGGAATCGTTCAGAACATTAAAAAATTAGATTCAGAGAACAAAATATGCTAAATTTTTCATAAAAAAAAGCCGTAAAGTAAAAACTTTACGGCCATGCTTTTAAAAAATTATGTCGGCAATCACATCACCACTGTAGGAGCGATCTTTTCCTGGTAATCCACCATAGCCTGGTTCATGATAGCTTTCGCTTCCTGTGCCCCGACAAAGCCGGTGATCTCTACTTTCTTATTTTCCAATGCTTTATATTCTGAAAAGAACTGCTGGATCTCCTTAATGGTAAAAGGCGGCAATTCGGAAATATCATTATAATGCGACACGCTCACATCATCTTTCAATACAGCGATCAGCTTATCATCCCCTTCACCGCCATCGATCATCTTCATAGCGCCGATCACTTTGGCCTCTACCAGTGTCATGGGCAGTATATTCTCGGAGCACAATACAAGGATATCCAGCGGGTCACCGTCATCACAATAGGTTTTGGGAATGAATCCGTAGTTGGCGGGATAGAATACGGCAGAACGCAGCACACGGTCCAGCTTCAGGAGACCGGTTTCTTTGTCCAGCTCATACTTGGCTCTCGAACCTTTTGATATTTCGATAATACCGTTTACAACATCAGGAGCATTGTCTCCGCATTCAACAGAATGCCAGGGGTTAAATTGCATATTTAAATATTTTTATAACTGATTTATTTTTCGGAAGGCAAAGGTAAGGAAAAAGAGGATAATCTGATACTGAATTACAGAATCTCCTGCTTATGGCAGCAGCTTCAGCAATTCGTTGACCTGGTGGGCCTGCAACACATTATGCTCACGCGCGTACTGAAGGGCGATATTCTCCAGCAGGCTTTTCATAATGTCCAGGCTGCTGAGCTTCCTGATATTGCCCAGGTCCGATTTCAGCACCCTAAGGCTTTCCTGCATATCTTCATAGCTGAAGACCTCACCGTAGCTCGGGTGGATAAAGCAGAGTATCCTGTCCTTATTCTCGGCAAGATCGGACAGATAGGCCGCATAGAACTTATTGGGGAATACCTCGAAAAGCCGGACAGGGATCTCGAAAACGTCAAAGTAAACCTGGTACAGCGCGCCTATCAGCAGCTCACTTCCCACATTACGCAGCAAGACGGTCTCCAGGGAAAAATACTTGGAGGCCTCCGGCTTGAACAGCAGGCGGAAGTCCTTGATATTACGCTGCTTAAAGAGAATATTCAGAAATACGTTGATCTGTTCCAGGGGCGTAAGGAACTGGTTGCATTCCAGCCATATCTGCCTTCTTATCCGGAGCATGTCGCGGGACAGCATTTCGGTATCACAGTCTTTATTATGCAGCCTGGCCAGCAGGAGCAGGCCGGTGCTGAGGTCTGAGGCCCCTGCAGCCACCCAGCCCCTGAACGCTGCCAGCACACGGTTGAAATACAATTTCGACAGCACGGCAGTAGCCCTGGATACGGTCAGCTCATCTATGGTTTCCTCCATCAGGCCTTCCAGGTAGGGAACAGCATCCTCACCTAGCTCCATAATAGCGCTGACAACCGAATTGTACACGTCACCATCCGGATCATCTAATAAACTCACAAGACTCTTTATATCAACTGGTTGCGGAGACATTTTTCTTAGGGTATATATTTGGCTTATTGATTTCTGAAACAAAATAGCAAAAAAGTATGGTAGAAAAAAGAGTAGCTGAAAAAAAATCAGCTACTCTTTTCCGGGATCTCATTCCCCTGCTTAACGGAAGTTCACCTGGAACGGCAGGTACATATACTGCTGCAGGCCATTCTGCTGCGTATGGGATTGCAGCAGCATGGAATAGAACTGATAAGCATTACCCCATTCTTTCTGTATATTCAGGTCTTTCAACACCGCTTCGCTGATGCTGGTGGCATTCATGATCCTGAGCAGGGAAGACAGGTTATTGTCCGCTTTAGGGTATGTCACTATCTTATAATTATTTACATTGGCAATACCGGCTACCCCGCTGACAGCCCTCTCCAGGCCGCCCAGCGCATCTACCAGGCCGTTCTTCACGGCTTCCGTACCGGTCCAGATACGTCCCTGCCCGATGCTGTCCACCCTTGCCACGCTCATCTTACGGCCGTCAGCCACGCGTTGCTTGAATCTCGCGTAAGTGGAATCCACGCTGCTCTGGATGATCACGCGCTCCTCTGCCGTAAAGTCCCTGGCCAGGGTCGGGAAGTCCGCATAAGGCGCGTTCTTCTCCGTATCGGTAGTCAGTCCCAGCTTGTTCTTCATCAGATCGCGGGTGCTGAACATCATACCGAATACCCCGATGCTGCCCGTAATGGTAGTAGGCATGGCATAGATGCTGTCCGCATGCGCCGCAATGTAATAGCCACCGGACGCGGCATAATCTCCCATAGACACCACATAAGGCTTTTTAGCTCTCAATAAAAGCAATTCCCTGTGGATATTCTCGGATGCCAGGGCGCTGCCGCCGCCGGAGTTCACCCGGATCACCACACCTTTGATATTGTCATTGTCCCTGATCTTCCTGATCTCCTCGATAATATCTTCAGAAGCTATTACCGGGGCACTGCTGCTGCTTTTACCGTCAATGATATTGCCCTCCGCTACCAGCACGGCGATCTCGTCCTTATTCACGGAACGCTTGATGCCGGCCACATACTCACCCAAAGCTATAAAAGGCACTTCATCCTTATCTTCCTTACCTGTCAGTTGCTTTAAAACATTCTCTACCTCATCCTTATATTTGATACCGTTCACAAATTTGTAGTTCACGGCATCTTCCGGGGTACGTAAGGCATAGGTCCTGGCGATCTGGTTGATCTCTTCCTCCGTCTTACCTGTTTTCTCGGAGAATGCCTTTACAAACTCCTGCCATACATCGGCCTGCATAGCCGCCAGCTGCTTCCTGTTGGGCTCGCTCATCCTGTCCAGGCGGAAGGGTTCGGTAGCGCTCTTGAACTGCCCGCAATAGAAGATCTCGGGCTTGACTTCCAGCTTATCCAGCGCTCCCTTAAAGAACATAATGGTAGAAGCGAGACCTTTGATCTCCACGCCGCCCATCGGGTGCACATAGATGCTATCCGCAACGGATGCGGTATAATAATCGGTCTGGCTGTAGCTTTCCGCATAGGTCACCACGAATTTACCGGACGTTTTAAAGTCTTTGATAGCATCCCTGATCTGCTCCAGCGAAGCAAGGCCGTTAGCGCCGGATCCGGACTTGATATAAAGCCCTTTGATCTTATCGTCCGTTTTGGCCTCGGAAATAGCGTGAAGCACATCTACCAGCCCAACACTGTTCATGGAGCCTTTATTGAGGAGCAGACCAAGATAGTCCACATTAGCCAGCTCGTTGTAGGATTTGGTCAGGTCCAGGAATAATATCTCCCTGGCTCCGGCCGTAACAGTCACCGCGGGCTTGTCTCCGGCAGAAAGTCCCTGCGTGAAGGTCTTGGTAAAAGCGCCCAGGATGCTGAAAAATACAATCATCAATACTGCTCCGCCCACAAACAGCGCCAGCAATGCGGCAAGAAAATACTTCAGGAATTGTTTCATCTTAATGTTTTTTTTAATTGTTGTAAAAATACAATAGAAAATAATATAAACCCACACCCCTTACGGGGGAAAAAACCGAGCCTTCCGAATATTCCGGAAGGCTCATCTGAAAAATAACATATATCGTCAGCAGTCCTGGTTATTTTTTCAGCACTTCTGCCATTGTCTTACCGATGTCGGCTGGAGAAGCCACTACGTGGATACCGCACTCGCCCATGATCTTCATCTTGGCAGCAGCAGTATCGTCCGCTCCGCCGATAATAGCGCCGGCGTGGCCCATACGGCGGCCCGGAGGCGCAGTCTGACCCGCGATGAACCCTACTACAGGTTTGGTAGCATTGTCCCTGATCCACTGTGCAGCTTCCGCTTCCATATTACCACCGATCTCACCGATCATGATAATACCTTCAGTTTCAGGATCGTTCATTAACAATTCCACCGCTTCCCTGGTAGTCGTGCCGATGATCGGGTCACCACCGATACCGATAGCTGTGGAAATGCCCAGACCGGCCTTTACTGCCTGGTCGGCAGCTTCATAGGTTAAAGTTCCGGATTTGGAGACGATACCGATCTTACCTTTCTTGAAAACGAAACCGGGCATGATCCCTACTTTCGCTTCCTCAGCGGTGATCACACCGGGACAGTTAGGTCCGATCAGGCGGCAGTCAAATCCCTTGATATATTCACGGGCCTTTACCATATCCTGAACCGGGATACCTTCCGTGATACAGATAATTACTTTGATACCCGCGGTAGCGGCTTCCATAATGGCATCTGCAGCGAATGCAGGCGGCACAAAAATAATGGAAGTATCAGCGCCGGCTTTGTCAACAGCTTCTTTTACAGTATTAAATACAGGACGGGACAAATGCTCCGATCCGCCTTTTCCTGGAGTTACGCCACCCACAACGTTTGTGCCGTATTCGATCATTTGTGTTGCGTGGAATGTACCTTCAGTTCCTGTAAAACCTTGTACAATAACTTTTGAATCTTTATTGACTAAAACTGCCATTACTGATGCTTTTATTTATAGGTAATTAATTAAAAATCGTTGCGAAATTAAAAAAATAAAATCAAATCCAAGACTTTTATTCCGTTAAGTTCTAAAAAAACGTTAACCGGATCAGCTCCGGGCAGGACCGTGCCAGAGGTCCCGCAGATACGGCAACAGCCGGCTGACAAGCGCCGCTCAGCCTGCCCCGGCCCTTATATCAGGAGACGTTCTTCAGCCATTCATAAAAGTCCGTCATCTTCTCCTTGCTGACTAGGATGCTTTCGGGGAAACCGACATTCAGACCGACCGTCACTTTACGCGCCAGCGTCTGGCTGACCTCCTTCACCGCGTTCCGGTTCACTATATATTGTCGGTTGGCCCTGTAGAAATCGGGTCCGCAGAGCTGCTGCACCTCATCCAGCGACTTATTGATATAAAAGGTCTTGTGATCGAATGTAAAGAGATGGCACACTTCATTCTTGATATAAAAAAGCGCTATATCCTTTATTTTAACGGGAATGATCTTATCGGCCTGGTGCACCAGCAGCGAGCCTTGGCTTTCCGGCACCGGCTGCCTGAGCGAGGACAGCAGCCGGGTAAGGGCATCTTTATCCACGCTGAAAGAGGATCTCAGCTTTTGAAACTTTTCCACGGCCTCCCTGATCAGAGTTTCATCAAAGGGCTTGAGAATATAGTGGATGCCGTTGGTTTTAAAAGCGTTCAGGGCATAGGCGTCATACGCTGTACAGAAAATAATGGGCACCGGGATATATACCGCTTCGAAAATTTCAAAGCTCAAGCCGTCACCCAGCTGGATATCGCTGAATATCAGCTGCGGCATAGGATTATTTCTGAAATACGCTATTGCTTCCCTGACAGAGCTGAGGATGGTACGCACCACCGCCTCAGGATAAAGGTGGGTGATGATATCCTGCAGGTCCTCGGCTGTAATAGGCTCATCTTCTATTATTATAATATCCATTATCAAAGGATTTTAAGACTTACGGAATAAATGCCGTCTTCCTGGCGGATGACGGGCTCTTCCCCGATCAGCATCTTATAGCGCTTTTTCAGCATCCCGTGCCCGTTGCCGGTAGACACTTCCGCATGCTGCCGGGGCTGCAGGTTATTGCTGACCCTGATATGATCACCTTCTCGGGATATCCTGATCAGCAAGGGATCGTCCTTGGTCATGCCATTATGCTTTATCGCGTTTTCAAGCAGGGGCTGCAGGGAGAAGAAAGGCAGCTTTTCATCCATTACGGGATCAGACGGCGCCATTTCCACTTTATATTGCAGCGCGTCCCCGAACCTTATTCTCTGCATTTCCATATAATCACCGCATACTTTCAGCTCTTCCCGGATAGTTGCCATGCCGGTCGTATTCTTGGAAATGGATACCCTTAAAAAATCAGACAGGCGCAGTAAATAGGCTTCCGCACTTTTAGGCTCTTTCCTGATAAGGGATTTCAGGATATTTAAGGCATTGAAGAGAAAATGTGGCTGTATCTGCTGCTGCAGCAGCCGGTTGACCGTTTCCGTATTGGAAGCTCTCAGTTGCAGTAATTCCACTTGGATACGGCTTTTCTCATATTGGTGCAATACAAAGTTCTGTATCAGGAAAATAAAGGAATAGACCACCAGGTTGGCATATAAGATAAATACGGTCAGCTTCCATCCCTGCAGATCGTCATCGGGATTCCGGTACACGAACATCCCGCTTTTTTCCAGCTGCTCTATGGCCACGCGGTGCAGGAAGAAGAAGATTAGGCTGCAGGTATATCCCCAGGCAAATGTCTTTTTCCATATCCGCTCCGTGCTGTGCCGCCTTTTCTGGTCGAAATAGTACAGGAAAAATGTATTGACACCGAAGATGAATAAGAAAAGCGTGCTTAAGGTTATAAATTTATATAACAGGCTACGTGGATTGAAGTCCTGCAGCGAAGTGATCAAAAGAGTGCCGAACAGGAAGCATAAAAAGAGCTTCCCGCTTTCCCTGATGAGTATCCTTAAAGATATTTTAGGTTGCATAGTTCCTAATTTTCAAAAGCTGTTTAATAAAGGCTGCTGAGGCCAGCCTGCAACACCACGCTAAAAGTAGTAATATTTCCGCTTATATCTCCCGGAATAAAGCCGACGGTAACCTGGTGCCCTTATCCCGGCCGGAGCATGACAGCCGGCGGCTCCTCTGCACCAGCTGCTATTGCCCGCCGGCAGGGCGGTGCATATGCTCTTCCACAATTTCATATTCCGCATCCCGGTCCGGCTCTTCAAAAGAAGAGCGTATATCCCTGACATTCCGCGGCAGCCTGCGCAGGAACAGGGCCGCAGCTATCAGCAGGGCACCAAGGAGCAGGAGCGGGAATCCAATTATATACGCCAGCACGACAGAAAGTAACAAGGGCTTATTCAGCATGACAAGGGCCAATATCAATAACAGCACGCTGCCCCATAAGGAATAGCCCCCCGCCGGCCGCGCCTTCCCTGCCTCGCGCCACCATCTTACGGCATACAGCAAAGCCCGGCCGATCAGCATTACGCTTATCACACCGTTCAGCAGCGTGAGCGATGCGAAGGGGTACATGATCATCAGCAGGCCGGAAACCGCCCATAAAACGGCAAAAGCGATGCGAGACAGCCCCTCCTTACAGCGGATACGCCGCACCAGGGCCTGCAGGCCGGCAGCAGCAACACCCAGGCCGGTCATACATAAAAAGCCGGTAAGGGCTACGGAAGGGGCTATATAGGCAGTAAGCCCCAGGGCCACCAGCAATACGCCGGCCGGCAGCAGCCACTTCCTTAAAATGCGGGGCCGCGGGTTATTCCACAATACATTGATCATAGCTTATATTATTATATGATTTACCATCTGTATACCGGCTGAAAAATACCGGTATCACCTGTCGCAAAAATGCGACATCCGGAGCAGGCATCAAAGCACCTGACCTCCGAAACGGACATTTTCAGGGATGAAATTCCCTGTGCCGGATTCACCGTGCAGCGGCTTACGGTTCACCCTCGATTTTGTCCGTTTCGGCTATTTCCTGTTTCCAGATCAGGCTATTCCGGCGCAATTTTACACTCAGAAAAACAAAAAACATCTTTTTCAGGTTATCAGAATATTATAACATTTAAAACTCAAACAAAATGAAAAAAGCAGTATTGATTTTAGCAGCAGCAGCGGTAACCGGCACAGGGTTTTCCCAGGTATCCATTGATCCGGAGGCAGGACTCAATATCGCCAGCATCCGCACCAAATTAGGAAATAACGATGCTTCCAACTCCGATTCCAAGACCGGGTTCAGCGTAGGTGCAGGCGTCACCCTCCCCATATATAAAGGATTATATGTAAAACCGGGCATCTCCTACCAGATGCTGGGCGGCACCACAGAGATCCTGGGAGTAGAATCCGCTACCACGATGCACTACCTGCGTGTACCCGTCAACCTGGGCTACAGCCTGAAGCTGTCTGACAAGGCGGGCGCCATTTTCGCGGAAGCCGGCCCTTATATAGGCATGGGACTGGCCGGAAAGACCAAGGTGACAGGCTTATCAAACATTACAATAGAAAAGGACATTACTTTCGGAAGCAAGGTGGATGAGACCAAAGCGTTTGACTGGGGCTTCAACTTCGGGCTGGGTTATGAGACACCCTGGGGCGTCTACATTAAAGGCGGCTACGGACTGGGGCTGGGTAATATGTCCAACATGAATAATACCACTATGACCCATAACAACTGGAATATCGGTGTAGGCTACAGGATCAAAATATAATGATCCCGGCTTTCATCCGGAATAAGAAAGAGGCTTTTTAACAAGCCTCTTTTTTTATTGTTATATTGACCTGTATTATCACATTGAGCCTGTCGAAATGTGTGCTATGTATCAATAAGCAACCCTGTCAATATTTCGACTGAGCTCAATATGACAGGGTTGTTTTTTATCGCATTTCGACAAACTCAATGCGACACGCCACTCAACCGCCAGGCTAAGCACCGTTGAAGCCCAGCTAAAACCATCATAAACCATCCTTCGAAAAACTCAATGCGACACATCCCTCAACTGTCAGGCTGAGCACCGTCGAAGCCCTCCCTGCAACCGGGAAAGTATAGCACTATCCGGGATATCTCCGGTATCGTTCCGCTAGGTCATCGCTAAGGCGCTTCCGTCGTATCAGGCTCCACACCGGGCGAGGGCACCACGCTGGATATCGTGGTAGCGGCAGCCGGTAGCAGCAGCAGTATCGTCAATACGGCCAGCACAAAGATGGTCACAAACATGATCAGGGCCGATGCTCCCTGGAATATGCCTATCGCCGCGGCGACCAAGGCGCCTACTCCCATACGCATGGCCCCGCCCAATGCCGAAGCGGCACCGGCATTGCCGGTAAAAGGAGCCAGTGAGGCCGCCGTCACATTCGGTGTAATAAAGCCCACCAGGAAAAGGATGGTGAATATGCCGCCTACCATCCACTGGTAAGGCAGTTGCGGATACAGGATCAGCACCATCATAACAAGGAAAGATACCGCGCCCAGCACCCAGGCTACGATCCTGGTAAGCCGTATATAATTAATATACCTGGTAACGATACCATTCAGGGAGCTACCGGTGATCAGTCCTGCCGCGTTCACGGCAAAGATGAAGGAGAAGGTGGCCTTATCCAGCCCGTACAGGGTAATAAATACGAAAGAGGAAGAAGAAATATAGGCAAATAGTACCGACATCGCGATGCTCCCGGCAAGCGTATACAGCAGGAAGGTCCTGTTTTTAAGAATGTCCAGGTACCCATGGCTCACCTTCTTAATGCTCAGCTTCCTGGAGTGCATATACCGGCTCGTTTCCGGCAGGAATGCCATAATCAGCACAGCTACGAAGGTTGCGAATGCCGCAAGAAAGTAAAATATATACTGCCAGCCGGTCTTTTCCAGCAGCAGGCTGCCCACGCTCGGCGCTATCAACGGGGCAACGCCCATTACCAGCATAATGGAAGAGAATGCCCGGGCACGGTGCTCTTTTTCATACACATCGCTGATAATGGCATTGGAAGCCACCATGCCCACACAGCCGCCCAGCGCCTGCAACAGCCGCATCAATATCATCGATTCGATATTGGGAGATAACGCGCAGCCCAGAGCCGCAATGATATAAATGACCAGTCCGGCTATCAGCGGCCGCTTTCTGCCGTATTTGTCTACTATAGGTCCGTAAATAAGCTGGCCGGCCGCTATGCCGATAAAATAGGAGGTTAGCGTAAAGGCGACCTGCTTTTCATCCGTCCCGAAGTCTGCCGCGATCTTTTGGAAACCCGGCAGATACATATCTATCGTAAAAGGTCCCAATGCCGCCAGGACACCGAGCAAAATAAGCAATACCGTCCTGTTGATCTTAACATTTTTCATAAGGATGCAAAAGTAGCAACATACGGAAAATATCAAGGTTAGAATCTTTTGATACCCCTATCAGCAAAACGGGCATGCTCCCGGCTTAACAGCCGGGCAAAAGGGCCAGCCACTCCTTTCACCAAAAATTAAATGTTGTTAAAATAAACAAAACATCCTTATATTTGCGGTTTTTAGCCAGAAATGAAAAAGCAACTTACCGCGCTGCTCCTGGGGAGCATCCTGCTGACTTTTTCCTGTAAGAAAGAGGATAAGCCAAAAAACGAGGAGCCCGTCAACCAACGGCCTTATTATGCCAATTTCAGCTTTGCCGGCAAAGGATATAAAATTGACTATCCCGAGGCAACGGCCCAATATATATCCAGCCTGGAGCACAGCGTGGGAGGTATCGCGATCGTGAGACCGCTCTCTACGGTGGACCCCTCCCTGGAAGTAACCTTACGGTTCGACCATCACCCTACCCACGAAGAGGTGCTGGCGCTTAAAGGCAGAACACTTCCAACCGCATTGCAGGACGGCATAACCCCCAGGATATACTTTGAGGAAAATTATGACCTGCCGCGCTGGACTACCTACGACACGATGGATGTCGCTGCATATTATATAAAGATCGAATCGGTAAAGTGGGTAAAGGCTGACACCACTATCTTTAATCCTGTAGATGTATATGAAGTAAAGGGAAGCGGCAGGATACTGCTCGAAGAAGACACGCAAAGAGATGTCCTGCAGGACCTGCAGTTCCATATGCTGCTTACCAGGGTCAAGGAATCTTAACATCTAAAGATTGTTATTGCTCACAAAAGGACCGGCTCAGATACCGGTCCTTTACTACATATCCCGGCTTCCTGAACCAGGTCTTTTCCTCCCGGGCGACTGCCTGTAAAAAAGTCACGGGCTATCGTTCATGGCCGGAAAACAAGCATTTACCGAATATTTATCGGGATTATCAAAAAAGTAGTATTTTTAAGTTTGTATTCAAACTTACTGAGATATGGACTTTTACAGCTTACCGATCATTATTAACGACAGGAGAGAAAAAATCATCAACTTATATCACCAGAAAGATGATATAACCGTATTCAAATATATAGTAGAAGCGCACCGGAACGCTCATTTCAATATCGCTGAGCTGCAGGCAGACAGCATTTTAAAAAGCTTTATCCCGCAACACCCGGATCTTGATATCAAAGACTGCATCGTTCATTGTACCCTGGAGTCCGATACCTTACGCCTGCACATCAGCCCCAGGCAAAAGCAGCCTTTATATGAAGCACCCGAGCCGGAGCAGGAAGCCCCTGAACCTCCGCCCGTATACAGCTACGAAGACCTTGAGCTGTTCAAATCGGCCCCTAAAAAGGAGAAAATAACAGCCCAGAACACCGTGGAAGCCATACAGTCCGATTCCGAGATCATAGGCGTCTGGCAGGATACCATCAAGCTCATCCGGCACCGCTACAGCAATGGCGCCACGCTGGTGACCGGCTATATCACAGGCGCTTTCAATAAGCTGCTGGATGCCGCTTTTCCCGACCTCACCCTCGAGCTGGTGCTGGAAACGGAAGGACAGCAGTTCAGCAATAAAACAACCATCAGCTTCGCGCATCCCGAGCAGTTCCTCGGCATTGCGCTGGATTTTGGCTCCGAAGCCAGCCAGATGGCCATCAAACGCTACCAGTATGGTGAGCATCACCAGCAGATGCGCCCCGAAATAGAAAACCTGTTCAAAAACATCCTGGCGTTCAACAAATCCCAGGGCTGGATCAGCAAAGAAGAGCAGGCCAGCTATTACCAGGAAGAGAAAAACACCAATTTCTACAAATCCATCTTTTTCCTGAAGGAGAACCAGAGCGGGCAGTATGACAATATCTATAAGGACCTCTTTATAGCCGATGTGGCGCATAACTTAAAGATGCTGGTCAATACCCATGACGGCTACCAGGTGCTGACGCAAAACAAGTACCACCAGCTCCCCAATCTCAAGATCACCCAGAAGTACGACAGCCTGTTTTCCGGCATCAACTTTAATATCGACAAGGACGGCTACGATATCAATGTAAGCCTGGGGGTGATGAAGAATAAGGTGTACAATACAATCTTAAAGGTGATGATAGAATCTTTCCTGAAAAAAGAGTTCCTCATTTCCTATGATGCCACCCGCAAGATCCGCTTCATCCTGCTGGTACCCAATATCTATGATTTTTACGACATCAAAAGCACCCAGCAGATACTCCATAATATCTTCCAGTCGCTTGCAGACCATGAATATAAAGGCAAGCTGCTGAGCTGGGAGATCATTACCATATCGGAAAGCGATGCGTCCTTCCTGGGCTATATCAATAAGAACGACACCCATATTGACAAGAACCGTGAATATATCATCATAGATTCCGGTAAAGGCACGACAGACCTTTCCATCATCCGCACCGGGGCCAGGAATGTCTTTGATATCAAGACCGTGTACCGCAACGGCTTTGCCGGCGCGGGCAACCTGATCACCTTTGCCGTTTTTGAGACCATATTGCATTATATCAGGGCCAATGCGTCCAACCAGCATGAAGCGTTTAAATTCATCAAGGAAAAGATCATCAATGTGCTGAACAGCAATGACCTGGAGCTTAAGAACAATATTTTCGCCCAGATAGAAAGGCTGAAGTTCAAATACACGGACAACAGCCCTTATGTGCTGAGCCAGTGGCAGCAGGCCAGCGTGGGCGATACCACTTTCAGGAACCTGACCGAAGAAGGCCGCGCGGATATTACCAGCACCTTCAGGAACCTGCTGGCAGGCATTGAGAATATCAGCGACTTCTACGGCTATATCACAGAAACCTGCAAGGTGATCGCTACCCGCGTGGTGCAGAATATCAGGCTGGTGAAAAAGAACGCGGAACAGTTCAACTGCGGCGGCGTGATCCTGTCCGGAAGGGCCTTCCTTTTCAGGCCCCTGGAAGAGCAGGTCCGCAAACAACTGGAAGAAGAGCTGGATATTCCCGCGTCCAGGATACACCTGCTGAACGGCAATGAGCTAAAAGATATCTGCATCAAAGGCGTCTTTAATAATTCCGTACGCCTGAACGCGGAAAAGATAGGCTATCCCATACAGGTCATCAGCCGGTCTAAATCACCTGTCTCCGAACCGGAGCCATCCCAGGCGGCTACACCCGGCAAGCCCAAAATGAGCATCCAGTCCCGGCTGCTGAAGATATTTTTCAATGAGCTGAACGACTTGGAAAATGTAGAGGCGGTCATACCGACCACGCATACCAGCCTGCAGTACGATTCCCTGGCCAACAGCCAGATACTGATAGGCGGCAAGCGCTATAAGATCGTGGGCAACAGCATCTACAACCAGCAATCAGGCATCCGGGAAGAAGCCAACCTGATGTTCACAGAGAAAGGCTACCTGGTCCGCAAGCTGGAGAACGGCATCGTCAGGAATATCATTGAGCTGCAGGAGATCTTCGATACAGAAGATATTGAGCTGAATATGGTCATTCCTTCCCTGTTCCCCAACTATATAGATGAAGAGTTCATCCATACGTTCCAGAAAGCTATTGACCTGAGCCCGGCGCCACCCGTGCCACCGGCAGGCGGACCGATGTACTTTGACATCCAGCCCCCGGCAGATAATAAAAGCAGCAATAGCAATAACAACAATAACAGCAGTGGAAATTCAGGGCCTTTATATTTTTAAAGCGTCCTGCAGGAGAGGCTGCCGGATAAGCGACAGCCTCTCCTTATAAAATAGACGAACATTTATAACACTGCATTTATCTGATGAGCTGTCTGCCCTACTATCCCTATCAACTCTATAGCAGCATTTAAAATTTGCAGTCCGGCAGGCAGACTGCAATATACCAGCATCGACGGCCCGGGCATTCAACCATTTACCAGGCGCTGCTGTTAACCTGAAGTTCATTTTCATATAATAGATCAACCCTCAACAATACACAATTAGAGTCTATGAAAAAATTCATTTTCATCAGTATATTATCCTTACACTCCTTATTCCTTTGGGCGCAACCCACACGGGACAATACATTCGTCATCAGCGACAACGGCTTTGATAAAAATATCAGCATCAAGATCACTACCGACCAGTCCGCCCTCATTACGGTAGATAACGAGAAGCAGACGGTACCGATAGAGATCCGCGACGGCAAAGTGCTGCTTAAGAACAAGGCTGACAACCAGAAGGTGCTGAGCCTGATGAAGGTGCCCGCGGACCTGATAGATGCCCGGTATAAGCAGTACGGCGATATCGACAACCTGGAGAAGCTGCTGAACCACGCCAATGAGCTGCCGCAGCGCACCCTTTATATCGCGAATGAGCAGCAGCTGCAGGCAGGAGGAGAGCAGGAAACGCTGGTGAGGCCCCAGGATGCTTCCGGCACAGACCCGAACACCGGCAGCAGCAACTGGTACTGGTTCGTATTGCTGCCCGTGGCAGGGATAGCAGCGGGTTTCCTACTGGCGAAAGCAGGCAGCAGGCCGGCGGCTTTACCGGAAGAGATCGAGGTGGAAGAAGAGGGACTGGGCGGCTCACCGCTGCAGCAGGAAGAAGCCATAGCACCCCTGCCCGACAAGCCCAAGTCAAGGGCAAATGTCAATATCACCCAGCTAAAGCAGAAGTACGACAAGCTACGCGAGGACAGCAAGATACTCAAGCAGAGCTATACCGACCTCAAGCGCAACCATAAGGAGCTGAAGCAGGCCATAGATGCGGACATCGCTTATTATAAGACCGCCTTCCAGGATATTGTGCTGCCCTTGCAGTCCGCCATAGACCAGGGAGACCTGGCCAGTATATTCAGATATATGACCATAGCTTCCCTGCAGTACACCGCCATTACCCGCGAAAAGCTGGCCAAACGCCAGAATTACGATATCACCAATATCAATACCCTGCTCAAGAACAAATCCGACCACCAGAACTACCCCGAGCTGACGCAAAGCACCCCTGTGGACAAAACACCGGTAAACCTGCGGCAGACCATATCCGTACTGAAACAACTGGGAATAAAGGACCTTGATAATTATATCATCCACGGGTATAAATTAAAAGACTTATAATGCTCAAATATATCTATACTGCTCTGGCAGCAGGTATCATCATCACCATGAATATACTCTGGGGCAGTGTGATAAGCTGGTTCCTCAGCCTGACCATACTGGCCATCATTGTTTACTTCGTGGTGCAGCTCCAGCTGGAGGATATTGTCAATACCGTATTCCAGAAGAAGCAAAAGGACATCGGCAACGATCCGGGCATCGGCCATAAGCTCTTCCTCTTCGGTAAAAAGTGGGAAGGCATCCTCAAATTCACCGTGCTGTCCGTAGTATTCGTACTGGGGGTATGGTGCATCTATACCACTACCCACCCCTTCGGCAACCGCACCTGGTTCTTAAATAATGATTACCATGGGCTCAGCAATGCCGGGATCGCTTTCCAGGATCAGTTGTTCCTGGAAAGCACCGCCACGGACAGCAATGCCCGGACCGGCAATATTACCGTAAAGGGGAACGGCAGCACGGCCTCCTTACAGTTTGACCGGTTCTTTATCCCGGTGTTTAAACCCGTTGACGGCAGGAAAGCCGCTTTGCTGAACAATATTTATCCCCGGCCCATACGGCAGTCGCTGCAGTTGTCCAACGCGGACTTTGACGTCACCATACAGGTGGCGCCTTATGAGCCGGGATTCTTCAGAAAGCTGGTATCCGATGAAAAAGACGGGTTAAAATTCACAGTATCGCTGACGGGCAAAAATCCCGAAATCCTTTCCCAGTGGAATGTGCAGGCCCCTTACCAGGACCACATCACGATCATCACATCCGATCTGAACATAGGCAAGCAGTTGTTTGAATTGCTGCTCAACGGCCGGTCCTTTGAATCGGGAAAGCCGGAAAGCTACCAGGTGCTGGAAGCCATGCTGCAGGAGCTGGGCGACAGCTATCTCCTGGCCCATTTCGAAAACACGGACAAGCAGTATAAATTTTTCCCCGGCAAGAATGTCTTTGAAAACAATTATACCGTAAAGATCGATGGCCAGCCGGCAGCGCCGCAGCTCAAAAACACATCGGGCATAGCCTATGCGGAAAAGTTCTATATCGGCTTCAGCAATCACAGGAAGCAATTGTATATAGACCGCTTTGATGCAACCGGCTACCCGCAGAGCAGGAAAATGGACGCCGCGCTGTATTTCGATTACCCGAATACCTATATGCTCAGGAGTCCCGGCAAGCAGGAAGCGGGCAATAAGAACATCCGCTTTATCACCAACGATTTCGAGCAGATCATAGGCAATGACCTCAAGGAAGGCTTTTTATTCAACACCTACCAGCTCGTGACCGCTACGCCTGTCAACGGCAGCATAGATTACTTTTCCGGGCAGCCCAATACAGCCATAGAGCTGAACGTGGCCGACTTTAATGCGTCCAGCGCCTCCATACAGGTGACAGACCGGAAGTTCGCGCTGCTGACCAAAGACCAGAAAGCCCAGTACCTGTTCCAGCTCCGGGATTTCAGCGATAACGGCTTCAGCACTGAGAAGTCTATTTTTTACCTCGGGCTTATTTTCGCCTCCTTCGTGATCCTGCAGGTCTTCTTCCCGGGCAAAAAGCTGGAACGCATAGAGCCCATTATCCTGATGGTCATCATGGCGCTGTCGGTCTTAAGGTTCATCATGTACTGGCGCCTGGCAACATTCCCGCCGCTGGAAAACATTTCCAAGCATGAGCTGGAAAATACGCTCCTGAATTTTGACTTCAATATCGGCATACAGCTACCCCTGCCGCTCACGGTCATCTGGATACTCGGAATGGTATTATTACTGATCCTGTACAGGACCGGCCTGTTCAGCCGGGTACTGCCGGATACCGGCAGCCTGTTCACAAAGCTCAGCCCCAGGCTCAGCAATATCAACCTGCAGTACATTGCCTTTATCGGCCTGTGCTTCGTGGTATTTATGCTGAATAAGAAAGTGCTGCATATCGAGCTCCTGACCAGGATCGTCAGCATACTGCTGCCTATACTGGGGTATGTATATTATTCCGGCAAAGCCAATGCCTCTTTTGAATATACCCCTAAACCGTTGCTTTACGGCGGCAAAAAGAAATGGCTGGAGCACCTGCATGCGCTCCTTTACTATTTTTTCAATAACCCTACGACCTTTATTACCCTTACCACGCTCGTATTCTTCGGCCTGACAGACAGGGGATTTGCCATCCTGTTCTTCCTGTTCCTCCTGCTGAAGAACATCCTTGTCAACTTCCTTAAAAAGCCGCTGGCCAATACCAAAGTATCCATTGCCAACAGGCTGCTGATGCCTCAGAATTTCTGGATCTACGGCCTGGCAGCCCTGGCCCTGTACCTCACTTTATTATCCGTAAAGCCCCTGTTCTATTACCTGCTGACCTACAAGGTATGGATCCTCTTCGGAGTAGTGGCGCTCACCGCTGTTGTGCTGCGAGCCCTGTCCGCACCCAAAAGGCTGCAGTCAGCCGGGATAGCCCTTACGGTAACGGTAGGCCTGCTGGCGGCCATACCGGTCACCCGCAACTGGATGGATCACCAGATGGCAGATGTGGTGAAGCATGTCCAGTACCGGGCGTCCATCATTTACCAGCCTATCCACGAGCTGCTGCAGGCCAACGAATACACCTCCTTCAAGACCCAGAAGATCATTGAGACGGCGGAAAACCAATGGTTCATCAATTCCTATATTTCCAAAGAGTATGACAACAGCGAGACCATCAACCTGCGGGCGCATTCCAGGATAGGTGTGGATTATTCCACGCAGACCAGGGATGTAGTTCTGGCCAGGTATGTCATCAGCGAATGGGGCGATTTTACCATGTACCTGATCCTGTTCCTGATGGTGATACCGATGGTCTTCTACCTCATAGCTTACCAGCTGACACTGGTCAATACCAAAGAAAGGCAGCGGGACATCGACAGCTATACCGGCCTGATCCCCCTGCTGATCCTGTTCACCATAGCATTGTTCGTATGGCTCACCGCCACCAACAGGTTCGTATTCTTCGGGCAGGATTTCCCCTTCCTGAGCCTTACCAGCAGGCTGAGCGTCCTGATGCCGCTACTGCTGTGGGTGGTTACCCTGATGCAGCGTCCCACACCCAAGCATTCCTTCCAGGTGGATGTGCAGAGCAGCAGCATCCGCTATATACTCTTTATTGCGCTGATCGCTGTTTTCGCGCTCACCACCGTCAAGGAAAATGAGCTGAACAATGATAATTTCTCCATTGTCATGGAGACTACCAAAGAGCACGTTGAAAAGGACCTGAACGCCATACTTGCCAACATACAGGACGGGATGGAAGCCAAGCGGGAAAAGATCACCTATAATAAGGTCATCACGCTGCTCGCGGCGGATACCAACTTCCAGGCGCTCCGCAACGATGTCGTTAAGGATAATTATACCCGGAGCATACTGGACAACCTGGTAGAGAAGCCTGCCACAGCATTCCAGCTCAACAATCCGTTATTCATGATCTATGATAACGGCAGGTATAATGCCGTTTACAATAAAAACCTCTACCTGGAGCTGCCACCCGTTGAAAGCCGTAAGATATGGCAGGGCAATATCCTTGAATCCATACAGGCGGCAGGCAGCGCTACCGCCCTGCTGTATTCGGACAAGGAGAAGCGACGTATCATACTGCCTTTCTTTACCCATAACCCGGCCGGCAATTACCAGCTGGCCGTGATCCCGAAAAACTGGGTGAAGGGCGCCCAGGATAATGTGGGCATCCTGAATATCATCAATGCCAATGCAGGCCAGACAAGCGTGTTCATCTACAAGAACGCTCAAAAGAATATGATACAGAACGCCACATCCTACGCGGGTACCCTGCAATATGATGATATGGCCACGATCTACCAGCAGGGCAAGGCCTACCAGCTGGGCTTCCAGTCGGAGGGCAACAAGTACGCCACCAATAAATGGATCAACGGCACCTACAGGATCATTTATCCTTTAAGGAGCGATAATTTCTGGATCTACAGCTACGCCAATGCCATACGGGGCGCTTACAGCAACGACAGCATGCTGCTGGCCAATAATTACGTTACACTGGATTACGACCTGTCCTCTGCGGTGCACCGGGCGATACAAAAAAGCGCCGGCACGACCTTCGGCACTAAGCACACCAGTTTCAACTTCAGCGTTATAGGAGCCGATGGTGACGGGCATATCCGCTTTATGAACGATTATGTGAGCAACAGGCGGGTCATAGACCCGAATGACCAGCCCACCATTTTTGCGCTGCAGCGCCAGCAGTTCTTTTATAGCAATGCCAAGAACGAAAGGGATCAGTGGGGCAACAGGAACCTGCTGAACCTCTACCTCGGACCCGGATCGTCCATCAAGGCGCTGACCGCGGGCGTGGTCACTTCACAGGTCAATGCAGGCTGGGAATCCCTCATCTTTACCGCGCCGGGAGGCGACCGGGAGAATTTTGCGGGACTCCGGCTGATCAAGCCCTGGAAAAATGACGAGCACTACTACGCGCCTATGGATATCCCCGCATTCATCGCGCACTCCAGCAACTTTTACCACGCGCTGTATATGTTCCTGGGCTCCTATACCAAGGAAGACTTCCTGCAGGGCAGCCAGTACACGCTGAGCAGCGTACTGACAGACCAGCCGGGCCGGAACAATACCTTTCCCATTGTTACCTATAAGGGCCGGGCCTTATACCTTAAGAACTATGGCAGCAAAGAGTGGCCGATGACAGACAAGAGCGCCACGCACCGGTCTTATTTTGGCAATGAGAATTCCCTGCTGGCCAACGGCTTTGAGACCAATGTCGGGCTCAGGACCAAGGATAAGGATAAGCTGGATATGAAAGCCACTACCAACGACCGGGTACATTTCGTAGACCCTTACCTGTCTGATGTACTCAGCAAAAACAAGAATACCGGCTACCTGTGGAGCTTCCCCGAAGAGAGCTTTTTCCTGCAGTCCGACAGGGCACAGACAGAGATACACCAGAACTTCAACCTGGGCGTGATGACGGCAGCGCTGGGCGGCTACCCGCTGCGCATCACACCGTATAAAATGGCGGAGATGTACCTGTCCATGTTCACCCAGAACAACAACCTTCAGCTCAGCGTAGTACCGCAGAAGCTGGCGCGGTCCCCCTGGGTAGTGGACGCTACCTGGAACAACAGGTATAACCAGTTCCTCGCGGCCAATATCTTTACAGGGATGAAGCAGGTGATCACCGGCGGGACGGCCAGAAGGCTGCAGGGGACCGCCGCTAAATACGGGCAATACCACTTCTATGCCAAGACAGGCACCATCAATGAGCAGCAGTCCGGCCGGAAGAGCTCCAGGCGCCTGATACTGACCATCGCGAACAAAGACCTGACACAGGCAGAAAATATCGGGAAGGCCCGGGTATATGCCTTATATTTCGTAACGGACAATACCCAGGACTTCGACTGGAACCTTATTTACGAGATCATCGACCAGACCATTCAATCCAAATCATTCAAACAATATTTCCAGCCATAATGAAGCATAAAGCACCTTATAAGATATTCATTATCCTGCTCACCGTCGTCCTGGTAGCCGGTAGCCTGCTATGGGTAAACTATGCCATCAACAGGCAGGCGGTCAAAAAAGTAGTGAATGTTTCCAATACGGAATTCAACAGGGAACATTTCAATTATATCATTACCGACACTTTTATCAACCTGCTGCAGAAAGCTTATGGCGCCGGCATTACCGTTACCACCGAGCAAAACCGCTTAAAGGTGACCCTCAGCAATTCGGGCGCCATTACCAGGGATTTTTTCAACGGCAACGATAAGGTCCTGGCACATGGACTGGACGATTTTGGCTTCAAAATTGATTATAGTAAGAATGAAAACAAAATTGATGCTATTTTTGTCATTAAGGACGGGGCCGTACCTGTCCCGAACGATGTAATGATAAAACTCATAGACAAAACCTACAACAGATGAGCATGTTAATCAACCAGGGCAATGTAAAGCTGTTCATTGCGCACCTGTTCCGGAAACGTAATGGCACGACTCCACCGCCAGAGCTGCTGAACTCATGGTCGCAGATACCCGATGCGGAGATACTGGGGCACCTCAGGAATATGACCAGCCAGTGGGGCTGGACAGAAGCCCAGTTGCTGGCAGAGATCAACAGCTTTCTGAATGCGCAGCACCCACCCGATATACAGCAGACCGGCAGCAAGCCAAATCCTGCGCCCAGGCCGGCCTACCAGCAGGGACCACAGCAGCGTCCCGCTCCCGCTACACCTCCCCCGCCCCGTAAAAGGAGCTATAAATGGCTGCTCCTGATCCTCATACCGCTCCTGGCAGCAGGCGGCTATGTGGTGTATAAGAACCGGCAATACAACCAGCTCCAAAGGCTGTACAGCGTTACCGATAATGTGGCCGTACGCAATATCCACGGCGAAAATGTAGGCAGGATGGATATATTCACCGGTCCCAGCTCCATCACTTCCCTGCGCGAAGCGGACGCAGCCATCTATAATATAGTGGTGGATAAGGAAGGCAATGTGTCCGAAAGCAGGAAGCTGCTGACGGACGATGCCACCTTTAAGGATTACCTTTTCGGCAACGAGGAAAAAATGGTGTATGTTAACAAAAATTACCTGACCAACAGCGAGGATTACAGCAGCATACAGAAGACCGTATTCTCCGAGATCAGCAGGTATAATAAAGAAATGGCCCTGATCAAATCGGACATCCGGAAGGTCATCATCGGGTCGCTGGCTATGGACGGCAGTCTGTACAACCTGCATATTAAGAATCCCTGCGGGAATAACAGCACAGAATATACCAGCGTGATCAAGCATACCCTGAAAGATAAAAAAACGATCATTGTCATCTGCAAGCTATCGGATAACAAGTTCTATAAGTTTAAAGGCTTGCCTGATGAGAACCGTTATTTCCCGCCACAGGTAGTGCAGGTTAAAAATCCCGAAGGGGGCAATATGATAGATATTGAAGCCGCGGACCTGCTGTTCAGGTTTACGAATGGCTCCTATTTCCTGTACACCTGCAATAAGGAGAACACCTCCTTTCATGCCAAATTTGACGAAACCGGCGATATCAGCTATTTTACCTGGTCGTACGACTCTCTTTAATATCCCTTACCCTTAAATATCCGATATGATCAATAAGCAGCATATAGCTCAATACATAGCATTTTTATTTCAGCAGAAAAACGGCCAGCAGGCGCCGCAGGAGATCATAGACTCCTGGCAGCAGATAGAGGAAAGCGCCATACAGGAGCACCTGCAGGGATTGTACAACCACTGGCAGATGTCCCCGCAGGAATCACAGCGGCTGGAACAGGCATTTTTAAAGTCCCTGCAGCCCGCCGCCCCTTTGTTCGATATACCCAGGCCGGACCCCGTCAGCAGCCAGGCAGATCATAACCCGGCCGCTTATAATAATGTATCGGCTTCTTCCGCCCCCATCGCGGAGCCCCGCGCTGCTTCAGGCTCTTCCAAAGGCCTGGTGACAGGGCTGGTAATCGCACTGCTGGCAGTGTCGGGCGTGGCGGGCTATTTCCTTCTGAATGATAACAACAACCCTCCTGCAGACAATACCACGAATGTACCGGACATCACTGCCCAGCCGGCAGTAAATACCCTGCCGACTGCTGAGCCGGCCGCCCCTCCCGCGTCCGTAGCAGACACGGGCAGCGCCGCTTACGCTGCTACAGACAAAGCGCAAAACGAGGATGACAAAGCCAATGCCGCCACCTTACAAAAGCTCATGGATGCGGAGTACAGGCAGAACATTTACAATATCTACAGTACCTTTTCCGAGAATATGGAACGTTACTGGGGCGTGAATTATCCTACCTTTGACGAGATCAAAAAGCTATACGATGACTCCTGGAATAAAAGGACCAATATCAAGCACGATGATGTCGTTATCGAAAAGGTAGGATATAATAAGTATAACGTTACGGCCACCTACAGCTATTACGACCTGGAAAAGCAGCAGTCCGTACAAAAACAGACCAGGACAAGATATGAGTTTGACAGCAACCATAAGATCGTAAGGACCTACGGTCTGTAAGCGTCCGTAACCCGATATCCCTCAATGCCTGTATAAAAAAGTAAACAACCCTGTCATATTGAGCCTATGCTGTCACCCTGAGCTTATCGAAGGGCGGTTGGATAATGCTTTTTAGCAGGGCTTCGACGGGGCTCAGCCTGACAACTGAGGGATTTGTCATATAGAACTTAATCTTGTCACTGGAGCCTATGCTGTCACCCTGAGCTTGTCGCAGGGCGGTTAATAATGCTTCTAGCAAGGCTTCGACGGGGCTCAGCCTGACAGTTGAGAGACGGTGTCACATAGAGCTGATCTTGTTACCTGGAGCCTATGCTGTCACCCTGAGCTTGTCGAAGGGAGGTCAATAATGGTTGTAGCAGGGCTTCGACGGGGCTCAGCCTGACAACTGAAGGACGTGTCACAGGGAGCTTATCTTGTCACTTGAACCTATGGTGCCACCCTGAGCTTATCGAAGGGTGGTTGATAATGGTTTTTAGCAAGGCTTCGACGGGACTCAGCCTGACAACTGAGGAACGTGTGTCACATAGAGCTTATCTTGTTACATTGAGCCTATGCTGTCACCCTGAGCTTGTCGAAGGGTGGTTGATAATGCTTCTTAGCAGGGCTTCGACGGGGCTCAGCCTGACAACTGAAGGACGTGTCACAGGGAGCTTATCTTGTCACTTGAACCTATACTGTTACCCTGAGCTTATCGAAGGGCGGTTGATAATGGTTTTTAGCAGGGCTTCGACAGGGCTCACAGCCTGACAACTGAGGAACGTGTGTCACAGGGAGCTTATCTTGTCACTTGAACCTATACTGTTACCCTGAGCTTATCGAAGGGCGGTTGATAATGGTTTTTAGCAGGGCTTCGACAGGGCTCAGCCTGACAACTGAGGAACGTGTGTCACAGGGAGCTTATCTTGTCACTTGAACCTATACTGTTACCCTGAGCTTATCGAAGGGCGGTTGATAATGCTTCTTAGCAGGGCTTCGACGGGACTCAGCCTGACAACTGAGGAACGTGTGTCACAGGGAGCTTATCTTGTCACTTGAGCCTATGCTGTCACCCTGAGCTTGTCGAAGGCTGGTTGATAATGATTGTAGCAGGGCTTCGACGGGACTCAGCCTGACAACTGAGGGATTTGTCATATAGAACTTAATCTTATCACTTGAACCTATGCTGCCACCCTGAGCTTGTCGAAGGGTGGTTGATAATGCTTCTTAGCAGGGCTTCGACGGGGCTCAGCCTGACAACTGAGGGATTTGTCATATAGAACTTAATCTTGTCACTTGAGCCTATGCTGTCACCCTGAGCTTGTCGAAGGGCGGTTAATAATGCTTCTTAGCAGGGCTTCGACGGGACTCAGCCTGACAACTGAGGGACGGTGTCACATAGAGCTGATCTTGTTACATGGAGCCTATGCCGTCACCCTGAGCTTGTTGAAGGGTGGTTGATAATGCTTCTTAGCAGGGCTTCAACGGGGCTCAGCCTGACAACTGAGGGACGGTGTCACATAGAGCTGATCTTGTTACATTGAGCCTATGCCGTCACCCTGAGCTTGTCGAAGGGTAGTTGATAATAGTTTTTAACAGGGCTTCGACGGGGCTCAGCCTGACAGTTGAGGGATTTCTCACATTGAACCTGTCTTTGTGTAATATACTTACAGGGCACTCATGACCTTGCATAGTCCAGCATCCTGTCAATAAAGTAAGACCATTCGTATCGCTTTTTCTCCGCTTCCATTGCAGCGGTAAAGGGTGCTTCCAGTCCCTCGTCAAAATACCGGACAATAGCCGCCGCTACAGAAGCGGCCTCCACCTCTGTCACCAGTCCCAGCTCATTATGCCTGATAAATTCGGGCAGGCCTCCCACGTTCGTAACGATCATCGGCTTTGAAAAGTGGAAGCCGATCTGCGTAATACCGCTTTGAGTCGCGTTCTTATAAGGCTGTACCACAACATCCGCGGCGCTGAAATATTTATTGACCTCCTCGTTGGGTATAAAGTGCGTGGCCCTTACAATGCTGGGTTCCAGGTTCAGGTCCCTGATCTGGCGCTCATATTCCGCGGCATCCGCATAGAACTCCCCCGCGATGACGAGCTTCACATTGCTGTCCCTTACCCGCGGGTCGGCAAAAGCATCCAGCAGGATATCCAGTCCCTTATATTTCCTGATCAGCCCGAAGAAAAGCACCACCTTATCATCCGCCCGCAAACCCAGGGCCATTTTGGCGGCAGCCTTGTCCAGCAGCTCGCCGTAGATATCATACATAGGATGCGGCAGGGTCAGTACCGACCGGTCGCTGAAATGCTTCACATCCTCTGCTACCTCCCTGCTCATACAGACGAACTTATCCACCGGCTTTACAAAATACTTCGTGAACATAGTATCCCCGAATCTTTTTTCGTGCGGGATGATATTATCAGCGATCGCTATGACCTGCGTATGCTTATTTTTCTTTACCTGCCGCAGTATGGTTCCGAAAGCCGGTCCCATAAAGGGCAGCCAGTATCGTACGATGATCAGGTCCGGCCTTTCCCTGCGCAGCCGGCGGCCTACTTTCAGCCAGTTGAACGGGTTGACCGAGTTGATCAACTGCCGGATATTCAGACCCTCCGGTGGCGGCGCATCCGTATATTGTGTTTTCCCGGGAAACAGAAAAGAGGGGTATTGCAGGGTAAAGTTGATCAGGTGCGCCTCACATCCTTTTTCCTGGAATCCCCTGGCCATACGCATATCAAAATCTGCCAATCCTCCCCTGAACGGATGGGCCGGTCCTATAATATAAACTTTCACTGACAACGATTTAATACAGCAAATTAATATAAATTCGCACTTAAATTCAAAAGTTTGACAATTATCTACCTGAAATTGTAAGATCTATGCCCAATATTTCCACGCGTGGTCAGTTGATGCCACCTTCCCCGATAAGAAAATTAGCTCCTTATGCCGAAGTGGCCAAAAAGCGCGGCACCAAAGTATATCACCTGAATATAGGACAGCCGGATATCGAAACGCCGCCCTCCATCCTGGAAGCCGTAAAGAACGCTTCCTTTAAAGTACTGGAATACAGTCCCAGCCAGGGTTTTGAAAGCTACAGGATAAAGCTGGCCCGCTATTATAACAGCAAGCACATCAATATCACCGCGGATGATATCATCATTACGGCGGGCGGCTCGGAAGCCATTTCCTTCGCCCTGATGAGCTGTATGAACCCCGGTGACGAGATCATCATACCCGAACCGTTCTATGCCAATTACAACGGCTTCGCTGTTGCGGCCGGCATAAAGGTAGTCCCTATCCCTTCCTCCATTGAAGATAATTTTGCCTTACCTCCTATTGATGCCTTTGAAAAAGCGATCACGGAGCGTACCAGGGCCATTATGATCTGCAATCCCAACAATCCTACCGGCTACCTGTACAGCCGCGAGGAGCTGGAAACATTAAGGAATATCGCGCTCAAGCACGACCTGTTCATACTCAGCGACGAAGCCTACCGCGAGTTCTGCTACGACGGCAGGCAGCACTTTTCCGTCATGGAGCTGGAAGGGCTGGAAGCGCATGCCATCCTGCTGGACACCATCTCCAAGCGTTACAGCGCCTGCGGCGCCCGTATCGGGGCGCTGGTCACCAGGAACAGGGACGTGTATGCCGCTGCCCTGAAGATGGCACAGGCCCGCCTGTCTCCCGCCACTTTTGAGCAGATACTGGGCGAAGCCGCCTGCGACCTTCCTGCTGATTATTTTGACGCCGTACTGGCGGAATATGAGCTGCGCAGGAATACCCTTGTTGAAGGATTAAAGTCCATAGAAGGTGTAGTGGTACCCAATCCCGGAGGCGCGTTTTATGCTATGATACAACTGCCCATCGAGGATGCCGAAGATTTCTGCCAGTGGCTGCTGTCGGACTTCTCCTATGAAGGCGCAACGGTCATGATGGCCCCGGCAAGCGGGTTCTATGCCACGCCCGGCTCAGGTAAAAACGAGGTACGACTGGCCTATGTGCTGAACAAGGAAGATATACAAAAAGCTGTGGCTATACTTGCCGCTGCATTGGAAGCTTATAAGGCACGCTGATCCCGGGTATCCTCAGGATCATCTTACTGAATATATACTTACTGGTATTACTGGTTCGGCGGCATGGTTTGCCGCCGAACCATACGGTCTGCATAAAACCTCAACTGACTATCTATATATAGGAAACAAAGCCATTATATGACAGGTCTGGGATACTACTAAGCCGCATAAGAGATTTCTCACATCCGTTCGGAATGACCAGAACCCCCACCTTTATAAAGCTAAAGGGGTATCTGAGCTTCATAGAGGACATTGCTCAGCGAGGCGTATCCGTATAAAAGGTTGTTGACTGTAAGCAGATAGTCACTAAATCTTATTAAAGGAGGAGATGCTAACCCCATCTCCTCCTTTTGCTTTATAACTATCCAGGTATAGATGCGCTGCCAACGGGGCATAAGCGATGCCTCACAGCCGTTCGGAATAGCGACACGCCACAGCCAGGGCAACACCATATTATAAAAGAGAGTGTCTAAAAAGCATCTTAGTGTCTTTTCGAGCGTAGCGGAATGGAGCAATCTCATGGTCAGTGACTTACAACCAGCAGATGCATCCTCGCTGGGAATAGTTCCCGACTTCACTGCATTTCGCCCGCAATGACGACCTTTTGGGACAGCATTCTGTATTACGGGAAATAATGGTGCCTCGTGCCATTCCTCCTTAGTATGTAAATCAAAACGCCGGTATATACCGGCGTTTTGATTATGATTTCTTAGTTTTTTTAGCGGCGGTCTTTTTAGCCGTGCTCTTCTTTACTGCGGTCTTTTTAGCCGCACTTTTCTTAGCGGCGGTTTTCTTCTTAGCAGCCGCCTTTTTCTTCTCAAAAGCGTCCGGCACCTGCTCCTTTATCATCGCTTTCACGGTTTCCAGGTCTATATCCTTCAGGTCTTCTGCCGTATATTTCTCTCCGTCCACTTTCCTGCCGAGCTTCAGCATTTGCTTGCCGAACCTGACAAAGGGGCCCCATCTGCCGTTCTCTATAGCGATCTTTTCATCTTCCCACTGCGCGATATAGCGGTTGGCTTCCTTATCCAGCTTTTTCTCGATCAGCTCGTTTATGTCCTGCTGGCTGAGATGATCAAAATCATAGGCCTTGGGTACATTGATGAACAGGTCCTTATACCTGATAAAAGGCCCGAACCTTCCTTTGCCCTTCGTTACGGGTTCCCCTTTAAAAGAGCCGATAGGCGCATCTGCCAGTTCCTTCTCACGGATCACAGCTATGGCCCTGTCCATATCTACCGTCAGCGGGTCCTCTCCCTTGGGAAGGGATATAAAGGTTTCACCATACTTTACATACGGCCCGAAGCGCCCTATACCTACGCTGACATCCTGACCTTCATACTGTCCCAGGTCCATAGGCAGCTTAAACAGATCCAGCGCCTCTTCCAGCGTAATGGTCTCTATGCTCTGGTTCTTACGCAGGGAAGCAAAGCGTGGCGTTTCCTCATCCTCATTGGAGCCTATCTGCACCATCGGGCCGAAGCGGCCCAGGCGGGCCACCACCTGCTTGCCGGATTGCGGATCCGTACCCAGGATATGCTCACCTTTCGCCCTCTCTGCCGTTTCCATGGTTTCCTTCACCGTTTCGTGAAAAGGATAGTAGAATTCCTTAATAGTAGCTTTCCAATCCTCTTTCCCACGGGCGATATTATCGAACTGGTTTTCGATATTCGCGGTGAAGCCGTAATCCATGATCTGCGTGAAGTGCATGCTCAGGAAGTCCGTCACCACCATACCGAGGTCGGTAGGAAATAATTTATTCTTATCCGCGCCCGTGATCTCCGTGGCGGTATCTTTCTGCAGGCGGTCGTTTTGCAATGTCAGGATATTATAGCTGCGCTTCGTACCTTCCAGCTCCCTTCTTTCCACGTAATTCCGTTGCTGAATGGTGCTGATGGTAGGCGCATAGGTGGAAGGACGGCCTATGCCGAGCTCTTCCAGCTTTTTCACCAGCGAGGCCTCCGTGTACCGCGGCGCGGGACGGGAAAAGCGTTCTGTCGCTTTCAGGTAATCCAGGTTCAGCTGCTCTCCTATACGCATAGCAGGCAATACCGGGTTGTTATCATCTTCCGGCTCCTCATCGCTGCTCTCTATATATACTTTAAGGAACCCGTCAAACTTGATCACCTCACCCTGGGCGGTAAGCTGCTCGTTATTGGTGGATATATTGATCTTAACGGTTGTTTTTTCCAGTTGCGCGTCCGCCATCTGACTGGCTATGGTACGCTTCCATATCAGGTCGTATAAACGGTAGCCGTCCGGGTCGCTGATATGCGCCACGTTGAGGTCTGTAGGCCGGATCGCTTCGTGCGCTTCCTGTGCCGACTGGTTCTTGGTCTGGAACCTGCGCTGCTGGTGGTATTGCTCGCCAAACTGGCGGGTAATGGCGCCACGGGCGTTTTCCAGGGCGGTATCAGAAAGGTTTACAGAATCCGTACGCATATAGGTAATATACCCGTTCTCATACAGGCTTTGCGCAACCCTCATCGTACGCGATACGGACATGCCGAGCTTCCTGCTGGCTTCCTGCTGCAGCGTTGATGTGGTGAAGGGCGGAGCCGGCGATTTCTTGGCGGGCTTTACCTGCACATCAGATACGGTATACTGCGCCTGCTTACAACTGTCCAGGAATGCTTCCGCGTCGGCCTGCGTCTTCTTTCTGGCCCCTTCCGCCTTGAAGGGGGTCTGCCTGGCAGCGGTGCCGGCAAAACGGGCCTCTATCCTGTAATCGCTGACGGATCTGAACTGGTTGATCTCCCGCTCTCTTTCCACGATCAGCTTTACAGCCACCGACTGCACCCTTCCGGCGGACAGGCTGCTGCCGCCGCTCAGCTTACGCCACAGTACGGGAGATATCTCGAAGCCTACCAGCCTGTCCAGCACCCTACGGGCCTGCTGCGCGTCCACCAGGTCCATATTGACGGTCCTGGGGCTGGCTACGGCCTTCTGGATAGCCGGCTTGGTAATTTCATGAAATACAATTCTTTTGGTATGACGGGGGTCCAGTCCCAGCACCTCGCACAAATGCCAGCTTATGGCTTCTCCTTCCCGGTCCTCATCCGTTGCGAGCCATACTTCCTTTGCGCCCTTGGCTTTCTGCTTCAGCTCCTGTACGACCTTCCGCTTGTCTTCCGACACCGTATAGCTGGGCTCAAAGCCATTCTCTATATCTATGCCCATCCCCTCTTTTTCCAGGTCTCTTATATGCCCGAAGCTGGACTTCACTTCAAACTCTTTACCTAAGTATTTCTCTATCGTCTTCGCTTTGGCAGGAGACTCCACTATTAAGAGATTCTTTCCCATATTGGTATTTTAGCTCGTAATTAACATAGATTTTGCCAGACAAAATCATTGCAAATGTAAGCATACATTTTTTCTGTACAAATCTGATATATTATAATACAAATAAATTATATCATTTATTAATAGCCCCGCGGCAAGCATTATTTATGCAGGAATTAAATTATAACTCCGGAGATAATAGTAATTTTGCTGACTTTTAAGCTATATATGAAAAATTACAATTCCGCTATTTTCTTCATATTCCTGACCGTGCTGATCGATATCATCGGTATGGCAGTCATCATACCCGTAATGCCTACGCTTATAGAGGAGCTGATCGGGGGAGATATCAGCGAGGCTTCCCATTACGGCTCCCTGCTGATGGTCAGCTATGCCATCATGCAATTCATCTTCTCCCCTATTATGGGCGGGCTGAGCGACAAGTTCGGCAGAAGACCGGTACTCCTGTTATCCCTGCTGGGTATGTGCATCAATTATGTGCTGCTGATCTTTGCCCCGACTTTCGGCTGGCTGCTGGCGGGCAGGTTCCTGTCCGGGATATCGGGCGCATCGCTGACCACCGCCAACGCTTATATAGCGGATGTATCGACGCCGGAAAAAAGGACACAGAATTTCGGGCTGGTAGGCGTGGCCTTCGGACTTGGCTTTATCATAGGTCCTGTCATAGGAGGTGTGGCGGCCGATTATTCGTCAAGGGCTCCCTTCATCGTATCGGCAGCTATTACCCTGCTGAACCTGCTATACGGCATTTTCATCCTGCCAGAATCCTTAAAGCAGGAGAACAGGAGGGATTTCAGCTGGGCAAGGTCCAATCCTTTTAATTCCATTATCAACCTGAGGAAGCACCCGGTGGTCTCCAAGCTGGCTATTACGCTGTTCTGCCTGTATATGGCCTCCTACGCGGTGCAGTCCACCTGGCCGTATTATACCAAGTACAAGTTTCACTGGAACGAAAGGACCATAGGCATCTCACTGGCAGTGGTAGGTGTGCTCTCTATGCTGGTGAACGGCCTCCTGATCCGCTGGACGCTCAAAAAATGGGGCAATATCTCTTCTATACTGATAGGCACCGCTTTTTACAGCCTGGGACTGGTGTTGTTTGCCTTTGCCTCCGAAGGCTGGATGATGTACCTTATCTGTATACCCTATTGCCTAGGCGGTATTGCCGGCCCTTCGCTGCAGGGTATTATGTCCGGGCAGACGCCGCCCAACGGGCAGGGAGAATTGCAGGGCGCCATTACCGGGGTCATGAGCATCGCTACCGTTTTCGGTCCCCTGCTGATGCTGAATCTATTCAACCATTTTTCAGGCAAGAACGCTTATTTCGAATTTCCCGGCATGCCTTATATTGTAGGGTTCATATTCATGATCATCGCGACGGCCTTTGTAATACCGTTCCTGAAAAACACACGGGCATTACAGCAAAAAGAAAAGGAAATTTAATTTTTTTAAATTTGCGGACCATTTAAATAAAGAGAAGAGTGTATGGAAGAGCAAAATCATCATACGGGAAATGCCCCGGGTATCAATAAGCTGTACGAGAACTGGTTCCTGGAATACGCAAGCTATGTGATACTCGAAAGAGCGGTACCTGCGATAGAAGACGGACTGAAGCCCGTACAGCGACGGATCCTTCACTCCATGAAGGAAATGGATGACGGCCGGTTCAATAAAGTGGCCAACGTCATAGGTCAGACCATGCAGTATCACCCCCACGGCGACCAGTCCATCGGCGATGCCATCATCACGCTGGGCCAGAAGGACCTCCTGATAGAGACCCAGGGAAACTGGGGGGACGTAAGAACCGGCGATCCTGCCGCAGCATCCCGTTATATTGAAGCCCGCCTGTCCAAATTTGCGCTGGATATAGCTTTTAATAATAAGACCACGCTGTGGCAACTGAGCTATGACGGCCGTAAGAACGAGCCGGTAACGCTGCCTGTAAAGTTTCCCCTCCTGCTGGCACAGGGAGCCGAAGGCATTGCGGTGGGACTCTCCACCAAGATATTGCCGCATAATTTCTGCGAGCTGATAGATTGCTCCATTAAATACCTGAAAGGACGCTCCTTTGAATTATATCCTGACTTCCTTACAGGCGGCAGCATAGATGTTTCCGGCTATAATGACGGTCAGCGTGGCGGCAAGGTAAGGGTGAGGGTGCATATAGAAGAGCTGGATAAAAAAACGCTGCTGATCAAATCCGTTCCTTACGGCATTACCACGCAGCAACTGGTAGATTCCATCCTTAAGGCCAATGATTCCGGCAAGATAAAGATCAAAAGCGTTACGGACAATACCGCCCAGGAAGTGGAGCTGGCCATACAGCTGGCTCCCGGGGTCTCTACCGACCAGACCATAGACGCCTTATATGCCTTTACCGATTGCGAGGTATCCATCTCTCCCAATGCCTGTATCATTGAAGAGGAAAGGCCCCGGTTCGTCAGTGTGAAGCATTTATTGAAAAGGTCTGCAGACAACACGCGCGACCTGCTTTACAAAGAGCTGGAAATAAAGCTGGAAGAGCTGGAAAGCGACTGGCACTATTCTTCTCTTGAAAAGATCTTCATTGAGAACAGGATCTACCACGATATAGAGGAAGAGACCACCTGGGAAGGCGTCTTAAAGGCTATAGATAAAGGCCTGGATCCTTTCAAGAAATTATTACGGAGAACGGTAAGCGAAGAGGATATCACAAGGCTCACCGAAATACGGATCAAGCGTATCTCCAAGTATGACGCTTTCAAAGCGGATGAGCATATCAAAGGCGTGGAGGCTGCCATTGAGCAGACCCGTCACCATATGGAGCATATCGTGGATTTCACCATAGATTATTATACCGGGCTGCTGAAAAAGTACGGCGCCGGGAAAGAACGGAAAACCGAGATCAGGGTATTCGATACCATACAGGCCACCAAGGTAGCGATAGCCAATGCCAAGTTGTATGTCAACCGGAAAGAAGGATTTGTGGGCACCGGGCTGAAAAAGGATGAATTTGTTACGGACTGCTCCGATATTGACAATATCATCGTCTTCCGGAAGGACGGCACCATGCTGGTGACAAAGGTCAGCGACAAATCGTTCGTGGGCAAGGATATTATCCATGTGGACGTATTCCGTAAGAATGATGACCGTACCACTTATAATATGATGTATATGGACGGGGCCACGGGCATCGTATATGCCAAGCGCTTCAATGTTACGGGCATCACCCGCGATAAGGAGTATGACCTGACCAAAGGCAGCAAAGGTAGCAAGGTGATGTATCTTACCGCCAATCCCAACGGCGAGGCAGAAGTTGTGACCGTCACCCTGTCACCCGGCAGCACCGCCAGGGTCAAGAATTTCGATTATTATTTTGAACAGCTGGGTATCAAAGGCCGGAGCTCCAACGGTAACCAGGTAACCAAATACCCGGTACGCCAGGTGAAGTTCAAGGAGCATGGCAAGAGTACCCTGGAGGCGCCTAAGATATGGTATGACGAGCAGGTGGGAAGGCTCAATACGGACGGCTACGGCCGCCTGATCGGCAGCTTTGACGTGGAAGACAGGCTGCTGGTCATTTATAAGGACGGGCATTACGAGCTGAAAGACTGCGACCTGAGCTACCGTTTTGAGCAGGAAGATATTTATCTCCTGGAAAAGTACAACCCAAAACGCATCATCACCGCCGTTTATTTCGATAACGATAAAAAGCAATATTCGGTAAAGCGTTTCCAGATCGAGACACAGACATTGAAGCAACGTTTCCTGTTCATTAAGGAGGGCAATAAGAACAAGCTGGAATTCGTCACTACCCATACGCAACCTCAGGTGGAGCTGAGCATGGGTAAGACCAAAGCGAACGCTGTCGTTACGGAAGTCGATCTTACGGAGAAGGTCGGCGTCAGCGGCTGGAAGGCCCTGGGCAATAAGCTTACGGATGAAAAGATATTGTCCGTACGCTTGCTGGATACCCCGGATCCGCTGACCGAAGAAGAGCTGCGGTCAGCACAGTCCTCCGGCAACAAGGACGAAGATAATGGCCCTGTCGTCCAGGAGCTGTTCAGCGATAATTGATTGATACCAGGGTTACTGAAACAGCAATACACAACCATTACTCAGCCGTTGCAGCTTAAAGCTGCAACGGCTCATCATTTACAGCGCCATTATACCAGTCATGCCATAGTATATTAACCACTTTTTTGAGTATGTTTGCATATATTCAATTATCCCAACTACAATATATGACAACAAAACTGACCTTTGGCATCGTATTAGCTGCCCTTGCCAGTTTCCAATCCATGGCCCAGGCCAAAAAGTTTACCATGGAGGAAGCAGTACTGGGCTTAAGAGGCGGAGCGCTGATGCCGGACAATCTGAAGCAGCCCCAATGGCGCAGCAAAACGGTACATTATACCCAGGTAGCAGGTAATAGCAGTAGTATCGCCCTGATACAAAATGCCCCGGCGGACAAGCAGACCGACACCCTGATCTACCTGTCACAGCTCAATACGCTGCTTTTTCAGAAGGACTCCCTGAAATTTTTTCCCTCCTACCAGTGGAATACCGATGACCAGATGGTCGTTGCCTACAAGGACCAGCGCTACATACTGGAACAGCAATCCAGGCAGGCCTGGAAGATCGTACAGCAATATACGCTGCCCTCCAACGCGGCCAATGTCACCTGGGACCGGGCCTGCAAACAGCTTGCCTATACCATTGATAATAATCTCCTGCTGACGGATGCCTTCGGAAAGACGCATACTGTAGCCCAGAGCACCACTCCCCACGTGATCTACGGCCAGTCCGTCCACAGGAACGAGTTCGGCATCCATAACGGCATCTTCTTCTCTCCCGGTAATAATTTCATTGCCTTTTACAGGATGGATGAAAGCATGGTAGCGGATTACCCGGTGATCAACTGGAGCACCACGCCCGCCGCCGCCAAAAATATCAAATACCCTATGGCGGGGAAAACCTCCCACCAGGTAAGCATCGGCGTATATAATATTCTTTCCGGGAATACCGTGTATCTCCAGGTGGAAGGTCCCAGGGATCAGTACCTGACCAATGTAAGCTGGAGCCCTGATGAAAAGGATATTTACGTGGGCGTGCTGAACCGTGCGCAGAACCATTTAAAGTGGAACCAGTATGACGCGCGGACCGGGGCGTTTGTCAAAACGCTCTTTGAAGAGAAAAACAGTAAGTATGTAGAGCCTCAGCACCCGCTGTTCTTTATATCCAGCGAGGAATTTGTCTGGCTGAGCCAGCGGGACGGCTATATGCACATATACCGCTACAACCGGAACGGCAGGCTGCTCAACCAGGTAACGAAAGGCCCCTGGCTGGTCAACCACATTGCCGGCATCCGCAAAAATGAAAAAGAGCTGATCATTACCGCCACCAAGGACGATGCCAAGGAACGCCATATTTACGCAGTCAACTGGACCAACGGCAATATCAGGAAGATAGACAACAATCCCGGCATTCATACACCCCTGGTACACAGCCGGGGAGAATATATCCTGAACGCCTACCAGAACAGCACCACTCCCAGGAGCATAGAGCTGCTGAGCACCCAGAAAGGACATGTAAAAACACTGCTGATAGCGGAAGATAAGCTCAAAGGATATGCTACAGCGCAGGTAGAGAATGTCACGCTGACCGCGGATGACGGCACCCTCCTGTACGGGAAGCTCATGAAGCCCCACGATTTTGATCCCGGCAAAAAGTACCCGGTAATCGTGTACCTGTATAATGGTCCGCACCTTCAGCTCATTACCAACAGCTATCCCGCAAGCGGCAACCTGTGGTACGATTATATGACCCAGAACGGGTATATCATTTTCTCCATGGACGGACGGGGCAGCAGCAACCGGGGATTTGAATTTGAATCCGCAACCCATAAGCAACTGGGACAGGTAGAAATGAAAGACCAGCTTGCCGGGGTGACCTATCTTAAATCTTTAAGCTATGTGGATGCGGACCGCCTGGGCGTGCACGGGTGGAGCTTCGGTGGCTTTATGACCACTTCCCTGATGACCCGGTATCCTGAGGTATTCAAAGCGGGTGTTGCCGGCGGACCTGTTATAGACTGGAGCATGTACGAGATCATGTACACGGAAAGATATATGAGCAACCCGGGCGAGAATCCCAAAGGGTTTGAGCTGACAGAGCTCAGCAGCAAGGTGGATAAGCTGAAAGGACATCTGCTGCTGATCCACGGGACGGACGATGATGTAGTGGTATGGCAGCATTCCCTTAAGTTCATAGACCAATCGGTGAAGAAAGGCATACAGGCAGATTATTTTGTCTATCCCGGCCACCAGCATAATGTACTGGGCAAAGACAGGGTTCACCTGATGCAGAAGATCACGGACTATTTTGACCTGCACCTTAAATAAAGAAGATATTTTCTGAAAAACAAACAACCCTGTCATATGCAGTTAAGTCGCAATATTGACAGGGTTATTTGTGCATCCTACACCACATTCAATGTGAAAAACGGAGGCTTTTAAAAGCCTCCGTTTTTGTCCTGTACAGCCTGTTACAGGAACGGAAGACACTGCAATTTTTTTAAAATAATTGCGTACCGATCCGTAAGCATTACCGTACTAAGGTCATTTTTTTAGTATCCACCACGATGCCGTCAATCACCAGGCTGTAGGTGTATATCCCCGAGGATCTCATTTTCCCGGTATCTACGGTCAAAAGACCTTTGCCTGTATTATGAATAGCATGATTAACTATTTCGGCTCCCCGGGCATCAACAATAATGATATTAGCCTGCCTTTTATAGGAGACAACATTATATGCTATGGCAGTTGTAGCTTCAAACGGGTTAGGATAGTTTTGCTCCAGATAGCTGCTTTTCAGCTCAACATTATTGCCGGCCTGGTTCAAGAGTATGTCCATTTTCTCTTTCAGGCCCTGCAGCTCTTTCCTAAGCTCCCTGTTTTCATTCCTGATAGCTTCCATCTCTTCTACGTAACGCTCCAGCGGCACTTTGCTGTCATAGACGTAACCTTCTTTATCAATCACTAAAATATTACCTCTGCCCTTCTCTAATTTTTCAAACCTGATATCAGATAGTCCCTGTTCATTATGACCTGCACAATTAACGTGTAAGTAGGCGGTCGGCGCCATGGTATTCCATCCGAATAACCCTTTGTTGGTAAATATACCTCTATCCGTATTATCCGTGATGATCTCAACATCGTCAGTAGAAACCGTACCGAATTTATTTCGGCCACCGATAATATTATTGCCATCTACTTTCCAGTAACAGGTGTCAGAACAATCGTAACGTATGCACTCACATTTGTCCGGAGCGTCCGGGGCAATTAATGATGTGTTGGCACCCAGCGATGACACGCCGCCAATCAGGATGAACCCATGCGGATTACTGAAGCTCTGCACCGGATAATTGTATACCGTTACCGAAATATTATGCACGCCCGGTCCTAAGACCAAAGTAGCGCTGACCGGCGTGAAGGTCGTATAATTACTGGGATTGGTTGATGGTGTCTGGGGAGGGAAGATAGGAATGCCATCCACGGTAATATTGGTACAAAAATTATCATTTGCAAAATCAAAACTAAATAAAAAAGCATCCTCTTCACAGACCCTGAAAGATCGTGTTGCAGTAAATCCATACGTCAAATCAGGCACCGTACTGCTCGTGGCATAGGTCCCTGCATTCAGAAAAGAAATCCACCTGGCACTGCCGGCCCCCAGGCTCCAGTTATTGCAGACCCTGGCCTGCTGCCCCAGCGTCACTGCTCCCGGCACGGCAGCGCAATCCGGCGTTAAGCCTGTAATGATCCAGTTAGGGTCGGGGTTAGAGAACGGGATCAGGGCTGAAGTTACGGCATCCCTGCCGGTGCTGAGATCCAGGCTGGATACTGTCGGGCAGGGTGTCTGCGCCCATAAGGCCGGAGCAGTCAGGAATGATGCGGCGAGCCACAAAATAATCTTTTTCATGGATGTGATTTTAGTACAACACAATATAAAAATTATTGTTAATAAATAATAATATTAATATTTATTTTTTTTAAGTTAATTAAATTACCTAATATAAAAGGAACACACGTCTTCCCATATTTACCATTCCGGCAAAAAGAAAAATGAGCAACCTGGTTCAGATTGCTCATTCATCGTATCTCTTAATTATTCAGGACTGCTGATACCTGTCCCAGATCTTCTCCTTCTTCTGCTTTTTATGCGCTCCCGCAGCGAGTGTATCTCTACAAGATCAATAATACGCGGGATGCTGCTTTTATAATACAGGTGCTTGATGAACCTCCTGTTCCGGAGCGCCGTAACGGTCCTGCTGCTGCTGTACATTTTCCAGTTCATCAGCAATACGGAGCAGAGCACCACTGCCAGTCCCCAGACCTGCAGCTGTGTCACATGGTGGTCGGTAAAGAAATATACCAGCAGCATCGCTACTATAGGATTGATATAGGCATAGGTGCTCACCTCTGTGGCCGGCCTTACTTCCAGCAGCCATAGATAAGAGCTGAAGGCCAGGATGGAACCGAACACGGCCAGGTAACCCAGCGCATACCAGTGCTCCGTCGCCACGGCACGGATATCAAAAGCGGCATATTCCCCTGTAAGAAGCGCGGTCAGCGTAAAGGCCACACCCGCGGTCAGCATCTGCCAGGCGGTTTTGACCATAATGTGCATCTGAACCGGCTCCAGCTTCTCTTCGTCCGTATCTTCCGCCTGGTGCACCTCTCCCTCTGCTCTGCTGGCAGCATACTTGGAGATCAGCGAGCCTACGGTCCACCCGATGGTACCGATCACCATAACGATCATAGCGATCACCTTCATCCTGCCGTTCTCCGCGTTGCCCGTAGCCTCAAGCGCCTGCTCCGCAAACAGCAGCAGCACCCCTGCAAAGCCCATGACCAGGCCCAGAATAGTGGGTACGGAAGAAAAGTTTTCCTTCCATTTAGGCTTGTCAAAGACCACGAACCATATGGCACAGGCCGCGGACAATATGGAAACGATAGCGCTGGAAATGTACTGTTCCGACCATATGACGGCGGCCATATCAATGAACAATAATATAAACCCGACCAGCACGGCTTCCTTCACCGCTTTTTTATCCCACAGCACATAGCCCCGTATACCGCAGAACGTAAACAGGAGGGAACCTGCCAGTATGAACCGGAGAGAACCCAGCACAAAGGGACTGAAGCTGTGCAGGGCCTTTTCAATAAAGAAGAAGGTGCTGCCCCAGACAAGATATACTATTGCATAACAGAGGATCACCATACCTTTATTGGGATGTGATACAGCAGCTGCGCTCATAACAAAAAAAATTAAGGGATATTTAAAATAGTTGTTTCTTTCAGCGTATCCAGCACGATCGTGGTCCGGGTGGATATAATACCTTTTATTTTACTGAGAGACTTTCGCATGAGGCCGACAAGCCCCTGGGTATCACGGGTACGTACCTTTATAAGGTAGCCGTCATCGCCCGCAATATCATGGACCTCCAGCACTTCCGGCAAGGCCGCCAGCTGTCTGCCGACCTTCTGGTCGCCTATGACATCCTGCGCCTTGATAAAAATATAGGCCAGCATATCCTGCTCCAGCGCCTGCGGGTTGATCCTGGCAGTATATTGCAGTATAACCTCTTTCTGCTCCAGCTTCTTGACACGCTCCAGTACAGCGGAAGGAGCCATGCCGAGATGCCTCGCTATATCCGCATTATTGATGCGCCCGTTTTCCTGCATCAGCTTCAGTATCTGCAGATCCACCTGGTCTAAAGCATATTCCATAAAAAAAGACAATTATTCTGCAAATGTAATACGAACAGAATTTAATACAAAACAAAAGACACAAAACAGAATATTATACAGATACAAATAACATTTCGATAATATCCAGGCTGTAAATATGCCATATGACCGAATAAGCGCCATATAAAAGGACGGCAGGAAATATCCTGCCGTCCTTTGTGTGTCAAATGTATGGATTACGTATTATTTCCTTTTAAAGATATTCTTTATCTTGCCCATCAGCCCTTCCTGCTTCTCCGCACCGTAGGTACCATAACCGTATCCGTAGCCATAACCGTAGCCATAACCGTAACCGTAGCCGTATGATTTCTGGTTTTCAGGCTTGGCATCGTTCAGCATCACCATGAGATTAGGCATTTTACGGTTCTTATATATATCGTTCAGTATCTGGAGGTTTTCCTTATAGGTATAATTATATCTCACCATATAGATAGTGGCATCCACGTGTTGCGCGATGGTAAAGCCATCGGCCACCTGCCCTATCGGGCTGCTGTCTATCAGCACCACATCATACTGCTCCCGGAGCGTATCGAACATCTGCTTTATCCTCTCGCTTAACAGCAGCTCGCTCGGGTTAGGAGGCACCGGGCCGGCAGCGATCAGGTCAAATCCCTTGATAGTAGGGTGATGCTGTATCATATCCTCTACTCTCAGGTCAGGATTGACAATATAACGGGTTATACCGGGCTTTTCCGGCGTCAGTCCAAGGTTCATGAACACACGCGGCTTCCTGATATCCATTTCCAGCACCACGACCCTTTTGCCGGTAAGCGCTATGATAGCGCCCAGGTTGATATTAAAGAACGTTTTACCCTCACCCGACAAGCTGGAGGTCACCAGGTAAATATGATGTTTTTTGGCAGGCACTATAAATTCAAGATTGGCCCTTATCAGCCTGAACAGCTCACTGATGGCCGTCCGGCTTTTTTCCTCCACCACCAGGGTATCATCCACATCACTGTGGATCAGCTCGCCCAGCACAGGCACGCTGGTCACATTGGTGACATCAGAAAGATATTGTATCTTATTATTGAAATAATCCTTTCCGTATACCAGCAGCGCAGGAAGCACCAGGGCGCCGAGTATGGCTACCAGGTACACCATCCTTTTCTCCGGCTTTACGGGAATGGTTGACGCTCTTGCCTTATCAATGATCCTGGAGTTGCTCACATTCGCCGCCATAGAGATAATAGCCTCTTCTTTGGTCTGCAGCAGGAAAGAGTACAGGTTCTGCTTAATGGCCTGCTGCCTCTGTATATCGGTCATAGCGCGCTCGATATATGGCATGGTGCGGGCGCGGTTCTGCGTTTCGCCAACCTGGGATTTCAGGTTATTCTTAACGACGTTGATATTATTCTTCGTGTTATTGATGCTCTCCAGTATCTTGGTCTTCAGGATGCTCAGCTCGGTCTTTAAGCCATGGATCTGCGGGTTTTCGGCCTCCAGGGTTGAAGACAGCTTCTGCACCAGCAACTGCGTCTCGTTGTACCTGCTGATAAGACCGTTCAGAGTGGGATCCGATATGCCATGCGTGCTGGGGATCAGCTCATTCTTATTCACTTCTTTCGTGATATAATCCCTGATATAGGAGAGGATGTTCAGTTGGGTCTCATATTCCATTACCTGCTTGGAAATTTCGGCGGTCTGCGTAATGGCGTCATTGGCAGCGGCTTCCACTTCCATGATACCGTATTTCTGCTTGAACGCTTCCACATCCTTTTCCACACCGGACAATTCATCCACCAGGTATTCCAGCCTGTCATTGATAAAATCAACCGTAGCCTGCGCGATCTTGTTCTTGTCGTTCTTATTATCCTCCTCGTAGATGTTGACCAGGGTATTGATGATCTCGATACCTTTCAGCTTGTTCGGGGAGATAACGGATATATTGATAATAGGCACGCCGTTGGACACCTGGGCAATATCGATCAACGAAACGATATAGCTGGCCACATCGGAAACAGATCCTATCCTGATCTCAAAGTCACCATTCTTCAGCTCTTCATTTTTGGAAATGATCTTAAACGTCCCGAACGGTTTCTTAATGGGTGTGTCAAAAGCGTATTTTTCCTTTTCCTGGGTCCGCGTGTTTTCTATAGTGAAGGTCTTATCCTCATTAACGGAAATAAAATAATGCTTGCCGGCAAAGGCCGCGGTATCTCCCTGAATGATCTCAAGGGCGATAGGAGATTCTCCCCCGTATATTTCATAGGAATTGAACTTGCCCACGGAATAATATGTGATAAAGATACCCAGCTTGCTGACCACTTTCTCAACCAGCGACTGCGCCTTCAGCAATATCATCTCATTATTGACCTGCGCATTGGGACTGAAGATGTCCATCTGGCTCATAGGATTCACATCCTGCACCTTACCGGACTTGCTGTCTTTCAGCATCAGGGTGCTGGTTACCTTATATTGGGGAGTGCTGTATTTGGAATATAAGAATGCGCAGATAAGCGCGATAATAATAGTAACGACAAAAAGATACCAGTGGGCCAGTAACTTCAACAGGAACCCTTTCAGGTTGAAATTATTTAAATTCAGGCTTTCTGCTATACTTTTTCCCTTGCTAACTTCCGGACTTAAAGATTCCATTAAAACTGTTTATAATGATGAGATGAATGCGTCTATTTTCTGGTTAAGGAGATGATACCTATTATGGTACCGGATAATGCTGTGATAGTGGACAGCAGTGTCAGTTGCCTTATCTGGTTTTGCGGTTTCTGATCCGCATATTTGGAAGGGGTTAGGTACAGGATATCATTTTGCTGTATATAGAAGTACGGAGAGTTCAGCAATTCGCTGCTCTGGAAATCCAGCTTTACCATCTTACGCTCGCCATTCTCTTCTCTTATCAGCATGACATTGTCCATCTCAGCGGTCTTATTAAAATCGCCTGCTTTCGCAACTGCCTGGATCACATTCATACGGTCTCCTTCCAGCTCATATACACCGGTACCTTTGGTTTCACCTATAACGGTATATTTGAAGTTCAGCCATTCCACGTACACGATGGGATTCTTGACATACTTGCTGATCTCCCTTGTAATGGCCTCTTTCAGCTCCATTTTCGTCAGCCCTTCCGCATGTATCTTACCGATGAACGGCAGGTAGATATCCCCCTTTTCATCTACCACATAACCTTTCTCCTTGCTGCTCTGGCCCGTGGAGCCTTCGCCAGAGGTTCCCGCACTTGAATTGATGATGGCCCCGGAGTTCAGGAAATCACTCGTCCCTTTATCTATCGTCCTCACTTCCACGCTGATCCTGTCATCTTTCTGGAATTTGGGCTGTATATAATTGGTAATGGGAGCGCTCCAGGTACTGCTGTCGCGGAGATCGTTAAAATAAGTGATTTTCTTGGTAGAATAGCAGGAAGATAAGAGCAGAACGGCAAATAATGCGATTGCACATGATAAATTTGATTTCATATATAAATATATCACTTTTAGTTAGAGATATTAACCTATTAATTAGCAAAGAAAGCAAATAATCTAAAAATTTTACACTTTCTTTGAATATCTCAAGTATGTAGTGCTAAAATTTCCTGCAAAATTATGAATTATAACGCAACATATAGCGGTAAAATCACAAATATTAGTCCAATTACGCCTGACAGCAAATATTTCACAATTCATTTAGAAAATTTTCCTGCCGAATACCAGCCCGGGCAATACGTGGTGATCTCCCGGCTGATCAATGGAAGGGAATACCGGCGCTCCTATTCCATCGTCTCTTTCGATCCTGACCGCAAAGAGCTGGGATTCATTGTCAAACGTATTGACAATGGTACAGTTTCCAGGACACTTATAGATAAGGCAGTCACAGGAGATCCCCTGGAGGTCGTGGCGATCAACGGCTTTTTTACCCTGCCGGCCGACATCGGCAAACGCTACGAACAAGTCTTTTTCATAGCCGCAGGCAGCGGTATCGCTCCCGTGCTGCCTATGATACAGGCGCTTACAGGCACCGGACTGCGAATTAACCTGCTGTACAGCTCCAAATCCCCGGCGGCGACCATCTTTTACAATGAGCTGAATGCCCTGGCAGACAATCATGATAATTTCAGGATCGAGTACCTATTCAGCACATCCGGCCGGGCAGGTATGTCCAGGCTGAACAATACGCTGCTGACCCGGTACATCCACCGGGAAGCGGTGACCACTTTTGACAAGGCGCTGTTTTACACCTGCGGCCCCCTGGATTATATGGACACGGTATCCATCACCCTGCTGACGGAAGGCGTCCCGAGAGAGCATATCCGGAAAGAGCTGTATTATAATTACGAGATAGAGGAGCTGGCAGTACCGGAAGACACTGCCGTCCATAATGTGACCCTGCATTTCCCCAATGGCGAAACGCACGAGCTGGAAGTCCAGTACCCGGACTCCATACTGAACACCGCGCTGAAAAAAGGGCTGAAACTGCCGTATAGCTGCGGATCGGGCCAATGCGGTAGCTGCACGGCCAGGACGGTATCAGGAAAAGTATGGATGGCTTATAATGAGGTGCTGACCGACCGGGAGCTTTCACAGGGCTATGTACTGACCTGCCTGGGCTTCCCGGTAGAAGGGGATGTGGTGCTGGAATTCTAACCGGCATATACCAGAAAAATGCAGGGCGTCTTCTGCAGATCCAGCAATTTATAATGCTTCTTCCATTCCGTTAAGGTCAATGTCTTGATAAACTGATTCTCCGCGGTCATATTGGCCGCAATGCACAGCCTGGTAGTGCCTTTGCAATATTGTATCAGGTCTTCTATCAGTTGCTGGTTCCTGTAAGGCGTTTCTATGAATATCTGGGTCTCGTCCCGCTGTGCCGACCAGTCTTCCATCTGGCGCAATGCTTTCTGGCGCAGGGGATTTTTAACCGGCAGGTAGCCGCCGAAGCGAAAGTTCTGGCCATTGAAGCCCGAGCCCATCAGGGCCAGGAATACGGAAGACGGACCTACCTGCGGCGCCACCGGTGCACCCATATCCTGGGCCTTGGCCACCAGCACGCTCCCGGGATCAGCTATGCCCGGGCAGCCGGCCTCGCTCATCACACCAATCTCATGTCCCGCTTCCAGCCACTCCTGCAGCAGGTTCAGATCAGCGGGATGACGGTGATTGATCTCGGAGAACTGTATACTGTCTATATGAATGCTCTTGTCCAGCTGCTTCAGATACCTGCGCGCCGTACGCACATTCTCCACGAAAAAATACTTCAGCCGTACTGTCAGTTGCCGGACCGATTCCGGGATGGTATTGAGCTGTCCTTCCGCAATAGGGATAGGAATAAGATACAGGGTACCGCGTATGCTGTTGTTCATAGAGTGTGACAATTTGTGAATACCGGGCACAAAAATAAGCAATAGCAGGCGGATGTGCGTCATTTACCCTGCTCCTGCCCGGCAATGCCGCCGGAACAAACCATGCTTGATAAGGATGCCATATAAATAAAGCCGGGACAGGCATCGTTTCTTTATGGAAACCCTTGCTGTCCCGGAAGTGGAAAATATAAGATGATCGCTTATTGCGCCAGCCTGCTGACGACCTCGTTGACGTTCTTGGAAATAAACTCAAGCTCTTCATCTGTCAGCTCCGTATGGATAGGGAGAGAAAGCACACGCGGCGTTAAATAATCCGTATGCGGCAAGACATATGAACTGCCGCCCAGCGCCGCGAACATTTCCTGCTGGTGGCAGGGCACGGGGTAATAGATCATGCTGGGTATGCCCAATGCGGCCAGCTCTTCCTGCACCTTGTTTCGGTCCACGTTCTCCAGGATCAGCGTGTACTGGTGGTATACGTGATGGCTGTAGTCCGGCACAAAAGGTACAGTGATGCTGGGGTTACCGGCAAAAGCCTTATCATAATAGGCGGCAGCGCTCCTGCGGGCATCGCAATAGGCATCCAGGTGACGCAGCTTAATGCGGAGCACCGCGGCCTGAATGCTGTCCAGCCTGCTGTTCACGCCTACGATCTCATGGTAATACCTGTTCTCGGAGCCGTGACTGCATATTTTACGCATCAGATGCGCCAGCGTATCATCATTGGTAAAGATAGCGCCGCCGTCACCGTAGCATCCCAGGTTCTTGGACGGGAAGAAGGAGGTGCAGCCGATCAGGCCCATGCTCCCTGTTCTTTTCCGGGAGCCGTCTTCCTGGTAATACCCTCCTATCGCCTGGGCATTGTCTTCGATCACCGGGATATTATGCTCCTGTGCAATCGCGAGTATCTCCTCCATATTGCTGCACTGACCGTATAAATGAACCGGGATAATGGCTTTGGTAGCAGGTGTAATGGCATTCCTGAGACTTTCCGCGTTCATCGTGAACGTATCCCTGTCCACATCTGCGAACACGGGCTTCAGCTTCAGCAACGCGACCACTTCCACCGTGGCTATAAAAGTAAAGGAAGGGGTGATCACCTCATCGCCGGGCTGCAGGCCCAGCGCCATAAGGGCGATCTGTAAGGCATCCGTACCGTTGGCACAGGGGATGACATGCTTTACGCCTAAATACGCTTCCAGCTCATGGGAAAACGCTTTCACATCCGGACCGTTAATAAACGCTGCGCTGTTGATCACCTCCTGAATGGCCGTATCTACTTCCGTTTTGATCTTTTCATACTGGCGTTTAAGATCGACCATCTGTAATTGCTGCATAATGATATTTTTATCTGAGTCTGTCTAATGATTTTATTAATTTTTCATCCTTCCTGACACCCAGCAGTCCCAAAAAGATGAACACCACGCTGACCAGCGGCATGAACAGCCCGAACCAATAGCTGCCGCCCACAACCTGGTTGGTCTCCAGGTAATTTTCACAGGCCAGGTACAGACAGGCAAAAGTGCCTAAAGCAGCAATGATGGATAACCAGCCAAAGGTGCTCTGCCGCTTCCTGTTCTTGAACAGGATCAGGGTATAGCCTGTAAGCAATATGGTAACGGCTGTACATATTATACCCAGAACGGTTTCTCCCAGGTAAAAATTGGGGTAGGTTCTCACATCGGGCGAACGGTAAAGCGCCAGCATGAACGTAAGGCCCAGCACGACTATTGCCGCCAGGAACCATAAAGTTTGGATGCGTTGTATCATAAGTGTAAGATTTAACAAAAACGATGAAGTTTGACGGTCGCCATACCATAAGCATGCTCACCACCGGCAAATTTCGATAATAATATATAAAAATATACCGGGAATACGGTTTTTATTTTAACCCGGCGCCACTGGTCTGCCGGGGCAGCGGCACCTTGCCGGCCGGCCTTTCCTGCAATAGCATCTATACGCCAACGTCCCGCTGCTATGCGGGACGTTGATATAAAGTAACAGGCAAAGGTGCCTGCCCGTATGGTCTTACGGTATCTGGTGCCTTAATTAATTATCCCGCTTCCGAAGTAAGGCACTAAGGCTTTCGGCAGCCTGATACCTTCCGGTGTCTGGTGGTTTTCCAGCAGGCAGGCCATAATGCGCGGTAAGGCCAGAGAACTGCCGTTCAGGGAATGTACCAGCTGCGTTTTACCCTGCTCATCCTTGTAACGTATCTTCATCCTGTTCGTCTGGTAATTTTCAAAATTAGATACGGAGCTTACTTCCAGCCATCTGCCCTGCGCGGCGCTGTACACCTCGAAGTCATAGGTCAGCGCGGATGTAAAGCTCATATCGCCCCCGCACAAGCGCAGCACCCTGTAAGGCAATTCCAGCTCATGCAGCAGCTTTTCTATATGCAGCGCCATCTCTTCCAGCGTTTCATAAGAGCGCTCCGGCTTCACCAGCTGTACCAGCTCTACCTTATCGAACTGGTGCAGGCGGTTCAGACCTCTCACATCCTTACCGTAGCTGCCCGCCTCCCTCCGGAAGCAGGGTGTATAGGCGGTCATCCTGATGGGCAGTTGCTCCGCTTTCACGATCTCATCACGGTAAATATTGGTCACAGGCACCTCTGCTGTCGGGATCATATAGAAATTATCGGTCTGCATATGGTACATCTGCCCCTCTTTGTCCGGGAGCTGGCCGGTACCATAGGCGGAAGCGGCATTGACCATATGAGGCGGGTAATACTCCGTATAGCCGCCTGCAATATTAAAATCCAGGAAAAAGCTGATCAGCGCCCGCTGCAAACGCGCGCCCTTGTTGATATAAACAGGGAAACCGGAACCCGTGATCTTGGTGCCCAGCTCGAAATCTATCAGGTTATATTTAGTGGTAATATCCCAGTGCGGCAGCGCCCCGGCTCCCAGCTCCGGCATAGGGCCGCCTGTTCTCACCACTTCATTGTCTTCCGGAGTTTTTCCTTCCGGAACAGATGTATGCGGCAGGTTGGGAATCTGCACCAGCAATTCTTCCAGCCTGGCTTCCAGCTCCCCCAGCTGGACACCGGCAGCCTTAGCGTCCTCTTTCAGGCGGTTCACTTCCGATCTTTTGGCTTCCGCCTCCTCTTTATTCCCGGCAGCCATCAACTGACCGATCTCCCGGGAGGCCTGGTTGACCTGCGCCTGGAACGTTTCAGAAGTTTGCTGGATCTGTCTTTTCTGTTCATCCAAAGCAATAATTTCATCCACTATTTCCAAGTTTTTGAAATTCTTTTTCTTCAGACCTTCAATGATTCTTTCCTTGTCCTGGCGGAAGAGCTGTATCTGTAACATTGCAAGTATTATTTGTATAAAATAAATTAAGAAAGCAAATTTACAATATTTGGTGTATCAGGCTTAAAATATGGCAGATTAAAAATAAGCAGCCGTCCCGCAAAGCAGCCCGCCTTAATATTTACTGATAACCGCAAAGCTATATTTGGTAATTTTGCACGTACATAAGCAGACCGGGCTATCCCGTTGCGGGAGCGCTGCCGGCAACGGACAACAATAAAGCAGCATTCCGCGATGCCCGCACGCTTTCAGCATTCAACAAGACAATCCATTTTTTCCTGATATGACCGAACATACGGATATAACAGCCCTTTTAGCGCCCGAAGTACAGGCATTCATAGCAGCCCATACGCATGATGATATCCGTGAGCTGGCATTGCAGCAGCATCCCTTTCCACAGATACCAAGGACCGCACTCCTGCAGCAGATACAATCCAGGAAAAAATCAGAAAAAAAGCTGCCGACCTGGTTCCGTACGGCCAATATTATTTATCCCCCGGCACTTTCCATTGAGCAGACCTCTTCCGAACAGACAGCCCGGTACAAGTCACAATTTATAAAGGGCGGCTCAATGGCTGACCTTACGGGAGGATTCGGCGTGGATACATTCGTGCTATCCGACAATTTCGATACCGTCCTGCATATAGAAAGGGACAGCAGCCTCAGCCATATAGCCGCGCATAATTTCCGGCAACTGGGCGCAGCGCATATCACCTGCATACAGGATGACTGCATTAGGTACCTGCAGGACAGCAATCTTACTTTCGATACCCTCTACCTGGACCCTGCCAGGCGCAACGACCGGCAGCAGAAAGTTTTCCTGCTGGAAGATTGCACACCCGACATTTTCGGGCACTGGCCCCTTTTCTCGTCCAGGGCCCGGCATATCTGGATCAAAACGTCTCCCCTGCTGGATATACAGGACACGATGAACAAGCTGGGGCATATAGCACATATTTTCATACTGGCTACGGACAACGAGGTCAAGGAATTGCTGTTTCACATTGATACCCTTCATCCTGCCGCAGCGCCGCCGCTTATCCATACGGCCAATATAAAGAAAGACCATACGGATACCTGGGAAACGACCTACGGTGCCGGGGATGATGCCGGGGTACGCTATGACCTGCCGCAACAATACCTGTACCTGCCCAATGCCGCCATTATGAAAAGCGGTCAGTTCCGGCAACTGGGCACGGCGTTCGGGCTGGCCAAGCTCCACCCGAATTCCCACCTGTACACCGCTTCGGAGCTACTGTCTTTTCCCGGTAAGGTATTCGAGATCACATCCGTAATACCCTACCAGAAAAAGAACTTCCGGCAGTGGCAGCAGCTCACGGCCAACGTCAGCACCAGGAATTTCCCGGATAACTCGGAGGCACTCATACGGAAACATAAAATAAAGAACGGGGGCGACCTGTTTCTCTTCTTCACGACCCTGCATACCGGGGACAAGGCGGTGCTTTTCTGCAGACCTGCCGCTTCCTGATGTGACAAAAGGCGCTGCAATGCAGCGCCTTTTGTCACATCAGGAAGGTATGATCTACCTCACCAGTGTAATATCTCCTTTCTTATTGATCACGGAACCGTCAAAGCATTCACCCTGGATAATGTAAAAATAGGTATCCTGCGGCGCTTCACGGCCTTTGAAAGAACCATCCCATACAGCATCTACCCTCTCAGCAGTGAATACCAGGTTACCAAGCCTGTTATAGATATTGATGGTATATCTTGCCGGCTGACGGCCCAGCACGCTGAACCCGTCATTCAGGCCATCCCCGTTGGGACTGAAGGCAGTAGGCACCACGAGATCACAGCAGTTCTTACCCAGCAGGTCGAACTCTATCCTGGTATAGCAGCCGATATCATCCCTGCCAATCAGTGCCATAGGTGTTTCAGGGCCATAAACAAAAGTTTTGAATTCCGCTTCCGTATATAAACGCTCATCTACAGGCGAACGTCTTCTGAGCCACTCATAAGATTCAGCACCCGAAGCCAGGAGAACAATCGGCTCGCCTGCACATAATTCGTTGGCATCCTTATCCTTGATGGTCATTTTCAGGTTCGGGTTAGGACGTATCGTAAGGTCAAGATTGAGCACCTTATGATAGCCGGGCGCAACGAAAGTATCGGAATAAATACCGGTGCGATCATACTTCTTACCCTGGAAAGTGAAGAAATAGCCTTGACACATGATAGTGTCCACGTTATAAACACGGAACGGTATCTCTTTCAGCGCCAGGTAGGTCACGCTGTCACAACCCTGCACTGACGGGTAGTTCAATTTATAGGTACCGGCAGAAGTATATTCCTGGCCGTTATAATGATAAGTGCCACCTTCGTAGAAGCTGTCAACGATGGTCTGCTCGTACGTGGGATTTACCGTTAAGACCGTTGTAACGATACTGTCACAACTACCTATCTTAAAGGTGTCTATATAGGTGCCGCTAGTCTTATATTCCTTACTGTTGATATAAAATGCCTGATTGTCGCAGATTACAGGACGGATGGTATCCCTGGCGACGCAGCCGCCTATGACGCAATCCATCAGCCCTACCCTTGCGCCGGCCATCAGGCCATTGTGGGTAATGGTGTACTGGGTAGCGCCCGCAGGATTATTGATGGTAAATATGGTACCCATTACACCCGGGCCATTGCAGGTGATGACATTACCTGTTGCCGTAAAGCCTGCCGCGCAGAAGTTGGAAAAGGTAACAGTACCTGATGAAGGCGTCACGGTAAACGCTTCCGTAACCTCGATACCGTTACAGATCAGGGTAAAGTTCGTCACTACCGAAGAGAAGGTCAGTATCCACTGCTGGGTAGCCGCGTTCAGCCAGTAAGCAGGCGCATTGGTATTGAAGGTATTACCGCCACAGGCATAGGAAAAGTTGGCCAGCGTGGGAATACCGACTGCTGTGGAGGTCACCGTTATACCGTTGCCGAAAGTATAGGGATAGTCATTGGCATTCAATACATAAGTAGTACTGTAGTTCGACAGATCACAAGATACCTGGGCATTTACGCGTCCCATCATCAGAGAACAACAGGCGATGAGCAGTAAAATATGTATTTTTAAAAGTTTCATAAGGAGCAGTAATTTATTTTAGACATAATTAAGGCGATACTTCAGCATGCAAAAAGTCGGGCATACCTCAATATTTTAAACAATAAATTTACAATAAAGAAATTTAATTTACACAAAATTAACCAACATTATTTTTTTACAAAAGGCCTGACGTTCACCAGGCTGTCTCATCCGGTTCCTCTGAATCTCCATACACCTGATAAGATTCCGGACAACTCGCTGTGCAGATCACTGGATAAAGCGCATCCACAAGCGAGCGCAGAAAAGCCGAAAGAGGCTGCCGGCTTTTTAATCCGGGCAGCCTCTTTCTTTTATAGAGCCAAGCTCTTCAGCTTATCTTATCAGTGTGATATCTCCTTTTTTATTGATCACGGAACCATCAAAGCATTCACCTTGGATAATATAAAAATAGGTATCCTGGGGCGCTTCACGGCCTTTGAACGTTCCGTCCCATACGGCATCTACTTTTTCAGACGTAAATACCAGGTTACCGGTCCTGTTATAAATATTGATAATATATCTTGCAGGCTGACGGCCCAGCACGCTGAAACCGTCGTTCAGGCCATCCCCGTTGGGACTGAAGGCAGTAGGCACCGCCAAATCACAGCAGTTCTTACCCAGCAGGTCGAATTCTATCCTGGTATAGCAGCCGATATCATCCTTACCTATCAGCGCCATAGGTGTTTCAGGACCATAGACAAAGGTTTTGAACTCCGCTTCGGTGTATAAACGCTCATCTACAGGCGAACGTCTTCTGAGCCACTCATAAGATTCAGCACCCGAAGCCAGGAGCGTAATAGGCTCACCCGCACATAATTCGTTGGGGTCCTTATCCTTAATGGTCATTTTCAGGTTCGGGTTGGGGCGTATCGTCAGGTCAAGATTGAGCACCTTATGATAACCGGGTGCAACGAAAGTATCGGAATAAATACCGGTACGGTCATACTTCTTACCCTGGAAAGTGAAGAAATAGCCTTGACACATGATAGTGTCCACGTTATAAACACGGAACGGTATCTCTTTCAGCGCCAGGTAGGTCACACTGTCACAACCATATACGGATGGATAGTTAAGCCTGTAAGTACCGGCTGAAGTATAATCAATCCCGTTAAAATGGTAGGTACCACCCTGGTAAAAGCTGTCAACAATGGTTTGCTCGTAAGTAGGATTGACCGTTAAGATCGTTGTTACGATACTGTCGCAACTGCCTACCTTAAAGGAGTCGATATAAGTACCGCTTGCGGTATATTCCTTATTATTGATACGGAATACCTGGTTGTCGCAGATTACCGGGCGTATCGTATCATAAGCTGTACAGGCATTATAATACATTTCCACACGGGCGATATTGGCCGGCTCCGTCCAGTAATCAGGCAAAGGAGTGCCGGGAGTGAACAGGTTCTGAGAACCCATCCTGTAAAGCGTTACAGGCAGGCCATCGATATTGGAGGGCGCCGCTGTCGCTCCATAGGTGTGAATGCCACCCGCATGACCCAGTATAGCTACTTTCTGACCGGTGGTAATGGGAATATTTACATTCTGGATCACCATATTAGGTACACCCGTAACACCATAAAGCTGGGTAAAGTTGGTAGACGTGGTAGGCCATACAACCGGGACAGGGTCGTTAATGACGATCACATACAAGGTCTGCAAACCCGTACCTGCTTCCACCGGTACACGCAGACCCGTGATGGTGAAGTTCGTTGGCGCCTCAAACCAATACCCCCTGATATGGCCGTTGTACGGACCATAGTTATAGGTAGGGGCAGGCAATGGCATCATTGTCTGGGCAAACAGGTCGTTACACCCTAATATACTGAACATTGCAAGTAAAAAAGTGTAAATTTTCAGCAATTTCATAAATAAAATGATTAGTAGTTAACTATTCGCAAATAGACCAACTATTTTTTATAAATAGTTGGGTAAATTAAAAATATTTCAAAGGATAAATTTACAATAAAATAACAAAAAAAAGTTAACATCTCTTTATTTTTTTCAGCAGCAGGCTTTTTTAGCCTGTAATAACATAAAAAATGCTGCCGGCCCCGATATCGGGGCCGGCAGCATTTTTCCAGGCACATCAGCACTCACAATTATTCCCATCCGCCTCCCAGGGCCCTGTACAGCTCTACTATGGCCCTGGTCTGCTGCAGCCGGTCACTGACCAGGCTCAGCCTGGCCTGCAGCAGGCTCTGCTCCGAAGTCAGCACATCCGTATAGTTCGTAGTGCTGCTGTATTCCAGCAACTGCATATTATAATGTACCGCCTTTTCGAGCGCAGCTATCTGCTTATGCCGGGCTTCCATTTTATTCACGCCGGCGCTGTAGGCAAACAGGGCATCGGACACCTCCTGGCCCGCTGTCAGGATGGTCTTCTGGAAGGTATTCCAGGCCTGCTCCTGCTGCGCATTGGCGATCCGGTGGTTTGCCCTGATGGCGCCGCGGTTCAGGATAGGCTGCGTAAGCCCCCCGATAAAATTATAAAAAATGGATTCTGAAAAAAGATTATTATGCGTCAGGGCGCTGAGACCGGCATTGGCCGCGGTAATGGTAAAGCTCGGATAAAACTGGGCCTTCGCCACATTGGTATTCTCAAAGGCTTTACGGAAGGCAAACTCCGCCGCCTGCACATCCGGTCTCCTGGTCAGCAGCTGTACCGGCACCCCGGCAGCGATCCGGTGCTCCGTAACGGCATCTGTCAGCTTGCCTCTCGCCACAGGCTGAGGCGTCCGTCCCAGCAATACCGATAAAGCGTTTTCTGTTTCCCGGATATTCTGCTTCAGGTCGGGTATGCTCACCTGCGCCGCATACCAGTTCGCCTCACTTTGCACAACGGCGGCACCGGTCACTACGGCAGCCTCTTTAAGGGCTTTCATAGAGTTCATGGTCTTCTCCCGTATCTGGACGGTAGATTCCGTAATGGCCAGCTGCTCATCCAGCGCCAGCAGGGTGTAATACATACCGGCCACATTGGCGATCAGTGAAGTTTCCACTGCTTTCCGGGTGGCATCGGCCTGCCAGTAACCGGCCAGGCTGGCTCTTCTGCCGCTCGCCAGCTTACCCCATACATCCAGCTCCCAGGTGCTGGAAAAGCCCAGCTGTATGGTGGTGGTCCTCAGGCGTATATTGACCGTTGGGGGTAAGTTCAGGGCAGCCCTGGACGTCTTGGAATGGTTGATCTGGGGAGCAAAGCTCAGCGTAGGGAAGAGCGCCCAACGGCTCTGCATCAGGGTAGCCTCGGCCTGTGCAATCTGCAATACGGCATTTTTCAGGTCATAGTTATGCTGCAGGGCCTCTTCTATAAGCTGCTGCAGGTGAGGATCCGTAAATACTTCCCGCCAGTGCAGGTCAGCCAGGGAAGCCGTATCCCCGGCAGCGGCATCCCGGTACAGGTGCTCCTGCTGCTGCCCGGTCATCTCAGGCGCCCTGTATTTTCTCAGCACACCGCAGGACCCCAGCACCAGGGGTAATGCAACAAGTGCCGTTCCTAAATATTTATATGAATTTCGCATTGTATTCTGTTCTGTTTTTATTACCGCCGGGCCGTATTATGCCGGCTGCGTATCATTATTGACCGCATCATAATTTATTTTCTTCCTGGACACCTTTTCCTGTAAGCTCTGGAATATGATGAAGAGGGCAGGGATCACGAAAACACCCAGCACGGTACCTATCAGCATCCCACCTATCGCGCCGGCGCCGATGCTCTTATTGCCGACCGCACCTGCGCCCTGCGACAGCATCAGGGGTACAAGACCGAGGATAAAGGCAAATGAGGTCATCAGGATGGGACGGAAACGGGCTACCGCGCCGGAGATGGCCGCATCTACCAGGCGCATACCGCTTTTCCGGCGCTCCACTGCATACTCCACGATCAGGATCGCATTCTTCGCCAGCAATCCTATGAGCATGATCAGCGTGATCTGTAAATAGATATTATTGGACACATCAAAGAGCTGTGCAAAGATAAAGGTTCCGGCAAGCCCTATCGGCAGGGACAGCAGCACCGCGAACGGCAGCAGGTAGCTTTCATACTGGGCTGCCAGCAGGAAGTAAACGAATACCAGGCAGAGCAGGAAAATATATACGGTCTGTCCGCCGGAGTTCATTTCCTCTCTTGTCATACCGGAGTATTCATAACCGAAGCCTACCGGCAGGGTCTGCTCGGCCACTTCATCTATGGCGCGTATCGCGTCCCCGGAGCTATAGCCCGGGTTAGGAGCCCCGTTCAGCGACACCGCAGTAAAGAGGTTAAAGCGGTTGATGGTCTGCGGTCCGTACACCTTTTCAAGTGTGATGAATTGCGCTATCGGCGCCATCTGTCCCTGGCTGTTCCTTACCTTGACCAGGTTGAGCGTATTCAGGTCGGCCGTGTACTCGGGCTCGGCCTGGTACATCACCCGGAACTGCTTGCCATAGGTATTAAAGTTAGAGGCATATACCCCGCCATAATATCCCTGCAGGGTGCTTAATATATCGCTTACGGTAAGACCGGCCTTTTTTGCAGCGGCCACGTCCACATCAATAAGGTATTGGGGAAAGTTGGGATTGAAAGAAGTATTGACATACTGTATCTCCTTGCGTGCTCTCAGTGCTTTGATAAAGTCATCCTTTACCTCATTCAGCTTCAGGATGCCCGCACCCATCTGGTCCTGCAACTGCATCTCGAAGCCGCTGCCCATACCAAACCCCTGTATGGCCGGGCGGGCAAAGAAAATAATATTAGCATCCCTGATGACCGAGGCCTTAGCGAACAACTGCTTGATCAGCCCGGCGGAGCTGTGCGCTTCCCCTTTCCTTTCATCCCAGTGCTTCAGCTTCATGATGAACATACCGTAATTGCTGCCGGCGCCGCTCATCATACCGCGGCCCGCCACCTTCAGAAAGCTCTCCAGCTCCGGCATATCCTGCACTACCTGCTGCAACTGATCCAGCACTTCCATCGTACGTTCTTCCGAAGTACCTACTGGCATCTGCACCTCAGCCATGATAGAGCCGGTATCTTCCGTAGGTACGAATGATTTGGGCGTAGTGGTCATTAGGTAGGCAAACAGGCCGCCGAATACAGCGATCGCCGTCAACGCTATCCATTTTTTCCTTATCAGGAAGCCGACACCCCGCTTATATTTCCGGGTAGTAGCCTCAAATGCGATATTAAAATTGGCATAAAAGCGCTGTAACAGGTTCTTTTTAGCTGCAGGGTGCGCGTCATGCGGCTTGAGCACTAAAGCGCAAAGCGCCGGCGCCAGGGTCAGCGCGTTAATGGCGGATAATATGATGGACACCGCCAGGGTCAGGCCGAACTGCTTGTAGAACACCCCGGCCGAACCGCCGATAAAGCTGACAGGTACGAATACGGCCGCCATCACCAGCGTAATGCTTACGATAGCGCCGCTGATGTTATCCATAGCGCCGATAGATGCCTTTAAAGGATCTTTCTCCCCTGTTTCCATTTTGGCATGCACCGCTTCTACCACCACGATGGCATCATCCACCACGATACCTACCGCCAGCACAAGCGCGAAGAGCGTGAGCAGGTTGATGGTGAAGCCGAAAATATATAAAAAGAAGAAGGTACCGATAATAGCCACCGGTACGGCGATGGCAGGTATCAGCGTAGAACGCCAGTCCTGGAGGAATACGAATACCACTATAAATACCAGTATGAACGCCTCTAACAGGGTATGAATCACTTTCTCAATGGAAGCGCTTAAAAAGTCGTTGGCATCCAGCACGGTAGCATATTGCACGCCTTCCGGGAAGGTCTTGGCGGATTCTTCCAACACTTTTTTACAATCATCAATTACCTGCTGCGCATTGGAGCCCGCGGTCTGGCTGATGGCCACACCCACAGAAGGGTTACCATTGGTAGTGGAAGTGCCCACATAGGTCTGTGAGCCCAGCTCCACCCTGGCGATATCGCTCAGCTTCAGCACCTGCCCGTCCGGGAAAGCCCGTACCACAATATTACCGAACTCTTCTTCGGTCAGCAGGCGCCCCCTATACTTCAGCGTGTACTGGAACGACTGGTCGCTGTTCTCTCCCAACTGGCCGGGTGCCGCCTCAATATTCTGCTCTGCCAGGAGACCGCTGATGTCATTGGGTACCAGCCCGTAGGAGGCCATCACATCCGGTTTGAGCCAGATACGCATGGCATAATCCCTGCGTCCGAATACCATAGCCTCACCCACGCCCTGCACCCGCTTGATACGCGGCAGGATATTGATGTTGATATAGTTTTGTAAAAAGGTCTGGTCGTAAACGGGATTGCTGCTGTGCAGCGTAAAGATCAGGATATTGCTGCTCTGCCGCTTGGCGGTCGTGACGCCTGCCCTGGTCACTTCCTGAGGCAGCAGGCTGGTAGCCCTGGCTACCCTGTTCTGCACGTTCACTGCCGCGAGGTCCGGGTTAGTGCCCAGCTTGAAGAATACGTTAATGGACGCGGAGCCGTCATTCGTGGCGGAAGAGGTCATATACAACATATCCTCCACGCCGTTGATCTGCTCTTCCAGTGGAATGATCACGCTGTTCACAAGAACCTCCGCGCTGGCCCCCTGGTAGCTGGCCTGGACGGAAACGGTAGGAGGAGCGATCTCCGGATACTGGGAAACTGGTAATGCTATCAGACCCAATATACCCAATATAACTATTATGATTGAAATAACTGTAGATAGTACAGGACGCTCAATAAATTTTTTAAACATACGAATGGATGATTACCTGAAAAACTATAAAACCTTTCGGAAACGTGCTTTACTTCTTATTCACAGTCCTTACACTATCCATAGAGATCAGCCGGGGATCAATGACCGTACCTTCCGTCAGGATGCCGATGCCTTCCACTATCAGGCGGTCTTTTTCCGTAAGCCCGCTGTCCACCACAAAAAGCCGGCCGCCGGGAACAGGGCGTACGCTCACGGGCACCGCTTTCACCTTATTGCTGTCTGCCACCACATAGGCCAGCCTTTTATTCTGGAGCTCGGTGGTAGCCGACTGCGGAATGAGGATAGCATTGCTGACGTGTACGGGTATCCGGACCGTGGCGCTGCTTCCTGAACGCAGCATTCTCTCCGGGTTCGGGAAGCCCGCCCTGACATTAAAGGCGCCCGTCTGCACATTTACCTGCCCGCTGAAGGTTTCCACCTTGCCTTTCTGAGGATATACCTCACCGGTGGACAATACCAGCTCCACGGGCGGAAGCTGCTGTATCTTGGCCTGGAAGGTATTGCCTTCCGTCTGCTCCGAAAAAGCAAGCTGCTGCTTTTCATTCATGGAAAAGTACACATACATTTTACTGATATCGGAAACCGTGGTCAGCGGCTGTGCCGTTGCGCTGTTGACATAGCTCCCTACCCTGTAAGGCAGCAGGCCCACAACACCATTGACAGGGCTCGTTACACGCGTATAGCCCAGATTCGTCCTGGCATTATTATACATGGCCCTGGCCTGCGCCAAAGCCGCTTCCCTGGCATGCAGGTTCAGCTCTGCGGTCTCCAGCTCATAAGCGCTGATAATGCCCTGCTCTACCAGCGGGCGCGTCTTTTTCACCTGCAGCTTCGCAGCAGCTACAGCAGCTTCCGCGCTGGAAATGGCCGCCTGCATATTATTGACATCCTGGGCGTACTGGGGATTGTTAATGGTAAACAATACCTGCCCGGCCTTGACTTCCTGGCCCTCATCCACCATTACCTTTTCGATATAGCCGTCTATCTTCGGACGGATATCAATATCCTGCGCACCCTGCAGCTTCGCGGGGTATTCCGAATACAGGGTAGCGGATGAACGTTCCAGCGCCACCACCTTATACGACTGGACTTTAGATGCCTGCTGGCCGCCTTTATCTGTTTTACAGGAGGCCGCCAATAAGGAAACCGTTCCGATCAATACCAGCGACCTGGGAATTATATTGAGAGATACCATATAGGGATATTATAATTTTTTAAACAGTATTTTTTTAATCAATGCTTTGCGTTCCTTTAAAACCTCGTCATATTCCTCATCCGTCATCCCGTACACCTCGGCGTATAAAGGCTTTAAGGTAATAGGATAGGAGATCAGCGACATCAGGTTCAGGAGGAAATTATGGGGATTCGACGGCTGGATAGTGCCGCGGGCCATCTCCTGCTCTATTTCCCTGATAAAGCAGGCCAGCCTGGGAGAAGGTACCGGCTGCATAATGCTGGCTTTATTCTGCATCTTATTGCTGATCTCGCTGATATTGAATATCTCGAAAAAAGGATACTTCAGCCGAAATTCCATAGTGCAGCCGATCAGCCGCTCTACCTTATCCTCAAAGCTTACATCACTGATGTACACCTCGTCCAGCGCCCGCTTCATATCACACACGATCTCCTGGTAAGCTACCCGTAACAGGTTTTCACGGGACCTGAAATAGTAATTCACAAGCGTGCGCTTCACACCCGCGAAATCCGCTATTTCCTGGCAGGTAGCGGTCATATTGCCCCTTACAAAGAATAAGACCTTAGCCTGCTCCTTGATCTGCACTTCTGTACTTACAACATCACTTGACAATCCGTTTGACATAATGTCAACAAAAGTATAAGTATTTTCCGTCCCGGAAAAATACATAATGTCAACAGAATGTAAATTAATGCGGATAGCTCAATAAAACAACCGGTTATGACTTTCCGGCCTAAAGAGATTGTTAAAACAAACTGATTATCTATTATATAGGAAACAAAGCGATCATATGGCAGATGTAAGAGATGCCTCACATCCGTCCGGAATGCCCAACGCCCGCAGTACCCGCAGGGGGACACTGTTCAACGAAACGGTACCTGTAATAAAAGGTGTTTCCTGCAAGCAGGCAGCCACTTAAAGCAAATCTACCCCTAGCTGTACCGCCCCGGGCCACTGTCCTGCGCGCACCTGCCTTAGAAAGGCGCAGGACAGGTAACGGTCATGATTTCCCTTGTCTGAGGATGTACAAACCGCAGCTCCTCCGCGTGCAGGTACAGCCTGTCAGCTTTGGCTCCGTAAAACTCATCTCCTTTAATAGGCGTTTTAAGTCCCAGGTGATGGGCGGCATGCACCCTGAGCTGGTGGGTACGGCCGGTAACAGGAAAGAAATGCACCCTTGTAGCACCGTCTTCATATCCTACCACCTCGTAATGCGTGAGCGCAGACCGGCCATGCTCATAGCATACCAGTTGCCGGGGCCGGTCTTCCAGGTCCACCCGCAAAGGCAGGTCCACGCTGCCTTGCTGCACGTCCAGGATGCCGTCCAGCAAAGCCACATAGCGTTTCCGTATCGTTTTTTTCAGGAACTGCCGCTGCAGCAGCTCATGGGTATACTTATCCTTGGCCACCAGGAGCAGGCCGGAAGTTCCCATATCCAGCCGGTGCACTACCAGCGGACCTGTCGCGGACGGGTAGCGCTGCCGCATCCTTTTATAGACGCTATCCTCCATGAATTTGCCGGGCACACTCAAAAAATTCTCCGGCTTATTCACGACCGCAAGGTAGTCATCCTCGTACACCACCTCCACCTCGCAATCACAGGCGGTCACCATTTTCAGCACATCCGCATCCATATCTATGCCTTCCAGCATATGCCTCAGGATAGGCTCACATTTCCCCCGGCAGGAAGGATAGTAATGCAGGTGCCGGCGCACCTCCGACCTGGGCGATTTGCCCCACCAGAATTCCGCCATACATACCGGCTCCAGTCCATGCTCAAAGGCATACTGGAACAATTTGGGCGCCGCGCATTCCCCGGCTCCCGCCAGCGGCTGTATGCCAAGGTCCTTATTGAAGATCTCATAAAGGGATTTAGGCTGCTTCTCCTTATTCAGGAAAACATACTGCCTGAATATCCTGTCCTGCAGGGCTGCAGAACGCTGCTTCCGCTCCCGCTTCAGCTCCCGTATCTTCGCAAGGTAGTCATCATATTGCCTGAAAGCCGCCTCATGCTGCTCCTTTATGGACTTTTGCAGTTGCTTCAGCTCATAGCTGTCCCGGGCGCTCTGCCTGTTCAGGTAGTCAGCCAGCACCTCATATGCCGGATCTTCCCGCTGCGTGCTGAATGCATCCCTGACCGTTGCCCTTAAGGCTTTCTGCTGCTCACAATATTTTCTGAAGCCCGCCAGCTTCCTTTCATTATCGGCTACCGTAAGCTCATAGTGCGCTTTATGCTGCTGCAGCTCCCCGCTTTGTTCCAGCGCTTCCACCCTGTCATTAATATCATTCAGTATGGCTATTTCGGGCTTAAAGAAATCGTTACCTTCCAGGAGGTCGAATACGGGCGGTACAAAGTACCTGTGATCGTTGCTCTCGGCAAGCTTACCGGAAAAGGCGGCCAGGAAGCCCAAAGCACCTTCCCTGTCCCTGACCACCAGCACGCCGAACATTTTGCCTATTTCCAGGCCGTCCGCATCCTGGTGCATACCGAAATTGTGCACAAAATCTTCCTGCTCTCCCAGATAGTCCTGCAACTGCTCTGCCGCCAGCCGGGCCAGCGGGTGGGGGTCATAATAAAAAGGAAAGGTAAACTTCCCGGGTAACGCTATCCGGGAAACATCCGCCAGGAACCTGTGTAATTTATTGTCTTTCATCGTATGAAGACCGGGAAACGATCCCGGCACTGCAAAATTAGGGTATTACTGCGGACTGTAAAGCTATACCGTTGCTAACGGCAGTTCCGGCGAACAGCATCAGGGCTGTGCCCCAACAGAAAGCCCTTTCAGGAAGGGGCTGACCTCCCGCAGCCATTCGGGACCGAACCGGCTGATATAGTTCTCATGCTTCGCCTCCGGGAGGATATATTTCATTTTCCTGCCCGCCAGGTTATTGTAAATATCATCTATCTCCTGCAGGGTCACATATTCATCCTTAGCCCCGGACAGCAGCATCACGGGGATGTCCACATTCCGGGCATAATCAACGGAGTTATGACTGAAGGCATTGAAGCCGTTGATGGTACCGCCCCAGAAAGTCAGCAAATGCGCCATAGGAAAGGCCGGGGCGCCGATGATGTCAAAACGGGCCTTTACCGTACCCAGCATACTGCCGAACGGGCATTCTATAATAAAGCCTTTAAAAGGCAGCCTGTGATCACTGTATGCCTTGAGCAGGGCCACGCCGCCCATAGAAACCCCATATCCCGTGATGTTGGAATAGTCTTTGGACTGCAGGTAAGTAAAAGCATCCTTTACATTCTCCGCCTCCTTATACCCGATGGTCACGATATTGTCGGAAGAAGCCCCCGCGCCCATAAAGTCGAGCTGCAGGGTATTATAACCCATTTTCTGGAATTGCTGCGCATAGTTGTTCAGGCTGCTCTTTTCACCCCCGTAGCCATGGCACAGCAGGATGGTACCGCGGGCATCCGGGACATCCGTCAACCAGGCATCCAGCGTGGCATTGCTGGCAATCCGTACCTGGCGGTAGCTGTATGCCGGCACCTGTCGCTGGACCGGCCGGGGCAGGTCCACCCCGAAGATAAGGGACCTGATCTTTTCAGGCCGGCTGAGCTGGGTAGTGGACCGGATCAGCCTGGAATGGCCTGTGACAAAATGCGTGAACTTATAGGCGTGCATGATGACGAAAATGTTCACTAGTATAAAGAACAGCAGCCCGATACGCAGGACAGCCTTTAGGAGTCGTTTCATTTTATATCATATTGACCAGCTGCATAACGGCAGTATACGGGCTTATCGTACCTGCCTCCACTTCTTTTTCTATCTTCTCCATACCCTCCCTGACCACAGGATTGTCCATGAACATACGTCGCAACTGCTCATCGAAAAGCCTGTGGAAAGCATACCTGTTCTGCTCCTGCCTTTTATGCTGCAGGAAACCGTTCGTTTCCACCTGCAGATAATATTGCTGTATCATATCCCATACCTCTTCTATCCCTGTGGCTTCATAAGCAGAGGTAAGCTTTACCTGGGGTATCCACCCGGAAGGCGCCGGCGGGAAAAAGTGCAGCGCACGCGCGTATTCGGACCGGGCACTTTTAGCCTTAGTCATATTTTCACCGTCCGCTTTGGTGATCACCATACCATCGGCCATTTCCATGATCCCTCTTTTGATACCCTGCAGCTCATCTCCCGCGCCGGCCAGCATCAGCAGTAAAAAGAAATCCGTGATCTGCGTGACTTCCGTTTCGCTCTGCCCTACTCCTACGGTCTCAATGATAACCACATCATAACCTGCCGCCTCGCATAAGAGCATGGCTTCCCTGGTCTTATAGGTAATGCCGCCCAGGCTGCCGGACGACGCAGAAGGGCGGATAAAGGCATCGGGGTGTACCGACAACTGCTCCATCCGCGTCTTATCTCCCAGGATGCTGCCCCTGCTGACCGAGCTGGAAGGGTCTATGGCCAGCACGGCCACCTTCAGTCCCTGCCGGATGAGATGCATGCCGAAAGCTTCTATAAAGGTGCTTTTGCCGACACCCGGCACACCTGTTATGCCGATCCTCCTGGCCCTGCCGGTATCACGCAGCACTGCTTCCATCAGTTGTGCCGCCGCTTCCCGGTGCTGCTGCTTGCCGGATTCCATCAGCGTGATAGCCCTGCTCAGGGCAGCCATATCACCTGCCCTGATGCCTGCTGCCAGCCATGATATATCTGTTTTCCTTTTCAAAATCGCTCTACCTTGAATAAGGCTTAAAATTAGCACTTTTTACGGCATAAGTCCAACTATGCTGCCCGGTGTACAACTTATAACATCCTGGCCGACCATCTATATAAGCAACAAAGCGATAATATGATACAAGAGATTCCTCACATCTGTCCGGAATGACTATAATACAGGACACCTTGCACTCCCTTGTGATGCCCGCTCCGTTACTGGTGTGCATCACCAACGCTCTCATAACCAGCAAAACTTTTCTCTCCGTTGTTGGGTAGTTTCCTGTAAGCACGATCGTCCCTTCATTCTATACAAAGCCTTTCCGGGCAAATAAAAAGAGAGCATACCATTGCTGTATATGCTCTCCTTATGCAAACTATATGATGAAGCTTATGCTACTTTCTGCTCTTTTGCCGCAGCCTGCTTGGCCGCATATGCAGTGGCCGCCTGCCGTACCCATTCGCCATTTTCCCAGGCGTTCCGGCGGGTCTCCAGGCGTTCCCTGTTACAGGGGCCGTTACCTTTCACCACATTCCAGAACTCATCCCAGTTGATCTCCCCGAAATCATAATGTCCTCTCTCTTCATTCCATTTCAGATCAGGATCCGGGACGGTAAGGCCCAATATCTTGGCCTGCTCCACCGTTACGTCAACGAATTTCTGGCGAAGCTCATCATTGGAGAAGCGTTTTATCTTCCATTTCATGGATTGCTGAGAATGCGGGCTCTCGGCATCATTGGGACCAAACATCATCAGCGCAGGCCACCAGAAGCGGTTCAGCGCATCCTGTGCCATTTTACGCTGTGCCGGCGTGCCGTTGGACAAGGTCAGCATGATCTCAAATCCCTGGCGCTGGTGAAAGCTTTCTTCCTTGCATACCCGGATCATCGCCCTGCTGTACGGCCCGTACGAGCAGCGGCACAAAGGCACCTGGTTCATAATCGCAGCGCCGTCCACCAGCCAGCCGATGGCGCCCATATCCGCCCACGTAAGGGTAGGATAATTGAATATGGAAGAGTATTTGGCAGTGCCGTCATGCAGCTTTTCTACCATCTGGTCCCTGGTGACACCCAGCGTTTCAGCAGCGCTGTACAGGTACAGCCCGTGTCCCGCTTCGTCCTGGACCTTTGCCAGCAATACCGCTTTCCGCCTCAATGAAGGGGCCCGCGTTATCCAGTTCCCTTCCGGCAGCATACCCACCACTTCACTGTGCGCGTGCTGGGATATCTGGCGTATAAGGGTCTGCCTGTATGTTTCCGGCATCCAGTCTTTAGGCTCTATTCTCAGTTCATCATCTATTTTCTGCTGGAATTGCTGCTCCAGGATCGCTGTATCGGACATAATTTTCACTGTTTTTCTATTACAAAAATACGCATTTTTCCTGTAATATGCTACACCATGATCCGTGATCACAGCACCGCCCTGATAATATAATATTTCTTGACAGGCAGCGTGACATAAGGATTGATCAGCGCATTGTCCACCTCCGTAATATTCTTAAGGGAGCCGTCTTTCATTTTAATGGTGATCAGGTCGTCATATTGATTATAGGTCTTATTGGTGGTGCTGCCCCTGAAGAGGAAATAATGCTTCTCTTCCTCTCCGATACCTGCAGGATAGGCATATGTCTTCTCCATTTCCTCAAACTGCCCGTCCAGCCTATCACTGCTCATCATAACCTTGTACAGCTTCCTGTTCAGGATCATGTTGCAAAGCAGGGACAATACCTTATCGGGATGATCCGCCCAGACCTTCACGGAACAGGAGATATCAGAATCGTCAAGGGTACAGAATTTACGGATAATAGCTTCGTCATTTTCAAAGTCAGCCTTATGCACCTGCTCATACAGGAAAAACCGGAAGGCAGGCGATGCAAACAGCTCCGCGCCTTTTAAAGCCAGCTCCTTAGCTCTGCTCAATATATTGACGATCAGTTGCTCTACCCCCAATACCGTTTTATGCAGGTACACCTGCCAGTACATCATCCTCCGCGCAATGATGAATTTCTCCACCGAATGGATGCCCTTGGCTTCCACGCTGAGATGGTCATCCACCACCGTCAGCATTTGCAGTATCCTGTCGTAGCCTATCACTCCTTCGGACACCCCGGTATAGAAGCTGTCCCTGTTCAGGTAATCCATCCGGTCCATATCCAGCTGGCTGGACACCAGCTGATGCAGGAATCGCTTGGAATAGCTCTGCTCAAAGATAGCGATGGCGGTTTCCAGGCTGCCTCCTGTATCGGCATTGATGCGCTGCATTAATATGCGCGAGATATCTTCGTGGGATATGCCGGAAACGATGGTATGCTCCAGGGCGTGAGAGAAAGGACCATGTCCCACATCATGGAGCAGTATGGCCTGCTGCACGCCCAGCGCTTCTTCCGGGCTGATAGCTATGCCCTTCAGATGAAGATTGTCAATAGCCGTACGCATCAGGTGCGTAGCGCCCAGGGAATGATGGAACCTTGTATGCACCGCTCCCGGGTACACATAATGCGCTATGCCCATCTGCTTGATCCGTCTTAACCTCTGGACCCATGGGTGACTGATCAGGTCCAGGATCTCTTTATCCTTGATCTGGATAAAACCGTACACCGGGTCATTGATGATCTTCTGCATCTATCGTGTATTCTTGCCTGATAAGTAATAAAAATTATGCTGCGGGGTAATATATTCCTGCTGCTGCTGTTCTGCCAGCCTGTCTATGAACAGCTTTCCCATAAGGTGATCGTATTCATGCTGGAAAATAACGGCCGTAAAGCCTTCCAGTATCTCCGTATTCCATTCGCCCCGGGGTGTCTGGTATTGTACCCGGATACTGTAGAAGCGGTTCACTATGCCCATCGTGTCGGGGATGGACAGGCATCCCTCCCGTCCTGCCTGTATGAGGTTGGAAGTCCATAATATGGTGGGGTTCAGGATCGCTTCGAAAGGTGTGCCTTCCTTATCGAACCGCTGTACCAGGAACAACTGCTTATTGACGCCTACCTGCGGCGCGGCTATACCGACGCCTTCATTTTCCGGGTCCTGCACCGTATGCAGCAGCAGGTCTAACAATGCCTGTAGCTTCGGTTCCTTTACATCCAGCAGTTGGGCAATCCTCCTGAGCTTCAGGCTGTCTTCCTTCACTGTGGTCTGCAATACTCTCAGCAACCCCTTTTCGGAAGGATGCTGTATAATGCGGAGCTCTTCCCGGTCGAATTGCTGCTGCGCCTTCAGCGTGCCGGTAACCGCCAGGATGGCAACGAATAGCAATATGGTTTTTTTCATGGCGTAAAGTTACAACAATATCGGGAACGGCAGCCCGCGCCCCGGAGCTGCCGGGAAAGCAGGGTGAGCGTCCAGCAGGACATCAAAAAAGTGGCTGTGTAAAAAGTCAACAATCCTGCCCTATAAAGCTCAGCCGGAATGTTGCCGCGATTGTTAAGCCATATGGATATCACATTTCGACAGGTTCAATGTGACACTGACAAGCTCAATGTGACCTGACACGCTCCCTGTAACAAAATCCCTCAACTGTCAGGCTGAGCCCCGTCGAAGCCCTGCTAAAACCATTATAAATCGCATTTCAACAGGCTCAATATAACATGATAGGGTCCATATGACACGACGGGTTCAATGCAGCACGAAAATCTTCATAAGACCAGAAAAGAGGCTTTAAAAAGCCTCTTTTCTGGGTATAATTATTTTACCTGCATATCTACGCGAATACGCGGCTTCCTTCAGCTATGGTCATCATAGCCCTGGCCGCCTGCACAATCGCGTCCTTATCATAGCCGCAATCCCTGTATTGTTCCTTTTGCGTGCCATGCTCAATGAACACATCGGGAATGCCCAGTATCTTTACATCCGGCTTATAGCCATGCGCATTGAAGAATTCCAGCACGGCGCTTCCCATACCACCGACAACGGTACCATCCTCTACCGTGATCACTTTCCTGAAGGTCTTGCCTACATGATGCAATATATTTTCATCTATGGGCTTTGCAAAGCGCATATCATAATGCGCTACACTGATACCCTGCGCTTCGAGCTGGGCCGTGGCTTCCACTGCAAAATTGCCCGGATGACCGATGGTCAGTATGGCAATATCCTTCCCGTTCCTGATCTGGCGACCGGTACCTATAGTGATCTCCTCGAACGGCGTCCGCCATTCCGGCATCACACCCTGTCCTCTCGGGTAACGGATACAGAAAGGACTGGTATTGGTATCCAGCTGGGCCGTGTACATCAGGTTTCGCAGCTCCTGCTCATTCATAGGAGCGCTGATCACCATATGAGGTATGCAGCGCATATATGCAATATCATAAGCACCCTGGTGGGTCGCCCCGTCATCGCCTACCATACCTGCCCTGTCCAGGCAGAATATCACAGGCAGGCCCTGGATGGCCACATCGTGGATCACCATATCATAGGCGCGCTGCATAAAGGAGCTGTAGATATTGCAGAAGACCTTCATTCCCTGCGTAGCCAGCCCAGCGCTTACGGTTACCGCATGCTGCTCTGCTATGCCTACGTCCAGCGCCCTGTCCGGCATTTCCTGCATCATATATTTCAAAGACGATCCCGAAGGCATAGCGGGAGTGATGCCCATGATCTTATCATTCGCCTTCGCAAGCTCTATGATGGTATGACCGAACACATCCTGGTATTTGGGAGGCTGGGGAACGGCAAAAGACACTTTGTTCAGTTGTCCTGTGACCTTGTCGAACAGGCCCGGCGCATGCCAGAGGGTCTGGTCCTCTTCCGCCAGCTTATAGCCTTTTCCTTTCACCGTTTTGACGTGCAGCAGCTTGGGGCCGGAAATATTACGGAGGTCCTTAATGGTCTCCGCCAGCTTCAGCACATTATGACCGTCTACGGGTCCGAAGTACCGGAATCCCAGCGCTTCAAAAAGATTGCTGGATTTATTGATGGCCTTTTTCAGCCTCGCTTCGAACTTGGAGGCGAATTTCTGCTGCAGATCGGCATACGGCAGCTTACCGATGAAGTTCCATACGTCATCCCGCAGCTTATTATAGGCCGTGGAAGTAGTGATATCGGTAAGATATTGATTGAGCGCGCCCACGTTAGGGTCGATGCTCATATTGTTATCGTTGAGGATCACCAGTATATTGGCATTGGCCACACCGGCATGGTTCATAGCTTCAAACGGCAGTCCCGCTGTCATAGCGCCATCCCCTATCACCGCGATATGCTGGCGGTCCGTTTCTCCTTTGAGCTTGGAGGCAATGGCCATGCCCAGGGCGGCAGAGATGGAAGTGGATGAGTGCCCTACCCCGAAAGTATCATATTCGCTTTCATCGCGCTTGGGGAACCCGCTGATACCGCCGTATTTCCTGTTGGTATGGAATACCTGCCTTCTGCCTGTGAGTATCTTGTGACCGTAAGCCTGGTGGCCCACGTCCCATACGAGCTGGTCATAAGGCGTATGCATAGCGTAATGCAGCGCCACCGTAAGCTCCACCACACCCAGGCTTGCGCCGAAGTGCCCGCCGTTGATGCTGACACAGTCCACAATAAACTGGCGCAGCTCATTACATACCTGCTGCAACTGCACAGGGTCTAACTTTCTCAGGTCGGCAGGTTCATTGATCGTGCTGAGCAAAGGGCCGGCTACAATTTCATCCATATACAACTGATATTATCTTAATAATAATTTCACTTTGAAATACAAAGTAACACAAAACTTTGCATCTAAAGTTCAAAACAGGTAACTAAATTAGATTTTTTTTAGGTATTCCCCGGGGACTTTGTAAAAATTATCTGATTTTTCACAGTCTCTCGCCGCGAGGCGTTACTTTTGCACCCTGTATATACATTTATAAGCATATGAGAACACTGCTGATATCCTGGCTCTTATTACTGGGCACCGTATGCATCTCTGCTGCACAGCAGGAGGCAATATCCTATAAAATATATGACGTAAAGCAGCAACGGGAGGTTACCCTCAGGGAGATCACCGCCGCAGTTCCGGCCGGTACGGTGCTGGTCTTCGGGGAGCAGCACGATGACAGCATCGCGCACGCGCTGCAATACCAGCTCCTGCAATTGCTGCAACAGGAATGGGGCAGCAAAAAGGTCCTGCTGTCAATGGAAATGTTCCAGAAAGACGTGCAGTATATCGTGGATGAATACCTCCAGGGTCTGATCAGCGAGAAGAACTTCATCAAAGAGGCCAGGGCCTGGGGCAATTATGCCGATTACAGACCTATGGTGGAGTATGCCAAGCATCACGGGATCAGCGTACTTGCAGCCAATACACCCTCACGCTATACCAATATGGTAACGACCAGGGGCCTGGGGTCCCTGGAGCTTTTAAGCAAAGAGGCCAGGAAAAATTACCTTCCTCCCCTGCCGGTAGATACCTTGAAAGGCAATTATTACGACAGGTTCCTGGAAGCCATGGGCGGGCACAGCATCCCCGGGTTCAACCTCTACCAGAGCCAGAACGTATGGGACGCCACCATGGCGCACAGCATATATAACAAGTCCGGGAAATACCGGAACGGTATCATTTACCACCTGTGCGGCCGGTTCCACAGCGATTACGGCGAGGGCACCGTCTTCCGCCTGCGAAGGGAGTACGATCTGGATGTAGTGGTCATTTCAAGCTTTTACCAGGCAGATGTGCAGCAGACCGACTGGGCCGACTGGAAGCAACTGGGCGATTATGTCATTGTGACGCGTGCCGCGGAAACCGCTGCTGCCGGCGCCGGCAAAAATTAATATTAAATTATTTGAAAATTGTAAAAAAAAAGATATATTGCAGTAGCGTAATTTTTTTATGTAACTAAAATATATCTATTATGATTTTTAATCGTACTTACAAATTCAGGTCGTCCCTCTCAAAGGATGCTGTCAGGGATAAGCTCCTGGGGAAACGGATCCAGATTCATCAAATGGATTTTGAAGTGATGGAAAAAAATGACAAGCTGAAGGTCATTCCCCACGCAGAAAATTCAACCGAGCTGAAGATCCTGCCCATAACGCATTTGGAATTACAGAACCAGGCACAGAATACAACTATCATAATAAGATCCAAGCCCAGGCGTATTGATATCGGGGGCCCTTATTTACTGGTTATCTTCTGTGCCTTTATCTTTATCATCGGCCTGGGCTTCCTGATCTTTCAGCCGGGACAGTACCAGATACCTATGGTAATGGGCGGAGTAAGCATCCTGATCTTTGTTGTTTTCTGGTTTAAGATGCAGACAGGCTATTTCGACTATATCCGGAAAATAAGATCTTTCGTGAAAGCCAATACCCAATAGCCCTCACTTGCTTATTGCAGCTTTGTATAGTACAACGATTAAAAAATAAAATAGATTTTTATACAACCGAACGGGACTGTGACCTGAATGATGGCCGCAGTCCCGTTCTCCTTTTAAGCTTACTACTGTTCCCGTACCGCTTAATAAACGGTAATGAATCCCTTCTCAAACTCCTTATCATCCCTCAGGATAATGAATTTATAGGTGCCGGTGCTTTGAAAGTTTCGCTTATCCAGTATGATCTCATCTTCATGAATCCGGGGTATTTCAAACACCTTCTTATCATTCTGTGTATAAAAAGTGATATAATAGTTATATACCCGCGTATCGGGCAATTCGATATTGATATTCCCGCTGAAAGGGTTGGTAAAGATATACCTGGACTTGGGTATCTCGATCTGCCTGACCGTTTCCTTTACAATGTCCTCCTTGATACCCTTGGTATTGATCGTTTCATTCACGGATTTCTGTAGTGATTCCAGCGAGGTCACCTGCTTCCTGTTCACGATATCCATGCTGTCCAGTATCATCTTGGCCGTATTGCTGCGCCATTCCACATCCGATTCGAAGATCACATTGACACGGTACCAGTTGGCGCCTGCGAGCGGCGTCACATCCACGAACGACTGGATGGTGTTCTTAAAGTCCTTAACGATACCGATTGCGGAAAAATTGAAATTACTGTCGGAAGACCGCTCCACAATAATGGCCTTTACACCGCTTTTATAGGGATTCTGCCAGCTGACGATATTATAGCCGTTATCAGATGTGATGGTCAGGTCGGGAAGCGTGCTCTGGGCATTCGCCGCCCATACGCACAGGCTCAGCCAGACAGCCGCAAAGTATTTATTGAAAAAAATCATATCAGCCTCATATATTGAGAGAAAACCTGTAAATTTAAACCAATTTTACATACAAAAAACCTTCTTCCAGGAATATTAATAGTTTATTCAGTTTTCATTAAATATAAGATCTATGCGCCGGCATTATATACACATCCTTTTGTTATTGCTGTTTGCGGCAACGGCATGTAAAAAGCCGAAGCCTGTGGATCCCATAACCGACAGGCCAGCACCTGAGGATTCCATACAGTATGACGGGCACCTGCTCAACCTGTCCATTAAGAATATGGTGGGCGACCGGGAAATGATCTTCAAGACCTCGCTGGATTCCGGGGCAACCTATTATAACTACCTGGGAGAGCCGTTCCAGATCAAAAGATACGTATATTATATTTCCAATCCCAGGCTGATAAGCACTACCGGCGATACCCTGTCCTTATACCCGGCTTATCATATAGTGGATGCCACACAGGGCATCTATAACGCCAGCTTCAAAACGATGAAAGGCACCTACCGGGAGCTTATCTTCGCTATAGGAGTGGACAGTGCCAGGAATGTCAGCGGCATACAGACCGGGGCGCTGGATCCTTTCTGGGGACTTTTCTGGGACTGGAATACAGGTTATGTAATGGCCACTTTTGAAGGCACCAGCCCTCTTGCGCCCTATGGCACCTTCTTCTATCATATAGGCGGCTATGCCGGTGAATATAATGCGGTCAGGCCGGTAAGCATCCGGCTGGATGAGCCTTTCTCTACCACGGATAAAAATATTGATCTGCAGCTAACCGCAGATGCCCTGAAATGGTTTAACGCCGTACACCCGATATCCATACCCGAAGTAAACTCCGTGGTAACTATCGGGCCGTCCTCCAAGAAGCTTGCGGACAATTACGCTAAAATGTTTGTAAAATACGAGATACAATAACCTGACGATGACAAGCAGCCGACTTCTCAAGATACTGTGTACAGCTTCCGTAACCTGCTTTATGGTGATCTCAAGCTGCAGGAAAGATACCGTTCCCCTGGTTCCGCCAGGGCAGGACACGGCATGGACCATCAGTTATCCCGGCCACTTCCCTACTCCTGTATATAATTTTGAGAATAATCCGCTGACCAAAGAAGGATTTGAGCTGGGCAGGAAGCTTTTTTTTGACAGGATATTATCTGCCAATAATACCGTTAGCTGCAGCTCGTGCCATTTACCGGAAGCAGCTTTCGCGCAGAGAGGTCATGACCTGAGCCACGGCATCAGGGGCAACCTCGGCATCCGGAACTCCCAGCCTATCTTCAACATGATGTGGAACACCTCTTTCTTCTGGGATGGCGGCTCCAATCATATAGAAGTACAGCCCATCAATCCCATCACCCACCCGGACGAAATGGGCAATACGCTGGAACAGGCGGTAAAGGCCGTGAACGAGGTGGCAGCTTACCGGGAAGCCTTTAAAAAGGTGTTCAATAAGGACCAGGCGGATACGGAAGGCATTATGAAAGCGCTTGCGCAGTATATGTGCTTTATGATATCTGCCGGCTCCAAGTATGATAAGATACAGCAGGGCGTAGCCGGCTACCAGTTCTCGCAGAATGAGGAGCGGGGCTATATGCTGTTTAAGCAGCATTGCAACTCCTGCCATACGGAACCTTTATTTACGGATCACAGCTTCCGGAATAACGGCCTGGCGCTCCTTCCCAATACCAAAGGCGCAATTGATCTCGGCAGGGGCGTCATCACCCACCTGGACAGCGCTTCCTACTATAAGTTCCGGGTGCCCACGCTCCGGAACCTGAAGTACACATCGCCCTTTATGCATGACGGCCGCTATGAAACGGTCAGCGTGGTGCTGGAGCATTACAGGAAGCACGTGCAGCAAACCCCCAACCTGGACCCGCAACTGGCCCATGGCATTCCGCTGAGCGACCGTGAAAAGGACGACCTGCTGAGCTTTCTCAACACCCTTAATGATGACAATTTCGTGGCCAATCCGGCATTCAGGATGCCATAGCTTAATAATTTGATAATTTTTACTAAAACACTCCGTTGTTTATATATTGAAATATCTAAATCCTATCTTTGCCTGAAGTAGAGTGGCTTCCCTGCAGCTGTTAATACCTAACCCATACAAATAAAATAGTTTCACAACAATGATTATTCATAAAAGAATATTCCGGCCATTACTTATAAGCTCGCTCGCTTTCACAGCACTGCAACCCCTGGCAGCACAGCAGCCTGTAAATAACAGCTATGAAAATAATTTATTACAGCACGGCATTGAGCAGTTCAATGCCGGATTATATATTCAGGCTACCAATTCCCTGAACGGCTTTTTAAATTCCAATTTTCTCCCCACGCAGCACGATGAAAGCCTGGAATCCAATTTCGACTACCGGCAGGCTTATTACTATTATGTGCTGAGCAATGTAAAAGGCAATCTTTTCGGATCGGAAGAGCTGGCGAGGAAGTATATTGACAAATGCTCAGACCCGGTGTATTACCAGCGGGTATCCTTTGCCCTGGCGCAGCTCTATTTTCACAGGAACGACTATATCAATGCCGCCGCTTATTATGAAAAGGCCGGTATGGATAATCTCACCAATGCGGAGATTTCAGATGCCAAATTTGAGCTGGCCTACTGCTACTTCTATAACAACCGGCTGACGGAATCCAAGAACCTGTTTGCGGCTATCAAAGATATACACAACCACAAATACTATGTGCCCGGTAATTACTATTACGGGCTGCTCGCCTATAACGATAAGGACTATAAAAGCGCCTTAAAAAGCTTTGAGGCCATCGCCGGGGAAGCAGAATACAAGGAGGTCGTACCCTATTACCAGGCGGAGATACACTATTTCCTCGGTAATAAGGCGCAACTGAGATCCCTTGCCGGAAGCTACCTCGCTGCCGGTAATGATTTCCATTATAAAAAGGAGATGCACCTGCTCCGAGCACAGGTCAGCTTTGAAGAAGGTAAATATGCAGAAGCGCTGCCCGACTTCCGGTATGTGCTCAACAACAGTGACAAGCTCAGGAAGGAAGTGTATTACGAGATCGGGTACACCTATTATAAGCTGAAGGACTGGAATGAGGCCATTACCGCCTTCAAGGAGCTCAGCGTATCGCAGGATTCCCTGGGGCAGACGGCGATGTACCTCCTGGGCGACTGCTACCTCCGCGTCAATGACAAAAAAGGAGCCAGGAACGCTTTCGGCCTGGCTTCTGATATGAGCTACAACCTCTCCATCAGGGAAGCCGCTACTTTCCTGTATGCCAAGCTGTCCTATGAGCAGGGTAACGAAATAGTGGCCAGCCGGAAATTCGATGAATATATCAAGGCCTACCCGGACGGGCGTCACGCCAATGAAGCCAAAAGCCTTTTATCCGGCCTGCTGCTTAAGAGCAGCAACTATGAAGAGGCTTTCAATATCATCAGCAGCTCCAACCTGCAGGATAATTTCATGAAATCCATTTACCAGAAGGTGGCTGTCGGCAGGGGCTTGCAACTGCTGATCGACAAAGATTACGAAGGCGCCTACCAGATGCTGAACAATTCCCTGAAATACCCGGTGAACGGCGAATACGAGGCGATAGCCAAATTCTGGAAAGCCGAACTCGATTATAACAGGGGAGATTATAAAAATGCAGTGGACAATGCGCGGGATTTCCTGAATCTTTACAATGCCTACAGCCACGCCATTCCTAAATTGTCCGCGAAGGCCAGCAGGCAGAATGCCCAGATGATCATGGGATATGCCCAGATGGAGCTGGGAGATTATTCCAATGCGCAGACAGCCTTTTCCGCCGCTCAGAAAGCGGATGCCGGGCAGGATGCGACAGCCTCCGTACTGGCAGTGCTGCGGTCCGCAGACGCGGCTTTTATGAGAAAGGATTATACGGCAGCCGACCAGCTGTATGACCAGGCCATCAAAAAGAACACTACAGAAAAAGACTACGCCATTTTCCAGCGCGCGCTGATAGCGGGTCTGAATGACAATGACCCCGAAAAGCAGAAGCTGCTGCAGTCACTGAACAACAATAATACCGGCAGCACCTACAGGGAAGCCGCTCAGGTAGAGCTGGCCTCTATGCAACTGCAGCGGAATGCCTTTTCCGAAGCGGTAGCAAGCCTGAAAAGCATCCTGAGCACTACCAGGAATCCCCAGGTCAAAGCCAGCGCTACCTATAAGCTGGCCTTTGCGTACCAGTCAATGGACCAGCGGGAGCTGGCCAAAGCCACCTATAAGGAATATATTGAAAAATACCCTTCCTCTGCCGACAGGGCCAGCGCTATGGAAGCCCTGCGCATCCTGTACACACAGGACAGCGATTTTGACGCCTACATACAATACGCCCGCCAGCAGGACCTGCCCGAACCGGATGAGCTGACCAAGCAACAGGCTTATTTCGACATTATTGAAACAGCCTTCGAGAACAGGCAATGGAACGTGGTAGTAGATAAGGTCTCCCAGTTCACCAGGGATTACAGCAGCAGCCAGTACGCGATACCGGCGCTTTACTACAGGGGAGAAGCCAGGAGAATGCTGCAGCAGGCAGATAAAGCGCTAGAAGATTACAACGAAGTGCTGAAAGGCGACTGGAACGCGTATGCGGAAGATGCCAGCCAGAAGGCCGGGATGCTCTCCTTGCAGGCTAAACAATATGAGGCTACTAAAAATTACTACGACTACCTGCTTCAGCATACGCAGAATGCGGCATTGCAGAAAGAGGCTTACATAGGCCTGATGACCGCCCATTATGAACTGGGCAACAGGACCACCGCGGAAGAATACGCCAATACCCTGCTGAAAACAGAAGGTGTGGACAAATCAGATATCGGCCTTGCCAACCTTATAAAGGCACGGAACGCCATTCAGAATAAGGACTGGAACGAGGCGCTGACCCACCTGAACAAGGTATCCACCCAGAACCTCGGCATCCTGACCGCGGAATCGCGGTACTGGAGCGCTTACATACTGAAAGAGCAGGGCAAACCGGATGACGCTGTAAAGGCAGCTGAAAAAGCGGTCAAAACATCGAATCAATATCAATACTGGGTAGCTAAGAACTTTATGCTGATCGCAACCATCATGCTGGAGCAGAAAGACTATTTTGAAGCCAATGCTATCGTGGAAGAATTGAAAAAAGGGGTAAAGGATGCCAGCCTCACTGCAGAAATCAACGATCTGTACGATCGTGTAAAGGCAGCCCAGTTGCAGCACTCCAAAGTAGAATAGACCCCTTCCGTAATTTTTTATCAGTACAGCTATTAAATATTGTTTTCAATGAGCTTATATACCAAAGCAAAATATATACCTGCCGCTATGTTCCTGCTCACCACCGCCTGGACCCATAACGGCTGGTCGCAGCAGCGCACGCAAAGAGGCACAGACACAGTGATCCGTACACAGGAGTTCAACGTATATCAGATATATGTACCGGAAGTGCAGAAAAAGACCAAGGAACGCCTTGTGCCGGATGCACCCAGGTTCGACACCATCAATCCTGTATACCAGTATGAGGTCCCGGAGCAGAAGCTGACCTACACCTACCAGGCGGTGCCTATCCGCCCGCTGGCGCTGGGACTGGACAACCAGCAGCCTAATTTCGAAAATTATATCAAAGCGGGAATGGGCAATTACTCCTCCTTCCTCCTGGATGCGGGCATCAGCGCGCTCCAGACAGAAAAATTCCAGTCCGTGCTGCACGGCAGGCACCTCTCCCAGAAAGGCGGCATCGCGAACAGGCAAAGCTCCCTGTCCGAATTTTCCGGTGTGGGCTACTACCAGCTGGACCATCATGACCTGGAAGGCAACGTGCAGTTCACCAGGAGAGGTACCAGCTATTACGGCATGAACCAGACAACGTACCCTTATCCTGCCCTGGACAGCGTAAGACAGGTGTACTGGGGCATCAGGGGACAGGTAGCTATGGAGAATTCCAATGGCAGCCGCTTTTTCTATAAGCCCCGCCTGGGCGCCAGCTACTACGCCGACAGGTGGACAGCTTCCGAAACCGGGCTGGACCTCAGCATTCCCCTGTCTTACCAGTTAGACAGCACCTTAAAGATAGGACTGGACCTCAACGGCAATTTTTACAGCTATGTGGTCAACCATACCGCTGTAGGCAATCACCTGGTGTCCGCCCGCCCTTACGTGGATATCAGCGTGCTGAAAAGCGATCTCCATATCGGCATCCGCCCGTCCCTGGGAATGGACAACCGGTTTTACCTGCTGCCCGACATCACCCTTCGGGTACCGCTGATAACCAATTCCCTGACATTGAATGGCGGCTTTAAAGGCGAAGTGATCCAGAATACCTTTGAGCAGCTTTCATCTAAAAATCCTTTCATGTACAATAATTACCTGGTACAGCAGTCCAGGCAACTGAAAGTATTCGGCGGCTTTGACAGCAAACTGGGTAAATATATGTCGATGGGAGGCTCTCTTGCCTGGAACCAATGGAACAATCTCCCCGTATTTATCAATGACTATTCCAGGACACCGGACGGCAGGTACTTCCGCATAGCTTATGAAGGAAAAGTGCAGGCGCTCACCTTTGACGGCTATTTCAAGTACCAGGTCAATGAAACCTTCGGGATAACGGGTTCAGGCGCATGGACCAGCTTTACCTATAAGGAGACGATGAATAAGATCTACCATGAGCCGCAGCTGAAGCTGGCAGGAGAAGTATTTACCAGGCCGGTCAAAGGCTTATATCTTGCCGCCAGGCTGGAATACTGGGACCGGATATTCTACCTGACGGAAACCGGTGCCACGGAACGCCTGCTCCCCATCACCGACCTAAGTTTACAGGGAGAGTACCAGATAATTCCGCGATTATCTTTATTTTTACAGCTTAATAATATATTGAACAAACAATACGAACGTTTCAACCTGTACAATGTGTACGGTTTTAATATTATTGGTGGTTTACGTTTTAAATTCTAATTTCACTCAAAATTATTTCAAAGAATAGTAGATAATGGATATAGGTAAATATGTAGGTTTATTTTTATTGAAAAATGAGTACTGCTATCTTCCGGGCTTCGGAAGTCTCCAGGTCATTAAGCGAAGCGCCTCTTTCAATAAAGAAACATTACAGACGGAAAGCTCCGGGTACGAGGTAGTTTTTGTCAAAGGCGCAGGCTCTCTCGACGATTCCTTTGCGAACTTTATCGCCAACCTGGAACGTATCAGTATCGCCCATGCCTCCAACCATATCCGGGAGTATTGCAGCCATATTAAAGAAGAGTTCAATAAAGGCCACGAGGTCATTATACCCGGCATCGGGAAATTCATCAGCAAGGCCGGAGGTGAAGACGTTTACTTTGAGACCGACCCCGAGCTGCGCATCCAGGAAAAGCAGATACCTTTCTTCAAGATCAGCTCGGAAGTAGAAGAAAAGAAAAAGGAAGAAACGCTTTCGAATATCATCGAAAAAACTACTTTCCGGGAGCCGAAAAGCGACGAGGAGATCGTCATTAAGCCTGCACAGGTCAACTGGGGCAAGCTGGGCATTATCATCGGGATCATCGTGCTGATACTGGCCATTGTAGCCTTTGTCATCGTCAACATGGACAAAGGCGCGGACAAGCCTTTACCGGAAGCAGCGGAAACAACACCGGAAGTGATAGAGCAGCCGGCACCGCCCGTAGTACCTGCGGATACGATACAGCCTGCCGATACCGGCCGGGCGAACAATGATGCCGTACCTCCTGCCGCAGCGACCGCACAGCCTTCACCGGCCGGGGAGATCCGCATCATCGTGAACAGCTACAGCAGCAGGGAACGCGCGGAAAGCCGCAGGGAAAAGCTGCTTTCCTACAACTATAAGAATGTGGATGTGGTAGAGCACGGAACGGACTCCTTAAAATATCACGTAATATTAAAAGCGGCGGTAAGCACCGAAAATGTACAGCGTACAGTGGACTCTGTCAAAAAAATGCTGAATCCGAACGGTAATGTAAGACTTTTACAATAGCCTGCTTATCCTCACTGACAGGCATAAAGAAAAATCCCGCCGGGCATCATTGCCGGCGGGATTTTTTTTGCTCCATACCGCTTAATCCTCCGCCGCCTTCAGAAACAGCTTTGAGCCACCCACCAGGACATAAGGCGGCTCAAAGCCCGGCATATAGGTAGCACGGATGCGCCGGGCCGTTTTGGACGCAGGCTCTTCCAGGTCTATCCGCTTCAGCCAGCCTATATCCTTACGACTGTATAAATGCAATCCCCTTTCCCCGGTCAGAGAAGCCTGCGGTACCTTCACATAGCTACCCGCAATGATGTCTTTCAGCGTACTTTCAAACAGTTGCTTACCCCTGTCCACTGAGATATCGAACAGCTCCTTTACCCATATATCGCCGGGTATGGGAAAGCGGTCCTCGAACAGGATATCACCGCTGTCAACGCCCGTATCTATCTCATGAATTGTAACGCCGAACACCTCCGCACCGTTAAAGATGGCAAAAGAGAACTGGTTGCATCCCCTGTAATCCGGCAGGGGCGCCAGGTGCAGGTTTACCGCTATCCGGGACGCCTTATCAATATGCTGCTGCTTTAATATCTTATCGTACTGTACCGAATAGATGATATCACACTCCGGGATAGCGTCCGGGTGCTCCAGCAAGGGGATATGATGCCGCGCTGCCAGGTCTGCCACCGCGTTCGAACCGGCAAACTCCTTCCGCTCCCGGGTCCCTACCGCTATGACCTCCACATCCAGCTCTTCCCGGCGGTCCAGTATATATTCCAGGCAGTGAGCGCCTATCGGCTTAGTGCCCAGGTAGACGATACGCTTTTTTGCTTCCATACGCTCAGGGTGTTTAATAGGCGAATTTAAAGTATTTTTGCATCGCAAAGATAAATCAAGCACTCAGCGGTATGTTGTTACAGTTAAATAATGTGTCATTTTCATTTGGCGCGCGCCAGATGCTCAACGAAGTAAATTTACAGATAGGAGAAAACGAACGGATCGGGCTTGTAGGACCCAACGGCGCCGGCAAATCCACCCTGCTGCGTCTCATTATGGGCGAATACTCGGTGGAAAGCGGCAATATCCAGAAAGCGAACGATGTCTCCATAGGCTTTTTCAACCAGGACCTGCTCAGCTTTGCTACGGACAATTCTATTTTGTCGGTGGTCATGACAGCCTACGAAAAAGCGATGGAATGGCAGGCTACCATAGATACGCTCACGGCAGAGCTGGAAGGCAGGCCGGAGGACGCAGCCCTGCTGGATGCCTACGCGAACGCCCTGCACGAGTTTGAGATGGCAGGCGGCTACGAAATGGAATACAAGGCGGCCGAGATACTGGAAGGCCTGGGATTTTCGACCACATCGCTGCAGCAATCCTACAATACGTTCAGCGGGGGCTGGCGGATGCGGGTATTGCTGGCTAAAATGATGCTGCAGCAGCCCGATATCCTGATGCTCGATGAACCGACCAACCACCTTGACCTCCCCTCTATCGAATGGCTGGAACGTTACCTGCAAAGCTATCCCGGCACCGTGATCATCGTTTCGCACGACCGCTATTTCCTGGACAGGATGGTCACCCGCATCATAGAATTATTCCAGCAGGACCTGATCTCTTATTCCGGGAACTATTCCTTCTACGAGATCGAAAAGGCGACCCGTATGGAATTCCTGGAGCGGGAGTATGAAAACCAGCAGAAATATATCAGGCAGCAGGAAAGGTTTATAGAACGTTTCCGCGCCAAGGCTTCCAAGGCGGCACAGGCACAGTCTGCGCTTAAAAAGCTGGACAGGCTGGAACGTATAGAGCTGCCCGATGCCGATGTTCCCAGGATCAATATCAACTTTGTGGTGGACGTGCAGCCCGGCAAGATCATCTGCGATGCCAAAAATATTTCCAAGGCCTACGGTGACAATGTCATCCTGGAACAGGCGGATTTTGAGATCATGAGGGGTGATAAGATCGCCCTGGTGGGCGCCAATGGCAAGGGGAAATCCACCCTGATGCGCATTATCGCCGACATGGAACCCTTTGAAGGCAGCCGTACCGGCTGGCACAATGTCAAAGAAAGCTTCTACGCACAGCACCAGCTGGAAAGCCTGAACATCGAAAATACCATACTGGAGGAAATGCTCTCCAGCGGAACAGGCAAGACCGAGCTGGAGCTCAGGCAGCTACTGGGCTGCTTCCTTTTCAGCGGCGATGATGTATTCAAAAAGATACGCGTATTGTCCGGCGGCGAAAAAGCGAGGGTGGCCCTGGCCAAGGTCATAGCCAGCAAAGCCAATTTCCTGATGCTGGATGAGCCTACCAACCACCTGGACATGATGTCTGTCGAGCTGCTGATAGAAGCGCTCAATAAATACCAGGGTACCTGTATGATCATATCGCACGACAGGTATTTTGTGAGCCGTACCGCCAACAGGTACTGGACCATTGATGACCATAAGGTCAATATGTTCAATGGCCCGTATGAAGAATGGCAGGAATGGAACGCCAGAAAGGAAGAAGAGCGGAAAGCACAGGCACAGGCGCGGAAAGAAGAAAAGAGCAATAAGCCTGCGGCGACTGCTGCGCCCGTATCCCAGAGAAGGGAAAGCGAGCTGAAGCAACTGCAGAAAGAATACAATAAGTTGCAGAAGCAGATGGAAAGGACGGAAGAGCAGATGCAAAAGCTGGACGCCGATAAAACCAGGCTGGAAGAGCAGATGTCCGACCCGGCTCTTTTTGCCGACAACCAGAAATTCAAAAGCGTGGAGCAGGAATACCAGGCAATACTGGGCCGCCTGCAGCGCCTCGAATCTGAAACCGAAGGCTACCTGGAGCAGATGATGGAGCTCGAGGAAAAGATGTCATAATTAACAATATCCCGTCCGGGTGACCCTGTCCTGCTGCGGCTCACCCGGAATTTTTCGCACTGCCTGGTCTTTAACATTTCCGGCAGGTAACTTCTTCCTGAAAATTCGGTCTAATACAAAGTATTCATTAACTTTAAGTATATGAAAAAGGTATTTCTCGTCCTGGCAGCCGTCTGCAGCCTGTACCTGGTCTCCTGGCACCAGGGAGCGGCAGATGACCCTGTTGCCGCTGCTGCCGTCAGCGATACCATTAACTGGTCACCGGAATACAAGCTGACCTGGCAGGATTTCCAGGGCCCTATAGACCGTTCATCCAAAGGCGTGGCCGCCACCCATTCGGGCCTCATCAGCAGCGCCTCCCTCTCTCCCGATAATACCGTGACGATCACGGTCAGATCCGTCTTTCTGAGAAGCTCCTCCTGGGTAAAGCCGGAAGGCAGGACAGCAGATATACTCCGCCACGAGCAGGGCCATTTCGACATTACGGAGATCTACGCACGCAGGGCCAACGCCGCGTTCCGGAAACATACATTTACACGAAAAAATTTCAACAAGGATATCAGCAGGATCTTCAACACCTACGTAGAGGAAAGCAACCGCCTGCAGCAGCAATACGACCTGGAGACCAATCACTCCATCAACGAGGCCAGGCAAAAGGAATGGAATGAGAAAATAGCGCAATGGCTCCGCGAAACGGAATAGCCGGTCAATGATAGAACCTGCTGCTGAACATCACCCTTTCCCGTCCCTGCCCGATCACGCGCCAGTTCCCGTTAAAATAGATCGTACGGACCAGCAGCATATCATGCTTTTCCGTAAGCTCTACCCTGATCTTCACATCAAAGTCATACACCCTGGCATTGTACTTTAAGTGGTAATCCCTGGCAAGGATATGAAAATCGTAAGGATCGAACCAGGTCTTGAATACCCGGTACACCACGTTGCCTTCTTTACCGGGCTTGGGAACCGCCTCGAACAGGTAGGCCTGTACCCCGTTCTTTTCTTCCACCCGCATGCTGAAATCATAATCCCGTGCGATATCGGGATCAAAGATGGATGCTTTATTACCGATGAAGGGAATGCCCCTGATCCTGGTACCCGGGCTGAACATCATCAGCTTCAGTTGTGCCTTGTGCTTTTCCATAGCAGTGCCGGAAGGCTGCAGGTAATCCCTGCTCAGCACATTCTCTTCACCGCACACCTTCTCCTTATTATAAAAGATATCATGGTATAAAGCGGTCGTATAATAGTCAGGATGGCCTTTCTTATCATAATACCTTCCGGAGATATTTTCCTCCAGCACATTCATCCAGTAGCACCGGTCCCTGTAGATATGCTTGCTTTCCGCTTCCATAGACGCCACCACCGACTGCCCCTTCTTGTCATACACCTTCACCTGGTGCTCCGCATTGTAAGTGACGAAACGCAGGTTACGGAAAGATTTATAAAATGTGGTATCCCGCTGCAGCAGGGCAATAAGGTCCGCAACGGACTGTACGCCCTGTCCCGGCCTGAAATAGATGGTATCCAGGGTAGCCACATCCACATATACGGAATCACCCGGCAGCAGCACCTTCTCGACCTGGGAAAAGGCAGCGGCTCCCTGCAAGAGCAGCAGGATGGTCCATAATGTCCTGTTCAACGCTTTCTTCATCTGTCTATTTTGCGGCGGTCATGTTCAGAATAGCCTCGCCGATACAAAGATCTTCCGGGGTGGTGATCTTAATATTATACTTATCGCCCGCGATCAGGAAGACCTCCCCGCCCGACTGCTCCATCACCGAGGCCTCATCCGTAAAGCTCTCCCGGTACTCCTGGGCAAAAGCCTTCAGCAGGGGGCCTGCAAGAAAGGTCTGCGGTGTCTGGATGATACGCAGCTTATCCCTGTCAATAGCCTTATGCCCGTCTTCCCCGCAAAAGCGCATACTGTCGGTGACCGTAACGCAGGGGATGGCGCTTCCCTTTTCCCTGGCCTGGTCCATACAATTCCTGATCAGAGCGGCGCTTACAAAGGGACGGACCCCGTCATGCACGAATACGATAGCGTCTTCCTCCTCCACGATGTCCAGCCCGTTCCGTACGCTTTCATACCGGCTGGCGCCACCGGCCACGATGATCAGCTCGGGTATCTCCTCAAAGTGCTGCAATACCATATTATTATAGCTGATCTGCTCTTCCGGCAGCACCAGCACCACCGTAATGCCGGGAACGGCATCTACAAATGCCTTTATGGTGTAATACAGTACAGGCCTGCCTCCCAGCGGCAGAAACTGCTTCGGTATAGCGGTGCCCATTCTTGTGCCCTGTCCGCCCGCAACGATTACGGCATATGTCTTCATAAGGTGTCTGTGATAAATCCGGAGCACCAAAATTAGTATTTTTATACCCAATATTTCTTAATTACCTTTGCTTTATGGAATTATCAACGCTTACAGCCATCAGTCCGGTGGACGGACGCTATCGCCAGCAATTAGCGGAACTGGCACCCTATTTTTCAGAATTCGGCCTGATAAAATACCGTGTCAGGGTAGAAATAGAATACTTCATCGCGCTTTCGCATGAAAAGATATTCAAACTCACCAAAGGATTGACCGACGACAAGCTCCGGAACATCTATAAAGAATTTTCAGAAGAGGACGCGCTTCGTATCAAAGCGATAGAAAAGACCACCAATCACGACGTCAAAGCAGTGGAATATTTCATAAAGGAAAAGCTGGAAGCGCTGAACGCCGGGGAGATTGCCGAATGGGTGCACTTCGGGCTTACCTCCCAGGATGTGAACAATACGGCCATACCGCTCTCCTGGAAAGAAGCGCTGGAGTATTGTTACCTGCCGGCTCTCGTCAATACCATCATCAAGCTGCAGGCGCTGGCCAAAGAATGGGAAGCCGTTCCCCTGCTGGCGCGTACCCACGGACAGCCTGCATCTCCCACCCGCCTGGGTAAAGAGATCATGGTGTTCGTGGAACGCCTCAACAACCAGCTCAACCTGTTCGCGCCCATACCCTATGCCGCAAAATTCGGGGGCGCTACCGGCAACTTCAATGCCCACCACGTGGCATTCCCTAAAAAAGACTGGATAGCCTTCGGTAATAAATTCGTAGAAGACTACCTGGAGCTGGAACGGATGCAATACACCACCCAGATAGAGCATTACGATTCCCTGGCCGCCCATTTCGACGGGCTGAAACGTTTCAATAATATCATCACGGACCTGTGCCGCGATATCTGGACCTATATCTCCATGGACTACTTCAAGCAGAAGACCAAAGCCGGGGAAGTAGGCTCCTCCGCTATGCCGCACAAGGTGAACCCCATAGACTTCGAGAACGCGGAAGGCAACCTGGGCATTGCCAATGCCCTGTATGAGCACCTTGCGGCCAAGCTGCCCATATCCCGCTTACAGAGAGACCTTACCGACTCCACCGTGCTGCGTAATATAGGCGTGCCTATGGCGCACAGCCTGCTGGCGCTGAAATCCCTCAATAAAGGCCTGGATAAATTATTGCTGAACGAAGCCCGGATCAGGGAAGACCTGGACAATATGTGGGCAGTGACCGCGGAAGCCATCCAGACAGTGCTGAGACGTGAAGGCTACCCCAGGCCTTACGAAGCATTGAAAGAGCTGACACGCGGCAAGGACGGGATCACCGAAAAGGCCATTAAAGCCTTTATCAGGTCCCTGAACGTCAGCGACAAGGTCAAAGCTGAGCTGGATAAGATCACGCCGCATAATTATGTAGGGGTGTACCCTGCTTTCTAAATTTATATATTATTCATACCAGGAACCGTTCTCTGCACTTTCAGAGAACGGTTTTCTTTTTGTGCAGCACAGGCAATATCATTGCGATGCCCGGTCCTCCCGGCGGCTGTTTTCGGAGCTGTTCAGCAATAACATGATATAAACAATTTGCCATATCCTGATATTAAAATATTTAAAATCCCGATACATTTATCATTCAGACATATATATGAATACAGCGTAATCCATACCTTCAGATACCGCTTTCCGGCGTCCTTCGCTTTTATTATACAGGATTAGTTTTTACGCTTTTTTGTCGTAACTTTGCCTGATAAATATCATATATTCAGCAATCTATTATACATTTATTAATCATTTAAAGCAATTTAAATTCTCCACATACAAATGGAAAACAGTACCGAATATTTAGAAGAGCTGGCATCGAAGGAGTACGAACACGGTTTTGTCACAGATATTGAAATGGATATTCTGCCCCCGGGCCTGAATGAAGATACCATCAGATTCTTATCCGATAAGAAAAATGAACCTGTATGGTTGCTGGAATGGCGGCTGAAGGCTCTTGAGACCTTCAGGAAGATGGAAATGCCCGACTGGCAATACTTTGAAATGCCTGAAATTGATTTCCAGGCGATATCATATTATGCAGCACCCAAAAATAAAGTAAAATATAACAGCCTTGATGAAGTAGACCCCGAGCTTTTGAAAACCTTCGAAAAGCTGGGCATTCCCCTGAATGAGCAGAAAGCGCTGGCGGGCGTAGCCGTAGATGCGGTCTTTGACAGCATCTCCGTAGCCACTACCTTCAAAGAGGAGCTGAACAAGCTGGGCGTTATCTTCTGCTCCATCTCGGAAGCGATACAGGACCATCCCGAGCTGGTACGTAAATACCTGGGTTCCGTAGTGCCGGTATCAGACAATATCTTTGCCGCGCTGAACTCCGCCGTATTCTCGGACGGCTCCTTTGTGTACATTCCCAAAGGCGTACGCTGCCCGATGGAATTATCTACTTATTTCCGCATCAACGCGCAAAACACCGGGCAGTTTGAAAGAACGCTGATCGTTTGCGAAGACGACGCTTATGTAAGCTACCTGGAAGGCTGTACCGCTCCTATGCGCGATGAGAACCAGCTGCACGCCGCCATCGTGGAGATCGTGGCGATGGACAATGCGGAAGTGAAATACTCTACCGTTCAGAACTGGTATCCCGGTGATGAGAACGGCAAAGGCGGTATCTTCAACTTTGTGACCAAGCGTGGTATCTGTAAAGGGAAGAACTCGGTGATCTCCTGGACGCAGGTGGAAACAGGATCGGCCATCACATGGAAATACCCTTCCGTCATCCTGCAGGGCGATCATTCCTATGGTGAGTTTTACTCCGTTGCCGTAACCAAGGGCAAGCAGATCGCAGATACAGGCACCAAAATGATGCACATCGGTAAAAATACCCGTTCCCGTATCATTTCCAAAGGTATCAGCGCGGGCAACGGCCAGAATACCTACCGCGGGCTGGTCACTATGGGTAAAAATGCCGATAATGCACGGAACTTCACCCAGTGCGATTCCATGCTGATAGGCGACCGGTGCGGCGCTCACACTTTCCCTTATATAGAATCCAAGAACAATACGGCTACCCTGGAGCACGAAGCCACTACTTCCAAGATAGGAGAAGACCAGATCTTTTACCTGAATGCCAGGGGAATCGATACGGAAAAAGCGGTGGAAATGATCGTTAACGGCTTTGCCAAGGAAGTGCTGAACAAGCTGCCTATGGAATTCGCCGTGGAAGCGCAGAAGCTGCTGGCCATCTCGCTGGAAGGCAGTGTGGGATAGTATCCTTTTATTGAAATGTCACTTATTACTCAACAATCAGAAAAACGATATACAGTGTTATCCATTAAGAATTTACACGCCGGTGTAGAAGAAAAAGAGATATTAAAAGGCCTGAACCTGGAAGTAAAGGCAGGTGAAGTACATGCCATCATGGGGCCCAACGGTGCAGGAAAAAGCTCCCTCGCCTCCGTTCTGTCCGGGCGTCCCAATTATGAAGTTACAGCAGGTGAAGTGATCCTGGACGGTAAAGACTTATTGGAATTATCCCCGGAAGACCGCGCAAGGGAAGGCGTTTTCTTGGCTTTCCAGTATCCTGTGGAAATTCCGGGAGTCAGCAATGTCAACTTCCTGAAAACAGCTATGAACGAGATCAGGGAATACAGGGGCCAGGAGCCTTTGACTGCCAAGGAATTCATGAGGCTGTCCAGGGAAAAGCAGGAGCTGGTGGAATTTGATGCCAAGCTGGTGAACCGCTCTCTGAATGAAGGCTTTTCCGGTGGGGAGAAAAAACGCAACGAGATCTTCCAGCTGGCCATGCTGGAGCCGAAGCTCATCATCCTGGATGAGACAGATTCCGGCCTGGATATTGATGCCCTGCGTATCGTATCCCGCGGTGTGAACAACCTGCGGAACGAGGGCAATGCATTTATCATCATTACCCACTACCAGCGCTTGCTGGATTACATTGTTCCGGATTATGTGCATGTGCTGGCGGACGGTAAGATCGTAAAAAGCGGTGATAAGACACTGGCATTGGAGCTGGAGGAAAAAGGCTACGACTGGCTGAAAAGCTAAAACACGGCGGAGATACTTACAGCCGCCCGGCAGGATAAAAGATATTTACGAACCAGGATAATTGACGCAGAAGAATGATATATCAGTGCTTCCGTCATTCCGACGATAGTAGGGAGCTTGAAAATCACAGGAGATACACCATAAATATCCTGTAGGATAGATAAAAGAGGCTTGCACGCTGGAGGAGAGAATGGATATACCAGGTTGCTTTATCATTCCCGGGAAACGGGAATCTAAACATCCCGGAGCGACCGGGAGCGTAACAATTAAAATAATTAAATAAGAAATTATAGAAATGGCATCAAAAAAACAGCTGGAAACGCCCTTGTTTGAACGATTCGCTTCCAGCGAGGATGTAGCACTGTACCAGACAGATAAGCAATACATCAAAGATATCCGGAAAGCGGCGTTTGACCTGTTCAGGCATCACGGCTTTCCTTCAACGAAAAATGAGGAATGGCGCTTCACCAATATGACCTCTTTCCTGAAAGATGATTATTTGCTGAGCGGCCTGGCAACCATGCTCTCCACCCGGGAAATAGACGACATTTACCATGCCGTAGCGCATCAGCTGGAAGCTATCAAAGAAGACGGTATAGAAAACCCATACAGGATCATACTCATCAACGGGCATTTCAGCCCCGAATTATCGGTGCTGCCCGGTGCCCAGGATATCACGATCGGCAGCCTGAATGACAACATGGATGCACCTGCCGCTATGGAATATTTTGCTGCCATAGCAGATACTGCCGATGCCGCCAACAGCTATGTCGCTTTAAATACAGCCCTGTATGCCAACGGCCTGTTCATAGAAGTCCCTAAAGGAAAGGTGATAGAGCAGCCTGTATATATTTTCAATGTGTACACCGCCGACAGGTCAGCCATGATACTGCCACGCAACCTGGTAGTGGTCAATGAAAACGCCGAACTGACCCTGGTGGAAAGCATCATCGACCATACATCCGGCCAGGCGGTACTGGTCAATAAGGTAACGGAAATAGCAGTGGCCAAAAATGCACACTGCCACCATTACGATATCCAGACCGGGCAAAACGGGCTTCGCATCATACAGCGTACGGAAGCCACACAGCAGACCAACAGCACCTATAACAATTATACATTCACCTTCCCGGGAACGGATATCGTCCGTAACAACCTCACGATCCATCTCAATGAGGCCAACCTGGAAAGTCACCTGTACGGCTTATACCTGACAGCAGGTACACAACTGGTGGACAACCATACGGAAGTACATCATAAATTCCCCAACGGGGAAAGCAATCAGCTGTATAAAGGCGTCCTGCTGGACAAGTCCCGCGGCGTCTTTAACGGCAAGATCAAAGTGTACCAGGATGCCCAGAAAACCAATGCCTTCCAGCAGTCCAACAATATGCTGTACAGCAATGACGCTACCGTCAATGCCAAGCCGCAGCTGGAGATCTATGCGGATGATGTAAAATGCAGCCATGGCACTACTATCGGGCAGCTGAGCGAAGAGGCGATGTTCTATCTCCGGAGCCGCGGCCTGGGTATGGCAAGCGCCAAAAAGCTGATGGTCAATGCCTTCGCCTTTGACGTCACTCAAAAAGTAAAATTAGACAAGTTGCGGTCTTTCCTGGAGCAAAAGATCCAGCAGACCATTCAATAAGAGTTCATGATAAAGACCGCCGCACGGCGGTCTTTATCATGAGGGCACAATTATCTCCGGCAACCTCCTCCCCGGTTTCCCAGCATCAGATTTTTTTTAAATACTTACCAATCCTTTTTAAAAAAACAGGGGTCTATATAGGAAGATAAAACCAGCACCCTGCCTCAGTGGTACGGATGGTTCCATTTTGATACACTAATTCTCTGTAATAAATTTAAATTTTAACTAAAAAACAATAACTTTATATTAAAATCACGAAAAAATGAGAAAAATAATATTATTCATCAGTATTGTTTTAAGCGCTGCAGCTACCAATTTACAGGCGCAGGCACCCCAAGCATCTCCCAATGCCCAGACATTGGTGATACTGGATTACGATAAAGAGCAATATACCATCAGCGACTTCCTGGCACACACACCTGTCATAAAGCAAGCCCAGCTCGTGGAACCGACCGGTGTGATGCTGGAAACATTCCAAAATCCTAAAAACCTGAACTGTGTGGTACACCTGGTACCTAAAAACGGTGATGCCATAGAATATAAGAACCTGAAGATGTTGCTTGACAAGAAAAACCATGATTATATACAACAAACAATGAAAAACGGCGGTAAAATAATATTCACCGACCTGGAGGTCACTACTTCCAAAGGTAAGCACAAGGCAGTCAATCCATATACATTTATCATCCTGCCGCAAGAATAAGTAATGTAGATTACCATACTATACATGAGGCCTGCCTGTTTACAAGGCAGGCCTCATTTCTTTTACTGACCTATATATAGGAAACAAAGCCATTATAAGCTACAAATGACCAGCACAGCTCCTTTATACTAAAGCGGTCTGAGCCCCAGAAAGGGCACTGCCCGGCGAAGCGTAGCTGTAATAGCAAGTTGTTGCCTGTAAGCAGGTAGTCACTTTTCTTTTGATACATTTGCTTGTTGCACCAAACGCACCTTACAAGTACCCGTGCTCATACTTTGCCAAAAATCTCCGGGATCAATGCAATGGTGCAGGTGTTTTTAAGTATGCCGGTCAGCAGCCTGCAATATACCCGGCGTACTTGGCGGCATACTGCTGTCCTTTTTCAGCAAGCACAGGCAAAGAGACACTGCAATCAGGCCGGATCCAAAAATTCCACAACAAAACGGGATATTAACCAGAAAAGTAATATATTTATACTCAAATCACGAAAAATGAGAAACATAATATTATTCTTCTGCATTATTTTAAGCGCTGCATACACCAATGTACAGGCGCAGGCTCCCAAAGCATCTCCAGATGCCCAGACATTGGTGATACTGGATTACGATAAACAGCAATATACCATCAGTGAATTCCTGGCGCATACACCTGCCATAAAGGAAGCCCAGATCGTGGAACCTACCGGCGTGATACTTGAAACACTTAAAAATCCTAAAAACCTGACCGGTGTAATATATATTATACCTGAACAACGTGATGTGATGAAGATTAACCTGAATACGATTCTTGATAAGAAGCTGCATAATTATCTGAAAAATGTCATGAAAGCAGGTGGTAAAATAATATTTACCGACATTGAGATCACTACTTCCCAGGGTAAGCACAAAGCCGGTAACGCTTACACATTTATTATCCTGCCGCAGGAATAGATTGCTGAAAGCCACAATATCAGTGAGGCTTGCCACATAAAAGCGGCAGGCCTCATTTCTTTTATATACATTTGCGTATTGAATCACAAAGTCTTTCCCGGGTACCTATATGCGTCAATACTTTGCCAAGAATATACTGTTCCTGATACTGGTCAACCTGCTGATCAAGCCGGTATGGATACTCGGGATCGACGCAAAGGTGCAGGTGCTTTTAGGAAATGAGATTTACGGCTCCTATATGGCACTGCTCAATATAGGGCTTATCTTCAATATCCTGCTGGACTTGGGACTGCAGAATTACAACAACCGGGTCGTGGCGCAGGCCCATAATACGTTCACCAGGCTGTTCCCCAACATTATGGCCACCAAGGCGGTGTTCAGTGTTGTGTATTTCGGAGTGCTGATGCTCGTAGGCGTCCTGCTGCACTACAGCGTCCAGGCCCTCCAATTACTGGCCTGGATAGCCCTGATACAGGTCTTTAATTCCTTTTATCTCTTCATCCGGAGCAATATCGCCGCCCGACAGCTATATAAGACCGACAGCCTGCTTTCCGTGCTGGACAGGACGCTGCTCATCGTGGTCTGCGGTGGCCTGCTATACTTCCCGCTCACCCGCACGGCATTTGACATCTTCCTGTATGCAAAGGTCCAGGCGCTCACATTAGGCATCACGGGACTCATCGGCTATATCGTGCTCCTCCAGCACTTCCAGGTGTCTTGGGGCCATATCCGGTACAATAAAATAGCCGGCATTATCCGGCAGAGCATTCCCTATTCTATCCTGGTATTTACAATGGCTGTCTTTATGCGTGCAGACATGGTGCTGCTGGAGCTGATGGCGGGCAGCGGCGCCGCCGGTGAGTTTGCGGAGGCTTTCCGCCTGCTGGACGTTGCCAACAACATGTCAGGCGTCCTCATAGGCGGTATGCTGCTGTCCTTTTTCAGCAAGCACCTGCAGGACAGCCAGACCATCCGGAACATCAGCAGTCTCTGCAACCGTACCCTGCTGCCGTTTTCAGTCATCGTTACCGTGATCTGTATCGTCTATTCCCGCGATATACTGTCGCTGATCTATACCGGCAGGGCTATCCCTTCCGGCATACATCTCAGCCTGCTGATACTGGCCTATCCCTTTTACTGCCTGATGTATATATACAGCACCTACCTTACGGCGCTGAACCGGATCAGAACGCTGATCGGGATAGCGGTTACAGCCATTATTATCAGCATAGCCGGCAATATCATCGGCATTCCTTTGTACGGCATAGCGGCTACGGCGGTGATACACCCGCTTACGATCGCCGTATTCGGCATTACCTGCCTGCTCTACTGCAATAAGTTCAGCGGCCAGCAACTGCTGGATGGCGGCACCCTCCTCCGGCTGCTGCTGCTGGGAGCGGCAGCCGGGAGCATCTTTTACGCCCTGAGCACCACTACCCTCCACTTCTTCATACAGGTAGCCGCCGGGCTGCTGCTCGCGGCCTGTTGCTACGCCCTGCTCAATTCCAGGGATATCAGGAAGCTCCTGAATAAGCTGTCGGAAAAGTACCGCACCGGGTGATCAGGGCTTCCTGATATATAAATGATTGGGATAAAGTACGATGGACCGGAAAGGTATATTACCGATCTTCACTACGGGAATATCATACTCCCGGTTGTCATTCATCCTGTAAGGATAAATGGCACCGAATATCCAGACCTCATCCTGGCGCTGCTCGTAAAATCCTTCCGGGGCAAAGTCATACCTGTAAAAATCCAGCGATTTAAAGTTGGATGGCAGCTTGTAATCATAGATATATCTTGCCGCAAACGCATCTCCGCAGACATATGCAGCGGCAAAGGTCCGCTCCGGTGCCGGGGGCAGGACGACCTCATTGACCTGGAATATATTTGTTATAAGAAATACCAGGTTCATAGCGCCCAGGAGCAGGACTGCTAGCAGTCCGCCCAGGTTCTTAGGCAGCAAGCGACCTGTAAACCTCAGGCTATACAGGAGGGTCACCAGTGCAATGATCAGGTGGACGTTTTCCAGCGCGTAGGGCGGGTACATCCAGTAAGACAGCAGGGCCACCGCAAGCAGCATGGCCATAAACGCATTACGCCTGTAGCAGCCGTACAGCAATAACAGCAAAGCCAGGGCATAGAAAGGCAGCCGCAGCACGGCATACATATTGGTCGTAAAGAACTGCACCAGATAATCCGTACGCGTATAGCCCCGGAACCGGGCCACTCCGATATGCCGGGTAAACACCCTGTAAAACTCCGCGTAATCAAAATCTATAAAAAAGCCTGCCAGTCCTGCAAATAGCACCGAAGCAAGGGTACAGGTCAGCAGCAGCGTTTTCAGCCGCTTCGGGTCCTTTACCAGCAGGTACACATATACCGGGATGACCACCGCAAAGCAGACGGGAGCGATCAGCACACTGCCCACTGTAAGGACATAGCCTGCTATCTGCCATCTGCGTCGTTCACCCAGGAGCAGGCAGATACCTGCCAGCATACATCCCCATCCTGCGCTGTCAGGACGGAGGCCCAGCATGGACATGACAAAGAGGTAATGCGTGACCGCTACAAGGGCCGGCCAGGTATGCCATCTTACATGACGTGTCAGTATCAGGAAAAGCGACCAGCCTCCTATCCACCAGCACAGGACGGTAAAGGCCACAAAGGATACGGCGCTCACACCCCATAGCTTCAGCCAGCCCGTTAAAAGAATGGCGTGACCCGGGACGTAATACAGGTGCCTGATGGTGCCCAGCTGCTCTAAAAAGTAGGAGCAGTAAGAATTTTCAAAATTACCGCCGGCGAGATAGTGTATCGGGGTGCCGATAAAGATCATATCGTCCCTGTTGGGACGGGGCCATCCCAGCGCCAGCGCGATTACCGAGAATACGATAAAATACAGGAAAAAGATACGGATTTCTTTGGCTCCCGCCTTTGATGGCAGTAAATTCCCTAACGTCATAACAGGCCTGTAAAAAGCCAAAAATAACGAATAAATAATATTCATATGGTCATTTTTTTTGTTTAAAGAGTAACTTTGCAGCGTAAAATCATATTCAGATACAATGTCAAAATTTATTACTGCTTCATTAGTAATAACCTCTTCGCTCATTGCAACCGGTGCTTTTGCACAAAGCGCAATAGTAAAAGGTAAAGTCATCAACAGCAGGAACAACCTCCCTGCTGCCAATACAGAAGTTGCGCTTCCGCAGCTTAAGATACTGGTATTCACGGACGCGAACGGAGAGTTCAATCTCAGCAATGTTCCTTACGGTTCGCATGACCTCAGGATCGGAAGCAGCGTCACCAATCCCTTTGTTACCAAGATACAGGTAGATAAGGAGCTGGTGGACTTAGGCGTACTGAATGCCGGGCTGGGCGAGGAAACCGTTAACTACGGCTCCAACCAGCTTCCTACCGTAGCCCTTGAGGAGAGTGAAACCAGTAATGAAGATGATGGTATTTCCGACCAGAGCATATCGGGTGTGCTGACAGCGGCACGCGATCCGTACCTCCAGGCGGCAGCCTATACCTTCGGGAACTTCAGGTACCAGCTCCGGGGCTATAACAGGAACCAACTGGAAGTATATGTGAACGGCCTTATGATGAATGACATTGAGCAGGGAAGCGCTTATTGGGGCTTGTGGGGCGGCCTGAACGACATATTCAGGAACCAGTCGGTCTCCTTCGGCCTGCAGCCGGCAGAAGAAGGCTTCGGGGGATTGCAGGGCGCCACAGCCTACAATGTCCATGCCGCCAACCTGCAGCCGCAGACACGCATCACTTACTCCCGGACCAACAGGAATTACAATAACCGTATGATGGTGACCCACAATACCGGTATGCTCAGCAACGGGTGGGCCCTGAGCGCTTCCGTCTCCAGGAGATGGGCGCAGGAAGGCTATATACCGGGCACCTATTATGACGGGTACGGCTATTACCTGGGCATATCCAAAAAGCTCAGCGATAAGCACGCCCTGCACCTCACCACCTTCGGTTCGCCTACGGAAAGAGGCAAGGCCATGGGTGCGCTCCAGGAAGCTATGGATCTGGCCGGAGATAATTACTACAACCCCAACTGGGGCTGGCTCAACGGGGAGAAAAGGAATGCCAGGGTCAATAACTCCTTCCAGCCGGCGACCATCCTTAGTTGGGAATATACCCCCAACAACAGCACGATCTATAACTTCGGTGTGGCTTACCAGACCGGGTGGAATAAGAATTCTGCCTTAGACTGGTATAACGCTATGGATCCCCGCCCGGATTATTACAGGAACCTGCCCAGCTTTTACCTGTACGACCCTGCAGGCGCCAAGGAAGACATGGCCGCGGAACGCAGGCAGTTCTTCGCCGACAATCCCGACAAGCTCCAGGTGGACTGGGAAAGGATATACGAAGCCAACAGGATGAACAAGCGCACCATCAATGGTGTGACAGGCAGCCGTTCCGTTTATATCATCGGTGATGATGTGGAGATGTATAATAAATACAGCGCCTTCCTGAACGTGAAGAAAAAGGTGAACGACCATATCAACGTCACAGGTGGCTTCCAGGCGCAGTTCCAGATCACGGAGAATTACCGGGAGGTGAAAGACCTGCTGGGCGGTGACTATTATGTGAACCTGAACCAGTTCGCTGAACGCACCTATATCGGCAACTCCATCTATAACCAGAACAACGTGCTGGAGCCCAACAAGATAGTAAGGGAAGGCGATAAGTATAATTACAACTACAACAATATGTTCAGCAAAGGGCAGCTCTGGGCGCAGACCACCTTTAAATACAACAAGATAGACGGTTTTGTAACGGCGCGCGGCGGCTTTGAATCCTTCCAGCGGCAGGGCCTGTACCAGAACGGGCTGTTCCTGAACAACTCCCTGGGCGTATCTGATGTCATGAAATTTGCCACCTACCACGCCAAAGCCGGCATCACCTACAAAATAGACGGCCGCAATTACCTGTATGCCAGCGGTATGATCGGGACAGAGGCACCTACCTTTGACAATACCTTCATCTCTCCCCGTACGCGTAACCTGGTAGTGGACCGGATCAATCTCGAAAAAATAAGATCCGTGGAAGGCGGCTACCTGATAAGAGCGCCTTTCATTAATGCCCGCCTGAGCGCTTATGCCACGGACATAGAGAATACTACGGATATCAAACGCTTTTACCACGAGGATTACAGGACATTTGTAAACTATGTGATGCAAAACGTGGATATGAGGATGTGGGGTACGGAATTCGCCCTCCAGGCAAAGCTGACCCCGGAATTTTCCGCTACCCTAGTAGGAACCTTTATGCAGGCATTTTACAACAGCAGGCCTAATGTTTCCATTGTAAGGGACAATGATACCAATACGGCGATAGAGACCAGCATAGCCTATATCAAGGATTATTACCTGGCTGCAGGACCCCAGACCGCTACCACACTGGGGCTGAACTACCGCTCCCGGAAATTCTGGTATGCGAACGTCAATTTCAACTACGTGGACCGGAGCTATGTGAGCATCAACCCGAGCAGAAGGACCATTGACGCGGTGGACGGTATCGAAACGGGAAGCGAAAGATACCACGCTATCCTGGACCAGGAAAAGCTGCCCTCCGCCTTTACAGTGGACGTGTACCTGGGCAAATCATTTGCACTGAACAAATGGAACAGCAAGCTGTTCAAATACGGCACTTACCTGTATGTCAACCTAGGCGTCAACAACGTCCTGAATAACAAGAATGTGATGACCGGGGGCTTTGAACAGTTACGCTTTGACCAGGCCGGCAGGAATCCGGATCGTTTCGGCACAAAATATTTCTACGGCTTCGGCGCCAACTATTTTGTCAATGTCAGCCTGAAATTCTAATACATAAAACCTTTACAATAAAAGCGCCGGCCAATGGCCGGCGCTTTTATTGTAAAGAACTCAACGGGAACCAGGCTCACGCTTGTTCTACGCGACCTGTAATCATAAAAACTGACCTGCTATATAAAGCAACAAGGCGATCACGTAGCAGGTGCGGGATACATTACAAGATATCTCTCACATCCGTCCCGGCTGACCGGCACGTTACACTACCTTTATAGCAAAAGTGTTCGCTTATCCGCAGAAATGACACCTATCAATGAAGTGTACCTTTAATTAAAAGGTTGTTTCCTATTTCAGATAGTCACTTTATAAAAAATGAGGCTGCCCTTCAGAAAGGACAGCCTCATCTTATATTTTGCCGCCAGTGCTCTTTGCTAACACCATCCGCCTACATTTTCATATTATCAGCAGCATTATGCTTCTTCAGTATCCGGGGCTGCTTCCGTATTATTCCCGTCCTGGTCCGGAGCGGTAGTTTCCGTATCGGCCGCAGCAGCCAATTCCTCTTCCACATCCTGCTCTTCTATCCTGGCTATCGCGGCGATCTGGTCGCTTTCATCGATATTGATCAGCTTAACGCCCTGAGTAGCCCTGCCGGCTTCCCTGATGGCTTCCACGCTCATCCGTATGGTAATGCCGGACTTGCAGGTGATCATCAGGTCATCGGAAGGCTTCACTGCAAGCAGGCCCACCAGCGCTCCCGTCTTTTCGGTGATATTGATGGTCTTAACGCCCTTGCCGCCCCTGCCTGTGATACGGTACGCCAGCTGATACAGCTGACCGCTCTCATCATTCTTCAGGGTTACCGCTTTGGCTTTATCTTCATCGGAGGCAATCTCGTCCAGCGGCTCCAGGAAAGGCGTACGCTTACCCAGCCCTTTTTCGGAAACAACCAGTATCTGCTTTTCATTTTCTGTCCTGGATAAGGCCACCATGCCTACAACGGCATCATTCGCCGGGTTCAGCTCAATGCCGTACACCCCTATGGCGCCGCGGCCTGTCGGGCGCACCTTATCTTCGGGGAAGGATATGGCCCTTCCGGAACGTACAGCCATCATAATGATGCTGTCGCCATCCGTCATAGCCACTTCCAGCAACTGGTCCTCCTCGCGGATAGTGATGGCATTCACCCCGCTGGAACGGGGACGGCTGAAGTCTGCCAGCGGTGTTTTCTTAATAATGCCCTCCCGGGTACATAACATGATGAATTTGCCTTCCGGCTCCTTCATATTGGCCTGGGACACGTTGAGTATGGTACGGATCTTATCGTCACCCGGTAATTGTATCAGGTTCTGGATAGCCCTGCCTTTGGCATTCTTATCGGTTTCCGGTATCTTGAATACGCTCAGCCAGTAGCACCTGCCTTTTTCGGTAAAGATAAGAAGGGTATCATGCGTGGAAGCGACGAAGAGGTGCTCTATATAATCCTCCTCCCTTGTCTTACCGCCCATCGCGCCCCTGCCGCCACGGCGCTGCGCCCTGTATTCCGCTACGGATGTACGCTTGATGTAGCCCAGGTGCGATACCGTGATCACCACATCTTCCTCCGCGATCATATCCAGGAAGTCCATTTCACTGGCAGAGTAGTCTATTTCGGATTTCCTTTCATCACCGAATTTCTGCTTTACTTCCAGCAATTCCGTTTTTATGATATCAAAGCGCATCTCCTCGCTGCCCAGGATCGCTTCCAGGTGCTGGATCGTTTTCAGCAATGCTTCGTACTCGCTCCTGATCTTATCTATCTCCAGTCCCGTCAGTGTTCTTAAACGCAGCTCCAGGATCGCGCGCGCCTGTATCTCGGTCAGCGCGAAAGCCGCGATCAGGCCTTCACGGGCCAGGTCGGGGGTTTCGCTTTCCCGTATGATCCTGATAGCCCTGTCCAGGTCGTCCCGCGTACCTATCACTTTCATATACCCTTCCAGGATATGGGCTCTCTCTTTCGCTTTACGGAGCTCAAATTCCGTTCTCCTGACCACCACTTCATGGCGGAAATCAACGAACTCGCTGATCAGGTCCTTCAGGTTCAGGGTACGGGGACGCCCTTTTACAAGCGCCACGTTATTGATACCGAAAGAGGTCTGTAATTCGCTGTATTTGTATAGCAGGTTGATCACCACCTGTGCAACCGCATCTTTTTTCAGCTCCACGACGAGACGGGTACCGTCCTTGTTCGATTCATTGGCCACATTGGAGATACCTTCGATCACCTTATTGTTGACAAGGTTACCGATCTTTTCCGTAAGGGCGTCACGGCTCACCTGGTAAGGCACATCCGTGATAACGATCTGCTCTCTCCCGGACTTGGTCATTTCCACCATGACCTTACCACGTACCACTACGCGGCCCCTGCCGGTGTGGAAAGCGGTCTTCACGCCGTCGATACCGTAAATGATACCTCCCGTCGGGAAATCGGGCGCTTTGATGAACCGCATCAGCTCATCTATGGTGATCTCTTTATTATCAATATAAGCCACGCAGCCGTCTATCACTTCATTCAAATTGTGGGGCAGCATATTGGTAGCCATACCCACGGCAATACCGCTGGACCCGTTCACCAGGAGCTGCGGTACCCTGGTCGGCAACACGGTCGGTTCCTGCAGGGTATCGTCAAAGTTCAACTGGAAATCCACAGTTTCCTTATCAATATCTTCCAGCATGGATTCCGCGTATCGCTGCAGGCGGGCCTCCGTATAACGCATAGCCGCCTGTGAGTCACCGTCCTGGGAGCCGAAGTTACCCTGGCCGTCCACGATCATATAGCGCATGCTCCAGGGCTGGGCCATACGCACCATCGCCTCGTACACGGAAGAGTCGCCATGCGGGTGGTACTTACCCAACACTTCCCCTACCACACGGGCAGATTTCTTATAAGGCTTGTTATGGGTCATTCCCAGCTCATTCATAGCAAATAAGATCCTCCTGTGCACCGGCTTCAGGCCGTCTCTCACATCCGGAAGCGCCCGGCCTACGATCACAGACATGGAATAGTCTATGTAGGCGGACTTCATTTCTTCTTCTATATTGATAGGAACAATTCTATCACGGGGAACTCCTGCATCTTCCGGCAGGTTTTCTAAGTTGTTATCGTCCATGAATTCAGTAAAATTATAGTAAGCGAAGATACTAAAAAACAGCCAAATCTCCTCACAAAAGGGCCGCTAATCATACACTTTTTTCCACCGCCGGCAGACCCTGCTGATTTAGCAGCCCGTTAAACGGCAATGCTTCCGGAAAAACCTACCTTTGCTTTCTTTTCTTCCATATGAAAAAGCTGCTCGGAATATATACGGCCTCTTTTAAAGACCTGTCCCTGGAATCATGGATGCTGTCCATTGTGATGCTCATCAACCGTACCGGCTCCATGGTGCTTCCTTTCCTGGGCGTATATATGGCAGACCGGCTGAATTTCAGCCTGGAGGATTCAGGGCTGGTTTTGAGCTGCTTCGGCATCGGCTCCGTTATCGGATCCTGGCTGGGCGGCTACCTGACCGATAAGCTGGGAGAATATTATGTGCAGTGCAGCAGCCTGCTGATAAGCGTTCCCTTATTCTGCCTGTACCCGATGTTCTCCACACCCCTGGCCCTGGGTATCATGGTGCTGGCGCAAAGCATTGTGAGTGAAATGTTCCGGCCTGCCAACTCGGTAGCCATAGCAAAGTATGCCAATCCCCGCAACCTGACACGGGCCTTTTCCCTCAACCGGATGGCGGTGAACCTCGGCTTTTCCTTAGGTCCTGCCCTCGGCGGGCTGATGGCGACCGTTTCGTACAGCTTCCTGTTCTATACCAACGCGGTGGGAGCACTGGCGGCAGGACTGGTATATATTTATTTCTTTAACCGCCGTCAAAAGCTGTTCCGGCTTCGTCAATACCGGGCCAACAGGGATCCGAAGGCAACGGTCCTGCCTCCAGCCAAAGAACAGTCTCCCTACAGGGATATTACCTTTCTTCTTTTCTGCGGCATCTGCACCGCATTTGCCGTATGCTTCTTCCAGATGATGAGCAGCCTGCCCTTATTTTATAAAAATTCGCTGGGGCTGAGCCAGATGACCATCGGCCTACTGATGGGCGCCAACGGCTTCGTGGTCGTGGTCTTTGAAATGCTGCTGGTACATACGGCAGAAAAGCGTTTTACAACTGCCTTTTCCCTGTTTGCCGGCACCCTGCTCTGCGCGCTGTCCTACTTCCTGCTGGGATTTGAGCCGGGATTCCTGCTGCTCTTTGTATCTATGGGCCTGCTGAGCCTCGGCGAAATACTGGTCATGCCTTTTATTGCCACCCTGACGGCACAGCGCGCAGGCGGCCGGAACAAAGGCGCTTATATGGGTGTAAACGGTATGGCATACGCAATAGCCTTTATCATAGCGCCTGTTTTAAGCACCCGCCTGGCTACCCTCCTGGGCTTCAGCCAGCTATGGATAGGTACTGCTATTGTGCTGATCATCTGCAGCATCGCCTTTTATTATATCGCCCCTATGCTTCCCAGGCCGGGAGCGGAAGATATGCAGTAAAGCTTTGCCGCTGCTTTTATACCCGGGAAAGTACCGATACACAACACCCACCTTGTAAAATATGAACCTCAATATTTTAAATAATCATAAAAATTCTTATTTTTATCAATATTCATAACAATAAAGACCCATACATATTATGAGCATTTACCGACTGATATCGCTGCTGGCCGGCGTTGCATGCTGCATATCCTCTCTCCGGGCACAGGAGCAGCACCCGGCATCCTGCAGGACGCCGGAGGTGATGCAGGAATTCTATACCCTGCACCCGGAGGAAGCTACAAAGGAAATGACCGCCCGGCAATCCTCCATCCGGGAGTTGAAAAGCAGGCCTACTACCATCACCTCGGAACCGGACACTTACCACATAGCGGTAGTCTTTCATGTGTACGGCACCACCCAGGGCGGCAAGACCGTGGACGATGCGCTTATACGCGGCGCCATTGACAAGCTGAACGAGGATTTCCAGGGCCGCAATGCCGATTTCAATACGGTGCACGACCAGTTCAAACCGCTGCGCGCCACTAAAAATATCAGCTTCTTTTTAGCGAAGCTGGACCCTGAAGGCAGGCCTACCACGGGCATCAATTACTATCCCGAAGCCTCCGGCTTTGCCAACGGCAATGGTTACGATGCCCTTGTACAGGCAGATGCATGGGATAATTACAGGTATGTGAATGTATATGTGCAGCATGATATCTTCGGGGACGGCACCACCTTCAATTCCGGCGTAGCTTATTATCCCAGCAGCTATATGTCCGATAATAAGCTGGCCCGCATCGTCTATAACGGCGCTTACCTGCATACCAATACCGACCCTGAGTTTGCCTCCGTTCTGACTCATGAATTCGGCCATTTTTTCAACCTGATCCATACATTTGAAAGAGGCTGCACGCATCCTAATGATGAAGTGGAAGATACCCCGCCCTGCACCAGCGCCCAGGGCTGCCATCCTTCAGAGAGCGCCAATCTTCCCCAGAATTGTTACGGCGACCTCATCAATGCGGAGAATTATATGGATTACAATTCCGGCTGCTATAAGATGTTCACCCGCGGACAGATCAAAAGAGTTGATACCGCCCTGTATTTCCCGTCCAGGATCACGCTGTGGCAGGACTCCACACTGGCCAGCACCGGGTTGTCCAGGCCCACTTCCATTGCCGGCAGCGATGACCGTATCGGGAACGAATTCAAGATTTACCCCAACCCGGTAGCGTCACACATCACTATCAGGCGCAATTCACCCACACCTTATGATATACAGGTATTCAATACGCTGGGACAGGCTATCCACCGTAGCAGAGATAACCGCAGCACCACACATATCCATATGGAAGATGTACCGCCCGGCTTATATTACATCCATATCAGCGATGACAGTGGCAGTACGGTACAAAAAATCACCAGGCTCTAAAAGCCCGCAAGCTGTCTAAATAGTAAACAACCCTGTCCATATATTGCGATTGCGCTCAAATATGACAGGGTTGTTTATTTGGTACATTTCGACAGGCTCAATGTGACACGACAACTCAATGTGACATGACAGGCTCCATATGACACAGCAAATGTAACGCGAAACGACAGGCCCGGTGTGACACTACAGGCTTAATATGACAGGAAAAGAGACTTTTTTTAAAGCCTCTTTTCCTGATTTCAATATAACAAGTTACGAAAGAGTATTACGCTCTATGGCAGCTTCGCTACGGGAGTCTGGATATCGTGGTAGAATAAAAAGCGCCATCCTTTTTCACGGCCTTCGTCCGCCCATTGTTCCCTCAGTTGCATGGCCTTTTTACCGTCAAAGTCGTATTTGGCCACGTACTTAATGATCATCTGCTTGTACTGGGGCGCTTCATCTCCGCCAAAGAAGACCTGCCCTTCCTCATCATCTATCACGAACACGATATGCTCGGGACTATGGCTGCCGGTATGAAAATAATGGATATAGCCGTCTATGACGCCCTGCTCCCCTTCCAGAAACACCACGTTATCCGCCCAGGATAATTTCTCCAGCTCATGAGGAAAATACGAAGGCATGCCTTTCTCAAATGCGAATTCCAGCTCTTTCCTGTATATGTATACCTGTGCATTGTAAAAGACATCGGTATTGAGTCCGCCCGCATGGTCCTTATGCAGATGGGACATCAGTATCTTGGTTACGTCTTCCGGGAGTATATTGTGTCGCGCCAGGTTGGCAATAAGATGGTTTTCACCATCGGGGTGGTTGAACCCGAGCCCGGTATCCAGCAGGATGATATCCTTGTCATTCACCAGGACAAAGGGCTGCACTTCCACCAGCAGGGAACCTGTCGGTCTGTCATTCAGCTCTTCGCTGGCGATATCGAAAGGGCTGAACATTTTATCTCTACCCACTGTGAAAGTGCCTTCCGACAATGGAATAATCTGTGTCATCATACTTATTTGAATGCCGTTTGTAAAAACTGCAGTATCTCTTCTAAAATTTTCCTGTCATTATTAAGCCTGGGCACTTTATGCTGTCCGCCCAGCTTTCCTTTGGATTTCAGCCAGGCGCTGAACCCGCCCCGTGGCACCTGGTGTATAAGCGGCATACGCAGCGCGATATCCTTGTGCCTTTTAGCCTCATAGTCGGAATTGATTGCTTTCAGCTCCTCATCCAGGGCGGTTATGAACACTTCCTTGCTGACCGGCAGGTGATCGAATTCGATAAGCCACTCGTGCGCCCCGTTGGCTCCCTGGCTCATGTAAACCGGTGCGGCCGTATAATCCAGCACCCTGGCGCCTGTTCTCTGGCAGGCTGCTTTAATGGCATTATCACTGTTGTCCACGATCACTTCCTCGCCAAAGGCATTGATAAAGCTCTTGACCCGGCCGCTTACCTTTATGCGGAACGGGCTCAGGGAGGTGAACTGCACGGTGTCTCCTATCTGGTAACGCCATAAGCCGGCATTGCTGGTTATGATGAGGGCGTAGTTGACACCCAGCTCCACTTCTTTCAGCGTCAGCGTCACCGGCTGCTCCGACCCGATCTCGCTGATAGGCATAAATTCATAATAAATGCCATGGTTCAGGAACAGCAGCATGCCTTCGTTGTCCCAGTCGTCCTGGGCGGCAAAGAAACCTTCCGAAGCATTGTAGGTCTCCATAAATACCACATCCCGGGCGCTCATGATCTCTTCAAACTGGTCACGGTAAGGCGCGAAGCTCACACCGCCATGGATATACAGTTCAAAATTGGGCCAGACCTCACGGATAGACTGCCTGCCTGTTTTTTCCAGTATCTTCTTCAGCAATACCAGGCACCAGGTGGGCACGCCCGCCATATAGGTGATATTCTCATCTATGACGCTGTTGGTAATAGCTTCCAGCTTGGCTTCCCACTCGTCCATAAGAGCTATGGACAGCTCCGGGGCCCGCATGATCTGCCCGATGAAGGGCATATTCTGCATCAATACCGCGGAAAGATCACCAAAGGAGGATTCTTCAGAAAGCTGGTTGATCTGGTGGCTGCCCCCGATGGCCAGGCATTTGCCGGCAGTGATCTGGGACTGCGGGTGCCTGGCAAGATACAGCGCCAGGACATCCTGACCCGATTTATAATGTGTTTCTTTAAGCGTGGAGGGACTTATGGGAATGAATTTACTTTTATCGCTGGTGGTGCCGCTGCTTTTGGCAAACCATGAAATATTTTCATTCCACAGCACATTCTGCTCTCCGTGGATGATACGGTCTATATACGGCTTAAGGGTATCGTAATCATTGACAGGTACCTGCCGGGCAAAGTCCTTAAAAGTATTGATATTCTCAAAGTCATATTCCTTTCCGAAAACCGTGTACTGCCCTGATCCTATAAGGTCATTAAATACCTGTTTCTGCGTATCAATAGGATTGAGAACAAAATTCTGAATAGCGCTGAGCCTGAGCTTCAGGATACTTTTTATGGCAGGGCTGAGAATACTCATCTAATTTCTGGCTGATATTTTGATGTAAAATACATTTTTATTTTTATAATCTTCACAAATCTTACCTAAACTCGTCTTAACGCTTTCCTAAAGCATCCAGTCTATTACCTGGTTCTCCCAAGCCGCTTTATAAGGAGCTTTGACTTTTATATAATTATCGCTGTAGCCTTCCATCATACCGTTTTTGTTCACGCTTTCAAAGAGCACTTTTCGTACGGCACCTTCATGCTGCGCGGTAAAAAAACGGTTTTTCTGGTAAGACAGGTTCCTGAGTATTTTATTTCTTTCATTACGGACATGCACCGGCACCACATCCTCCATTTCCGCCGCCAGGGTATTGTCCCTTTCGGAATAGGTAAAGACATGGAAGTAGGAGACATCCAGGCCGTGCAGGAAGTCAAAGGTCTCCCGGAACAGCTCATCGGTCTCGCCCGGGAAGCCGACAATCACATCTACACCAATGCAGCAATGCGGCATCTTTTCCTTGATGCGCGCCACCCTTTCCGCGTATAATTCCCTGCGGTACCTTCTCCGCATTTTCCCGAGGATCTCATTGCTGCCGCTTTGCAGGGGAATATGGAAGTGCGGCATGAATTTCCGGCTGGAGGCCACAAAGTCGATGATCTCGTTGGACAGGAGATTCGGCTCGATAGAGCTGATACGAAAACGTTCTACCGGGGACGAGGCTTCAATGGCCTGCACCAGGTCGAAGAAATTCTCCTCTTTTTTCCTTCCCCCGTTGAATCCCTTACCGAAATCACCCAGGTTAATACCTGTCAGCACGATCTCGCGGGTGCCCTTTCCGTGCAGCGTTTCTATATTTTCCAGCACGCCGTCGATGGTATCGCTGCGGCTGTGCCCGCGTGCCATCGGGATGGTGCAGAAAGAGCAGTTATAGTCGCAGCCGTCCTGCACCTTCAGGAAAGTACGGGTACGGTCTGCCAGGGAGTAGGACGCATTAAAGCCTTCCACCTCATCTATTTCGCAGCTATGCACCTTTGCCGGCTCTCCTTTGGTCAGGTTACTGATATGCTCTACGATATTGAACTTTTCCGCAGCGCCCAGGACCAGGTCGACCCCTTCTATATCCGCTATCTCCCGGGGCTTCAGTTGTGCATAGCATCCTGTAATGACCACGAAAGAAGCGGGCGCCCGTTTTTGTATCCTCCTTACCAGCTGACGGCATTCCTTATCCGCGTTCTCCGTTACGCTGCAGGTGTTGATCACATAAACATCCGCCACATCATCAAAATCCTTCTTTACAAAACCTTCGTTTTCCAGGGTCCTGCTGAGCGTGGAGGTCTCAGAATAGTTCAGCTTACATCCTAAGGTATGGAATGCTACAGATCTCATTAAATATCAGTGATTAATCAGTTTCAATCTGCAAAGGTACGAAGAAGTCCGGGATTTTATGTTATGACATGTTTAATCCTCAGGCGCTTCCTGGCCAGTAACAGCCTGTCATATGCGCATTTTTTATATACAGTATCCCGCAGCAGAATTATTATTTACGATTAACAAAAACACGTACATTTGTTAATCATTCTCAAATGATGCAGGCCTTATGAAATGGCGGAATATCCGGGGCGTTTTTCCCGTGCCCGCAGACAGCCTGCAGAAACCTATACTTTAATAGAATAAATACAGCATATTACAATGTCAGCATCTCATAAAAAGATGGCGATCATCTGCGGCGGCGGACCGGCAGGATTAACGGCCGCGTATGAATTACTGGAAAAAACGGACATCCACCCGATAGTGCTTGAAAAGACAGGAGATATCGGAGGGATCAGCAAAACGGTCAATTATAAAGGGAACAGGATTGATATCGGGGGCCACAGGTTCTTTTCCAAATCCGACAGGGTCATGGAATGGTGGATGAACATCCTGCCCCTGGAAAACCGGGAGGAGAACGAGTTTACCATCAGCTACCAGAACAAGCACAGGACTATATCCCCGGGACAGCTACCCACCACCGGGGCGGACAAGGACAAGGTAATGCTTGTCAGGTCCAGGCTGTCGCGTATTTATTTCCTGAAGCAGTTTTTCTCCTATCCCGTTTCGCTTTCCTTCCAGACCTTATCAGGGCTGGGACTCAAAAGGTCTATGAAGATATTCTTCTCTTATATGAAGGCGATGCTGTTTCCCATCAGGGAAGAAAAGTCCCTGGAGGATTTCATGATCAACAGGTTCGGGAAAGAGCTGTACAACACCTTCTTCAAAGATTATACGGAGAAAGTATGGGGCATAGCCTGCAACAAGATCTCCGCCGACTGGGGCGCCCAGCGCATCAAGGGTCTGGACATCAAAAAGGCTGTTATCCACGCGCTGCAATCACTGAAGAAAAAGGATAAGGACATCAACCAGAAAGGTACGGAGACCAGCCTGATCGAACGTTTCTTATATCCCAAGTACGGCCCCGGCCAGATATGGGAAGAGGTGGCGCGGATAGTGGCCCAAAGATCCGGGGAACCGGTGCAGCTCCACCAGGAAGTGGTGAAAATATACAGGGAAGGCAATAAGGTACACAGGGTGGATGTGCGCGACAGCAGGACCGGCGAGATCCGGAGCATGGACTGCGACTATTTTTTCAGCACGATGCCCATCAAGCAGTTCGTAGAATCGCTGGAACCACCGCTGCCCTCCGGCATTACTGAGATAGGCTCCGGCCTGATGTACAGGGATTTCCTGACAGTAGGCTTATTGCTGCATAAATTAAGGATCAGGGATAATAAGCAACTGCCGGAAGGCAATGACAATATGGTGAAGGACAACTGGATCTATATCCAGGAAAAGGATGTGAAGGTAGGCAGGCTACAGATCTTTAATAACTGGTCGCCCTATATGGTGGCCGATCCGGACCACGTATGGATAGGCATGGAATATTTCTGCAACGAAGGCGATGAGCTGTGGAATATGGAGGATGAAAAGCTCAAGGCTTTTGCCATCGAGGAGCTGGACAGGATCGAGATCATCAGGAAAGAGGATGTCATAGACAGCACGGTGCTGAGAATGGAAAAGGCCTACCCTGCCTATTTCGGAACCTATGATAAGTTTGATGAGCTGAAGGAAGCGCTGAACGGGCTGGATAACGTGTACTTCATAGGACGGAACGGTATGCACCGCTATAACAACAGCGATCACTCCATGCTGACCGCCATGTATGCCGTGGAGAGCATACTGGAAAATAATAAGAACAAAGCGAAGATCTGGGATGTGAATACCGAACAGGAATACCACGAAAAAAAATAAACATCTGTATCCAAACCTATACAAATACTTATGACCAGTCAATCCCACCAGGGGAAATTCCCGTTTTTAAATTTTTTATTGCGAAAACCGGTCGTATATAAGTTAGCGGCGGCCATAGCAGTCCATATCATCCTCTATTTTGTTTTCAGGAGCCTGTTTCCCAACGGGGAATACATTTCGGATTCCCACGGCTATCTCGTTTCTGCCAACCAGCATCATAAAGTTGCGTTCAGGCCTGTGGGCTATTCCAATTTCCTGAACTTTATGGGCTTTAAGGGCGGTCCGGAAGGTACGCTGATCGGCTTCCAGTACCTTATAATGACATTCAGCAGCCTGTTATTATACTTCACACTGGCATATTTTTACCCCGTCCGGAACCGGGTGGTTCAAACGCTGACCTACCTGCTGATCTGCTTTAACCTGATGAATTTTTTCATTGCCAACTTCATCCTGAGCGACGGCCTGTTTACAGCGCTCACGGTACTTATATTCGTGCTCCTGCTGTGGATTCACAACACGGGCAGATGGGTTTACCTGCTGGTCCTGCTCCCCCTGCTGTATTTCACCTTTACGGTAAGGTTCAATTCGCTGTATTATCCATTTTTTATAGTTATAGCCTTGCTGCTATCCTACAGGATGAAGCTGATGGTGAGAATAGGCGGCAGCCTTGCCATAGCGCTCTCCTTCGCTTCCTTTTACATCGGGCAGCAACGGATCAATAATGAGCTCTATGATTCCAGGGTGTTCTCGGGCTTTTCCGGGTGGCAGCTGGCCAACAATGCCTTATATATCTATCCCCATATCAAGCCGGAGGCGGAGTGGTTTGACAGCCCTGACCTGAAGCAACTGCATAAGTTTGTCGATTCTTTTTACTACGGGATGGATTCCGCCGCCTTACAACCTATCCTGGCCAACAAGTATGAGGGTGCTTCCTTCATATGGAATCCAAAAAGTCCTCTGAAGATATTCCTGGTCTATAAATTACGCACCACTAAAACACATTATTTCAAGGCGTGGGTGCAGTATTCAGAGCTTTACAATGAATATGGCAATATACTCATTAAAAAGAACCTGGGGACCTTTATTAAGCATTACATTACCTACAATACCAAAAACTTCGTTTACCCGCTGCCGGAAGCCTTTACCGACTGGAACTTCAAGACCGCAGCCATCCCGGACGTCACCTTACAATGGTTCCCGGATGCGAGTGTAAAGGACAACATACGGCACCGGGACCTGAACGATGCCATCGTACAGGCTTACAGGGTCTTATACAGCCTGCTGATCCTGGGATGCCTTGCCGGAACATTTTACCTGCTGTTCAGGATGTACAGGTCCCGCGAGCTTTCCTTTAAGAACGAGGCTTTCCGCTTGCACTTTTTTACGGGCGCTTACTTTTTTATGACCGCGGCCTTTTCTATTTATGCGTCTGTGGTGGTATTCAGGAATGTGCTGCCCCTAATACCCCTGTCCCTGATGTGGCTATACCTCATGTATTATTATCTTGAAAACAGCAGGAGACAAACCGCAACCTGATAAGATATCCCTGCAGCTATCAAAAGCCCCTGTAATAATGTTACAGGGGCTTTTGCATTACAATATATCAAGCCGGCACAGTCACTGATCACAGCATTTTACCCCGACGATACATTTTTCACTTCACCTGACCTTGTGCTGCACGCCCCTCCGTTACCACAAGCCATACTCAATCAATCAGTGCCGCCCGGAAATAAAAACGGCTGCCCGCGGGCAGCCGTCCATTTAAGATTGCTGATGATATAATTGTTCCTGTTGTCTTTCCACGATCTCTTTTCTCATCTTCTTATATTTTCTTTTCCTGAACCGTATCAGTATCTTTTCTATGATCATATACACAGAGGGTACCAGCACAAGCGTCAGCAGCAGCGAGGAGGTCAGACCGCCTATGATCACCCAGGCCATACCGTTCTTCACCTCGGCACCGTCCCCGGATGCCAGCGCGATAGGCATCATACCGAATATCATCGCGATCGTTGTCATCAGGATCGGGCGGAAACGTTCCCTTCCGGCATCTATCAGCGCCTCTTTCAGACTGGCGCCTTCTGCTTTCCGCTGGTTGGTAAAGTCCACGAGCAGGATACCGTTCTTCGCTACCAGACCCATCAGCATGATCAGGCCGATCATTGCAAAGATGGTCAGCTCTTTCATAGACAGCGCCAGCGCCAGGAAAGCGCCCGTAGTAGCGGTAGGCAATGCAAAGAGCACCACGAAAGGATAGACCGCGTTCTCATACAGCGCCACCATGATCAGGTATACCAGCAGGAAGCCTACACCCAGCGCCATCAAAAGGCTGGAGAAGGCATCTCCCTGCATTTCCAGCATACCGGCAGGCTGTATCTGGTATCTCGGGTCCTGGTCCAGCTTGAGCTCCTGGTAGGCCTTCTGGATCTCAGCGCCCACCGTACCCACTGAACGGCCCACCACGTAGGCATTCACCGCTATGGACGGCAGCCTGTCCTTCCTTTCCAGCTTGGTCTCACCCAGGATCTCCCTGACATCGGCAAACTGCTGCAGCTCAAAATTCTGTCCCTGCGCATTGGTAAAGGTCAGCCGCTTCACATCGTTCAGGCTTTTCCTGTTATAATCGTCACTTTTGATCTTGATATCATATTCATTACCCTGGTAGGTGTACTTGGCCTGGTCGCTTCCGGAGAAGGAGCCCCCGATAGCCGCGCCCACCTGCTGGGCATTCAGCCCGAACATCAGCATCTTCTCCCTGTCCAGCCTCACATCCACCTGGGGCTTCGGATCATCAGTGGAGAATTCCACGTCAACGGTACCCGCGGTATTTTTGGTGATATCCATGATTTTGGTGGCGATCTCCCTGTTCAGCTTCCGGTCATTGCCCTTTACGATGAACTGTATAGGCGCCTGCCCGGAGTTACCGGTGATATCCGCTTTCTTGATGGTCACTTTCACGCCCGGTATCTGGTTGATCTCCTGCCTTACGGTCTCGGAGAAAGCCTCTACAGACATCGGCCGTTCTTTCTTGGGTACGATCTTCACACTGATCTCTGCATAGTTGGACTGGTTGGCTGATCCCAGGCCCGTATTGGAAACACCCACATTGGTAAAGACATTGATCACTTCCGGGTGTGCCATCAGCAGCTTTTCAGCCTCCTGCGATATGGCGTTGGTCCTTTGCAGGGAAGTGTTCTGGTCCGTTTCCATACTGATGATGAATTCACCCTGGTCGGCCTGGGTCATAAAGGAGAAGCCTATAAAGCCTTTTGACATCAGGAAGCCCGTTCCGATGAATAAAAGGATGATAAAGCCAAATAAGTAACGTTTATGATCCAGCACCCAGGAGAGTATGGAGGTATAGCCGTCCCGCATAAAGGTGATGAATTCCTCGAACTTGATGTTCAGCTTACCCCACCAGGTATTGGGATTCAGGTGGGTCAACTTACCCCAGCGCGAGGTCAGTAAAGGCGTGATGGTAAAACATACCAGCAGGGACATCAGCACCGATACTACGATCACCAGCGCGAATTCCCTCAATATATTACCTATCATACCCTGTACAAGGGCCATTGGCAGGAACACCACCACGTCCACGAGGGTAATGGCCAGTGCCGTAAACCCGATCTCGGAACGCCCGTCAATGGTAGCCTGGCGCTTGTTCTTACCCATCTCCATATGCCGCATGATATTCTCCAGGATCACGATAGAGTCATCCACCAGTACCCCTACCACCAGCGAAAGGGCCATCAGCGTCATCAGGTTAAGGGAGAACCCGAAGATGTACATGGCCAGGAAGGTCGGGATCATAGAGGCCGGCAGCGATACCAGCACGAACATGGAGCTTCTTAAACTGTGCAGGAAGAACAGCATGATCAGCGATACGATCACGATGGCCAGACCGATATCAAACACCACCGCATTGGCGGAGCTTTTGGTATAGATGGCCTGGTCGGAGGCGATTGTAAAGTTCAGGTCGATATTCTTAAACTGCTGCTTGATGACCTCCAGCCTGGCCTTTACCAGCTCACTTACCTTCACCGCATTCGCATCCGACTGCTTTAATATCTGGATACCGATGGAGGGCTGCCCGTTGATATGGTTGATCGTGGTCACCTCTTTCTGGCCGTCCAGCACTTCAGCGATATCTCTCAGCAGGATCTGCCCGCCGTTGCTGTACCGCACTATGGGCATATTCCTGAGGTCATCGGCGTTGTTGAACTTGGAATCGAATTTAATGGAATACTCGCTTTCCGGGGATTTGATATTACCGGCAGGAGTAGAGAGGCTGGAAGCATTGACGATGCCGATCACCTGGGTAGGCGTGAGACCGAAGGCCTCCAGCTTGTTCCTGTTCAGGTTTACGGTGATCTGGCGCTCATTGCCACCGATCAGGTTGATCTGCCCGACACCGATGATGTTGGCCAGCTGCGGCTTGATCTGCAGGTCCAGTAGATCGTACAGGGTCTTATCGTCCACTTTCGCGGTAGCGCCCATACGGATCACCGGCACGTCATCCGAAGAGAACTTATTTAAGATAGGGTCATCAATATCATCGGGCAGCTTGGAAGCTATCTGGTTGATCTTACGCTGCGCGTCATTAAGGGCAAGGTCCACATCCACCCCGTTCAGCAACTGAACGGTCACCATGGACACGTTTTCCATAGAGGTGGAAATGATCTTATCCACACCTTCTATAGAGGACACCGCCTCTTCTATATTTTTGGTAACCGTATTTTCCACCTCTTCTGCAGATGCGCCTACATAGGTGGTGATAACGGTCACTACATTGGCATTGAATTTTGGAAGCAGGTTATAGTTCAGGCTGTTATAACCGATAATCCCGAAAAGTATCAACACCGTAAAGAGCACCGTTATCAGCAACGGCCTGTTTATGGCTAATTCTGTTAATTTTTTCATTGTTGTTTTTTAAGAATTCCTGGAATGTGATTACTGATTATTACGCTTACTTTTTTGCTTCCGGCCTGATAGGACTGATCTTAGACCCTTCCCTTACATTCACCAGGCCGCTGGTCACCACTTCCTCACCTTCCTGAATACCGCTTTCTATCAGCAATTTATTACCCAGGTCTTTCCCGATCACTACGGTACGTTTTTCAAGCACATCACCTTTTACCACATATACATAAGGGTTCTGCAGGCTTTCCACCAGCGCGCTTCTCGGAATGATAAGACCTTTCTGGTCAGCAGACTGGTTGAAATTGACATATGCGAAGGTCCCTGCTTTCAGCGGGGCGTTTTTCTTATTGTTCTCCAGCGTGATCTCTATCTCATAATTGAAGGCAGCATCGCCCTGCCCGGATATGAAGGTGATCTTACCTTCAAAGACCTGATTAGGGTAAATATCGGTAGTAACGCTTACGGATTGGTTCAGCTTCAACATATACACATCGGCCTCGCTCACCATTACCTTCACTTTAAGACGGGAAAGGTCCACGATCTTACCGATAGACATACCGGTGCTTACAAACTCTCCGTTCTCAATATTTTTAGCTACCACCTGTCCGGATATAGGCGCCTTGATACGGGTATCGGCAATCTGCTTTTCCAGGATAGAGATCTGGTTGCGGGCGTTCTCATAGCTCAGCTTTACGTCCTGGAAAGTGCTTTCTGTAGTCGCTTCTCCTTCCAGCAGGCGTTTGAACCTGTTGAAGTCCTGTTCCGCCTTATCCCTGGATAATTTAGCCTGCGCCAGGTTCAGCTCATAGGTCCTGCTGTCCACCTGCGCCAGCACCGCGCCCTGGCTGACCATGCTGCCCAGCGCAAAGTTCAGGCTTACCAGCTTACCGCCGGTAAGCGCGGTAATGCTTGCCTCCTTATTGGCTACCAGCTTGCCGGTCTTGGTCAACGCACCGCTTACTGTCTCGTAGACAGCGGTGGCCACATTCACAGGTATTGCCACGTCAGTGGTCGTCACGGACTCTTTAGCTGCATCTATTTTCTTTTTATTGGACATGAGTCTCCAGCCCATTAATGCAACTAATACTATAAGTATGATAGCAATAATTATCTTTTTCATTATATGTTATATTGACGTTGTGATTGATGGATTATTTTAAGTTATTATAGAATTCGGTAAGTGTATTATTGCTTTTCTGCACGTCCAGGTCCGCCCTGTAATACTCCACAAGCGCGTTGATATAGTTGTTCTGGGCCTCCCGGAAGGAAAGCTCCGCATTCAGCAGCTCAGCCAGCGAGGCCACACCTTCATTGTACTGCAGGGTCGTATTATCAAACACTTCCCTTGCCAGTTCCATATTCTGCCGGTTCAGGCTGATCGTGGAGTTGGCATTGGACAGCTTCAGCTTGGCATTCTGGAACTGCAGCCCGGCGATCTGCTCGTTAAAGGACAGGTTGATCCTGGCGATATCATAATCCAGCGACGCCTGCTTGTACTGAGCATCTCTCCGCAGTCCCGTAAAGAGCGACCACGATAATTTCAGTCCCACCTTGGAGAAGTCCAGCAGCGGGTTGTAAACACTTTCCAGGCTGTTGCCGAATCCCAGGTAACCATACTGCGCATATGCGGAAATTACCGGGAAGATACCGTTCCGCAGCCTGCGCTTGTTGATGGACAGCAATTCAAGCTGCTTCTCCTGCTTCAGGAAGCTGTACGTATTATGGTAATTGAAGAGCTGGGGCTGAAAATGCACTTCCGCCTTTTCTGTCCAGGTGTCAAAATCCTGTATTTCTACCTGGGCATCCACGGGAAGCCCCATATGGTTCTTCAGCTGGTTCTCAGCCAGGGACAGGTTATTTTCCAAGTTGGTGATCTGTGTCGTAACATTGTTCAGGTTTACCTGCACCTGCTTGACATCCACTTTTTTAGCCACGCCCAGGTCTGACTGCAGGCTGGTGACGCGCATGATCTTTTCAAAACGTTCCTTATTGGCATACAGCAGGTCCAGCTGCTTTTTGATCGTGATGATCTGGAAATAGGCATTGCTGATATTATAGATGATCTCCTGCCTGTTCTCTTCTTCGGAAAGACGGGCCAGCTCGTTGTTAGGCTTGTTGGCCTGCAGACCGCTGATCAGCGACATATTGAAGATCTGCTGATCCGCCTGTCCTGCCAGCGAGGCATTGTACTTCTGCCCGAACGCTACGATCTGCTTGGGAGTTCCCGGCCCGAAGGTCCCTTCGGGAATGACCGTTTTCTGTAATTCGATATTATAATCGAGTGTGGAAGACAGGTTCACCTGGGGCAGGTAGTTGGATAGCTGCTCTTTGGCTACCTGTTTGGCCTGCAGGGTCTGGAGCCTGAAAATACGTACGGTGGGATGGTGTTCAAGACCGTAGTTGATGGCTTCCTTCAGCGTAATATTCCGGGCGGTTGCCGGTGTCTGCTCCTGTGCCGTGGCCACATTATTATATATCCATGCACTTAAGCCGATGCAGAGAAATATTTTGTATCTGTGTTGCATATATGAGAGGTGTGAATTATTGTTTTTCGTTATTAAGCTGGTTACGGAATTCTGCTATGATCTGGGGATATTTTTCATTGATCAGGTTGATCAGCTTCAAAATATTCCGCAGGTTCTTATCCACTTCGGTATCAGACGACGACCGGAGCTGCATGATCTCATGGATGTATTCTTTCATCTGGATATGCTTCTCCGATATGACATTAAGAATATCATCAATGTTCACATTAATGCTGAAATATCTCTTGCGCTGCCCGTATCGTGTTTTGGAAATTACCACCCCACGCTGCTCCAGCATTTTAAGCGCGTTGGATACTGCACTTTTACTTACCTGGAAATAAGTAATCAGCTCCTCAAAGGTAGCTTCCGCATCAGGCTTCAGGAAAAGGTAGTTGATGATCCTGCCGCATACGGGCGGCATGCCATCCTTTTCACTGAAATTGGTGCTCAGGCGTTCTATCCCTTCACGATACCGTTCCATGTTTATTATTTCAATCATGGGCGCAAAATTATAATTCGTTTAGTTCTGAATATTAAGAACCAAAAGAATTAACTATAATTTAAAGAAACGGGAGATCAGGACTGGGACACTTTGGGAAAGGTCACTTCAAATATGGAGCCGAAAGGCAGGTTGTCCCTTACTGAAATGCTGCCTTTATTGAGATGGACGATCTGCGATACCAGGTAAAGCCCCAGGCCGGTGCCTTTGGTCTTGCGGGAGTTCTCATTGCCTATCCGGTAAAATTTCTCGAAGATCTTTTCCTTCTCTTCGTCCGCTATACCGCCGCCCTCGTCTATAACCGCGAAGATCACCTGTTCGTCCTCCTCTTTAAGCGTCACGGTGATCCGGGTACCGGGAAGGGTATATTTGACCGCATTTTCCAGCAGGTTATTAATGATCAGCTTGACCAGGAAGGGGTCTGCCTGCACCATAGCATGATCGAGGTCGGTATGTATCTGGTGCCTGCTGCGCTGCATGAAGATCTTAACGCTGTCTTCCAGGATGGGATGCAGGTCCACCTCTTCCATAGAAACGGTAAAATGCTTGCTTTCCATCTGGGAGGCCAGCAGCAGGTTATTGCAGAGATCGTTCAGCCGGTTGGTCTCGTTGATGCAGCGCTCTATCAGCATCACCTGCGTGTCCTCATCCAGCTTCCTGCGCTGTATGGTCTCCAGGTTCAGCTTTACGGCCGCTATCGGGCTTTTCAGCTCGTGCGTGATAGACAGCATAAAGTTATTCTGCCGGTCGCTGAGCCGGAAGTTGTTCTGGATGGAGCGGTACACCATGACGGCGGCGATCAGGATCACCAGGCAGAAGAACAGCCCTTCCCCCAGGTATTGCGTATTCCTGCTGATGAACCTGTCATAGACCTTATCCTGCTCCTTCTTAAACACATCCTCGCTCCGGAACGTATCGCGGTGCTCTGCCAGGGAGGTCCTTTCGTAAAGATAAATACGGTTATTCTGCTGGTGAAGGCTCAGCCCCCAGAAAAAGAGGGCCGCTATAATATAGATCAGCAGGAATATATAGATCAGTTTGGTAACTTTCATGGCCTATAGCTCTAATGGGGTATTTCTCAGGCTGATGATCCGGAAAGGCACAACCACCTGCTGCGTGCTGCCGGGCTTGATATACCGTACCTGGTAGGCGCCGGGCAGCAGTCCCAGCTCCTGGCTGGCAGGATTGCCGTTAATCACCATATAATGGAAAAATTTATAGGCATCCCCCAACTGGTAGTAGAGCTCTACCCTTCCTATCGCCGCGCTGTTGGTGATCTTGAGCGTACCGTTTTCCGGTATCGTGATCACCTTGGTCACTCCCATCTCCAGGTCCAGGAAGTACATGGTAGGAGGCATGGTATTCACTTCCACGTGGTAAGAAGCCGGCTCATAGAACAATTTGGTATCACATGGCTGCTCGGTTACGCTCCTTTGCTGGGAGAACCTGTCGCTGACCAGGGCACGGTATTCCTTGACCGGGCGGGTGCTGGTAGGCTCATACTGGAAAGCCAGCGAAGAAGGGTTCACCACGATGGTCACCGTATTCATCTGGTTGGGCGCGATGGTGAATTCATGTGTATAATCTTTTGAATTACCGATCTGCAGGGTATAGCTGCCCGCTTCAATGTCAATAGGCTTTATAGCTTTGGAGCCGGCGGTCACCAGCCTTCTCTCCTGCCTTTTGGTCTTGGTCCTGGCATTGGTAATGGTCATCAGCGGCTCCGCATATATAGGCTTTCCCTGCCGGGTCACGATCTGCACCCGGAGCTGCGTCTTTTCGGCAGGCGTCAGCTCATTGGTCACGGTCATTTCCTGCGGCGGCGTTTCCACTATCTTAACGCTGGAAACAGGGGTCGGCCTGGAGGTCGCGGCATCCTTCGGCGTTACGGGGCGGCTGGCCACCGGCTGCTCTTCGGGAGGAGCCGGGAAATTCATTTTCAAAAATACCAGCCTGGGCCTGGGAAGCGCATTCTCCGCCAGTATAATGGTATATTTTCTAGGCGTCCGCCTGAACGGCAGCCTGTACATTTCCTTCATTTCCACAACCGGGGCCTGCACCCTGTCAGGCGTGTCCGGCTTTACCGCTACGGGTGTCTCCTGCCTGGCAACCGGCCTGCTTGCCGGGGTATCCACCCTGGGCCTGACAACAGGGGTTGGCGGAGGATCCGTTTTCACCACTATGGGCTTCTTTTCCTGCGGACGTGTTTCAGGAATATGCAGCTTGGTCTTATTCTCATTAATGATCTTCTGGATGGCTATATTGAAATCACCGGGCTCCAGCACATTGATATACGTACCCATACAGGCATACTGACCGGACAGCAGACTGTCTTTTACGAGCGACAGGATATAGGGCTTGAAGCTGATCTTTTTGTCCACCATTTCCTTCATGGTGGCGCAGATATCGCCGTTACAGCTTTCTCCACCGTCTGTAATGAGAATGATGCTGTAGTTATAATCCTGGCTGTTCACAAAATCATACAGGGCCGCCTGCTGCAGGGCATAGGCGATGGGCGTAAAGCCGTAAGGCTTCAGGTTGCTGACCTTGCCTTTAATGATCTCAGTGGCATTGACAGTGCCGAAAGGCACTTCCAGGCGGGTATCCGTACATACCTTTCGCTGCGCGGGATATTGCGAGCCTATCAGGCGCAGACCGAATTCTATCCGGTCATTATAGGACAGCAGGCTGTCCGTGATGTCGTTCAGCAGGCGGCCCACGGTTTTCATACGTGTTTCCGTACCCTGCCAGTTATACATCATGCTGCTGCTGACGTCCACCAGGTATAATATCCTGGCGGGCTTCTGGTCCCGGGCAGGCGCCAGCGGCTGCGTGTACCCTTGCGATGCCGTAAAGAACAGGATGGATACGATAAAGGAGATATAGCTATATAGTTTCAAAGCCGAGAATATTTATAAAACCAAATAGTCATTATTATAGAACGATAATAATGACCATTTGGTGTAAAATTACAGGATTATGTTTTAATAGTAATGCAATCCTATGGCTTTTCTTGCTTCCGTAAGCGTACGGGAAGCACTTTCGCGTGCCTTTTGCGCACCTTCCCTGAGAATCTTCTGAAGCCGTGCAGGGTCATTGGTAAGCTCCAGCGCCTTGGTCCGGATCGGGTTGATGAATTGCACCATATCCTCCGCCAGTTGCTTTTTGAAGTCGCCGTAGCGGATCGTACAGTTGTTGAAATGCCCCAGGAAATCATTATAGACGTCCTCCCGGGATACCAGTTGCATCAATTGAAAAAGATTGGCAATATAATCCGGCATTTCGCTGCCGGGGGCTTCGGGACCGCTGTCGGTCTTAGCTTTCATGATCTTTTTACGGATCGTATCGTCATCATCATTCAGGTATATAGTGGCATTGGCATTCTCAGACTTGCTCATTTTACCGTTACCGTCCAGGCTCATGATCTTGGCGCCGCCCGCACCGAAATTGAAAGCATGCGGCTCGGGGAACAATTCCACCTGGTAACGGTGATTGAAGCGCTGCGCAAAGTTCCTGGCCATTTCCAGGTGCTGCTCCTGGTCCTTTCCCACGGGTACCTTAACGGCGCGGTGCACAAGGATATCCGCGGCCATCAGCACCGGGTAGGTCAGCAGGCCTGCATTCACATTATCAGGATGCTGGCGCACCTTTTCCTTGAAGGTGGGCACTTTCTCCAGCTCACCCTTGTAAGCAAGCATATTCATCATCAGGTACAGCTCCGGTATCTCCGGAACATCGCTCTGGGCATACAGGGCCACTTTGGTATGATCCAGGCCGCAGGCGATATTTTCCGCCAGCACCCGGTACACATTGTTCCTGAGATCCTTAGGATCGGGATGCGTGGTAAGGGAATGATAGTCTGCCACAAAAAAATAACACTCATAATCCTCCTGCATACGCACATAATTGCGCATGGCCCCAAAATAATTCCCTAAATGTAAAAATCCGGTAGAACGGATACCGCTTACTACTATTTCTTTCTGCATAACAGCGTGCAATTTACGATAATATTCATTTCAGGCCATTGAAAAGCCAAAAGTCACGGGAAACCTGCCTGGCATTGTTAATAATAATATAACAGCCATAATATTTACGGGCGTCTTTCGTTAAGAGGTATAGAACATAAAAAAATAACAGATTATGACAAAAAGAATTTTACCGGTATTCATGACATGTTTATTGGGCGCCACCGCTTCCCAGGCACAGATAACAGTGACCGGCAACGATCTCAAATTCGGTGTGGACACGGACATTATATACACCATTGATGTGGATACAAGCGGCGTTTCCCTGCCTTCAGCAGGTAATGACCAGTGGTGGGATTACGGCAATCTCGTTCCCGTGGACTCAGCCGAATTCTCATTTGCCGCCTCCGACCAGAACCCGCCTTTTACAAGTTCCACCGCTATGATGCCGCTCATGTCCAGTCAATTCGGGGAGTTTGAACTGCAGGACCAGACCCAGTACTTTACCCAGGCGGCCAGCGGGTTTCTCAATGAAGGCTATCACATACCATATCACTGGTTTGAGCTGGCCAATCCCAACGATACCCTGAAGATACCCGAGCAGGATGTAGAGGTGAACGGCTACAAGGCCCTTGTACCTTTCGATCTGACCTCCGGCACCAATGAAACAGGCACCGGCACCGAGATCATCAATTTCACGCTTACCTACCAGGCAGGCGGCATGGTAAATGAGCCGGGCTACCTCAAAAGGACCCGTGAAACCACGCACGAGGTTACAGGCTGGGGCTCTGTGATCTTACCGGTGAGCAAAGATACCGTAGAGGCATTATTGCTTAAATCCTCCAGCAGGATCACCGATTCCGTATTCATAGGAGGCATGCCTGTACCTGCAGCCCTGCTTACCGGCACCGGCTTAAGCCAGGGCATGGTCACACACGAAAATATGATACAATTGGTAGCCAAAGATTTCAACACTTTTGCAGGCGTATTCAGCCTGAACAGCACCGGCGATGTTGCGGAACATATCCAGTTTGTCAACTCCTGGCATTATGATGAAGATACCACAACCGCTATCGGCAAGATAACCTATAATACCATCCGCGCCTATCCTAATCCCGCCAGTGATGTTCTGAACATCGAAACGGACCGGAGCCAGCCGCTGTATGCGGAGATCTACAGCATCAGCGGACGGATGATCGGCAGAATGCCCGTTACCGGCGGACAGATCCGTGTAGGCACCCTGAATACAGGCACTTACACCGCGCTTTTCAAAAATGATAAGGAAAAAACAGTCGGTGTGCTGAAGTTCGTGAAGGAATAATATGCTTTTACGGCTGCTGCCTTTATAATAAAAACCGGTAAGGACCCTCAGGCCTTTACCGGTTTTTTATATCATATGCCAACAGCGCTACCCTATCCTGTCGTAATATGCCAGCACGCTTTCCAGCAGCGACGCTTCTGTAGGTTCTGCTGCCTGAACAATTACTGCCGGCTGGCTGAGCCTGCTGCTCAGCACCGCAGCGATACGCTCCGTAAGGCAAAAAGCTACCGTATTATTGGGGAATTCATTGAAGACAAAAAAGCTGTCCACAGCGCTTTCATTTAAAAAAAGTATCCCGTTGTAATAGCCTGTCACAGGCGCCGCTTTTATCAATACCTGATAAACCATTACTTCCTCCAGGCTGATACCCTTCTCCCTGCATAAGGCGGGTACCCTGTCCGAGTACTTATTACCGCAGTAATAGACAATACCGCCGTCCGGGACCGCTGCCTGCTCCAGTCCCTGCACCAGTTCCGCTTCCGCTGGCGCCACCAGGAGCCTATCATTGTCAGGAAAGGCATCCTGTACCGCGTAGTGCGTGGTCTTATCCAGGGTGGCGATCTGCCAGGGCACAGCCTGCCCGTTCAGTATATTCGCAACGGCACGTACCGCATCAGGACTGGTAAACACCGCCAGGAGCGGTAATGCGGCACGCTGGTGTACCAGCTGCACCAGGTAATTATTGACCAGGGGAACCGCCGCCGTCATCTCGATCGTTTCCAGGCGGATATTCTTATCCTGCAGCATAGCTGCATTATGCGGCGCTATACCCGCGGTGGAAAGGAGCTGCACCTCTCCGTAATCAATGCCCATTTTTACCACCCTGGTCGTGCTGCATGCCATATATCAATCATTTTATCTTAAAAGTTCGGACAAAGATAGCTATACTATTCGTGCTCATCAAGTTCACACGACCTTAACACCCCCTTTTTAAACAAAATACCCTGTAAATGTTCTATATAATGGAAGCACCTATTTTATCAACCAAAATTATTCAAGATATGAAAGGAATACTCATCACAGCATTACTGGCATTCGGCATAGGCACAACCACCGCAACATTTGCTCAGGACCATACCTATTATCACCAATACTCAACCGGCGGACATACTATAATGAGGGACAATGATCCTGAAGCTATAGCCACCAATAAGACCGTCATACTGGAGAAGCAGGCCGGAGGATTGACGCGCCAGCAGGAGAAGAAGGTCTACAGGCTGTATAAGAAAGAAGCTAAGCAGGAAGTAAAGCTAAGGACCGTGAAGCAGGAGAACAGGGAAGCCATGAAAGACATCCTGACAAAAGAACAGTATGCCAAAATGCTCGCATACCGGCAAAAAGACCGGGATGAAAGGCAGTACAGCGGTACCGACCACAGCGGCAGGACACTGCATATGCAGAAAACCCCGCATACACGTAAAACGATGCATACACACAAGAAGGCCAGAAAAGGCAAAGCATATTCCAATTCGGCGAAATGCGACAAAGCCTGCTGCAACCGTAAATAATTACCCAGGTCCGGATAAGGCTGTATAAAAGCAAGCGACCCTGTCCATATTTCAGATTAACCGAAATATGAACAGGGTTGTTTATTGATACCTGTTACATTTCGACAGGCTCAATGTTACACGACAAACCCAATGCGACACGGCAGGCAGGATCGATGTGACATCACAGGGAGCTCCTTGCCTTAGTTTCATTATTGTCAAAGGTTACAATAGGCATACCCTGCTGTCTTATCAGGATCACTGCTGTGCGGCATGCGTAAGGGCTGCTTTCAGTGCAGTCACATCCGCTGCCTTTACCGAGTAATGATGGTTGTCCCCGTTTGTAAAAGCGGCCGGGAAGCAGGTCATCGTACTTCCTGCCACAGAACGCAGCGAAGCATGAAATTCCTTACAGCCCGTGGCAAGCGCCAGCGCAGCGATATTATCCGGGCGGACACCGCTGCCGGGCATGATAACAATGCGCTGTCCCGCGATCTCCTGAAGATTCCTGATCAGGCCGGCGCCTTCGGGTGCGGTCAGCGCCTGGCCGCTGGTGAGAATACGCTCACAACCCGCATCAATGAGCTGCTCCAGGGCCTCCAGAGGATCCCGGCACCGGTCAAACGCCCTGTGAAAGGTAACCTTCATCGGGTAGGCCGCATCCACAATTCTTTTCAGCGCCTCCGTATCAATGGTAGCGTCCCGGTTCAAAGCCCCGAATACCACGCCTTTACACCCCAGTTGACTGCAGGCGCGCACATCCTCCAGCATACAAGCCATCTCTTCGGGCGTATACAGGAAGTCCCCGCCCCTGATACGAATGATAGGATAAACCGGCACGTCAAAATCCTCCAGGCATTTTTTGATAAGACCATAGGAAGGGGTTGTCCCCCCTTCTCCCAGGTTTGTGCAGAGCTCTATACGGTCTGCCCCTCCCAATACCGCCTGGCGGGTGGAAGTATAATCCGAAGTAGCTATTTCTATGATATATTCACCGTGCATATTACTTTCAAATTCGCGCCTGATATTTTATGAGAACCAGCTATCCGCGGATAGCAATACTTCTTTTTCCTCGGACTTCACAGCATAGGTAAATCCTTTTTGCAGCGCATAGGCGCCTACTGTCCCGTACCGGTCCATTGCAATAAAAGCCACCTGTATATCCCTGGCCTTATCACCTTTGATACGCGCCAGCCTTTCTATGACCTTCCTGCAGGCAGGCGCAGGCGCATAGCCCGCCCGCATATATTCCACAACACTGGCAGCGCCCGCCACCCTTATTATATCTTCTCCCTGCCCGGTAGCAGCGCAGGCACCCACAGCATTATCCACGTACAGGCCGGAACCGATGATAGGAGAATCTCCCACCCTGCCCCTCATCTTAAAGCCCATACCGCTCGTGGTGCAGCTACCTGACAGGTCGCCATAGGCATCAAGGGCCAGCATAGCAATGGTATCGTGATCAAATACCCCTCCCGCGCCGGGCCTGTTCTCCGTATTCTCCCTGTTGACGGCAGGGGCATAATGGGATTTTTTGAGCCATTCTTTGTACTGCTTCCGGGCCGGTTCCGACAATACCTGCGGTTCCAGCGGGAAGCCTTCACTGACGGCGAACTGCTGCGCACCGGCGCCGGCGAGATATACGTGCGGGGTCTTTTCCATAACCCTCCGCGCTACTGACACGGGATGCTTAATACGTTCCAGGAACATGACACCGCCGCAATTGAACCGGTGATCCATGATGCAGGCATCAAGGGTTACAATACCTTCCCGGTCAGGATTACCGCCCAGGCCTACGCAACAGTTCTGGCTGGCTTCCGTGACCATCACGCCTTTTTCCACGGCATCCAGGGCCGTCCCTGCACGGCTTAACACTTCCCAGGCGCCCTTATTGGCCTCCACGCCGGCGTCCCAGGTAGAGATCACTACAGGACCGGTGCTTTTTGCGGTACGGGCAGGCAGTGACCTGCTGATAAAGGACGTTGCTGCCGCCAGGAACCCGTATTGTAAAAGTCTTCTTCTTTCCATGAGCTGTAAAATTGTACCCAAGATACACAAACAAATGAAAAATTACCCATATATAAGGGAAATCATGCTGCCCGGTACCGGCGGATCTCCCCGGGTTGGTGCCCGGCAGGAAATTTACAAATAGAGTATATAAAACCACAACGGCAGCAAGACAGTAAGCCGTAATTTTATAAAAAAATAGAATTGTTATGAAAAAATTATGTTTCTTACTCGTTATGAGCCTTTTTGCCTCATCGGCTGTAAAGGCGCAGTGGCAAAAGGTGTACGTTCCAGGTACCGCTTCCTATAATGGCTTCATCAGCGCTCCGGACAATGAAACCATTTATCTCTATGCCACGGACAGCAGCTTTAACTACAACCTGATGAAATCCACTGACAAAGGAAAGACCTGGACATCCAAGTTCCAGTTGTTCATCGGCTTCTTCGGGACCCTGAACGTACAGTTCATCAACCGGGACACCGGGATCGTCGCTACCACCTTGGCCGCTTTTCTGACCAGGGACGGCGGCAATACCTGGGACACCCTTAAATCCGGAGACGGAGAACCCTTCGGTTACAGGTTGGCGGAAATGCAGCTCGGCAGCACCTCCCTTTATGCCAATTACAGGGAAGGCGATACGATGTCAAAAATAGACGTCTCCCACGACCTGGGAGCTACCTGGCAAAACGTATTATCCATACCTTACAGCGGGCCGCAGGATTGCTATATGTCCTTTACGGACAGGAATCACGGCTATATCCATCATACCACCTACCCGGACTACCTGCTTCACACCAGTGACGGCGGAGCTACCTTCGATACCTTAAGGAGCACGGTTCCCGGTGCGGAAAGGATATCCTCGCTCCGGTACACCAGCAACAGCACAGGGATCATAGGAAGAGCTTATCAAAGTTACATAAGCACTACCGGGTCCTTTCCGGAAGATACCGTATCTTTAATTCCCGGTGACAGCCTGCTGATAAGGGATCATATCCAGACCGGCAACCACCTGTACGCCGTGCTGAATATGGATTCCCGGCTGCTGCATTATGACATATCCTCCGGGCAATGGGAGGTGGACACCGCCTGGCGTGACAATGACTTCCTGTCTGACATTGCCGGGATGCCGGACGGCAGCATACTCGTCAACACCAACACGGCGTTATATATGAAACGCGCGGATGGCCATGTAGGCACGAAGAACATCCCTGCCCCGAATAAGATCACCATCTACCCCAACCCCTCGGAAGATAAGCTTTATATGAAGCATGCCCCCCACCTTCGTTTCAGCAGCGCATATATCCTGGACTACAGCGGCAGGCGGCATCTTTCGGTACCTTTCCCGCAGCAGGATATAGATATCAGCGCCCTGCAGCCCGGGTACTATATCCTTGAGCTGCAGACAACAGATAATAAATCCATCCGGGAAACGTTCATGAAGTTATAAAACAGTGCCTGATGAGCCACCCGGTCTATACCAATCATAGTGATCAGTTGTATGTCAAATACGAAAAGATCGACAATCCTGACGCGTACGTGTTCGATACACTGCACGCCCATCAGTATCATGAGATCATTTATTTTGAAAAAGGTGGTGGTGTCCATTATGTGGACACCACCACCTTTGCTATTAAAGACCATTCCCTGCATATCCTTAAAGCGGGGACCATCCATAAGATAGACAGGGATATACATTCCCGGGGATTTGCATTCGTATATAATGATGCTTTCCTGCTGCAGTTGCAGCAACTGAACCCTACCATACCCTACTGGGAATATTTTTACCAGAACCAGGTCATAGACCTGTCAGCACAGGCAGCGCTTTTCAGGCATTTATTCAAGGAGCTTACCTATCCCACACCTGACAAAGCCTATCATATCAACCTGATCGGTCTTATCCTCACCAAGATATGCATTACCTGTGAAGCACATAAGGAACATTATAATTACAAGCTGCATCCCAAGGTGCTGGAGCTTTATAAAATACTGGCACAGCATTTCTTAAAGGAAACCAGCAGCAGCTTCTATGCTGAACGGATGCATTTAAGCGAAAGCGGGCTGTACAAATTGCTCAGGCATCATTATCATAAATCTTTCTCTCAGATGCTGAAAGAGCACCGGCTGCTGTACGCCAAGAAAGAATTGCTGCTTCAAAAGAAGAACATTTCCGAAATTGCCTTTGATCTGGGATTCAACGATACGGCCTATTTCAGCAACTGGTTCAAAAAAAACACAGGCGTCATGCCATCCTCTTTTCACAGGCTCCATCATTCCTGACAGCATACGGTACGCTCCGGGCCTGATGCGTCAATGCCCCGGCTGCTTAAAGATGCTCCCGGATCAGCCGTTCCAGTTGGACTGCCGGCACCACACCCGACTGCCTCCATAGCGGCTTATGATTCTTAAACAGGATAAGCGTGGGCACTCCCTGCACCTGGTAGTGCGATGCTACAGCGGGATATTTATCCACATCTATCTTAACGATGCTTGCCAGCTCTCCCACTTTTTGCTTGAGCTCTTCGAGTATAGGGGCCTGCATTTTACAGGGACCGCACCAGGTGGCATAAAAATCTACCAGCACCGGCTTGTCCTGGCCTATCAATTCCTGAAATGTCATATGCTTTTATTTGTTTTTTCCTATAACACCTGAAGCCGTGCTATCGTTGCCTGCGAATTGATAAAATTTATACATTGCAGGGCCGGCTGTCCTGGCGGGCAATAAAAAAGAAGGTAAGACTACCTTCCTGTAAAAATTGATCATGAAAAATTTTATGTGCCTGCCATATAGCTTATCCGGCGCAACCTGGTGATCACGGGTATGCTTCGCCGGCAGTATCCTCTCTGGGGGGTCAGAGATTGCTTTTGCCATAAAGGGACTGTAGCGTGCCGGTCATTCCGAACGGAGGTGGGGCATCTCTTATACTTGTAGCTTATCTTACGTATGCGAACTTTTGGTTTTGTTGATCATATAGACACAGTCAGTTTATTTTATTTCGTAGAGGTGGCGGAGTGTAGCCACCTGATAAAGCCTTATAGGGTTGTTGGTGAAGAACACCAATAACGGAGTGAAATGTACTGTGGTCATTCCGAACGGAGGTGAGCATCCCTTATACGGCTTAGTAGCATCCCGGACTTGCCATATAATGGCTTTGTTTCCTATATACAGCTAGTCCGTTCATCTTTTTTTAAATTGCGGCAAATTCCAGTTATAGCTGACGGCAAGCACCCGCAGTGCCACGATGAGCCCCCCGGAGACCGCCAGGTTCCAGCCGAAGTCCACATCCAGGTGATCCAGCAGGAGGTACAGTAGCGCGCCGGCAAAACAAGCGGTAGCATAGATCTCACGCCGGAAGATGACCGGGATCTCATTGGTCAGGGTATCCCTTATCACTCCACCGAGCACGGCCGTGAACATGCCCATGATCGCCCCGTTGATATTCCCTACTCCCAGTGAAACGGCCTTGGCCGTACCGACGACCGTGAACAGCGCTATGCCGAGCGTATCGAACAGGAAAAAGGTCTTCCTGAGCCGGATCAGGACACCATAGAATAATTTGGCCACCAGGATACCCGCGAAAATGGCATACACGAAGTTCACATCCCTGATCCATACAATAGGATAGCTTCCCAGCAGTACATCCCGCAGGCTCCCGCCGCCGATAGCGGTTATAAAGCCCGTAAATGAAGCGCCGAACCAGTCGGTACCCGATTTTTCCGTAGCCGACAACGCGCCTGATATGGCGAAAAAAGCCGTACCGAACAATTCAAACCAGTATTGTATCTCCATATTATTCCCAGCCTTTTACCGCGCCATTCTTAAATATTTCCTTCGCTGCCGCTTCTACCGCCTCCGACTGATAAGCCTTCACGAATTTCTTTACCTTTTCCGCGTCGCGGTTGTCCTCCCTGGCCACTATGACATTCACATACGGGGACGCCTTATCTTCCTTCAGCACCTCGTACTCACCACCGGTAAGTCCTGCCTGTATGGCAAAGTTGTTATTGATCACCGCCATAGCTATATCCTTATCATCCAGTATCCGGGGGATCTGCGAGGCCTCTACCTGCAATATATTCAGCTGCCTGGGGTTTCCGGTAATATCATTTACCCTGGGCAGCAGGCCCTTATCCCCCCTTAATTGCAGCAGGCCGCTTTGCTGCAGCAGCAGGAGCGCACGGCCCCCGTTCGTGGGATCATTGGGGATCACAACAGTGCTGCCCGCTTCCAGCTCCCGGATCGTTTTGACCTTCTTTGAATAGGCAGCGATGGGATATACGAACGTCCTGCCCACCACCTCCAGCTTATAGCCTCTCTGCCGGGATTGCTCCTCCAGGTAAGGGATATGCTGAAAGACATTCACGTCCACATCCCCGGACTGCAGGGCTTCGTTCGGCATCACATAGTCATTGAATGCCACCAGCTCCACTTCCAGGTTGTACTTTTCCAGCGCTTCCTTACGTGCGGCTTCAGCCAGCGCGCTTTCCGGGCCGGAAGTAATGCCTACCCGGATATGATTGGGGTCTCCCGACCGGTTCTTACATCCTGCCAGCATGGCAAGGGCCAGCAGCAGCACCGCGGGCCGGAACATTTTTATTTTCATACTTTATATTTTTATCTGTGATTAAATTTCCCCGCAAGCCGGTCTCCTGCAACCTGTATTACAAAGACCAGTAAGATCAGTAATGCCAGCACAGCATTCATAATAACAGTATCATACCCCACATAGCCATACTGGTACCCCACCTGTCCCAGCCCCCCGGCACCGACAGCGCCGCCCATTGCCGAGTAGCCCACCAGGGTTATCAGCGTAACCGTAGCATTACCGACCAGCGAAGGCAATGCCTCCGGCAGCAGGATCTTCATGATGATCTGCAAAGTACCGGCTCCTATAGCGCGTGCGGCTTCCACCAGTCCGGGCGGTATTTCCAGCAGGCTGTTCTCCACCAGCCGGGCAATAAAGGGCGCGACACCGATGCTCAGGGGTACCAGCGCAGCTCCAACACCTATTGAAGTGCCCGCTATCATTCGTGTAAAGGGGATCATCCAGACGATGAGGATGATGAACGGTATGGCCCTGAATATGCTGACCAGCACGGAAAGCCCGGCATGTACCGCCCGGTGCTCCAGCAACTGCCCTTTCCGCGTCAGGAAGAGCAGGATGCCTGCCGGCAGCCCTATCGCAAAGCCGAGGATGCCTGAAACGAAGGTCATCAGCACCGTTTCGCCCAGTCCCCGGAGCAACAGGTCGATTGTAGCGTTATGCATATCCTTTGATACTGTTTTTAATATTATGCCGGGTAAAATAGCGGTTCATCTTATCGGAAGCCGCCTTATTGCCTTTCAGCATTAAAAGTACCTTACCAAACCCGGTATTCCCGTAATATTCGATATCTGCCTTTAAAATTTTATATTCCGCATCATAGAGAGCGGTCACAGCAGAGAGCAGGTACTCAAAGGTAAGGCCCGCATTCAGTTCTACCTCTACTACGGGAAACAGTCCTTCCCGGTATTCATTGCTTAGTTTTTCCAGAGCTTGTTTCATTGTTCAGATTTTAAAAATTCCTCAAATGCGGTTATATCCCGCTGCCCGCTCCACGCTTCCGTTGTGCTGAAAGCAGCGATACGCCCGCTGTCCATACATACTACGTGGCTGCACAGCGCTTTCACCACTTCCATCTCGTGCGTAACGAGCACTATCGTCAGGTTGAGACGGCGGTGCAGGTCTTTTAATAACTGCAGCACCGACCTTGTTGTAAAAGGGTCCAGCGCACTGGTGGCCTCATCGCATAGCAGCAGGTGCGGCTCATTGACCAGCGCCCTGGCGATAGCCACCCTCTGCCGCTGACCGCCGGACAGGTTTGCCGGGTATTCCCCTGCCTTGCTTTCCAGGCCCACCAGGGCCAGCAGCTCGGTGACCTTTTGCCTGATAACATCACGCCCGGTGCGGGTCAGCTCCAGCGGCAGCGCCACATTCTCATAAACAGTACGGGATGACAGCAGATTGAAATGCTGAAAGATCATACCGATCTTCTTTCTTTCTGCGGCCAGCTCCCTGCGGCTGAGGGCGGTCAGCTCCCTGCCGTTCACGGTAACGCTGCCTTCATCCGGCTGCTCAAGCAGGTTGATGGTCCGGAGCAGCGTACTTTTCCCCGCGCCGGAGCTGCCTATGATGCCGGTAACAGCGCCCTCCGGGATCTCCAGGCTGATACGGTGCAGCACCTTGTTCCCGCCGGTCTTTCCGTAAAACGTCTTAGATACATCTTTCAGTGTGATCATGCTTCGTTTAATATTTGTCAACGAATAGGTTCTTTTTTCCAGCGGCTCCTCCTGTGTACCAGGGGCACAACGATCCAGTTATAGATATAGCAGCCCAGGCATATCCTGAAAACGCTTTCCAGCAGCGCACAAACAGCAAGTATCACCCCTGCCGTTACGGCAGCAAAGGTGTAATCAAGGAATAAGAACACCGCCAGGAAGGCTGAAAAAACAAATCCCAGGATCGCCGCGAATTTCTTGGGCGCCGCAAAAACGGGCCGGGGATCCAGTTGCAGCAGCGCTACCACTGCGCGGGCAAGGGCAGCCAGCAGGGACGGCATCCCTGTAAATGCTCTTGCCGCGAAATCCAGCACCAGCAACACAGCCGGGATATAAGACCCTGTAACTACTGCAAGGACAGTCAGCGCCAGTACTTCCGCTGCTATTATCCGTACTATATGCTCATCTATATAGTACAGCCTGGCTACATCTTTTTTGCTCATATTTAAGGTATTTATGGGTGATAGCTTTTATTTTACCAGCCGGGCAGCTGCGCCCGGTAATCCTATATTTCTGCCAGGGTCTTGTACGGCTGACCCGCTTTCAGCAATACACGGGTCGTTTTCCTGATCTTTACCCTGGCTCTCCTGGATAGCTTGTATTGTACCATATTGGTCAGGATCACGCCCGCAACAATAACGGACAGGGCCACGCTCTGGAGACCGGATACGGATTCCCTGGCGATAAAAATACCCGCCGCCACAGCCACCACCGGGTTGACAAAGGTGTGGGTGCTGACCAGCGCTGGCGGCTTTACCGACAGCAGCCAGATAAATGCCAGGTACGCGATGACCGAACCGAAGATAATAAGATACACCAGCCCCAGCCAGGATTCCGGGGGAATGCTGCGCCATTGTATCGTATGCCATTCACCTCTTACCGTAGCGATCAGCAGGGCAGCAGCCCCTCCCGCCAGCAATTGCTGGGCCACATTCATGAACAGCGAGGCGCCCGTGGCTCTCCTGGAATATAAAGAGCCCAGTACCCAGACCAGCGCGCTGCATAACAGCACAGCGAACGATATGATGCGCATTCCCGAATGTCCGCCAGGCAGTCCTTCCGTACCGGACAGGCTGCTTTTGAAAAACAGCAGCAGTCCTAAAAAACCGGTGACCAGGCCTGCGACCGCCAGCTTATTGGTCTTATAATGGGTACGGTTCTTCTTATCCAGCAGTATAAACCAGAAGGGCTCGGATGCGATGATGATGGCCGCTTCCGTAGAGGTAATATACTGTTCCGCCCAGGTAACGGAGCCGACGCCTACAGTCAGGATCAGCAGTCCGGAGACCGCATTCCGCTTCCAGGACAGCCGGGAAAAGGGTCGTTCGCCTTTCCGCCAGAGCCAGAACAGCAGCAAAAGTCCCGCGCCCGAGAAACGTAAGCCGGACAGAAGAAAAGGCGGAAAGCCTTTCAGCCCGTAGGCTATGGCCAGGAAAGTAGTGCCCCAGACCACGTAGATACTTAAAAAGGCCAGCCATACCAGCACCTTATTATTATTATTGTTGTTATGCATCGTTATGGAAATAAATGGTAAAAAAAACCGGGACCTTACGCTGTATCGCAAAGCCCCGATCTATATAAAAAAGATACTTTAGGTTCAGATACAGCGATGCCGCATTGTATGCTTCATACAACAATACTTATGCACAGACGGACGGATATGATAATTTACCTTTGACATTTGCTATTTTTTTACTGCATATAAAAAAATCCCCCGATACCTGGGTACCGGGGGATCACTATTCAACAATCTTTGTTGTGGACGTATTTACAAAATACATTACGATCTGCCCGATACCGAGAACTGAATACAATACATACGACAATGCATCATCTTTGATGACGGCTTGACAGCATATGTATGATTAAAGGTTCTCATCGGGTATTTATAAAAACAGATTTGTGTAATGGATTTCAAAATTAAAGACTTGAAGATTACCCTGCAAATTTTTTTATAATTTTTTTTACGGGAGCGCATGACCGGCCCACCTCTGCTATGCTGTATAAAAAGAATATTTAAATTATTTTTTCTATACTTTTGCTTCCACACCGACCTTTCTAAAACATCAATGAGAATAAACGCATTATATATAATTCCTGTACTTTGCTGCGCTGTTCTCCTCAGTATCTTTTTGTGGAAATGCAATTTTGAGGACCCGGACCGGCAGGAAGAGCTCACCATACTACGTATACAACAGCAGCTTGACACGTTCCGGGCACACTTTCCACAGGTAGCGACCATGAAATATATCGGCGAACAGAATCACGACAACACCAATGTATATTTCCTCTGCACGCACCTGCTGACTCCCGATGTATTGCTGATAGAGCCGGCAACGCCACCGCTCCAGGGCGATACCACACTGGCCGTCTTCATCTCTGCCGACACTTTGAACAGCAGGATGCAGGATTTCGATTTGATATGGAGATCACAAGATAATAAATTCAATTATGCAGTCGGAGTTAAAAGATAACCTTCAACCGTTCGGGGTTTCATCCACATTGATATATATAGCATTAAGCCCCTTACTGTTGCTACTGCTCAACAGCTACCTGTATCAATTGTTGCTGTTTGCAGGCTATACCTCCTTTTTCCTGCCGCTGCTTTGTTCGGTCACCTGCCTGGTGGCCTGCTACCGGCATATCAGGAAAAACGACAGGCATTATGACCGGCCGGACCTGAAGATGATGGGGATATATATGACAGTGCTCTTTACGGGCATCTTCGCGCTCGATTATTATATCAGGCTGGAAGGCGGCTGGGACGCATGGGCCATGTGGAATCTTCACGCGCGGCTGCTCTCCAGTGCCGATAGCTGGAAAAACCTGCTGCACCCTTCCATGGCCTGGAATTCGCCCGACTATCCCTTACTGCTCCCGGGGATCAACGCCTGGTGGCTGCAGGTTTTTAAAGGTCAGCAATCTTTCCTTGCCTATGCCCTTACAGGCACTGTTTTCTTCCTGACCATATTATCTTTATTCTTCTGGTCCTTTAAAAAAACAGCCGGCATCGCCATATTCGTTGCCTTGCTCCTGTTAAGCAACAGCACCTTTCTCCACCAAAGCTCCGAGCAGGGCGCCGATATCCTTCTTGGCCTGCTATACCTGTCCGTTATTATCCTGGTGGAATTTTTCAGGTTCCAAAATCCCGCTATCAACCTTATCACCGGCTTACTGCTCGGATCTGTGCTTAATACGAAAAACGAGGGGATCTTATTCGTTGGACTATTCTGCATCATATATGCCCGCAGCATTTTCAAGAATATCAAATCCATAGGTGCGGGCGCTTTCATTCCCGTAGCATGTCATTTAATCTACCAGGGCTTTTATGCGCCAAAAGGCTATATGAACAGGCATACGTCCCTGAATCTCTTACAGAACCTGGTCGCGTGGGAGAAATACAGGATCACCTTCCTGTTTGCCAAAGAGGCCCTGTTCAGGAATTACCTGGCCATTATCCCATTTATCCTGGCTGCGGGCTGGCAACTCTTCACGCCCGCACGCAGATCGTACACTGCCATCCTGCTGCTGCTCACCTTTATTGCCTATCATTTTATCTATATCCTATATAATTTTGACCTGGGCTGGCAGCTTACCACCTCCTACAACAGGCTAATGATACAATTATACCTGCCTATGGTATTCAAGCTGTGCTATGACCTCTCCAGGATATACTGCGCGGAAGATGCCCCGGCAACAGGGCGATTGCTATAGCTCCGGCATGGCAGCGTACCGGTATAGCACCATATTTTACAGGACCGGATCCGGTGGCCCGGATGCGGGCGTCTCCTGTACCGCTTCAGGTTCCCTTTCCTCATTCCATTCAAGGATGAAGTTATTCCTCCCGGTGCCGGTAAGGATGGTCAGGAATTTCTGCTGGACCAGCTCCAGCATGGCCAGGAACGTAAAGATAGCGTGTATGCGGTTTTCACATTTGCTGAAGATACCTTCAAAGGTGACCCTTTTATGCGTTTCGATATAGCCCACCAGGTAATTGCGCTGCCCCTCCTGCGAATAGTTGTACTTCACGATTACGTGCTGCGGGCGGGCCATCCTGTCCTTATACTTTTTCATGGCCCTCTCGAAAGCGGTCATCAGCTTATAGGCGGTCACGGTCTGTATCTCCGTGCCTTCTGAAAAATCTTCCGACAACTGCTGCATCTCCTGCGCGATATTACCGCGCTGCTGCTGCAGGAGCCGTTCCGCTTCCATCAGCGCCATCTCTCCCGCCGCCTCCTTAAAGCGCTTGTATTCGAGGATCTTGTCCACCAGCTCCTGGCGGGGATCGATCTCGTTCCCGCTTTCATCCGTTTCCTTTCGCGGCAGCAGCATCCTGGCCTTGATACGCATCAGGGTGGACACAAAAAGGATGAATTCACTGGCCAGCTCTATATTCAGCTGCTCCATGCTATGAATATAGCTCAGGAAATCCTTGGTGATCGTATTGATCGGGATATTGTAGATATCCAGCTCATCACGTTCTATAAAAAAAAGCAGCAGGTCAAAGGGGCCTTCGAACTGCGGCAGCCTGATTTGATAATCGATATTAGACATAGATCGCTCCCGGCATTTTTAAAATCCGAAGTATAAAAGCAGGTTTTCCTTGAGCAGTTGCTCCTGTGACAGCAGGTCTTCCGGCTGATCGCCTCCCACCTTATGGTAATGCGGCCACCCTTCCTCATCCCGGAAGGTCATTTCGTAATGCCCGGCATGAGCCAGCACCGCGCAGACACCCACATGCATCAGCTCCTGCTTTTGTTCCTTGGAAAATTTTATTTTAGGTATTCTTCCCGTGTATTCATTCAGTCCTACCAGGAAGAGTATGGATTCCATATTCGGCATTTTTCCAAACCGTTCTTCCAAAAATCCGATCAACTCGTCCCAACGCTCATTAAATGTTTTTTCCATAGCCAAAACTACTAATTATTATGCTTATGTCGGAAAAAACCGGCTTTCAAACACTACTTTAACGTGAATATCTTTTTCCACACTCTTCTGTGAACAAATTCATTTTTAATGTTAAAAAATCATTTTTTAATATCAAAATACAATTCCCGGCTGTGGATAACCTTACTTTAGCTGTAGAAATAGCGTGAACTGTAAGCGAAAAATTAAATCCTTTTAAAAGCCCTGTAAGTCGCGCAAAAAGAACTTACCTTAGCAATCCTTCAATTTCAGGGCACCAAAAGTTAATATTTTGTTCATTTGTAAAATTCAGGTAATTACAATAAAAAACAATATATATACAATATAAAAAAGCGTAAATTGTAGGAGCAAGACAGTACACTATCCACCAGTAATATAATTAGCAAGAACGATGTCTACAGATATAAAAAAAGAACTGGCCAACCTGGCAGGCAGCAGCAGGAACAGAAAGTCGAAGGATGATATGAGCGCGCTCGCCCTGGGAAAGATACCTCCCCAAGCGAAGGAACTGGAAGAAGCTATCTTAGGAGCCATCATGCTGGAAAAGGACAAGTTTCCGGATGTAGTGGAAATACTCAATACCCCCGAATGCTTTTACGTGGACGCCCACCAGCGCATTTACGGAGCCATTATACGGCTCAGCAATAAAGGCTATTCCATAGATCTGCTGACCGTAGCGGAAGAGTTAAGGAAGACGGACGAGCTGGAGCTTATAGGCGGGCCTTATTTCCTGACCAGGCTGACCCACAGCGTGGTATCGTCCGCGCACGTCATAGCGCACGCCCGTATCGTGCTGGAAAAGTTCATCCAGCGGGAGCTCATCAAGATATGCTCCAGGATCATCAATTCCGCCTACGAGGATAAATCCGATGTATTTGAAATGCTGGACAAGGCGGAAACCGATCTCTTCGATATCGGCAATAACTACCTGCGCAAGAACTATTCCAGCCTGCAGGATATACTGGTGGAGACCATCGACCAGATAGAAAAGGCAAGGGAGATCAAGGACGATGTCACCGGCGTACCATCCGGCTTCCCGTCCCTGGACGCCATTACGGCCGGCTGGCAGCCCACCGATCTTATCATCCTTGCCGCCCGTCCCGCGGTGGGTAAGACGGCATTCGCCCTGAACCTGGCCATGAACGCTGCTATGAATTCGGATAAGCCCAGGGGCGTGGCGGTGTTCTCCCTGGAGATGGGCAATACCCAGCTCGTAAAAAGGATGCTCAGCGCCGTGACCGAGGTGCGGCTGGAAAGCATTACCCGCGGTAAAATGGAAGATTATGAGTTCAAGCAACTGCACCAGCGTATGGATAAGCTGGCCAAAGCGCCCATTTTCCTGGACGACCAGGCCGGCCTGAATATATTTGAGCTGCGCGCCAAATGCCGCCGCCTGAAAGCCAAGCATGACCTCCAGCTCGTGATCATCGACTACCTGCAGTTGATGCAGGGGCACGATAAGAGCGGCAACAGGGAGCAGGAGATATCCAAAATATCCAGGGAGCTGAAAGGGCTGGCCAAAGAGCTGCAGGTGCCTATCATCGCCCTGTCACAGTTAAGCCGTGCGGTAGAGACCCGTTCCGGGGACAAGGGCAAGATCCCGCAGCTTTCCGACTTAAGGGAGTCCGGCGCCATCGAGCAGGATGCCGATATGGTGATCTTTATCTACCGGCCCGAGTACCACGGCATTACCAATGACGAGATGGGGCAGCCCATACCGGGCGAAACCCACATCAATATCGCCAAGCACAGGAACGGCAGACTGGACAGTGTCCGCCTGCAGGCCAAGCTGGAATACCAGAAATTCGTTGAGATACCCCAGAACGACCACGATTTCATCGGCGGCAATACCTTCAATCCACAGGCCGGGTTCGGCAATTTCCAGGGCAGCGGCGGTGAGAGCAGCCTGGTATTAAGCTCCGGCTTCCAGACCATGCAGTCCAAGGCCAACAATATGAATTTTGAAGATGATGACGAATTCGGCGGCTTCAATCCCAATAAAGGACTGAACAGGAAGGGACCCGATGAAGACGACGGCATACCGTTTTAAGCTCCTGACCGTGTCAATGCATACAACCGGCAGCATTGCCCATTCTGATACAGCATCCTAAAAAAACAATGAGATATCTACTACCCTTCTTTTTTCTTACAGCCCTGGGCTGCTGCCACCGCGCCGCAGCCCAGGAAACCGTATATAAGCTCACCGGCTTCATAGGCATCCAGGGAGGCGAGTCCTTTACCTATGAGCTGCAACTGAAAGATTCCACTGCCAACCTGCTCAGCGGTTATGCCTATACCTACCTGCAGAAGAACAAAGACGTGAAGGCTTATATTACGGCGGAGATCAACAGGAGCGAAAAGACGCTGCGCATCCGGGAAAGGAGCATTATTTATAACCACGGCTTCACCAGCAAGGCCGTGATGTGCCTGGTCAATTCGGAGCTGAGGTACAGTGAGCGGGAAGAAGCGCTGGCCGGCAAGCTGACCACGATGACAGCCGGGGCAGGAGCGCTGGCCTGCGCCGAAGGAGGGCTTACCTTTATCAATAAGACGGAGATCTTCCGGCTTTTCAACGGGCCCTCCGACACGGAACAGCCTGCCAGGACAGCTGACCTGCCGCCTCATGTCGTGAATGAAACACCTAAAAAAGAGGTCAGGACCAGCTACGTCAACCAGGATTCCATCAATAAGGCCAGGCGGGCCGAACTGGCTGCCAGGATACCTCCCAAACCCGCGGAGATCACCGAAGGAAAGGACAAAACGTACGAATGGCAGTCCTCTAAGGTGGTTATGGAAATATGGGACGGCAATAATGAAGATAATGACAGGGTCACGGTCGAATGCAACGGGCAGGTTGTGCTCAGCAATTATACCCTCCGTAATAAGAAGCACACCATCACGATAGACATCAGCAATAATGAGCTGAACATTATCAATATACAGGCGCTCAATGAAGGCGGCGACCCTCCCAATACAGCCAATATCAGGATATGGGACGGCGAGACCGGCTATGACATCGTGGCCCACAACCATACGGATAAAAAAGCAACCATTAAAATCAAAAGAAATATCGGAAAGTAAATGCAGTTTATTCCTACACCTTTTCCGAATACAGGAGTAAAGATATTCATCACCCTTTGTATGATCTTCTGGCTGGGCAGCGCCATACTGCTGTCCCTAACGGATAACCATACCATCTTCCAGTGGATCAATACACGGCATACGCCTTTCCAGGATATGCTGATGCCCCGGGTCACCAGGCTGGGAGAGATCATCCTGATAGCGGCTGCGGGCATTATACTATCTTCCCTGCCGAGGGTGAGACAGACGAAATATTTTTTCCTGACCTTTATCTTCTGCAACGCCATACCGGCCCTGGTGAATGTCATTATGAAAAATATATATGCCCGTCACCGGCCCCTGCATTATTTCCAGCACGAGTCCTGGCTTCACTTCCTGGACAGCCAGCCGCAGCAATACCACCTGAGCTTTCCTTCAGGTCATACAGAAGGCGTTTTCGCGCTGATGACACTGGTCTGCCTGATCCTGCCGCGTAAACGGGCCTGGCTGTCCGTCATACTCTTTGCCGCCGCGCTGCTGACGGCCTATTCCCGCATTTACCTGGTGCAGCATTTCTTCAGCGATATCCTTGCAGGCAGCATGGTAGGAACGATCTTCTGCCTGCTGACGTATTCGGCTATACAGAACATCGTATTAAGAAGACGGGAAAAATTGGATAAACTAAACTAATGCTGTAATTTTAGATATTCAAAACACAGCAACAATTCAGCACAATCATATGGCATTAGACAAAAATCAGATAGCGCAGCGTATCGCTATGGAATTAAAGGACGGCATGTATGTAAATCTGGGTATCGGTATCCCCACCCTTGTAGCCAATTACGTACCGGACCATATAGAAATAGAATTGCAAAGCGAGAACGGGATGCTGGGCATCGGCCCTTTCCCTACGGAAGCGGAGGTGGATGCCGACCTGATCAATGCAGGCAAGCAGACAGTAACCCTCAGAACAGGTGGCAGCTATTTTGACAGCGCGCTCAGCTTTGGCATGATCAGAGCCGGGAAGGTGGACCTGACCGTGCTGGGGGCTATGGAAGTAGCGGACAACGGAGATATCGCCAACTGGAAAGTTCCGGGCAAAATGGTAAAGGGTATGGGCGGCGCTATGGACCTTGTAGCTTCTGCCAAAAATATCATTGTAGCCATGCAGCATACGGATAAGGCCGGCAACTCCAAGCTGTTACCCGAATGTACCCTGCCCATCACGGGACTGAAATGCGTCAAAAAGATAGTTTCCGACCTGGGTGTCTTTGAAATAACGGATAATGGCTTCCTTTGCGTGGAATACGCGCCGGGTGTAACGATCGAGGAGATCAAAGCCAAAACGGCAGGCCGCCTTACCATTTCTCCTGACGTAAAAGAAATGACATTTTAAGCAGCACGCCCCTGACAACTCATCATCACCTTACAACACAGCGCTTGTAAGGTTTTATTTTTAATTTTCGGTCCAATGAAAATAGATAAAAAGACCATCCTTCAGACCCTTATCTTTACGCTGGCCGGTATCGCGCTTATCGTATGGCGGTACCAGACGCTTACAAAGGAGGACAAGGATGCGATGTTCCGGGCGTTCAGCGCGTTCCGGTGGGAATGGGCGTTGCCGATATTCATAGCAGGCCTTGTGTCCCATATCCTCAGGGCCAAAAGGTGGGAGCTGCAGTTCCGGGCATTACAGATACCATCCAATTCCTTCAATACTTTCAGCGCGGTCATGATAGGCTACCTTACCAATATCTTCATCCCAAGGCTGGGCGAGGTGAGCAAGTGCACGGTGGCCGCAAGATACAGCGGCGGGGCTGTGGATAAGATCATCGGCACCGTCATAGCGGAGCGGCTATGGGATACCATCTGCTTCGGCATCCTGACCCTGCTGACCCTGGTCATTGAGGCTGATGTGATGATGCCCTATGCTTCCGGCATCCTGGATACCCTGCTGCTTAAATTCCGTTACCCCGATGGCTCTTTCAACTGGTTTAAAATAACCGTGCTCACCGCCGTCCTCTTTGCCGGGTGCGTGCTGCTGTTCTTCCTTTTCAAAAAATTCAGGAACGGCAGGATCGGCGGCTTTATACAGGGCCTGGGCAAAGGGCTGCAATCCGTATATAAGCTGCCGCAGAAAGGCCTGTTCCTGTTTTACAGCATCGCTATGTGGGGATGCTATATCCTCGTAGCCGTACTGGTCCTGAAAGCGATCCCCGCTACGGAGCATCTGCCGCTGTCGGCCGGCCTGAGCATCATTACATTCGGTACCTTTGCCATGATCATCCCGGCTCCGGGAGCCATAGCCTACCCGCTCATCGTAGCGCCCGTGCTTACCCTGTACGGTACGTCCGCAGGCGTGGGACAGGGCTACGGCTGGATCAACTGGGCCAACCAGAATATTACCGTAATTATCCTGGGACTATTCGCTATGATAGCCCTGCCTGTTTACAATTCAAAAAATAAGCGACATGACCAAATCCGAAATTCTGCAACATAAGATCATTTCCTCTGATGAAGCCGTAAGAGTTGTCAATAGCTGGAAGCTCAAAGGTTATAAGACAGCCTTTACCAACGGGTGCTTCGATATCCTGCATAAAGGCCATATCAAGGTGCTGACAGAAGCCGCGCAGACTGCCAATAAGCTCATTGTAGGCCTCAATTCCGACAGCAGCGTAAAACGGCTGAAAGGTGAGCAACGGCCCCTGCATACCGCCACGGACAGGGCGATGCTACTGGCGGCCTTGCAGTACGTGGACGCCGTGGTCATTTTTGAAGAGGACACACCAATTGAGCTCATTAAGGCATTGCGCCCGGAGGTGCTGGTAAAAGGCGGCGATTATACGCTTGATACCATTGTCGGCGCCGACTTAGTGCTGGAAAACGGGGGCGAGGTGGTAGTGGTTCCCACAGAACCCGGCTACGCCACTTCCAAAATCATAAATAAAATCCAAAATATATAAAATCACCCAAGTATTTTGCTTAATTTCCCGTTTATATGATACCGGCAATATGCACCTTACCGGAAAAAACGAAAGAAAATGATGCGATAATAATGGAGGAAAGCACAACTGCCGAACGCGACCGTCACAGCGCTACAGGCCATTATTAGCTTACAAATACTTTAAAAATCAATAGTACATCATACAATTAATTATTATTATGAAAAAAATAAGTTTGCTTGCGCTGGGTACCGCTATAATATTCGCGTCCTGCACTAAGAAACAAGGTGATAACCAGAAGCTGGACCCGGATAAGAATACGACCGTCACAGAGTATATGTCGACCAAACCGGGCTCCTGGTGGCTGTTTAAAAATGTAGAGAACAACACGACCAAAGAGACCACAAGGACACCTACAGGCAATAAAGCGACCATAGACGGCTTTGAATACGACCTGTATCATTCCGTTGACAGCTCCACGATGTATGTCACCAATGAATATTTTGCCAAAAACGAAGATTTTTACCTTACGCTGATAGACCTGGACGGCAGCCAGAACGATTACGTAAAAGCCATTGTATATAAGGACAACGGAAAGATCGGGGATAAATGGACCAGCACGCACCAGATGACCTATTCAGGTATGAATTTTGACATAGAGATCACTTCCACTATCACAGGCATCAATGAAACCAGGACGCTGAACGGGAAAAGCTATGATTCCGTCTTTGTCACTTCCAGCAGCCTGAGAGCCAAGTCCGCCATCATACCCTGGACCAACTGCGGTTCCGTGGAAATGTGGTTCCGGAAAGGCATAGGCATTCTGAAGACCGATTTCGATATCAGCATCCTGAGCGTTTACAACCGCCAGACACAAGTGGAGCTGCTGGATTATTATATCCAGAAATAATATCGCTCACCTGCGATTGAAAAGCTGTACCGGGACCCGGTACAGCTTTTTAATTGGACTGTACAACACAATCATTAGTTAATAATCGGCAGGAAACGATAAAATATTAATAAATTCCTATAGTTTTATCAGCCTCTGCACAACAATAGCAGGCACTGATAATCAAAAGCCATTATGAAATTTTATCCCTTACTCTTATGTACCCTCCTCCATGTATCTTCGCTACAGGCACAACAGAAATTCCCGGTCTCCGGAAGAGCTGTGGACACAAAGAAGGAGCCTCTGGCCTATGCGGATGTAAGCATACTGCAGCTACCGGATTCTTCGCTGGTGACCGGGGGCATAGCGGACGATAAGGGCGATTTTTCACTGGATGCCGCACCCGGCAATTATCTGCTGTCCGTAGAATACCTCGGGTTCAAAAGACTGGTCTTCCCGGTCCGCCTTTTCCAGGACCTCCGGCTGGGCGATATTACGCTGAAGGAAGACTTCGGTGAGCTGGAAGGCATCAGCTTCTCAGCCCAGCGGGACCTGATGGAGCTGAAGCTGGATAAAAGGATCTATAACGTGGATGCAGACCTGAACAACCAGGGAACGAACGCTTCCGAAATGCTGGAAAACATCCCGTCCGTAACAGTGGATGCCGAGGGTAATGTCAGCCTGCGGGGCAACCAGAGCGTCAGGATACTCATTGACGGGAAATACTCCGGCTTTGCCTCTACCGCCGATGCGCTGAAGCAGTTGCAGACAGACAGGATAGAGCGTGTGGAGATCATCACCAACGCTTCGGCACGGTATGACGCCCAGGGAGACGCCGGCATCATCAATATCATTCTCAAAAAGAATAACAAGGACGGCTTTAACGGCTCTGTAAATCTCAGGGGCGGCTATTTCCCTGAGTACGGCGGCGGCCTTAATCTCAACTACAGGAAAAACAAATTCAATTATTTCCTGTCTTACAATATCAACCAGAGCAGCAGCCCGGCCAACAGCACAACGTACCAGCGCCTGCGCAGCGCCGATACCAGCTTCACCTACCGGCAGCTCTATCACCACGACAGGGATAAGCTGCGGCATGACGGCACGCTGGGTATGGATTATGATATAAATGACAGGCATACGCTTTCCGCGGCCGTCAACTTCCGGACAGGAGCCGGTAATAATTTCTATGACAGGGTGTATGAAAACCTGGACGCCGCCGATATCCTGACAAGCAGGGATACCCGCCTGGAAGACAATACGGAGCAGGAGGAGCTGCTGGAAGCCACCCTGACCTTTAAAAGAAAGCTGAAGAAGAAAGGCGGTGAATGGAATACCGAGGTCAAAATGTTCAGGGACCGGGATTTCGAGCGTTCCGACTACAGGGAGACCTCCACTGCGTACACAGAAAGCAGGAAAGAAAAATCCCACGCGTTTGTAACGGAGCAGTTCTTCCTCTTCCAGTCCGACTATATCTTACCTATAGGAGCGGAAGGCAAGCTGGAAACCGGCGTACGGTCACAGTGGAGAAATATGGACAATGACTTTGGATTATCCCGGCTGGAAGGCGAACACTGGGAAGCGCCGGGGCGGTTCAATGACCGGTTCAATTACGATGAAAAGGTGCATGCGGCTTACCTGATGGGCTCCAACACCTTCGGCAAGCTGGGCGCCCAGTTGGGTGTGCGGGCGGAATATTCGGATATTACCACCGAGCAGGCCTCCCTGGCATCGCCCCACCATAAACAGTATATCAACTTTTTCCCGAGCGCCGCCCTGTCCTATAAGGCCAGTGAAACGGGCACCTTCCAGCTCAGCTACAGCAGGCGCATACAGCGTCCCGGCCAATGGGACCTGATGCCTTTTATGAAATTCGGCGACAACCGGGAGATGCGTATCGGCAACCCTGATATCAACCCGGAATTTACGGATGTAATAGAGGGCGGCTGGATGCAATATTTCAAACAGGGCAGCCTGCTTTCCTCCCTGTATTACAGGCGAACGACAGATAAGATAGAAAGGATGGCGGAAGCCGGGGCAGACGGTATCATTTACAGGATACCGATGAATATAGCCGGCAGGGATGCCACCGGCCTGGAACTGAACGGCTCGTATAATCCCTACAACTGGCTGCGCCTGACATCAGGTTTCAATTTCTTCTACCAGTCGGTAACCGGTACCTATAAAGGTGACGCTTTCAGGACGGATAATTTTAGCTGGACCAACAGGACCTCCGTCAACATTACCTTACCCTACCGGATCAGGATGCAGGTGTCCTCCAATTACCAGGCGCCCAGCGTTCACCCGCAGGGAAAAACGCTGGCTATTTTCTATGGTGACTTCGGTCTCTCCAAAGACCTGTGGAAAAATAATGCCACCATCGGGGTGAATGTGAGGGACGTGCTGAACAGCAGGCGCTGGAAAAATGAGACCAATACCGCCACTATATACGCCATATCCGATTTCCAGTGGAGACCCAGGAGCATCAGGCTCACTTTCACTTACCGCTTTAACCAGCCCAACAAGGAAACCCGGAATAACAGGGGCAGCTTCGACAGCAGCCAGGATATGGAAGGCTAAAGCAGCCGGATTGACAGCTATATTACCGGATTACAGGAAACCACTTCTTATACAGGTACGTTTCACTGAGCACTATCCTTATCCGTGGTCAGCAGGTACTTTGCTATAAATGTCAGCGTACCGGCCATAAAAAAGAGCAGCTTTTAAATAAAGGCTGCTCTTTTTATATGAATGCTGTAATTGCTTATGATTATTTCAATTTACATTCCATTTTTGCACCGGTAACAGTCACTACCTTAGTGTTACAAGCATCTTTTGCTTTACTTTTAGTTTCTTTGAAAGTGTAAGACACAGTTTGAGTTGGCATAGAGGTGTCATCAAATTTAGTTGTACACTCACAAGTGTGATCTTTCTTACAAGAAGTAAAAGTAGCAACTAATGCTAAAGCCGATGCAGCTAAGAGTAATTTTCTCATGATCAATTTTTTTTAAAATTTAACAATTGGCGCAAAAATACCTCATTTAAATTTTATTAACAATTAATTGGAGGTTTTTTTTATAAAAATTCCGGAATTATATATAATCACTGAAAAAACTACCATCGTATAGGACACCAGTTGCACCCAGGATACCACTTCACTGTAGTATAAAACGGCCAGCAGGAAGTTCACAACCGGGTTAATATACAACAATATCCCTGCCGTCGAAGCATTAATGCCCTTAAGCGCGTAGTTATTGAGCAGCATCGGTATGATCGTAAAGAACACCACTATGATCATAACATATTCATAGAACCTGGCATCCCGTATCAACTGGTGCTCCGCTCTCAGCAGGAAAGGCGACAGCAGCAAAGTGATAACGGTAGCCTGCACGGTCAGCAGGTTGAAGCCGTCAAACATATTCAGCTTACGCTGCAGGATAAGGTAAGCAGCGAATGATACTGCTACCAGCAGGCTGAAATACAGTTCCCTGAAATGCCCGTATGCCAAAAGCGAAACAGCCGTAATGCTTATCAGCAGCGCTACCCTCCTGGGAGTATCCAGGGGCTCTTTCAGCACCAGGAATCCGAGCAGGGCAGCTATCACCGGGCATATCATATAAGACAGGGCGGCAGTCTGTACGCCTATATTATTCATCACGTAAATAAATGACAGCCAATTGATCAGCAGTAGCACCGACGCGGCCAGCATCTTTACGACCAGTTGCCGTTTTACACGGCTGTTCCGGCTTTGCAGCAGGCGCAGATCGGAACTGAACTTTTTACGCCGGAACAGCAAAGTGATCGTCCAGAGCAGGCCGGTGCACAATACCAGCCTGTAGCAAAGTATGTCCAGCGCGGCATAATCACTGACAGGACGGGAACCGAACGAGAAAAATCCCCACAGGAAATAGGCCGATGCGGCCGCAGTGATATACTTTGCTTGTGACATAAACAGCCTGAAAACCGCAAAGGTAAAATAATATAAGCATCCCGCTTATGCTCCGGATAGCTCTTAACCATATGATAAGCAGGATGTTTCTGAAGGATGCAGGCAATAAATCACGTAATTTTGAATGATCAGTACCTTGTAAAAACTATTATATGGATATTGAATCTTTATGCGACTATGCCGGGAGCTTTAAATACGTGGAACAGGATTTCCCGTTCGGGGAGGAAGTGCTGGTATTTAAAGTAGGAGGAAAGATCTTCCTGCTGGTCAGCCTGGACAGCTATGACGGGTTTAACGTCAAGTGCGACCCGGAGTATGCGCTAACCCTCCGGGAAACCTATTCAGGCATACAGCCAGGTTATCATATGAATAAGAAGCACTGGAATACCATCAACATTCATGCTGATGTGACCATTCCTTTGATGCAGGAGCTTATCCGCCATTCCTATGAGCTGGTATTTCAGTCATTAACTAAAAAAGTGAAGGAAGCGCTGGCTTCCGCCGGTTAATTTATTATGGTAGATATCAGAACAGTAACTGTAGAAAGATATATCATGCCTTTTAAGGAAGGCGGATCGCTGCCGGCACTGGCCGATGCAGACGACGGGTTCAGCTATGTGCTGAAATTCAGGGGCGCCGGCCAGGGCACCCGGGCCCTGATCGCGGACTTTACCGGCGGGATGATAGCCAAGGCCCTGGGATTACACATCCCCGAGCTGGTATTCGCGCAGCTTGACCCCGCTTTCGGGCAGAGTGAGCCGGACGAGGAGATACAGGACCTGCTTAAAAAGAGCCATGGCATCAATTTAGGAGTGTCCTATCTTTCCAAGGCGGTTACATTCGACCCGGCGGCTACTTTTGTCCAGCCCGACCTGGCCGATATGATCTTATGGCTGGATGCCTATATCATGAATGTGGACCGTACCGTCAAGAATACCAATATGCTGGTATGGCATAAGGAGCTATGGCTGATAGATCATGGCGCTTCCCTGTACTTCCATCATAATATGGAAAGCTGGCAGCAACTGGCGGCCTCCCCTTTCAGCAATATCAGCCAGCACGTTTTGCGCCACAGCGGCCAGGATATCCGCGGCGCTGATAAGCGGGCAAAAGAGCTGCTGACACCGGAGCTTATAACGGAAATCGTGGATAATATCCCCGAAGACTGGCTGACCGATGCCGATCCCGATATGGACGCCGGTGAGCAGAGGACTATCTATAAGCAATTCCTGTTACAAAGGCTGGACCATTCAGACAATTTCGTTTCAAACATCGCGCAATATGAAAAATAAGAAAGTGTACGAATATGCTATACTCCGTATTGTGCCAGATGTAGCAAAGGAAGAATTTATCAATGCCGGCGTGATACTTTACTCCCGGCATCTCCGGTTTATCGGTATCAAAACGCTGGTGCAGGCAGACAAGCTCAGGGCGCTGGACCCAGATATAGACCTGCAACTGGTCAGCGATTATATTAAAGGCATAGAGCAGACGGCTGCCGGAAATGCAGGACAGGGCGGGATCGCCGCGCTGGAACCCCATGAACGCTTCCGCTGGCTTACAGCCAACCGGAGCACTATCTTACAATGCTCTCCTATCCATACCGGCCTTACGGACAATGCGCAGGAGACGCTCCGGTCCCTTTTCGAAAAGTATACAGGCTGATCATCGCAGCCCCTTAGACCTATAAGCCGGGAAGATGGCTAAAAATTAAACAACCCTGTCATATGGCGCCATATGACAGGGTTGTTTAATTTCGATACTGACATCTATAATATAGGTAACAAAGGCCATTATAAGTTACAAAGAGATTCCTCACATCCGTTCGGAATGACCAGCACCCTAAATACCTTTATAGCAAAAGCGGCCTCTGGCTCGCAGAGAGGACACTGCTCAACGAAGCATATCCGTACTAAAAAGGTTGTTGCCCTATAAGCAGATAGTCACTATTTCTATATAGCACATTTCGACAAGCTCAATGTGACACGGTAAGCTCAATGAGACATGGTAAGTTCAATGTGATAATACAAAAGGGCTTTTCTACACAGCCGCTTTGCCACAGCTTTTATATTACACCGGTACCCGCTTAATAGCGTCCGTGCCGGTTGGCATCCTGCGCTTTGGGCCATTCGGTCCTTTTACCGGATTTCAGGTCCACAGGCAGCTCAGCCTTCCTGCGGCTGAACATTTCCGGCTCTTCACAGGCCAGATATACCAGGATAGCAATGGTCTCCGCATTCATTCTCATATCCTCAAATACGATCTTGTCATAAGTATCCAGCTGCGTATGCCAGGTATAGGTACCGTAATCCCAGCTATTACCCAGCAGGAAGAATGCGGGGATATCATACGGCAGGAAGGAGGCATAATCCGATCCGCCCTTTCCCGGCTCTCCGGGAAAGGTCAGGCTGAGCTCCTTTTTGTTGAGATCCGGCACGTACTGCAGCCAGCGCCCGAAATAATCATAGGCATCAAGAAAGCCGTTACCGCTGATCCTGCTGATCCTGCCGGTACCGTTATCCTGGTTGAACAGCACGCTTATCTTATCCCGCATTTCCGGATGATCTTCAATATACGCCCTGGACCCGTTCAGCCCCTGCTCCTCACCGCCCCAGTGCCCTACGATGACAGACCGCCGGGGATTCGGGTAGTGCTTCTTCAATATCCGCATGACCTCCATCATAAGGATGGTCCCGGTACCGTTATCAGTGGCGCCCGTACCGCCATCCCAGGAGTCCAGGTGAGCGGAAAGCATGATATATTCTTCAGGCTTCTCACGGCCCTTTATGAGCCCAATGGTATTGGCTACCGGCTGCAACCCCTGGCTCCCGGAAGTCGCTTGTACGCTTACTTTAGGCTTCTGACCCCGTTCTGCCATACGATACAGCATATTATAATCTTCCAGCGCAATGTCTATATTGGGAATACGCTCGGTCCTGGCTGCGAAGATCCTGCTGGCACCCCAGCCGCCTGACCAGTAAGAGGACAGCACAGCCACAGCGCCTGCCGCCTCTACAGCCTTGGGCAGCGTAGCTGCCGTATAGCCTATATTTTTCATGTAGGTATTCCAGGTCTGCTGCAGGGAATCCCTGCGGGTAGTAAACTGGCTGTAATGTGCACCCAGCGCGTTCTTCTCCCAGGTTTCCGCGGGTCGTCCCGACAGCTCAGGCCTGGAGATCAGCACGATCCTGCCCTTTACGGAGGGCAGCCACCGGCGGAAGCCCAGGCTGTCCAGTCCCGCGGGCAGCGTAATCACCTCTGCCGACACGGGCTTGCCTTTCGGCGTAGCGGGGCTCCAGGCCAGTTGTATGCCTCTCAACTGGCTGTACCTCGGATAAGTCATTTCAACGACTGTCTTACCGCGTTCCCACGACTGCCACTGCCCGTAATTTTCATTCCAGGCTTCTATGCCCCAGCCATTATAGGTACGGATCACCCAGTCCTGCGAGGCCCTGTAGGCAGGACTGCCTATCAGGCGGGGACCTATATCGTCGACCAGTTCCTGGCCCAGTAGCTCCAACTGAGAATGCCGGTGCGCCTCCTGCTGTATATTCCTGATCACATCCATATTGACCTGGGCCTGTATCATAGCAGGGAACAGCAGCCCGGCCGTACAGGCAGCGGCACGTAGTAGTATTTGTATCATAAGCACTGATTTATCGGGTATAAAACTACAAAGAATAAAACAAATATTCCCGGCTTAAATGCCCCCTGCAGGCAGCATCCGCGCGAACCATACAGTACGCTTCACTCCGGGACCACATATATACGCTTCCTGAATCTGTTGTCATAGTGTTATTTTTATTAAATACACGTGACGGCAATATTATTTTTACATTAAAAGCGCTACTTTCGCACGCATTTTTTACTATCAATAAAAATTTCAACAAACAATGAAAAAAGTATCGATTTTTGCGCTCATCGCGTTAGGTAGCTTATCTATCGGAGTAACCTCTTGTTCCAAGGAAGACCCGGCTAAAGCATTAGAGATCAACAAAGAGCAGACAGCCACTATCCACGGTAAGATCCTCATCAACAAGAACGAAAGCGATTCCATTCCCAAATGGTCTTCTGCCGAGAACGTACAAATCATTGCCTCTGTTCCTTATGCCGAGCTGAACAGTGCTGCTTCCGGTACTTATCTTATTAAAGACGTTACTTACAATGCGGCTACCGGTGAGTTCACGATCGTGGCTCCTGTAAGCGCAAACGGTTCCGCCATCAACGTAAAATTCGCTGATTTCAAAGGACAGGTAGTAGTGCCTACTATCGTTGACGATACCGTACAAACCAGCAAAACCATCAATGTGATATGGAAAGGACAGTCTGCCACCACAGAACAGCTGTTACCCGGAGAAGCGTACAATCTTCCTAACTGGCAGTTGAACGGCAGCGCTTATTATACAGAAGATCCAAGCGTGGGTGACGGTATATAATCCCGGACGGAATTTTGCAGTTAAGTAATTTTCAAACAATCAAAAATCAATGAGACACATATTCATATTATCTCTCGGAGCCGCATTAGCTACAGGTACTTTAGCCAATGCCCAGGAGAACCCGACAAGAAAAGCCGGTACCGTTAATTCCAAAGGTATCAGCATTATCCCCGAAGCCAAGGATTTTGCAATTGGTGTAGATGCTACGCCTTTCTTAAGCTATTTCGGTAATGTATTCAGCACTTCCGGAAACCCCGCCCCTGTCTTCAGCGGCTTTAACGGCGCGCTCTACGGTAAATATTTCCTGAGCGACAAATGTGCGGTAAGGGTGAAGCTGAATTTACACCTGAACACCACACAGGAATCCGCTACAGTAAGGGATGACCAGCGCTTCATGACCAATCCCCTGGATGTCAACGCAACAACCGTAGATTACCTGGATACACGGTCTTCCACCTTCGATCTGCGCCTGGGCTATGAAATGCGTCGCGGCTACGGTCGCCTGCAGGGCTTTTACGGCGGCGAGGTGTTGATAGGACGCAGCAGGACCAAATCCGACTATACCTATGGCAACGAGATGACCGGCCTGAACCAGGCTCCTACCTCCAACTGGGGAACCGGTACAGAACGCCCCGTAGCATCCAAATCTGCCGCTAACTTAAGAATAGGCTTAGGCGGCTTCGCAGGTGTGGAATATTTCTTCACGCCCAAGATCGCTATCGGTGGTGAATTAGGACTGGCTTTCTATACGAACGGCAGCTTCAATTTCGGACAGACCACTTCCGAAAGCTTTAACCCCGCTACCAATTCCGTACAGACACAAACACACAGGATAAGCCAGCGCGCCACCAATGCAACCGGCGTACAGACTTTAACTACAGGCAATATCTTCCTCACTTTCCATTTCTAAGCCGGAACGTATGCCTTTATAAGCAAAGAGACGTTGTCGTGATGACAACGTCTCTTTTTATTGCATCCCAGCAAATCCCATACGGGACGATCAGCTTTTCTCTACCGCCGCCCCCTTATATTTTTCAAATATGGCTATCCATATGGTACGGGACCATCTCATGATCAGGGGCTGACAGAGCAGCAGCCAGCCGATGGCCGTACCCAGGTAGATGAACATACTGTTGTCATAGATAGAGATACCAAACGCCAGGTAATATACCAGCAGCCAGGCTATGCACACGACTATGGACAAGCCGTAGCTGATATACCCGGTACCGAAATAAAAGCCTACTTCCGGTTCCAGGTCGCCTTCACAGGCAGGACAATATTTATGCATTTTTAATATCGCGGACAATTTATAGGGGTTCTTCTCCAGGAACATATCCCCCTTCCTGCAATGAGGACATTTGTTGTTGACCACGCTCCATACAATATTCGGCTTATGCTGACGAGTGCTGCTCATATATCTTATACCTGATGTTTACAGTACAAAATTAGGCGGTCAAAAACGGCATATATGGTATAATCCAGGCTTTATATGGTACTTTTTATATGCGCTTCCGGGCAGCAGCCCTGAAAGCGTCGGGCGTGACACCCGTATATTTCTTAAAAAACCTGACAAAGTAGGAGTTATCGCTGAAATTGAGAAAGTAGGCGATCCCGCTGGCTGTCCCGGCATCATTTACCAGCAGCCTTTTGGCTTCCAGCAATATCCTGTTACGTATCAGCACACCTGCCGATACGTTCACAAAATGCTGTACGACCTGGTTGAGATGATGCGGCGTGATATGCATCATAGCGGCATATTCCCTGGGCAGCCGCTTCTCCTTAAAATGCAGCTCTACCAGCTCCAGGAACCGGATGTAATGCCTGTAATAGGCATCATTACCCTGTACCGCGCCTTTGCCGAGGTCCAGCAATCCTGAAAGGCGGATCAGCAGCCGGCCCAGCCCAAAGGCGATATCCAGGCTCCTGTACGGATCAGCAGTCTGCTGCAGGTGGTATAGCTCCTCCAGCCCGGCTTCCAGGTCCTGAATGTGCCGTTGGGGCACCTCGTATACCTGGCGGTCACTGAATTTGCCGAACAGGGGCAGTCGCGTCAGCAATTCGGAGCGGATAAAATTCGCATCCAGGAATTCAGGGGAAAAATTGATCACGAAACCGGTAGTCCCCGCATCAAAATGCCAGCTATGCACCTGCCCCGGGTACATAAAATAAATGGTATGGTCGCCGGCCTTCCGGGCTTCAAAGTCCAGCATATGCGTACCCTCTCCCTTCCTGATATAAGCCAGGTGGTAAAAGTTATGGGAATGCGGATGGCTTACACCCGGGTTTTGGGGAATATAGTCTTCCAGCCTGTCTATATTGAACAGGGCATTCGGCAGCCTGGTAGTTCGGAGATGGCAGATCTCCATGCTGGGATAACGCATAGCACTTATTTGATCTTACGCTTATACATGAGGTAGGCGATGATACTGAACACGATGTTGGGTATCCATATGGATAGCAGCGGATGCACACCGGCATTCAGGGTAAAGGTCTGCGAGAACTGCATGAACAGCATATAGACAGCGCAGCCGCCGATACCTATGGCAAGGTGAAAGCCGCTGCCGCCCCGGATCTTCTGGGAAGCCAGGCAGGCGCCGATGATACAGAGCACCAGCCCGGCAAACGGCTGTGCCGATCTTTTGTACCGCTCAAATAAGAAACCGTTAACCGTTTCCGCCCCCCGGTCTTTCTGCTTTTGTATCTCCGTCAGCAGCCGGGGCGTGGTCAGCGATTCCTTTTTCCTGTCATCGTTCACGATCTCTTCAGGCGTCAGCGGTATTTTCAGGCTGTAATCATCCATTACCTGCATCTGCTCCGCTTTGCCTTCAAATTTCCGGAGCACTACTTTCTTCAGCTTCCATTCATGAGCAGCCGTATCGTAATGCGCACGCTCCGCACTCAGCTTCTGCGTCATGTCATTATCATCCATCGTCTCCATCGTAAACCGCGTAATTTCCCTGAGCTGGTAATCGAAATTCTGGATATAGACATATTCCTGAGGCGACAGGCGGATATGAATATTCCTGTCGGTAGAGTAAGGGCTGTTCCAGATAAATTTTACGGAGAACTCGTGGATACGCTGGTTGGCCATAGGCACGACAAAATGGTTGGCAACCAAAGAGATGATCCCCAGGATGCAGCCACCCACCACATAAGGCCTTAGAAAGCGCGTAAAGGAGACGCCGGAAGCCAGGATCGCTATGATCTCGGTACGGAAAGCCATCTTGGAAGTAAAAAAGATAGTGGCGATAAAAATAAACAGGGGGAACAGGAGCGCCGTAATATGCGGCACGAAGCTGATATAGTACAGGATGAGGTCCATATTGGAAGGCTTGTTCTTAACGAAGTCATCCACTTTTTCCGAATAATCCACTACGCACGCTATCAATGCTATAATACATATAGAAAAGAAAAACGTGGTCAGGAATTTCTTCAGGATAAAGGCATCCAGTTTTTTCCAGTATTTATTGAGAAACGCCATATATGCTTTACAATCTTGTTTTCACGGCAGCCAATGTAGCTTTTTGCCATTCGGCAAAATCCCCGGCTATAATATGTTCCCGGGCCTGTCTTACCAGGTGCAGGTAAAAGGACAGGTTCTGCAGGCTGGCCAGCTGGAGCGCCAGCAGCTCCTGCGCTACAAACAGATGCCTCAGGTAAGCCCTGGTATAAAAGTTTACGGTATGATCCGCGCCCAGGCCCATATCTATAGGCGAAAAGTCATCAGCCCATTTCCTGTTCTTTATATTGATGACGCCGCCCGAAGTGAACAGCATACCGTTACGCCCGTTCCTGGTAGGCATGACGCAATCGAACATATCCACGCCCATCCCGATACCGTTCAGGATATTCCAGGGCGTGCCCACACCCATAAGATAACGTGGTTTTTCCTTCGGTAGTATGCCGCACACCAGGTCGCACATCTCATACATATCCTCTTCCGGCTCACCTACGGACAGGCCTCCTATCGCATTCCCGTCGGCATCCTGCTCCGCTATGAATTCGGCAGAGCGTTTCCGAAGATCCTTATAGGTGCTGCCCTGGACAATGGGGAACAGGCTCTGGCGGTACCCGTATTTCGGCTCCGTCGCATTAAAGCGGTCTATGCAGCGTGTCAGCCAGCGGTGGGTCATTTCCATAGATTTCCGCGCATACTCATAATCACAGGGGTAAGGGGTGCATTCATCGAATGCCATAACAATATCCGCGCCTATCACCCGCTGGGTGTCCATAACGTTTTCAGGGGTGAACATATGCCTGGATCCGTCTATATGCGACTGGAACAGGGCGCCCTCCTCCTTCAGCTTCCTGTTACCGGACAAGGAGAATACCTGGTACCCGCCGCTGTCCGTAAGGATAGGCTTATGCCAGCCGTTGAACTTATGGAGTCCCCCGGCCTTCTCCAGGATATCCAGCCCCGGCCTCAGGTATAAGTGATAGGTATTGCCCAGGATGATCTGGGCTTTGATGTCGTTGTGCAACTGCGACTGCAGGATGCCCTTAACGCTGCCCACCGTGCCCACAGGCATAAAGATGGGCGTTTCTATAACACCATGATCCGTATGCAGCAAACCGGCCCTTGCACCTGTTGCCTTATCCTGCGCTACGATCTCGTATTTGAAATTCTTATTGAACATTGCTTTTGCTGTATTAAATAACCGCCAGGCTGTAGCCGCTCATCAACATGACAAGAATGACGCCGCCCACGATGATACGGTACCAGCCGAAAGCTTTAAAGCCGTATTTATTAACGAACCCGATGAAAGACTTGATGGCAATGATAGCCACCACGAATCCCACCACATTGCCTACCAGCATCAGGTTCATTTCCTGGGCCGTTAAAACATTGCCATTTTTGAAATATTTCAGCAGCTTCACCAGGGAAGCCCCCGCCATCATGGGGATGGCCAGGAAAAAAGAGAATTCGGCCGCCGCCTTGCGCGTCAGCTTCTGCGCCATACCACCCACGATGGTGCTGGCCGAACGGGAAGTCCCGGGAATGAGCGCCAGGCACTGGAAACAGCCTATTTTAAAAGCCTGCCCGTACGATATCCTGTCGGAGTTATCCGTGACAGGCTTGTTGAACCATTTGTCAACAAACAGCAGCACCACTCCTCCTATCACCAGCATCACCGCCACCATCATAGGGCTTTCCAGCAGGCCGTCTATATAGTCATTGAACAGGAAGCCCAGGACAGAAGCAGGCACCGCCGCCACTGCCAGCTTGAAATAAAAATCAAGGGACTGGAAAAAGCGTTTCCAGTACAGCACCAGGACGGACAAAATGGTTCCCAACTGTATACAGATCAGGAAAAGCTTTACAAAAGAGGTATTTTCCATACCCATGAAGGCTGCTCCCAATATCATATGACCGGTGGAGGAAACAGGCAGGAATTCCGTCAGCCCTTCGATAATGGCTAAAATAATGGCTTCAAAAAGTGTCATGATACGCGCTGTAGTTTTTAAGGGATATTCAAATATTTATGTGTTTGCAGCGACAACTGCCACTCCGGGTGCTCCCGGATATACGACACGATAAGCGGGGAAAGCTGCTGTGCCTTGCTCCACTCCACCTGCAGGTATAGCCTGCAGCCATCCTTTACCCTGGCCGCGTAGCTTTCGGCCCACTCAAAATCCGATTTATTGAAGACGATCACCTTGAGCTCATGAGCTATGGAACAACTTGCTTCCAGCGGCTGCTTAAACTTTTTGGGAGATAAGGTGATCCAGTCCCATGAGCCGGTCAGCGTGGAAGAGCCCGAGGTTTCTATATGCAGCCGGAATCCTGCCGCCCGGAAGGCATTGGTCAGGGGTTCCAGGTTATGCATAGAGGGTTCGCCGCCGGTAACCACGATGATCTTTCCGGGATGTGCCGATGCAGCTTCTATAAGCTCCCGAACCGTCATATGCGGGTGGGCATCTATAGGCCAGCTTTCCTTCACATCGCACCACACGCAGCCCACATCACAGCCTCCCAGGCGAATGAAATAAGCCGCGCATCCCGTATAGGCGCCTTCTCCCTGGAGCGTATAAAAATGCTCCATGACAGGATAAGAAACCATCATATCTTCCGGCTGCAAAGACATCATATTAAACCAATGGTAAAAACCGCAAAGGTAAGCTATTTTAAGGTATGTTATTTATTAACAACATGGAAAAGACACCGGGCCATCATCTCGGGCGAATGTCCCCACTGTCAAAAATATCATACCTGCAACCCGGACAATGCATTTATGTCACAAAAATTGTCAGTTGGATGCAGATAATACCCGCAAAACTGCAATTCTGTCCCTAAAGCAGGGCTGGCAAATTTTTTGCTCTACAATTAGCAAGTCTGGAATACAGCATTTCAGGCATTCATTTATATAACATTTATAAACCACATAATAATTAATTTTCTTATGGCAAACATCACTCCATTACACGACAGAGTAATTGTAAAACCGGTAGAAGCAGAAACCAAGACAGCTGGTGGTATCATCATACCTGATACCGCAAAGGAAAAACCACAAAAAGGTACAGTTGTAGCAGTCGGTGCCGGCAAAAAGGACGAACCTATGACTGTGAAAGTGGGTGACAGCGTTATGTACAGCAAATACGGCGGTACTGAGATCAACCTTGATGGTGAAGAATTATTAATTATGCGCGAAAGCGATATCCTGGCTATCCTCTAAATGGTATAGCCCGTTTTCATTGATCCTATTTTTAAACTCATTTTTAATTTATTTATAAAATGGCAAAACAAATTTTCTTCAACACAGACGCACGCAACAAAATGAAAAAAGGCGTGGATACGCTGGCTGATGCAGTAAAAGTAACTTTAGGTCCCAAAGGACGTAACGTGGTTATAGAGAAAAAATTCGGCGCTCCGGCCATCACCAAGGACGGTGTGTCCGTAGCCAAAGAGATCGAGCTGGAAGATGCCGTGGAGAATATGGGCGCCCAGATGGTGAAAGAAGTAGCCTCCAAGACCAATGACCTGGCCGGTGACGGTACCACTACCGCCACAGTGCTGGCGCAGGCCCTGATCCGTGAAGGACTGAAGAACGTAGCCGCAGGAGCCAATCCTATGGACCTGAAGCGCGGTATCGACAAGGCTGTGGAAGCTGTTGTAGGTAATATCAGGTCTATCGCTCAGAAAGTAGGCAACGATACGCAGAAGATCGAGCAGGTAGGTACCATCTCCGCCAATAATGATAACGTGATCGGTAAGCTGATCGCTGAAGCTATGGCTAAAGTAGGAACGGAAGGTGTGATCACCGTTGAAGAATCCAAAAATACGGATACTACCATTGATGTGGTGGAAGGTATGCAGTTCGACCGCGGTTACCTGAACCCGTATTTTGTGACCAACACTGAAAAAATGCAGGTAGAGCAGGAAAATCCTTTTATCCTGATCTATGATAAGAAGATCAGCACGATGAAAGACCTGCTGCCTATCCTGGAAAAAGTGGTGCAGACCGGTCGTCCTTTACTGATCATTGCTGAAGATGTGGACGGCGAAGCGCTTTCTACCCTTGTAGTGAACAAATTACGCGGTTCCCTGAAAGTAGCTGCCGTAAAAGCTCCGGGATTCGGTGACCGCCGTAAGGAAATGCTGCAGGATATCGCTGTGCTGACCGGAGGCATCGTGATCAGCGAAGAGCAGGGCTATAAACTGGATGCCGCTGACCTGACTTACCTGGGACAGGCTGCTTCCATAACCATTGATAAGGATAATACCACTATCGTAGACGGTAAAGGACAGAAAGAAGGTATCGACGCACGTGTGAACCAGATCAAAGCCCAACTGGAAACCACTACCTCCGAGTACGATAAGGAAAAATTACAGGAGCGCCTGGCCAAGCTGGCCGGTGGTGTTGCGGTATTATACGTAGGCGCCGCTACAGAAGTGGAAATGAAAGAGAAAAAAGACAGGGTGGATGATGCTTTACACGCTACACGCGCCGCTGTAGAAGAAGGTATCGTGCCCGGTGGCGGTACTGCTTTAATACGTTCCATCGCAGCGCTTGATAACCTGAATGGCGCCAATGAAGATGAGAATACCGGTATCAACATCGTACGCAAGGCACTGGAAGCGCCGCTGCGTGTGATCGTGGAGAACGCGGGACTGGAATCTTCCATCATTGTAAATGAAGTTCGCAAAGGCGAAGGCGATTATGGCTTCAATGCGCGCAGCGAGCAATACGTTCAGTTACTGGCTGACGGCGTTATCGACCCGGCCAAAGTAACCCGAGTAGCGCTTGAGAACGCGGCTTCCATCGCAGGTATGCTGCTGACCACTGAATGTGTGATAGCAGACAAACCCGAGCCTAAATCTGCTGCTGCCCCTGCAATGCCTGGTGGTGGTATGGATATGTATTAATAGATACAATGCTTATATTTATAGTGAAACGGCTGGTACATTTTGTACCAGCCGTTTTTGCTTATTGATGAGGCGCGCCTAATTCCGCATTGTTGATGAAGAAGAACAACAATGGAGGAAAAGACAATCAACAAATGAAATCATATAGCTTTAACAGGTTATCTCAGCCTGTACCTTTACCGATTGACAAGGGTTATAGCCCCTCACCAGTTGAATATTCTACTTGCACCTGTTGTAATAAGCTGTCCGGCGGCGTATTGCTGACCTTTAGTTGCTATCTGCTTAGAGGAAACAACCTTTTATTACGGCTTCGCTGGGCAGTGTTCTCTCTGCGGCTCAGAAACCGCTTTTGCTATAAAGGGATTGAGGGTGTCGGTCATTCCGAACGGATGTGAGGAATCTCTTATAATAATGGGAGCTTATAATGACTTTGTTTCCTATACATGATAGATAGTCAGTTGATCTTTTTTATATAAAAAATCTTTGGCCAGTGTTGTTGCTTCTTTTACGTGTCGCGTATACATCTGACTGCCTGAAATGACCGTTACTCTCCGTTGTTGGTGTTCTTCACCAACAACCATAACAGGATATTTTACGTTGTCAATTGTTGTACGCTGTCCTTATTTCAGTATCTGCCTGAGCGCATCCTTACCCATTTCTTTCAATTCAACCTGGATTGATTGACCTGTTTTCAGCTTTAGCTTGGTACTGTATGCATAGACTTTATCGTCCAGGATTGAATACGCAATGAACTTAATATTGTTTCCTACAGGTAAGCCAGATATGGTTTGGGCATTGAAATTTTTACCGTATGCGAAATAATATTCCTGGATAACGCTGTTCATATCAGTAAACACAACCAGAATGTTAGCTGATTCAATCTTTGCAGGACCTGCAAATGTATATTTCAGATCGGTTGTATTCGCAGCATCTAAAAACATATCCACATTGATCCATTCCAGCGCTTTTAACTGTATCGCATCATATACATCTTCGTAGAGTTTATTTCTTACTTCATTTCGCTTCTCTGCTTCTGACCGCGATTGGTATGGAGTTGAGTCATTCTCTATATAGTCAAATATCTGGTCCAGTTCAGACTTTACGATCTTTACGGAAGTCACTTCTTCAGATCGGGGCTTTTCCTTCTTGATTGCTTTCGCGGCGAACTCTTGACCGGCAGGCTCCCAGTTGATTCTGTCCAGGCTGTCCCGGGTTCCGTAGAACAGCTCCATTTTCCTCTCCGTAATCCTGGGAAATGCAACGGATAAAGTGGCATTACTCTTTAGCTTCGCCTGCTCACCATCAGATGTAATATGAATATAATAAGCCCCACCAGATACAAGCAGCTTTCCATTTGAAACTGTTTGGGTATTGTTCCTCAACAGATCCGACTGGCTGGTCAACTCTTTTAATTCTACTTTTATTGTGCTGCCTAACTTTTGGCCGTTCACCAATTCCAGGTCCTGAGGATCTATAAATAGTGTTGTACCTTTTTCCCCTTTAATAACAGATTCCCGGTCTGCCGGAACCTCAAAGAACTGGGAAGGCGCAGCGAATTGATCCAGAACATTATTGAGCTTAGCCGCATCTTTTACGGCTTTATCATTTAAGTTCGCTGCCTGTTCCTTGGGGACTTCAGGCACCTGCTTTACGGAGCTATTACAATTGGTAAGCAGGAAGACCAACAAGATAAAAATCGGAAATAGTTTTCTCATTTGCTCAATACTTTAAATGATAAAATGGCATCCATCAACCGGGCGGAGATACTTATCTTCAAAAATAACAAAAGCGCTTCAATTGAAGCGCTTTTGTTATTTTTTACCAGTATCTTACTTAACAGCTCAGACCAGCAGAGAGCGATATTTCATCATTGATTATTGGCTTCTACTATAAAAATAAAGCCTCCTAACTCCGGTATTCTCTTCAGAAAAGAACTTTTTTCCGGATTGGCAATAACAGTGCTTTCTGTATTAACTTTTTCAGTTGTTTCTAAAAAAGTTTTAATATAAAGAGATTTGACAGCATATCCCACGCCTTCTGCATTGGATAGCTTACCATTAACAACTCCCAAAACATTGCCATCCTCATCGAAAATAGGACAACCACTGTTACCAGGCTGCACTGCTGCAGAAATCTGGTATTGAGACGCACTCCCCTTATATCCGGATTTAGCGCTAATAAGACCTTCTGTGAGTTTTATTTCATCGCCCATTGACTGCGTTAACGGGTAACCTAAAACATAGGATTTACTACCTTGCTGTGCTGTATTTGTTTTCAGAGAGTAAGGGAGATCAGGAAATTTCAGGGCAGAATTTTTAAGCTTAAGTATAGCTAAATCCGTTTCAGAATCAAAAGCTACAACATCAGCAGCATAAAGTGTACTAAAATCTCCCCCGATACCTTTTATATGAACAGATTTTGCCTGCTCTACTACATGATAGTTCGTAAGTAAATACCCATTTTTATCTATAACAAAACAAGAACCCTGAACTTTTGCAGCAACAGACGCGGCTTCTATTTTCCCCAGAGGTCTATTAATATCTTCTTCCATATTAATGACTTCATAAGTAACTTTTTTTCTTTTTTCTATGCCTTTTGTAAAGGCTTCAAAAGTCGCTTGGTCAACAGCTTGATTATTGATGGTTTTCTTCAGAACTCCTTCCTTGTTCCCTCCCATATAATAGTAAGTACCAAAATCATTAATCTGTAAGAAACCTTCCAGGTTAAGAAATGAATTTTGAAATGTTACTGTAAACCTTCCTTTGGAGTATAGTTTCAACTTTAAAATGTCATGATTTGAAATATTTGTAACTAACCTGTCGTTCACATATACTTTATACGGTCCTCCATAACCGGTAAAATACACTTCGGAATAATTATTGCTTTGAGCTCTGACACTAATAAAGGAGAGCAAGAGGACGACTATTGATATGATTTTTTTCACAATATATTTTTTACATTTATTTTGCAAATCTACATAAAATAATATTTTCCTAAGCACCATACTTTAATATATTCTCAATCATTGGCACTCATTTACCAGTAACCATATATTGCTTAAGAATCAACATCCACAATAGAATCCTAACCCAGGCATAAGGCAGCGGTACTGTATTTATAACCAGCAGTATGTCCTACTTCCTGCTCCGTTGTTGGTGTTCCTCACCAACAACCATAACACCATTCAATGATCAATAACCGTAACAAAATCCCAGTCTGCTGTATTCTTTAAATACATAGCTGCGGTACTGTATTTGTAATCTGCCGGATATGTTACCAATTGTTTTCTCACAGGATTATCGTGTATATAGTTCAGCTTCTGTAAAAATACAGCCCGATGCTCTATAAAAACGTGCAGGGGATTACGCTCCCACACCTGGTACTTCCTATCCCTGGCGCCCACATAGTATTGTGCTAATGTATCCGGATCCTCCCTTAAATTCCTGAGCATCATTTGTGCAGTGTATCTCATAAATGATTGCTGGATCAATGCAGTATGAGTATCCAGTATCTGCCATACCAGGTGAATATGATTTGGCATCACTACAAATCCATATACTTTTATTTTACCTGTGCTGACCAAGTGCCTGAGACTGTCAACGACAATCTGCTTATATACATCTTTTACCAGGAGCGGTTTCCATTCCAGGATAGTAGCAGTATAAAATGTTATCTTAAAATCACTTTGCGGCATCGACAAAACATTTTACATATAAATATACTGATTATTTTATTTGGTATTGTTGGTGAAACAATGGAGAAATGGAGGAAACGCTTCAATTGAAGCGTTTGGTATGTTGTACTATTACTTTGTTTGCTCTGGCCGGTAAAGCCGTAATGTACCTTATTATTTTTTATGTTGTTGTGTTGGTAAAGAACATCAACAATGGAAAGACATCAAGTTCTGAACGGCAGCACGTCCTGCATAAAAAACCTGTGTCTGCAAATCTTATTTTTTTTTGTGTAGCAATTTATCCAAAAAATTCTCATTAAAAAAAAACAGGTCTTCCAACATCATTTTTGATTCTTTTGAGCCTCCCATTTCTACAAAAAATGGATGTCTGAAAGATGTTTTAATCAGCCGTCTAAAGTCAGATATCGCTTTTTCTTTTTCAATTAGTGCTTTATTCGATTTCAGTATTTCATATGTTTCTTTTCCAATTTCATATACCCAAGGCATGTCGTCACGGAACATACTTATAATGACTAAAAAACTAAGATAGGCTTCATCGAATTCTTCTGACATAAACATAATTTCATTCAATATTTGTGGATGAAGCCTCATTTTACGTTTTCGATAACTAGGTTCAATATTTCTTTCAATTCTTGTTGGCAAATCCAGGAACATTATCTTAACTTCCTCAAATAATTTCGCCACCGAAGAATCTTCCATTAATTCACGATCTTTTAATTCAACTTCGGGCTGCTTTTTTAGTATTACTTCCGCTTGTTTCTTAAATGCTTCTACTTGCATTTTAATTACTTCGGTATCAGGCTCAGAATTAGGAATCCGACTTACAAGTTGAACCACAAGTTTAGTCAAAGAATCAATATCATCTCCTGAGTTTTGAAACTGAGCAAATGGCCCGTTATTAGCCTTATTTAAAGGAATACCAATTGCAATTCCTAAAAGTGGGGTATTTAACTTTCCTTTGGCAACACCTGCTTCATAAAGAATCCAAGGTCTGTCAACACTATTTTGAGTTAAAAGAGCAACCACGTCCGATGCATCGCCAAGTTTTTTCATTATTTCAGGATACCATTCAACCCCATAAGCAATTCCTTGGTTTCCTCGTTTGTCAGAGGAACGAAAAGATTTTAGAACACCAGCACTTACTGAGCTTAATAATTTACTAAATGCTTCTGCAAGCTCAGCATCCCGTGTATCATGACTGATAAATACTAAAGGTTTAACTCCTCTACTTGGAATTTGTTCTTCTTTTATCTCTTGTTGAATGTTTTTTATATCTATCATTTTTTAATACAACTTCTATTTTATATAATTTCACTAACACGTCTGTACACCTGACATTCAGGCAGAGATGCTTGCTTCCAAAGCCAAATATAATAAAAGCGCTTCAATTGAAGCGCTTTTATTATATTTTACTCTGATCTTGTTGGTCCGGTAAAGACGTCTCATCATTCCATACCTGCCTGCAATAAGCTGTCCGGCGGAGTGCTATTGATCTTTTTGTAAAGTAAATGATTGTAAAAAACTACAGTAGTATCTTTAGATAATACATTTTTGACATTTTTTCGCCGCAGGTTGCCATTATTCAGGATATCCATCTTATATAACTTCGCATTCCCCTCCCCCAGTGTATCGTTCTGCCTAAAGTATACTTTATCTCCTTCGAGATACCACTCAGATTTCCGTAATCCGCTGCAGGTTTCAAACAATAAGACACTGTCTTTGTAAAAATACAGCTTATAGAGTGTTGGAGAATAATATAATCCGCCGTACCTGGATATATTCATACTATATACACCTACAATATCAGCTTCTTCCACTTTAGATTTTAAATCGGAGCAGGAAACCTGTAATACTACCAGTAAAGGAATAAAATTACGCAACTTGATTACCATAAAAACTATTTAAACCGTATGCTTATACTGCTTGTATTGTTGCTGCGGAACACCAGGCAGTTGCTACATTGCTCTAAAGTAACCTGCTATAAGCATGCTTATGAAATGTGTTATACCAGTCCTTCTGAAACTAGAGACCTATAAGCATTACTGCTTAACACGCTTACTGTTACCGGAAGACCATAATTGTATCCCCCAGGTACAATCAATTATACTACGCTGGTGCAATAATAAGATCGTTTCCGCCGGTGTCCTGTTTTGGTGCTCCTCATATGCATAAAACAAGTAGTGACGGTCATATCCGTTGAATTGCCAGAGGGTGGAAAATTTCACCCGTACAAACCATGGATATTTAGAGTGGTACCGGTGATACGCCAGGGATACGAACACTGCGCTGAACGTGTTTTGAGAACGACTGGCCCGTACACCTATTACAGGAATATTATTGTGCCTTTGCAGCACGGTATCAAATTCACTTTTGTAGATTGTCTGTCCCTTAGCTTTCGGCTTGCTGTCCAGGATGAGCTTGGTTCCCGCGCCCATCTCTATTTTGCTTTTACCCGTTAATCGGAATTTCCCCGAAACCTGGGAACAAAGATTGAAAGAGTGCAGCACCTCGCTGTGTGATAAGCTGTAATTGCTGTTGGCCGGATGTGTATATTGGTAAGCAAAGTAATTGGGATTATATTCCAATGAGGCATACAGGCTAAACCTGTTCTTGCCCATCTCGAAATACGCAGCGATAAGCCCCCCGTTATAAAGGGAGGTCTTAAAGTTTGGCTTTGATATACCGGGCGCAGCATTCAGCGCGATCCCGCTATAAACACCTCCGTTCCAATTGAAGTTATCCCCGGCCGCACACTGCTGAATGTACAATAACGACAGGAATATAATTGATATAAGAAATTTCATTTTAATAGATTTTTACGGGAGCTGACAAAGTGTAAATCGTACTTTGATTTTCGAAGATAAATTCTACTCTCAGCTGCACTAAGGCCGTATCCGAAGGTGCATCTGCAAGATGTCCCCAGGAGCTCGTGGCAAAAGGTAGGTCGCTCTTGTTCCAGCTTTCAATTATGCTGCTTAAAGGACGGTCGTCTTCTAAAAGAAATATGGAAGATATTTCATCTCCTGCCAGATAACGGCTGTTATAATCGTGAATGGTGAATACCTTTATGTCCTGTAACTGTTCCAGCGCTACCGACCTGATCTGTTTAGAGGCATAAGCAGCCGGTACGAACTGGAATCGGGGTACAGAAGAAAGAATGCCGTAATGTATATCAAGCAGCCACCCAACCTCATTAGCCTGATATAGCCCCGACGTATCTGTGTCTTCGTAAGCAAGGCGGCCGTTACTATCGACAGCAGGAAGAAGCACAGGAGAAAGATCTATTGCGCTGATCAAATGATATTCTGTCTTAGAGTCGCAGCTCCATATAAAGAGATAGGGCACTATAAATAACAGGAAGAGGGCCAGGTACTTTTTTTTATATCTTCTTTTTAACCGTAAAGACGAAAAAAATATATAAAAAATTGGGTAGGGCTCAAAAAACAGGATACCCGAAGCTGGCCGGCACCCTATAACAAACGCTAAGCGTATCTGCCTGTACAGAACAGGTATAGCTCCCGTTCCCTACAAGACCTCCACACGGAATTTTACCTGCCGCTCTGGAAAATGATGGGATGACTCTACGGGCAACCTGCTTATTTCCAGCAATACATCCAGCCCTTCTATCACTTCACCAAAGACCGTATAATCGCCATCCAGGCGTGGCTGGCCGCCATGGTCCAGGTAATGCTGCCGCCTTTCGGGCGTAAAGCGCTTCCGGTATTTTACAGCCATACTGTCAAACTGCGCTTCGGTACAGGAGCTGCCTGCCACAAAATAGATCTGCCTGAGGAATGAAGCCTTTTCCGGGTTATCATCCCTGCCGGCTCCCAAAGCACCGATCTTATGAAAGGCACGCTCATCAAACTCCGGCGCCAGCCTGCCCTCTGTCTGCCCACTCTTCTTTTCCCGTGCCAGGATATCATCATCATATTCGCCGCCCTGCACCACGAAGCCTTTTACCACCCGGTTGAACAGCGCGTTATGATAAGCGCCTTTTGCTATTTCCTGTAAGAACAGGTCCCGGTGCCGGGGTGTAAAGTCATACAGCATGACCTTAAAGTCACCATAGTCGGTATGGAACAGCACTATTGTTGATTGTGCAGACAATGGCCTCGTTCCCGTAATGCAGAGCAGGCAGATAATAAGCAGTCTGTAAAGCATATGTTTATGATTTTTCAAAAGTAATACCTTGTCCCATACTTCCGTTGCAGGCGGCACTTCAACGCATTTGTTGCGCCACAATACCAGGATCCGTTATATCATTCCAATATCAATGTTCCGCCTTCCGTCATAATCCTCTGCCCGTCTTTTTCGACCTCCAGTGTGATATCCGGGGCATCTTCCACGCCGATAATATTCCTGTAAATTTTGTATGTAAAAGCTCCATTGACAAATATGATAACATGATTACCGCCTGTGCCCTCGAATTCCCATGTACCATTGCTTAAAACCAGGTCGGGTTCTGAAGATGCTGCTGCAGGGATCTTCCAGGAAGCATACCTGTATATATGCTCAGAAAGCTCGTCAATCCTGACCAGGTAATGCCTGGTTCTTATCTTATAAACGGGTCTTTCAAAATGTTGCAACGACTGGTGCAGGCTGTCCTTATCTCTGGCGATCAATTCTTGTCTCAACGCTTTTTCATAATCACTCTCATAGTTGACCGCAGTTATCTTCCCGTCCCAACCGTCCATCCATATCACGCCGTTACCCAGCATAATGCCTCTCCAGCCCATTTCTGTCCACTGTGACACGTCAGATTGAGCAATCATGGTTATCAATGTCGAATCAAACACTTCGCTGAAGCGCTGCCGGAATGCAGCTTCGTCTTTAATAGCGGGTACCGGGTATTGCCTGCGCAAAGGAAAGCTGATGACATCAGCCATCTTATCCATATCCCCGGTATAATACCTGAAGGTTGTGATAACCTTATGGATATTGGTGGCCTTTTCACTGCTAAGCGTTTGATCTTGCGCATAGCAGATTACAGGGAAGCAACACAGCAAATATAAAAACCTTAATTGCATCTATATGTGTTTAATAATATATCCAAATTTATAAAAATTTCACTGTAAGGTATGCTGTGGCACGATTTGAACGGGTTATACTGCCTTTCCTCCTGTAATAGCAGGTGACCGGCCTTGTTATTATAATAAAGATACGGGCTTATTTGCCTATAACAAGAGAGGCTGATATTAATAGTAGTCTTTACCAGACATAATTTATAGTAAAGTTATTGATCGCTTGTTTCAAATTGGCTATCTATACATAAGAAACAAAGCCATTATAAGTTATCAATTATTATAAGAGATTCCTCACATCCGTTCGGAATGACCAGCCCCCAAGTGCCTCTATAGTAAAGCGGTCTCTGACCCGCAGGGAGAATAGCGCTCAGCGAAGCGTATCCGTAATAAGAGGTTGTTGTCTTATAAGCCAAATAAATTCAACTGGCTCCGGAGTTCATACAAGAGCGCTTTCCGGGTTTGCCGGTATTGTTCCTGTTCCTCTGTACGCTTCGGCCTCAAAGGGCAACCATACTATATGCATACGATTCCTGAAGCCCGCTTTCACCAAGTCAGGAAGCTATTTGACCCATTGCAGGCAGCACAGGACTTCTTTTACGGGTAGCTTTACAGCAGTAAAAGAGATGTACATATGAAAAACTTATTATTGAGCTTAACGATGCTTACTGCTGTTCATGCTTCCGCGCAACAGGAAACCTCCAAAGAGATCAGCATAAAAGAAGTAACGGTCTATATGCAGGGCGCCAGGGTGTATGGCACCACACCCCTCACCCTCCAAAAAGGAAAGAATTTCATTAAGGTGATCAACCTGCCTAACGACCTGGACGAAAATACCTATAAGATCAGCCTGGATAAAAGCACTACCCTGCTGGCCATTACGCCACAGGTCAACCAGCAGAAGGAAAGCACTTTGTCCGCACCGGAAGTGCAACTGGACAAGGACAAAAAGAAGCTCCTGCGCCAGATCGACCTGCTGAACATACAGATCAAGAACCTGACCGGCGAGCAGGCTATCATCAATGACAACCTGAAGATATCGGTCAGTGATAAAATTACACCGCAGGAACAACTGGTAAAGCTCACTGAGTTCTACCGTAAAAGAATGCTGGAAATAGATAACCAGAACTTTGTGCTGAACGAGCAGAGGCAGCTCCTGCAGGATTCCGTTTCACGCATAGACCAGCACATGCAGCAATCCCGGACCCGTAAGGCATACAATAAAAAGGAGCTGGTGCTGGAAATACTCGCGGAACGGGAGATACAGACCCATCTGGGTGTCAGCTACGTGGTCTCCAATGCCGGCTGGACCCCTTCTTACGACCTGAAAGCGACTTCAATAAAGCAGCCGCTTGAAATGGTCTACAAAGGCAGGATCTACCAGCGCACCGGCCAGGACTGGAACAATGTAAAGCTCTATGTATCCACTTACAGGCCTGTATCCATCCTCAGCCGCCCTGTCCTGCGGCCTTTGTACGTAACCGAGCATACAGGTCATAATGCCCTGAATGATGTGGCTATGGAAACCAAGCAAAGCGCAGATTATACCAACTCTTACCAGATGCGTACCTCCGATAAGGTAGCCGCAGCGGATATACCGGTGGCCACTGTCTCGGGCGACCAGTTGAATATAATCTATGAGCTCAAACATACCCAGACGCTCTACAGCCAGGAAAAAGAGCAATATGTCATCCTTGACAAAAAAGAGCTGGAAGCCTCTTACAAATATCACGCCGTACCTAAGGTAAGCAACCAGGTATTCCTCATGGCATTTATCAGGAACTGGCAGCAGCTCAACCTGGTATCAGGAGAAGCGAATATCTTTTTCGAGGACAACTATATCGGCAAGACACAGCTACAGGCCAATTACATAAAAGAGGAATATCCCATAGCATTGGGAACAGACGACCGCATCGTTCTTAAACGTACTCAAACTGACGATAAGACCACTACCAAGACCCTGAACTCCGGCAAATGGGAAACAGAGTCCTTCCGCATCAGCATCCGGAACAATACCAAAGAGCCCGTGGAGCTGGAAATCCTGGACCAACTGCCGATCAGCGAGAACAGCAAGATCACCATCAAAGCGCTTCATATCGGCGACGGAGCGCTGGATGAGCAGACCGGCAGCATCTTATGGAACCGCACCATCAGCAGCGGCCAGACGGAAAATATCAACTTCTCTTACGAGATCAAATATCCCAAAGAGATGCGCCTGCGATATTACAACAGGTAATGATAATCCATAACGATAAAAGGGGAAGACATTTCAATATCTTCCCCTTTTATCGTTATTTTCCATTAAACCATCCGGGTTACGGTGCTTCCTGAAGCGCTTCCTTATACGCCGCGATAGCCCTGTTGCGGGCATAAGTATGCTCCACTATGCGGGGCAGCAGTGTACCTCCCGCCCTATATTCGCTGCACCAGGCTTTCACGTATGCCATATCTTTATCAAACTTCCGGGCCTGTTCATCAGGATTGAACACCCTGAAATAGGGAGCGGCATCACAGCCGCATCCTGCCGACCACTGCCAGTTGCCGTTATTGGCTGCGAGGTCGTAATCCAGCAGCTTCTGCGCAAAATAGACCTCTCCCCAGCGCCAGTCCGTCAGCAGGTGCTTCGTCAGGAAGCCGGCCGTGATCATCCTGACCCGGTTAGGCATCCTTCCTGTGGCATTCAGTTGCCGCATCCCGGCATCCACGATACCGTATCCCGTAGTTCCGGTGCACCATTTTTCAAATTCCGCTTCATTATTACGCCACGGAACAGCCTCATATTTTTCTTTAAAGCAATACTGCACTACCCTGGGGTAATGATACAGTATCTGCATAAAGAATTCCCGCCAGATCAGCTCATTCAGCCAGGTCTCATTGTGCAGCAGCGCTGTCCGTACACACTGCCTGACCGAAATGGTGCCGAACCGCAATGCCGTTCCCAGGTGCGAAGTAGCATCCAGAGCAGGGTAATCCCTTTGTGCATGATACCTGCTGATCACACCTTCATCCGGGAAAGGCTCGCGGAACACTATATCCGTTTTCATGAATCCGATAGCCGGGAGTGCCGGTATCTCCGTCCATGGCGATGGCAGGAAATAGCCCGGGGGCCGTTCAAAAGCGGTATAATCCTGCGGCTGCAGCAGGCTTTTCCATTTCCTCGAATAGGGCGTGTACACGCTGTACGGCGTACCGTCCGCTTTCACCACTTCCGCCCTGTCAAAGATCACCTGGTCCTTGAATATATGGAAACGCACTCCCTGCTCCTGCAGCAATGACCTGACCGCTTCGTCCCTCCTTATAGCGGCCGGCTCGTAATCCCTGTTGCAATACACGGCTTCCACCTCATACCGGGTAATGATCCCGCTGAAAACTGCTGCCGGTGTGCCATAAAAAGTATGCAGCCGGCTGCCTTCCTGTCCCAATGCCCTGTTCAGTGAAACCAGGGCCTGGTGCATATAATCCACCCTCCTGTCGTATGTATCTTCCAGCCGGGAAAGAATATCCGTATCAAAAATAAAGACGGGCAGCACGGGCTTGCCTGAAGACAATGCCATGGCCAGTCCATGGTTATCCTCCGGCCTGAGATCACGCCGGAACCAGAATACAACTATTTGCTCTTTCCTGTCCATATGTTTCCGATTGAGATTTTGCAGGCAAACCTGTTTATAAAGATACGGGCAATACCTGTCAGGTATTGCCCGTAATCATGAAAGATCATTTATTTAATCCATTTCTGGGTATAAAGGGAACTGCTGCATAAACTCGTTCACCTCCCCTCTTACCTTCGCAATAATATCTTCATTATCCGGCTGCATCAGTACGGCGTCCAGCCATACCGCCACCTGTTCCATATCGCTTTCCTTCAGTCCCCTGGTCGTAATGGCAGGCACGCCTACACGGATACCCGAAGTAATGAACGGCGACTTATCATCGAACGGTACCATATTCTTATTCAGGGTGATATCGGCCTTTACCAGCGTATTTTCCGCCTTTTTACCGGAAATGCCTTTATTTCTCAGGTCTATCAGCAGCAGGTGGTTGTCTGTACCACCGGATACGATATCATATCCTTTATTGATGAAAGCGGTGGCCAGCGCCTGGGCGTTCTGCTGCATCCGGGCGGCGTAGGTCTTATATTCAGGCTGTAATATCTCGTAAAAGGAAACCGCCTTGGCAGCTATGACGTGCTCCAGCGGACCGCCCTGGATACCGGGGAATACGGCCAGGTCCAGCAGGGCCGACATCATCCGTACCTCACCTTTAGGGGTCTTGATGCCCCAGGGATTTTCAAAGTCATGCTTCATCATGATGATACCGCCGCGTGGCCCTCTTAAGGTCTTGTGGGTGGTGGAGGTCACAAAATGACAATGATCGAATGGCGAATTCAGCAGGCCTGCCGCTATCAGTCCGGCAGGGTGCGCAATATCTGCCAGCACCAGGGCGCCTACCTGGTCCGCTACCTGGCGGATACGGGCATAATCCCAGTCGCGGGCATATGCCGAGGCACCGCATATGATCAGCTTCGGCTTTACTTCTTTTGCCTTGGCTTCCAGGGCGTCATAATCCACGCGGCCGTCTTCTTTCCTGACGCCGTAATGGTGCGCCTGGTATATTTTGCCCGAATAAGTCACGGGAGACCCGTGCGTAAGGTGTCCGCCCATACTCAGGTCCAGCCCCAGGATAGCATCACCCGGCTGCAATACCGCAAACTGTACGGCAGTGTTGGCCTGGGCCCCGCTATGAGGCTGTACATTCACATAATTCACTCCAAAGATCTCCTTAGCCCTGTCTATCGCCAGCTGTTCACTCAAATCCACTACCTCACATCCGCCGTAATACCTTTTACCCGGGTAGCCTTCCGCATATTTATTGGTCATGACATTGCCCATAGCCTGCATTACCTGCAAACTGGTAAAATTCTCAGAAGCGATCAGCTCCAGGCCTCTTCGCTGACGATGTAATTCATCCTTTATCAGGTCGAAAATTTGAGTGTCTCTTTGCATTATTTTAAAATTTGTACAAATGTAACGAGAATTATAAGATTTGCCAATGCTTTGAACTTAATGTAATTTTGCGGCTTGAATGGTAGTATCATTCGCAAACAGGAACGATATGCAACAGACAGCTCAGAATATAACCATCGTAGAATGCCCCAGGGATGCAATGCAGGGATGGAAAACGTTTATTCCTACCCGGAAGAAGGCAGCATATCTCAACGCGCTGCTGAAAGTAGGCTTCGATATCCTGGATTTCGGATCATTTGTCTCTCCCAGGGCCATTCCACAGATGGCGGATACCCATGAGGTCCTGTCACAGCTCGACACAGCCGGTTCCCCTACCCGCCTGCTGGCCATCATTGCCAATATAAGAGGCGCGGAAGATGCGATAAAATATGATGCCATCCATTATCTCGGCTTCCCTTTCTCTATCTCCGAGACCTTCCAGATGCGCAATACCAATAAGACCATCGCCCAGGCCCTGGAAGAGGTGGCCCTTATCCAGGAGCTGTGCGTTAAGAACGGCAAAGAGCTGGTACTGTATATTTCCATGGGCTTCGGCAATCCTTACGGTGACGAGTATTCCGCGGCACTAGCCATCGACTGGTTCCGCAAGATAGCGGCATTGGGCATCACCAATATCGCATTGGCAGATACGATAGGCGTGGCTACTCCTGAGAATATCCATTATATCTTCAGCAACCTGGTACCGGAATTCAGCAACCTGTCCATCGGTGCACATTTCCATTCCACGCCATCCACCAGGATAGAAAAGCTGGATAGCGCCTATAAGGCGGGCTGCAGAAAATTTGACAGCGCGCTCCTGGGCATAGGCGGGTGTCCTATGGCCAAGGATGAGCTGGTAGGCAATATGGATACGGATGTGCTTATCGGCTGGGCACAGCGGCAGCAACTGCCCTTACACCTGGATTATGACGCATTGCATCATGCAAGACTGATGGCTTCCGAGATATTTATTCACTAATGCGACACGGCACACCAGGCTTTTTATTGAAGACCGCAGGTAAGTACCATATCAGAATGTTGTGCTTATTCATATGCGGCCTGCTGCCCGTTATGACCGGGCAGTTCGTTGCCAGCGCGCAATACCCGGTAAGCGGAATCATTATTGAACACCTTTCCAGAGTAAGGACACACAGGGATATACTCATCAGGGAGCTGACCTTCCGTGAAGGCGATACCCTGCAGCTCGACCGGCTGGATTCCTTAAAGAAAGTAAACGAAGACCGGCTGTTCAATATGCGGCTGTTCAACCGGGCGGCCCTGCGCTTTGATACCACAGACCGGCAACTGATCTGCTATATTGATGTGCAGGAAAGATTCCCCGTCTGGCCGGATCCCAACTTCACCCTGGGCGACCGGAACTTCAACGTTTGGGCCTCGGAGCATCATTTTGACTGGAAGCGGGTCAATGTCGGGCTGAAGCTGTCACATCTGAACCTATGGGGACGGCGCATACAACTGGGCGTCCTGTACCAGACCGGCTATACGGAGAAAATGGGCATAGATTTTACACAGCCTTTTGCCGATAAAAATAAAAGACACGGATGGGGATGGAACATATACAGGTCTGCCAATAAAGAAACCGGCTATATAACGACCGGTAACAAGCTGAAATTTTACAGGGACTTCAACAGCATCCAGTACCGCGAAGTGAATACGGAGCTGTTCTATACCTACCGCCCGGCATTTGCCCTGCAGCACAGGCTGGGCATCCGGTACACGCGCCAGCAGGTCAGCGATACGATCCTGAAGCTCAACCCTTATTTTTTCACCTCTGCGGCGACCCGCCGGCTGGACCTGCTGCAGCTCAGCTACCGGGTGGAATATAATGGCGTGGACAACTGGAATTACCCGCTGACCGGGTGGAGGATAGTGACAACGGCAAGGTACAGCCGGGGCCTGAATGAAAATTTCAACCAGCTCGACCTGCACTTCCAGGGCGATTATTATCAGAAGCTGGGAAGGAAGCTCTTTTTTGCATGGGACCTGAAAACCCGTATAGCTTTCCAGAACACCTATTCTTATTTTTACAGCAGGAACCTGGGATATGAGAACGATTATATCAGGGGGTATGAATATTATGTGATCGATGGCCAGTTCATGGCATACAGCAGACAGGAGCTGAAGTACGAGCTGCTTCACAGATATATACACCTGCCGCTGCGTTTTTTTGAAACAGTCCCTGTACGCTTATATCCTAAAATATTTGCCGACCTGGGGTACAGCCGTGACAGGTATACGGACGGTCCCGTCAGCAACCGGTTGCTGTATTCCGCCGGCATCGGGCTGGACCTGGTCACGCTGTATGATATTAAGGTCAGGTTTGAATTCACCTGGAATCACCTGCGGGAAAAGGACCTGTATATCCACAGGAAAGGCAACTGATGTAAAAAAGGTGCTCCTAATGGAGCACCCTGCGTTTTTCATTCGATGAAGGTACGGTGGCCGGGTATACCAGCACCGCTTCCTTATTGGAACCTTCTGCCGGATTGGAGGTGGTCTGCGCATCCGTCTTACGCTGCAATTCTTCCGTTTCTCTCCGCTGCTGCTCCATCATCTGGCGGAAACGTTCCCTTCTTTTTGCATTGCTCATGAAAAGATACCTGAACCTGTTATATTGGAGGGAATAGCGGAAACCGAGGCCGGTCTCTACCACATATCCGTCTATCAGGTTCTGCAGCTCATTCCTGCGGTAACCCCTCAGGATATACCTTCCGTCTTCCGTCAGCCTGTAATCTGCCGAAAAGTTACCCGGTATGCCTGAGGACCTGCCTCCTGCATTCTGACCGCCTTCCAGCAGGAAATCATTACCCACGCTTACAGAGAGCCTGTCGTTGAACAGCGATTTGGACACCGATACGTTCAGATCCGTCCTGTTCACCTTACCACCTGTAGTATAGTCTTCAGAAGACTCCAGGTCCATATTCAGGTCGAAGCCTGAGATGAACTGGCCGGCAAGGCTGTTCAGCTGTGAGCTTAAGAAGCGGCTCACGCTCTGGCGCGCGATATATTCCACATTCATCCCGCCACCGGAGCCAAAGGATTCTTCCGTGACAAATCTTTTCAATACGATCACCGCAAATACCTGCTTGTTCATTTCAGAAGGATTGTTACGCATACTGGCCAGCTTAGCCTGTACCGTATTGGTCACATCCGATGATACGGACGTTTCGCCTTCGGGCAGCACGATATCAAAGGCTATATTCGGGGACATCGCGTTCCCGTTCAGCTTCAGTACCACATCAAAAGGCAGCCGCTGCTTGTAGTACACCAGCTGTGCCGGGTCTGATACCTGCCGCTCCACCAGGTCGTAAGGAGCCACATTGGCATCGAAGATCGCCGTTATGTCCACAGTGGCATCCAGCGGATCGCCCGCAAGCGAGATCGTGCTGCCCTTCTGGATACGGAACTTCCTTCTTACAGGCGGGAAAGACAATTCGTAATAGCCGTCTTCCAGCGCATAGGTGCCTGCCAGGCCGATAGAGCCGTTGGGAGCTATCTGGGCATTTAGGCTGGCTTCGCCGTTCACCATCAGGTTATCACCGGTGGACGGGTCAATGACCAGGTCGAATTTGGCGTACTTCTCAATGCCCACATTCACGTTCATCTGCGCGGTCTGCGAGAAGCGCACCCGCTTCAGCACATTATCTACCGAATCCACATCCCATTCTATCCTCGGGTACCTGCTGTCATAGAATTCAACGATACCTTCCGTTTCCACAAGCTGCGGATCGGAATCCAGCAGCGCAAAGGTCAGGTTGGTGGAATCATGTATGGTCAGGTTACCGGATATATTAGGCGCCTGCATATAGCCCTTCACATCTATATTGGAGCTCATCACAAGCTTCCCGTAGAACATTTCGTAATCCCTGGACCTGGAGTTGACGGGCGACCACCTGTCCGCAGCAAAGTTCAGGTTCAGGAAGTAGTCCTTGAAATTCCGGGTAGCGATCCTGCCGTCCACAACCGCAGACCGTCCCTGATAGTCATTGATCCTGACCTTCTGCAATTCTATTCCCCTGTCATTGAAAGCGATCTTTTCCTGCGGGAGCGTAAAGGAGCCTCCCAGCATAGCCATGGTCGTTTTAAGGTCGTTGGTCACCAGGTTCCCCCTGATCAGGGGCTTATCAAAGGTACCGTTGATCTTGAGCTGGCCTTCGATCGTCCCGCTGCTGTTCCTGAGGCTGCCGAACGTCAGCCCTTCCACGCTTTTAAGCGCCAGCGGCGTAATGCCCAGGTCAAAATCGAAGTTATTGCCGCCTTTCGGAGCTATATAATAATCCCCGTCCAGCTTCACGTTATTACCGTTACCATCCACGGTAAGGGTGGCATGATAGGTATTTTCATCTTCCGTTTCCGCTATGAGATTAACATTGCCAAGCGGCGTACGGAATACCTCCAGGCCGGTAATGGAAGCATTCCCTTTAATGAAGGGTATGGGCGGATTAAGATCCACCTCGACATTAGTGTTCAGCACACCATCGGCAGGCAGGGTATCGGGATTCAGTATCTTGGTGACAGATCCCAGCCTGAAGTTATCAATATTCACTGCCAGCGGGCTGTTGAATTCATCCCTGATGGAGTTGATACCAATGCGCTGGTCCTGCTGGCTGATAAAGAAGTCCTTGATAAGAAAGCCCTCGCTTCCCAGCGTGATCCTGTTGTTCTCATTCACCTGCCACAGGTCGTAATCTATCATCAGGCCCCTGAACAGGCGGAGATGCGTCAGGCTGTTCTCATCCCTGAGATCTTTATTGACCGCAAAGCCCAGCACGAACCTGTTATTGGCACCTGAATCCTTCATAACGGCACGGGCATATACCGTATCATTCAGCACACGGCCGTTCAGCCCGGGGTAAAAGAATACCAGCTCGTCCTTATTACGGTATTGTCTGGCACCGACATTATAGTTGATCCTGTCATTATCCTCCTGCAACGATACAAACCCGCTGTCGATCACATGGTTGCCGTACCGGAAATAGGGAATGTTCACGGCCAGGTCCATAGTTTCCCTGCTGAGAGCGGAATGCAGCCCGATGGTATCAAAAGGTTTGATGCTCCTGTTAAAGCGGGTCAGGATCGGGTTGTAGCGGATCACGCCGTCCAGGTCCAGGGTATAGTCTGAAGCATATTCAAAAGTGTCCCCGAGGTTATAGAACTTATTGATATGATACATATAGCCGTTGCCTATCTGGGTCAGGGGAATCGTACCCGTAACATTCAGGTTCAACAGCTTTGCTATATCCATACTGATATCCTGCCCGGTCTCCGGCTGTGAGTTGGCAAAAATCTTTATGGAATCCAGAGGCAGCTTATTGCCGGGAATGGATACCTCTATTTCGGAGCCGATGATGGTACCCTGCGGATAATCCACGTTCAGTACCGGCAGATGCGCCTCCAGGAGACCTGCTACCTTCAGCGTATCCTGCGACAGCTTCAGGGCATGCAGATCCGCGTTCCTGATATCCAGCAGCGCATTGATATCCGGATGAAGATTGCTGAGATCGGCATTGCCGTCAAGCGTCAGGTACAGGTTAGGGTCCGTACTCCGGACCGATGCCTGGGCCCGGCCGTTATTCAGGACTACCGTGCCCGTGATGCTATTATAGTTATAGCCCATAGCATACGCGTTGAGCACATCCAGGTCCAGCGTGGTCTGCATCCGCTTCACATCGAAGGAGCTGCCGTTCACCTTGATATTGGAAGAAACAATACCCAGAACGCTGTCCTGGCGGATGATCTTCCCGATGTTAAGCTGCTGGGCGTTCACGACCAGGTCGTATTTTTCCTGTCCTTCAGGCTTCAGGTTAAGGAAACCGCTTACATGGGCATTACCGTCCGAAGTGATGATAGTAAGCTGCGGCTCATAATTATATATCCCGCCTCTCACCTTACCGTTCACAGCCATTCTTGCAGGCAGGTTGACCTGCATTTTCAGGCTGTCCGGCAGGAAAGGATCCAGGTCATTACTGCTGGTCTGCAACTGGGCGATATTCAATATATATTGCAACTTATCGGCATCCGGCAAGCCTATGACCGTGCCATTCATCTTCACACGCGTGTCTTTAAGCCCTTCCAGGTAAAGATCCCGGATATTGAGGGCTCCAAGCGTCCCTTTCAGATCGGATGCCAGCATCAGGTGCTGGTTCTTATAGGCCATTAATTGCTTTCTCAGGTCATCCGGGGCGAACAGCAGCACATCGTTAATGCCTACCCTGCTGTCCTTCAGCTCAATATCCAGCCCCATAAGGCCAAGCTGGCTGCTGAGGGCGTCAAGCGACGTATAGCTCACTCCCAGCTTATGCTGCAACAGCGTTTCCGGTGTTTTCAGCAGGAAGTCTTCCAGGAGCGCGCCCTGGCTGTGATATACAAAGCTGGTCTTGAACTCCTGCAGCTCCAGGCCGCTTTTTTCCTTAAGGGCGAGCTGCCTGACATTGCCCGATATCGTATCATTGGTGTACACCAGGTCATCCGCCACCAGGAACAGGTTTCTTATATCCATATGGGCATAATCCATCCCGTAAGGCTTGGGCGGCTGCTTGTTGTCGTCCATCTGGTAGCCTATGTTCTTCAGCTTTACATCCGAAGCAACGATCCGCCACCCGAGCGTATCAATGACCTCTGCCACTTCAGGCACCACCTCAGGCACCTGTACAGGGCTGCTTTTGCCCATTACCATTAGCACGTTGGATTCGGAGAGGTAGAGCTTATCTGCCTGCATCAGTTGTCCCGCCAGGTCAAAAAGCGGCACTTTCGCGTCCAGCTCGCCGACGTTGGCCTTCATATACAAGGCGCTTGTTTTGGCATCCATAGTATATTCGGCATCCTTTAAATGCAGTTTCTGTATGCTCAGCAGCAAAGGGGAAGTCCCGGTGGATGTATCGGGAGCCGGCGGTAATATGGATTCCGTCATGACAAGATTGACCCTTACCCCACTGATGCTCAGCTCATCCACATCAAAACGCAACTGCTCAATATCAATATTGGAAGGTTTCAGCAGCAGGTCTTTAACAAACAGCGAGAAGTCAGTCCCTCCGGATTCATCGTGAAACCGGAACCTGACATTTTTCAGGGCGGTCTTCACGACATCTATCTTTAAAGGATTGCCTTTTTTCTCTGCCTTAGCGGTATCTGCAGGCCCCGCAGCAGCCGGATCGCCGGCAAAGGCATCTATAATGTACTGGTAATTAAAGAAGGTATCAGGGCGCTGCCGGTGCATGTAAAAATCAGCGTCGGCTATCTCAAGGCTACGCACGGATATCTTGCTGCTCAAGAGGTCCCACATATTCACGTTCAGGTCCAGGTAGTGCAGGTAAGCCAGCGTATCGGCATTACGATCTATCAGCAACAGGTCATCGATACCTACCGAAGTGGGCAGCCTGTACCTGATCTTTCCCACTGAGAAGGGAGTCTGCAATTTCTGTGAAAGGTAGCTGACAGTATGCTTTGTAACAAACCGCTGGCCTGGAGGTGTAAGCAAAAAGACAACAACACCCGCCACCAGCAGAAGCACCCCCAGAATACTATAAAGGATAATCTTAAGGATTTTCTTCACCATATTATTCGCCAATTACACAAAAATAGTTAAATATATAGCTTAATAACAACTTAAATATTGTAAATATTTGTAAATTATAGCTTTAACCGAATATTTAAATCCCGCCGTTTAACCTTTTCCCGCTTTCCCCGGTCTACTATACGGTGTTCCTCCTTTGGAAAAAAAAACCATACTTTAAGGCGACGTTATTAAAAACATTTTTTAATTATTATATTTTAAATTTGAATACTCAAGCTGATAATAGCGACAGCCTATTAACCATTCATTAACCTTCTATTAATATTACGAATCATAAAAAAAGCTAACTTAGTAAGTTTTAACACAAACATTTTGTAACACTATAAAACATAAGCAATGAAAAAAGTACTATTATTATCTTTCCTGGCATTAGGCTCTTTCGCCTCTTTTGCTCAATCCAAAAGTAAAAAAGTAAAAGACCAGGCTACTACACTTTCTCCTGCTACCAGCACTGTAACTGTGGCTCCAGCAACGGCTGCCCAGGAAGCGGCACCTAATGGTACTACCATTGAATTCACCAAAACCACATTTGAGTTTGGCAATATCCCTCAGGGTACGCCGGTAGATGCGGAATTCGTATTTAAAAATACAGGTAAAGAGCCACTGGTTTTACAAAAGGTTTCTGCTGCCTGCGGCTGTACTACTCCTTATTATACACAGAAGCCTGTTGCGCCAGGTGAGACCGGTGTGATCAAGGCTACTTACAATGCTGCTGCTCCGGGTTCTTTCAACAAGCCTGTAACCGTAATTTATAATGGCGGCCAGGTACAGCTGAACCTTACCGGCGTGGTAGAGAAAGCTCCCGAGTCTTCTATGCCTGAGAACAAATCAACTATACTGAAAAAATAATCAAGATGAAGCGATTTTTCGGATTTTTATCTATCCTGCTGCTATCCGCCCTGCCTTTGCTGCTCTCTGCCCAGGCCAGGGGCCCGGAACTGACATTTGATGTAAGCAATGACACTTATGACTTTGGCTCCGTCACAGATGGTGAGGTTGTAGTGTACGATTATACATTTAAAAATACCGGCGACCAGCCCCTTGTTATCTACAAGGCAGAAGTGGCATGCAACTGCACCAGCGCGGACTGGCCCAAAAAGCCCCTTATGCCCGGCCAAACCGGCAGCATTAAGGTCACCTACAAATCTGAAGGAAATGCAGGCAAGGTCAATAAGCAGATCTATATAAAATCCAACGCTAAATTACCTCCCAGGCACAAAAACGCTTACGAGCTCAATCTGACCGGGCAGGTAAAGGCAAAAAAATAGCATCATCCCGATAATCATTTGAACGTCCTCCTTTTGGCGGACGTTTTTTTATTTATTTCAGCAAAACAGGATTATCTTTGCAGCAAAAAAATAAAACGTTTCTTCAATTCTAAAACTATTTAAATAATGAGCATCATTACAGACATTCATGCACGCCAGATCTTAGACTCAAGAGGTAATCCTACCGTAGAGGTCGATATTTTCACGGAAAACGGCGCTATGGGAAGAGCAGCGGTACCCTCCGGGGCATCCACAGGCATCCACGAAGCTGCAGAGCTGAGAGACGGCGATAAAGGTTCCTACCTGGGAAAAGGCGTACTGAATGCTGTAAAGAATGTCAACGAGCTCATCTCGCAGGAAATACTGGGCTGGGATATTACAGACCAGGCGGGCATAGATAAAATGCTGCTGGAGCTGGACCGCACCAAAAACAAAAGCAAGCTGGGCGCCAATGCCATCCTCGCTGTCAGCCTTGCTGCGGCCAAAGCGGGCGCCATATGCTCCGGCCTGCCCCTGTACAGGTATATAGGCGGCACCAACGCCAGGACACTGCCTGTGCCCATGATGAATATCCTGAACGGCGGCGCTCATGCGGACAATAAGATAGATTTCCAGGAGTTCATGGTAATGCCGGTAGGCGCTGCGTCCTTCTCTGAAGGCCTGAGATGGGGCGTAGAGATCTTCCACGCCTTAAAATCTGTCCTGAAAGCCCAGGGCTATTCTACCAATGTAGGCGATGAAGGCGGCTTTGCCCCCAATATACAGTCTAACGAGGAGGCCATTGAAACCGTTATCAGGGCTATTGAAAAGGCAGGCTATACCCCGGGCGACCAGGTAGCCATTGCTATGGACGCAGCCAATTCCGAATTATACAAGGACGGCAAATATATCTTCCATAAATCTTCCGGTAGGGAAATGCAATCGGAAGAGCTGGTAAAATACTGGGTGGACTGGTGCCAGAAGTACCCTATCGTATCTATCGAGGACGGTATGGCAGAAGATGACTGGGCCGGCTGGAAAATGCTGACCGATGCCCTGGGCAACAAGGTACAATTGGTAGGCGACGACCTGTTCGTAACCAATGTGGAACGTTTACAGCAGGGACTGGAACAGCAGGTAGCCAATGCGCTGCTGGTGAAGGTGAACCAGATAGGCAGTCTTACGGAAACGATAGATTCCGTGTCCCTGGCACAGCATAACAGGTACAATACCATTATGTCGCACCGGTCCGGCGAAACGGAAGATTATACCATTGCCGACCTCGCCGTGGCGCTTAATTGCGGACAGATCAAAACCGGCTCCGCTTCCCGTTCCGACCGTATGGCCAAATATAACCAGCTCATCCGTATCGAAGAGGAGCTGGGCAGCCTGGCATACTACCCGGGTAAGCATTTGAAGTTTGGCATTTAAGAAATTCATTTCCCCAATAAAAAGAGGGTACGGAGATTTCCGTACCCTCTTTGCTTATCCGCCTGCATTATTTAAGATGGCTATCTAGTATATAGAAACAAAGCCATTATAAGGTACCAATGACCAACACCCACAGTTCCTTTACAGTAAAAGCAGTCTCCGGCCCGCAGAGAGCACAATGCCCGGCGGAGTGTACCCGCAATAAAAGATTATTGCCTGTAAGTCACTTTATTTAAAGTGCAGCAGCAAATGCTCCTTATAGCTGTTGGAAACTTCCAGCTCAGTGCCGTCGGTCAGCATAACAGAGCCCCCCGCCCCTTTATGATAGGACTTGATAAAGTTCTTATTGACAATATGCGACTTATGTATCCTTAAAAAATGAGGCGGCAGCAGGCCTTCAAAATGCTTCAGGAACCTGCAGACCATGAATTCCCGGCCGGCAGTAGTATGCACGTTGGTAAAATTACCGTTGCCCCGCAACCGTACCACATCCCTGACCGGTATCACGTCAAAGCCTTCTATGGTAGGCAGCACAAGCTGCTGCTCCGCCTGGTGATGCAGGTTATGCACCACAAACTGGTTATGGTTGAAATACTGCTGCTGCTGTATGGCCTCCGTCACTTTATGAACAGCCAGGATCAGCTCTTCAATATCCACAGGCTTCAGGAGATAGTAGGCGGCGCTCATATTCAGGGCTTTGATGGCATATTCCGTAAAGGCCGTTACGAATATCGTATGAAAGGACTGGTCTTTGCAGGCATCCAGCACATCGAAAGCGTTGGCAAACGGCATTTCCACATCCAGGAAGACAAGCTGTGGCTGCTGCTCCTTTATAAGGGCTATGCCCTCGTTGCCATTCTCCGCCACACCGGTGACCTCCACCTGCGGGCAGTATTTCTGAAGATAGGAGATCAGCGCCTTCCGGGCAGCCGGCTCATCTTCCACGATGACAGTTCTAATTTTGTGCTGGTACATTATATTTCGTTTTTTTCCAGGATATGGTCACTATAGTACCCGTGCCGCCGGCAGTATCGGCAGGACTGGTCGTATAAGTGATGCCACATCCGTATAATTTGTTCAGGGTGGCTATTCTTTCCTGTGTATTCTTGATACCTCGGGATTTGTAGGTCTGCTGATTGCGGGTCTTAAGGCGCTTGCTGGCCTCCACGCCTATGCCATTGTCCTTCACAACGGCAGTAAAGGCATCGCCGCGCTTACCGATGCTGATCTCCAGCAGGCCTTTCGTATCCTTATACCGGAGGCCATGCCAGATAGCGTTTTCAACAAAGGGCTGCAGGAGCATATTAGGCACCAGCGTATGATACAAATCCATGTTTTCATCTATCTGCAACATGAAGTCGAACTTTCCCTGGAAACGCAGCGCCTCCAGCGACAAGTAATGCTCCAGGCTCACCTTTTCATCCTGCAGTGTAATAAAATCACTGTTCGAGGTGGTCATTACATTCCGCATCAGGGTGGCATATTTGGTCAGGTACCTGTTGGCAGCCATTTCATCATTCTCCGCAATGAACTGGTTAACGCTGTTCAGGGAATTGAAGATAAAATGAGGGTTCATCTCCCGGCGCAAAGACTGCAGCAGTATCTGGAGGTTCTTTCTCTTCAGCTTATAGAGCACCCATATAACGCCTATGACCGTAAGTATGGTAAGGACCAGCAATACGGATAATACCACATTATAGACCCGTGTCTTATTGTACAATAATACCTGCGTGTCCTTTTCTTTCTCCAGGAGCGACACCCGCTGCGCGATCTCATCAAACAGCTTATGCTGCAGCAAAAGGCTGTCCTTATTGATCACCCCTTCCACCTTATCCAGGAAATCTTCCGCGTAGCGGTTCGCCATTTTCATATCGCCTTTCTTTTTCCAGAACCGGAACAGCTCCCCCGACAGCCGGGCCGCCGCCACCGTATTATTTTCCCGGTAGGCCTCCTCCAAAGCGGCCTTCATCACATCCAGCCCCTCCTGCTGCTTTCCGGCCTGGAAGTAGTACTGCGCCAGCTGCTCCTGCAAGGCATAGTAATTTTCCCGGTCATTCAACTGCACCGCCTTTTCAATATTGGACCGGGTCGTGGCGATAGCTTCCTCCGTCTTATTGGCATTGGCATACAGGCCGGCCAGCTCTTCCTTGATGGCTATCTTGTGCTCCTGCCTGTCCGCCGCTTCGGAAGCCTTCTCCAGGTTGGAGATAGCGGTCTGGGTATCTTTAAGGTTCAGGGCCACCTCCGCTTTCTGCTGGTATGCCTGCACCACTTCCTCCTTATCCGCCGAGCTGCTCTCCAGCGTACGGATCTTATCATCTATCAGGTGTTCCTGGGCTTTGAAGCTGCTGCTGTTACGGCCTTCCATCCTGCTGATGTCATTGGTATTGAGCTGCTGCACCAGGTCACTGTTGGATACCCGCCGGGAAGCCTTATAATTGCCGAGCGCCTCGCTGTTCCTCTGCAAAGCCTCGTTATTGGCCGCTATACGTCGCAGCAGGTAAGCCTGCTTTTCATTGTTCTTTTCCTTCTTGTAGATCTCCAGGGCCTTGTTATAATAATAGTTGGATTGTTCGTATTGCTTCTTATAAGCATAGCTGCTGCCCAGCTGCTCCAGCTCCTCCGCCGCATGCTGCTTATCCTCCTCTCTTATGGCTTTCTCCAGGCTTCTTATTTTGTCCACCTTGTTCTTTCCGGGTGTCATCTCCTTCTTTTTACTGGCTTCGGGTTGCTGCGCCCACATGCTCCCCGCATTCATTCCCAGCAATACCAGCAGCATCATGACTATCCTGTTCATCAAAAAGAAATTTTATACTACAAAGTACGGCAAATCCTCCCGGTTTTTAAACATCATTCACCAAGCGGGAACGGCATTTCACACAGTTGTACCGCCAAGGGCCGGCAGAGGGTCTTATTTTCGGACTACAGTAATAAGAAATGCCTCTCAACTTTAAAAATATGATCGTATGAAAAAGTATGTTTTAAAATACTCCAAATTGAGTATTATAGCCTTACAGTGTATGTTAGTGGTCTCCACCTATTCCTGCAATACCACCACCGCGCAGCAGTCCCGGACACGCCATCCCGACCCGGCACCGGTGATCCGTAAGAAAACAAAGATACAGGTGGCGCTGCTGCTGGACACTTCCAACAGCATGGACGGACTGATAGACCAGGCGAAATCAAGGCTCTGGAATATCATCAATACCCTGAGCACGCTACGGTACCAGGGCAGCCAGCCCGACCTTGAGATCGCATTGTATGAATACGGCAACGACGGGCTCAGCGCTTCGGAAGGCCATATCAGGCAGGTCACACCCTTTACCACCGACCTGGACCTGCTGTCTGAAAAGCTCTTTGCATTACGCACCTACGGCGGGCTGGAATATTGCGGGCAGGTCATTCAAAGCGCCACCCGGCAGTTGACCTGGGATCATAACGATCATTCCATGAAGCTGATCTATATAGCCGGTAATGAACCGTTCAGCCAGGGTAAGGTCCATTATGCCGAAGCTATCTCCTCCGCCGTCAGCAATAATATCTATGTGAATACCATTTACTGCGGGGATTACAGGTCCGGCATACAGGAAGAATGGAAAACCGGCGCGGATAAGGGTAAAGGCAAATATTTCAATATCGACCACAATAAAGAGATCAGGTATGTGGAAACACCCTATGACAGGGAGCTGGAAGTACTGAACGAACGCCTTAACAGGACCTATTACGGTTACGGACGGCTCGGCTCCGAGTACAAATCCAAGCAGGTGGCCCAGGACAGGAACGCTACGATGATGAATAAGGCGGTCCAGGCAGAGCGCACGGTATCCAAATCCAAGACCAATTACCATAATGCGCAATGGGATATGGTAGATGCCTATAAAGCGGACAGCAAATTTGTAGAGAAGGTCAAAGAAGAGGAGCTGCCGTCTGAATTCAAAAATATATCCAGGCAGGAGCTGGAAAGAAAGATCGTAGCACTGGAAAAGGAACGTAAAGCCATCCAGGCAGATATAGATAAGGTATCACGCCAGAGAGCTGCCTTTATCGAGCAGCAGTCCCAGTCTGCCGGGGACGGAGATGACCTGGGAAGGGCCATTACCACTTCCATACTGGATCTTGCTGCCAGGCATAATTATTCACGGGTACAATAGCCGGGCATTACCGGCTCACACCAATAGCGGGAAAAGCTGATCATCAACCAGGAACAGGAAAATAAAGAAGGTCGCTCAAAAGTATCATTCCGCCATTCCGCTACGCTCCGGCCGGAATGGCGGAACTATTCTGGCGAAGCAGAATTTTTATAAACGGCAGAGTATAAATAGAACCTATTGTGTCACCCTGAGCCTGTCGAAGGGTGGCTTAGAACGGTTTTAACAGGGCTTCGACAGGGCTCAGCCTGACAGCTAAAGGATTTGTCACATGGAGCTTGTGGGGCTCACTTTGAGCCTATTGTGTCACCCTGAGCTTGTCGAAGAGTGGTTTAGAAAGGTTTTAACAGGGCTTCAATAGGGCTCAGCCTGACAGCTAAAGGATTTGTCACATGGAGCTTGTGGGGCTCACTTTGAGCCTATTGTGTCACCCTGAGCTTGTCGAAGGGTGATTTATAATGGTTGTAGCAGGCTTCGATAAGCTCAGCCTGGACAGCTAAGGGATTTGTCACATGGAGCCTGTTGGGATCACTTTGAGCCTGTCGTGTCACCCTGAGCTTATCGAAGGGTGGCTTAGAACGATTTTAACAGGGCTTCAATAGGGCTCAGCCTGACAGCTAAAGGATTTGTCACATGGAGCCTGTTGGGATCACTTTGAGCCTATTGTGTCACCCTGAGCTTGTCGAAGGGTGGCTTAGAACGATTTTAACAGGGCTTCGACAGGGCTCAGCCTGACAGCTAAGGGATTTGTCACATAGAGCTTGTCGAAATGTGACAGGTATAAACAAACAACCCTGTCCATATTTCGACTGAGCTCAATATGACAGGGTTGTTTTCTATTTCGTAAACGATATAAAGACGTGATCCCGGAATTATTTAGAACAGGGTATTGAGCAGTTGTTCCAGCTCATATTCCGTTTTGACCAGCACCTCCCTGGGCTTACTGCCCTGGGCCGGTCCTACAATATCTGCCGCTTCCAGCTGGTCCATGATCCGGCCGGCCCTGTTATATCCCAGGTTGAATTTACGTTGCAGCATGGACGTGCTGCCGCTTTGCGTGCTCACCACCAGCCTGGCCGCTTCATCGAACATCTTATCCCGCTTAGACAGGTCAACATCTTCTTTACTGATACCTTCATTCTCCGCACCTTCGTATTCCGGCAAGAGAAACGCCGTCGGGTAACCGCGCTGCTGCCCGATAAACTCAACGATCCGCTCTACTTCCGGGGTGTCCACAAAGGCACACTGCAGCCGCAGCAGGTCGCTGCCGATGGAGATCAGCATATCTCCCCTGCCTATCAACTGGTCTGCCCCACCCGCATCGAGGATGGTCCGGCTGTCCACCTTGGCAGACACCCTGAAGGCGATACGCGCCGGGAAGTTAGCCTTGATAATACCGGTGATCACGTTCACGGACGGACGCTGTGTGGCGATGATAATATGAATACCGATGGCACGGGCCAGCTGCGCCAGCCTGGCTATAGGCATCTCCACCTCTTTTCCGGCTGTCATGATCAGGTCTGCAAATTCATCTATGACCAGCACGATGAACGGCAGGTATTTATGGCCGTTCTGGGGATTCAGCTTGCGGCTTTTGAACTTTTCATTGTATTCCTTGATATTACGGGCGCCCGCATCCTTCAGCAGCTCATAGCGGTTGTCCATCTCAATACACAAGGCATTCAGGGTATTGACCACCTTTTTGGTATCCGTGATGATGGCTTCCTCCTCGTCCGGCAGCATAGCCAGGTAGTGCCTTTCTATAAGCCTGTACACCGATAATTCCACTTTTTTAGGGTCGACCATCACGAATTTCAGCTCGGAAGGATGCTTTTTATACAGCAGGGACACCAGGATGGTATTGATACCTACCGATTTACCCTGCCCTGTAGCGCCCGCCATCAGGAGGTGGGGCATAGTGGCAAGGTCCACGATATAGTTTTCGTTGTCTATCTTTTTACCCAGGGCGACAGGCAGCGACATAGCCGAATTCTGGAATTTTTCCGATGCCAGCAGGCTGCGCATAGATACGATCTGCTTTTTGGTATTGGGCACTTCGATACCTATAGTACCGCGGCCGGGTATAGGCGCAATGATACGGATCCCCAGGGCCGCAAGGTTCAGCGCAATATCATCCTCCAGGTTCTTGATCTTGGAGATACGGACGCCTTCAGCCGGAACGATCTCGTATAAGGTCACCGTAGGGCCCACCGTAGCGCTGATCCGCTGTATCTCAATACCAAAGCTCCTTAATGTATTGACGATCTGGTTCTTGTTATTTTCCAGCTCCTGCCGGTCTACCGAGATGCTGGTCTGGTCTATTTCCGCCAGCAGGTCCAGGGGAGGAAACCGGTAATCTTTCAGGTCCAGCTCCGGCACATAAGGCGTATCAATGCCAAAGTGCTGCTTACCCGTAACCGCTGCTTCCTGCTCCACTACGGTCTCGTTGATCTTAAAGGCCACATCATCAGCCGCTGTTGCGGGGGGGATCTCCGGTTCCGCCGGGATATTCACATCCCAGGCGCTGTCATTTTCAATAACAGGCTGTTCTTCTTCCCGTTCCGGTATTTCCAGCACGATCCCGTTCTCCGCCACCGCGTTAAAAGTAATTACAGGGGGCATCGTACGCTCTACCGTCTCTTCCGGGATACGGGTGCTGTGAACGGGCTCAGGAGCAGGCTCCTCCATACCCTTATCTTCCCTAATATGCAGCACAGGCGCCAGCGTATCTTCCGTATCCGGCCGGGTGTCCGGCATGTGGAGTGCGGGCGTGTGCTCCTCCTCCGGTTCATTGACCACAAAATCAAGGCTGCCGTCCTCTTCGTCCAGCACATCCAGCAGCTCCATATCCTCTTCTAGGTCATCCTGCGCGTCTACAGGCTGGTAATCATAGCCCTGGCTGGCAGCCACCTGTTCTTTCTGCTCCTGCTCTTCCGGGGAAACGGCAGGATTGCTGAATCCTTTAAAATCTTCTGCCGGGGTTTCCTCACTGCTTTGCGTACGCTCCTTCCGCTCCGGCATGACCTTTCCCACCGCGTTCAGGATAGGCTGGAGCTTCAACTGGAATACAATGAAGTAGAAAAAAGCCATCATGAAAAGCGTCATCAGGATAATACCGATGTTACCGGCAAACCCGCTGGTCCATTCTATCAGGCTGTTACCGAACGCCCCGCCATAGGAAAAGGAAGCTCTCCTGAATACAAAGGCGAGTATGGGTGAGAGAAATAAAAAGCCGAGCGCTATGACATTCAGCCATTGGGTGGCCGGGAATATTCTTTTCTTTACCAGCAGGTTATAGCCGACACCCGTGATCCAGAAGGTGACCAGCAATACCGGCAGCCCGATCCCGTTATAGACCAGATAATGGGCGGAGATAGCCCCCAGCCTTCCGCAGAAGTTGGCTATCGGTTCGGAAGAGTCGAAAAGGAATCCCCAGAACGAACGGGCAGAGATCAGCAGGTCCTGGTCTTTCTCCCAGGAGTATATATATCCTATAACAGCAAAGGTCAGGAAAGCGCCCAATATGAATAACACCAGGCCCAGGCCTATCCTTATCTTATCCTTACGGCTCATTGTGTCTGCAGCCGGCGGAGCGGCTGGGGGCGGTGATATTGTTTTTTTTTCCTGTTGTGGTTTCCTGCTTTTAGATGTAGATTTCGCCATAATGATCCTTGAAAATAATCGGTTTTGCTATGTATTGCAATCCATAGCAAAATTAAACTTATATATTCAACTATGGGGCAATTCCGGTGATAATATTTATACAAAGCACCACGCTTTCCGGCTGTTCCTTACAGCCTGCCACGGAGGCCTGTGCCTGCTGCCGTACACATCCCGAAGATACACTTTCCCTTACTGAATTCCTATATTTCGGATGCCGGCCGGTTTTTGATGATAAAATACCTAAATTGCAGTTTCCGTAATCATGTACAAACATATAACTTATGAAATATTTACCCATCGACAGCAATTTATACACCGGGAACAGGTCCCGCTTCGCGGCCGGAATGGAGCCCGGCAGTATAGCTGTTTTTCACAGCAACCCGGTGCTTGCAGAGAACGGGGATGCTGTGTACAGTTATAAAGCAGATTCCAATATCGTATGGCTTTCCGGCATCACCCAGGAGAAAACGCTGGTGATCCTTTACCCGGATAATTTCGAGACGCATGCCCGCGAAGTGCTGGTGATACAACGCCCTAACGCCTTGCTGGAAAAGTGGAACGGCCATTTGCTTACCAAAGAAGAAGCCCGCGCCATCAGCGGAATCGAAACCATTTTATATTACGATGAGTACGAAAGCGAGCTGCAGCGATGGATGCATCACGCGGAGTATGTTTACCTTGCCACCAATGAGAACGACAGGAGAGGCGGTGACGTATGGCGAACCGACCTGGCATTTGTAGAGAAGATAAAAAGCGCCTACCCGCTGCACCAGTATAAAAGGGCGGCCGTGCTGCTGAAAGAACTGAGGGCCATTAAAACGGAAGAGGAAATAGCCGTCACCAGGATTGCCGTGGATATCACGCATAAGGCCTTTGAAAGGGTATGCAGGTTCATACAGCCGGGCGTAAAGGAGTACGAGATAGAAGCGGAGATCATGCACGAGTTTCTGCGTAACCGTGCCACCAGGAATGCATACGGCAATATCATAGCTTCCGGCGATAATGCCAGAATCCTCCATTATGTGGACAATAACCAGGAGTGTAAGGACGGCGACCTGATACTGATGGATTTTGGCGCCGAATACGGCAATTACTGCGCCGATCTTTCCCGTACCGTGCCGGTGAACGGCAAATTCACCGAGCGCCAGAAAGCCGTTTACAATGCCTGTCTCGCGGTTCACAACTATTGCGTATCCATCCTGAAGCCCGGGATCAATTATGCGGATTATATACAGCTGGTGAACGAGGAGATGAACCGCCAGCTGATTGGCATAGGCCTGTACACGGAAGAGGAAGCACGCCGGCAGGACCCTTCCGAACCTTTATACCGTAAATATTTCTACCACGGCATCGGGCATCACCTCGGACTGGATGTACATGACCTGGGCGCGCGCAACGAACCTGTAAAAGCAGGCATGCTGTTCACCATTGAACCGGGCATTTACATCGAAGAAGAAGGTATCGGTATCCGGATAGAAAATAATTACTGGCTCACTGAGGACGGCAGCATTGACCTGTTCAAAGGCATACCGATCACCGTAGAGGAAATAGAGGCGGCGATGGCAAGATAAATCAACGATCCCCGTAATCATATTAGAGGCTGTCTAAAAAGTAAAGAACCCTGACATATTGAGCTCAATATGTCAGGGTTCTTTATTGGTACCTGGCACATTTCGACAGGCTCAATGTGACAATTCTGGTTCCATGTGACAAATATCTTAGCTGTCAGGTTGAGCTCCATCGAAGCCTGCTACAACCATTATAAAACTCCCTTCGACAAGCTCAGGGTGACACAATAGGCTCAATGTGACAATTCTGGTTCCATGTGACAAATATCTTAGCTGTCAGGCTGAGCTCCGTCGAAGCCTGCTACAACCATTATAAACCACCCTTCGACAAGCTCAGGGTAACACAATAGGCTCAATGTGACAAATATCTCATCTGTCAGGCTGAGCCCCGTCGAAGCCTACTTAAAAGATCATTATAATTCACCCTTCGACAAGCTCAGGGTGACACAACAGGCTCACTGTAACAAAAAAGAGGCTTTTTAGAAAGCCTCTTTTTTAATATCATTCCTTTATTATGCCGAAGCGGTGGATGTTCTCTGGCGGTATTTTTTGCTGAGATCAATACCCCACTTATCAATATCTGCCCAGGCAAAGTCATCCTGGTAGCGTTCGGGGATGAGGTTTTCATCCAGCAGGGAACCTACAGGGATGGAAGGGAAGATCTCCTCAAATGTCAGCATATCGTTCAGGTTGGTCCTGCGGTAGATATGACAACGGGAAATATTTTCCTTACTGTCCAGGCCGGAGGCGCCGAGCAATTCCACGAAATTCTCTACCGTACCTTTATGATAGTTGGCAACACGTTTCGTTTTGTCCTCCACATCCAGGCCGATAGCCAGCTTGGGATCCTGCGTGGCAACGCCGGTAGGACATTTATTGGTATTACATAAGAGCGCCTGGATACATCCTACGGCCAGCATCATGGCACGTGCGCAGTTACAGGCATCAGCACCCAGCGCCATCGCTCTCACGAGGTGGAAGCCTGATGTTACCTTACCGGAAGCAACGACCTTGATATGCTGGCGTATATCAAGCCCCCTGAGTATATTATGAACGAATGCCAGACCGTCCAGCAGCGGCGCACCCACATAGTTGGAAAATTCCTGGGGAGCAGCGCCTGTACCGCCTTCGCCACCATCTACCGTGATGAAGTCCGGGTAAATGTCGAGCGCGATCATCGCCTTACAGATGGCAATGAATTCCGATTTGTGACCTATACACAGCTTGAAGCCGACCGGCTTACCGCCGGACAGGTCTCTCAGTTGCTTAATGAACAGGATCAGTTCCTTAGGCGTGCTGAACGCGGAGTGGAACGGCGGAGACGCCACCAGCGTATGAGGCTCCACGCCACGGATAGCGGCGATCTCAGGTGTATTTTTGGCAGCAGGCAGAATACCGCCGTGGCCGGGCTTGGCCCCCTGGGATATTTTAAGCTCTATCATTTTCACCTGCGGCAGCGAAGCATTTTTAGCGAACATTTCAGGGTTAAAACGCCCTTCCTTGTCGCGGCACCCGAAATACCCGGTACCCACCTGCCATATCAGGTCGCCCCCGTGCTTGAGGTGAAAAGGTGAAATACCACCTTCACCAGTATTGTGGGCGAATCCTCCCAGCTTGGCGCCGGCATTCATGGATTCCACAGCCTGCTTGCTCAATGAGCCGTAGGACATGGCCGATATATTCAGCACACTGGCCGAGTAAGGCTGCTTACAATCCTTGTTGCCTATTAATACTCTCGGATTATGATCCAGTGTTTTAAAATCTTTGGGAGAGATAGAGTGGCACATCCATTCATAGCCTTCCGCATATACGTTTAACTGGGTACCGAAAGGCACAGTCTCCGTTTCTTTTTTAGCCCGCTGGTAAACAGTGGACCTGTCAACGCGGTTAATGGGGGTACCGTCTGTATCGGACTCTATAAAATACTGGTAGATCTTGGGACGTAAGTCCTCCAGCACCCACCGGAACCTTCCCAAAACCGGGAAAATACGCATGATACTGTGTTTGGCCTGATACATATCGTAAAATCCCAGGGCAGCGATGGCCAGCATGACCACCAGCAGGACGACCCAGTACGGATTTACGAACAATGTCAGAGCTAATGAGATAGCAATAGAGATCACCGCAAAAGCGACAAATTGCGTGCGCATAACCAAAAGTAATTTTAAGAATGTTTGTTATTTTCAATAAATAATTGTCATAATTCCGGCAAAGGTAGTGCTTTCAATACTATAAAGGAAATATTCGCACACCCGCGCAACGCTTCCACATCAATATTATTAACCATATTCATAAATATTTAATATCCAATAAATTACAACCAAAAAAGTGTCTTAATAAATTGTAAAACAGGAGACGTATTCCCTGATATATCCCAAGCCATGTGACCGCAGGCCGGAAGGTCATACCCCGGCGCAGCAGGAAAAGATATAAGAAAGATATAATGCCGTCATCGTAAATAAATATTAATTACTTTTGAAAGCCGTTACATCATATAACAGAGACCTATGGAGTTTAGAACATTAGAACATATACCCGTTGATATTTTATTGGAAACGATCAACAAATCCTTTGCCGACTATATATTCCAGGTACGCCTGACACCTGAAAAGCTGTGCCTGAAGATAGTTTCGGAACAAATAGACCTGGCTATTTCCGTAGGCGCATTTGCGGACGGCGTGCTGGCAGGCTTCATATTGCATGGCTCCAAAGTGGTGGACAACCAGAAGAACGCCTATAACAGCATTACGGGAGTACTGCCTGAGTTCAGGAAGCAGAAGCTGACGGTCAGGATGTATGAGTATATCATACCGGTGCTGAAAGAGCAGGGCTACAGGCAGATACAACTGGAGGCCATCACCTCCAATGTACCCGCCCTGAAAAGCTATATAGAAGTGGGATTTACCATATCCCGCATACTGGAATGCTACAGGGGCAAGGTCAAGCAACTGCAGTCCGCCCTGGATGAAAATATCGAGATCACCAACGAGTGGCAGGCAGATAACCTGTCCTGGATATGGGACTGGGAGCCTACCTGGCAAAATGATGTGCTGTCCATTGAAAACGTAAAGGAGGCCATTACCTGCATTACCTATAAAAAGGATGCGCAGATCATCGGTTACCTGTTCTTTAATAATATTACCAAGCGTGTGCAGCAGTTCGCGGTTGCCAGGGAATACAGGAACAAACATATAGCATCGCGTCTTTTCAATGCCCTGGCCCACCATACAGGCGATACGGATGTGGAGATCATCAACCTCCAGTCAGAAGTATCCGGGGCCAAATTCCTGAACAGAATAGGCTTTGAGCTGTTTATCAAGCAGTATGAAATGAAGCTGTCCCTCGCATAATCAACCAGTGCTTAATATAATTCATATCTTATCAGAAGGATTCGGAAAATATGGCGATATACACTCCTGGTGAGCCCGTTAAGGATCAATTTTTTCTTAATGGCGCTTCTCCTGTGGGGACTTTTCTATTTAAAGACCCATCAGCCCGGGCTCATGGGCGATGTAACGGATATCCGCGCCAGCGATAAGGTGATCCGGCTCCTGCTGGATGTTGTATTTTACGGCCTGTCTATAGTCACCGTTTTCGCGCTCTGGGTCAACGCGCTCCTGTGGCTGATCAATTTCATGATCATCAGGCATCATCCCAACAGCCTGGACATTGCCAGGGACAGCCGGAACAGGCTCACCATTATGGTACGGGAAGCCTTTGCGCCCCTGATAGGCGTCCTGTACGCGTTCATCACCACGGACCGGCAGGATTATATCCATCCCGTTTTATTCCTAAAGAACAAATTCCGCCTGCTTAAGCCCATCGGCACGCAAAGCACCCAGCCGCTGGAGCTGCCTCACTATATCCCGTACAGGTTCCGTACCGTGACCCTGCAGTATATGGATATCCTGAGAATGACAGCCTTGCCCGTAACGATACCTACGGATTACCAGTTCCATAATTATCCGCCTGACAGGCCGCTCCCGGACAGGATCATCCAGCCGCTGATACACCAGGAGGACAAGGAGGCGCTGGTAGTGCCGCGGAAAAAGGACGGCGATTATTTACATTATAAGCACTTTGAATCCGGTGATGACGTCCGCAGGATCGTGTGGAAGATCTACGCCAAGAATAAGGATCTCATCGTCCGCATACCGGAAAGGGAATACGAAACGGCCAACACCTGCTATATGTCTTACAGCACGGTCCAGGAAACACCTGTACCGGACCGCTACAGCCCCATTGCGCTGGATTACCTGAAGTGGTCCGTATGGAATATCTACCAGACCCTGCGCAAGCAGAACAATCTCCTGCTGAAAAAAGTACAGGGCACGGCTCCCCTCCTGCCCGATGCCGATATCATCAGGAATTATATTACGGACCTGCAATGGCAGCCGGCTTCAGGCACTCATAATATCGACCCTGGAAATGACAATATCATCTGCCTGCACAGCGGAATGCCCGTTGAGATGATAGAACGCCTTACCCTTCGACTGAGCCCCGTGCAGACGGTGTATTTCATCCCGCTCAGCCAGGCCTTCAGGGTCAACCTGGTAACGCGCGGCCTGAGAAAGCTTTTTTTCATTACGCTGCACTCAGACCCGGTGGTACAGGCCAGGATCAATTTCCAGTTCTCCGGCACCCGGCGGAAATGGCAGCAGAAGGAAACCAGGATACTGGCGCTGCTGCAGGACAGGAATATCCGTTACGAGGTTGTACCCGCGCAGTAACCATTCCGCTACCTTTAACAGCGCTTCAATTCCCCGGCAATGATACCGTTTTATAAAGCGTTCGCAACCGCAATATTAAAAACACCGTACTCTATAAAAAGCTGATGCTCTATATAAGCAACCAATCCGGCAGATAGCAGGAGCAGGCACATAAGATGCTACAAAGCAGATACCCTCACACCCGTTGGAATGGCCGGCACGATACATAGCTTTATAGCAAAAAATACCCGCTGCCTCACACAGGAGGACATGTCCCGGCGGAGCGTACCTGTAATAAGAGGATGTTTTCCTGTAAGCAGATAGCCATTTAAGGAAAAGGCATCCTGTCGCTACGGCTCACCACTCCGGCCGCAATAAAAAACAAAAGGAATTTTTATAACACAATAATTATCCTACCTTTGCATGACCGATAAACAATAGCAATCTTCTTTGTTATTCCTCAACCACTCCGGTCAAGATAAAAAGCAATCGTATCATGGCAAAGTACATCTTCGTAACCGGCGGGGTTACATCTTCATTAGGTAAAGGTATCATAGCTGCATCACTGGCAAAACTGCTACAGGCAAGAGGTTTCAAAACTACTATTCAAAAATTTGACCCCTACATCAACGTGGACCCGGGAACGCTGAATCCCTACGAACATGGAGAATGTTATGTTACGAATGACGGCGCGGAAACGGACCTTGACCTGGGCCATTACGAGCGTTTTTTAAATACCCCCACCTCCCAGGCCAATAATGTAACCACAGGCAGGGTTTACCAGCATGTTATCAATAAGGAGCGCCAGGGCGCCTATCTCGGGAAGACCGTACAAGTCATTCCGCATATTACGGATGAGATCAAGCGCCGTATGCTGCTGCTCGGAGATGAAAGCCATGGGTATGACTTTGTGATCACGGAGCTGGGCGGTACGGTCGGCGATATTGAATCCTTACCTTATATTGAAGCCGTAAGGCAATTAAAATGGGACCTCGGCGATGACAACTGCCTGGTGGTACACCTTACCCTGATCCCTTACCTGAAGGCTGCCAAAGAGCTGAAAACCAAGCCTACCCAGCATTCTGTAAAGCTGCTGAGCGAAAACGGCATTCACCCGGATGTGATCGTATGCCGGACGGAAAAACCTTTATATGATGAGCTGAAACGTAAGATCGCACAGTTCTGTAATGTTAAAAAAGAAGCGGTGATCGAATCGCTGGATGCCGATTCCATTTACGCGGTGCCCCTGATGATGCAAAACGAAGGCCTGGATACCATCTGCCTCAAGCTGCTCGGTCTCAGCACGGAGCAGGAGCCTGATCTTGCCAAATGGAAAGATTTCCTGAGCAAGCTGCGTTATCCCAAGCATAAGGTAACCGTAGGGCTTATCGGTAAATACGTGGAGCTGCAGGACGCCTACAAGTCCATCCTGGAAGCCCTCATCCATGCCGGCGCCATCAACGAATGCAAGGTGGAAGTAAGGAACGTCCACTCAGAGCATCTCACCGTAGAGAACGCCGTGGAACAGCTCCAGAACCTGGATGGCATACTGGTAGCACCCGGTTTCGGACAACGGGGCATAGAAGGAAAGATAGAGGCGATCCGTTATGCCAGGGAAAACGGGATTCCGTTTTTCGGCATCTGCCTCGGCATGCAGATGGCTGTAGTGGAGTTTGCCCGGAACGTGCTGGGACACACTGACGCATTCTCTACGGAAATGGACCCGGAAACTCCGCATCCCGTTATCCATTTAATGGAAGAGCAAAAGAATATAGAGCATATGGGCGGCACGATGCGCCTTGGAAGCTATGACTGTGAAATTACTCCCGGCAGCATACTGGCCGGCGCCTATGGTACCAAAACGGTACAGGAACGTCACCGGCACCGTTATGAGTTCAATAACGCCTACCTGGATGAATTTGAGGCCAACGGCATGCGCGCGGTAGGTAAGAATCCCCAGACAGGCCTTGTGGAAGCCGTGGAAGTCCCTACCCATCCGTTCTTCCTGGGCGCACAGTTTCACCCGGAGTATAAAAGTACGGTAGAGGCTCCGGCACCCTTGTTTGTAAGCTTTATAGCCGCTGCCAGAAAGTACCGCGACAAAAAAGAAGTAAAATAGCAACAGCATTATATACAATAAAAAAGACCCTCTTGTATTGTCACATTGAAACTGTCTTGTCACATTGAGCCTGTCGAAATGTAACAATTCAACCAGCAACCCTGTCTATATTTCGGCTCAGCTCAATATGACAGGGTTGTTGACTTTCCAGACAGCCAGGCTTCATTACAAAGTGATCATAATTTCACAGGCACCGGATCTAATCTTATAACCCACAAAAAAGCAGCGCTACCTCTATGGGCAGCGCTGCTTTTTATTATAATAAATTCTGTCGTTATACTTAGTCTTAGTCGATATGGATGGAATCGTTCAGGTCATTGTCCACCAGCACACGGCCGCAGTGCTCGCATACGATGATCTTCTTACGTTGACCTATCTCCGTTTGTCTTTGCGGTGGGATCACGTTAAAGCAACCACCACAGGAATTCCTCATTACCGGCACTACGGCCAGCCCGTTCCTGTAATTGCCCCTGATGCGCTCATAGGCGGAGAGCAGCCTTTCGTCCACCTTCTCCTTCGCTTCATCAGATTTTTTAGACAGCTCTTTTTCTTCTTTTTCCGTATCCTTGATAATTTTCTCCAGCTCCTTTTGCTTTACTACCAGTATTTCGTTCTTAATAGCCAGCTTCTGCTCGGTCTTACCCAGCAATTCCTGCGCATCCAGCATCTTCTTATCAGCATCCCTGATCTGCTTGTCACATAGCTTCATTTCCAGCTCCTGCAATTCCATCTCTTTTTCCAATGCTTCGAATTCCCTGCTGTTCTTCACGCTGTTCTGCTGCTTCTCATACTTCTTGATCAATGCTTCCGATTCTTTTTTGGCATCCCTTCTGCTCGCAATGTAGTTCTCTATTTTCTCAATCTCGCTATTGATATTCTCAATACGGGTCTGCAGGCCCTGCACTTCATCCTCCAGGTCATTTACCTCCATCGGTAATTCTCCTTTCAGGATCTTGATTTCATCTATTTTAGAATCAATCTTCTGAAGTGTCAATACTGCTGATAATTTTTCTTCAATAGAAAAATCTTTTGAAATCGTAGCCATATATTAAAAAATAATATTTTTAAATGTAGTCTGTTAGGAAAATAACTGCAAAGTTAAGTAATAATAGTCAAAATACATCAATCCGGAATTTTATTATATCTGATAATCAGTAATAATATTTTACGGGATTGGTACATACAGAGGTCGCTTCTATTTTCAGACCGGGATAACGGGAGGCAAGCAGCTCCAGGAACAGCCCGTTCGTGAATATCTCGCTTTCGTAATGCCCTATATCCGCGATCAGGATATCATTGCCCGCTTCAAAGAACTGGTGGTATTTATAATCCGCCGTGATAAAAATATCTGCCTGCGCGCCTTTGGCCGCCTGCAGCAGGAAGCTCCCTGAGCCGCCGCATACCGCCACTTTACGGATCGGGCCGCGCGGCTGCCCCGCATACCGGATCACCTTCAGTTGCATCCTGTCTTTGAGGTATGCAAGGAAAGCAGGCACCTCCATAGGGGTAGCCAGCGTACCTGTATAGCCTGCCCCGATACCCTGGTCCGTATTGTTCAGCGGTATGATCTCGTACGCCACCTCTTCATAATAGCCCACCGCCCGGACGGCATTCAGGACAGCGGAGGACAGGTAGGCGGGTATGAGCACCTCCAGCTTCAGCTCCTCGACAGCCTCTCTCGGACCGCCGGCAACACCTATCGCGGGGTCAGCATCAGTCCCGGGCCTGAACGTACCCGTACCGCTTACCGTAAAGCTGCATTCGCTGTAATTACCTATTGATCCGCCACCGGCATTAAAGATCGCATTTTTCACCTGCTCCACATACGCCGGCGGCACATAACAGATAAATTTACAAAGGGAATGCCGGGTGTCCGGTGCCAGTATAGCGGCATCACGGAGCTGCAGGCGGTCTGCGATCACCTTATTGACGCCCAGCAGCATATTGTCAAGATTCGTATGGGCCGCGTACAGCACGATGTTATGCTTTATAGCTTTGATAATGCATTGTTCGGTTTCGTTCTTTCCTGTTATTTTCCTGATAGCGGAAAAGATCAGCGGGTGGTGCGCGATGATGCAGTTACAACCTTTTGCTATCGCTTCATCCATTACCGCCACCGTAATATCAAGGGTCACCAGCACTCCCTTTGCTTCCTGCTCCACATCTCCCACCTGCACACCGGCATTGTCGTAGGACTCCTGGTAGTATAAAGGAGCGAAGTTTTCAATTATTTTAATGATATCTTTGATATAAACAGCCATACTATTACAAGATTGTTGCTGTTCAAAAGTACTATAAAACAAAAGCTTTGAAGCAAAAATTTCTTTATATCCGTGTCAGAGAATGTCATCTCTTCGCCCGACTGGCCGCCTGGAAGCTCAGGTCAGCCGCAGGAATGGCCATTACCATCGGCAATACCATTTACCTGCACAACGCCACCGTGGAGGACCTGCTGCAAAACCGCGCCTGGCTGCAGCATGAGCTTGCCCACATCATGCAATTCCACGAATGGGGCTTCTGGCGATTCCTCTACTGCTATATCAGAGAAAGCCTGCTGAAGGGGTACCGCAACAACCGTTTTGAAATAGCGGCACGCGATATGGAAAAAGAAAATTTCCAAACCATTGGTTATTGCTATATCATTACTTAACAAAATAGATTTATTTAATGTAAATTGCAAAACCTAATTTTTTCTTTCTATTTAAAATCAGACACAATCGAAATGGATGCAATATTGAGTTGGATTCAAGAGGCTTATCATTATATAATGACACACAGGCTGGTCAACGCAGAGTGGATCAATCACCACGGCGGCTTATACCTTATTGCCTTTATCATATTCGCAGAAACCGGCCTTTTCATAGGCTTTTTCCTTCCCGGAGACGCTTTGCTCTTCATCACCGGCATGATACTGGCCAGCACGGTACAGCCGTTTGCCGAGCCCGTAATGAATCTTTTATTGTGGCTGGGCATTATTATGGGAGCGGCGGTCCTGGGCAATATGGTCGGTTATTGGTTTGGCAAGAAGACGGGGCCAGTGCTCTTTGAGAAGAAGGATACCTGGCTCTTTAAGCGAAAGCATATGGAGCAGGCGCGCGAGTTTTACGAGAAGAGAGGAGGTACCGCTATCATTGTAGCCCGCTTCCTGCCTATTGTCAGGACGTTTGCTCCTATCGTTGCCGGTGTGGTAAAAATGGATAATAAGAAATTTACGATGTACAATATCATCGGTGCCGTATTATGGATAGGCTCCCTGGTATCTGTAGGATTCGTGGTAGGTAAAAAAGCGGAGCCTTATTTACATTATATCATCATAGGCATCGTGCTTATCACCACCGTACCGATCATCTATAAGATGTTCATAAAAAAAGATAAAAAGCCGGTGCACAGCCAGCCTTAAGATATATAGCTTTTTCACAAGCCAGTAAAGCCGGAAGTTGCATACTTCCGGCTTTATGCATTTTTTAAGAAACTGTTACCCAATTTTTGGAATAATGAATACGTCTTCATTGACAGGATAACATAATTTCGAATCTTTAAATTTTTCAACTATGCGCATTAAATCATTATTTTGGATATTCAGCTTTGTACTGACCGCTTTCAGTATCGCAGGATGCAAAAAGGACAGGAATAATAATAACAATAATAACGACCCGCAGGCCAGCCAGCTGAACGAGCTGTTCAAGCAGCTTAAGAGCCAGCCCCAGACCTTCACTGTCAAGTCAGGGGAATATGTCACTATCCAGGGTGCGGGCGGCACTGTCATTAAATTCCACCCAGAATCTTTTGTGGATAAGGATAATAACTATGTTGTCAGCGGAATCAATCTGAAGGTCACCCTTACAGAGGCGCTTGACTACAGGGCCATGATCGCCAACAGGGTACAGACCATAACCGAAAATAAACAGCGGCTGATTAGCGGCGGAGCGGTTAAGGTTGAAGTATCATTTGAAGATACGGAAATATATGTCAGGGATTATTCCGTGAGCTTCCTTACCACGGAGAACCCGCCAAGCGACCTGATGGCCCTCTACACAGGCTATGAATCCTCCCAACCCGCCGGGAACGTGGTGATGTGGTATGATGACACTACAGGCACCACCAAGTCCAACAGGATGGATAATAATATTAACGGCGGAGTCAACCTGTATTTTACGTTTGACAGCGTAACCACGCTGGGATGGATCAACTGTGACTATTTCTTCAATCATACCGGTCCCAAAACAGACATCGGCGTCACCTTCCCGGACAATACCTTTAATGAGAAAAATACGGAAGTATATGTGGTATTCCCTCAGATCAATTCCGTTTCAGGACTTTACAATTATCTTCCGAATGCCAACAGCTTCACTATGGGATATGCCGGCTATCATATCCCGGTAGGATCCGTGATCCACGTGATGACCGTGACCGAAAAGAACAACCAGTACTATATGGCCGTACAGAAAGATATAACAGTGACCCATAATCATACTGTTAATGTATCGCCGCAGCCGGCAACATTTGCAGAGATCACTACAGCATTACAGGGGTTATAACAGGTATATTACCAATTGACAGGCGGGGCCGGGATATCAATCCGGTTCCGCTTTTTTATTTTATGAAGCGGCTATCTGCTTACAGGCGATACCTTTTAAAAGGTACGTTTCGCTGACCAGTGTCCGCTCCCGCGGGTCATTCCGGTAGCCGGCTTTTATGAGATTCCATACCGCCTGCCGAATGGCTGACAAGCTGGCAAAACAATAAAGCCACTGACAGGAGCATTTCCATTCACTGCTGCTGCACCTCCATACTACGGGCGCTGCCCCATATACCCCGGACAGTACGGATAGCATTTGCAACCAAAACAATAATTAACAATTTATTAAAGTCTGTTTTTTTTACTATATTTGTAACATGTGGTATCTGAAGATATTAAACAGGCTGTATCTGCTACTGCTGCTCCTGGCCGTGCATGTTCCCTCAACAGCACAGAGCCTGCCTGATCCCAATATATTCGGTTTTTACTCGCTTTCCGGCAATAATATTTATGAACATAATTGCATAGCCAACACAGAGCAGATAGTTTTCAACGCCCCTGTGCTGGGATCAGCTTTAGGGGTCGGGCAGGTGCTGGGCAGCGCCAATCCCACCCAGACCTACTACCTGGTCATCGGCGGCACCTATCACTATGTAGATCCTGTCACGCTGCAGATCGTCAATACGGGTCACAGCACCACCGCTGTCAACCCGGGTGTAGGCAGCAGGTACATCTTTAATTTCCAGTACCCCAACATCTACAGGTATGACGGCGCCAGCAATGACATCCTTATAAGAACGCTTACACCGGCAGACGGGTCCCGGTTCATTTATGATGTTTTTGCAGACTGCGAAGATAATTTTTACCTGATCAACAGTACACATTTGCAGAAATATGACTCCACAGCTACCTTACTGCAATCCTGGCCTCACAATATCCCCAATTTTCCCATCGTCGGTGCAGGGATAGCCTTGATACAGGACAGCCTGTATTTCAGTTTCGGCAATACTATTTACGTTTCCGGCATACAAGGCGCCAACCTGGTCTATAACAGGACCTATACCCTGACATCCCCGTCACCCCTGGATATGGCTAATTATAAGACCAGCCCGATCAGCAATATCAATATCACTATCCGTGTTATTGACAGCCTGAGTTGCGGGCAGAACTTCACCATACAGGCCAGCATTCCCGGCAATATCACCAACCCTGTCTATACCTGGTATGTGAACGGGAATCCCCTGCCGGGCAATAACAGCCCTATGCTCCAGCGCAGCTTTAACACGGGAGATGTCATATATGTAAGGATCAATTACAATGGCAACTGTATCAACACGGTGTTCAGCAACACCATTACCATCGGGAATTACAATACCAGGCACTCGCAATATGACAGCACGGTCTGCTACGGTCAGTCGGTCTGGGGCTACAGCCTTACAGGCATCTACAGGGACACATTCCGCCAGGGGCTTTGTGACAGCATCAGGACCTTAAACCTGACCGTCCGTCCCCTGCCGATAGCACAGCTGTTCTCCAGCTATTGCAATCCCGTCTTCCCGGTAGTATGGAACAATCATTCCATTGCCCAGGCGGGCAGCTATATCCTGATGGATACCTCCGTTCAGAGCGCTACAGGATGCGACAGCCTTACGATCATGAACATGACCATCACCCTTGCTGATACCACAGTCCTGTACGACACCACCTGCTTTCACCCGGACGGCTATCCGTGGTACGGGAACAGGCTGACCCAGTCAGGCACCTATACTCATACGCTGACCAACAGGCATAATTGCGACAGTGTCCTGATACTGCGCCTCCTGGTCCATGATGACCGGCCCACTACGGAAAATGTGCTGCTCCGGGACTGCCAGTCCGTTACCTATAAGGGCCACACCTACTTCTCGGACACGTCCCTGGCAGATACTTTCAGGAATGTGCATTTCTGCGACAGTCATTATGTAGTAACGAACATTAAAGTGCATTACCCTCAGACACAATATATAGACACCACATTGTGCGGCCAGGAGACGTTTACACTCAATGGCATTACTTACGGGAACCCGGGGACTTATCTTCAGCAATACACCGACCGGCAGGGATGTGACTCCAATATCCGCATACAGATCTGGCTAAGCAGTCTGCCCGTATTTTCCATTGATGTAACGCCTAAGGACAAGCTGCTGTGCCTGGGAGATACGGTGCATGTCAAAGCGGAAGGGGATTATATCTTCGACTGGAAAGGGCTGCCCGTGGATAGCATTGACAACAGGCACCAGTCATATTACCTGGACTCGCTGCGTAAGACCTTCCCGTTTACGGTCACCAACCGGTTCGGCTGTACAATAGAGGATTCCCTGCTGTTTCTCGCGGACAAATGCTGCGAGCTGATATTCCCCAACGCATTTTCACCCAATAACGACGGCCTGAATGACAGGTTCGGACCTTTCTATGTTTCAGGCCTGAACGACTTTTACAGGATGCAGATATTCAACCGGTGGGGACAAAGGGTATTTATATCATTCAACGTCAATGAGCAGTGGGATGGCACTTTCAATAATAAAAGAGCGACAGCGGATGTTTATTACTACTACGTGGAATATACCTGCAACGACAAGAGAAAATATGAGTTTAAAGGAAATTTCACCCTGATATACTAATTAAAACTTTGATATACTCATTAAAAAAAAAAGCCATGAGAGGATTTTTTACTGTATTGATCCTGGTATATTATACCATGCCGATCTTCGGACAAATGAATTTACCCAACACGGGCATATTGGGATTCTATTCCATAAGCGGCAATATCATTTATGAGCATGATTGCATGACCGGCACTGTACAGCCGGTGTATATCAACGGTAACATCGGTACGTCGCTCGCCATCGGGAAGGTATTCGGCAGCAGCAATATGACCCAGACTTTTTACCTGAGAGTGCGCGGTAACTATCACTATGTAGACCCGGTAACCCTGCAGTTAGTCAACACAGGTCACCAGACAATAGGGCTGAACTTTGGAATAGGCAACCGGTACCTGTTTAATATTACAACCAACAACATATACAGGTATGACGGCACCAGCAATGATGTACTTATAAAAACACTGACCCCGCAGGACGGCACAGGATTTGTAGCAGATATATATGCTGATTGTGAAGACAATTTTTACCTGCTCAACACCACTCATCTCAGGAAATATGACGCCAACGGCAATTTCCTCCAATCCTGGCCACACAATATTCCCAATTTTACCGGCGGCGGCGGCGGCATTGCATTGATCGGGGACAGTCTTTACTTCCACAGGAGCGGAACGATATATGTTTCTGCGATACAAGGCCCCAATGTCGTTTTCAGCAGGGCTTATACATATAGTATCATCGTACAGGATATGGCCAATATTATGGTAGGTCCCGCGCCGATTATCCGTGTCATAGACAGCCAGAGCTGCAACGGGCTTTATATGATACAAGCCACTCTACCCGGGAGCATCAGTACCCCGACCTATACCTGGTACCTTAACGGCTCTCCGATACCCGGCAACAACAGCGCTATCCTGCAAAGAAACTTCCTGGTCGGGGATGTGGTAAGGCTGAAAGTAGAATTTGCCGGAAGCTGCATTTCAGAAGCATTCAGCAACTACCTGCCCATCAATACATCATATGGAAATATTTATACAACAGTCGATACTGCCATATGCCATGGCACTTCGTATGCAGGGTACAGCCAGTCCGGTACCTATATAGATACCTTCGCTACAGCTAACTGCGACAGCATCAGGAGACTGGAGCTTACCGTAAGGCCGATGCCGGTCGTCATGGAAACCATCACCCACTGCAATCCCGTGCTGCCTGTCACCTGGAACGGGCAGACCGTCAGCCAGGCCGGCACATTTACACTCGTAGACACCTCTACCCAGGTACAGACCGGATGCGACAGCGTCACTGTGCTAACGCTCAACATATTTTTCTCTGATACCACACATTTCTATGATACCACCTGCTACCTGAAAGACGGGTACAGGTGGCACAATAATAGGTATTTCGCTCCGGGAACCTACTACCATACACTTACGGCAGGCAACGGGTGCGACAGCATCCTGGTACTGCACCTCAGTATGGATGCTGCGCCAACTGCCGACACCACCCGCCTTGCCAACTGCCTGAGCGTTACTTTCAACGGACAGGAGTACAGGAAAGACACCG
>MKSF01000013.1 GCA_001897155.1 Bacteroidetes bacterium 47-18 | reverse complement strand
GTATGAGAGATTTTCTTTTCCCTGGCTCCAGGGTTTATAGGGCAAAAAGTATGATCGTAAAACAAAAAAACTCTACTTTTAATCGTTAGTAGTCAAGGTGAGCTTACAATACAACAGAACAAAATGGAGCTAATCCATCAAGTTCTTCATCAACAGGATCAACATCTCCACAGAAATAAGAATAATATAATTGAATAAGGATATTTAATTTCTATTTTTAATTTTTTGTAAATAAAACTTATTAGTATGAGCGAAATAGCAACAAAATTTGATTGGGAGAATTATCCAATGGTTAATCCAAAGCATATTATGATTGAAATGGAATTTAGTGAACAACAGTTTTTAAAACTAAGAAAAGGTTTTATTCCCCTACAGATGGAGGATAAATGGTTTATTTACTATGATAATGAGTGGCTTTATTTTCATAGATCTTGGACAGGTAAAGGTATATATAAGACCCAAATTAATCAGAAACCCGGGAATTGTTATTTCATAAATAGTGTTTGGGTAGAACGAGACAAAGATAATTATGAAAATGAAGATGATAATTTTGATATTGATATTTTTAAGTTTCTGGTTAATAAGATTCTATTGAGGTAGTGTATCAGGGTAAGGTAATGTTACGCAGGGGTTAATCAATTTTCTGGGAAAACATATACCATTCACATTAAGAGATAATTGGGAGATACATTACGATTACTGGTATAATGAATTTTATTTAGGTCCTTATAGATCACCCATTAAGATTGAAAATATGGATGAATCGGGGAATAGTATTACATAAAATTGGTAATTACTTTTCTTTATTACACTTTATTGATATCCAGTTAGTTTAAATTCTTGTTATTTTTAAGTTGTGTGCTGTTATGATACATCGGTAGTGTTCTCAACTTGTAGTAGTATTGCGAAGTGTGAATCCTTTGAAATCAATACTTTTAAAATCATAACGTACATCAATTCCCGCTGGCAGGTACTCCCAAGAGCGCACTGCTAAATTCTCAACTTCCCTTATTTTCTGTAAATAATTTTGGATATTTGCACCATTATTTTTATTGCCAAATCAGTTTTATTATATATACATTATGACAGCTGCTCACATTCGTCAGTTATTCCTGGATTTCTTTAAATCCAAAGGTCACCAGATCGTACCGTCTGCTCCCATTGTTATCAAGAACGACCCCACCCTGCTTTTTACCAATGCGGGTATGAACCAGTTCAAGGATTACTTCCTGGGTAACAGGCAGTCGGCCTTTACCAGGGTGGCAGATACGCAGAAATGCCTGCGGGTAAGCGGTAAGCACAACGACCTGGAAGAAGTGGGTGTGGACACCTACCACCATACCATGTTCGAAATGCTGGGCAACTGGAGCTTCGGCGACTACTTTAAACCGGAAGCCATCGCCTGGTCATGGGAGCTGCTGACGGAAGTCTATAAGCTGGATAAGGACAGACTGTACGTGACCGTGTTTGAAGGCGATGAAAAGGAGCACCTGCCTTTTGACCAGGAGGCCTATGACGAGTGGAAAAAGTGGATAGCGGAAGACAGGGTCCTGAAAGGCAATAAAAAGGACAATTTCTGGGAAATGGGCGATACGGGTCCGTGCGGGCCCTGCTCCGAGATCCACGTGGACTGCAGGCCGGATGCCGAAAGGGCCGCCGTTGATGGCAGGATCCTGGTCAACGCCGATCATCCCCAGGTGATAGAGATATGGAACAACGTATTTATGGAATTCAACAGGCTGAAAGACGGCAGCCTGCAGCCCCTGCCCGCCAGGCACGTGGATACCGGGATGGGCTTTGAAAGGCTGGTGCGCGTGATCCAGGGCAAGACAAGCAATTACGATACCGATATATTCACTACGACCATAAAGGTCATAGAGCAGCTCACCGGTAAGCAGTACGACTTCAGCGACAGTAAGCAGGCTGTAGCCTTCCGCGTGCTCTCCGACCATATCCGGGCTATTTCCTTTACGATAGCGGACGGCCAGTTGCCCTCCAATACGGGAGGCGGCTACGTGATCAGGAGAATACTCAGGAGAGCGGTAAGATATTACTATTCCTACCTGGACTACAGGCAGCCGCTGCTGCACCAGTTGGTAAGGCATATCGCGGCGCAATTCGAGCAGGTATTCCCCGAGTTGCATGCGCAGGCGGACTTTGTGGCACGTGTGATCAGGGAAGAGGAGGAAGCTTTCCTGAAAACCCTGGAAAAAGGCATCAGGCGGTTTGAGGACTACCTGAAGACCCAGGCCGGCCAGACCATTGACGGGCAGTTCGCATTTGAGCTTTATGATACCTACGGCTTCCCGTTGGACCTGACACAGCTGATGGCTGCGGAGGTCGGCGCTGCTATTGATACCGAAGGCTTTGACAAGGCCATGGCAGAGCAGAAGAACCGTTCCCGTGCCGCTACCGCCATTGATACGGAAGACTGGACGGAGGTGCATCCGGTAACGGGTGTCACCTTCACAGGCTATGATAACCTGACGATAGATACCCGTGTTCATAAATACAGGAAGGTAAAGGCAAAAGGAAAGGAATTGTACCAGGTAGTGCTGGAAACCACACCTTTTTACGCGGAAAGCGGCGGACAGGTGGGCGACCAGGGCGTGCTGGTCTTCGGGGAGGAAGTGATAAACGTGGTGGATACCAAAAAAGAGAATGACCTTATCATACACTTTACAGAGCAGTTGCCTGCTGCTGTCAGCGCCGTAGTAACGGCCAAGGTGAACGGTGAGCTGCGTCAACATACGGCCTGTAATCACAGCGCTACCCACCTGATGCACAGCGCGCTCAGGGCTGTCCTGGGCAGTCACGTAGTGCAGAAGGGCTCACTGGTGAATGCTGCCGCCCTGCGTTTTGACTTTTCCCATTTTGCTAAAATGACGGATGAGGAGATCCGCTCAGTGGAACTGCTGGTGAACGAGAAGATCCGGGAGGACATTCCCGTAGTAATAAAGGAAATGTCCAAAGATGAAGCGGTGGAGATGGGAGCGATGGCGCTCTTCGGCGAAAAATACGGCGACAGGGTAAGGGTAGTCATCATAGACCCTGCCTATTCCATAGAACTGTGCGGCGGAACGCATATCGGCAGGACCGGCGAGATCGGCCTGTTCAAGATAACGGCAGAAAGCGCCGTAGCGGCAGGTGTGAGGAGGATCGAAGCGCTTACGGGCGCCGGTGCCCTGGAATACGTGCTGGATAAAGTAACGGAAAACAGGATCATTGCCGAGCAGCTGAAAGCTAAAAGCCCTGTACAGGCAGTGGTAAAGCTCATGACAGATAAAGGCCTGCTGGAAAAGAAAGCGGAAGCGCTGGAGTCGAGGATCATTGCGCAGGAAGCCCGGCAATACATAAATGACTTTGAAACGATCCCGCAGGAGGAACCGGCTGTTCACTTCCTGGGTAAGCAAGTGACGGCTGATAACCCGGATCTGCTCAAAAGGCTGGCGAATGAGCTGAAGAACCTGCAGCAGAACGCGGTCGTGGTGCTTACAGCGGTTATCCAGGATAAGCCGGCGGTAGCCATAGCGATAGATGATGCGCTGGTGAGCAGCCGGGGAATGGATGCCGGTAAGATGATCCGGCAGCACATCGCTGATCTGATCAAAGGCGGCGGCGGCGGCCAGAAAGGGCTGGCAACCGCGGGCGGACAGGTGACAGACCGGCTGGATGAAGTGGCAGGTGTGATAAGGGCTTTGATTGAATACACAATACAGGGAGCGTCTGAAAAATAAATGGTCATTCCGGCTGTAGCGGATAGCTCAATCTCAAGATCGCGCATCAGAGATTGAGCTGCGGTAAGCACCCGTCTTTACATTTTGCCCGGAATAGACAGGCTTTTCAGAAACCTGCTCCTTTCTTAAGATACGACATGAGAACCTATACGATTGCATTCAGTCCCTGTCCTAACGATACGTTCATCTTTGATGCGATGGTGCACCGGAAGATCGACACGGGCGACCTGGGCTTTGAGTATATCCTCGAAGATGTGGAAACGCTCAACCATTGGGCTATGGATGGCCGGTATGATATCTCCAAGATCAGCTACAGCGTATTGTCCCAACTCTTGGACAGCTACCGCCTGCTCCGGTCCGGCAGCGCGCTGGGAAGGGGCGTAGGTCCCCTGCTGCTGACCAGGGAGCCACTGCCGGCAGGAACGGATATCGCCGCTTTCCTGCAGCAGGCCAGGATCGCCATTCCCGGCGAGTGGACCACGGCCAATTTTTTACTGAACAGCGCTTTTCCAGCCGCTCAGCACAAGGAAGTAGTCCTGTTCAGCGACATAGAGCAGGCCCTGCTGGATGGTAAATATGACGCGGGGCTTGTGATCCATGAAAGCCGCTTTACCTACGCGGAAAGAGGCCTGCACTGCCTGATGGATATGGGGCAGTGGTGGGAGGCCGGTACCGGTATGCCGATCCCTTTGGGAGGCATAGTGCTGAAGAAGGAAATACCGGCGGAAGATGCCCGGCAGATAGAAGCGCTTATCAGGAAATCTGTGCAATATGCCTGGGAGCAATACCCGGCTCTGGGCGGATTTGTGACCCGGAATGCCCAGGAAATGAGCGAGGAGGTGATGCGAAAGCATATAGAGCTGTATGTAAATGCCTACTCCCTGGACCTGGGGCCGGAAGGCTGCGCGGTAGTGAAGGATATGATAGATAAAGCAAAGCAGGCAGGCTTATGCAAAGCAGATGCGGTCCTGGAATGGGCGGCTGATTAAAAGCGTCTATGTTAAATTTATATATCAATAAATAAAATCAATTCTTGTTTATACAAGAATATTTATATTTGCACAGTAATTCAAAAATATAATTCAAATCAATATGAAAAAGTTACAATTATCTATTGCTGCTCTGGCCCTGATGTTCGCTGTATCCTGCGGTAACAATGCAGAAAGCACTAAAGTAGAAGCCGGTGAGGCCCAGAAAACTGAAGACGTGTCTGCAACTGCCGCTACTTACACCGTGGACAATGCTGCTACAAAAATCCAGTGGAAAGGCTCTAAAGCTATCGGTGGCGGTCACGAAGGTACTATCGCTTTAAAAGAAGGTTCTATAGTTAACGTGGAAGGCGGTAAAGTAGTTGGTGGTAAATTCATCTTCGACTTCAATACCCTGACCCCTACGGATATCCAGGGCGAAAAAGCCGATCAGCTTAAAGGTCACCTGCTGGCAGATGATTTCCTGGGCGCTACGGCACATCCCGAAGGACATTTTGTGATCACCGGTGTAACCGAAGGAGCTCCTGCTGATTCCAAGCTGGCCGGTGCCACCCATACCGTTACAGGTAACCTGACCTTAAAAGGACAGGAGCACAGCATCACTTTCCCTGCTATCATCACTGTGACTGAAACTTCAGTTAATGCAAAATCCGAGCTGTATTTTGACAGGACACAATGGGGTATCAACTATGAGTCTGATGCAAGTGTGAAAGATAAATTCATCAACAAGGAGATCGAGCTGAAATTAGATATTACAGCCAACAAATAATATATATATATATACAGGGGAAGGTATATATAGAGCTCCGGTCGTAAGACCGGAGCTTTTCTTTTTATAGGCAGAATGCCGGTAAGCCGTTCTCTTCTGAACGGTTACCGAAATAATTATTGTTTGTTGCCGAATACCTTTTTAAGCAGGCTGGTCACCTGGGCGGCGGGGTCTTTCCGTATTTTGGCCTCTTCTTGTGATATGGTAAGGAAAAGTCCCTGCAGCGCTTTGGAGGTCACATATCCTGTCAGGTCGGGGTTGACCTTCTGTATCATCGGCAGCCTGTTGTAAGCCGTAAACACTTTATTCCAGGCCGTGACCGCACCCACTTTATTCAGGGAATTATTAATGGTCGGACGGAAAGCATTGGTCAACGAGGTAGTTGTGGTGCGTTCCAGGTACTGGGTAGCAGCATTGTCCGCGCCACGCAGGATGCCCACGGCATCGGTGATGGACATAGAGGTGATGGCATTCACAAATATAGGCGCTGCCTGCCGGGAAGCGTCTTCCGCGGCACGGTTGAGCTTCAGGACGGCATCATCCACAAGGCTGCCCATCCCGATATTCCTCAGGGCGGTCTCCACTCTTCTTACCTCTTCGGGCAGCATGATCTTAACGAGGGGATTGCCGAAAAAGCCGTTGGTGGCCGACAGCTTATTGGAAGCATTCTGGGCTCCTATCGTAAGGGCTTCCTTCAGTCCTGAAGCGATCTCGTTGGTGGACAGGGACGAGCCGCCCGGTTCGGTTCCTTTGCTGCCGCTGAAAATATCTCCGAGCCTGAATGACTGTGCATACAGCCCTGATGCGGGAAGGGTGGCCGTACCCAGCAGTAAGGCTCCTGCTATTATAGAACGCAATTTCATTGTATTAAGATTTAATTGTTGTTGATTAGATAGTTCCGGCGCCCGAAAGTTTAATTACTGCCAGGTATCCAGTATTTGGCGGGCGTGATCTTTGGTATCTACCTTTGTGATGATATGCTCGATAATGCCCTGCTCATTGATCAGGAAGGTGGTCCTGCTGGTGCCCATATACTCTTTGCCCATGAACTTCTTAAGTCCCCACACCTGGTAGTCGTTCACGATCTTCTGATCGGTGTCAGCCACCAGCGGGAAATTCAGCTGGAACTTATCCTCGAATTTCTTATGGCTTTTTTCGTCATCCACGCTTACGCCTATGACCGCGATACCGCGGGAGGTCAGCGCCTCTGTATTATCTCTCAGGTTGCAGGCCTGTGCCGTACAGCCCGGCGTATTGTCCTTGGGGTAAAAGTAAAGCGCTACCTTTTGTCCCTTATAATCTTCCAGTTGTATCGTGTTCCCGTTCTGGTCCGTAGCTTTGAACCCGGGTGCTTTGTCTCCTTGTTGTAACATATGACGGGTATTGAAAGGTGATTAATTTAGTAAAAATAAGTTATTATCGGTATTTTTGAAACAAAACACGCCCGGATAATATTATATTACAGGTGTGCTTACCTGCATCGGAATGTTTAAACTATATTGTTTTACTATGAAATATGTAATGTTGCTTATGAGCTTCTTTTCTTTTTTCTCCTCCTGCAAAGCCCAGGATAAGGCCGCCGTTCCCGCTTCCATCTACGACTTTAAGGTGGAAGGCCTGTCGGGTGGCACTATTGATTTTGCCGACTTCAAAGGGAAAAAGATACTGATCGTGAATACCGCATCCAAATGCGGGCTGACACCGCAATATGAAGGCCTGGAAAAGCTGTACCAGCAGTATAAGGACCGGCTGGTGATCGTGGGCTTTCCTGCCAATAACTTTATGAGCCAGGAGCCCGGCAGCAACGAGGATATTGCCACCTTCTGCCAGAAGAATTACGGTGTGAGCTTTCCTATGGCGGCCAAAATATCGGTAAAGGGCAAGACCATGGCGCCTATTTACCAATGGCTGACCAATAAGGATTACAATCACCTGAAGAACAGCTCCGTTTCCTGGAACTTCCAGAAGTACCTGATCAATGAGAAAGGAGAGCTTGTGGAGGTCTTCTCCCCGCGCACCGCGCCGGATGCCGAAGAGATCAAAAAAGCTATCGAACAGTAAAAAGCCTGGCTGACCGGAAAACTTCTTTTATTGCCATATTGAGTTTGCCGTGTCACATTAAACCTGTCGTGTCACACTGAGTTTACCGTGTCACATTGATCCTGTTATGTCACATTGAGCTTGTCGAAATGTGCCCTGTATAACCAAACACCCCTGTCATATGGAACTGACAGGGGTGTTTGGTTTTCAGACGGCCTTATTTTTTTCTTTAGTGACTATCTGCTTACAGGTAACAACCTTTTATTACGGATACGCTTCGCTGGGCAGTGCCCTCTCTGCCGGCCAGAGACCTCTTTTACTGTAAGGGAACTGAGGGTGTCGGTCATTTATAACTTATAATGGCTTTGTTGCCTATAGATAGTCAGTTTTTCTTTTAAGTAACTGTCGTATATTTTTTTCTGTTGCCGGGTGTTCTTCGCCAGCAACTTAAAGCTTTGTTACAATGTGCTTCACCGGCGGCCCATAAGCTTACTGGCTGTTGCCGCTACCGGGCTCTGCTGCCGCACTGTCGTCATCCCGGATAGGCAGTATCTCTTCCTCGATAAAGGCGTCGTTACCGCCGCTCAGGCTGTCCAGGGAAGAAATATCTATCCTGTAGCGTGGCTTTCCGTCCTCATCTTCCATCTTCAGTATCCTTAATGCGGGGAATATCTGGAAATCCGGCTCGGTGGTGTAATAGATGATATAGGTGGAATCCGTTTCCGGGACCGTCTTGGTAATATTTACCTTCAGCTTGCCTACGTTTTCCTGCTTGACCTCGTCCGGGATATCTTTGGTCCTGGCATCCATAATATTCAGGATGCTCCAGGTATTCCGGGTGCTGAGACTTTTGGCCATCTCGAAATCGTAATTGTACAGGCTGTTCAGGAACTTGACAGCGGTCTGTTCGGGTGTATTGGGATTCTTACAGGCTGTCAGCATACATAGTAACAGCAATATCCATTGTCCGGCTGATCTCATATCATTACAGGATGTAAGGTTCAATTTTGCTCAAAGGTATAAATAAATTACGGAGCCGGCTATAACGCCCGCTAAAGTATGCAGGGAAAAAGCCTTATCCGTTAGCGGACAAGGCTTTTATAATCATATTATTGCTCGAGTGTCTTTACCATTGTCAGGATAGTAGCCACACCTACCAGCGGATCTTCGGTATCGTCATCCAGCATTTCCACCAGCCATTTCACGATACCTCTTTTGATAAGGGAACGCGGGTTTTCAGGATCCGGTGTTGTATCGTTCGGGAGCTTCTGCTTGCAGGTGAACCTGATATGTATATTAGCGCCGGGATAAACGGGCTTGGTGAACCGCAGCTCGTCAATGCCGTAATTGAGCAGCACGGGATTCATTTCGTAGCTGTCCACGAACAGGCCCGCTGCAATGCTCATGATAAAATACCCGTGGGCTACCTGCTGGTCGAACATCGTGCCGGTAAAATCGGTATTCGTTTTATGGGCATAGAAATTATCGCCGCTCAGTGCCGCGAACCGGTCGATATCCTCGCTGGTGATCAGCCGCTTTTCCGTTATGATCTGGTCACCGATATGCAGCTCCTCGTAATGTTTTTTGAAAGGATGTATGCCGGGATCGCGGCCTTTGGCGCCCTGCTGGAATACGTTGGTAATGGCAGTGATAGTAGTAGGCGAACCCTGGATAGCGGTACGCTGCATATAGTGCAGGATACCCCTGATGCCGCCCATTTCCTCGCCGCCGCCCGCACGGCCGGGACCGCCATGCACCAGCATCGGCATCGGTGAGCCGTGGCCGGTGGATTCTTTGGCGCAATCCCTGTTCAGCACCAGGATACGGCCATGAGAGGTCGCGGCTTCCAGTGTATAATCCCGCGCCAGCCTGTCATCATAGGTGATGAAGGAGCTGACCAGCGATCCTTTGCCCATCGCTGCCAGCTCAATGGCCTCATCCAGCGTTTTATAAGGCATCAGGGTGCTTACCGGGCCGAACGCTTCGATCTCGTGCGCTGCCGTATTATGGAAAGGATCGTTATTCAGGAACACTACGGGCGGCAGGAAAGCGCCTTTCTCGCGGTCTGCGCCTACCACTTCAAAGTTTTGCAGATCGCCGATGATGATCTCTTGTGATGTTTTCAGTTGCTCTATCTTGGCCAGCACATCATTCCGCTGCTGCAGGCCTGCCAGCGCGCCCATCCGTACGCCTTCCACGGCGGGGTCGCCGATGGTGGTGCTGGCCAGGCGTTTGGCTAAGGCTTCCTGTACCGGGCTGACCAGGTGTTCCGGTACGATCATACGCCGTACGGCGGTACACTTCTGCCCGGCCTTGGTAGTGATCTCCCGGGCCACTTCCTTAATATAAATATCAAATTCGGGCATATCCGGAGTTACGTCGGCTCCCAGCACGGACGCGTTCAGGGAGTCAGCCTCCATATTGAACGGTACGGCTTCGTCTATCAGTCGCTGGGTGGCCTTCAGCATTCTGCCGGTATGTGCAGAACCCGTAAAGGTCACTACATCGCCGTTCTTAACGTGGTCCAGTATGCCCCTTGCGGAACCTACCAGCAGCTGCAGCGCGCCTTCCGGCAGAATACCGGACGCTATAATATCCTGTACTACCGCTTCGGTCAGGAAAGAGGTCACCTGTGCCGGCTTGACGATGGCAGGCATACCGGCCATCAGGTTAACGGCTATCTTTTCCAGCATCCCCCATACCGGGAAGTTATAGGCATTGATATGGATGGCTATCCCCGGCTTAGGCACCATAATATGATGACCGATAAAGGAACCGCCTCTTGACAGCTTGGCAATATCGCCGTCAATATAGAAAGGCTCATCGGGTAGCTGCCGGCGCAGGGACGCGTTGGTGAAGAGGTTGCCGAAGCCGCCTTCAATATCCACCCAGCTATCGGCTTTGGTAGCGCCGGTATACGCGGAAATGGCATAATATTTGTCTTTCCGGGCCTGCAGGTAAATGGCCAGGTCCTTCAGCATCCTGCCCCGCTCGTGGAAGGTCATTTTGCGCAATATCTTACCGCCTGTTTTCCGGCCGTACTCCAGGGCCGCTGCAAAATCCACGTCCACGCTGTCAGCTATATATAAAGGTTCGCCTGTAATGGAGTTGTACAATACCTCTCCTTTGTCGGTGGAGGGTATCCACTGCCCCAGGGCGTAGTTGTTCAGTTTTTGTAATGACATATCTTAATGATTTGCTTATAGTAAGAGTAAGTAGCAAATTTAATGAATATAGTTTTAAAACGGGTGTGAAGGGTTTTGCCTATATAGCTTCCCTTATAACACAATTTATAAAATAGAGGTTTAGGTGGTTATTATAAATGGGTCAAAAATTACAAGAAAATTAAAGTTGCTTAGTTGAAGATATCTTTGTGTGGAGTGTCAATATATAAATATAGTAGACTTAATTAGGGGACTATCTCATTAAGTGTGTAAACTTCTAATCGGGGTTGTCTTTTTTACAACGTTATTCTGTTATCAAAAATAGTTAAAAACTGATTTAGGATCATGCCCCAATTTCTAATGGGCATGGTCCATTTTTTTGATGCTTCACGTAATGCCAGGTAAACAGACTTGATTACAGCATCATCATTAGGGAAAGAAAGTTTGTTTTTAGTATACTTCCTTATTTTCCCATTCAAATTTTCAATTAGGTTGGTCGTATAAATAATTTGCCTGATCTCTATAGGGAAGTCAAAAAATACGGTCAATTCATCCCAGTTTTCCCGCCAGCTTTTGATAGCATATGAGTATTTATTGTTCCATTTAAGTTCCATAGCATCCAGAGCCGCAAGTGCAGCTTGCCGTGTGGGAGCAGAATAAATATCTTTCATATTGCGACTAAACTCCTTTTTATCCTTCCAAACTACATACCGGCAGCTGTTCCTTATCTGATGAACTACACAGATCTGAGTGGCTGATTTAGGGAATACAGTGCGGATTGTTTGGGTAAAGCCGTTGAGATTGTCGGTGGCAGTGATCAGTATATCCTGCAGGCCACGGGCCTTCATATCTGTGAGAACACTCATCCAATATGCTGCTGATTCATTCTTACCCAGCCACATCCCTAATACTTCTTTGTAACCGTCTCTTCTGAGCCCTACAGCGATATAAACCGTTTTATTAACTACTTTACTATTCTCTCTTACTTTAAAAACGATACCGTCCAGCCAAACGATGAGGTACACCGGCTCAAGCGGTCGGTTCTGCCAGGCAATGATATCCTCAGCTATCCGGGAGGTAATACGGCTGATAGTAGAAGGTGATACTTCAAAGCTATAAACATCTTTGATCTGCTCTTCGATATCTGCTACACTCATCCCTTTTGCATATAGGGATACGATAACTTCTTCAATACCATCCACCATATTTTCCCGTTTCGGTACGATCATGGGGTTAAAGCTGGCATCGCGGTCGCGTGGTACATGGATCTCAGACTCTCCAAAGCTTGTCCTGATTTTTTTCTTTCCATAACCATTGCGGGCATTACTATTAGCCGATTGGCCATGCTTCTCATAGCCAAGATGGCCGTCCAGTTCTCCTTCCAACATCTTTTCAATGCCCCGCTTTTGAAGCTGGCCAAGAAAACTGTTGAGCTCGTCGCGGCTCTTGAATTGTTTTAAAAAATCCTCTGTTAATAAATCTTCTGGTCGCATAAAACTGTGTGTATTTAAAAATAAAAAAATCGGAGTACTAATCCCCGATTTTTATCACTTACACAGTTTTTGAAATAGTGTCTTAATTAGCAAGTTTTAAGCTATGTGCGAGTTTTGTAATATTATTATTGCCAATCAATCTCTAAGAGCCTATCAATTAATTTATCAGAATCTTTGCAAAGTTTATTCTTGTTTTTATCTAAATAAGAATAACAATATTCAAACTCTGATTCTAAATGTTGAAATAAATCCACAATATTCGGATACTCTTTTGTTATTTCAGTTTTTAAAATTATATAATATAAAAATTTGCCTATGTACCATTCTAGATGTATCCATAGATTAGTATACTCATTAATGTAATCTCCTGAATGTACAATTTGATTTCTATGAAGATAAATTCTTTGTAATTGAAACTCGATTGATTCTTTGGATGAATTAATTCTGTTTAGTAGACCTGCTAATTTACCGTCTATAAGAGGTTTTATTGAAGATAAATATTCAGATGCTAATAAAGTTGAAATATTATCAAAATGCTTAAACTTATCTAAAGGATTTTCTTTTAACCAATTTATCCAAACATGCAAATCTCCACCGGTATTGTTTTTTGGTAATTTGCTTACTTGAATTGCATTAAAACAATCTTTGTTAACTCTATTTACTATTGCTATTCTTTTAATTAAGTATTGCAAATCCCGCGTAACTGCCCCAAAAGAAAAAACTTTTGAGAATAAATCTCTTACATTTTCAATATCTGCTTTATGAGTACGATATGGCAGTATACTTTCAATTGATGTCCATAAAAGAGATAATGAGTTTTCTATTGATTTAGATCCCAATGCCAAATTATAATAATAAATTGATTTCTTTAAATAGTCATTCTCTACAAAGTCAATTGTTGAATTATCATTAAAATCGATCTCTTTATTACTAGCTAAAGAAAGAAATAGTGTGCTTTTGCGTGATATTACGCTAATTGGATCCCCACTAATTATAATATTTTTATAAAACTTATTATTTTTTGAATTTGTTTTTTTCCAATAACTATTTTTGAAAAAATTCGTGAAAATAGCTAAAGATTTTCTATCTCTATTTATTACAACATTTTTTAGTAATTCATCATACTTGTTTCTTATGAAGGAAACAGGATCTGAAGTATAATAGGTATAGTAGATTACTTCGTCACGTGGATGAAAAATTTTAGGGCGGTCAAATTCCTCTTGAAATTCAGTTGCTTTTCTGATGTCAGCATTTCCAATCTTGTATACTATATTTTTTACTTCATCAATCTCTATTTGATTATTTCCTAAAAAAACAATTAATTCATAATGATCATTAGAATGGTCAAAAAAACCTAAAAATTTATCAAGATTTATATGACTTTGTGTTTCAATCCATCTACGTAACACTTCATTTAATGAACTTATACTATAACCCTTATGTAATAAGAATGGTATAGTTATATCAACTAAATTAGTGATCCGGTCAATATTTCGTTCTATTTGTTGAATTTCGGTAAAATCTATTTTTTTTAATTCAGCTACTATATTACTAAAGTAATTTTTTTCTAGTTGTATAGCGTGTTTTTTTAATGTATGAATAAAATTGTCAATTTTATCTAAACTATCATTTCTAAAAGCTTCGTCTTCATTAAAATGAATAATATATTTTTTTAAATCATTAAAATAAAATTCAATAATTACATCATTTACAATATTTTGCTTAATGTTTGAGGATTTGGCCTCTTTCATTATTACACAAAGACTTCTTAATGTTCTTATTCTTTTTTTACTTAATTCTGCAAGTCGTATTAGTTCGACTAATTGAGTAAATCCATTAATAGTTCTATGTTTTTTAGAAATTGTTTCATCATAATCGCATCTTTGTATAATTTTTTCTACAAAAAATCTTTCGAGTTTAGTTGACTTTCTATTCCAATTGGAATATTTTGGTACCCACATTATTTATTGGACTATTTTAATTAAAAATATAAATTTGTAAAAATGTGTAAATATAATTATAAATAATAAATGGTGGTAAGTTGTACAAAAGGTTTAAAAAATGAAATATGAAAAGACTAAAAACTGACCATAACATAGTAGGTATTTTTAATAAATATTTAAAATGCATTAAAATAACTATATTACATTTTGACCACTACCCTAAACAGGAAACGCTATGACAACATCACCCACCAAAACCCGGAATAATACCTTTTCTTTTATCGCGCTTCTAATAACATTTTCCTTGTTCTTTGTGCGGTTATATAAGTTCAATTTAAGCCCCGGTGCGATCAACTGGATAACCTATATCGGATTGGGTCTGATCGTGCTCTGCCTGACACAGACTAATTTCAGGAAAAAGTCCAACATCGCAAATATCATTATGATAGCAGGTGTGCTGGCATCCCTGATAATAGCTATTGTAGTATAGATATTCCGAATGCAACAACGTGCAGCCGGATCATTTACTTGATAAATTAATGAACAGATGGCCTCGTCCCGCTGCGCTACAGCCGAAATGACGGATAAAAACTTGTTAAACAACTCCTTACAATAAAAATACCGGCAACTATAAGCTAAACGCTGTGCTGCCGGTATTTTAAATATATTATCTAAGTGGGTTTACTCCCTGAAAATGATCTTGCCATTGGCTTTCTCCACGCCGTCTTTGCTCCTTACCATTACGATATAGACGCCGGACTGTGCTCTTTTGCCCAGGTAATCCCTGCCGTCCCATACGGCCTGTCCGCCATTGGCGGTAGTGCGGAATACCAGCTGTCCGTTCATATCCACGATCCTCACATCCGCGTTTTCCGTAAGGCCGTTGATGGCGATCATCCCGCCGAAGCCGGAAGGTACGGGGTTAGGGTAGATCTCCAGCGGCTTTTCCATACTTTCCCTGCCGTCCGTAGCTGTACCTTTATAGCGTACCAGTCCCATATCGGTAGCAATATACACATCACCGGTCATCGGGTCTATATTGATCCTGCGGATATTATTGCTGGGCAGCGGGCTGTTGTCCGTAGTGAACTGGTGTATAGTCTGGCGGCCGTCTTCAGATACCAGCCACAGGCCGGTATTGGTGCCTACCCATTTGCGGTTGGCGCCGTCCACTGCCAGGGCCGTAATGCTGATCTCCTGGAACAGATATCCCGGGAAATCGTCATTCTGGATCACGGGAATATCCGCATCGCAATTCTGCTTGATATCATAGCCGCAGGAATATACGGCGATACCGATATCGGTGCCGATCCATACGTTATCATTCTTATCCACGGCTACGCATTGCACATTATTGCTGGGCAGGTTGCCTTTGCCTTTGCCGGCCTGTAATACCTTGTAAAAATCATCGCTGTTGTTGTCCACCGTGCCGTTGGCATTATATACGATCAGTCCGCCGGTGCCAAAGGGTACCAGCCACATATTATCCGATTTGTCAATGACAATATCACCTACCAGTCCCTGCAGCGAGGCCGGCTGACCGGAGGTAAGCGGGTTGATGATAATGGAGCTGCTGTACCAGTTGCCGTCAGGTGTCTTGACCTTCAGCAGCCGGTCGGTACCGTAATTGACCACCCACAGGTTGTCGCGGGAGTCCAGTGCCAGGCCGTAGGTATAGATATCCCCTGAAGGGTCTCCTTTCCTGGGCTCGAACACATCCCTGTATTCCCTGGGAGAAAGCTCCGCGCTCATTTCAGAGACGCCGCCCCGGAATGCCGTGGAATAATAGGTGCCTGTTTTCCGGTCCCTGATGATACGGACAAAGTCTATAAAATTATAATTATTGGACACCCAGGATAAATTGTAAAACATATTATCCTTGAATATCGTATAGATGCTGGTATTGTATATCGGGTTGAGGTTGTCACGGTGCCCGCCATGCGCTACCGCGAAATCCCCGTTATAGGCATATACATCGGCGGCCTGGTAGTCAGTGATGGCATTGGGCACATAAGTGGTGTACTCCTGGCCGTTCTTGCGGCGGAGCCCGGTCTTGTATTCGCCCACATACACCTGTCCTGCCGATTCAATGACCTTGACGATCTTCCTTTGAGGGATGCTGTCTGCTGGCTGGCCACTGGCATCCAGCATATAGGCATTGTCGGGTATGGTGCTGTTGGAGGTGTAATCGCTGAAGCCGATCCTGTTGCCCGACAGCGGGTATATATTGGCGATGCTCCGGGTATGGGTATAGAAGGGGCGCAGGGTATTGGCTTCGTAAACGGCGATCTCCGTATCATTCAGCAGGTACAGCTTGTCGCCCTGGCTGATAATGCGGGTATAAATGCCGTTATCTATCTTGTCCCAGTTGCCGTAATAGATAAAGGAAGGATTATCCAGCGCCGACCGGTACACACCGTTGCTGGTAGTGACATAAATGGTGTTGCCTGATACGGCGGCGCCCAGTATGCGCTGTTCGGTATTATTATCGTAAAAGACCACGGTTTCCCTGATCTCTTTCCTGCTGAGGTTTACAACGATCAGGCCCTTGCCGGTAGCGATATAGGCAAACCCGCTTTTGCAGACAATGTCGTTGATGTCCTTATTGCCGCTCACCTGCGACAGGAAGAGGGAAGGAATGTTAAAAAAGGTATTGTTCTTAAAAAGGTCGATATTGCTGTTCTGGTAACCTATGACCGTAATGCCGGTAGTGATGTCGTGGCTCAGCCTGGCGACGCCCGGGTTGGCCATGCCTGAAATCTTATTGAAAGCCTCGATGTCGCCGTTGTTCCTGTTGTAGGTATAGAATCCTGAAAGGGTACCTACATAAAAAGTGGTGCCATCCTCTACCATATCCGTTACCTCATTGTAAGAGTAAAAAGAGGTCCACTGTCCTACAGGGGTTCCCAGTACGGACTGCGCCTGTACGGAGCCGGATAACAATGCGAACAATAAACTGATGCCGATGCTTTTCATTGAAATGATTTGAGTAATAAAAATAACGAAATTCCGGTGAAATTATTGCCCGGGAGGCTCCTGTCCCCATTTATAGTGCGGAACGGGTACGCCCAGCAGACCAAAGACCCTGTCGGTAACGGTCTGTGCCGCCTCCTCGAGGGTAGCGGGGTTGCTGTAGAAGGACGGGGAGGCCGGGAGGATAATGCCGCCGGCTTCCGTGACCGTTTTCATATTATTGATATGTATAAGATTATAAGGCGTCTCCCTGATGAGGCAGATGAGCTTTTTCCTTTCCTTCAGCATCACGTCCGCGGCCCGTGTGATGAGGGTATCGCTGATGCCCTGGGCGATACGACCCAGTGTGCCCATGCTGCAGGGGCAGATGACCAGCGCGTCAAAGCCCGCGCTACCGGACGCGAAAGGGGCGAAATAATCTTTATTGCTATAGGTTTCGAATTCAAAGTCCTCATAACGGGTGTGCTGTAATTCCAGCTGCCATACGGTCCTGGCATTTTCAGACCATACAATTCCTACCTGCCTGAAGAGATCGCTATGCCGCTGCAGTGTTTTAAACAGTTGGTAGGCATAGATGGAGCCGCTGGCCCCCGTAACCGCTACCGCAATTTTCATGGGTATTTTAAATTTATTTCTACAAAAATAGTCTATATATTGCATAGCATAACATACGCACTGTTAAATCGACAACATATGAAATATATCTGGAGTACTTTGCTGGTCCTGTTGAGCGTGGTATCCTACGGGCAGAAGAAAGCCATTAAATGGTACACTTTTGAAGAAGCGGAAGCGCTTATGAAGACCCATCCGAAGCTGATCCTGGTGGATATTTACACCAACTGGTGCACCTGGTGCAAAAAGATGGACAGGGATATTTACAGCCATCCCGAGGTCATTGATTACATCAATGAGCATTATTACCCGGTGAAGTTCAACGCGGAACAGCCCAGGCCCGTTACCTTCAACGGTATCACCTACAATGTGACAAAAAGGAAAGGCAGGTCTTTCAATGAAATGACCCTTTACCTCACCAATGGCCAGGTTTCCTATCCTACTACCGTTATTTTTGAGAAGGGACTCGCACAGCCTTACCCTTACGGCGGCTATCTCGAATTATACCAGATGGAAAGCCTGCTGGTCTATTATGCAGAGCATTATAAGGGAGATAAATCCGATATGAACACCTTTGCAAGGAATTACAAATTCCGCTGGAGCAGGGAATAGGCTTTACAGGTTGCCTTTTTCATAATCGGTTATGAATGACAGCAGGCTGTCATACTGATAATCGATCAATGGGTTGGGCAGCTCCTGCGGCTCCAGGGTAGTGTGGAGGAACACCGTTTTCATCTGCAATCCTTTCCCGAAATACATATCACTGAGGTTATTGCCCACCATCCAGGCGTTTTCAAAGATAATTTCAGGAAAATCCTCTTTGGCATGCAGTCCCATACCGGTGTTGGGCTTCCTGTAGGGATGCTTCTTGTCGGGTGTGGCTGCAAAATAGATCTTATCGATCCTGCCGCCGGCAGCAGTGATCTCCCGGAGCATTTTTTCGTGGATGGCATGGAGGTCCTCTTCCATCATCAGTCCTCTGCCGATCCCTCTCTGGTTCGTCACCACGATGATCCTGTCAAACAGCGTACCGGCGATCCGTAAAGCCTCCGTGACTCCCGGCAGGAATTCAAATTCGCTGATCTTGCGGATATAATCCCCTTCATTTTCTTTGTTGATAACACCGTCCCTGTCCAGGAATAAAGTAGTGATCATTTTTGCTGTCGCGATGGTCCGGCTGCGAAATTAAGCTGCTTTTCCCTGCAAACCTTACTTTTATTATGAATATATTGCGGGGTTGTTTAAATTTGTTGGATTAATTAATATAACACTATGGATCAAAAATCTAAGTTTTCGGGGTGGCTGCCCCATTTATATGTATTGGGGATCATTATCCTGGTAGCCGTCTTATTCTGCATTCCCGCCTTTAAGGGCAATTACCTTGACCAGCATGATATCTTCACCTGGCTGCAGGGTTCCAAGGAGCACAGGGATTTTTATGAAAAAACGGGAGAGCAGGCCGGGTGGGCCGGCAATATGTTCAGCGGCATGCCCCAGATACTGATTGATCCTTACAGTACCGGTAACTGGTACAGCAAAGTACAGCAGACACTTCTTTTATATAAGCATGGCTTACCGCATCATCCTGCGGTGCTCTTTATCCTCGGCATGGTGAGCTTTTACCTGCTGGCAAGCGCTCTGAGATGGAATAAATGGCTGGGACTGATAGGAGCGGTGGCCTTTGCCTTTGCTTCCTACAACCCCATCATTATAGTAGCCGGGCATACGACCAAATATATAGATGTGGCCTATATACCCGCGCTGTTCGCCGCCATAGTATGGGCTTACAGGGGCAGGTACTGGCTGGGCGGCGCGCTGGCCGGGGTCGTCATGGCATTCATGGTGGAGACCGGGCACTACCAGATCATCTATTACGCGGCCATCACCGTGCTGGTAGCCGTAACAGGCATCGCTATCACCATGATCCGCAAAGGACAGACGAAGATCTGGCTGAAAGGTACCGTATTCCTGGCTGTAGGGGCCATCCTGGGGGTATTGGTAAATAATGCAAGGTTCATACAGACCCAGAATAACAGTAAGTACACGATAAGGGGCGGGCACAGCGAGCTGCAGGAAGATGTCGCCAAACAGGGCTCCGGCCTGGATAAGGACTATGCCTTTGTATGGAGCAATGGCGTAGGTGAGACGATGTGCATCCTGGTGCCCGGTCTATACGGCGGCGGCAGCGCTGAGTCCCTGCCGGAAAATTCGGCCTATGAGCAGAAACTGGTATCCCTGGGGGTGCCGCAGGCCCAGGCTGAGAAAATGAACGAGCAGGCGCCTACCTATTGGGGACCGCAGCCGATGTTGTCAGGACCTGTCTATTTCGGCGCTATTATCTGTTTCCTGTTCGTGCTGTCATTATTTGTAGTTAAAAGCCCGTTCAAATGGTGGGGCCTGGGCCTGTCGGTCTTCTTCATCATTCTTTCTACCGGTAAGAATATAGGCATCAATGATACTTTGTTTGACATCATCCCCGGCCTGAATAAGTTCAGGACGCCTTCCATGGCGCTGGTCATACCTTCCTTCATATTCGTGGTGATGGCGGTGGCCGCTCTCAGGGAGGTGCTGAAGCCGGAAGCCGATAAGGCCGATTTGCTGAAGAAGCTGAAACTGTCTGTATATATCACCGGCGGCATTACGCTGGCGATACTGCTGTACAGCCAGGCCGGTATGACCTACCGCAGCGAGGGTGACCAGAATATAGCTGCCCAGTTCGGAGAGGCCGGAGAGGAGATCATGAAGGCCATCCGTGAGGACAGGGCCAGTATGGCGCTTAAGGACTCTTTCCGCAGCCTGGTGCTGATCCTGCTGGCGGGCGGTGTCCTGTGGGCGCTGCTGAAAAACAAGCTGAACCAGGGCGTGGCCATCGGCCTGGTGGCAGTGCTGATAGGTATAGATAACATCGGCGTGGCGCACCGCTATATGAATGCTTCCCATTATATCGATGAAACGGATTGGGAACGTAAGCTGAACCCGAGGGCTGTGGATAAGCAGATCATGCAGGATAAGGAACTGAACTACCGTGTTTTTGATATTACCAAAAGCGCTTTTAATGATGCGTTCCCTTCGCTGTTCCACCATTCCGTAGGCGGGTACCACGGCGCCAAGCTGCAGATATACCAGGACCTGATAGAAAGCCAGATCGGGAAGTTCAACAGCAGCGTGCTGAACATGCTGAACACCAAATACTTTATTCTTCCCACAGGCCAGCAGCAACCTAAGGAAGCGGTGCAGCTCAACCCGAACGCGCTGGGTAACGGCTGGTTTGTAAATACCATTAAAGTAGTGAAGACTGCGCGGGAAGAAATGGACGCGCTGAACGGGCCATCGCTGCAGAATCCGCAGGATTCCACCCAGGGTAACTTTAACCCGGCTGCCGTTGCGGTGATCAGGGAAGACAGGATGGATAAGGTGAACAGCAGGATCGGTAAATCAGAGAGCGCTTATGTGAAGCTGACCGCCTATGCGCCCAATAAGCTCAATTATGAAGTGGAGAACGCGCAGGACGGTTTTGCCGTATTCTCCGAGATATATTATCCTGAAGGCTGGACAGCCACTATAGACGGCAAGCCCGCGGAGATCATAAGAACGGATTATGTATTGAGAGGTCTGAATATCCCTGCCGGTAAGCACCAGGTAGAGTTCCGATTTAAATATCCCGGGATTGATGCCCAGGAGACGCTTGCGGTGATAGCGAGCATCCTGCTGACTATCATGGTAGGGCTGGCGGTTTTTTTCAGTACCAGGCCAAAGCGTCCTGTGGAAGTTAAGCAGGCTTAATATAAAACTATTAATATACGGAAGATGCCGCTCCTTTTAAGGGGCGGCATCTTCCGTATATAGGTTGGAACGACCGGTAATGCTGCTAAAGGTTATCAGGGCTGAAGGTTGCCTATTATTTTGTCTTTAGGATACCGGATGCTGTAAGCGACCCTTATTTTCTGGCTGGCTCCCGGCGCGACGGCCAGCTTCCAGGTAAGCAGTCCTGTTTCTTTATCGACCTCTGCGCCGGAATGCTCCAGCAGCTCTATGTTCATGGAATGGTCCGTAGCTATGGGATACTGATCTTTCAGGGTGATATGGATGCTTTCCTTTTTCGTGTTTTTTACGGTTATATCATAAGTGAAGACCTGCTTTTTATAGCTGCCGGAAGTTTTGGTGCCGGTCAGCTCTGCTATCATATCCCTTTTGACGATCACTTTCCGGTCCCTTCCCATACTGAGCAGCAGGGTATCGTTAGGCTGGTAGGGGTCGATACGGGTTTTGCCCACATACAGGTCCTCAAAGATAATATTGGCTGTTCCCGGCAGCAGGTTCAGGTCGCCGTAGCCGGTGATCTCTGCTACGAGAAAGGCATCGGGATCTTCTTTGGGTATGGCGTAATAATGGTAGCGTGCCGGGTGGCTGAGCGCTTTCAGGCTCACGCTGTGCTCTTTGCCGTTGGACAATATTTCATAGGGAAGATCAATATCAAAGGTGGTGCTCAGCTCTTTTACATCTATAGCGGTGAACTTATCTACGCCTTTCGACCGGGTGGTGATGTTGACCACGCCGTTGGAGGCTCTTGAGCCGTACTGGGAGGTGGCTTGGATACCCTGGATAACGTCCAGGCTTAAAATATCCGAAGGAGGAATATTCGCGATATCACCCATATAGATGGAGCCATCCACCACGTACAGGGGATTGGAATTGCCGCTGATGGAAGAAAATCCTCTTATCCTGATCGCTGAAGTACTGCCCGGCTGCCCGGATGGATTGGACACCACTGCGCCGGGAACACTGCCTTCCAGCAGGTCGGCTGCCGGGCTGGTGGTATAGCGGGGATAGCCGTATTGCAGGATCCAGGCTGACAGCCGGGGTGTATTGTTGCCGAGCGAAGGATTGGTAGTGGACAGCCGCAGCTTTACTCTCTTCCAGTCGATGCCGGTGGATTGTACAATATTGGCTTTGTACAGGAATTTCAGCGGTTTGCCGGTGCTTTCCGAACGCAGGTCATAATAAGGACTCCAGCCTGCATTTGTAGCGTAATATTGCACCGCCATAACAGGCTGTACGGCCTGGGAGGCCATTACCTGGACAACGATATAGCCCCCGGTCTTTTTTTTCTCTTCAGGCTTGCCGGGAGTATTCCGTAATTTACCCAGTTGCTCCTGCAATTGCTTTTCCTGCTCACTTAATTGTGCGATCTTACGGCGCAGCTCGCCCTGCTTTTCGGCATAATAATCGGTAAGCTTTATAAGCTCCGCAACATTGGTGCTGTTGGGCTCTCCTCCCAGCTTCCTGTTGGCATCCAGCAAAGCGAGCGTATTGCCGGCCACCTCTTTCCCGATCCTGACAGCAGTGAGCTGTCTTTCCGTTTCGGATATGGCATCGTGCGGCAGTATGGTATCCCTGCTTTTGGAAGGATGTTCATAGGTGGGTGCAAATCTTACGGACATAATGGTTACAGCCGAAGGTGCGGATAGCTGGATGCTGGCCTCGTCTATCATATTGGACACCTGCTCTATGACCAGCTCGCTGTAGCCGGCCGGTATCTGTGGCTGTATCTTATGCAGCAGTTGCGCGCCCTGCTTATATACTGTTACAGCTTCTAATTTTGCGGGAACGGGCACGATTTCCTGGGCAACGGCTGTAGTGAGGCAGAAAGCGCTGCCTGTAAAAATGGTAAATATCTTTTTCATTATTCAATGGATTTTAAAGTTCAACAGGTAGCTGCATATACGGCTGGTTACCTGAATAACCTGGTTATAAATGATCCCCGCTTCTTTTTGCTTTTCAGGTGGCTTTTGGTGGTGATGATAATGACGCCATCCAAGGCCCTTTTCCCGTAAAGCGTAGTGGCTTCCTTGCCTTTAAGAATCTTTATTTCGGCAATATTGTCTTTGTCTATTGCTGACAGCTCACCCAGGTAAGGCGAATTATCTATAACAATGAGCGGCTGGGGTGTTGTGCGTACAGATGCCTGGCACCGGTTCCTAATCCAGGTACCGGAAGGGTCTGCCGCAGGCTGGCCCGGCTGCTGAGAGCCGGATGTGACTTTCAGGGTATCTGCCGGGGATTGTGCCGACAGTATGCCGGTACTGCAGATGCTGGTTGCAATAAGAAACGTGATTGTTTTTATCATATAAATCTTTTTAAGTATATCGTATGGGGTATAGCTCCGCCACCAATAGCCAGCGCTATTGCCTGAATGAGGCTGTAAAATGTCAGGGATGCCAGGTGTATGGCAGGGGGCTTAATTTATTGTCCAGACTTCCGGTGCCGTTTTCCTTTGCGTTTAAATATTTTATCCCACAGGTTGCCATTTTCCTGCACTTCAGTGTAGGCACCGTCCTTAGTGGTGATCACGATGACGCCGTTGGAGCCTCTGGAACCGTATTGGGAAGTCGCTGTGTCATCTTTTAAAATATCCATGCTTAAAATATCAGCAGGGTCAATGTCAGCGATATCACCCATATAGATAGTGCCATCTACCACGTACAGGGGATTGGAGTTGCCGCTGATCGAAGAATATCCTCTTATCCTGATCGCTGCTGCGCTGCCGGGCTGCCCGGACGGGTTGTTAACTACTACACCGGTAGTGCCGCTTTCCAGCGCCTGTACAAGTGTGGATGGTACACGGGTGGCGGATGCTGTTCTGATGGGTGAAATGCTGTCTGTAATGCCTGGTATTACTTCCGTTATGGGTAATGTGGCTGCAATGGTAGGGTCTGTTGAGCTGCTGTCTGCATACTGCGTTACAGCATTGCCGTAACCGGTAACTATCCGTGATGGTAGACTGCCAGGTGTTGATACGGAAGTCCGTACTTTGGTGGCTGCCGGTGTTTGCCTGGCAACGGTTGATATCGCTGCGTCCGCCTGTGTAAGAGGCACGGGATCGGGGAGCGGAGGGTGTTCTGGTGCTGCTGCACGTGGAGGGTTGCCGGGTTGCTGTACTACTCCGGTGGGTAAGGATGTATCGCCGGTCCGTTGTAGGTAAAGGATGCCAAGGCTTATGATAAGCAGGATGCCGGCTGCTATGCCGAGGTTACGGAATAAGACCGTTTTCCGGGGACGTTGTTTCTCCAGCCTGCCTGTAATGGTCTCCCATAGCTGCTCCCTGTCGAAAGGTAAAGTTTCGCTGTTATGTTCCTGCGCCTGCATCTGCTCTTTATAATTTTCAAAAATGTTATCTGACTGTTCCATCATCTTTCTTTTTTAATAGTTCCGGCTTTAGCCGGTATAAAATTTTTCCAGCCACGTTTTCAGCTTGTGCTTGGCATAGTGCAATTGGGATTTGGAAGTGCCTTCGGATATCTGCAGGAGGTCCGCTATTTCTTTATGGGAATAGCCTTCCACCACGGCCAGGTTAAAGACCAGCTTGCTGCCGGCAGGTAAGTAGCCTACCAGCTGGTGCAGGTCTTTCTCGTGCGAAGGCTGTAATGCCGGTGATACCGCGTGGTGCTGCTCCGTTAGCTCGTCAAAGCGAGTGTGCCTTTTCAGGTAAGCCATACAATGGCGGACCGCTATTTTCCTGGACCATGCTACCAGGGCCTCCGGCGCTTCAAGCTGGTGTATCTTCGTGTATATGATGACAAAAATTTCAGCCAGCACATCCTCAGCATCCGTGTCATTATCTATATACCTTTTGCAGGTATGGTACAGCCTGGGTAATAGAAAGTCATATACGACCCGCTGTGCGCGCCTTTCCTGTTTTTTGCAGGCTTCTATTATCCGTAAATCTATCATCCGGTCGTATTTTAACTATAAAGAGTGTCGGCTGGGTTGTAAGGTTGGAAGGTCTGTAAATTTTTTTTAAAGGCAGGCGATTGCAAATACAGTGTAAGATCAAGGAGCTGGCTAAAGCCCGCCTGATGTTGGATGTGCTGCAAATATTAAGAGCCCGGTTGTTCATTCTTTTCTTCAAAGCTTTCCAGCTCCTTTTTTACTTCCTCCAGCAATTGCTTTTCTGTGGGTAAATACAATTCGTATTGGCTTGCGATAATTTGTTTTTGTCCCTCCGGTAATGTGAATTTTACTACTGTATCGTTTTTTTTGGCACAAAGCAAAATGCCGATGGTGGGGTTTTCGTGAGGGAGCTTTTCTATGCGGTCATAATAGTTAACATACATCTGCAACTGCCCGATATCCTGGTGCGTTAGTTTATGGGTTTTGATTTCAATAATTACAAAGCATTGCAATAGCCGGTTATAGAAAACCAGGTCCGCAAAGAACTCATCACCGTCCAGATGTATTCTTTTTTGTCTGGCTACAAATGAAAATCCATTACCCAGCTCCAATAAAAAATCCTGTAAGTGTGTGATAATGGCATTTTCCAAATCCCTTTCATAGTAAGATGCTTCTCTTTTTAACCCTAGGAATTCTAAAAGCATTGGGTCTTTAATGATTTCTTTTGCATCAGAGGGTTGCTTTTCGTTTCTAGCAACCGCCAAAACACTTTCTTTGTCATTGCTCAATAAAAGTCGTTCGTACAGATTACTGTATAGCTGTCGTTCTAATTGCCGGGAAGTCCAATTATTTTTTATGGTCTCGGCTATATAAAATTCTCTTTTGTCCTCATTATCAACACTTAGAAGCATCTTATACTGTGTCCAGCTCAATTGTGTCCGCAGTGCAGACACAATTGGAAAAGTGCGGTAAAACTGCCTATACCAGTTCAGTTGTCTGGAAGAAAAACCACTTCCAAATTCAGGCTGTAATTGTTCTGAAAGGTATTTTATGAGATATGTACCGTAATCTGCCCTGTCTTTGCCATCTTGTTCCTCTTCAAAAATTCTTTTGCCAATATGCCAGTACATCAGTGTTCGCTGATGATCAATGGTACGTATTGTCTTGTCCTTTGTCCGGGCAATGATGGCTTTGATATCTGGTATAATGGATGGGTTGATCAGCATTTTTATTAAATATTTCTATATCATTCTTTGGACCGGTTGTTATTAAATGCTCAGCACTTCAAATTTAAACAAAGTAATATAGAAATTATAAATAAGTGGTATAAGCAGGTTTCCCGGAGAGATTTTCATCCCGTAGAGGAAAAAATAGACGATGAAAAGGAGCTGCCTGAAAAGCAAACAACCCTGTCCATATTTCGACTTAGCTCCATATGACAGGGTTGTTTATGTATACAGGTCACATTTCGACAGGCTCAATGTGACACGACAAGATAATTATTTCAGCAGGCTGCGGCTGATAACGATCTTCTGAACTTCGGAAGTACCTTCATAGATCTGGGTGATCTTGGCGTCACGCATCAGGCGCTCCACGTGGAATTCCTTCACATAGCCGTATCCGCCATGTATCTGAACCGCTTCGTTGGTGACCCATTGCGCGATCTCGGAGGCGTACAGCTTGGCGATAGAACCGGAAACGGTATAATCTATATGCTGGTCTTTTTCCCAGGCGGATTTCAGGCACAGCAGGCGGGCTGCTTCAACGGCAGTAGCCATTTCAGCCATTTTAAAGGCGATGGCCTGGTGGTTCATGATCTCAGTGCCGAAGGCTTTACGCTCTTTGGAATATTTGATGGCCAGCTCCAGGGCGCCGCTTGCGATACCCAGGGCCTGTGAGGCGATACCGATACGGCCGCCTGCCAGTGTTTTCATAGCAAAGGTAAAGCCGAAGCCGTCCTCACCGATCCTGTTCTCTTTAGGGACTTTCACGTCCTGGAAAGAGATGGAGTGCGTGTCACTGCCACGGATACCCATTTTGTTCTCTTTAGCGCCTACGGTTACGCCCGGCCAATCCTTATGTACGATAAAGGCATTGATGCCTTTGTGCTTCTTGGCAATATCCGTCTGGGCAATTACCAGGTAATAGGTAGCGCTGGAACCGTTGGTGATCCAGTTCTTGATACCGTTCAGCACGTAGTGGTCGCCTTTATCTTCAGCGGTAGTACGCTGGGAAGTTGCATCGGAACCTGCTTCCGGCTCAGACAGGAGGAAAGCGCCTATGCACTGCCCGGATGCCAGGGGAACGAGGTATTTTTGTTTTTGTTCTTCATTGCCGTAAGTTTCCAGTCCCCAGCATACCAGGGAGTTGTTTACGGACATTACCACAGAAGCGGAAGCATCTACTTTGGAGATCTCTTCCATAGCCAGAACATAAGAAACTGCATCCATACCGGAACCGCCGTACTTAGGGTCTACCATCATACCCAAAAAGCCCAGTTCCCCGAGTTTTTTGATCTGTTCTGCAGGGAATTTCTGCTGATCGTCGCGCTCTATTACACCCGGTAATAATTCTGTTTGCGCAAAATGACGCGCGGCGTCTCTTACTGCAATCTGCTCTTCTGTTAATTGAAAATTCATATTGTAAAATATAGCTTTTGAAAATACGGAAGCAAATTTAAATTTTTAGATTGGATATTCAAATAAATCCCGTACGAAAAAATAAAGCCGCTGATGATGGCTATGCAGAAGCAAGAGGAGGGGATATTAAATCAAAGAGCCTCCGGACATCACCGGAGGCTCTTTGATTTATGAGAAAACGTGAATTATTTAGAAGCCATTTTTTTCTCTTTGATACGTGCTGCTTTACCGAAGCGCTCACGCAGGTAATATAATTTGGCACGACGAACCAGACCGCGTTTGTTAACGACGATAGATTCGATATGCGGGGAGTACAGGGGGAATACCCTTTCTACGCCTACACCGTCAGAAATTTTACGAACAGTGAAAGTCTGGGTAGCACCCTGGCCCTGGCGTTTGATAACGTCGCCTTTGAACGACTGTACACGCTCTTTGGTACCTTCAACGATTTTGTAGTTCACTGTAACGTTGTCACCGGCTTTGAAGGACGGCATTTCTTTTACAGAGCTGAATTGTTCGTGGATAAAAGCAATTGCTTCCATTGTAATATCTTTTTTAAATTACTTAAAACAAGTAAATAGGTTTTATAAAAATTATTTAACCTGAGCCACTAATTTTTTGAAGCTTTCAGGCTCGTTCATAGCTAAATCAGCTAAAACTTTTCTGTTGAGGTCGATACCTTTTTCATTCAACCTGTGCATGAAAACGGAGTAGCTCAGACCCTCCTCACGTACTGCCGCATTGATACGGGCGATCCATAAAGTGCGGTAGTCGCGTTTCTTCAATTTACGGCCTACAAATTTGTAGCCCAGACCTTTCTCCAGAACGTTTTTAGCTACTGTATATACGTTTTTACGTTTGCCGTAGAAACCTTTGGTTTGGTTAAGGACCTTTTTCCTTCTTGCACGTGATGCAACGGCATTTACTGAACGTGGCATATTCTTATGTTAATTAAATATGTTATTAAATGTTGTTTAGGTGGGAAAGTAAACTTTCCCGGAGACAGTATCGGCTTAACTATCTATCCGCCGGTATTATCTTAATCTCAGCATGCGTTTTACCAGGGGTAAGTTTGCAGAGTGCACTTCCACGCTGCCGCGTAAGCTGCGCTTGCGCTTGGTGGATTTCTTGGTTAATAAGTGGCTTTTGAACGCCTGAAAACGACGGATCTTTCCGTTCCCTGTAACCTTAAACGTTTTTTTAGCCCTTGAATGAGTTTTTACTTTAGGCATAACACTTTCTTTTTTAATGTAGGCCCGCTTGACCGGCCTGTTTGTGAATGAAATAATGCGTTGTCAAGACAACCGCGAATCTTGTCTGGACCCTTTCTGCTTATTACCAAAGTGTTGGATGGTGCATGGGGGTGGAATTCCGCAAGATTATTTTTTGGCGTAACGTTTGTTGAACTTCTCGATACGGCCTGCTGTATCTACAAATACAGATTTACCTGTGTAGAACGGGTGAGATGTGTTGGAGATCTCAACTTTGATCAACGGGTATTCGTTACCGTCTTCCCAGGTGATAGTTTCTCTGGAATGAGCAGTAGATTTGGTCAGGAACATGTGCTCGTTGGACATGTCCTTGAATACCACGAAGCGGTAGTTTTCCGGGTGAATTCCTTTTTTCATAAAATATATACGTTTAGTGCATGGTTCTAAGCATGCGTAATTAAATGAGTCTGCAAAGTTATAAAGATATTTTATATAAAAAAATGTTTTTTCGGTTTAAGGCTCTTCCCGGTCTGATAAGATATTGTTATTGATGTGGAATTTCTTAAAGAATACCAGCAGGAGAACGGAAAATATGATATTCAGGGGGATCGGCTGCTGCCAGAGCGTAAGCGTATCCCGGGAAATATCATTGTCGGCAAAGAGCAGCGCGCCCGCCCAGCTGACGGCCGTCACCGCAACAAACCCGTACATGCCCCATTTTTTCAGGTAAACGGCTCCTGTCCAGCAAACGGTATATATAATGGCCAGCAGCGGGCGCAGCATATAGCCGGTACCGTACATCACCCCGTCCGTCCAGAAGTTCAGGATCTCGAAAAAGGTCATAAGGAACAGGAACAAGCCTGCAACGGGCAGGATAAAGGGCGCGGTAGTGAAGTATTTTTTGATGAAGTTCATAAAAAGCCTGGGCGGTTGACCCGGCAAAGGTACTGGAATTCCGTGGTCTTTCAGGTGAAGGTGACCTGCTGTTATCATTTATATCGGAAAAAGGATTAATTTTATCGTTTTATTTCAACCCGGTACGGAAAGACCGGGACTGTTTATTATAGCGACCGGGGCAGCCAGTATGCCCGGCTTTACAAATGTTTAAAAAATGACGCAGTATAACAGTACCCCCACTCTCAGGCTGAGTGGGCTGGAGCCTTTGGTAGTAAGGCCCGATACTAATTTCCTGAACATTGGCGAACGGACCAATGTGACAGGTTCCAAAAAATTTGCCCGCCTTATAAGGGAAGATAAATACGAGGAGGCCATCAGCGTAGCCCGCCAGCAGATAGAGAACGGCGCCCAGATCATAGATATTAATATGGATGACGCGCTGCTGGACGGCGTACAGGCCATGACCACGTATGTCAACCTACTCCAGAGCGAGCCGGATATAGCGCGGGTGCCCGTAATGCTGGATTCCTCCAAATTCGAGATCATAGAGGCCGGCCTGAAGTGCATACAGGGTAAATGTATCGTGAATTCCATCTCCCTGAAGGAAGGTGAGGCCAAATTTAAGGAGCAGGCCAGGATATGCCGGCTGTTCGGCGCGGCGGTAGTGGTGATGGCATTCGACGAGACCGGCCAGGCCGATACCTACGAGCGTAAAATATCCATCTGTAAAAGAGCCTATGATATCCTGGTCAATGAGGTGGGCTTCCCGCCGCAGGACATCATCTTCGATCCCAATATCTTCGCAATTGCCACGGGCATAGAAGCGCATAATAACTATGCCGTGGATTTTATAGAAGCTACCCGGTGGATCAGGGAGCACCTGCCCTATGCCCGTATCAGCGGCGGTGTGAGCAATGTGTCTTTCTCTTTCCGGGGCAATGATGCCGTCCGGGAGGCCATACACAGCGTGTTCCTGTATCATGCCATCAGGGCGGGTATGGATATGGGCATTGTCAATGCCGGGCAGCTGGTGGTATATGACGAGATCGAGCCGCGGTTGAAGCAGCTGTGCGAGGATGTGATCCTGAACAGGAATAATGAGCATAATGAGACTACCGATGCGCTGATAGCCCTGGCGGAAACCGTCAGGCAGACCGGCAAAGCCGAGGTGAAGACCCAGGAATGGCGCAATAATACGGTGCAGGAGCGGCTGAAATACGCGCTGGTGAACGGTATCACGGATCATATTGATGAAGATACGGAAGAGGCAAGAGGCCTCTACTCCCGCCCGCTGGAAGTGATAGAAGGTCCGCTGATGGACGGTATGAACGTAGTGGGCGACCTGTTCGGCAGCGGTAAGATGTTCCTGCCGCAGGTCGTGAAGAGCGCCCGCGTGATGAAAAAAAGCGTTGCCTACCTTCTGCCCTTTATAGAAGAGGAAAAAAGCCGGAACAATATCACTACCAGCAACGGTAAGATACTGATGGCCACCGTGAAGGGTGATGTGCACGATATCGGTAAGAATATCGTGGGTGTGGTGCTGGCCTGCAACGGCTATGAGATCGTTGACCTGGGCGTAATGGTGCCCTGCAGCGAGATCATTTCCAAAGCCCGGGAGCACCGGGTGGATATCATAGGCCTGAGCGGGCTGATCACGCCGTCGCTGGACGAAATGGTGACCGTAGCGCGGACCCTGAAGGAAGAGAAGCTGGATATTCCCCTGCTGATAGGAGGCGCTACCACTTCCAGGCTGCATACGGCATTGAAGATCGCGCCGGAATACGATCATAATGTGGTGCATGTGCTGGATGCGTCGAAAAGCGTCACCACGGCTACCATGTTACTGAAGCGGGACAGCAGGGCGGAATACCTGGGCAGCATCAGGGCGGAATATGAGCAGCTGCAGGCGGATTACCTGAAAAAGCAGGGTATTAAAACCCTGGTGGATTATTCCGAAGCGGTAGCACAGAAGAAGCAGATCGCCTGGGAGAGCTATACACCCCCGGTACCCGCGTTCAATAATGATACCAAAGTGATCGTGTTTGACCTGGCCGTGCTGCGGGAATATATCGACTGGACCCCGTTTTTTATTACCTGGGAGTTCAGGGGCAGGTTCCCCCAGATACTGGAGGATGAGCATATAGGTACCGAAGCCACGCGGCTGTATGATGACGCTCAGAGGATGCTGCAGGATATCATTGATAATAAAACACTGACCGCCAAGGGTGTGTATGATTTCTGGAAGGCCAATACTGATGACAGGGATACCATCTACCTGTATGATAAGGACAGCCGGCCGCTCTGCACATTAGAAATGCTCCGCCAGCAGGTAAAGAAAGCTAAAGGATTGCCTTATATGTCCCTGGCGGATTTTGTGGCCCCTGAATCCGCTTACGGTAAGGCCGGCGACCATATGGGCGCATTCGCGGTAACGGTGGACGGCCTGGAGCCGCTCATCCGGCAGTACGAGGCGGATATGGACGATTACAGCAAGATCATGCTGCAGGCCCTGGGGGACAGGCTGGTGGAAGCGGCGGCGGAGTACCTGCACCTGCTGGTCAGGACTCGGGAATGGGGCTATGCTGCAGGCGAGGCGCTGGACAGGCAGTCGCTGATCCTGGAAAAATACCAGGGCATCCGGCCTGCTCCGGGCTACCCCGCCTGCCCCGACCATACGGAGAAAATAAAATTATTCAGCTTGTTGAATGTAACCGGAAATATCGGCATAAATTTGACGGAAAATCTGGCTATGTATCCCGTGTCATCAGTGTGCGGATGGTACTTCTCGCATCCCGAATCACAGTATTTCGGTGTGGGTAAGATCAACGCCTCCCAGCTGCAGGATTATATAGCCCGGAAAACGGACAGTGAAAAGGAAGTGATGAAATATCTGCATCATTATACGGAGTAGCAGGCTTACAGCACACGCAAAGTATTAGAATGTATGGAAACGCAACAGCAAGAATGGTTCAGCAATTGGTTTGACTCCCCGTATTACCCGGTTTTGTACGCCCACCGGGATGAAGCAGAGGCTGCCCAGTTTGTAGATAGCCTGATGGAATACCTCCGCCTGCCGGGGGACAGCATTGTGGCCGATATGGCCTGCGGTGAGGGCAGGTACGCCTATCAACTGTCCAAGTATGTGGCAAAGGTAATAGGGTTCGATCTTTCCGCCGCCCGTATACAAAAGGCGCAGGAGCAGTTTGCAGGCGACAGGGTTTCGTTCTACGAGCACGATATGCGTGCCCCGATGCATGTGAACTATTTTGACGCCATATTTAATTTCTTTACCAGCTTCGGCTATTTCAATACCTACCGTGACCACCTGAACGCGGCCCGGTCCCTGTCCAACGGCCTGAAAAAAGGCGGTCTCCTCGTGATAGATTATTTTAATAACGTGTATGTCAAAAACAAACTCGTTGCGGAAGAGCAAATAATCAAGGGGAATATTATCTTTGATATTAAAAGATATGTCAGCGAAGGCAAGATCGTAAAGGAGATCGTGGTAAGGGACGGCAATGCGCCGCCCCTGCATTTTGAGGAGCGGGTATCGGACGTGAGCGTGGAGCGTTTTAAACTTTTATTCGAAAAAGCAGGTTTACAACTTGAAAATATATTCGGTGATTACCGGTTGAGCAGTTTTGACCGGGAGCATTCACCCAGGCTGATCATGATATTCAGGAAATAGTATGCTGGAACAATTACAAGAGTGGGATTATTTATGGTTTTTTAGTGTGCACCTGGAATGGATACACCCGGTAATGGATATATTGGCCCCCCTGCTGAGGAACCCCCTGTTCTGGGCGCCTTTATACCTGTTCCTGCTGTTCTTTACGATCATCAACTACGGTAAGCGGGGATTCTACTGGTGCGCTTTTTACCTCATCACTTTCGGTATCTCGGATTTTACGGCGGCCAAGATATTTAAGCCTTTATTTGCCAGGGTGCGGCCCTGCAATGATGAGCTTTTTTCGGACATTGTACGTAATCTTGTGCAGTGCGGCAGCGGCTATTCCTTTCCTTCCAACCATGCGGCCAATCATTTTGCGATGTCGCTCTTTATCATCGTTACGCTGGGGCAGCGCAACGTGCTGGTATGGTTCCTCTGTCTTTTATGGGCCGGATCGGTGGCCTATTCACAGGTATATGTCGGCGTACATTATCCTATGGATGTCATCGGCGGTGCATTGTATGGCGCCTGTATCGGGATCCTGATGGGTGTCCTGTTCAATAAATACGTTAAGCTCCGCCTGCCTATCAGGAGAAGGAACGCGCCTCCTATGGGGCAGCAGGAAGAGGAGCTGTTTATCTAACCGTAATTTTTACTATCTGTTCTGCGGCCTATGATGTATAAATTGTCCTTATTATTACGGAAAATAAAAAGCAGGAAACGCCTGCAGGCTGTCACCGCCACTTTTGCGGAGGACAAATCCTGGATAGCCGCTCATATACAGCGGCCGGAGCCCGGCGGCGAAGACAACCTGCTGATCATACGCCTGGATGATATCGGCGATTATGTGCTGTTCCGGAATATGCTGCCCTACTACAGCGCTATGTACCCGCACCGGAAGCTCTTCCTGCTGGGCAATATGGCCTGGAAAGGCCTGTTCGAGGCCGTGGACGCCATTCATGACATCACGCCCATCTGGGTAGATAAAAAGCAGTATTTTAAAGACCCGGCTTACAGGCATGCCTTATGGCAGCGGCTGGCGGATCTCGGATTTACGGAAGTGATAGCGCCGTCGGTCAGCCGTAATGTGCTGCTGGACGACCTTTGTGTGATGGCCGCAGGTGCAGTTAATAATACAGGTGTGGGACAATTATATGAGGTGCCGGAACTGCTGCCCCTGTCGCGGGGTCTCTATACCTCCCTTGTAAACATTCCCCGCAATATATATGAATTTGAGGGCAACCGGCTGGCGGCAGAGATCATTACCAGTAAGCTGGTGGATATTAAAAAGCCCTACCTTCCGAAGCTGAGCTCCGGGCAGCAGCCTTCATCCATCGGGCTGTTCATAGGCGCCAATGCCGTAAGCAGGAGATGGAGCAATGAGGGCTGGAAAGGCCTGGCAGCTATGCTGCGCCGGCAGTACCCCGCGCATACCATTCTGATACTGGGCGGTCCGGATGATACGGACAGCGCGGCAGCAATACTGGAAGGATTCGCCGGTGACGGGCAGGTGGTCTCCCGGGCGGGAACACTCGCGCTGCCTGATACCATATCACTTATTCAGCAGCTGGACCTGCTGGTCAGCAATAATTCCATGGCCTACCATGTGGGTATGGCATCGGGCATCCCCACCGTGATCATTACCAGCGGGGAAAACCCTTATCGTTTTACGACCTTCAGCGCTGATCTTTTCCCGGATGTCAGGGTGGTGTACCCGGAGCGGTTCAAAGCGCACTGGCAGGTCTATACGGAGCGGCAGCAATTCAAATTCGAGCCGGTAAAGGCCGATATCCAGGGCATTCCCGCGGCAACGGTCATGGCTGCCGCCAGGGAGGTGTTCCGGTAGCGGTCACAGGCCGGCGCTTCAAATAAAAAAGAATTGCCTAAAAAGAAAATAACCCTGTCATATGGAGCGAAGCCGGAATATTGACAGGGTTGCTTATTGGTACATAGCACACATTTCGACGAGCTCAATGTGACATAGCAGACTTAATGTGATACGACAAGCTCAATGTGACAATACAAGGGTCTTTTATATATATTTCTGAATAAAGCAGGGCCAGAGTCTTAAAGCTCATTGAAAAGCCCGTTCATTTCCACGTCTATACGCCTGATGACCTCGGCAAAGTCCTCTTCCTTTTCTGCAAAATTGCATTCATCCACATTGATGATGAGCAGCTTGCCGTCGGTATAATTATCGATCCAGTTGTTGTAATGCTCATTCAGCCGCTTCAGGTAATCCAGCCGGATGCTGTCCTCATACTCCCGGCCTCTTTTCTGTATCTGGTCCACCAGCGCCGGCAGGGACGCTTTCAGGTAGATCAGGAGCCCCGGCGGCTTGATCATCTTCTTGATGGTATTGAATATGGCAATGTAATTGTCAAAATCCCGCTTCGCCATCAGGCCCATTTCCTGGAGGTTGGGGGCAAAGATATAGGCGTCCTCGTAAATGGTGCGGTCCTGTATGACGGTCACGCCGCTTTCCTGTATCTCCAGCAGTTGCGTAAGCCTTGCATTCAGAAAGTAGATCTGCAGGTTGAAGGACCAGCGGTGCATATCGTTGTAAAAATCTATGATATAAGGATTTTCATCTGCAGATTCATACTGCGGGGTCCAGTTGTAATGTTGTGCCAGCAATTTGGTAAGTGTGGTCTTGCCCGCGCCGATATTACCTACTACGGCTATATGTTTGAGTTGTGTCATGTATCGAATGCAAATAGTATTATTGTAAGATGCTGCTGTACATCCTGGTATCATACAGCACTTCCAGGGCCTGCTTTATCGCCTCATCGTCCTTGGACAGCTTATTCTCAATGGTACCTCGCTGGTAATAATAGCGGGACACGATCTCTGAGTTGAGCAACGAAATTATTTCTTTTTTATGGTTTTCCACTTCCGTCAGCTTGTATTGTTTCAGTTGCTGCTCCAGCTGGCTGACGGCGGACTGTACAGCATTGCCGTACTGTTCCTGCTTCAGGAACTGCTTCAGCTCCTCTATCTTCTTTTCGCTTTCTGTCTGGTAGGCTGCGGGCTGCGACTGGAGCCACTTTTTAAAATCTTCAAAGTCGGCTGCCGAAAAATAGTACTCTCTGGCAGGTGCAATGGAGGTATGCTTATGATAATACAGGGTTGCGTAATCAAAAAGGACCTTACCGGACTGCAGGGAGGAAATAAGGGTGGTGTTCTTGCCCGCCACGATATTCAGGTCCGGCTCAATACCGCCGCCGTCATACACGCTGCGTCCTTTCCGGGTCTTGAACAGTACCTTCAGCGAATCGGCAATGCTGTTGACGCTGCCGTCGGGATTTTTATGGGAATAATCCGTGGATTGTATGCAGCGGCCGGAAGGCGTATAATACTTGGCGGTCGTTATTTTCAGTCTGGAATTATACCCGATGTTCTTGATCACCTGCACCAGCCCCTTCCCGTAGCTGCGCTGACCGATGACGATGCCCCTGTCGAGGTCCTGTATGGTGCCCGCTACTATTTCGGATGCGCTGGCGGACGCGCTGTTGATCAGCACGGTTAAGGGTATCTGCAGGTCCCAGGCCGGCCCGGTGGTAGCAAAGGATTTGTCCCACTCATCGGAATTGCCTTTGGTGGTTACAATGGTCTGTCCTTTATCCACGAACAGGTTGCAGATCTTTACGGCCTCATCCAGCAGCCCCCCGGGATTATCGCGGAGGTCCAGCACTACTCCTGACAGCTTGTTCTGGTTGGCCGCTTTAAGGCTGTCCAGCTTATAACGCAGTTCCATGCTGCAATTAGGGGTAAACTGTCCCAGGTGCACATAGGCAATGTCTTTGTTCCTGCCTATCAGCGCGGCATAATTGATGGTGGGAATATCCACGCTTTCCCTGATGATGCGCTTGGAGGAGACCTTCTGGGTGACCGGGTGCCTGATCCCGATATCGAGGGATGTTTTCGGAGCGCCGCGGAAGAGCAGCCCGATCTGCTCAATGCTCAGCTTGTCAATCGGCTTGCCGTCTATGGCTACCAGGATATCGCCGCTCCTGATGCCGGCCTTATCTGCCGGTCCGTTCTGGATAGGCGCGTCAAAAACGAAATGACCGCCCTGGCTTTTAAAGATGGAAGCGCCTATCCCGCCGTATTCTCCTGCCGAGAGGAGCTGGTGATCTTCGATCTCCGATTCGGAAATATAAACGGTATAGGGGTCCAGGCCTTTCAGCATGGCGTCCAGGCTGTTCTTGAGCATCCTGCCCGGCTCTATGGGGTCTACATAATACTCATTGAGCTCTTTATAGATATTGGAAGTGATCTCAAGGTTCTTGGATATCTCAAAATAATTGTCTGTGGCGGATTTGTTCTGAGCAGCTACATTCAGGTGTTGGCAGGCTGCTGCTACGAATAACAGTAACAGGCTCTTTTTCATCTTATATTTTTTCAAATGGTCATTTAAAGATACTTCAAAATATTTACTTTGATATTACGGTAAGGTAAAATAAAAAGGGGGAAGGCATTTGCCTGGCCTATGGCGATACCTGGTGTGCTATATGAGGGTATCCCTTATCGTGCTGTCAGTGAAGCGCGCCCGCTACGGGGCATCGGGAAATAAAAGAAGGCCCGTCTAAAAAGCAAACAACCCTGTCATATTAAGCCCAGTCGAAATATTGACAGGGTTGTTTGTATATACCTATCACATTTCGACAGGCTCAATGTGACACGACAGGCTCAATGTGACACGACAGGCTCCTCAATGTGATAATAAAAGAGGCTGCCCGTATCAGGACAGCCTCGTTATTTATATCCGGCAGCTTCTTTTTATGAAGCCGGTTAAGGTTAATGTGCTTTATTGAACTTCAGCTTATAGACATAAGCATCGGTAACGACCTGTATCAGGTACATACCGTCTGTAAGCTGGCTCACATCCATACTGGTTTCGGAAGCGTGTATGTCTTCCAGTGTACGGAGCTCCCTTCCGGAAATATCCAGCAGGCTGATCTGCCTGATCTTTTCAGCCGTGTTCTTACAGCTTATGGTGATCATATCTTTTGCAGGGTTCGGGTAGAGTCCTACCTGGCTGTTCCTGTCAAGGTCTTCGATACCCAGTCCTTTAACGTGCACGGTGATGGTATCTCCTTTGCCGCCGCAGTTGCTGAACGTTTCCAGCGTTACGATGTAATTGCCGTCACTGGCGTAAGTGTGCGTAGGCGAAGCCGCATAGCTGGAGCTGCCGTCCCCGAAATTCCATTTCATGGACTGTATGCTCTCCGCATTGATAAGGCGGAAGCTGAAGGTATTGATCCCGAGATTCTGTACCTGTATCTTGTCATACAGCGGCGGGTTACCGCTCATATCCACGCGGATGCTGTCTATGGTGGTACAGCCGTTATCGCCGATGATATTCACCCGGTAGGTATTGGAGGTGCGTACCGTAGTGGTCTGGGAAGTGGTGTTGTTGCTCCAGAAGTATTGCATGCCATTAGGACCGGCATCCAGCACCAGGGGCGTATTCTTACAAACCACGGTATCATTGCCCAGCAGGGACACGGGGTTACGCTTGATGGTCACATTGACCGTATCGGTATCGAAGCAGCCGAGCTCATTGGCCACATGTACCCAGTACCTGCCGCTGTTGGCAATAACCCTTACCTGGCCGGTATCGCCATTGTCCCAGGTATACGCCATACCGGAGTTCCTGGCATTCAGGAAAACATAGGCTCCTTCATCAAAACAGTCGTTGATATCGCTCCCGAGATCCACTACGGGAGATTGGACGATACGGGCATTTACAGGTACCCTGGCCGATTTACACCCGGATTCGAATTTCCAGTTGTAAAAATAATAGTAGTAGCCTGCACCCATATTGTTGCCGGTAATGCTGATGGCATCCGATGTGTACGGGTAGCTGGCACCGGCTGAATTACGGGAAAGCGCGATAGGACCTGCTGCCTGCCCCATCCTGTATCCTGTGCCCGGTGGCAGCTGTATATTCATAGGGATGGTCTGTGCGGTGGCACCACCTGTAACGGTCGTTGTATAAGGGACCGTAGCGATGATATTCTGGTTGGGATCCAGGATAACGATGCTGGCGCTGGAGTTGATAGCTGCTGTAGGGAAGATATCCACGGAAAGCAGGGTGGTGGACTGCAGCACATCAAAGGACATATAATAGGTCGTATAGGCAGAGGATGTACCTGAGTTTGTGCCTACCGAAGCCGGTGTTAAGGGACCTGCATTTCCGGGCCCGTTGCCTGTCATCGCTTCCGCGTAGAAAGTGGTATTGCCCAGCAGGTTAGGTATATCCAGCGTATCTCCCGTATGGACCGGGGTTTCGGCGCTTATATTATCATACCAGTTGACCCTGCTTCCTGCGGAGCTTTGTGCAACCAGCGCAACGGGACCGCCCGCACATACGGAAGAATCGGCAGTATAGGTGATCTCCGGTGAGGTAAAGAAAAGATAACGCTCGTCGGAATAGCACCCGTTCAGTCCTTTGTCCACAAACACCCTGTAATGGGTATGATTGGTAATGGTGGCAAGATAGACGGAGTCATTGGCGCCGCTGATCGTATTCCAGGTATTGCCATCCGGGGAGGACTGCCAGATGATATCATTGCCTGCTGTGCCGGGAGACAGCGTCAGGCGCGAGGTCGTATTGGCGCAGAGCGTATCTGCTGTGGACGCCAGGGTGAAATTATAGCCCTGAAGCGTTGCGGTAAGGGTATCGTTGGTATTATCGCCGTCAGGAAGGTCATTGACGGACACCACCCATAATATCAGGTTGTTGACGGCGGTGCTTACCGGCAGATCCTTAAAGAATACGGTAGCAATGGCCGTGGCCGGGTTGACCACTACGGTAGTAAGCGCCTGGTTATAGGTAACGGTATCCAGAGGCGTGCCGTTATAGGTCCCGGTGATTTTGAAGCTGCTGATGGCTGTATTGCCCATATTGGCAACCTCGATATGCACGCCCTGGGTATCGGCACAGTAGATGCCGTTCGGGTCAGTCAGCCTGATGAGGGCCAGGTTGTCCGGTATGTTCAGGTCTCTTTCAAAAGCGCCGATAGTAGGGGCAGCGGTCCTGAAATTACCCCTGATATCGCGCGGTACGCTGGCTATCAGGTTCATACCCGCCCCTATCAATGCGCTGCTCAGCGGGCTGAAATCTTCCAGGGCAGGATTCATATATTGCGGCGCTGCGGCAGGAGAGTTCACCTCCAGCGCGGGGTAAGCGGCTATAAAGGCCGCCCGTGTAGGGTAAGCGGTGGTATAGTACCCGTAATTTTGCGTAGCTGCCGTAGATGAATTCAGGTAGAAATTGTTTTTCTGCGCGTCGCTTACGGATGCCGCGGCAGAATAATAGAAGCCGTACACGGTACCGGTACCCCCTGCGGTGATGCTGACGCTGTTGTTCATGAATTGGCTGCCTGTATTGGTGCCTGTGGCATACAATCCGTACACGGCGCTGCTGCTGCCGGTAGCCACACCAAAATCCAGCGTATTATGATGCACCAGGATATTGGTAGCGGTGGACAGGTAGACCCCGTAGGTCAGGCCCGCCTTGACATTATACATGAGATTATTGGAAACGATAATGGGCTGTGCGGCAGTAGCGTCCGCCAGTATGTAGATACCATAGCAGTTGCTTGTATTGCTTGCAGACGGCGCTGCCATGTTGGCGATGATATTGCCATCGATAAGGTGCCCTACGCTGGCGCCTGAAGCCAGGTATATGGGATAGATGGTAGTAAAGCCGGTTGTCTTACGCGGTCTTTCTATCCTGTTGGAGATGATCCTGTTGCCGGAATTGACCGCCAGGTAGATCCCGTAATAATAATAATTCTCCACGGTATTGCCTTGTACGGTGTTGCTGTCCGCGTTATCATTCAGGCTGATGCCGTAATACAGGCCGCCTGCACCTGCCGAACCGATAAGGTGATTGTTGCCGATATACATATGCTTGCCGCTGGGTCCCGCCGTTGTCGCAGCGCTGTTCCCTCCGCTGAAGAGGATGCCGGAATTGCTGGCGGAAGCCGTAGAGGTAATGGAAGAGAGGTCGAAAGTACAGTTTTGTATACTGTCATAGCTTGAGCCGTTGGTTATAAGCGCTCCCCATCCCGCACTGCCGGTAGAAACAAAGTTCAACCCGTCCACGGTCAGGTAGGAAGTATTATCCAGCAGCAGTAATTCCCTTGCTCCGTTTGTCGCGGAGCTGGCCACATTCACGGTATTGCCGTTACCGTTGATGCGTACGGTATTGATGTTGCTGCTCCCTGGTATATTGCCGAACTCCACCTTGCCGGTATAGGGTCCCGTTCCTGTAACGATATCCACTACCACGGGCCCGCAGACCCCCACGGTATTCAGCGCATTGGTGAGCGCAGTGATGTTCTGGAAGTTGGTGCCTGATGCCGGCTGCGTACTGTTGACGGTATAGTAGCCGGATAAGCTGGGCTGTAATACCGCTATGAGCGTATCATTTAGGTTGGAAGTGTCGGGCTGCCCGTTGGGAGCGCTGGTCCAGGCTTTTAAAGTGACGGGAGCATTGGTAAATGTATGGCTTCCCAGCGTCACAATAGTATCGTAAGGGCCGGCGCCTAAAAATGAATCCAGGGGACTGGTAAGGCTGACAGGCGTCTGCGCCAGGCCGTCCAGTGTCCAGTTGATGGTGCCGCTGCTGACAACGTTATTGCCAAAGTTCCTTATCTTCACCCTTATGCTCTGCGGCCCGGAACAAAAATTTACGGGGCTGATCAGCTCATGGACGCCGATGTCATTGGTGGCTTTGCGGGCCATCCTGTATATCACACCCCCGTTGATCTGCCTGGGCGTATAAAAGGTGGTCATAGTGGAAGTGAAGGTATAGGCGCATGAGGCGTCTGCGATCATGGTCACCGTACCATCGGTAAAAGTAGGGATATTGACATTGGTGGTCGGGAAATTGTTGCCGGTCCACTGTATGGCTATGCCTATGGTGTCGCCCGGGTTGACCTGTAAGTTCAGGAATACCGGGATATTGGTCATCGCTGTCCGGTTGGTGGTGGAAGCGGACCCGGTAACGGTTACGCTCCCGGCATTAATCCACCCGTTCGCCGCATTGATGACCGGCTGCCCGTTGATCTTATTCGGGTTGTACCAGATGGTAGCGGTGCCTGTTGTAGCGGACAGGTTGCACCTGACCGAGTCCAGGAAGACCGGCTGCTGTACCGTAAAATTAAAGCAGACCCCGCCCGCGGTGTTCCCGTCGCTTACAAGAGGCGGTACGTTATCAAAGATGACCGATTGCGCGCTTGCAGAGATCCAAAAAACGCAAAAAGTTACCAGATACAATAGTTTTTTTATCATATATTTTCTTTTATTATTTATAAAGTTAGTACAAATAAGTGATTGTAATGTTACGTTTATCAATTCGTTAACTAAAATATTCTATTTACATATTGATTGCATCTTTACTTTTATAAGAATCATTGGTATATAATTAGCTATTATTATAGATATTACTTATAATTATGTAATAGTGTATAGTTATTACTTTTAATATGTTACGTCGGGGACTTTTAAGCTTGAAAACAACAGGAAGCCCGGAAAATAACAGGCGAGCTTTAAAACGAGATCTTTCAGTTGCCGCGGACCTGTTTTTGGCCCGGCGGGTATTCTTTATCTTTGGCGCATGAAGTTATATTGGATTGCTTTGATTACAGCCCTGAACGTATCACCGCTCCGGGCACAGACGGAAAGCCGGCCGGATACCATACCCAGGTATCATACGCTGAGAATGGCGGCCAACGGCTCTATGAATATTACCCCGGCCGACAGGGTACACCTGTTTACCAACCAACTGATCTATGCTTACAGCAGGGACCGGCTGGAATTCAATGCCAATGCCAAATGGATCTACGGATCCAACCTCGCGGGGCTCACCAATAACGATTTTATAGGACTGGTGGATGGCAATTATTACCACGACAGCGAAAAAAGGCTGAATTCCTGGATACTGGGAAGCTATACCAGCAGTTTCTCCCTTAATATCTTCAATGAGTACCAGGCCGGTGCAGGTGTAGCCTATAAGGTGCTGGATGACAGGAAAAATGACTTTATCAGCCTGAAGCTGAGCAACGGCTTCATCTGGGAGGAGAGCAACTTCCTCAACCCCGAAGGCGTGCGGGACAACTATTCCATTGTCAGGAACTCGCTCCGGGTGCAACTGAAGCTGTTCCTGCTGCAGCGGAAAATATCGCTTGAATCCACCACCTACTGGCAGCCCGCGCTGAACAAGGCAGGAGACTATAACCTGAGAACGGCGAATGTCCTCAATATCCCCGTATGGAAATTTTTCAGTCTCCAGACCCGCTGGGAGTATAATTATATAGCCCGTACCGAAAAGGAAAATACGCTTTTCAACTACGGGATCAGCGCCCGGTTCACTTTTTAAGTTCCAATTAAATTTACCCGGATATTTTTACAAAACCGTAAAATAAACGAATTTTGCAGGCTGACTAGAAATTCATATTTACAGGGCTTATACAGACTGCCCATCTTCATGGCACTGCCAGTACAAAAAACGGCTATATGGTAAAATTGGAAACTTTAATCGAACAAACGGAAGCGCTTATCGACAGGGGCGATAACGAGGCGCTAAATGAATTGCTGGAGGATCTGAATATTTCGGAGGTGAAGGAGCTTGTGGATGAGTTTCCGGAGGAAGGCACCAAATTCCTGGCCATGCTGCCGATGTCGCGGGCGGTCCATGTATTCCGGATACTGGATTTCAAGGTACAGGAGCGCATCATAAAAAAGCTGCCCGGCAATAAGATAGCGGAGCTGATGAATGAGCTGCCGCCGGATGACCGGACCTCTTTTTTCAGTGAGCTGGACAGCGCCGTGGTAAAGAAGCTGATCATCATGCTTCCTACCGAGGACAGGAAGGAAGCGCTGAAGCTGCTCGGCTACAAGGAAGATTCCATAGGCCGGCTGATGACGCCCGATTATGTTGCGGTCAAGAAGGATTGGCAGGTCTCCAGGGTGCTGGAGCACATCCGGCGTTACGGGGTAAACTCCGAAACCATTGATGTGGTCTATGTCATAGATGAAAAAGGCGTGCTGCTGGATGATCTCCGGATCCGTAAGATACTCCTTGCGGACCCCACGACCACGGTGGATGAGCTGTGCGACCACCGGCTGATCTACCTCAACGCCAATGACCCCCAGGAAGAAGCGATACAGACCTTCAGGCTCAACAACAGGGTAGCCCTGCCGGTGACCGATGATAATAAGATATTGCTGGGGATTGTGACCGTGGATGACATCCTGTGGGTGGCCAATGAGGAATATACGGAGGATATGCAGAAAATAGGGGGTACAGAAGTGCTGGACGAGCCTTACCTCGATGTATCTATCCTGCACCTGGTCAAAAAAAGGGCCGGCTGGCTGGTGATCCTCTTTATAGGACAGCTCTTTACCGCTACCGTTATAGAACATTTTGAAGACAGCCTGGCCAGGGCCACGATGCTGATCCTGTTCATACCGCTTATTATGTCAAGCGGGGGCAACAGCGGGTCCCAGGCTTCCACGCTCATCATCCAGGCTATGGCCATGGGCGAGGTACGGCTGACGGACTGGTGGAATGTGATGAAAAGGGAGCTGCTGGCAGGAACGCTGCTCGGTGCTATACTGGGTGTGCTGGGGATGATCCGGGTATATGGCTTCCAGGCGCTGACCCATGCCTATGGGGAGCACTGGATGCTGGTGGGCCTGACGGTAAGCCTTTCCATTGTAGGCATAGTGCTCTGGGGTTCCGTGGTAGGCGCCATGCTGCCCTTTATACTTAAAAGGCTGGGGGCCGACCCGGCCAGCTCTTCGGCGCCTTTTGTATCTACGCTGGTAGATGTCACCGGGCTGCTCTTGTATTTCTCCGTGGCGATCCTTATATTGTCGGGAGTCCTTTTATAAAACAGATATAAAATTTTACAAATAACATTATGAATATACTTTTATTAGGGTCGGGTGGCAGAGAACATGCTTTGGCGTGGAAATTAAAGCAGAGCAGCCGTTGCAGCAAGCTGTACATTGCCCCGGGCAATGCGGGTACTGCCCTGTATGGCACGAATATTGCACTGAAATTAAATGATTTTGACAGTATCCGAGCCTTTTGCCTGGAGCATAACATAGACATCCTCCTACCCGGAGGTGAGGACACCCTGGTGAACGGTATTTATGATTTTATAAAAGGTGATGATGCCCTGAAGCATATCATAGTGGCGGGACCTTCAAAGGAAGGCGCGCAACTGGAAGGCAGCAAGGCATACGCCAAGGAATTTATGATGCGCCATAATATTCCCACAGCCGCTTACAGGGAGTTCGATCTGCAATCTTTCGATGAAGGCCTGGCTTACCTGGAGCAGCACAGCACACCCATTGTGCTCAAAGCCGACGGACTGGCGGCGGGTAAAGGCGTAGTGATAACTGAAAGCAGGGAAGAGGCAAAGGCGGTATTTACCGATATGCTCAAGGAAGCCCGGTTCGGGGAGGCCGGCCGGAAAGTGGTGATAGAGCAGTTTCTCAGTGGCGTGGAAGTGTCTGTCTTTGTAATGACCAACGGCAGCTCTTACATCCTGTTTCCCGAAGCCAAGGATTACAAGCGTATAGGTGAGGGCGACAAAGGCCTGAATACCGGAGGGATGGGAGCGGTTTCGCCTGTTCCGTTCTATACGGGCGACTTTGCCGCCAGGGTGGAGGAGCGCATCATTAAGCCTACGGTCCGGGGACTCCAGGCTGAAAATATCACTTACAACGGCTTCATATTTTTCGGGCTGATCAATGTGGACGGCGATCCTTTCGTGATCGAATACAACTGCAGGATGGGTGACCCGGAAACTGAGGTGGTCATGCCCAGGCTGAAAGGCGACCTGGTAGAGATGATCGAGGATATGGCAGCCGGCAGCTTTAAAGCTTCCTATGATCCCGGAGGCAATATTGATCCGCGATGCGCCTGTACCGTAATGATGGTATCGGGCGGCTACCCGGAACAGTACGAGAACGGTAAGGCGATCACCGGGCTGGACGCAGTGGAAGGCAGTATCGTTTTTCACGCGGGTACCAGGCAGGACGATGGCCGGGTGCTGACCAACGGCGGAAGGGTGCTGGCGGTCACCTCCTATGGTGATACCATCGGTGAAGCGCTGGAGCGGTCCTATGAAAATATCGCCGGAATAGATTTTGATAAAAAATATTTCAGGACGGATATCGGTTACGAATTCAAATAAACCAATATAACAGTAATGATAGAAATTGATGATAAGCTGATCAGCGACCATGTGGTAAGCAGGCAATTCGTCTGTGACCTGGATAAATGTAAGGGCGGTTGCTGTGTGGATGGTGACGCGGGAGCACCCATTACTGAAGAGGAAGCGCAGCTTATTGAAAAATATTACCCCGCGGTGAAGCATTTGCTGATGGACAAGGCAGTCAGCCAGATCGAGGCGGAAGGTACGCATACCACGGATGATGAGTTCGACCTGGTAACCCCGACGATAGAGGGCGGGATATGCGTGTATGGCTACTATGATGAGCTGGGCCATGTGAAATGCGCTTTTGAAAAAGAATACAATGAGGGCCGTATCAGCTTTAAAAAGCCTATCAGTTGCCACCTGTATCCTATCCGTACGCAGCGCTATAAGACCTTTGAGGCCGTTAACTATGAGCCGAGGGAAACGCTTTGCAAGCCTGCCTGCAAGCTGGGCAAGCAGCTCAAAGTGCCGGTGTACCGTTTCTTAAAGGAGCCGCTCATCAGGAAGTACGGCGAAGAATTTTATAATACCCTGGACCAGATCGCGAAGGAATTCTACGGGGTTCAGTAATCACTATTTTACTTACAAAAGATATATACTATGCCGGTTTTAAAATTCAGGGTTTACTGGGAAGATGAAGATACTATTTACAGGGATATTGCGCTCCTGACGGGACAGACATTCTCTGAATTTCATGAGGCCATACTCAAAGCTTTCGAGTTTGATAACAAACATGCAGCCTCTTTTTTTGAAAGTAATGACAAATGGGTCCGCTTCCGCGAGATATCATCCGAGGTCATGGTCAACAAAAAGGATGCACCGGCCTTATCCATGATTAAGACACCGGTATCCGCGCTGGTCGATAACCCCAATAAAAAATTCGTCTATGAATACGACCGGGTGAAGAAGTGGACCTTTCTCATAGAGCTTATAGGCCTGGATAAGGAAGAAAGCTTCAAGATCACCTACCCGCACTGTTTCCGTAAAGAAGGAATTGCCCCTGCCCAGTCGGGCGTAAAAGGAATAGCGGTGGAACGTATGATGGAGATAGAGGAAAAGTATGACCTGGGACAGCAGGAGATGGATGAAGGCTTCACGGATGATGCGGGTGCGGCCGAAGAGTTATAGGATTCACAAACATATTTTAAGTTATTAAAGGAAAGGAGTCTTTCCTTTTTTTATGGATACACAAATGTAAAATAATGGTGCAGCATGATATTATCATATTAGGAGCGGGGCTCGGCGGATTGCTGTGCGGTGTCATACTGGCAAAGGAAGGCTATAATGTGGGCATTATAGAGCAGAACAGGCAGATAGGCGGCTGTCTCCAGAGCTTCAGCTTTGGTAAGAAGCTGTTTGACAGTTGTATCCATTACATCGGGAGCGTAAGCGAAGGCAAGAACCAGTATAAAATATTCAAATATGCCGAGATCCTGGACCAGTTGGACCTGATGCCCTATGAGCGGGACTGTTATGATGCCATACTGACGGGCGACGACCCGATAATGTACCCGCTGGCGCAGGGCTATGATAATTATGTGGCGCAACTGGCCAAATATTTCCCCCACCAGCGGGAAGCGCTTGAAAACTATGTGGCGCTGATACGGGATGTGCTGCAGAAATTCCCGCTCTACATGCTGAAGAACGGTGACCCTACGGAAAAGCTGGATGTGCTGAACTGGACCCTGAAAGAGGTAATAGATGATCTTTTCTCGGATGAGAAGCTGAAGGAGATCGTGGTAGGAAACAGCATATTATATGCCGGCAACAGCGATACCACGCCTTTTTATATTCATGCCCTGGTATGCAGCAGCTATATAGAAGGAGCCTATAAGGTACGGGGCAGCAGCGCAAGGATCGCCAAGGCGCTCTGGAAATCTTTGCAGAAATACGGGGGCACGATCTACAGGAATGAAAAAGTGACCTTTATCCGGGAACGGGAGGACGCCTCTATTGAGGTGCAGACCCATACCGGTAAGCATTACATAGGCGGCAAGTGCATTAGTAATATCCACCCCAAGCAGACCCTCTCGCTGCTGGAGAGCAATAAGATCAAAAAAGCCTTCAGGCAGCGCATCGAGGAAGCGCCTAATTCCGTCAGCATCCTGATGGTCAATATAGTGCTGCGCCCACGCACCATCCCGCACAGGAAATACAACATCTACTGGAATGAAGGCAACGCGATGGAAGTGCTGCAACGGCTGGATCCCGAAAGTCCGGATCATTATGCCATATATTTTACGGAAGATAACAGGGCCCCGGGCTTTGCGGAAACCATATCACTGCTGAGCTATATGGATGTTAAAGAGCTGGCACCGTATTCCCATACCTTTAATAATACCGGCGTGCCCGTGGTGAGAAACCACGAATATGAGGCCTATAAAAATAAGATCGCACAGTTGCTCATAGATAAAGTGGCGGTCCGCTTCCCGGAAATAAAGGAAGCCTGTCTTAAATTTAAGGTGGCCACCCCGCTGACCTTCAGGGATTATATGGGCACGGACGACGGCAGCGTTTATGGTATCATAGCGGACGCGCGGTCTCCCTTATCATCGCAGATAAGCGTACAGACCAAAGTGCCCAACCTGTTCCTGACCGGTCAGAACATCAATGTGCATGGCGTGCTGGGAGTGAGCATTACCGCGGTATCTACCTGCGCGCATATCCTGGGGCTTGATTACCTCCTGTCTAAGCTCAATCAGGAAGATGCCTGATGTCGTGCTGCACGGAGCGTGAGCAGCAGCAGGAACAGCCCGATGATAAAAAAGCCTGCCAGGGCAAAGATGGATTTACGCATATCGCCTGTCATATGCTCTACGAACGCAAAGCTGAACATACCGATCACAATGGCTATTTTTTCCGTTACGTCATAAAAGCTGAAATACGAGGTGGTATCTTCCGTATCCTGCGGGATGAGCCGGGAATAGGTGGACCTGCTCATGCTCTGGATGCCGCCCATTACCAGGCCCACCACGACCGCAAGCATATAAAACTCGTACATCACACGGGTGTAATAGGCGGTAATGCAAATACCTATCCAGATCACTACGGCCCCTATCAGGACCCTGATATTGCCGATCCTGTTACCCAGGCGGGCCATAAAGACGGCGCCCAGGATGGCCACCAGTTGTATGAGGAGTATGGCGATCACCAGGTCTTCCGTCCCTAAAGGTATCCACCGGCCGTCCACCTCCTTTACCACTTCCTTCTTACCGAATTCGGCAGCAGCCAGCATGACGGTCTGTACGCCCATACTATAGAAAAAGAAGGCCAGGAGATACCTGCCGAGCAGCTTTCTCCGGCGGATATCATGCCATACAGACCTTAGCTCCATAAAGCCGCTGGTGAACAGGTGCCTGCTGGCAGGAGCTTCCGCTGTTCTGTCCCGGTTGTCCGGGAGTCCCCGGAAAGAGATTTGGGCGAACACCAGCCACCAGATACCCACGCCCAGGAAAGATAAACGAGCGCCCAGTGTGTCGTCACTGAAGCCGTAAAAGAGAAATACCAGGCATAGGACCTGCAGCAGGACGCTGCCTATGTAGCCATAGGTATATCCCCGGGCGCTCAGCTGGTTCTGCTCCTCCGGCAGTGCGATCTCCGGCAGGTAGGCATTATAGAACACAAGGCTGCCGCAATAGCCTATGGCTGCCGCAACGGCCAGGAAGATGCCGAGCTCCGTATAGCCCGGCCTGAAAAAAAAGAGCCCCATGCAGGCTACCGCGCCGAAGGTGCTGAAAAGCTGCATGAACTGCTTTTTATTGCCCTTGATGTCAGCAATGGAAGACAGGATAGGCGAGAGGAAGGCTATGACCAGGTAGGCGAAGGCGATGGCATAATTGAGCAGGGAGCTGTTGATGATTTCCTTTCCGAAAAAAGTTACCTTATCGCCTTTGTCGGCGGTAGTGGTAATGGCTATATAATACGCCGGGAAAACGGTCGAAGTGATGACCAGGTTATAGGCTGAATTGGCCCAGTCATACAGGCACCAGGAACGATGTACTCTTTTATTGTTCGGCATGGATTGGAGTGGCTTTGCTCCTGCAAAAGTAAGGAAACGGCTTTATTTCCTGTTGCATACAGCCGATGGCCTGTATAAAGCAGAAAAGGTTACAGGTCAGGTGCCTTATGCTGCACTGTCCTGTAACCCGTATATTCCCGTTACGATAAAAAAGCTTATTTCTTAGGCACTACGATACCGGAGGCCATGAACCGGATGCTTTTCTGCGGCTCGGTGATCTGGTCTATCTCTTCCTGGCTTTTGCCCGCGTCCTCGGCATAGTGCTTCAGCTCATTTACGGAAGTCACCTTTTCAAACGCTTCACCTTCCAGGATCAGTGTTTTGCCTACGGCATCATCCGGGAGAAAGAAAGCGTAATCTTTCATCTTTACAAAGACGGTCTGCTTGTCGTCCAGCTCAAGGTTCAGCCAGCAGCCTTTCTTGGAGCATACTTCCAGCACTTTAGCCCTGATCTTGGTCTGTACCTTTCCGTTCTCGCTTTTGGCGATGAGCTTCGGAAGCTCCTTTATATCAATGGCTCCTTTTTCCGTTATCTTTTCACCATAGGTCTGGCCGGGAACGGCGCTGGGCCTGTCCTGTGCATGAAGCGTAAGCGTACCTGCCACAAACGCAAGTGAAAGCAATAATGTTTTCATATAAAAATATTTAACTGCAAAATTAGTACAATTTCGGATTCGGTCGGAGGGGCAGGAACAATAATATTTGTTAAACACGGCATACGGCCGGCCGGAATAAATACGGCGGAAACGGATTAAATGCAATATTTTTGCCGGAAAATCTCCGTTACATGATAAGATACTTCTATGGCATCCTGCTGCTGTTGCTGAGTGCCGGACAGTTATTATATGGTCAGGATACGACCGCTGCGGCGTCCGCTCCTGCAGCGCCCCGTAAACAGATCAGCCTGCTTACCTGTGGCGTCGGCGAAGAGCTTTATACGGCTTTTGGCCATACCGCTATCCGTATCAGGAATATGGAAACGGGCAGCGATGTCGTTTACAACTACGGTACCTTCAACTTTTATGACAGCCTGTTCTATGTGAAATTTACGTTGGGCAAGCTGAATTATTACCTGGATAAGGAATACTTCGGGGATTTTGTGGAGTCTTACAGGATGGATCAGCGTATGGTCAAAGAGCAGCGCTTAAGCCTGGGCGATGAAGAGATCGGTATGATCGAAAAGTTCCTGGAGCATAATGTGCTGCCCCAGAACAGGGAATACCGCTATGATTTTGTCTTTGATAACTGCGCCACCCGGGTCAGGGATGTCTTCCAGAATGTGCTGGCGCCGCAGTTCAGCTACGGTGATATTATGCAGGGTAAGAAAGTATCCTTCCGTTCCGTTATCAATGAATACCTGGCACAGCAGCACTGGCCGCGGCTGGGTATCAACTTACTGCTGGGCAGCCAGGTAGACAGCCTGATGAACAATGAAAGCGCCCTATTCCTGCCCGACCTGCTCCACGGTGCCATGTCCGGGGCCACCTATAACCGGAAGCCGGTCGTTTTCCAGGAGCAGGTATTGCTGGAGGGTGCGCCGGTACCTGCAGTGACGAACTGGCCCATGATCATGGGCATTATCCTGCTGGTATTCAGCCTGCTGGTGTTCAATATAAAGGCGCTGGCCTCTGTAAAGCATATCTGGAGCCGTATCGTGTTATTCGTATTCGGCTTCCTGGGGCTGCTGATGCTCTTTATGTGGCTCGGCACGGACCACCAGTCCTGCAGGAACAACTTCAATATCCTCTGGGCGGTGCCTACCCATTTTATTATGGCCTTCCTCAGCTTCAGGCACAGGGCCTGGGTCCGGCTGTATGCCTTTGCGGCCATCAGTCTCCTGATCGTCGCTATTATCGTACATATATTGGGTATACAGGTCATGCCGCTGGTGGAGATACTGCCGTGGTTTTTTATTGCTATGCTTATCTATATTGATATGTATAAGCAGAGCATAGCTGTACAGGAGCCACCCGCATCTGCCGCAGTGCAGCGATAATTATCATTCAGGATAGACCTATTTAGCATATATTTGTATTTATGTCGCAATTTCATAGTTTAAAAATTAAAGATATACGAAGAGAAACCCCGGACTGTGTTTCCATCAGTTTTCATATCCCCGAGGATCTAAAGGAAGCGTTCCGTTATGCAGCAGGCCAGTACATTACCCTTAAGCAGCTTATCCAGTCCGATGAAGTAAGACGGTCTTATTCTATCTGCTCCAGTCCCTATGAGAATGAGCTGAGAGTGGCTGTGAAGAAAGTGGAGGACGGTAAGTTCAGCTCTTATGCCAATGATACCCTGAAAGTTGGCGATGTGCTGGAAGTGATGGAGCCCTTGGGCAATTTCTGTGCGCGCAACACCGGGGAAGGTAACAAAAACTATCTGGCTTTTGCGGCAGGAAGTGGCATCACGCCCGTATATGGCATCATGAAATCTGTTCTGAGAGAGGATCCAGAAAGTACCTTTACCCTGATATATGGTAATAAGAACAGGGGTACGATCATCTTTAAGGAAGGCCTGGAGGCCTTGAAAAATAAATATATGGAGCGCCTGGTCATACACCATATCTTTACAAGGGAAAAGACGGATACGGCTACTTTCAACGGTCGTATCAACAGGCAGAAAGCAGAGGAATTCAGGAAGATAGTGGATTACGACCGGTTCAGCGAGGTCTTTATATGCGGGCCGGAGGATATGATCATGGACCTGAAGGGATTTTTTGAAGCGGAGCAGGTGCCCGGTCAGAAGGTGCACTTTGAACTGTTCGCTTCTCCCGACCAGCCACGGGTGGCTTCTAAAGAATGGATTGAAAAGACTAAAAATATCGATACTTCCAAGATGAGCAGGGTGACGGTCCGCCTGGACGGGACATCCTTCGAGTTCGACCTGCCTTACGGCGGCGATACCATCCTGGATGCAGCGCTTAAGAATGGAGCCGACCTGCCGTTTGCCTGCAAAGGCGGCGTGTGCTGCACGTGCAGGGCCAAGGTGACGGAAGGTGAGGTGGATATGGAGGTGAACTACGCGCTGGAACCTGATGAGCTGGCGAACAATTTTGTGCTTACCTGCCAGGCCCATCCCAGGTCTGAGGCGGTATTTGTGGACTTTGATATAAAATAAAAGAAGAGCCGTATCCCGGTATCTTCCCCTATACCCTTGAATTTCGGTGCCGGCCTGCAGGTATATACCCGGTGGTATGATGTAGTAACACGGTGCTTTTGTTTAATTTGAAAATGTCAGAAAACTATGAAAAAAGGTATTGTTTTACTTACCGCACTGGGGAGCCTCCTACTGCTGGCCTCCTGTAACAATGAAACTACCTCTTCCGATGCCCCGGTGGTAACTGAACAGGAAACTGCTGCGCTGCCGGAAGGCAGTATGGAGCAGGTAACTACTCCTGAAGGCACAGCAGTGCCGCAGCAGGGTACCGCGCAGGAGAATCCCTATGCGCATCTTACCGGTACCAACCCGGCACATGGCCAGCCCAACCACAGGTGTGATATCCCGGAGGGAGCCCCGCTTAATACGCCGCCCGGATCGACCATGCCCCAGCCGACAGTAGTGCCGGCAGGCAATGCAACGTCGCCTGTATCCGTGCAGCCGGCTGCGCCGCCGGCTCAGCAGACCGCTCCCGGGTTCTCCGGTAAGCCTAATCCCGCTCACGGCGAGCCGGGACACAGGTGCGACCTGGAAGTAGGTGCTACCTTACCTTAATGCTGCTACAATGATATACTTACTGAGGCTGTCCAAAGCGGACAGCCTCTTTTATTTTTTGATGCTCTGTAGCACTTGCAAGTTACTTTTTCGTTGCTCTCCGTTGTTACTGCACTTTATCTGCGCCCGGATAAAGGTGCCCCATCTCTGGTGTTCTTCACCAACGACCTAATAGCGACTGATGATTTGCTCCGCTGTTAGTGTACTTCATCAATAACCAAATAAAAAGCTAGGGACTTCTTCCGACATTGGTGTTCTTCACCAGCGACCCCAATACAGCATTAAATATTAATATTATATTAAAATTTAAAGTGTTTGTTGAGCCCCACGATTAAAATGCCTATATTAGAAGTGTGCCGGGTGCCGCACCGTTCTGACGGCTGCCAGCTTTGGCTATAAAATGGTATTTTATGAATATTTAAAAAATGTGCTTATGAATAAAAATCAGCTGAACAAATTAAGAAAAGTAAAAAAGGAACATTGCATTACTGTGATACTGAATACGCACAGGACACATCCCGAATCGCTGCAGGATGCTATCGTACTGAAAAACTTGGTCACGGAAGCTTCGGGCAGGCTGATGGAGCTGGAAGATAAGAAAACCGCCCGTATGCTTACAGAGAAGCTGGAGCACCTGGCCGGTACGGTGGACCATAACTACAACATGGAAAGCCTCATCCTGTTCGTGAATGAAGATATCGCGGAAATAGTAAAGCTGCCGGTAGAGGTGACCAACAGGGTGATCATAGACGATACCTTTGCGGTAAGGGACCTGATACGTGCGGTGAACATGAATACCCATTACTTCATCCTGGTGCTGAGCAAGGACGGCGCGCGCCTGATAGAAGCGATGAATGATAAGGAGATCAGGGAATGGGGCGATCCTTTTCCTGTTGAGAACGAAGCTTACAGTAAAATGCTGTCACCGGAAGTAAAGGCTGCGGATAGGGAAAAGGACCTGATAGCGGAATTTTTCAACTTTGTGGACAAGCGGGTCAATGAAGTAATAAAGGACCGCAATATACCGGTGCTGATCTGTTCTGATGAGGAAAATTATTATAAATACCTGAAAGTGGCGGACAGGAAAGATACCATTATTCCTGATTTCCTGGCCCGCAGCAGGCAGCAGGATAAGGCCCAGGCTGTTGTCTCCGATGCGTGGCAGCTGATGAAGGACTACACGGCACAAAAGAATGAGACCCGGAAATCCGAGCTGCTGCAGGCTGTCAACGACAATAAATTCCTGAGCGATACGAGTGAGATCAGGAATGCCATATCAATGGGTCGTGTACAGACGCTGTTTATAGAGAATGGCTTATACCAGCCGGCAGCTATAGAAGATAATGCGGTAGTTTATAAGGAAGAGACCGGTAATGGTCCCGGGGTTGTGGATGATATCTATGACGACCTGATCCAGATGAACCTGGAATTTGGCGGTGACGTGGTCTTTCTGCCCCCGGGTGAGCTCCGGAAATTCAACGGCTTCGGAGCGGTCACCCGGTACTGACGGATACTGTAAATTTCGGTATCAGATCCCGGTATAAAAACAGTCAGCCTCCTGTATGCACAGGAGGCTGACTGTTAGCTTTTATGGCTATCATATAAGGCCGTAAGGCGCGCTCTCTTACTTTAATCGAACAGGCTCCTGCCCTGGTCCGGCTTTGCCGGTATGGTCAGGTCGAGGTCTAATGCCCGGTTCAGCTCTTTGATGAAATGTGTTGCCAGCAGCGGAGATTCCAGCTCCGTATTCTGGTGTACAAAGAAATACAATTTCTGCAATCCCTGTTCCCGCCACTTCCGTATACGGTCCACCCAGACATCAAGGCGCGATATATCCGAAGCGTGGTTGGCGCCTACATACCGGATAAAGGCTTCCCGTCCTGTAAGTCTCATATGCAGCATATCTCTCCGCCCTGCGGTATCTACGATAATATTGGCCATACCCAATGCTTCCAGCAGGTCCGTGTAGGCTGCAAAAACGCCGGGATCAGCAAACCATTGCTCGTTCCGGACCTCTACTGCCAGTGGGATGGCTTTGGGGAATTGTTGCAGCACCTGCTCCAGCCGTTCAAAATCCTTCGGGCTGAAATTATCGTGTAGTTGCAGGAATGCCATGCCGAGCTTTTCCTCGAAAAAGCTGACGGCGTCACAATATTCTTCTACCAGGGGTTGTACATCTATAAGTCTTTTATAATGGCTGATGCTGTTGGTGAGCTTGGGGAAAAACCTGAACCCTGCCGGTGTCTTATCTTTCCAGGTCTCCACCTGCCTGCGGTCAGGCATGCCATAGAAGGTAGCATTCAGCTCGATGCAGTTGAACTGCCGGGAATAATAGCCCAGCTCATCTTTTGTGCCTCTGGGGTAGAAACCTTTCAGATCATTACGGTTCCATTTAGCACAGCCTACATATGCCTCAAAAGTGGTCGTGGTTCCGTCGGCTGTACCCAGGACACGCCGGGTATCGGGATGATCTTCAGGAAGGGTAAAATCCACCAGGTCAGGGCGGGCGACTTTTCCAAATTGCATATCCTTTTTTTCTACAAAGCTAACAGGAATAGCTTTAAAATAAAAAGAAACAAACAGGCCTCTGCTGTAAAAGCCTTAAAAGCTGTACCCGGTAGGCAGGTCGTAACCCGGCTGCCGCACACCGGCATGGCAGGATTTTTTAACACTGCGCTTTCAACATATCGGATTGTTTTTTGTTCCGTAAAATCATAACCAATTACGACTATGCAAAAGAAATCCACCCGTAAGTTACGTCCCGAGCAGTCCCAGAAGCGGCCGGGGAAAGAAGCCGACCTGAAGCCCGTACCTGCAACAGACCCACGGGAATATCCCGCCGGTAAGCTGGCCGGAAAAGTAGCTCTGATAACCGGGGGCGACAGCGGTATAGGTAAGGCTGTAGCATTGCTATTTGCCAGAGAGGGCGCAAGTGTAGCCATCGGATATCTTACGGAAAAAGAAGATGCGGTTACTACCCGCAGCGAAATAGAGGCTTATGATGCTGAATGCCTGTTGCTGAAAGGGGATGTGGGAAAGGAAGCGGTATGCAGATCGCTGGTGGAAAAAACGGTCAAGCATTTCGGAAAGCTGGACATCGTGGTCAATAATGCGGCCCTGCACTGGGAAGCAGAAGCATTGGATAGTATCTCTACAGACCAGTTGCTGAGAACCTTTCATACGGATTTCTTTTCTTATTTCTGGATATGTAAATATGCGCTTCCTCACCTGAAAAAAGGAGCGGCTATTATCAATACGGCTTCCGTAGTAGCTTACAGGGGCAGTCCCAAGCTTATAGACTATGCTTCGGCCAAAGGCGCTGTGATCGCATTTACCCGCAGCCTGTCCAGCAACCTGGTGGATAAAGGTATCCGCGTGAACGCGGTAGCCCCGGGACCGGTATGGACACCGCTGATCGCTTCTACCTTCAAGAAGAAGGATGTGGCCACCTTTGGTAGTGATGCTCCTATGGCGCGTGCGGGTATGCCCAACGAGATCGCTCCGGCCTATTTATTCCTTGCATCGGATGATGCGTCTTTCATCAGCGGGCAGGTGATACACCCGAATGGCGGTGAGATAATAAACGGATAAATCTTATAACCAATAAATATCTAAACTATGTCTAAATCATCTGAATTAGCCGGCAAGAAAGTGGAAAAAGCCATGCACGAAATGAAGCGGGGTGAACTGAAGAGTGGTTCCGGTAAGAAAGTTACCAGCCGTAAGCAGGCTATCGCCATAGGACTTTCCGAAGCCAGGGAAGCAGGGGCAAAAGTTCCGGCAAAGAAAAAATCGGCTACTAAAAAGACCGCTGCGAAGAAAGCTGCTACCAAGAAAACCGCGGCTAAAAAGTCAGCCGCTACTAAAAAAACTGCTGCTAAGAAAGCTGCAGTTAAAAAAACAGCCACCAAGAAAACAGCCGTCAAAAAGAAAAAATAAGCTCTTACTTATCCGTTGGTCTTTGCATTGTTGCCGGTAGTATATTACCGCCGGCTCTGTTTTTGAATTGTTAGGGATGATAAGCGGCAAAGATATAACCGGAACGGGATACGGCTTTCTTATGCTTTATACAGATATTTTATGATCCGTACCGCTGTCTGGTTCGGGTAATACCGCTGTATTGTGTATCAGGGATGACCAGCTTATTTCTGCAGCCTGTAAGAAACATTGGAGATAGGCATATCATTTAGCGCTGCTTGTAAAAGATCCCGTCAACGGAAGCATTATGCCCGAAAACGCCGTTACAATACCCGTTAGTGTACTTTATATAAGCAAAATCCCTATAAAAAATCACCTTGAATGTACAGTCATCCGTTTCAGGTATGGTGTATATAAAACTATTACCCTGCAGTGTGACGGTATCGGGAGACACGTCTGCGATATTGCGTGCCGGGGCGTCTGTTACGGAAGCTATCTCAAATAATATCCGGCTGTTGCCGACACTCCGTACAAGTAATGCTCCCTGGGTACCTTCTTCACTGTATTGGTAATAATAATCTCCCTCCGGATTATTGGCCGGAAGCGTTGTGATGCTCTGTGTGGCAATAAAGGTATCCACCTTGCGGAGCTGCATAGGCAGGTCTTTTCGTGTCAGGGGCGAGAACCAGCTGCCTTCAAAGACACTTGCCGTCGGTGTACCTGTAAGAATGCCTGTGATATTGCCGGAAGGTTCAAACTCCAGGAGATGCAGGCTCTGGTCTTCTTCAACGGTACCGATGATCTTTATCGGTTTTTTCGCCCTGGTGTTCAGGTAGATCAGTTCACCTTCCACTATTTCACCTGCTATCTGGTATTGCAGCAGGATGTCTATTTTGGAATCCAGGGTGCCTCTCCAGCATATCCTGCTTTTTGCCTGGCCGGCAGCGGATCCGGGTGACGCTATGGAAATGGCGGTATCGCTATGCCCCGGTTCCTGCCTGGTTGTGGCAGTATTGGTGCAGGAAAAGCACAGCAGTAGAAATGCGCTATACAATAAATGTTTCATCAGCATAAGATTAAGGTATCAGGTCGTTGTGTCTTTAAAATTACTATAAAACACGGACAATCCTGTAACGCCGGTTTGACCTTATGATGTTCGCCGGCAGGTGGTGGTTCACTTCTTATAGCTTCCCTTCTTTTTCTGTCAGGTAGCGCCAGTAACGCCTGGGAACATGCTGTATATGCAGCTTCATATTGCGGCGTTCCGCTATATTGGTGCTCCTGAAATAATCTTTCCAGAGCTGCGTGTACAACTCTTCCTGTGCGTCTATGATGACTGCAGTTTGTGCTGTCATGGCCTGCTCCTGAGTAAAATCAATGGTAACCTCGTGCAGGGCATGGAGGTCGTAATGAATACCATATTTTCTGCGCTCATCGTAAATAAGCCAGGGCTGGTCGGCATACCGGTTCCTGAAGTGTTTGCTGATCAGCGGGAGCACATTGTAATCGGGGCTGATCACTGCAAAGAACAGGCCATTGCCGCTCTTTTTAAATCTTACAAAAGCTTCCATCCTGTGCTTTTCGCGGTGGACGCGCTGGGACATCTGCGCTATGGCCAGCACATCTTCATGGCCGTAATTGAAATCGTGTCCGGCAGGATGATCGAAAATATAACGGGCATAGCGGAATAAGGCGAGATGTATGGCTGCCTGTTCCGAAAAAAAGGCTTTATAGAAATGCCCGAGATGAACAGATGCTACTTTCTGCTGCAGTCCTCTCCATACACGTTGTGCCTTGACCTTATCACTGTGGATGTCTATATGCCCGGAAAAGAACTCCGGGGCGTACGTTTCCCTGCAGCAAAGCTGTATCCGGGGATGCTTACGCTCGTACGATTCAAAAATGGCGGTCAGCAGCCCGTAAAAGGTTCCGTCAAAGATATAGATCGGCAGGTCGTCTGTCAGCATCGGGAATAGCAGTTAAAAAAGTGTGAGCTGTTCGGGGGCTGTGGTCCTGTATTTGCTGGTGCTCTGCCGGAGCAGCAGGGCCTTCAGTTGGGAAGGGTCCGGCTCGCGCAGCAGGAAAGGAGAATCAGCACAACGGATAAAATATTGCGCCCGGTTATAGGCTATTCCCATTTTCTTCAGCTGGTGAATATGCAGCTTACCGAATTTACGCGCCGCGATTATCTTTTGTGCCGAACGGATGCCGATGCCCGGTACACGGATGATGAGCTTATAATCGGCTGTATTGATATCCACAGGGAATATATGCGGGTTACGCAGGGCCCAGGCAAGCTTAGGGTCCATATCCATGTCCAGGTTGGGATGCTCATCGTTCAGCAGCTCTGCCACATCAAAATCATAGAACCGCATCAGCCAGTCGGTCTGGTAGAGCCTGTTCTCCCGTATCAGCGGCGGCCGGGTACCTACGGCCGGCATACGGCTGTCATTGCTGATGGGTATATAACCGCTGTAATATACCCGCTTCAGGGCGTAATGCTTGTAGAACGCCTGGGCTGTATGCATGATATCCTTGTCGCTTTCCGGAGTGGCTCCTATGACCATCTGTGTGCTCTGCCCGGCCGGCACGAACTTGGGTGTGGTCTTGATCAGCTTGCGTTCGCTATTGTATGCGACTGCCTGGTCCCTGATAACAGCCAGCTCCCGTTTGACCTCTTCATGTGACTTTTCCGGTGCCAGCAGTTGCAGGCCCTGCTCGGTAGGCATTTCCAGGTTAATGCTCATCCGGTCCGCATAAAGCCCGGCTTCGGTTACAAGCGCTTCGCTTGCGCCCGGTATAGTCTTCAGGTGGATATAGCCGTTGTAATTTTCCTCCAGCCGTAATTTCTTGACGATGCGGAGCATCCGCTCCATGGTATAGTCAGCATCTTTGAAAATGCCGGAGCTCAGGAACAGCCCTTCTATATAATTGCGCCTGTAAAAATTCATGGTAAGGGATACCACCTCTTCTACCGTAAAGGCCGCCCGCCTGATATCATTGCTTCGCCTGGAAACACAGAATGCGCAATCGTAAATGCAGAAATTGGTCAGCAATATCTTGAGCAGGGAAACACACCTGCCGTCTTCCGTATAGGTGTGGCAAATGCCGGAGCCGGTATCGCCGATACCTTTTCCTGTGTTCTTACGGTCGCTTCCGCTCGAAGAGCAGGACACGTCATATTTGGCTGCATCGGCCAGGATGCTCAGCTTCTCTCTTATTCTTTCATACATACGCCAAAGGAATGCTTACTATCAAAAATACTAAAAAGACAGTAGGATATGACCTGTCCGCCCACTTAAATTCCGGCCCCGAAATGCGGCTTAAGCTATACTTATGGCTGCTAATAAATTATATAGTTTAGTGATATTATATGTACCATATTTGATTATAATATCCCGCAAGGCGGCTCTGTATTGCAGCATATACACCGAATGATTGCCGGTAATTCTGACGCGGAGAGCAGCGCTATGGATATGAGGTAATCCGGTGAATCTTGTTTTAACATGCTCTTTTCCGGCTGTAAGTCATTATATTTAGGAGGAAAATTTTGATTTATACGCAATCATATGACCAGGAAACAACGGACTATGACTCTTTCAGTCAGTCTTCCCTGCGCGGAAGCCTGGAATAATATGCAGCAGCTACCCGGCGGACAGCGGTTCTGTGCTCACTGTGCGCATACGGTAGTGGACTTTTCAAATGCTACAGATGCTGAGATCATAGCAGCCTTCCGGGATAGCGCCGGTAAGGTATGTGGCCGTTTCAGGAATGACCAGCTCGACCGGCCGCTTAGCGCCGCGGTTCCCGTCAGTGACAAATGGCGGTATTTTAAAATTATGGCAGCGGCGGGTATGCTGGCTGTATCGCAGGCCCTGCTGGTTCATGCGCAGGATGTTGTGGCCAGGCCGGACACTACGGAACAGACGACAGCCGCAAATGCTGTTGCTGCCCCGGTACCGCTGCCACCGGATACTTTAATGATCAGCGGCGTGGTAAGGGATGAAAAAGGTAACCCGGTAGAATATGCTACGGTTTTTTTGCTTGAGAATGAGGATGTAATGACTTTTAGTGATGAGAATGGGCAGTTTGAGCTTACAATACCTGAGCAACTGAAAGGGCAGGCTGTAACTCTGCTGATCGAATATGGCATATATAGTACGCAACAATTTAAAATTAATCCTGTCCAGTTGCCTTGGCACCGGGAAATTAACCTTGTTGTTAGTATTGAGATGGACGGATATACATACACGGTGGGTGGAGCTAGTCCGCTTTTTGATTATTCCGTAAACCCTCTTGCCACATATTCTCATGCAAAGGCAAGAGCAAAGCGTAATTTAGCTAACAGGCTGACGTCCGGGATCACCGGCCGGGTCACTGGTGCTGATAACCAACCCTTGAATAATGCACGTATCCAGGTTGTCAATACACGATTGGATATAAGCGCTTCCGTCAACAGCAAGGGGCAGTTTATATTAGCGGTTCCCGATAGCTATACAAAGAATTATTGCAAGCTGGTCATACAATGCGAGGGATATGCCCCGGTAAAGAAATGGGTGAATCTTAACAAAGCATCGGAGGCATTGGAAATACGCCTGGTACCGCAACAATAAGATGAAAAAAATCTGCTAACAATGCTCAACTGCTTTACCGGGTACCAAGCCGAGTAAGCCGGTAGTCAACCCTGGCGGCTGAATTTTGTTAAATAGGCTGTAACTTAAAAGCACTGTTATGGGCCATACATTTTCAAAAATAAAGCAGGCTATTGCACTGTTCAGGAATATTGATTTTGACCAGCTGGCTGCTATTGCCGCAAAAGTGGATCTGCCGCAGCTGATGCAACAATTTGCCGCGTTGGATGAAAAGCAGCTCCGGCACCTGACGGCTATGCTGTCGCCGGGTACCTCAAAGAAAGCCCTGCCGCCCATTGATGGTGATTTTTATGATGTTTACCATACGCTTACGCCGGAAGAAAGAGCCATACAGCTAAAGGTCAGGGCATTCATGGAAAAGGAGGTAAAGCCCCTGGTCAATCATTACTGGCTGCACGACGAATTCCCCTTTGAGCTGATAGATAAGATGCGCGCCCTGGATATATGCGGGGTTACCTACAAGGGATATGGCTGCCCGGGACTGTCCTTTGTGATGGAAGGGGTCATCGCCATGGAGATGGCCAGGATAGATGCTTCTATCGCTACCTTCTTCGGAGTGCAGTCGGGCCTGGCTATGGGGTCGATCTATATATGCGGATCTGAGGAGCAGAAAGCCCGGTGGCTGCCTGCTATGCAGCGCCTGGAAGTAATAGGGGCCTTCGGCCTTACCGAACCGGAAGTAGGTTCCGGGGCTGCGGGAGGCCTTACGGTTACCTGCAGGAACACGCCGGAGGGCTGGGTGCTGAACGGGGAGAAGAAGTGGATAGGGAACGCCACTTTTGCCGATATCATCATTATCTGGGCAAGAGATGTGGAGGATGGCGAGGTCAGGGGATTCATTGTAGAAAAAGACAACCCGGGCTTTCGCGTGGAAAAGATCAAAGGTAAGATGGCGCTTCGGATCGTGCAGAACGGTCTGATCACGCTTACGGACTGCGTGGTGAAGGAAGAGGCAAGGCTGCAGCATGCCAACAGCTTTAAAGATACGGCCAATATCCTGAGGATGACAAGGGCCGGCGTGGCCTGGATGGCGGCCGGCTGTGCACGGGGAGCCTATGAAAGCGCCCTGGATTATACCCGTAAGAGAAAGCAGTTCGGTAAGCCGATAGCCTCCTTCCAGATGATCCAGGGTCACCTGGTAGAAATGTTGTCCAACCTCACTGCTATGCAGACCATGGTCTTCCGGCTGTCGGAGATGCAGGACGCGGGTATACTTAAAGATGAGCATGCCTCTCTGGCGAAAGTCTTCTGCACGCTCCGGACCCGTGATATCGTATCGCGGGCTAGGGAGGTAATGGGAGGTAACGGTATCCTGCTGGAATATGATGTTGCCCGGTTTGTGGCGGATGCGGAAGCGATCTATTCCTACGAAGGTACCAAAGAGATCAATTCGCTGATCGTAGGGAGGGCCATCACCGGCTTCAGCGCTTTTGTTTAAAAAAGAGTACACCGGATAAGCATCAGAAAGCAGCTGCGGTATCTGGTGCCTTTTATATAATGGTTGAAAGATTATAAGGTCCCGGCCTTTATAAACGGATCTCCTGCTGTCGTCAGCAACGGTATTTACCGGCGCAATGGCTGCAGGCTGTTCACTGTCACTGATGGTTACATCTGTTTTTTTTACTATTTTCGTTAATGATGGCCATGGCCGGTATTTTATGCCGGTGTTCTATGCCGTAATGATCCTGTCCCTATAAAATGCTGGCCCGGAGCACACCGGCGGCAGTGTACAATATTTTGAAAGCCCGGGCCTGAAAAAGCCTGGATATTGTAGGCTGCAGCAAGAGATAATACAACATCAAAATAATAAGCTTAACTGATGAAAGGTAAAAGACCGGGTCCCGGAAAGTTCCTGTTGCTGTTTTTATTGCTGTGCGCTGCCGGTATCCTGCTATGGATACTGGTGCCGAGGCATTACCCGGTAAGCCGGATGAAAGCGCGGGCCGGTACTGCCTACTGGAAATTATCTACCGGTTCCCAGATCGCATATAATTTTCTGCCGGCTAAAGGCAATAAGCAGCCCTATCCCGTTATTTTCCTGCAGGGTGGCCCCGGGGGCTATATCTCCGAAAGGCTGGTGCAGTCTATGCAGACCCTGGCAGATGAAGGATATGATGTATATCTCTACGACCAGGTAGGAAGCGGATTGTCGAAGCGGCTGTACGATATCAGGGAATATACGGCTGTACGGCATAAGAAAGACCTGGCGGCTATCGTGGAGCAGACAGGCTCGGGCAAGGTGATCCTGATAGGACAATCCTGGGGCGCTATCCTGGCTGCCCTGTTCCTTGCCGATCATCCCGACAAGGTAAGTAAGGTTATCCTGACAGGCCCGGGACCTGTTATCCCGGTCAACCGGGCATTGGCAACAGTCATCCCTCCGGACAGCCTGGATCTCAGGCCGCCGGTAGTGACCAATGCCATGGCTGTTGAGCAGGTACAGAACGGTCGTATGCAAGCCGCTTCCCTGCTAGCAGGCTGGTTCGGATATAAGCTGGTCCCCGATGCTGAAGCCGACGATTTTCAGACCCTGCTCAATAATGGACTGAATAGATCCACAGTAAAAGATACGGCCCATGCTCTCCCGGATAAGGGAGGTGGTGGGTATTATGCGCAGCAGATGACGGCGCTCAGCTTCAGCAGCACACCGGACCCGCGGGCACGCCTTAGAAAAGTGACGACCCCGGTATTGATCCTGAGAGGACAATATGATAACCAGCCCTGGGGATATGTAACCGAATATCTTGAACTACTGCAGCACTGCCGGCTGGAGATCATCGAGGGTGCCGGGCATAATATAGCAACGGAGCAGGAAGATGCTTATTACAACCGGATCAGGCAGTTCCTGAATGATGAATAGGTAGTTGGCTGTGCCAGGGCACAAACGTGTGGTTTGTAATACCGTTCAGTACCGGTATGCGGGGATGCAGGAAATGACAGGAAGAATTTATGCCGGAGATATATTGTTTTTATGGATATACTTTCTATTTTTGGAAATGCCGGGCGCTGTTCTGTAAGTACGCTGTAGAGAGCAGTTCGGCAGGTAAGAGGCAATATTCTGAATCTCTGATCTTTAAATTATAAAAATATGCACCCGATCCTTAGAAATATCCTGGCCGTTGTTATCGGTCTTGCTGTAGGCAGTGCCGTAAATATGGGCCTTGTGATGCTGGGCGGCGCTGTGATCCCTGCTCCGGAAGGTGCGGATGTCACGACTCCCGAAGGACTGAAAGCTGCTATGCCTTTATTACAGCCACGGCATTTTATCTTTCCCTTCCTGGCTCATGCGGCAGGTACTTTTACCGGGGCCCTCTTGGCAGCCTTGATCGCTGCCAGCCGTAAAATGATGTTTGCCTGGGTGATCGGCATATGTTTCTTTGCCGGCGGACTTGCAAGCGTCTGTATGCTGCCGTCCCCGGTCTGGTACACGGTTGTTGATCTTGTGGGCGCTTATTTCCCTATGGCCTGGCTGGCAGGACGTATAGCCCTGAAAAATAAATGATGCTAAAAATTCTGTGAGACCAGCTTAAGGTAAATTATATCATTACATCCTGCCTTGCTTGCGCTTGTAAACCTACCGGAGCATGCATGTGCCGGACAGGTAGTCTTTTAGCTGCCTAATATGGTGCTGTAATTCTTGTTGCGGAAGAAATCCTTGAATATATATTCCGATTTTTTCATCAGTTGCTCATACTGCTTAGCCCCATGGCTGATGCGTTTTACACCCAGGTTACCCAGGGTTTCAAAATCAGGCAGGCTGGTGGTTACAAATACGTTGAGCGGTATGGTCACCTTTTCTGTGAATGCCTGGATGTCGGATGTGTGCTCTATAAGCGGTACAAATATCCCGTCTGCCCCGGCCTCCTGGTATTTCAGGGCCCGTTCCACGGATGTCTCCAGCGGGTCAGATACCCTGGTGGTATAAGTATCGGTGCGTGCATTGATGAAGATGTCGGTCACGGACTTTATAGCCCTGATCTTATCGGCCAACTGGTCGGCGCTTTCCAGCACTCTTTCGCCGTCTTTTACTATGCCGTCTTCCAGGTTGATGCCTACTACCCCGGCATCTGCCAGTTGCTTTACATAAGCAGCCACTTCGGAGGGATCTTCCGAATACCCCGCCTCAAAATCCACTGACACGGGAATGCTCACACTGGCGAGAATACGTTTCACTACAAAAAATAGCTCCTTGAAGCTGATATTTTCACCGTCTTCATATCCCAGCGTGAATGCAATGGCATGGCTGGAGGAGCCCAGCGCTTTATAGCCGGCCTGCTCTGCGAGCCTGGCGGTATAGGCATCCCATACATTACCCAGGAGAAAAGGCGTGGACTGCTGATGCAGGGAACGGAATTGATGAAGATATTGTTGTCTGCTCATATGATCTGTGATTGATTGTTTTGTATAATGAAGGTTTATCAGGTAAGTCTCTCGAACCAGGCTATATAAGCCTTTACTGCTTTTTCAAGGAATTCACGGCTGGTATCCGACAGTTTCCCGTCATCGTCTATTTCTTTCTGTACAGAGGCAATATATACTTCCGGCTGCTGCATGACCGGTATATTGAGAAAGACAAGGCTCTGCCTCAGGTGATGGTTGGCGCCGAACCCGGAGATATGACCGGGTGAGCTGCTGAACACAGCACCTGGTTTGTTGTCCCAGGCATTTTGTCCGTAAGGGCGGGAGCCCACATCCAGCGCGTTTTTCAGTACGGCCGGTACGGAACGGTTGTATTCCGGCGTGATGAAGATTACCCCGTCAAGAGCCTTTACCGCTTTCCTGAAAGGGGTATAGCTCTCAGGTACTTTATTATGATCGTCGTAATCCTGGTTATATAAAGGCAGCTGTCCTATCTCAATGATTTTAAACTCGAACCCTTCAGGTGCCATCTCTATGACCGCCTGTGCTATTTTTCTGGAATAGGAGGCCTCCCGGAGGCTGCCGATGAAAATACCTATTTTTTTATTGTCCATTGTATTGCCGTTTTTAGAGAAATCAATATGGTTTAAACACATATACGGCCCAAAAAGTTGGCAGCGCGGCACAATCTTATACTTTTATTGTATTTTAACAGGCTGTCCGGGTGGTGTGATTTCACCGGAAAGGGCTTCCGGTCAGGAATAAAAAATTTGCTAGGCTATTGTCAGCCAAATCCTGTTAAAAATAACAACATCGTATCTGTATTTTAGCTTTATTCTTGCGTTATTTGTATTTTAAATAATTTTCATGCAGGACCGCAGTTTATGGAAGGCTTACATTGCCCTGGCGATCGTGAGCGTAGTATGGGGCACTACTTATTTCGCCCTGCGTATCGGGGTCGAAACCTTTCCCCCGTTTTTATTCTCAGGGGTCCGGCAGGCCCTGGCAGGGGTGATATTGCTGGTAATACTGAAGCTGCTGGGCCAACTTAAGTTTACCAGAGCCGACCTGCTGCACCAGTCCGTACCGGGCATATTGATGATCGCATTGGGGAATGGAGTGATCGGTTGGGCGGAACGGTATATCCCGAGTGGTCTTGCAGCGCTGATCGTGTCTATCCTGCCGGTGTATGTGGTGGGCGTTAACTATGCCAGCGGCGCCGACAGGAGGCGTCCTAACGGCCTGATAATAGCCGGGCTGCTGTTGGGATGTGCCGGTATTGTGCTGATATTCCGGGATAACTTGAAAGACCTGGTGCGGCCGGAATACCTGACGGGTATGCTGGTATGCTTCGGGGCCTGCCTGGCCTGGGCGGCGGGCAGCGTATATGCCAAACAGAAGCCATCCTCTGCCAATGTGCTGACCAATGCTGCCCTGCAGATGTTCAGTGGCGGTGTCATGCTGCTCCTGATGAGCCCTTTCCTGGACGATTACTCCGAGCTTAAAACGGTATCTGCCGATAGCATATGGGCAATGGTTTATCTCGTGGTCTTCGGGTCCATCCTTGCTTACAGCAGCTTTGTATATGCTTTATCCAGGCTGCCGGTAGGCGTGGCCTCCCTATATGCCTATATCAATCCTTTTATTGCGCTGCTGCTGGGCTACTGGTGGCTGTCGGAAGAGCTGACGTGGCTCACCTTTCTTGCATTGCTGACAGCGCTGAGCGGGGTGTATTTTATCAACAGGGGATATAAGCAGTACAGGAAGCCGGCCGGCAACGGACAATCATAAGCTGAAATGCCGGAAGCGTTGACAATGATGTTATTCGTTGTTTTTGCCGATTTTTGACGGGTACAATATAATTGTGAAATTATGGATCAAGAAAGAAAAGACCAGATAAGGGCAAGCTTTGAGCGTTCCAAAACAATGGCCCTGTACGGTGCGCGTCTGTTATCCGTGCAGCAGGGCTATATAGAGATTGAAGTGGATAAGCAGGATTTTATGGCCCGGCCTGCCGGTATGTTTAACGGCGCTGCCATAGCCACGCTGGTGGACGTGGCCTCCGGCTATGCCGCGGTATCAGCAAAGTTGAAAGACAGTTATGTTACTACCGTGGAGCTGAAGATCAATTACCTGAGTCCCGCAATAGGAGAGCAGTTGAGGGCCAAAGCCCAGGTTATCAAGAATGGTAAGGTCCTGTCAGTGGTCCGTGTGGATGTGTATGCCGTTACAAAGGGAATGGAAAACCTGGCCGCTACTTCGCTGGTGACCATGATGCAGCTTCGTAATCCTTCCGCTCCATAAGCGGGAGCTGTGTCCGGCCTCCGGACAAATCGCGGAGCACAGTCAACTATCCTGAGAGGTTAAATGTTGTATATACATCTTTCAAAGCAGGCCACGGAATGTCAACCGACGCCCGCGGAGTGATTTTCATAACAATATCAACACTACAAACGATCCTATTATGAGCAGTTATTTGGAAAGCGTTAAAAAGCAGTTCCGGTATTACAGGATGCTGGCAGAAAAGAGTATGGAGCAACTGGAAGCGGAGCAGCTTTTCTGGCAGTATAATCAGGAAAGCAACAGCATTGCGGTTCTTGTCAATCATATGGCAGGAAATATGCTGTCCCGGTTTACTGATTTCCTGACCTCTGACGGTGAGAAGCCCTGGCGCAACCGGGATGCAGAATTTACTAATACTTTTGCGGATAAAAACCAGTTGATGCAGCGGTGGCATGAGGGCTGGGAATGCCTGATGCAGACACTGGATCAGTTATCCGGCGCGGACCTGGAGACGATAGTATATGTAAGGAATGACGGGCATACTGTTACGGAGGCCATTAACCGCCAGCTGGCGCATTATGCCTATCATGTGGGCCAGATCGTCTTTATTGCCAAGATGCTTAAGAATACGGACTGGCAGACATTGTCCATAGCGCGGAACAGATCGGCCGAATATAACCAGCGCAAGTTTACGCAGGACAAGGAAAGAAGGCATTTTACAGATGACCTGTAACCCTCTTGCTTTCATACCATTCAGGGGATGATGATGACGCTACCGTCCCGCTCTGCCTGATATAATAAATCTACAATTATGGATCTGAAATCGAACGAGCCTTTTTGGCTGGTCAAAAACGGGCTGCTCTCTTCCTTCCCTTCACTGAAGCAGGAAGAAGCCTGTGACGTGCTTGTGGTAGGCGGTGGTATCACCGGCAGTCTCATCGCGCACCAATGCATGGAAGATGGCTATGATACGGTCCTGATCGACCGGAGGGAGATCTGTAACGGGAGTACCTCCGCCACCACTTCTATGCTGCAATACGAAATAGACACTCCCCTGTACCTTCTCGAGGAAATGATAGGGAAAGAAGGCGCTGTCGCGTCTTACCGGTCCTGCTTACAGGCTATTGAGCAGTTGGACGCGCTTTCACAACGTATCAGGTCGTCATCCGGGTTCAGGACCAAGGCATCCCTGTATTTCGCGGCGCTGAAAAAGGATGTTCCCTGGCTGCAGCAGGAGCTGGAGGCCCGGGCGGACGCAGGATTTGATGTCAGCTGGATGTCAGGACGGGAGATAGCGGAACGGTACGGGTTGCATCATACCTACGGAGGTATCCTTTCTGCACATGGTGGCAGTATGGATGCTTTCAGGATGGCCCATGAATTGCTGGCCTATAACCATAAAAGGGGGTTGCGTATCTATGACCGGACGCAGCTGGAAACCGTAACAGACGGCAGGGGGTACAGCACTGTTCTTACCGGCTGCGGTCAGCTTATAAAGACCAGGAAGATCATTTACTGTGTAGGATATGAGAGCAGCCAGATGATCCCCGAAAATTTTGTAAAGCTGAAAAGTACATATGCCATTGTTTCGGAAATCGATAAGAAAGTCTGCAGCAGGCTCCGTGATACGCTGGTCTGGAACACTGCCGATCCCTATCTTTATCTGCGTACCACCGATGACGGCCGTATGCTGATAGGCGGCGGTGATGAGGATTTTGTCAGTGCCCGTAAACGTGACCGGCTGCTGGCCACGAAAGCGCGCCGGCTTCGTAAGGCGGTGGAAAGGATACAACCAGATATTCCTTTCTGTACCGATTTCGTATGGGCAGGTACATTTGGGGAGACAAAGGATGGCCTGCCTTACATCGGCACGCATCCTGCTTTTAAGAATGCGTACTTCGTTCTGGGATTCGGAGGGAACGGCATTACTTTCTCCGTGACAGGTATGGAAATGGTCGCTGCCTGGCTGAAAGGTCAGAAGCATCCTTTATCCCAATGGTTCCGTTTCGGGCGTTAAGTAATTTTTGCTGACTGCTCCGGTGGAAATTACCTTAAGATAGCGGTAAGTCCAGCCGTTCGGACCAGTTGAGGTTTACCGGTAACTCGCAGTCGGAAAATTCGATATGTATCACGCGGCGTTTCCTGTTGCCCGTGCTGCGTGCGGAACTGTGGAGCAATAAAGGCTTCATGATCATAATGCCGCCGGCAGGTACGTGGCAGCTTACTTCCTTGTCTGTGGACAGGTCTATGGTGGCAGCCCGCCGGATACCGCCTGTATGGGAGCCTTCTATTACTTTTAAGGCGCCGTTAGTATCATCGGTTGCATCCAGGTGTATACGTATCGTGAAAATGTTTTCAAGGATCTCCGGCGGTGGCTGTACGGCAAATTGATCTTGTTTGGCCGTCCAGGAACCAAAACCTTCAGCCGCTGCTTTTTTATCTACAGATATAGTCAGGTCCTGGTGATAGGCTACATACCAGTTGGATGCTGCCGGCTTATCGAAATAAATGCTTTTTACGGTAAAGAAACCGTTACCGAATAAGGTCCGCACCAGTTGATTCAGCCTTTCGTTAAACACCAGTGCCTGCAATCCCGGAATGGTTTTCAGCACCTGCCTGATAGCGAAAAGGTCGGAAGTTTTGCGGAAGGCTTCGGAAGAACTGTCGGCCGTTTCAATAGATACCGTCATAGCCTCAATGGCTTCGGGACCATAGAAGTCCGGTATAATGGTAAAGCCTCGTTCGGCAATCTCTTCCTTATAAATGGATATAGTAGTCATAAATTATGATAATGAATTTTTTCTGCTTTTACAGAGCAGATTCGGGATGGTCAAATATAGCGATAATTCCCTACCGGTCTGCAGGAGTAGTGGGATAAAAGATAAGGAATGCGTATGATGTTTTGGATACAGGATATCCTTATGCATCTGCGATAAAAATTGTAACTTGCTGCTACTATACATCTCATGAAATATATACATACCCAGCAATACCAGAGTCCTTACGGCTCTCTTCTTATAGGCGACTATGAGGGTAAGCTGTGCCTCCTCGACTGGCATCACCGTGCAAAGCGCTCCTCGGTGGACCGGAGACTGACAGCCTTTCTGGATGCAGCTTACAGGGATGAGGCTACGCTCCTGCACCAGGATGCCATAGCGCAACTGGAAGCCTATTTTGCCCGGCAACGGACAGCATTCGACCTGCCTTTGTTGCTGGCCGGTACTGAATTCCAGCGGAAGGTATGGACGGCACTGATGGAAATACCCTATGGAGCTACCGTTTCCTACCTGGAGCTGAGCCGGCGGCTGGGAGATGAAAAAGCCATACGTGCGGTGGCCAGCGCTAACGGGGCCAATGCCATTTCGATTATTGTGCCTTGCCACCGTGTGATAGGGAGCAACAGGTCCCTTACCGGTTATGCAGGGGGTATTGCGGTTAAGCAGCGTTTACTGGAGCTGGAATCCAACGTGCAGCAGGGCGGGCTTTTTGAATGAGGATGCCTGCTCCCGGGAAATACTTTGTGCGCTGACTGTTCCGTTAAGCTCTTACCGGGTTTTATAAAAGCAAATACATTACTAAATTCGCGGCAGCAATACTGCTCCTGTATAAATATATAACCTATGTCTATAAAAATTGATGCCTCCTGGAAAGCTGTGCTGGAAGAAGAGTTCAAGGCTCCTTATTTTACCGCGCTTACTGCATTCGTTAAGCAGGAATATCATACCAAGGTATGTTATCCCAAAGGCAGCCAGATATTTGCGGCATTCGACCATTGTAAATTCCAGGATGTCAAAGTCGTTATTATAGGACAGGATCCCTATCATGGCCCCGGACAGGCTAACGGGCTTTGCTTTTCCGTTAATGACGGCGTCCCTTTGCCGCCATCGCTTATTAATATCTTTAAGGAAATAGAGTCGGATCTCGGTAAGCCCTTCCCGGCGTCCGGCAACCTGGAGCGCTGGGCTGACCAGGGTGTGCTGCTGCTCAACGCCACGCTTACGGTAGAGCAGGGTAAGGCAGGGAGCCACCAGAACCATGGCTGGGAGATCTTTACGGACGCGGTGATCAGGGAAGTGTCGGACCGGAAGGAAAATGTGGTCTTCCTGTTGTGGGGCAGCTATGCCAGGAATAAAGGCGCGCGTATAGATACTTCCAAACACTATGTGCTCCAGTCCGGGCACCCGTCACCTATGAGCGCCAACAGGGGACACTGGTTTGGCAACCGTCATTTCAGCAAGACCAATGCCTTCCTGCAGTCCAGGGGAATGACACCTATAGAATGGTAACAATATTGCCCTGGCATAGCCGGGGAATGCGGCTAAAGCGGAAGCTTTGCTGTTTATATACCGATGTCATGGAACGATGTGCCGGCAGGACAGCGGCGTCTTATTATTGAGAGATTTTCCCGGTGGTAATTATACGGCCTTTACGGATTGCATATATACCTGTGTGCGATAACAGGAAATACTGGTATGCCGGTGTTATATATGCCGATACTTGCAGATGATCTGCACCAGAAAGAAAAGCGGGGGGGATATGGTTGAAAGAAAAGATGTAAAAAGGAACTGCCCAAAAGAGACTCAAAGGTGATAGGGGATGAAATGAGGACAGCTCCTTTTTACATAGTGGCGATCAAGCGATGTAACCGGTTAATGGTATATATACCGCTTAGATCTATGATAATAACCTTTGTACCGAGATCCGTCCTGGCAGACGTTGGAACAACCGGTTATATTTTGAGTGAATTGCAATCATACATCCTCATGTTTTGGTATGACTGATTTCCTGTTACAAACATCCATATAATATTGCAGACATACAAAGGGAAAACCCTCCAAATTGTATGATGTACCGGGATTGTATAAATCAAAAAGGAATGTCGCCACAATAAATACAAGCCCCGGGAAAATGTTTTCCCAGGGCTTGTGTGGATCATCATTGATCCTGCTTATTCTATAATGATCTTTTCACAGGTGCTTCCCTGTTGTGTAGCTATATACAGTATATACATTCCCTGCTCCAGTCCTTCCAGGTCCAGGCAGGTATTATCCGGACTGAACCTCCGGATGGTTCTGCCTGAATGATCCAGCAACTGTATGGACCGGATGCGCATATCCTTGTCATATTGGAGATGTGCGTTTCCGGTGGCGGGATTGGGGCTGATGCTTACTTTTTTTTTACCGGGAGGGCGGTGTTCCTGTACCGGCAATGTATAGGGAGCGTAACGGAAAACAAGATCATCCAGGTACAGGAAATGTGATAGCATACAGATCGTGGTGCCGGACCAGTAGCCCTTCGATTCAAACCATATGCTGACGGAATCCGGTATGATGTCGGAATCCGTATAGGTGACAGGCAGGTAAAATTCCCTGTAAGCATCCGACCTGCTGAATGTAAGCGAATCGTGATGCAGCAGCTCTGATTCGCCTGTGACGGTATTGGTCTTATAGGTGCGGATGTGCAGCATGGTCACTTTCCTGTAGGTATCGTTGGGACCGAGAGAGTCAACGATGTATTTGTAATAGCCCGATACGCCGTATAGCTTGCGGTCAAGATGCACCTTGCTGATATAATTGCCGGGATCATTGCTTTTGCCCAGGCAGAGTACCGATGGGGAGCCGTTATACCACATATGTACCATGGCGGCATATTGGCCCGAATGAGCATCATTGGTGCGGGTAATGCCGTAACGTACTGCTGACCACCCAGTCAGGATGCTGTCGGGTGCCAGGTGCTCTCCCGTAGCGATGATATCGCCTATCATGGTCCTGTAGCATCCGGGTGTGCCGGGGTCTTCGGTCATACGTGAAATACGCAGTGCCGGATGCCATTTTTCGAAGCCGGTATTGTGGTCCTGCGCGGAAACGGGCAGGGACAGTAAAAGGCCAAAGCAAAGGAACAATAATTTCTGCATAGCTGTTGGGATTAAAAGGGAATGTAGTACGTTATAAAATATAACGTACTACAATAAAGGGGCATTTATTTGCTGATCACCAGCTTATGGCTGCTGTGCGTATTGCTTTCCGTATCAAGGATACGGATGATATAAACACCTTCAGGCAGGTCGCTGACGGATATGGCTGTTCCCTGTACCAGAGATTTAACGGTAAGCACCTCCTGTCCGAGAGCGCTGAAAATACTGATATCCAGCAGGCTGGTCGCATTTTGCGTGCTCAGCACCGTGATCTCGCTGCTGGCTGGGTTCGGATAAATGAGATAGAGCTCCTTATCCTGGCCGGCCAATGGTATGGTATGTTGTATCTGGATCTCGCCCGGCTCTACGACGTAATTTTCACCGCTGACGATCCTGTCGCCGTCATATTGCACCAGGTCAAATTTATGGGTGCCGGTAATGCGTTGATTGGGCTTGGGCTCTACCTGTATGGTCAGTCCTTTCACCGTATTGGGCGGCAGGACGAAATTCTCTATGAAGCCGCCGTCAGCCGTGAGCATAAAGACCTGCTCATCTATCCTGCGCAGCCCCCGGGTATTGCCGTTCCACTCCCGTATCGTTTCCCTGTCAAATTTTATGGAAACGTCGGCTACCTGTAACAGGCCTGCGTCTTCCTGGCTCTCGAACCTGATGGTCAGTCTTGTATTGTTCATCGGGAGCTCCGTATAGTTGCCCCAGAGGATACTGCCGGCCCTCATAGTGGAAATGCCGTCTTTCAGGATCGTGACATTGCGCATGGCAATATTGTTGCTGGCGCTCATATTGGCATAAATGTCGCTGCCGGTAGGTGTGCTGCTGCCTTCCTCATCCATACGGGCCAGCAGGCAGAAATGCTGCTGTTGCCATACTTCGGGGAAACAGGTGGTATAGTGGTCGGGATCGGGCATGCCGGTCCATTCGAACTCGTAGATATAATAATCCTTTTCCAGGGTAGTATGGTGACCGCTGTGTATATTGTTCAGGAAGTTTTCATTTACGCGGCGTAAGGGCTTGTTACCGATGAATCCGCCCAGGGGACGTGGCTGTCCGCAGGGAATGGTCGTTGCGCCTGTCCAGGGGTTCGGCCATTGTACGCCGACGGAACCCTGTGCCCAGTACACACCGATATTGCCCATATTGTCCCTGTTGGGTGAAGCGCCCCTGTTGTGCACTTTTACATACACATAAGCTCTTTCTCCCGGGCCGGACATTACAATGTCCTCGCTTACCTGGTTTTGGAAGCCGTCAGGATTGTTCCTGATCCAGATATCCGGCGCTTTCCACAGCTCAATGCCTGAAGGTACGGGTGTTACGCCTTCGTCCGTATTGTACTTCTTTACATACAGGTCAGCGCCGAGGAGCTGGCAGTTTTTCTGGTAGCAGTACCAGAGATCATCCACCCAGGCGTGGAATATCCAGAATACAGCAGTGCCGGGAGCGTTGGTAACACTGGCCATGGATCCGCCTATCGCGGTGTGGATAGCGTTGTGATAGCTGACCTCCATGCTGGCGGAAAAATTATCAGCGCTGGCAAAGTTCCCGCAGGCAGCAGGCGGCAGGTAGCTGGAAATGGATGGTGGTGTAATATTCTGGCTGGAGATGTTCGGGAAGCCGCCGTCAAGCTGGGAGGAACCGCTGCCCGCAGCATTATTAAAAAACTCGTTGGGTATGGCGGTCGTGGGGTCCCAGGACGGCAGGGGCACATATTTGTTATGACCGTTGTCGGTCAGCCAGTGCTCCAGCTCCTGGATATAATAACGGTGCCATGTGAGGAATATCTTTTGCCCGGTCATATGGATCATGAGGTTATGCTCGGTGTGCTGCCAGATCAGGGGGTACCGCTGGGCGCCCGAAGGAAAGGAAGGATTGATCTGGGTCCGTAACCAGTCATGGATAAGATTGCGCAGCTCCAGCCGCTCACTGGGCGAGAAGGAATAAATATCCCGGCGGGAGCCGGTACACATCGGGTGCTGGGCAAACGTCCCTGCTGCCATCGCAATAAGAAGGCCGAATAGTAATACAATTCTTTTCATGGTGTTGTATTTAAGGTTAAAAAATAGCTGTGGGTAAAGAAGCGTTATTGTAAATATTTTATAATTTTAACATCTATTAAAAGTATTTACCGTCGTGCAGATATGCAAAGGAATAACCCTCCAAATCTTTTTTAATTGTTAAAATGCAGGGGCCTGTACTAATATAAAATGGATATGTATATCCAATATGGAAATAAATGGTATAATAATGGAGGGATAACCCTCTAATCTTTTTTCCTGATAACAATATTTTTGCAATACCACCTTGAAAACTGACAATATGGAACCCGAATTACCTTATCCTGTGCTTGTCGCCTATGCGGAAGATCACCATCTTGTAAGAGATGCGCTCATCAATAACCTGGAGCAGACGGGGAAGGTGAAAGTGATCGTCACCGCGGATAACGGGTCGGACCTGATCCGGGGCATCCAGGCAAGCAGCGAGCTTCCCCACGTATGCCTGCTGGATATAGAAATGCCGGTTATGAACGGTTTTGATACCTCCCTGTTCATAAGGAAGGAATGGCCTGATATAAAGATCATCGCACTTTCCGGGTATGAAACGGAGCTGTACCAGCTCAGGATGGTCAGGTGCGGCGCTGACGGTTACCTGGGCAAGCGTTCCAGGACCAGCGAGCTCCTCAGGGCGATAACGGCAGTCTACAATAACCGCATCTATAATACCGAGCTGTTCGATACACCGCTTACCAGCCTGAAAAGAAAGGCCAAGGATGAACCGGAGTTCAACGCGGTGGAAGAGCTGCTGCTCAAATACTGCGGGGAGGATAAGACCCTGGATGAAATTGCCGACCAGGTAGGCTTTACACATAAAAGCCTGGAGATGCACCGGTATAAGCTTTACCAGAAGATAGGCGTTAAAAGCAGGGTAGGACTGCTGATGTACGCTATCAAGAACGGATTCGTATCCGTGAATGCCTGAAAATGCCAAACCCTAATCACTAAACCCAATATAAAATGTCAAAACTGAATTTAATCGGTATAATTTCCGCTGCCTGGCTGATGGGATACAGCAGCAGCAATATTGATCCCCATTCCGCTAATTTCATATCTAAAGATTCGGCCAACAGGATGATACAGAGCTACCTCAGCAGTATAGATGCTGTGGATGCCCAGGAACAGTTGAACAGCCTGATCCTGGATGCGGATGATATCAGGACGTACCTGAGCGATACGGCCATCCGCGGTGTCAAGATCATGTTCGCGCATACGCTGGAGTATATCAACTCGGGTAATGAAGGGTTGCCGGCCGGTCTGGAGAGCGGTGCGCTGACGGTCATTCTGGCCGGTTATAACAGTCGCGGCAATTATGTATTTGCACCCGGTATGCGTGTGCTGAACAAGGCCCGTCCCTGTCCTACCAAATGTCTCACAACAGGTTCTGCAAGCAATCATATCCTGGAGTAGATGACGGAGCAACAGGTACTGTACATATACTATGTGATCATAGGCTTTGCTGCCGTAGCTGCATTGTACCGCCTGCGTAAGACGGACAGGGCAACGCGTTTCCTGTGCCTTTTTATCCTGTATGCGCTGGTGAATGAGATACTGAGCGCTTACAGCATATCGCTTTTCAGGAATAACTATATACTGTCTAACCTGTATGATTACATCTCATTCATATTGCTGGGCACCTTTTTCTATTTAAGCGCGGAACATAAAAAGGCCGGCAGGCTGGTATTGGTACTCCTGATAGCGGGTATGGCGGCGCTGCCCCTCAATATCCTGCTGTTTCCCGATTTCAGCAGCGTTCACCAATACCTTACCGAACAGATATCCGGTTTCCTCATACTCGTGATCGCTTTATATACCATTTATAATATGGTGCTCCGGGATGATGAGGCTGTTATATACAGGATCCCGCTGTTCTGGATAGCTACCGTATTTGTATTTTACCAGCTTGTCAACCTGTGGGGCAGAAGCGCCTATCATCCCTTTGAGCTAAGGCTGGAGAATGATTATTTTTATTTTATTATACTGGGTATCAATATATTATTGTATAGCCTGCTGGGAGTATTCCTGTGGCGGTATTCCCGGATGAAACTTAATGTGCATGAGCGGAGATAAACATATTGTGCCTTTCCTGATCATTGCGATACTGGCCACCTCGGTGATGGTATTTTTTATGGTGGTGATCATCGTGACCTATACCAGGCGTACCAAAAGAAAAGAGCAGGAGTATCTTAAGGCTCTGATGGAAGACCGGGAAAGAACGTATGTGCAGTTGTCAGTAGAGCTGCACGATAATGTAACGAATATGATGACGCTGGCCCGTATCTACATCAATGATATGGAGGAGAACGGCAGCTGTGAAGATATGAGGCCCATCAGGAAAGTGGGTAAGATACTGGACAGCCTCATTATTGATACGCATCATTTCAGCCGCGGCCTTAATTCGGATTATATCTCCAGGTACGGGCTGATCACGGTGGTGACCGAAGAGCTGGAATGGATACAGAACTCCAAAAAGATCTCCTGCAACGTACAGGTCAGCGGGCTCCGCAAGCCGATACCAGACTTTAAGCAGCTCATGTTATACCGCATCGTACAGGAAACCCTGATGAACAGCGTCAAATATGCCAGGCCGTCCAGGATCGGGGTGGAATTCGCCTTTAAGAACGACAGCTCCTTTTCTGTAAAGATAACAGACAATGGTATCGGCTTTGACAGGCAGGCCCCTGATTTCAAGGAAGGTGTCGGTATCACCAGTATGCGGGAACGCGCCCGTAAGCTGGGCGGTAAGCTGGACATCTCTTCCTGTATCGGTGAAGGCACTACGGTCTGCTTCACGGCACCCAAAATGTGGAAATAAAGGCCTGCCTGTCGTAGCGCCTGTAGCGTACACGCTGTCGGGACAGGCAGATCCGGATATATTGCGCTTTACTTCAGCCTTTCCAGTACACCTTTCCGCTTGATGATGTTTTTATAATCCCATTGGATCACCCTGGACTTTTCCAGCCATCTCTGCAGGTCTGTGGTATTGATCTGTTCGGCAGCCGTAAAGGTGATGGATGCGTCTTTGAACTTCTGCCCCCTTTCCTGCAGTTGCTCCTCTTCGAAGGATTGTCCGCTCCAGAACATCAGTCTTACTCCTTTCTTAAGCTTGTCATAGCCGGTGATGGGATTACCGTCCAGGAACCATACGGGATGGCGGTGCCAGATCTTCTGCTCCGCTTCAGGGAGATGTTTAGCGATCTCCTGTGATAATATGTCGCATATCATCTTATCTTCCGGGGCAAGCGCGTCGTTATAATCCTGTATTGCTTTTATAATGCTCATAAGTATATTACTTTTGAAGTGAAGATAATAATGTGTCCAGGTTCTGCAGCCCCATCGTAAAGCCTTCTTTAAAGCCCATCTGTATGATCCTTTCCAGGTCTTCCTGGTTGTCATAAGTGATGCTGATGGTCACTGTTGTGGTATGCTGACCCGCTGTGAAGACGTTGTGCCAGAAGGAGCGGGGCAGGTTCATATTGATATTGCCCTCCTCATCACAGAAGGCGTCCAGGCCGGAGAAGCTTTGCCGGGGCATTATTTCCTTATACTCCATCAGGGACCAATGGGGCTTGTTTTCCGGGCCGATCATGGCATATAGCCATTGTCCCCCGGTCTGAAATCCATAGCTTTGGTCTCTGTACGGTAGGGTTGGGGCGCCCACCACTGGTCCAGCAATGCTGCGGTGGTCCAGGCTTGCCATACCAGGTCCGGGCCGGCATTGAACTCGCGTTTAACGTGGATGGTCCTGTTCTCCTTGTTTACGGAGAATTCGAATAAAAGAGCTGTGTTCATTGTTGAGCTTTTTAATTGGTGTAATAAATTATCAGGTTGTGTGAAGCTATTTTCTCATGTTCTGCAGAGCTGTTCCGGCCATTCATCTGCTGCTTTCCTTTTTCCTGCCCTGCTCATCCTGCGCCAGATCACACTCCGCCGGTATTTCCAGGTGCACGCTGTCCGCCGTTGTGGACCGGGGCAGCGATCACTACCGGAAAAGCTTTCCCGGGTAGGTCTGCTATGGAATGGGAGATAGCCCGCTTCATTGTGTACATTTTTTAGCAACCATTACATTGTAAATATATATGCAACTTTTTGATTGCGCAAAATATTTTTGAAAATTTTAAGGAAAAAGCCTGTTGAGAGCGTTGGATGGTTCCCGGGAATGCCCCGGCACAGGCTTGCAGATATTGCCTTTCCGCGGGCAGGGCCACTGCTTAAATAGTCGTCAGTAAGCTGAAGCTGCCGGGCCCGGGAATAAAGGACCGGGCCGAGGTGGAAAATAAAAAAACAAGTATGCTAAAAAATATTTGTTAGATATATCTAACTTATTTATTTTTGCGTTGTAGTTTGTTATTTTAAAGTAACGTATATGAGCATATTTAAGACTTTGATTTTTTCCGGCGGGCTTTTATTGGCTGGCGGTAGTGCAATGGCCCAGATTGGTAAGATAAGCGGCAGGATCACGGATGCCGGAGGAGCTCCCCTGGAAGCGGCGGGTATAGCGGTCCGGGGTATCAGGCAATATACCGGATCCGATGATAAGGGTATATATAAGCTGGATGAGGTGCCGAATGGAGAATGGACCATTGAAGTGTCCGCTGCCGGCTATGTGACGCAGCAGTTGAAGGTCACTGTTACGGATAATGAAATAGTGCTGGATGTATCTATGGAGCCAGAAAAGGAATCGCTGGACGGTGTGGTCGTTACCGGGACGATGAAGGAGGTCTCCAAGCTGGACAGCCCGGTGCCTGTAGAGGTCTATTCGGCCGGCTTCTTTAAGGCCAATCCTACGCCTTCCATTTTTGACGCGCTTCAGAATATCAATGGCGTACGGCCGCAACTGAATTGCAACGTCTGCAATACGGGCGATATTCATATCAACGGGCTTGAAGGTCCTTATACGATGATACTGATAGACGGGATGCCGATAGTCAGCGGGCTTTCAACGGTATACGGGCTCAGCGGCATACCCCAGTCCCTTATTGACAGGGTAGAGGTTGTAAAGGGACCCGCCTCCACCCTGTACGGAAGCGAGGCCGTAGGAGGGCTTATCAATATCATTACCAAATCTCCTACAAAGGCGCCGCTGCTGGCTGCAGATGTTTTCGGTACGAGCTGGGGAGAGGTCAATACCGACGTAGCAGGCAAGTTCAGGATAGGGAAAACCGCGCAGAGCCTGCTGGGTGTCAACTATTTCAATTATTCCAATCCTGTGGACCATAACAATGATAATTTCACGGATGTGACTTTGCAGAACCGTGTTTCCTTATTCAATAAGTGGAACTTTGAAAGAAAGCATAACCGTGTACTATCCCTTGCCGCACGGTATGTATACGAAGACCGCTGGGGCGGTGAGATGAACTGGTCCCGGAAATACAGGGGAGGAGACGAGGTGTACGGCGAGAGTATCTATACCAACCGCTGGGAATTGTTCGGTGCTTACCAGTTACCGGTAAAGGAGCAGCTCATGCTGCAGTTCAGCACTAACCTGCACGACCAGAACAGCGCCTACGGAGACGGCTATTACCTGGCTACCCAGCAGATCAGCTTTGGCCAGCTCACCTGGAGTAAAGGCCTGGGCATCCATGACCTGCTGGCGGGCCTTACCTACCGCTATACGTATTATGATGATAATACCCCGGCTACCGCATCGGCTGCTGATGTGAATATCAACCGGCCGACCCATACCCATCTGCCGGGCCTGTTCATGCAGGATGAGATAGCGATCAGCAGCAATCATAAGCTGTTGCTCGGCATCCGGTATGATTACAACTCCGTTCATGGGAATATTCTTACACCGCGCGCCAACTATAAATGGAATTCTCCGAATAAGAGGAACATACTGCGCCTGAGCGTAGGTAACGGCTACCGGGTGGCCAATGTATTTACAGAGGATCATGCGGCGCTCACAGGTGCCAGGCAGGTGGTATTTGTGAATGAGCTTAAGCCGGAGCGGTCCTGGAACGGCAATGTCAATTTTGTGAAAAGGATCGTCGCCGGGGATGTTTTCATAGGGCTGGACGCCACGGCTTTCTATACCTATTTTACCAATAAGATCATTCCTGATTATGATACGGATCCCAATAAGATCATTTACGATAACCTGGACGGCTATGCCATATCACAAGGCTTATCCCTGAATATGGATGTCGTTTTTCCTTTCGGGCTGAAGATCCTGGCCGGCGCTACCGTTATGGATGTCCATAATAACGATGGCACGGAAAAGGTAAGGCAGTTGTTTGCAGAGCGGTTTACGGGCACCTGGAATGCCGGCTATACCTTCCGCAGGCTGGGGCTGACCATAGATTACACAGGCAATCTTTACGGACCTATGCGGCTGCCCTTGCTGAGCGAGGCAGACCCGCGCAGAGAATATTCTCCCTGGTGGAGCATCCAGAATATTCAGTTGACCAAGACGATAGGCAAGCGCATAGAAGTGTACGGCGGTGTCAAGAATCTCCTGAACTGGACACCCAATAAAGGCAATCCCTTCATTATTGCACGATCCTTCGACCCCTTCGATAAAAACGTGCAGTTCGATGCGTCCGGGCAGGCGGTCATTACCCCTGATAATCCCTATGGGCTTACCTTTGATCCCTCTTATGTATATGGACCTAATCAGGGCATCAGGTTTTTCCTGGGAGTTCGTTATACTTTATTATGATAAAAAAATGACAATGATATGCATTTCCGTTTTCCATACAGGTTCTGGATCATCCCGGCCATTTTGCTGTTAGCAGCGCTGACGGTAAAAGCGGAAGACAGGTCCCGGCACCATTCAGCAATAGACAGCAGCGTGAAGGCGGCGCCCAGGCCCATACTCGTACAGCTATCCACAGACTGGTGCCGGTATTGCCGGATGCAGCAATATTACCTGGAAAAGAACAAAGACTTCAGGGCGCTCCTGCCCCGGTTTTACTATATGGAGCTGGATGCGGAAAGCCGGGAGCCTATCGTGTTTAACGGCAGGGAGTACACCTACAGGCCCAACGGTATTAAGACCGGTATTCATGAGCTGGCGGTGGCCCTGGGCGGGGAAGAGGAGCTGTCTTATCCTGCCTGGATACTGCTGGATAAAGACTATCGTGTAATATTCAGATATCATGGTGTGCTCAATGAGGCTCAATTGGAAGCGCTGATGAGGATGATAACGCAACTGGCAGATGAAGGCACGGGATGAAGCGCTCCGGCTACATTGTTGAATATCTCTAGATAATATAAACTGTTGTTCAATTTAAAAAAGTACTTATGTTAACTGCTGTTATACAGTATTTTGAAACGATCGATCCGGTATGGGCCGCTTTATATGCCACGTTGTTCACCTGGCTGGTCACGGCTTTGGGCGCTGCTTTTGTATTCCTGTTCCGGAGTATGAATAAGACCCTGCTGGACGGTATGCTGGGCTTTACAGGCGGCGTGATGGTGGCCGCCAGCATCTGGAGCCTGCTGATCCCTGCCATCAATATGAGTGACGGAGAAGGATTTGTGAAGGTGGTGCCGGCTGTTACGGGCTTCCTGGTAGGCGCGGGCTTTCTCTATGGCATCGACAGGATACTGCCGCATGTCCATGTGAACTTTAAGCAGGTGGAGGGTGTCAAAACACCCTGGCAGCGGACCACGCTGATGATACTGGCCATTACGCTGCATAACATACCGGAAGGGCTTGCTGTGGGCGTCTTGTTCGGCGGGGTGGCGGCAGGTATTCCTGAGGCGAGTATCGGTGGCGCCGTAGCCCTGGCGGTAGGGATAGGCCTGCAGAACTTCCCGGAAGGGATTGCCGTGGCCATGCCGTTGCGGAGAATGGGAATGAGCAGGAACAAAAGCTTTTTCTACGGGCAGGCCTCCGCGCTTGTAGAGCCCGTTGCCGGAGTGCTGGGCGCCCTGGCGGTAGCTACTTTCACGCCGATATTGCCTTATGCCCTGGCATTCGCTGCCGGCGCTATGATCTTTGTGGTGGTGGAAGAGGTTATTCCTGAAGCACAGCAAAACCAGAATTCTGATATGGCTACTCTGGGCTTTATCGGGGGCTTTATTGTGATGATGACGCTGGATGTGGTGCTGGGATAGCGTAAAGTATGCCGGGAAGTAACAGGTGTAACATTATTACTGTTGCTGCTACCGGGTTATTCAATATTGTTGGCAGCTTTGGAAAGACCACTGCTGAAGGTTATTTGTTCGCCGCGCTGCAGACCCGGGCTGGGGTGTAAGCAGCATATTATTGCTGTGGTTATTATCTTTGTGCCGTTCCTGCCTCGCGGAAGAGCGGATAAGCTGTTACGCGCCTTGCAGGAAAATATATTTTGCCTGCAATAATTAATAGAAGCTTATACGCGTATGTACTCTTGCTTACTGGTCGCTCATTCTTTCTGCCGATGGCTGGTGCTGGCTGCCTTATTCCTGAGCGTAGCCCGTTCCTTTTATGGATGGCGTTCAGGGAGCGCCTTTACGGTGGCTGATAACGGGATGAGGCGCTGGACAGCCGCTATAGTTCATATACAGTTGGTGCTGGGATTGGGGCTTTACAGTGTGAGTCCCCTGGTTCGCTATTTTTATGAGCATTTTAAGGAAGCGGTACATGAAAGAGAGCTTCGCTTTTTTGGTATGGAGCATATTACGGTCATGTTGCTGGCGGCAGCAGTGATCACGATAGGCTCTCTGAAAGCAAAACGGCAATTATCAGGCACTGGTAAATTCAGGACAATGGCTGTATGGTTCGGCATAGGCCTGCTGCTGATACTCAGCTCTATACCCTGGTCCTTTTCACCGTTGACCAGCCGTCCTTCCTTCCGGGTGTTCTGGAGCTGATCATGCGGCGAAGCTGCCCGGGAATTGTATCGCTTTTTTATGAGTCCCTTGGTAAGGAACACCGGCAGCGGATAAAATAAATTTATGGGTCATTAAGCACGAATAGCGGAATATCAAAAGTAAAGCGGTTGTCCATTTCAGGACAACCGCTTTACTTTTTCATTGGTGTCAGGCCGGGTGCAGTGGTTACTGCTTGATGAATTTGGTGTGATAGGATTGTCCGTTAATACGGTATTGGACGAAATAGGTGCCCGGTGCCCATTGGCTGATATCTATGCTGATGTGGTCCGGTGCTGTAACAGCAGCCTGGTACACTTCCCTGCCCGCAGCACCAGCGATCAGCAGGGACCCGTCACCCCCTAAAGACAGCCGGATATGCAAGATATCTGCTGCCGGGTTAGGATATAGGACAATGCCGGATGATGCAGGCGCTATAAAGATCAGCCTGGTCGTGCTGTAAGTATAGGTGCCATCGTTATGCAGGAGCCTGAGCCTGTAGAGGTTTGTGCCTTCCCGGTAGCTCCTGTCTGTGACCTGGTAGGAGGATGGGCTTCCTTTTGCAGGGATGCTGGCAATGCCTGTGAATACGTTGTCCCCGGTGCTATGTTCCACCTGGAATACATCTCCTGCATCTTCACGTGCTGTTTGCCAGCGGATCGCTACACCGTCCGTTGTCCGGGTCACATCAAAGGCGGCCAGCTCGATGAATAGCGGGGTGGCAGGGAGGTCGCCTATGGTAAAGGGACTGAAGGAGCTCACCAGTCCGGAGGTGACGGTACCGCCGGATACCGTGCCGCTGGTGCCGATTTGTCCCGCGCTTTCCCAATTACTGGAGGCTGTATTGTAGTGGGCTACTACTGCATTGGCCAGTGAGCCGAGTGCGCTGCTGCCGTCGAAAGGCAGTGTGATATAGGCGTTCTCCGTTCCTTCCGGTCTTGAAATATCCCAGTACTGGAAGCTGTCCACGCGGCTCAGGCTGCTGCTGCCGAGGCTGGTGCTGTTGACGGTGATGTTACTGCCGTTAAAGTATGCTGCCAGATAAGTTACAGGGGTGGCTCCTGCTGCGGTTATCTGTACGGGCGCATACCTGTTGTTGTTCCCTACAGGCAGCAATACCGGGCTGGTATGAGCGGTTTTGGCACGTACGGGCCCATCCACATAGCTGGTATGATCGCCGCCTGTAACCATTGCGCTCTCGTTAAGGGTGAGGATGTTGGAAGCAGTTGTGCTCAGCAGGCCGCTGCGGAGCTCTATGCCGTCGTTAACGGCAGTGGCCTGGGTTAAGCTTATACCTGCTGCATTATTGATGATCAGCCGGCCTGCATTGGCGGGCAGGGCTGTTCCCGTAACCTGCGGGATGCTGCCCGCATATTCATAGATGCCGTTGCTGCTGAACAGGCGGGTGGCGGTTTGGATATTTCCCTGTGTGCCGCCGGACCAGATACCGTCGGGAGATGTGATGACCAGGTGTCCTCCGCTGGTATCACTAAACGACCCGGTGCCGGTCACATTGTAGGTATTGGTATGAAAGGTGCCCCCGGAAAGGACGATGATCCTGGTGTTGGTGCTGGTAGCAAGGTCAGTCCCCAGTTTGGTAATGGAGCTGTCCTGTACCTGTAAGGTCATGTGACTGGCGGATAAGGTACCTCCGTTCATCCGGATATGCTGTTCTCCCTTATTGGCAAAATTGATATAATTCCTGTCCGCGTTGTTGTTGCCGGTAGACAGGGTGGCGCCGTTCCCGATGACCAGGTCACCGTGGATATTGATACTGGTAACAACGCTGTTATTGCTTTGCTGCTGTATATTATTGGTTGTTGCCTCAAGGAACAGGTCGCCCTGTATATGGGCCGCAGGGCTGTTGGTGGAATTGGTCAGGAAGAAGGCGAAGGAATTGCCCCTGGTGGTCAGGTTGCCCCCGATATAAATATTGGCGCTGGCGCTGCTGTTGTTCAGCGCTGTGCTGAAGGAAGACCTGTTGTCAACGGTCAGGTTATCCGAGCATAAATAGTAAGTGTTGCCATTGCCTATCTGGGTAAAGCTGAAGGCCGATGTGGATGTGCCCTCAAAGGTCAGGTGCCCGAAGTAATAACCTTTTTCATTAAGGGATATTTGCGGTGTAGGGTTGATAATACGCTGGTCACCGCTGGATCCCGTATATTTCCAGTTATAGATAATGGTATTGGATTTAGGCTTGAAATTTTCATTGCCGTTCCAGAAAGCGTGCATGCTGCCTATGGTGCTGGTATTGATGATCAGCGTGGCTGCACTGTCCAGGATGAAATTGGGTGTGGCGCTGCTGCTTATGGTTATCGGGCCCGCGGCTTCAAATATACCGCCGCTGTACACATGTGCGGCAGCGATGGTGGCATTGTGGGTAACGGTCAGCCTGGCGCCTTCCAGTATGACAAAGGCCGGTGTGCCGAATACGGCCGAGGAGGTTATAGTGTGCCTTATGTACAGCTTACCGCCGGTATAGTTGCTGGATGGAGGGGTACCGGATTGCCACCCGTTGACGGTAAGCTGCTCCCATGATGCTGCACTGCTGCCGCCGGGCCAGCTACCATTGCCTGTGGTCCTGTAATCGCCGGTGGCATACGGTATCTCGTCTATGATGAAGGTATTGCTGGTTACCGCAGGAAAGCTGCCGGCAGCGGCTGCCAGGTGGAGATTGGTACCTGTTGCCGTATGCGTGATATTGGTAAATACGGCGCTGCCGTTCGACAGGCTGTTGACAAGCGGCGTATTCGCGAGCGTGCCGGACGATGTGACGGAAACGGCGCCTGTAAAGTCCACGTCTGTATTGCCGTATATATCCACAGCGCTTACCACGGGCGCCGGGACCATAGGGACATTCACATTCACGGATACGGGTTGCGTTGTAAAGGCTATACGGCCGGCAGTTACGGCTATCCTATTATAATCATTGGATGTATTGTCACTGGAAGCGCCGCCACCGTCAGCGGCAGAGAATTGCGAAGTGCTGCCCGCGTTACCGGCCGTAACGCCTGTCACTGTAAATACCAGCTTGTCATTGTCCGTAACGGCGGTATTAAAGGAGACGGCCAGGGTCAGCTCCCTGGTGCCGTCATCAGCGGCGCTTACGTTAGTAAGGCCGGAAAAGGTTAAGGTATTGCCGGAAACCGCGGCATCGGCTATTTTGGTGCTGCCGTCGAACAGCGCCGCGCTTTTGATGGTATTGGTGGCGCCGGTGTAGCTGAGCGTCAGCGCTGTCAGCTCTGTAGCGTAATTATCAGGGTCCGTCCCTGCGCTTCCCCCGTCCCGTAGCAGGAGGCTCATTACGGCAAGGCTGCCGTTGCTGCCTGTACCGATGTTATTGATAGTGGTGGCCTGGTATTGTGTATAATCGATATTGGAAGTGTAGAAGGCCGGGGAGCCGTTATCTGTGATGTCCGAAAGGTTGCTGGGTCCCATAAGGGTCGTAGCGCTGGTAAACGGTATGGCCGCTTCGGTATAATAATTATAAGTAGCGGTATGGGTGCCGTCCCAGTTGAAAGGGATCAGTGTATAGCTATAGCTGGTCGTGGCATTCAGGCTGGTAATGCTTTGGGAAACCTGGCTGGCAGCAGTAATAATGGCTGCAACCGTTGCGTCTCCCAGGGTGCTTTGTAAGGCGTAGGCCTGTCCGTCAGTGGGTAGTGCGGTGGGTGTCCCGTTTACTTTCTGAAGTATGATATAGCCGCTGGCATTGGGAATGGTGCTGAACGCGCTGAAGCTGAGGTTGACCTGGTTATAGGCTGCCGCGGTAGCGTTAAAGGCCGAGGCATGGTTTTGTGGTTCCGTGCTATAGGTGTAGAAGGAGGCAGAGGGTGCATTGGTGGTGGCATAACAGGAGAGCGTATTGTTATACTCATATACGGTGGCGGTATAGGAGGTGGCCGGGCTCAGCTCTGAAATATCGTTCACACTGGTGCCCGCATCCCTGAAGACTACGCGGTTGTCCGCATTGATCTGTCCTGCCAGGCTGTAACTGGTATTGGCGGTATAGGCTGTTCCGCTGGAAGGCAGGACGCTGGCTGCCTGGGCAGGTCTGAGCACCAGCATGCTGCCGTCCCCGTTCCCGGCATTCCAACTCAAGTTCGCGCCGTTGGAGCGGATGCCGGAGATACTGATGTTGGAGCTGGGGGTGGTGGGCGCGGTACATCCTGTGGTGGCCGTGATGGTAAGGTCATCTATGGATATCTTGGGCCGGCTTCCGCTCCCGGTACCTGCGGAACCGTTATGGTAATAGAAGCGGATACGGGCCGTGGCCGAGTTATTGAACGATGCCGGCAGGCTGACATTGGAGATAGTGCCGGACGTATTGCTGTTGTTATACACATCCAGAACGCCGGCCGTAGTCAGTTCGGTAAAATTGTTGCCGTCCGTAGTGGTGTATATCCTTAAAGAGCCGGGACGGTTCCCCGTGCTGTTGCTGACCGCCTGCCAGTTAAAGCTGATGGAGCCGGCATTCACTCCCGTAAAATTCAGATAGAGGTCTATCGCTGCGGAAGAGCTGTTTTCCGTACTGCCTGTAGATAATAAAACGATATTGCCATTGCCTTTCTGCACGCCGCCGGTGGTGCCGGTGGAGAAGCTGGTGGTGGCAGTGGTGATCCTGGTAGCGGCGGGAATACTGCCGGAACCACCTGTGGCGATGCCCTTCCACCGGCTGGCACCAACGCCGGAGGTGAAATTGTTGCTCCAGTTGCTGATGTCGTTAAAGTTCTCTACATAAACAAGCCCGTTCTGGCTGGCCATCGGTACAGGTGTCTGTGCCTGTAACCAGCCGGCTACTGTCAGGAAGGCACCCAGTAAGAGTAAGCTGTGTAATGGTTTTTTCATAAAAATATTTGTATATGTTTTTCGGAAAAAAGCTGTTGTATGCGTCTTTTTATGTTGGAAGATTAAAAGGTGATCTGTCTGCTTTTTTTAAAATGCTGATACAAAAATAGAAGAGAATACGACCCGTCCGGGGCCGTATATTACAATTAATGGAATGGTAATACCCCGGTAATATTACGGGGATATTAAGCTCTGGCAGCCCCGGCAGTAACTGCTTGCTTATTAGTAATTTACACTTCGGTGTAAAAAGAGAGGCAAGGAAAAGGAGGATGTCTGAAAAATACCTTAGCCATTCCGTGCGGAGCGTAGCGAAATGGAGGAACTATTCCCTTGCGAAGCAAAACCTCATACGCAATAAGTCAGATTGAGCTCGTTGAGCATAGTTCCCGGCTACATTTCGTTCCGATCGAATGACGACCTTTCAGACGGTCTTATAAAATAAAAAGCGGAGTGGGTATTTAAGGAAGAAAAACTGGAGGTGAGTGTGCTCCGGGGAGCAGGTAAGGTGCTTATGTGGTCATCCACCTGGGCGCTGCTTTCAGCACTTGTTGATATACGGGGCAATCTTCCGAATGGGCACCTTTGAGATAGCCGGTGCTCATCAGGAATTCTCCTACTATCTCACCGCCGGTAAACCGGAAGGTCTTTTTGAACAGCTTTACCCAGGCGTCTTTAGACAGGGGATGATGGTGGTCCAGCCACCCTGCAAAGGAGCCGTATTGCTCCCGGAGCAGCAGGATGGTTTTCGCATTTTCGATGGCGGCATTGATCTTGAGCCGGTTTCTTATAATGCCGGCATCCTGCAGCAACCTTTCTCTGTCCTTGTCGGTATAGGCGGCTACTTCGGCAATGCGGAAATTGCTGTAGGCCTCCCTGAAGGCTGCTTCTTTTTTCAGGATGGTTTCCCAGCTCAGGCCGGCCTGGTTGATCTCCATAAGCAGGCGACCGAACAGCTCATCGTCATTATGGATAGGAAAGCCGTAATGGTTATCGTGGTAGTTTTGATGCAGGGCTTTTCTTGCTTCGGGTTGCATGGTGCTTATAAAGGAACAGTAGGACATCGTTTTTGCGGTAAAAATAGGGAGATTATTTTATAAGGCTTGCCCGGTTGGAATACAAAAAAATCTATTATTAAATAATGATATTTTTTATTTTTATAAATATTATTATTTTAGTATTAATTAATTTTTTAAACCCAAACCTTGTAATCATGAAGAGATATATCTATTTAATCTTAGTCATTTTTTTATTCTAACCATTAATGCTTGCTCAAAAATTAAAAATTATTCGTATTGGGATAACGTGAAATTGATGATGGGATTTCAACCAGCAACTCCATATCTAAATGATGATTTTTCTGGTGCTAATTATTGTAAAGGGTGTGGGACATCTTCAAATAATACTTTTCATTGCCAAGGCAGAGATTGTATTCCAAATGATGATTGCAGTGAAACTGAAGCTCTGTCTTATGTGTCAGACATTACAACACAGCAATTAAATAATAAAAATGCTATGTATGTTTTACGAGACTCTTTTCTTATAAATTCTACAATGGGTCAGTGGTATATAACTTATTATTATGAATTGAGCCGTATTGCTATTGAAAATAATATGATAAATGCAAGTACTTATCTTGATTATTTGCAATTTGGCGTAGATTTATTAGCGGTTATTAATAAGATTAGAAATGGTGATCCTACGAATATACCTGTTGATGAAGATATGAAAAGTAAAGCAGAGATGTTCTTAGCGGATTTTAGATTTCATACTACAGATACCTTAATAATTCAATATTTAGATAATATTCAGGGAGATCTGGATTATTTTACAGGAAAGGATGCTGCGCATATTCTTAGCATAATTGAAAATTGATATGAGATACGTTTTCTTTTTTTACTTATTGTTATGGTGCGCCTGCAGGGAAAGGGAAATGACAGCCCGGTCGGGTACGTCTTATCCGGGAATATATACAACGTGTAAGCTGAATATTATGGATAGGGTAAAGGTTGAAATGGATTTGCAGGGCAGGGTGTTCCGGGCTCCTGTTGCAATGCTGTATTTAAGAGAAGATAATACGTATGTAATGGGATTTTGTGACAACCAGGTCAGGGAAGCAGGCAGATATTTTTGTGCAGGGGATACAATATATCTTTATGACCGTTGTAACATTGAGGAGCAGGCCGATCTGCCTGCTCTCAAGGTACTTCTGAATGTGGACAATGAGATCATTTATTTTACCAGGCAGCAATATGATCAGCAGGCAGAGAATATGTACACCCAGATAATTCCTTTGAAAAAAAACCTGGACTATGCGCACGTTGGCTTTTTAAGAGGACAGGATTTAAGCTATGATTCCCTGGCACGCTATTACAGGCAGCGATCTGTGGAAGAGCAGAACCTGTGGACAGATAGTGTATTAAGAAGCCGGCAAAGACATTAAAATTACAGGCCCGGTATGATACCACAGGCCGGACTGCATTGCCACCCTGAGCCTGTCGAAGGGTGGAAATGATATGCCCCGGCTGATCCGGGACTGTAGCTGCAGCATTTTTTGCCTGTCCGCTGCCTATTGAACGTAAATGAATGTTATCCCTCTGTTGGTGATGCGTTTCACCGGTTTATACTCCTGAATATTTCCCATTCCCTAATAATGCTCCGATACCTGGTGTTGAAAACTTTTGGGCAAAAATTTTATTGAAAATCAATATTTTGTGAGGATGTTTGTAAAAAATGTTCCGAAATGTTTGGTAGCTATCCGAAGTAGTTATAATTTTGCGGTCTCAAATCCGGTACATTTTTGTTGAAATAATAATATGTTGCCGGCTTATGAAAAGATATTTATCAATAAAGCAAAAAGATACATTCAAATGTCACTTAATCAATTAAGCTACAGAACAATATCCGCAAACGATAAGATCGTTGTGCGTGATTGGTATGTTGCAGACGCTACTAACCAGCCTTTAGGCCGTTTTGCTTCTAAAGTTGCAGCTGTATTACGCGGTAAAAACAAAGCTTATTACACGCCTCACTTCGATTGCGGAGATTATGTAATCGTGATCAACTCTGCGAAGATCTCTTTTTCCGGTAAAAAATTAGACCAGAAAGAATACCAGAACTACTCCGGCTACCAGGGTGGTCAGAAAATCGAGAAAGCAAAGGATTTGTTGGGCCGTCGTCCTAACCACGTCATTGAGCGTGCCGTAAAGGGTATGTTGCCTAAAAACCGCCTGGGTCGTGCTATGTACAAAAAATTATTTGTGTACGAAGGCGCAGAGCATCCTCACACAGCTCAGAAACCAAAAGAATTCAAATTTTAATTCATCACCTGTATAGGTTTATAGATATTTTAATACAATGGAAAAACAAATTAATAATGTAGGTCGCCGTAAAGAAGCAGTTGCTCGCGTTTACTTGTCAAAAGGCGCAGGCAACATTACTGTAAACGGTAAAGATTACAAAAATTACTTTCCACTTATATATTTACAGAATCAGGTAGAGCTGCCTTTCAAAACTATCGGAGCGGAAGGCCAGTTCGATGTGAAAGTAAATGTGAAAGGTGGTGGTCCAAAAGGACAGGCTGAAGCTATCAAATTGGGTATTGCGCGTTCCCTGTGCGAACTGAACGCAGAATATCGTCCTGAGCTGAAAAAAGCGGGACTGATGAAACGCGATCCCCGTGTTGTTGAGCGTAAGAAATTCGGTAAAGCAGGTGCTCGTCGCAGCTTCCAGTTCTCTAAACGTTAATATGTGCCTGGCGGCCTGACAGCGGAATGCGTATACGGGCCGGCAGTTGAAAAAATAATAATTTTAAAACTTATTCAATATTCCAAAAGATGGAAGAAAATAAATCATTACATCAGCAATTACTTGAAGCGGGCGTTCACTTTGGTCACCAACGTAAAAAATGGAATCCGAAAATGCTGCCGTTTATCTTCACTGAGAAAAATGGTATCCACATCATAGACCTGAATAAAACTATCGCAGGCCTGGAAGATGCCGCGGCTGCTTTGAAACAGATCGCTAAGAGTGGAAAGAAAATCATGTTTGTTGCTACTAAAAAACAGGCTAAGGAAATCGTAGCCGAAGCGGCAAGCAAAGTGAATATGCCTTATGTTACGGAAAGATGGCTGGGTGGTATGCTGACCAACTTCCAGACTATCCGTAAGAGCGTTAAGAAAATGCAGGGCATTGAGAAAATGCTGAATGACGGTACCCTGGACAGCGTAACTAAAAAAGAGCGCCTGACCCTGACCCGTTCCAAGGATAAAATGGAGAAAGTGCTGGGTGGTATCGCTCAGATGAACCGCACTCCCGCCGCTTTATTCATTGTGGATATCAGCCACGAGCATATCGCGCTGTCTGAAGCCAAACGCCTGGGTATCTCTACCTTCGCCATGGTAGATACGAACTCCGATCCTACCAAGGTGGATTTCGCTATCCCGTCCAATGATGACGCTACAAAATCCATCGCCATCATTACCAACTACCTGACTGCCGCTATCCTGGAAGGTCTTGAAGAAAGAGCCGCCAATAAAGAAGCAGAGGTAGAAGAGCAGGAAGAAGAAGTAACGGAAAGAATGAGAGGTCTGGATCTGGATGAAGAAGAAGGTGGTGCCAAGAAAAGCGCTCCTAAGAAAAGCGCAGCAGGTTCACGTTCCCGTAAACCAACAGGAACAACCAAGAAATAGTTTTCCACCACGCTTTTTCCCACGGAATTCCTTTCGTATCTCACTTAAAATGCATCCTACTATATGTATATAAAATAAAGACCACTGATTTTTCATTCAGAAAGTCAGATGGTCTTTGTTTTTTGAGTACGGTTCAGCCGCAGGGAAAGCCCGGTTCATTATCTTCTGACATTGCAGGGGAGCGTACAGCAGGACGATTAGCAAGGCATTAAAGAAAAATATTTTTTGCAGCTTTGTTATGAATTTTTTGCAGCGTACCTTTGCACAAAATTTCGAAAAAGGTGTTACACAGCATTAAGCAATTTATAGTTTTATTCTTTTTAATGACTTTAGGGAGCATTGCACCTGCATTAGCCGAATCTCATGCCGAAGCAGGTCATGAAGAAACAGGGTTTGATGCAAGCAGTACTATCCTGGGACACGTACAGGATGCCTATGACTGGCACTTCTTTGACTGGGATAACCATCCTGTTTCGGTTCCGCTGCCTGTTATCTTATATAATAAGGAGCAGGGAACACTGGATATTTTCATGTCCTCCAGGTTTGAGCACGGTCATGCGGAAGTGAACGGCTACCAGGCCGATCATCACCTGCACACCATTACCCGCGCGGATGGCCAGGCATTCCTGGACTTTTCGATCACCAAGAATGTAATGTCTATGCTGATCGGGGTGGCGCTGATGCTGTGGATGTTCCTGGCAATAGCTAAGAAATACACCAGGAGCGGCGCGCACGTAGCCCCTAAAGGTATGCAGAACTTCCTGGAAATGTGTATCGTTTTCATCAGGGACGAAGTAGCCAAGCCTAATATCGGTCATAAATATATGAGATTTATGCCCTTGCTGCTGACGTTCTTCTTCTTTATATGGATCAACAATATGCTCGGTCTGCTGCCGGGAGCGGCCAACTTTACCGGTAATATCGCGGTAACGGCTGCGCTGGCGCTGGTTACCTTCATCGTGATGCTGTTCAGCGCGAACAAGCACTTCTGGGGTCACCTGTTCAACCCGCCGGGCGTACCTATGGGTATCAATATACTGCTGACCATTATAGAGATCATTTCCCTGTTCATCAAGCCGATAGCCTTAATGATCCGTCTGTTTGCCAATATCCTGGCAGGACACATCATCATACTGAGCATCATTTCAATGATCTTTATCTTTGCGCTGATGAATGAAGTGGCGGGATGGGGCTTTGCTCCGGTATCCCTGGCATTCACATTGTTTATGTATGCCCTGGAGTTACTGGTAGCTGCTATCCAGGCCTTTATCTTCACCAACCTGACAGCCGTGTTTATCGGTCAGTCGGTAGATGAAGCGCATCATCCTGATGAGGCGCATGGCTTTGAAGGTGCAGCGCATCATTAATAATTAGAAAGTAAGTTTTAAAATTTTTTATTCATAATTTAAATTCAAGTACAATGTCATTATTGAACACTGTAATGTTAGAGATCGGTGGATCTATCTCCCAAGGTTTAGGTGCTATAGGCGCTGGTATAGCTGCTTTAGCTGCTGGTATCGGTATCGGCCAGATCGGTAAAGGTGCTGTTGAGTCTATCGCCCGTCAGCCTGAAGCTGCAGGAGACATCCGTTCTTCTATGATCCTGACTGCCGCATTCGTTGAGGGTGTTGCCCTTTTCGGTGTAATCGCAGGTCTGCTGGCTGTAGTAATGAAATAATCATTTACAGCCTTTAGGAAAAGCTCATTCTGGTAATTCAAAGCACAGGGCGATGGATTACCAGAAATTTTAAAACAATTATCAGTATCTTTTTTAATACAATTTTTGTAAATCAACAATATGTTACCATCAATTCTGACCCCCGCTTTAGGTTTGTTTGCCTGGACCTTAGTAGCGTTTATTATTGTGTTCCTGATACTAAAGAAATTTGCCTGGAAGCCAATACTGAATATGCTGTCTGAGCGTGAAACGACCATTGCCAATAATATAGCCGCTGCCGAAAAGGTAAGAGCTGAAATGGCATCTATGCAGGCTGAAAATGAAAAATTATTAGCACAGGCAAGAGAAGAGCGTACCCAGTTATTAAAAGAGGCGAAAGAGACGAAGGACAAGATCATTAACGAAGCCAAAGAGCAGGCTAAGGTCGAAGCGGATAAGATCCTGGTAAATGCACATGCCCAGATCGCGCAGCAGCGTAATGCAGCTTTGGTTGAAGTGAAAAATGAGATCGGTAACCTGGCTATTGAAGTAGCGGAGAAGGTATTGCGTAAAGAATTTGCGGAGGCCTCTGCCCAGCGTGAATATGCGAAATCCCTGGCTGCTGAGATATCTCTGAACTAATTAACTAATTTCCCTGGGTTTTCCTGAGCGGTCCCGTTTCGGCAGGTCTTATTCAGGAACCCTATAAATACATAACTATAATATGCAAAACCCACGTTTAGCATCACGTTACGCCAAATCCCTGATTGATATCGCTAAGGAGAGCCATAGCCTGGAAGCAGTGCTGTCTGATATGGAGCTGATCGGTAAGACGTTGGCATCCAGCAGGGAACTGTCGCTCGCTGTAGCAAGCCCTATTATCAAAGGAGATAAAAAAGCGGCGATCCTGAAGGCTGTTTTCGGAGATGCTTTGCAAAAGATCACGACCATGTTCATTGATCTGCTGATCAGTAAGGGACGTGAGGCGAACCTGGCGGAGATAGCAGCAGGATATATAGCGCAATACAAGAAACTGAACCATGTGCATACTGTGAAGCTGACCACTGCCGCTCCCATTGATGAAGAGCTGAAAAGCCTGGTTGCCGGCAAGGTAGCCGCAGAAATGAAGGACGGTAAAGTAGAGATAGATATAACGGTGGAGCCGGATCTGATCGGCGGTTTCGTGCTGCAGGTCGGGGACAAGCTCTTTGACGCATCCGTAAGAAGGGACCTGATGGATGTCAAGAGCCAGTTTACCAAAAATATCTATGTTGCGGATATCTAAAAGATACAATTGAAACAATATTATTTTAATCATTCATAATTCATAAAGTCATGGTTGAAATTAAACCGGATGAAATATCGGCGATCTTGCGCCAGCAATTAAGCAACTTCAATGCTTCGGCAGAGTTGGAGGAAGTAGGTACTGTTCTTACAATAGGTGACGGTATTGCCCGTGTTTACGGCCTTGGCGGTGTTCGTCAGGGTGAGCTTGTTGAGTTCGAAGACAAGACCCAGGCCATAGCCCTGAACCTGGAAGAGGATAATGTGGGTGTGGTGCTGATGGGTGACAGCAAAAATATTAAAGAAGGATCCAAAGTGCGCCGTACCGGCCGTATCGCCTCTATCAAAGTAGGCGAAGGTATGGTAGGCCGCGTGGTAAATACTTTAGGCGAGCCTATTGATGGTAAAGGTCCTATTACGGGAGAGCTGTATGAAATGCCTATCGAGCGTAAAGCGCCGGGCGTTATCTACCGTGAGCCTGTAAAAGAGCCGCTGCAGACAGGTCTGAAGGCCGTGGATGCTATGATCCCGATCGGCCGTGGTCAGCGTGAGCTGGTGATCGGTGACCGTGGTACCGGTAAAACTGCTATCTGCCTGGATACCATCATCAACCAGAAGGAATTTTACGAAGCCGGCAAACCGGTGTACTGTATATATGTAGCGGTAGGTCAGAAAGCCTCTACAGTGGCTCAGGTATTAAAAACCCTGGAAGATAACGGTGCTATGGCTTACACGATCGTTGTGGCCGCATCCGCTTCCGAGCCTGCTCCTTTACAATTCTACGCGCCGTTCGCGGGTGCAGCTATCGGGGAGTACTTCCGTGATACCGGCCGTCCTGCGCTGGTAGTATATGATGATCTTTCCAAGCAGGCGGTGGCTTACCGTGAGGTATCCCTGCTGTTACGCCGTCCGCCGGGCCGTGAGGCTTATCCCGGAGACGTATTCTACCTGCACTCCCGTTTACTGGAAAGAGCTGCGAAAGTGATCAACAATGACGAGATCGCCAGGAACATGAACGATCTTCCTGAGTCCATAAAGCACCTGGTAAAAGGTGGTGGTTCACTGACGGCCTTACCGATCATTGAAACCCAGGCCGGTGACGTTTCCGCTTATATCCCTACCAACGTGATCTCCATCACTGACGGGCAGATCTTCCTGGAGACCAACCTGTTCAACTCCGGTATACGTCCTGCCATCAACGTAGGTATCTCTGTAAGCCGTGTGGGTGGTTCCGCGCAGATCAAATCAATGAAGAAAGTTTCCGGTACCCTGAAATTAGACCAGGCCCTGTACCGCGAGATGGAGGCCTTCTCCAAATTCGGCGGTGACCTGGATGCTGCTACCAAAACGGTTATTGACAAAGGTGCCCGTAACGTGGAGATTCTGAAGCAAACCCAGTTCAACCCTTTCCCGGTAGAAAAGCAGATCGCTATTATTTACCTGGGTACCAACAATCTCTTAAGAGAGGTGCCTGTTAAGAAAGTAAAAGCGTTTGAAGAGCAGTTCATGCTGGAAATGGAAAACAAATTACCGCATGTATTGCAGGAATTCAAGAAAGGTAACCTGCCACAGGATGGTATTGATGAAATGGTAAATCTCGCTAAAGGCCTGATCCCTCAATTCCAATAATAGTACTTAGAAAATTGATATAAGAACAGCAGCCGGCTTAAGTTGGCTGCTGTTTTACATGTAAGCAGAGCTGCTGCTTTGATAGTTGGTATATGTATTTTCTGGGCATTGATTTTTTGTCATTAAAAGGCTCACCTGCCCCGTACAATTATCAATTATCAATTATTTTCATATCGTTATTGCTATTTATTTAATAATATGTTATCTGTTTTAAAGAATATTTATTATCTTTGCGGCTTTAAAAAAAATGTTATGAAATTAAAATTTTTATCATTCCTTGCGGGAAGTATGGTGGTTTTGAGCGCCTGTAACAATTCAAAAAAATGTGACACTATTCCTTGTCCTTATGAATGTGAGGACGGTGTCTGTATTTGTCCTCCCGGTCAGTCCGGCACCTTATGTGAGGATATCTGGGCCAAGCATTATGTAGGAGTATGGACGGATGAAGATGCATTGAGTTGGAGGGATAAAATAATTATAAAAAGCTCTACTACTGATTTGTCCGTATTATTGTTTGATGATTTCTGGGATGCCAAGAACGTAGTGGCAAAATTAACCAGTAAAACAACATTTAAGTTCGATGAGAATCAGAAGCTTCCGGATGGCTATACCCTGGTTTCGGGTGAAGGTACCTTAAATGACCTGGCGACCAAGCTGACAGGCTCTTATGACATTAAATATGAGCGCAACGGTGAAACACGTACCATCCAATTTGAGTTTCAGAAAAATTAGGAATTTTGTATAATTTATATTTTATTTGTATTTCTTAATTTTTCTAATATGAATTATAACGACAACATTTTTAAGGAAGAAAGTTTATTGAACGGTGATGCCAGGCAATACCTGCTGCAGACTGTGGGCTGGACCAAGTTTTTGTCTATTGTAGGGTTTATATTCACAGGCCTCGCGCTGATTACAATAATTGGCCTTATGGGATCCGGGTCCGCTTTAAGCTATACCATGGGATATCCTATGGGCGGAGGAGTGTTTGCCGGGATGATGATCTTTTATATTGTGCTGATACTGCTCTATATGTATCCTATTTATTGCCTGTATAAATTTTCTACCTGTATCAAGGCTGGTCTGCAAAGCAATAACAGCTCACTGGTTGCTGAGGGATTCAAATACCAGAAAACGATGTATATGATCCTGGGTATCCTCATGATCATCTTGCTGAGTATATACTTACTGGTATTCCTGTTCGGCGGCATAGCCATGCTGGCGGCGCTGTAATACGGTCTGCATAAAACCTTATTAAAGGAGGAGATGGATTGACATCTCCTCCTTTTACTTTTATAACTATTCCGGGCATAATAGATGCCTCACGGCCGCTAGGAATGACCGGCATACCTCACAATGCCTTTATGGTAAAGTGGCTCCCCGGCCCGCAGAGAGGCACTTCTCAGCCAAGCGTATCTGTATAAGAGATTGTTTCCTGTAAGCAGATAGTCTTTAGGCAAATACCCGTATCTTTAAGGTATAATTAATATGATGTATGTCTTCAAATGAGCACAGGGCCAGGGCGGCGCTATCGAAAATTGATGCAACCAGGAAAATAGAAAATATCATTGCCGCGATCCGGCAGAAAACGGTAGATCATCCCAGGAAGGACGGTCTGCCGCTGGAATTCGGGGTAAGCAGGGACAGCACAGATGCCCGGCTGGCATTCCTGAAAGAGGAAACAGGCTATATGCCGGCTTTTCTTACAGGCCAGCGGCAACCGGACGACCTTAACAGGCTGGCTGGCAATATTGAGAACTATATCGGTATGACGCAGGTGCCCACCGGTGTTATCGGCCCCGTAAGGGTGCTGGGTACCGAGGCCAGCGGCGATTACTTTGTGTCCCTCGCTACCAGCGAGGGAGCCCTGGTGGCTTCTTACCACAGGGGCGCCAAAGCCTGTTACCTGGCAGGAGGTGTCACCTCCATATGCCTGGTAGAAGCGGTGCAGCGCAGTCCCTTATTTAAGTTTAACAGTATTACGGAGCTGGGAACATTCCTGGGGTGGGCGCTGACGCAGATGGATGCTTTTCATGAAATCGTAGCCGCGCACAGCAATTATGCCCTGCTGCATGAAATGAAAGTGAATATTGAAGGCAATCACCTGATCCTGACCTTTGAATACACAACAGGGGATGCGGCGGGTCAGAATATGGTGACCATCTGTACGGATGCCATCTGCCGTTATATGGTGGCCCATTGTCCTGCCGCGCCGGAGCAATGGTGCATTGAAAGCAACTATTCCGGTGATAAAAAGGCCACGGCGCAATCCTTCAATGCAACGAGAGGCAAGAAGGTGACGGCGGAGATCGTGCTGCCGGAAGCCATTGTGGAGCGGGTCTTAAAGACTTCCGTGGATGCTATGGCCACCTACTGGCAGTCTTCCACCATCGGTATTGTACAAAGCGGTGCTATCGGCGCGCATGGCCATTACGCCAATGGCCTGGCAGCCCTGTTTATGGCTACCGGCCAGGATGTGGCCTGTGTGGCGGAAGCCGCAACAGGCATTACCCGTATGGAAAAAAGACCTGACGGCTCCCTGTATGCCAGTGTCACGCTTCCCAACCTGATCGTCGGAACGGTGGGCGGGGGCACTTCGCTGCCTACACAGCGGGAGTGCCTGGAGCTGATGGGCTGCTATGGGGCAGGCAATGCCCGGAAATATGCGGAGATCTGCGGTGCTGTCATCCTGGCCGGGGAATTAAGCATTGCGGCGGCGCTCTCAGCGGGACATTTTTCCGATGCCCATAAAAAATTCGGCAGGCAGCAGAAATAGCGGATGCTTCCGCGCTGTATTGTAAACATTGCTTACGTATGACAAAAGAAAAAGTGATCAATATACCCAATATCCTGTCGGCATACAGGCTGGCGGCATTGCCTTTTATAGTATATAGCATTGCGGATGGCAATAAGTCCCTGTTCATTACGCTGATAGCGGTCAACCTGGTGACGGACATCCTGGACGGGTGGATCGCCAGGACCTTCCGGATGCAGACCGAATTCGGCGCGAGGCTGGATTCGCTTGCTGATATCGGTACTTACCTGATGGCGTTTACGGGCATGATCGTACTGGAAAGCGCGTTCGTACATACTTACAGGGTACCTTTTATACTGATGCTGGTGCTGTGGCTGCTGCCCCAGGTCATATCCCTTATACGCTTCCGGCGTTTTCCCAGCTTTCACCTGTGGTCCAACAAGGCGGTGGGCTATATCCAGGGTATTTTTATTGTGACCTATTTTGTCTGGGGATTCCATCCCGCCTATTTTTACTTTATGATAGCCTGCTCTTACCTTGCATACCTGGAAGAGCTGGTGCTGGTAATATATTTGCCCCGTTTAAGGTCCAATGTCAAAAGTGTTTTCCTCGTGCTAAAAGCCAATAAATCTACACAGTAATGATACAGGCGCTGATCTATATCATTGCAGGGTATTTCCTGTTCGGCGGACTGGCGATCGTGATCATCAATCGCAGGAATAAGGCCTATGCTGCCCGGGACCGGTGGGTAAAATATATTTTTTACCTGCTGGTGGTGAGCGTCACTGTTGCCTGTATCTTTTACGGCCTGCTGCCGTTGCTGGTGCTGGCCATTGCGGGGACCGGTCTGTACGAGATGCTTGCGGCCTGGCTGCGGTCTGCCCGCAACCGCCCGCTGCTGTGGAAAAGCCTGGGCATATATATACCGGTAGCCGCCGCTTTCTGCCTGCATGCGTTCGGGCAGGATACGGACGGGCTTTTATTCGTGTACACCATTGTCTTTGTCTTTGACGGATTTGCCCAGATCACAGGCCAGTTGCTGGGAAGAAAAAAGATATTCCCTGTCATCAGCCCGGAAAAGACCCTGGCGGGTGTGATCGGGGGCTATGTCAGCGTCGTCATTACTTCCTTGCTGCTGCAGGATATTACAGGCCTGCCCGTATCGCACCTGGTTATGAAGACGCTTGTCCTGGCTACGGCTGCCATGACCGGCGCCTGCTGGCGTCCTTATACAAAAGGAAATGTGGCATTAAGGACTACAGCAGGCTGATACCCGGCCATGGCGGTATCCTGGACAGGTTTGACAGCTATATGATGGCCGGGGCCGTCTGCTGGCTGATTTTTTAATAGTTCAATCAACTGATATGGAAACCCTGACAAATCCTTACAGCAGGCCGGAAGAGAACAATGCGCCTTTATGGAAGCGTTTGTATATATACCAGAAGGAACGCTTCCCCCTGGCAGGCCATGGCCTGCTGGTTGCGGCTTTCAGCTTTTCAGCCGTGGCCTATTCCAGGATCTGCAGGGGCGAGGATGGCTTTGTAAGCTGGAAAGTATTCCTGGCAGGCGTCTTTACGACCGTCAGCCTTTTCTTGCTGGTCCGGATCTTCGATGAGTTCAAGGATGCTAAGGAAGACGCGCTGTACCGCAGGGAATTGCCGGTGCCGAGGGGACTGGTCAGCTTCAGGGAATTGCGGAATATAGGGATCATCGTTGTATGCCTGCAGGTGGGGCTTAACGCTGTTGTCTTCCCGAAGATGCTGCTGCTTTACGCCCTGGCATTGGGCTATTTGCTGTTGATGTCCAAAGAATTTTTTGTGGCGGACTGGCTGAAGCGTCACCAGTTCTGGTACGTGGTCTCCCACATGCTGATCATTCCCCTTATTGATATTTATGCCAGCGGGCTGGACTGGATGCTGGAAGGTGTGCGGGCTCCCGGCGGGCTGCTGTACTTTTTCGCTGTTTCCTTTATGAGCGGCATCGTGCTGGAGATTGGGAGGAAGATCCGGGCTCCTGAGCAGGAATCGGAAGGAGTGCTGACCTATTCTGCCATGCTGGGACCGGCCGGGTCGGCCGTTTTATGGATAGGAATGCTCTCGCTTTCCCTGCTGCTCAGCATCCTGGCCTCCGCATATGCCGGTTACGGCACTACGGGCACCATCATCCTGTCCGTGATATATGTCGTATGCTGCACGCCCGCGTTATTGTACCTGAAACATAAAAGCCGCAGGGCAGGCAAAATGATAGAAGGCGCGTCCGCCGCCTGGACCATAGCTATGTATCTCACGCTGGGAGGCGTACCGATGATAGAAAGATTACTGAACGTATGAGCATTATAATAGTATACCTGATATACCTGTGGATCACCGTTATCCACTGCATCTTTACGGGGGCTACCCTTTACTTCTTCTGGGGCGCCAGGATGGTGCGGCATCACAGGCTGGTGAACATTGCCATTTTCGCGGTCTGCCTTGCTTTCCTGGAAACGTACTGGATGCCATTGTCCGGTCCGCTGCAGCTCACTGTCAACACTACCGATACGCTCATCCAGCGGCACTTCGGAATTGACCGGCAGACCAATATTATAGGCATACTCCGCCCGCGTTATTTCCATGTGGTGCTGTGGCTGGTACAGGGCGTATTTACGGAATGGCTGTGCCGCAGGCAGTATATCAGGATCATCAACAGAAAAGGAGGTAACCAATGAAGATCATACGGCATACAGAGGCTGCAACAGCCGCTATAGGCTCCATAGGCGGGAAGGCCTGGCACCTGGCCCGGCTGGAGCAGGCGGGACTCAGCGTTCCCGGGTGGATGGTAATACCCGCGGAAACGCTGGAAGCGGTATTGCAGGGAGCGCAGGAACCCGGAGAGGTCAGGAGACGCATCATGGGTCATACTTTTGATGAAACGTTAATACACAAAATAAAGGCTGATTTTCCCGGCACTTCCTGGTTTGCGGTACGTTCATCGGCTGTAGAGGAAGACGGGGCGGAAACCTCGTTTGCGGGCCAGTTTGAATCTTTCCTGTTTGTAAGGGCGGAAGATATTCCCGCTAAGATCAGGGAAGTGTGGCTGTCCGCATTTTCCGGCCGGGTGGCTGCTTACAGGGAAACCAATAACCTGCAGGCGCAGCCGGGCATAGCCGTTATTATACAGGAAATGATAGCAGCGGATGCTGCGGGGGTGGCCTTCGGTATCCACCCGTCGGATGGCAACAGGAAGCAAAAGGTCATCAGCGCCGTATGGGGACTGGGCGAAGGACTGGTATCGGGAGCATTGGATGCGGACGTTTATACCGTTGCGGAAGATGGTGGTATCAGCAGGCAGATCGTCCTCAAGCAGCAGCGGGTCGTGCAGGATGACCGTCCGGAAGGCGGAACCCGTACAGAGAGTGTCCCCGTGGAGCTGCAGCAGGCAGCAGCGCTGGATGATGAGACGATACTGGAAGTGACATCGGTGCTGGATACCGTATATCGGGTCTTCGGTACTTACCAGGATGTTGAATTCGCCCGGAAGGAGGGTCACCTGTATGTATTACAGTCCCGTGCGGTGACGGTACTGCATAAGCTGGCGGACAGCAGCGATGTGTACACCCTGTGGGATAACAGCAACATTGTTGAATCCTACCCGGGCGTAACCACGCCACTGACCTTTTCCTTTATCAGCCGGTCGTATGAAGGAGCTTACCGGCTGTTCTGCGAATTCCTGGGCGTGGACGGGCAGACGCTGCAGGATAATGACCGCGTGTTTAAAAATACGCTGGGGTTCATGAACGGCAGGGTCTATTACAACCTGAAGACCTGGTACCGGATGCTGGCACTGGTACCGGGATATAGCATTAACGCGCGCTTCATGGAGCAGATGATGGGGGTAAAGGAGCGCTTTGACCTGCCGGGCCATACACCCCTGTCCAGAGGAAAGGCGTGGTGGCGCGTTACCCGGATGGCGGTACAGATGCTGTACAGGTATAAGCGTCTCCCGGCAGAGCGGGCGGCGTTCCAGCGTTTATTGGATGAGGTGATAGGGCGGTACAAGCGTATGAATATGAGCCGGCTGTCGGCTCACCAGTTGATGGACCTGTATCTTGATTTTGAGCGGCAGTTGCTGAATGAATGGAAAGCGCCCCTGCTGAATGACTTTTTTGCCATGGTCTGGTTCGGCATACTGCAGAAGCAGACTGCGTCCTGCATCCCAGGTAGCCCCAATATACACAACGACCTGCTGTGCGGCAGCCGGGATATTATTTCCACCCAGCCTATCCACAGGAGCATTGCGCTGGCCACGATGATCAGCGATAACCCTGCCTGGAAAAAGCTGTTTGCGGAGCAGGATGCAGACGCGGTATGGACAAAGGTATCTTCAGATGCTGCGTATATAGAGCTGCGCAGGGAAATAGAGCGGTACATTGATGATTTAGGGGAGCGCTGTATAGGAGAGCTGAAGCTGGAAACGGTTTCCTACTCGCAGGATCCCCGCCTGTTCATCAGGGTGCTGAAATCCTATGTGCATTCGGGCATCACGGCAGCCAGTATTGATACCCATGCCGAGCAGGCGATCAGGGAACGGGCGGAAAACGCGCTGGGGCCGGCTTTGAAAGGCCGGTTCCTGAAAAAATGGTGGATAAGGAAAGCCCTGTCGAAGACCCGTGAGCTGGTAAGCGCGCGTGAGAACCTGCGCTATGAGCGGACAAGGGCATTCGGGATCGTGAGGGCCCTATTCTCGGCTATGGGACAGCGCTGGTATGCCGAACGTATCCTGGCAGACCCCAGGGACATCTTTTACCTTACACGGGAGGAGATATTTGCTTTTATAGAAGGCCGCAGTGTGACACAGGATATCCGTGCCCTGGCAGTGCATCGTAAGGGGGAATCGGAGGCGTACAAGGCTATGCCCGTCCCTGCAGAGCGTTTTGCCACCTATGGCATAGTGTATCATGCCAATGACTTCTATTCCCGCCTTAAGGTGGAGGTCACAACTGGTGACCTGAAGGGGACCGGCTGCTGTCCCGGCATCGTACGCGCACCGGTGAAGGTAGTGACCGACCCCACGTCAGTATCGGATATGGAAGGCGCTATCCTGGTGACTTCCAGCACGGATCCCGGCTGGGTGACCCTTTTTCCCGGCGCGTCCGGCATTATAGTGGAAAGAGGCAGCCTGCTAAGCCATTCCGCCATTGTCTCGCGGGAGATGGGCAAGCCGTGCATTGTAGGAGTGACGGGCCTGCTGCAGCGCTTGCATACCGGTGATGTGGTAGAGATGGATGGCAGCAGCGGGTATATCCGTATCATAACATCCCCTGAGCATACAGAAGGGCAGGCTGAGCCCTGATGCAAAAGCAGGATATCATAAAAATATCAGAAAAAAATATCCGCTATTGTGAACAAAAATATAAACTGGTTGTTATCCAGACAGAAATATCTAATATGAAGAACTGATCGGCCCTGATAAACGGACTCCAATTCTATTAGATACATCTATCCATGAAATGTTTTGTAGTCAGTTTTTGAAATTTATTTTTTAACCCCGAAAAATACGAAAACCTATGAAACAGAAGACCCTAGATTTCCTTTACCGGCTGGTAATGTATTTTACTGCTGCATCGCTGGCATATACTGTAGCAGTTGCTTTGTATGTTTTATATGCCTATATCACCGGCGACCTGATCTTCAAGCTTCCTTAAGAAGGAGCGTGTGTTTTGCGTGCAGGGGGACGTAAGAACAGGCGCTTTTGCCAGGACGGCATCATTGGGGAAATGCCGGAATCACGATAAGCAGAAGATAATTTAACGGAGCAGGCAGGCATCGGAAATACCGATACATAATATAAGATACATAACTTTAAATACAGCCGTTCATAGTTCAATACGATGTAGCGAAGCACACTCTTCCGGGTGTGCTTTTTCTTATACCTTCAGCCGCCCGGTAGCATGTGCAGGATTAAGCGTAATGGTAGGGGTGTCCTTTATAGCCGGCCTTAGCTCCCGCTGTCCGCAATAAGCCTGAAAGGCTGACATTATTATAGTTCGATGTGTATATTGAGCAAGTGATCGGCATGATCATCAGACAATTCAGCTACCCTTTCAGGGTCAGGTTACAGCTATTGCAATAAGCCTGAAAGGCTGACATTATTATAGTCCGATGTGTATATTGAGCAAGTGATCGGCATGATCATCAGACAATTCAGTTACCCTTTCAGGAGCAGGTTACAGCTATTGCAATAAGCCTGCAGGGCTGACATTATTATAGTCCGATGTGTATATTGAGCAAGGGATCAGCATGATCATCAGACAATTCAGCTACCCTTTCAGGGGCAGGTTACAGCTATTGCAATAAGCCTGAAAGGCTGAAATTATTATAGCAATTATATTTATCCATATTAACCGCGAAGCGGTGTCATTATAATAGTGACCGTTCTATCAGAGTTCAAAAGCATGACCATTAAATGACATCTATATTTGGCTATATGCTTTATTTGCGTTATCTTTAAAGATATTCAGCACTCATTTTACATATTGGATGTTGTTTTCATTTTTTTTCTCACACAACAACATCCATTATTTATGGCTTTGCTGCTTTTCTTTATCATACATTGGTATGCCTCTTTATTTTTTCAGTCCGTCTTTCATCATCGCTATGCGGCGCATAATATGTTCACTATGTCGCGCCCCTGGGAAAGGTTATTCTATATAGGTTGCTTTATTACACAGGGCTCTTCTTACATTAGCGCCTATGCCTATGGCCTGATGCACCGTTTACACCATGCGCATACAGACCAGCCGGAAGACCCTCATTCTCCTCACAACGAACCCAATCCCTTTTTAATGATGTGGGTGACCAGGAACAGTTATTTCAACCTGTATATAGGCAAAACGCAGGCGGCGGAAAAGTACAAAAAGAATCTACCGGAATGGGAAGCATTTGACAGGATAGCGCACAGCGGCATTGCCCGCTTATGCTGGATAGCCATATATGCGCTTATCTACAGCCTGCTGGCTACCGCCTGGTGGCAGTGGCTGCTGTTCCCTGTTACCGTAGCCATGGGGTCCTTCCAGGGCGTAGTGGTCAACTGGTGGGCACATAAGTTCGGGTATGAGAATTTTAAGGTAAGCAATACTTCTAAAAATATACTGCCTGTAGACCTGATCTTCTGGGGAGAGGCGTATCATAACAATCACCATAAGCATCCCACACGTCCCAATAATGCAGCAAGATGGTTTGAATGGGATATGGGCTTCCAGAGCATGCGGCTGCTGAATTACCTGCGTGTTATTAAGCTTAAATAAAACAGGTGACGGAACCGTGCTTTGCCCGGGATAAGTAAGGGATAAAAACCGGTTGCCCGGATGCACGCAACGAAAGGCGGCTCCGTACTTTGCGGTGGATATTGCGGTTGGATAAAACGGCATTTCCCGCGTTATGGCATAGCGGAACAACCCGGAACAGCTTTATAAAGCGCTGCAGCTCTCATTGATCAAAATCCCGTGACAGCCTATCCGATAGCTTGTTTCCTGTTGATATAGATAGTTATATAAAAAAAGTGATTATCTGCTTACAGGCAACAACCTTTTATTACGGATACGTTTCGCTGAGCAGTGCCCTCTCTGCTGGCCAGAGACCACTTTTACTATGAGGGAACTGAGGGTATTGGTCATTGCGAGCGGATGTGAGGAATCTCTTATACTTGTAGCTTATCTTGCGTACGCGCACTTTTGGTTTTGTTGATATATAGACACAGTCAGTTTATTTTATTTCGTAAGACGGCGGAGTGGAGCTCCCTGATAAAGCCTTATAGGGTTGTTGGTGAAGAACACCAACAACGGAGTGAAATGTACTGTATCGTGTGTAGTCATTCCGAACGGATATGAGGAATCTCTTATACAACTTAGTAGCATCCTAGACATATAATGGCTTTGTTGCCTATATATAGATAGTCAGTAGCTTTTATTACCGATACGCTTCGCTGAACAGTGTCCCCTCTGCTGGCCAGAGACCTCTTTTACTATGAGGGAACTGAGGGTGTTGGTCATTGCGAACGGATGTGAGGAATCTCTTATAATAATTTGTAGCTTATAATAGCTTTGTTGCCTATATATAGATAGTCAGTTATAAAAAAAATGCAGCAAAGCGGTTTAACTGCTTTGCTGCTTCAGGATATTCACATTGTAGTGTGTATTATGCCAGTCTGACATTTACGGCATTCAGGCCTTTTCTGCCCTGCTGCACTTCATAAACTACTTTGTCATTTTCCCGGATAGGTGCCTGGAGACCGCTGATGTGCACGAAGATATCTTCCGTACCATTTTGAGGAGTTATAAATCCGAAACCTTTTGATTCATTAAAGAATTTTACTGTACCTTCTTGCATTGTTGTTGATTTGATTATTAATTGTGTATAAAGTTACTTGATTTTTCTGACATTTATTGCAGCGTACCCTTTTGGTGTTTTTTCTTTTTCGTAAACCACCCTGTCTTTCTCTTTTATCGGTTCGCGTGTCTTGTTGCTGTGTACAAAGATATTGGCCCTTGTATTGTCCTCTGTAATGAAGCCGTACGCCTTATCGGTAAAGAACAATGATACAATGCCGGTATATTCCCTGTCTTCCGCGGCAGCGGCCCCTTCGGGAAGATCCTGTACAGGTATCTTGCTTCTTTTCTGTTTTTCGGGCGGCACATCGGTTATGTTACCGTATTCATCCAGGTACACTGTCATTTCTTCCAGGCTTTTACCCTTGTCGTTATTCGTTTTACGCTCTTCTCTCCGTTCCTGCTTGTCCTGCTTTTTCTTAGCTTTTTTTTGTTGTAATGCTTTTTTGGAATAAGTATCCGCCATATTGTATTTGTTGATTTTTAAAGATTCATTAATTGCCTGCTATTGGTTATAGAGGCTTTTACAGGCATCCGGAAGCCTATCAGCTTCTGTATATTCTGCAGGTCTTCCTGCTCCTCACTACCGCAAAAGGAGACTGCCACACCTTCCTTGCCGGCACGTCCTGTCCGTCCTATCCTGTGCACATAGGTCTCAGGTACGTTGGGCAGTTCGTAATTGACCACATACGGCAGCTCGTCTATGTCGATGCCCCTGGCGGCTATATCCGTAGCTACCAGCACCCTTATCCTGCTGCTCTTGAAGTCTTCCAGGGCTCTTTGCCTGGCATTCTGTGATTTATTGCCGTGTATCGCCGCTGCGAAGATGCCTTTCTGCCCCAGTTGCTTTACCAATTTATCAGCTCCGTGCTTGGTACGTGTAAAGACCAGCGAGCGGGCGATCGACCTGTCATTCAGCAGGTGGATAAGCAGTCCGGGCTTTTCTTTCTTCTCTACAAAGTAAACGGATTGCTGAACAGTTTGCGCCGTTGAAGATACGGGTGTCACAGACACTTCCACCGGCTGGTTCAGTATGGTATTGGCAAATTTCCGGATGGCTTTAGGCATCGTGGCGGAAAAGAACAGTGTTTGTCTGGATACGGGGATATGTGTAAGGATCCTTTTTACGTCGTTGACAAATCCCATGTCCAGCATCTGGTCTGCCTCATCCAGTACCAGGATCTCTATGCTCCCCAGGTTGATGTAGCCCTGCTGCATCAGGTCCTGCAGCCTGCCCGGTGTGGCAATAAGGATATCAACGCCCTTTTTCAGGCCGGTTACCTGCTTGCCCTGCGGTACGCCACCAAAAATGGAGAGGTTGCGTATGCCCAGGTATTTACTGTAAGTATTGAAGCTCTCTTCTATCTGGAGGGCCAGCTCACGGGTTGGTGTCAGCACCAGGGCGCGGATGCGCGAAGGCTGGGGCTGGGTGGCCTGCAGTTGCTGCAATATCGGAATGGCAAAGGCAGCGGTTTTACCTGTACCTGTCTGGGCACATCCTAAAATGTCCTTTCCCTTCAGTATATGGGGAATGGCCTTGGCCTGTATCTCGGTAGCGGCTGTATAGCCTGCATCGGCAACGGCCCGGCGTATAGGTTGTATTAAATCTAATTGATCGAAATTCATGTTTTGATTGTTTGCAGGAGACGTGCTCCCGGTTGTTAATTGTGGACCGGCTATACTGCGTATATAACCAGGTACCTGTTCATAAAATTTGTATGGTGAAGTGTTTTTACCGCCCTTCTGCCGTCTACATCTTCTTTCATTACCACATAGGCGCTGCCGGTAGACCTTCCTGTTGTGCTCCTTATAATGGTGACCGCTGTAATGGTGCCAAAGGAGATAAAAAGGTTGAACAATGCCTGTTCCGAAACATTGATATCAAGGTTGCTTATGTATATTTTCATATTCAGGCGCTTTAGCAGGTGAAAGAACGTGGAGAGGTCAGAGACGCGGCTTTTTAAAAAGGTCTGCCTGCGTCCTGGGCCTGGCTTCCCGGAGTATGAGCTGGTTATTATCCAGGTAGCAGCTATCCAGCCTTCGGAGCGCTTCCCTTGCTTCATCGGAGGAGGTCATTCTTATAAATGCGAATCCCCGGGAGTGGCCTGAGAATACATCCGTAATGATCTTAACCGATTGAATGGTGCCGTAAGCAGCGAACAGGTCATGTAGCTGCTTTTCCGTAGTGCGAAAATTCAGGTTGCCGACAAAAATAGTCATGACAAAGTATTTAAGAATAAGGTGGCAGCTGAAAACGCGAAAACTGAGAGAGAAAAAAATGTGTATTCTAAACTATGACAGAGAATGCAGAGGCAGGTGCCTATCAAAATATTTGATGCTGCAAAGTTAGTTTATTTATTTGGAGAATATATAGCTATTTTGATAATTAACATTTGCTGATCTTTTTTCAGAGGTGCGCGCCCAGTTCCTTTATGAGCCTGAAGTGGGAGGACAGGGCTGTAAAGAAGCTGGGATTGGAAAGGTAGGGCAGGTTGAATTCCTCGCACTTCCTTTTTACAATGGGGCTTAAGGCAGGGTAATGGATATGGCTTATACGGGGGAACAGGTGATGCTCTATCTGGTAGTTCAGCCCGCCGGCAAGGTAGGTCACGATCCTGCTGCCGGGAGAGAAGTTGGCTGTAGTCTTTACCTGGTGCACAGCCCATTCGTTTTCTATCGTTACCGCGTCGTCAATGCCTACATAGGTGAATTCGGTCTCTTCCACTACGTGGGCCAGCTGGAATATAACGGATAAGGTAAGGCCCATCACAGCATTGAGCACGAGGTACGCCACCAGCCAGTGTAACCAGCCATGCAGCATTATGGGCAGCGCTATGTAGAAGACAATATAAAGGGCCTTGCTGGTCCAGAAGATCAGGTGGTCTTTGCGCGACATGGCAGGCAGTTTGCTTGTATAGACCTTTTTGGTAAAGTACTTATAAAAGTCCTGCCAGAAGATCCAGAAGAGCGTGCTGACCGCGTAGAGAAAGGAGAGGTAAAGGTGCTGGACCTTGTGGGCAGGAACCCACTTCTGGGTGCTGCACATCCTGATGAAGGGACTTTTGGCGATATCATCATCCATGCCGTCCACATTGGTATAGGTATGGTGAATGATGTTGTGCTTTTGCTTCCACATAAAGCTGTTGCCGCCCAGCGCATTCAGGGTATAACCCAGGAGCTCATTGACCCTGCCGTTGGTGGAATAGCTGCCGTGGCAGGCATCGTGCATGACATTGAAGCCGATAAGCGCCAGCACAAAGCCGAACAGACCGCTCAGCAATATCCCTGCGATGCCCGGCATAGGTACGAAAAGCAGCAGGGTGTATAAAATTACGGAAGTGGAAACCAGGATAATGGTTTTGGAGTAAAGCCGCCAGTTGCCTGTCTTTTTCAGGCTGTTTTGAGCGAAGTAAGCGTCTATTTCTTTTTTAAGGGCGGGGAAAAATGTGGCTTGTTTGTTGTTATAGGTTACTTTGGGCATGCCGGGTGAAATTATTTCTTAAAAATTGATCTTCATTTTAACCGGTATACCATAACAGCCCGGTCATGGACGCCGCTTTAAATGAAAGAACGCATATAAAGATATGAAATTTCCATTAAAATGACGCAAATTTCCCCGGATTCCTGTTGCCGCACGGCTCCATGCCCTGCTGTCGGGAACTTCGTTTTGTTCCGTTAAAAGCGGGTATGCTGAAAAGAAACAGGCGGTTAAAAAAATAATTGGACTAAAGTTTTAATTTTAAAAATATTGTACTACCTTAGGTCGCTAATTAATTGTTTTTTACTGGTTTATTCCGGTACAATTTAATAAGATTCCTATGTCCTCATATATAAATTATTGAAGAAACTAAAGATGGTAAGACCCGGTTTTTTGGTTTATGGCTGTTATTTTTATAGCAGCCGTTTTTTTTAGCCGGCCCCGGAACCGTTCCGGGATAAGATTCGCACTGTAGCCAGCATATTCACGCTTACAACCGGACAGTGTATGCGCCCCGCCGTTACGGTGTTTCCCTGTAATGCCCCCTCGCTTCCCGGCCTCCGGTGTGCCAAATATTCTACACTTTTCAGCGCCTTTGGGTAACTATTACCCCGTCATTTCTGGTCGGGTACTCTGTAAAATACTGATAATCATATGAGCCTTGATTTGGCCCGGAATTAGAAGTGTATCTTATATCGTTTCACTTTTAAAATTTTTTCACTATGGCTACTAAAGATCAAAACCAGCAACCAACCAACCAGGCCAATACTGGTAATACGCAGGGACACAACCAAACCAACCAGACCCGGAACTCCAATACCGGCCATCCTCCCAAAAAGAATGAAAAAAATCAGCAGGAGGATAAGAAAAACACCACTAACAGGTAGTGGGGCAGATCAGCCGGCTTATTGCCGGTCTGCCTTATAATTTGCCAGGATATCGCCATTGGTCAACCTCCGTTGAGAAGATGAGAACCGGCAGGCCTTAATATTCCTGTGAATACTAAATCAGAGCCAGACCTTACATAAGGATATGTGCGCTTTCCCCTAATGCGCCGGTTTAATGCTCTTAAGGATGTTTCATAGAATGCTCCGGGCCCGGGTTTTTCAGCCGCTCTGACGGAGGTTGTTTTTATGATGCCTTCAGGAGGAAGAGGGTATCCTGCCTCTTTAAATTCTTTAATCTTTAAAATTCAGATATTATGATAAAGATCATTACAATTACCAGGCTGGCGGGCATCCTGGGCCTTTGTATGCTGCTATGGAATATTTCCGTTTCTGCCCAGGGCCTGATGGGATTCTCTGATGAGGCGTTTGTGAAAGAAGCCGCGGAAAGAGGCATGGCTGAGGTCATGCTTGGGAAGCTCGCCCAGAACAGGGGCACTTCGGAAGCTGTCAGGAATTTTGGAAAAATGATGGTCACGGACCACCAGAAAGCGAATGACGAGCTGAAGCAACTGGCCCAGCGTAAGAATATATTTGTTCCCGCAGGGGTTCCCAATGATATGCAAAAAGATCATGATGATCTGTCAGGCAAGAGCGCTGCTGATTTTGATGAGGCCTTTATGAAAAAAATGATCCGGGATCACGAAGCGACCATCGCCCTGTTTAAAAGGGCAGTGGATAAAGGAACCGACGCAGACCTGAAGAGCTGGGCGGCCAGGACGCTGCCTACCCTGGAGCAGCACCTGGAGCACGCCAGGAATGTGCAGGATAACCTGAAAAATAGCAAAAAGGACAATAAGAAGAATAAAGGAAAGTAGATCATGGCTGTCCCGTCTTTATAATCCCCAAAAAGTACTGAACTATGGAAAAGCATTACACCCTGATCACCGGCGGCTCTATGGGCATCGGCCTGGCGCTGGCGGAAGAATTCGCAAAGAACGGTCACGACCTGATACTGGTAGCCCGGTTTACGGGAGAGCTGCTGAAAGCAAAGGAGCAATTGTTACCTTACGGTGTGGAGGTGATCATCAAGCAACGTGATCTCTTTGATCCCCAGGCTGCTTTTGATCTCTACAATGAGCTGGTGTCGGAAGGCCGGGTAGTGGAAATATTGGTGAATAATGCGGGCCAGGGGCTTTACGGCCTCTTTGAATATACGGATATCAGGCGGGAGCTGGCCATCATTAACCTGAATATCTGCTCGATGGTAGTATTGAGCAAGTTTTTCCTGAAAGATATGCTGATGCGCGGCAGGGGAAGGATACTGAACCTGTCCTCTATTGCCAGCAAATCACCCGGACCCTGGCAGTCCGTGTACCATGGCACCAAGGCTTTCGTTCAGTCTTTCTCCGAAGCCCTGCGAAGCGAGGTGAAGGACCGGGGGATCGTGATCACTGCCTTGCTGCCGGGTGCTACCGATACCGATTTTTTCCGCAAAGCAGGTATGGAGCAATCCAGGATCGCGCAGGACAAAGATCAGCTGGCCGACCCTGCGGATGTCGCGCGGGACGGGTATAAGGCACTTATGGCCAATGCGGATATGGTGGTATCAGGATTTAAGAACAAGCTGAATGTCTGGATGAGCAATATTATGCCCGACAGCATAGCGGCCGACAATATGAAAAGTCAGCAGGAACCGGCAGACGGTGAGGTATAATTGAGCATAATAAAAAAAAATTAAAGTATGAAAGCAGCTGTATTCCACGCTCCCGGTCGTATCACCTACGATACTGTAGAAGACCCTTCTATAAAGGAAGACGGAGATATTATCGTTAAAGTGACGGCTACCGCGATATGCGGCTCAGACCTGCATATTTACAGCGGCGGCATTCCGCAGGCGCGTAGTATGGTGATGGGGCATGAATTCATGGGGATTGTGGAAGAAACGGGTAAGGGCGTACGGTCGCTCAAGAAAGGTGACAGGGTCATTGTGCCCTTTCCTGTAGCCTGCGGGCATTGCTTCTTTTGCAACTCCCTGCTTCCCGGCCATTGTGAGAACAGCAACCCGGAGCATTACGGACCCGAAGGCGGTGTGCTGACCGAAAAAGGCGGCGGTCTTTTCGGCTATACCGACCTGTACGGCGGGTACGATGGCGGCCAGGCGCAGTATGTAAGAGTGCCTTATGGCGATTTCGGGCCCCGGCTTGTTCCCGGGGGTATGACGGATGAAGCCGTACTGTTCCTTACGGATATCTTCCCTACGGGATATACGGGTATAGACTGGGCCGGCGTGAAGGGAGGCGAAAGCATTACTATTTTCGGCGCCGGCCCGGTGGGCCTGATGACCTTAAAGGCTGCCCGTCTCCGGAACGCAGGAAGGGTGATCATGGTGGATACGCAGGCGTACCGGCTGGAAAAGGCGCGGCAGGTGGCGGATTGCCATACCGTACTGTGGGAGGATAAGGCGGAAGATGTAGTGGCGGCCATACGGGAGCTGACCGGGGGAAGAGGTACGGATGTCTGTATCGACGCTGTCGGGTTTGAGCCGGACCGTAGCCTCTGGGACCGTACCAAAGCTGTCATCAATATGGAAAAAGGCTCGGTAAAAGTGCTGGAAGCCTGTATGAGCGCGGTACGGCGTGGTGGCTTTATTTCCGTTCTGGGTGTTTACCCGATGCCTTATGACAATTTTCCGGTAGGCCAGTTCTTTGATAAAGGCATTACGCTGCGCGGCGGACAGGCGCCCGCACATAAATATATGGACCTGCTGCTGCAGGAGGTGCAGGCAGGAAAGGTCCGCCTGGATGATATTATAAGTCACCGGCTGCCGCTTGCGGAGATCGCTCATGCCTACGATATTTTTAAAGAGAAGAAAGATGACTGTGTCAAGGTGGTACTGGATCCCTGGGCGTAAGTTTTGTTTGCCGTAGAGACGGAACCTTCCGTTTTCAGGCCTGGCCATTGACTGAAAATGTCGAATGGCCTTTTTATGGCTGTAAGCCAAGAGTATAGGAATGCTCACGGCCTGCGTATGCTATAATAAGAGGTGGCTTGCCGCAAGGAATTTATTACTCAGTTTATTTTTGTCCAACCCCATTTGAGTAAAGTAATCTACATAGGTTTTCCGGGATAATGTATAACGGTTTAGGAATCAATAGCGGTATATTATGGCCCGGAATTGGCATTAGAGCTAGTATTGTTAACCAATAAAACTTTTAGCTATGGCAATGCGTTCAACAAGAAGCCAATCAGGCTCATCGGGCCGTTCAGGAAACAGCTCGTCCAGAAGAAGTAATACAGGTAGTTCCAATCGCGGCAGCGGCAGTCACCAGGATGACAGCTACCATGATGATGACTCTTACGAAGAAGGCTTCAGGGCCGGTTACCAGGCAGGCTATGAAGATGCCGAAAATGGTGAGGAGTTTGATGATGACTATGATCATTATGATGATGACGATTACGGCGATGATGACTACGATGATTATGATGACGATGAAGATTATGATGACTACGAGGATGACGAAGACTATGATGATGATGACGATTACGGCGGCTCATCCAGGTCCGGCAGGAGATCAGGAGGCCGAGGATTTGCGTCCATGGACCGTGAAGAAGTACGTCGTATAGCTGCCAAGGGTGGCCGTGCTTCCCATGGCGGCGGTCGGAGTTCCGGCGGTGGTGGTAATTCCGGCTCATCACGTTCCGGCTCATCGGGCAGGGGAGGTTCATCATCATCCGGCAGAGGTTCCGGTGGTTCCAGGGGCAGTAATTCCTCCTCCGGCGGCTCTTCCAGAAGCGGCGGTTCATCAAGGGGTGGTAATTCAGGCAGCTCCGGCAGGAGTTCCGGTGGTTCCAGGGGGTCTTCCGGCTCTTCCAGGGGTAGCTCCGGTTCTGCCTCGGGCAGCAAAAGAGGCTTTGCAGCTATGAGCAAAGCCCAGGTACGGCGTATAGCAGCAATGGGAGGCCGTGCCTCTCACGGAGGCGGCCGCCGGTCCAACTTCTGATGTAATTTTTGTATTCACACATTGGTTGTCAGAAAGGCTGCGGCCGCAGCCTTTCTGATACTACCAACCAGCTAAAACTTTATCGTATGCCTCAAGCAACACCTACTGTTCCTGAAAAAATACGTTCTTCCTACAGTGCGACGCCGCTCCGGGAGTTTTTCCTGGCCTCCTTAAAAGAGATCTACTGGGCTGAGCAGGAGATCATGACAGGACTGAAAAAATTACAGAAAGCCACCAGCCACCCGGTATTGATCAGGGCTTTTAAAGACCATGAGCATGATACCAGGAAGCATATTGCACGCCTGGAAAAGGTGTTTGAATGGCTCAATGAACAGCCGCAGGCTAAAAAGTGCCTGGCGATGGAAGGTATTCTGAAAGAAGCGGATGAGATCATTACCCAAACGGCCGAAGGCACTGCCACAAGGGACGCCACGCTTGTTATAGCTGCCCGGAAGGTAGAGCACTATGAGATCGCCTGTTACGGCGGACTGGTAGCTATCGCATATACCCTGGGCCAGGACAGGATGGCCGGGCTGCTGCAGAAGACGCTGCAGGATGAAGAGCACACAGATCTCCTGCTGTCGGAAATAGCCATGCATGAGATCAATTTCAAAGCCCCGGATGAACCGGATGAGCCGGATCAGGAATAGATCAACAAGGAACAGTTTTTTTTAATGAATGTATTCTCTTTACCCATAAACCGAATTATTATGAATAATATGTATAAGCCCAATCTGATTCCGGTACTGTTGCTCGTCTTTTTAACATCCCTGGCCGTGGCTTGTGAAGATAACAATAAGGACTACAATGACATGGATAAAGACAATAATGTCCATTTTCCTCATACACCAGACCCTGAAATACCCAATAATCCCGATACCTATACCAATTCGGTCCGGAGCAGTGACTCCACTGTGGATTCAGTTATGCGCAGGTAACAGGATCCCGCGCGGTTCACAGGGACTGGTATTGTAAAAAATATTTTTTTAGCCGGAACTATAATGCTGCAGGAAATCGTTAGAGAGTGATGATGAGAGGATAATCGCAATGAATACTTTTTTCATAATTCTGGGTTTTAGAATAGTAAAATAATACTTTTCGCGAAAAGAGGTGTTTCCAGCAAAGCGCAGGAAACGCTGTATTTGCAAATACCCGACAAATAAAGTTAATAAATATGTAATATTAAAATATATTTATATAAAAATATGTTAATGAAATGTGTTATTTGAATGCTTGCTTTAATAACGAATAATGGAACAGGTTTACCGATCCTGTTCCATTATAATGCCTGTAAGCAGGCATAATGCTTCGGTGTTATTGCTGTGCTGAGAGCTCATTGATGATAACCTCTATTTTCTTTACACAGCTATTGATTTCATCATCGTACTGATCTGTATCCTCTGCTATCGATTTGTACAGCAATTCGTAGCTTTTTATCCTGAGCTCGCAATACTCCTTCAGCTTTGCATTTCTTTGGATCAAAGGTTCGGGCAGTTGCATCTGCTCCACTTCTTCCATGATGCCCAGGCTTTCCCTCCAGTAATAGATACCCCTTTCCCGGAGCTCTGCCAATAAGCGGTCTTCGGGCGTACTCTCAGGGAGCTGGAGCACTTCCAGGGCCATAGATTCCAGTGAGACGAATCGCTGCATTTTTTCATCATACCTGGCAATATCATTGGGCAGGCTCCGGAACAGGTAAAAGCCTGTAAACAGCAGCGCTATGGTCAGCATCCCGATGGTTGAAAATTTAATGGTGTTGTCATAATATTGTCTCAGGCTTGGCACCAGCACATATCCTGTGACCAGGCCGCTTAGCAGCCCTCCGATATGCGCGGCATTATCAATGCCGCTGCCGGGCTTCAACCCGTTGAGTATATTATAGACAATAAAAAAGACTATACTGACCAGCAGTGCCTTTTGGGCGGATTTCTCTATGAGGCTGGTGGTCAGCAAAGCCAGGAATACACCATACATCCCGAATATGGCACCGGAAGCGCCGGCGCTGACCGTCAGGTCATGCCACCACAGGCTGGCCATGCTTGCGAACACGCCCGACAGCAGGTAAGCCGCGAGAAAACGGGATTTACCCAGGTAGGGTTCCAGCATAAGCCCTATATAAAGCAGGGCATACATATTGAGCAGCAGGTGGAATACACCGATATGTATGAAGCAGGCTGTAAAAAGCCGCCACCATTCGCCTTCCAGTGTCAATGGCTTAAAATTGGCGCCCCAATCGATCAGGCTTTGCGTGTCGGGCTGAAAGACGTCCACGCCCGAAAGGACCATGATTATAAATACCAGGATATTGATGCCCACAAGTATCGGGGTCATAAAATAGCCTTTCCTGGGTTTGAAAAGTGATAAGAAGCCACTGTCCTCATTGCTATCCGGGGAAAAGAGCAACTGTTCGTCCGCTATGATATTGTAATCCGCCCTGAGGCTCTCCAGCCCGGCATCTATTGCTTCCCGTGTCAGGGTCGTTCTGACCACATCAATGCTTTCCAGTAATTGTTTTATATTCTTCTTATTCTTGCCGCTGTCAAATAACTGGTTACCGGTACACTCGCTCCGGATATGCGCGATATCGTCTGCTATGCTGACAGTTACTTTTTCGCTCCATGATCTCCAGGAAAAAGGGGTATATGCCACAAAACCTGTACTGCTTATACTGCTGATATTCCAGTCTTGCTGTTTAGCCGCTTCAAGGGCTGTAAAAATAAATTCCTCTTTATCCCAATCGTAAAGGTGTATATTTTCACTGTATTTAGGGGGAAATCCAAATGCCATAATAATTAAATGCTTGGTTCTTAAATGTCGTTTATTGTAGTTTTAGAGCAGGCGGGCTTACCTGTCCTCATAGATATCAAAATCCTCAAATTTTATATTACCAAAGTCTCTCGTAGTCCTGATCGTGGTTTTTATTTTGTCGGGCTCCGAAGCGTGGAAGCTTTCCGACCCGTCTTTATGCAGGTACCATTCCTGGTCTGCTGCGACGTATTTATAGGTAATGATCCTGGTCCACCGCCAGGCGCTGCCCCCGTAGTGCTCCACAGAGAAATAGCCGTTCCTGATGACGATGCCCACATAAGGGTCCCCCATTATACCTCCGCAGCCAATACAGTAAATGGTATTATCATTACGCCTTACCTGCTGTAAACGGTTATGGTCATCCCTTATCAGGATCAGCAGTGGCCTGTCCGGCTCTCCGGTGTTCACTAAAGTATCTTCGCCATTTCTTTTCAGCACCAGGATAAGATCATCCTTCTTATCCTGGTTAAGGTCGCCTGCTGCGGTGTCCAGGATGCTATAGTGCTCCGGTACGAATGCCGACAGCTCATCCGGTGCGGGTAGCCCGGCGGGTATGATGTCTGCCCGTTCCGCGACTGCAAGGGTGTCCGGGTGCGTATGCTGATCACCGGGTGAAGGGTTGTTATAGGATAGTATGGCTAATATAGCCGGCAGCAGTAAACGAACTATAGCTTGTTGTATCATAAGGAAAGTATATTATTCCGGGTATGGCCGGCAAAGATACAATGTAGCCGCGAAGGGAGCCTATTGCCGTCCGGTGCCGGGAATATTTTTATCTTACCTCCCGGCAATTACACCAGGGTTTGCCGGGAGAGGATCATTATATGCTTGGCAGGGTACCCTGGTATATCAGGGGATGGTTTCAACTCCCGATAGCTTTAATATACCGTTTTCTTCTTTCAGCCACAATCCGAATTGAACCCCTTCATGGCCTTTTACTAATTCATCAGGCCTGTAAATAGTATATAAGACCAGGTAATCATAGGATTCCGTGGGCGTTGCTATAATGATCCTTTCATTTCTTTTAATGCGGTCTAAAAGGTCTTGATCAAAAATGTTCCGGAAATATTTTTGATAAAACTGTTTTTTCCTGACTGAATAAGGGTCCTTCTTAAAGTTGGGTTGTTTAAAACATAAAAGGCAATATATCTGGCGTGTTGTAAGCTGCTTTAAGCCCGGTATATCTTTGCTGGCTATCCGGGATATCAATGTGTCTATAGTACTTTCGGCCGTAGAAGTATTTTTTTGTGCGGTTACAGTAAATGACAATAATGAAACGATCATTAATAAAACTATTTTCAATTGCATAGGATGGTCTTTTAACATACAACTGTAAAAATACAATTTATGCAGACGCCTAAGCGTTTTCACCACAAATGCTAAAAACCGGATGATTTTTAATTCCGCCATAATGACCTTGCATCTTTTCACTATTGAACATTTATTTACTTAATTTAGATGTCTGCCGGTCGGGCAGCTTACAGGGGGTAAGTATAAAAGAGGGTAGCCATTGCATGACAAACAATACTGTACATACTGAGACAAAACAACTGGATCATAAGGTAGCCTTTGATTTTATCCGTTATGCCAATTGCTGGGAAGATGCGGATATCCTGTTGGAAGGGCTGCAGGTAACTGCAGGGCAGAAAGTGCTGTCTGTCGGTTCTGCCGGGGATAACAGCTTGTCCTTGCTGACCGCTGCGCCAGGTCTCCTGGTGGCAGTAGATATCAACCCTTCGCAACTGTTCCTGGTGGAGCTTAAGAAAGCCTGCTTTCAATACCTGAATCGTTCTTCCACCCTGGTATTGCTGGGCTTCGTGCCTTCCTCCGGGCGGTGGGATATGTACAGGAGCCTTGCAGGACATTTAAGCAGGGAGTGCCGCTATTTCTGGGATCATAACAGGGAAAGCCTGGAAGCCGGGGTGATCCACCAGGGTAAGTTTGAGCGTTACTTCCGTTTCTTTGTCAGGCGTATTTTGCCTTTTATCCACTCACGGCGCACCGTGCAGGCCTTACTGGCGCCCAAGAGCGGTCAGGAACAGGAGCTGTTTTACGAGACTACCTGGAACAGCTTCAGGTGGAAAGCCCTGTTTAAAATCTTCTTCAGCAGGTTCGTTATGGGAAGGTTCGGAAGGGACCCTGAATTCCTGAAGGAGGTCGAAGTGCCTGTTGCCCGTTTTATTTTTGGGCAGGCCGAACGGCAGCTTCGGTCCATAGAGGCGCAGCGTAATTTTATGCTCCGGTATAACCTTACGGGTGATTTCGGGACGTTATTGCCGCACTATCTGCAGGAAACGAACTATGACAAGATAAAAGATAATATTCAGGCCCTGCAGCTGGAGCAGGGATATGCACAGGATGCCTTGAAAAAATACGGGAGTATGGATAAAATGAATCTTTCCAATATCTTTGAATATATGGACAGGGAAACCTTCCGGGAGACGGGTCGCCAATTGGTGGACGGTCTTCACTCCGGCGGCCGGGTGGCGTACTGGAACCTGATGGTGCCCCGTATGCTGAGCAGCATACTGCCGGCAGAGCTGCGCTGCCTGGACGGGCTGTCACGGGCGCTGACAGCCAAAGACAAAGGATTCTTTTATCAACGGTTCATTACAGATCAGAAACAATGAGTAAAGATATTACGAACACGCTGATACTGGCAGGGGCTTTTCTGCTGCTCTTCGCGCTGGCCGAGCTGCTGTATCATCTATTTAAAGTGAAAGCGGAATATACCCGTAAGCTGGTGCACCTGGGTACGGGCCTGCTGGCGCTTTTATTCCCTCTTATGCTGGGTAATCACTGGCTGGTGCTATTATTATGCGCCACCTTTGCCGTGATCCTTACAGCGAGTCTAAAATGGAAGCTGCTGCCCTCCATTAATGCCATTGAAAGGCAATCCGTAGGCAGCCTGGCTTACCCGCTGGCGGTCTATACCTGTTATCTGGCATACGATCATTATGGCGGCCGGTTCATTTACTACTACCTGCCTGTTATCATCCTGGCGGTCTGCGACCCGGCCGCCGCGCTTACCGGCCGGAAATGGCCATTGGGCAGGTACACCACGGGAGCCGGGAGCAAAACCCTGATGGGGAGCCTGGTATTCTGTATCTGCGCTGCCCTTCTTGTTATAAGCTTTGCGCTGGTTACCGGCTTTGACGGCAGTCCTGCACTGCTCCTGGGCGCAGCCCTGCTGATTGGCCTGTTATCTTCCGCTGTGGAAGCATTCAGTAAAAAAGGATGGGACAACCTGACCATACCGCTATCGGTACTGTTGGGACTGGTACTCTCCGGAAATATGTTGGGCTTATGACGCCGGTACGCACTTATCCCGGCGCCGCAGATTTCCACCTGTTCACGGATTGCATAGCACAATGCTATCCTTCGCCACAGGAGCAGGCTGTAAAGCAGCGCGAATTCCCGGCGCACCGGCACCTGGATAGCTGCTGGGTATTGATCTCGGAAGGTATGCCCGTAGCCCGGGCTGCTGTTTACCGGAACCCTGCCCTTCAATATAAGGGAGCAGATACCGTTTGTATAGGCCATTACGAGTGTATTCCAGGTGCTGCTGCTGCCGCCGCTTTGCTGGGTCACCTGGAAGCCTATGCCGGAACATCAGGAGCAGGATATATGATAGGCCCTATGAACGGCTCTACCTGGGAACAATACCGTTTTATCAACGAGGCGGAACTGCCGCTGTTCTTTACCGAACCCCTGCACCGGCCTTATTACATACAGCAATGGAAAGAGAATGGCTGGACGACCATCGGGGAATATGGGTCCGGCCTCACGGAGGACCTCTCCGTAGATGAGGAGATGATCAGTAGTATAAAGACAGCATTGGAGCCGGCAGGGATCAGGCTACGATCTTTAGACCTGGCAGCTTATCGCGAAGAGCTGGTGCGGCTGCACCCTTTCCTGCTGCAGGCCTTCTCCCGGAATTTCCTGTACACGCCGATAACCCTGGAAGATTTCCTGGATAAATACCTGCCGCTGCAGCCATACCTGAAAAAAGAATTCGTGCTCCTGGCAGAGGATGCCGCGGGGGCTGTCGCTGGTGTCTTTTTATGTATAGATGACCTGTATGATACAGCCAGCAGGACGCTGATCATTAAAACAATAGCGAGAGATCCAGACCCGCGTTTCAGGGGATTGGGGCATCTTATGGCGGCCCAGGTTTACCGGGAAGCTGCGGCCCGGGGCTATACCAGCATTATCCATGCATTTATGTACAACCAGGGTACCTCGACGGCAATATCCGGGCATTTTAACGGCCGTATTTTTAAAACTTACATGCTTTTCGGAAAGACATTATGATGCAACGGCCGTTCAATATTACCAGTCTTTTCTTTGGCAGGGCGCAGGAAGCACCCGAACGTATTGCTATCATTGACGGTCATCAGCAGGTCACTTTCGGGGAGCTGGCGGACCAGGTGGACCGTACCGCGCAATATTTCCTGTCCAAAGGGATCCGTAAAGGCGATAATGTGCTGGTGTTCATCCCGATGTCCGTTGACCTGTACAGGATAGTGCTGGCGCTGTTCCGGATAGGAGCGGTGGCGGTCTTCGTGGATGAGTGGGTGAGCCTGAAGCGCCTGGAGCTGTGCTGTGATATCGCGCAGTGCAGGGCGGTGATAGGCGGCTGGAAGGTAAGGCTGCTGTCTTTGGTTTCCGCTACCATAAGGCGTATTCCCGTTCACCTGGGAAAAGGGTTCCGTAAGCATGTAACGGTCCGGGCGATACCGGAAACGGGTACAGCAGATACCGCGCTGATCACGTTTACTACCGGCAGCACCGGCACGCCTAAAGCGGCAAAGCGTACCCATGGCTTTTTACGCCACCAGTTTGATGCCCTGGAAGCGGAGCTGGGAATAGCAGCAGGAGAAACAGGCATCATCGCGTTGCCCATCGTATTATTTTTGAGTTTGGGATTGGGCTGTACGGCTGTAATAGCCACCTTCAATCCTAAAAAGAAGCGTAAGATGGATACGGCCCGTATCGTATCGCAGCTCGGTCAGTATAAGGCGGACATGCTCATCGGATCGCCATTCTTCATACAGCAGCTCGCGGCCTATGTATCAGCACGTAATATGGAAATGCCATATCCGGGAAAGGTGGTTACCGGAGGGGCGCCGGTATTCCCGAGGGAAGCCCGGCAATATATAAAAGCCTTTCCGCAGGCAAGGATAAAGATCGTGTACGGCTCTACCGAAGCGGAACCTATTAGCAGCATTGAGGCTTCCGGGTTATTGCGTTTCGAGGCGGCATCCTTTACGGAAGGGCTGAATGTGGGCAGGCCTGCACCTGTAGCGGAAGTGCTTATTATACCGTATAAGGATGAGCCGCTGGAAGCTGCTGCGGATGATGTGCTGTATGGCTGGTCCCTGCCACCCGGAACTATAGGGGAGATCATTGTGGCAGGTCCTCATGTGCTGGATGCCTACTATAATAACCCGGATGCACTGCTGCGCAATAAGATATTCACCCGGGAGCAATGCTGGCACCGCACGGGTGACAGCGGCTTTATGAAGGATGGGCACCTGTACCTGACCGGACGCTGCAGTACGCTGATACCATATGGCGACACGATCATTGCGCCCTTCCTTATAGAAAACCTTTTGCAATCGGCAGCGGGTGTGGCAGCAGGTACGGTATTGCAGGGGGCTTCGGGACCCGTTATTGTGGCGGAGGTGGTCAGGGGAGCAGACCCGGTACGGGCGGTACAAAATATTCACAGCCTGAACACAGGTATTGCCGATGTAAGGCTGCTGCCGCATCTGCCCAGGGATCCGCGGCATTATTCCAAGATAGACTATGAAGCCTGTAAGCTCTTATTACAATAAAAAAGACGGGCACAATACGGCCCGTATTTATGATGTAATATGGATAAGTCAGGCTTTCTTCTGTTCTTTGGCCCAGCTGTCTTTCAATCCTATGGTCTTGTTGAAGACCGGCTTTTCCGGTGTGCTGTCCCTGTCCGTGCAGAAATAGCCCAGGCGCAGGAACTGGAAATGATCCAGGTCTCCGGACGAGGCCAGTGACGGCTCTATATAGGCTGTTTGCACTGTTAAGGATTCCGGGTTGATATAATCCAGTATGCTGCCTTCCGCCGCGGCGGGATTTTCCACCGTAAAAAGGCGGTCGTACAGCCGTACTTCAGCGGTCAGGGCGGTAGCTGCGTTGACCCAGTGGATGGTGCCTTTCACCTTGATGCCGCTGGTATCGCTGCCGCTTTTGGAATCCGGGAAGTACTGGCAATATACTGTTGTCACACGGCCGTCCGCGTCTTTGTCAAATCCTGTACACTCTACAATGTAGGCGTGCTTCAGCCTTACCTTGAGGCCCGGACCAAGGCGGAAATATTTTTTCGGAGGGTCTTCCATAAAATCATCCCGTTCTATCCACAGCTCCCTGCCGAAAGGTATATCCCTGTACCCGGCCTTATCATCCTCGGGATTATTTTCCGCTTTCAGCAGCTCTCCATCGCTTTCGTAATTGGTGATCACCAGCTTTACGGGGTCAATGACCGCCATAGCCCTGGCGGCTACCTTATTCAGGTCCTCGCGTACACAATGCTCCAGCAGGGCGATGTCCGTAAGGTTCTCCCGTTTGGCAATGCCTATGGTATCGGCAAAATTCCGAAGGCTGGCCGCGGTATAGCCTCTCCGGCGCATACCGGAAATGGTGGGCATACGGGGATCATCCCAGCCGCTCACTACCTTTTCGTTTACCAGCTGCAGCAATTTCCGCTTGCTGGTGATCATATAGGAAACGCTGCGGCGGGCGAACTCATATTGTTTGGAAGGGAATATTTCCAGCTGTTCAATAAACCAGTCGTATAAGGGTCGGTGGTGGATGAACTCCAGCGTACAGATAGAGTGGGTAATATGCTCTATGCTGTCGCTTTGCCCATGTGCAAAATCATACATAGGGTAGATGCACCACTTATCCCCGGTACGGTGATGATGCGCGTGCTTGATACGGTACAGGATAGGATCGCGCATCAGGAGATTGGGATGTGCCATATCTATCCTGGCGCGCAGCACCTTCTCGCCGTCTTTATACTTGCCGGCTTTCATCTCTTCAAAGAGGTGCAGGTTTTCCTGTATGCTGCGGTTGCGGGCGGGACTTTCCTTTCCCGGGATACCGATATCGCCTTTGGTGGCCGCTATTTCCTCGGCAGTCATATCATCTACGTAAGCCAGCCCTTTGCGGATGAGCTTGAGGGCATAGCCGTATAAGGTGTCAAAATAATCAGAGGCATAAAAGAGGTTGTCCCACTCAAAGCCCAGCCACCTGACATCATTCATGATGCTCTCTACATATTCCGTTTCTTCAGTAGAAGGGTTCGTATCATCAAATCGGAGATTGCACTTGCCGTTGTACCGCTGCGCCAGCCCGAAGTTCAGGCAGATGCTGGCAGCATGGCCGATGTGGAGATAACCGTTGGGTTCAGGTGGGAACCTGGTATGTACACCGGAAACCTTGCCCGTTTTCAAATCATTTTCTATGATTTCTTCGATAAAATTTAATGAACGCTCTTCCATTGTTCCTGATCAGGTATATATGATATAATAAAACGCAAAATTAATCTTTCTATACATAGCAAAAAAATGTCCGCCGGTATGGTACCGGAAATCATTATTACGTACTGCCGGCCTGTGCCTTTCTGATGCCTGCCCCGGAACGGAGCGTACCGGCCGGGGCAAAAACTTTGATCGAACAAACGGTATTATTTAGTAATTTTGCACCTTATATGATTACAAAATCCACTATATCGGAATTGATCCCCGCAGATTTTGCCCCGGAGAGCAGGGTGTGGGTGTACCAGAGCAGCAGGCCGTTTGTAGAAAAAGAGCAGCGGGAGGTGCAGGAGCAGCTGGAGCAGTTCTACCTGCAATGGCAGGCGCATGGCGCTCCCGTGAAAGGATGGGCGCAGTTGCTGTTCGGGAGGTTTGTCGTGATGATGGCAGATGAAAGGGATGTGCAGGTGAGCGGGTGCAGCATCGACAGTTCGGTAAGGATACTTAAAAGCCTCGAGAAGCAGTATGATGTCCAGTTGTTCGACAGGCTTTCCATTACGTTCCTGGTTAAGGACAAGCCGGAGGTGCTGCCTTTCAGCCAGGTGCAATACGCCATTGATAAAGGCTATATCAACGGTGACACCTTGCTGTTCAATAACGTGGTGACTAACCGGCAGGAGCTGCTGGAGAGCTGGCTGCAGCCGCTGAAGGACAGTTGGCTGGCCGGACGGGTGAACCTGCCCGCTTAAGCCCGCAGGCAGGATTAATTTATATTATAAATCAGGATAATGATTCTATCAGATAAACGGATACTGGAAGAGATCGGCAAAGGTTCTATAGTCATAGAACCTTTCGTTCGTGAGCACTTAGGCAGCAACTCCTATGATGTGCACCTGGGCAGATACCTGGCGGTGTACGAGGATAAGGAGCTGGATGCCCGCAGGCATAATAAGATCCGGCATTTCGAGATCCCGGAAGAGGGATATGTGCTGCAGCCCGGCGTATTGTACCTGGGCGTAACGCAGGAATATACGGAAACCCATAAACACGTCCCTTTCCTGGAAGGCAAATCTTCCACGGGCCGCCTGGGTATTGATATCCACGCGACCGCCGGTAAGGGAGATGTGGGCTTCTGCAATACCTGGACCCTGGAGATATCGTGCGTACACCCGGTAAGGATCTACGAAGGTATGCCGATAGGGCAGCTTATTTATTTCCCGGTAGACGGGGAGGTGGAGAACCTGTATAATAAAAAGCAGAATGCCAAATATACGGAGCGTACCATCAGGCCCGTGGAGAGTATGATGTGGCGTAACGAGTTTTAGTATAGAATGTTCGCAAGGCATAATCAGGTGAGTAATACGGCTGTGATTATGCTTTTGCTTTTAAAGCGTGGTACGGATGCCGGTCCGGCAGTGTGTGATTATTAAATAGTTCAATTATTTCCTTTTCGTCATGAGAAGGTATTACTTATGAAATATACAGACGAAATACAAAAACGTAAGACATTTGCGGTGATCGCGCACCCGGATGCGGGTAAGACGACCCTCACTGAAAAATTCCTGCTGTTTGGTGGCGCCATCCAGACCGCGGGTGCTGTGAAAAGCAATAAAATAAAGAAAGGCGCGACTTCCGATTTTATGGAGATAGAGCGCCAGAGAGGTATCTCGGTGGCTACTTCGGTCATGTCGTTTGAATATAAGGATACTCTTATCAACCTGCTGGATACGCCGGGTCACAAGGACTTTGCGGAAGATACCTACCGTACCCTTACCGCGGTGGACAGCGTTATCCTGGTAGTGGACGCGGTGAACGGGGTGGAAGAGCAGACCCGTAAGCTGATGGAGGTCTGCAGGATGCGTGACACGCCGGTGATCGTATATATCAATAAAATGGACCGTGACGGCAAGTTTCCTTTCGACCTGCTGGAAGAGATAGAAAAAGAGCTGAACATTTCACTGCATCCCCTTACCTGGCCTATCAATATGGGCAAGGATTTTAAAGGGGTGTACAACCTGTATGAGCGCAGCCTGAAACTCTTTACGCCGGGGCAGAAGGCTACCGATGATAACAGCATTCCCATTGCCGATATCAACGACCCGCTGCTGGACCAGAAGGTTGGAGAGCGGGATGCCGCCCAGCTCCGGGAAGATGTGGAGCTGCTGGACGGTGTGTATGGTGAGCTGGATGTGGACATCTATAGGAAAGGAAAGACGGCGCCGGTCTTCTTTGGCTCCGCGGTCAATAACTTCGGGGTGGGGGAAATGCTGGACACTTTTATAAGGATAGCGCCTTCGCCTTTGCCGAGGAAAAATGATAAGGGCGACAGCATTGAGCCTACAGAACCTAAATTCAGCGGCTTTATTTTCAAGATACACGCCAACCTGGACCCGCGCCACCGCGACCGTATCGCGTTCCTGAGGGTGTGCTCGGGGCGGTTTGAGAGAAATAAGAATTACCACCACGTACGGCTGGATAAAGATATAAAATTCAGTAACCCCTATTCTTTCCTGGCCCGGAGCAAAGAGGTGATCGATGACGCCTTTCCCGGCGATGTGGTGGGCCTGTTCGATACCGGTAACTTTAAGATAGGAGATACCCTGACGGAAGGCGCTGATTTTATGTACACGGGCATACCCAGCTTTTCGCCCGAGATATTCAAGGAGGTGGTCAATAAGGACCCGATGAAGACCAAGCAACTGGAAAAAGGCCTGAGCCAGCTCACAGATGAGGGAGTGGCGCAGCTCTTTACGCAGCATAGCGGCAACAGGAAGATTATCGGCTGCGTGGGCGACCTGCAGTTTGAGGTGATACAATACAGGCTGCTGCAGGAATATGGCGCCAAAGTGGATTTTGTACCTTTGTCCTTTTACAAGGCCTGCTGGATAACGGGAGATAAGAAAAAGATCGAGGAATTTATCCGCTTCAAGCAAGCCAATATTATGGAGGATAAGGACGGGCACCTGGTGTACCTGGCCCAGAGCGAGTGGTACCTGAATACCGAGATACAGAACAATCCGGATATACAGTTCCACTTCAAAAGTGAGTTTTAATATTATGACCGAACCTGAACAGGGAATTTTAAGTCTGGTACTGCACTGTATCCATAAAATTAATAGAGCATGAGCTATACAAGTGCCATCATACAGGGTGTTGTCATCGGGCTGTTTATAGCCATATCCGTCGGGCCTACCCTGTTTGCTGTCATCCGCTACAGTATGCACCACAGCTATAAGGCAGGCATAGCTTTTGTGCTGGGTGTTTCGCTGAGCGATATCATATACGTGACACTGGCCAATATGGCCTCCGGGTGGCTGTCGTTCCTGAACGACCACCAGCGGGAAGTAGGATATATCGGGGGGGCGCTTTTCGTGGCCATGGGATTGTATGGTGTGCTTAAAAGATATAAGCCAAAAAAGCCGCCACGGAATATCCAGGAGCTGCAGATAAGCGGTACGACCTACCTGAAAATAGGCCTGAGCGGGTTTATGATGAATACGCTCAATCCCGGTGTTATCATTTACTGGGTCACTACCGCTACCATTGTTACGGGTGAACCCTGGGATGTCAGGCTGGTGCTGTTCGGATCCTGTCTCGGGCTGGTCCTGCTGATAGATTTCCTGAAAGTACTGCTGGCTGATAAGATAAGGCGTCACCTGACGCTCCGCAAGATAATGTATCTCAATAAGATATCTTCACTCATTATATTAGGCCTGGGAGTAGGCCTGCTGCTGAAAGTGTATTTCGGGATCAACATTAATACCCATTAAATGCCTTTATATAGATCATTACGGCAGGGAAAAAGAAAGTGAATGATGGGTTATAATAAAACGCTGCAGGCATAATTGCCTGCAGCGTTTTGCTGTTATTGTGGTGCGGATATTACAGGGCTTCTGTTACGACTTCCATCCTGGAACCCCGGGAGCCCTTGATCAGTATCAGTTGCTGGCGCCATTGCTGGGATTGTATATAAGTCTTTAAGGAAAGGCTGTCCGTAAACCATGGATAACCTTTCATATCGGCTGCGGCAAATTCGCTGCCTACAAGGAACACCTGCTTCAGCCCCAGCTCCCTGCACAGGTCCACTACTTTCTGGTGCTCGGCAGTGCTGTAATTACCTACTTCTTTCATACTGCCCAATAATAATATCTTGGAGGGAGCAGGTATAGCGGCAAAATTCCTGATAGCCGCTTCCATACTGGAAGGATTGGCATTATAGGCATCCAGGATCAGCTCATTTCTGCCCGTCTTTATCCATTGAGACCTGCTGTTGCCCGGCACATAGGCTTCCAGCGCTTCCCTGATGGCTTCAATGGGTATCTTGAAATAGATACCCACGGCGATAGCCGCCAGTACATTGGGCAGGTTATACGACCCCGTAAGCCGGGTCCTGATCTCAGATTCCAGCATATGGTTCAGCACCGCTACTTTCAGCAGGGGAGTGTCACTGACATCCCTGCCTATGATGTCGGCATTGCTCTGGCCGTAACTGAACCTCCGGGTAATGCCGCGTGCCATATCCTGCAGGTAATCCAGGTCATTATTGATAAAGATGGTCCCGTCATGCTCACGGATAAAGTCGTACAGCTCTCCTTTGGCCCGCCGTACGCCTTCTATGCTGCCAAAGCCTTCCAGGTGGGCCTTGCCGCAATTATTGATGAGCGCAAAATCGGGGCGGGCATACCGGCAGTAACCGGCGATCTCGCCTGCATGATTGGCGCCCATTTCCACTATGGCTATTTCAGTATCGGGAGTGATGCTCAGCAGGGTAAGGGGAACGCCTATATGATTGTTGAGGTTGCCTTCGGTAGCGGTGGTCCTGTACTGGGCACGCAGCACGGCGGCCATGAGTTCTTTGGTAGTTGTTTTCCCGTTAGATCCCGTGATGCCTATGACGGGTATGGACAGCTGCTGCCGGTGATAGCCGGCCAGGGACTGCAATGTTCCCAGGCTGTCCGCTACCCGGATAATATGCGGATGCGGCTCGCCGTGGCTTTCATCCACGATGCAGTAAGCGGCGCCCAGCGCCAGCGCCTGGTGAGCGAACTGGTTACCGTTGAAATGCTCGCCTTTCAGGGCCACATAAATATCGCCCGGCTGGATCTTACGGGTATCGGTGCTGATGCGCGGATATTTCAGGTATATCTGATATAAGGCTTCTATGGTCATATTAGGTCGCTTGATAAATGGTCATTAATTGCTGTGACAAATGTAATGGTTCAAACTGAGATAAGTGCTGCAGGAGCCTGGTTTTATTGACCCTGAAATCACCGCCGGTGACCCGGTCTATATGTCCCGCCAGCGCCACGGGATCGTCCGGGTCAAAATAGAGGGTTTCACTGCCTCCCGCTTCTTCCAGGCAGGACCCGGTGGCTGCTATAACGGGCACGCCGCTGTACAGTCCTTCCAGCACCGGGATGCCGAAGCCCTCGATACGGGAGGGGTATACAAAGACCGTAGCCTGCCGGTAGATGAGCGGCAGGTCGTAATAGCTGACATCTTCCAGGAACAATACTTCCCTGCCGAGTCCCTGCCGGTCCATAAGGGCATCCAGCTCCTGCCTGTATTCGGTAGCGCGGCCTACCAGCACCAGGGGCACTTTGTGCCGCAGATGCGGGAGGGCGTTGATGGTCACCGCGGCGTTCTTCCTTTTCTCCAGGGTGCCCACCTGCAGAATAAATGTATCGGGCAGCCGGTACTTTTCCCGGATATAATCCAGCTGGTGCTGTGCATACTCCTGCTTGAATATCGGGGCGGCATCCTGGTACACTACCTGTATCTTCGCTTCCGGTATGCCATACCTGTTCACGATCTCGTTCTTGGTGTAGGCGCTGATGGCAATCACGCTGTCGGCATGGATACAGGCGTTTTTGAATTTGTAATGATAGATCTTCCTGTCAATGGGCTTGTACAGCCCGGGATGGCTTTCAAAGATCAGGTCGTGAATGGTAACTACCTTTTTGCAGGACATCCGCCCGGCATTAAAAGGCAGCTCATTGCTCAGGCCATGATACACTTCCAGGTCTTTTTCCTGTATGGTATTGACAATGCCCCAGCTCCGCCAGAGGCTTTTGGGCATCAGGGGAGGGGCGGTGATCAGCTCTATATGCTCATAACGGAGCAGTTGCTCGGCGTAGACACCGGGCCCGGTCCTGGGCGTGAAGGCATAATAATGGTGCTCCGGGAAATGCTCGCACATGGACTGTATGACCGTCCTGCTGTAATTGCCCAGTCCCGTGTTATTCAGAAATGCTCTTTTGGCGTCGAAACCTATTGTCATATCGTATGCTGTTGCCGCCTGGTAAGCAGGTGGATGTAAATAAAAATGCTGAGCTGCCAGAGGCAGATGAGTATATAAAAATAAGGTAAGACCTTTCGCACCGGCGGCAGTGCATGCAGGGCTTCCGTAATACCTGACAGCACCAGGAATACGGCGAAGCTGGTGTAATATGCAGGCTGCTTCAGCGAATATCCCAATGCGGGGCTGAACAATGCCAGCACACCGGTAATGCTCAGCAGGCCTAATGCCTGGAACAACAGGTTAAAGGGTATATAAGCTTCCGAGAGGACATAGATGCCTGCCAGGCAGGCTATCAGTACATAGCCGCCGAACAGGGGTATCAGCAACCGCACCCGCCTTTTGCCGGCCGGCCTGTACCACAGGGCGATCACGCATAAAAGGGTGGCCAGCGGTATGAACAGCAGTCCTGCATCGCTGTGATAGAGCGCCTTTGTAACAGTACAGAGCAGCAGCCATACTAAAAAGGTATGCGATAACGATGGTTTCATGTTTGCAAAATTACCCTAATGTGCTGGTAATATCGGATGTTTTGGCCAGTAGTTTATGCACGGGGCAGGCGCCCGCTATCTTGAAAAGCCTTGCTTTGTCCTCCGGGGTAAGCGTACCTTCTATATATACCGTTTTCTCAATGTTGCAGTCCCCGGTCCTGATATCCAGATGCACATGCACCTCTGTTCTCAGTTGCTGTAGCGACCAGCCTTTACGGTCGGCATACATTTTCATCGTGATGCAGGTACAGGACGCAAGGGATGCTGCCAGCAGCTCGGTAGGGCTCATACCTGCGTCTTTTCCGCCCAGCTTTTCCGGTTCGTCACTCACTATGCGGTGCTGCCTGCTGTTCAGCACGGTCGTGTACTGCTCCCGCTCCAGTATTCCTGTTACAAATGCCATAAGTAGGTTATTTATATATATCAATCAGTTGCTTTTCAAATAACAGCCATACCGCGGCCTTCATGCCGGCTTTTTTCAGCGCTCTGTTCGTCCAGGTATTGCAGGTATTGAAAAGATGGTAGCTGCCATGGGCTTCATAGAATGCGTCATGGCGTCCGTACACCGCACTGGTCCTGATCAGGAGGGGTATTGCATGCGGTGAGGATCCCCTGGCCGTTTGCCTGATGAAAACGATCAATTGCCGGTATTGTTCTGCATTGATCTGCGTGGCCGCGCATCTTACGCCCGGCTGCGGCCGGGTCATATAGGTGCAATGAAGAGCGCTGCTGCTCAATCCCGTCATCGCGTGAAAGGCTGTGGATACCGTAAGGTCCGACCAGGTGGGTGTTTCCAGGTAAAATCCCTTATCGCCCCAGCCGATGCCCAGGTAGGGAAGGGTTGTGTCCCGCGCCAGCGTATTCCCCGATGAGAAAACGGTGTCCCAGTCTATAATATGGTTACGTACCGGGAGCACGATATCGGTGTGAGCGCCGTTGGACAGCAGGTACACGGTGATATCGCCCCCGGGCTGCAGGGTGCGTACGGTGATCCTGGAGCATATCCATTCTGCGCACAGTACCAGGGTGAGGAAAAGGATAATGCCAAAGATGATATTTTGTATGTACAGCAGCGCCCGCTTCATTATCGTGGAAATATGATGTGAATATAAAGAAAAAGCGACAGAAAATTTCCTGCCGCTTACCATCTATCTGTATAATATGCTGTTACCAGTCCCTGCTCCATTTGAGCGAGCCGATATTGAAGCTTAACGCGAGGCTGTAGGTAAACCTGTTCAGTCTCATGGTCTGGTCCACGTAAGGTTCGGCCGTTGTTACCGCTTCCGGGTTGCCGGTTACCCAGTGTCCCGGTGTCACTTTATTGAAGAAGACCATGCCTTTCACTTTCCAGAAGATACCCGTCAGGAAGCCGAATTCCGCCTTTACATACGGCCTTACGGCGAGCTCCTTGGCATTCGGACCTGTAGTGGCGGGCGTGACCATATAATAAGTGGGCGCTATACCGCCGCCTATGCCTGTGGAGGCCCAGCTATGCCTGCTCAGGGTAGACTGGCCACCCCATTTGATATCAAAGCCTATCGGAACGGCAATGCTTAAGCAGGTGATATTACCCAGCGGTGCGCCTGTGGGGGTACCGAACAGTTTGAAGTCCTGTATTTCGTAGCTGGAAGAGGTTACATAAGCTTCCACGTTGAGCGCAAAGCGCGTGAACCTGGCAACATATCCTACGGGAAGGTAGAAGCCTATATTGCCGCCGAAGCTGGAGCCTTTCAGCCTGAAAGTATTTTCTTCACTGAACACCACATCAACATTGGATTGAGAATTCTCATCCCACCAGGGGCGCATCATGCTTATCTTCTGATCAAAGAAGGCTTTGCCGAAGCCGGCATGAAAGCCGATATCCATACGCTGCAGCATCCTGAGTCTTAAAGTAGGGCGTTTCCTGTTATTGTTGTAGTACAGGCTATTGAACTGTGCCTGGGTCTCACCGGCCAGGAGGCTCAGTAAAGCAATAGCTGTAATTTTAAGTAAGGTGTTTTTCATACAAAGAAGTTTGAATGGTGTTTGTCCTGTTTGTCAGTTGAAAATTACAGGGCGGCGATAACGGATATTTCCACGTTAACGCCTCTGGGTAAAGCTGCTACCTGGATGCATTCCCTTGCGGGGGCGTTTTCAGCGAAATAGCGGCCGTATACCTCGTTTACCTGGCTGAATTGTCCCATATCTGTCAGGAAGATGGTGGCCTTCACCACGTTGCCGAAAGTAGCGCCTGCTGCTGTTAAGATGGCTTCCAGGTTTTCCATTACCTTTTGGGTCTCATCCTGTATCCCGGATGTGATCAGCCGGTCGCTGGCCTTGTCAAATGGTATCTGTCCGGATATAAATAATAAGTTGCCCGTTCTGACCGCGTGATTATACGGGCCGATAGGATCAGGAGCCTGTTCTGAATTAATGATATGTTTATCCATCGTCGCTTGAAAATTTAGGCACTAAATTACTATTCAAAAGTGTAACTGTGAAATTAATCCTAATTTTTCATCGAACAATATCCGAAAAAAAATATTATTTAATTCATATTTGTATGAAATTTTGTAAAAATCAAAGCGGAACACCATGAATACAGATTTTTTGTTTGAAAAATACTGGGACGTCACCTTATTGAACTACATTATAGCGGGCATACTTTTATTAACCGCGTTTACCCTCCGCCGTTATTTATCCAATGTCCTTTCCAAGATCATCTTCAGTCTGCTGGGAAAATATGCCGACAAGCGTTACCTGCAATTGTTCCAGGAGCTGGTGCTGCATCCGTTCCAGGGACTGATCGTTACCAACTTCTTTTACCTGGCCGTCCAGCGTGTATCGCCTGTTATTGACGACCTTACCATTATCCGCAGGGCTGCCTCCAAGGGTAAGGAAGGTATGCATGTCACGCTGCTGGATGTTATCGATCTCGTATTCTATTTCTGCCTGATCTTTTATGTGGCGCTGCTGTTCAGCAGGATCCTGGATTTTATATCCCGTATCCTGATAGATTCCTTCATACATAGGGGAGATAAGGTGCGTCAGCAGGTCTATCCGCTGGTGAGGGACATCCTGAAGGTGCTGATATGGACCATAAGCGTCTTTACCATCCTGAAAACGGTCTTCCAGGTGGACGTGACCGCTTTGGTGGCGGGCCTGGGTATCGGCGGTATTGCGGTAGCCTTCGCTCTGAAGGACAGCCTGGAGAACCTGCTGGCCTCTATTCTGATCATGATTGACAAGCCTTTCCTTATCGGGGACTGGGTGAAGGTGAACGGGGTGGAAGGTGTGGTGGAAAAGCTGGGCTTCCGCCATATACAGATACGGAGTTTTGATAAGACCGTGGTTTCCATTCCCAATAAAAAGCTGATCGATAATAACCTGGAGAACTTTTCAGAGCGCGGTATGAGGCGTGTTAAATTTGAGCTGGGCGCAGTGTATGGCTTATCGGAGGCTACGCTGAAGCAGGTAAGCGACCTGCTGAAAGAGAAGATAGAGGACCACCCGCAAACCGTGGGATCAGCTACCATCCAACTGGATAATTTCGGGGACTCTTCCGTCAATTTTGCCGTCGCTTACTTTGTGCAGGTAAGTGAGGGCGTGGATTTCGGGAAGGTAAAGGAAGATATCAATTACATCATCTATGACATCATGTACAGGTATGCCAGGGGATTCCCTTATCCTACGGCTACCCAGCTCCAGGGTGAGGAGATCAACGAGGTGACGAACGGCGGGTAACAAAAATATAATACTGGGTTTACAAAACCATTATATAGTTTTGTGGAAAATTTTATAAATATGGAATCATCGAAAGGTAAGATACTGATAGTGGACGATGAGCAGGATATCGTTGAGTTTATTAAATATAATCTCAATAAGGAGGGTTTTGAAACCATGTCCGCCTATGATGGTGTGGAGGCCGTGAGAAATGCGAAGCTTTTTAAGCCCGACCTGATATTGCTGGATATGATGATGCCCATCAAGGATGGCATGCAGGCTATCAGGGAGCTGAGAAGCAACCCGGATTTCGACGCTACCGTTATTATTTTCCTGACAGCTATGAGCGATGAAGCGTCTGAGATCAAAGGCCTGGAGGCCGGGGCGGACGACTATATAGCCAAGCCCATTAAAACGGAGCTGCTGCTGACCCGGGTTAAGGCTGCGCTCAGGAGGGCCAATACCGAGAAGCCTGCCGCCACTGATAATGACGAGGAGGTGATCGCTTTCGGCGACCTGGAGATCAACCGGACAAAATTTACGGTCTATTATAAGAACGAGGAGCTGGTGCTGGCCAAGAAGGAATTTGAGCTGCTGAGCCTGCTGGCTTCCAAGCCCGGCCGGGTATTCCTGCGGAATGAGATACTGAATACGGTGTGGGGAACGGATGTGATAGTGGGAGACCGTACTATAGATGTCCATATCCGGAAAATAAGACAAAAGCTGAACCTGGACGTCATTACAACGGTAAAGGGTGTGGGATATAAATTTGAAATGCCTGAGTAATTGACTCAGGCATTTTTATGGGTACCCGTATAGCAGTTCAAGGACCGGCAGGTGCTGCTATACTGCTGCTGCGACCGTGAACAATATAACTGCGGGTATCGCGGGAAATATTTTCAATTTTTTTTGAAAGTTTAAAAAATTATGTGTAGATTTGAGCTATGAAACTGAATGAAGCCAAAGAAAAGTTTATACAGACCTGGGGCAGCCTTGCTTCCAGTTGGGGTATCAACCGTACCATGGCTATGGTTCATGCCTTATTGCTGGTCAGCGAGACCCCTTTATCCACGGATGAGATCATGGAAACGCTGCTGATATCCCGCGGTAATGCCAATATGAATATACGGGAGCTGATGGGCTGGGGCATCGTCCGCAAGGAGCTGAAGATGGGAGAACGCAAAGAATTTTTCGTGGCGGACAAGGATATCTGGAATGTATTCAAGCAGATCGTAAAGGAAAGAAGGAAAAGAGAGCTGGAGCCTGTTATCGCTTCCATAGAAGAATTGAAAAAAGTAGACAACGGCAACGGGGAGGCCGGGGAATTCCTGGCGCTTATGGACAGCCTGCTGCATGTGACGACCAAGGCAAGCGTATTGCTGGACCTCGCTGTGAAAAGTGACGAGAACTGGCTGATGAGCAAATTACTGAAACTGATCAAATGATATTTTTTTAATTGATATTTTCAATTTTTTCTGAAAATTCTAAACTTATAATTATGTATCAGCTCCTTTCCTACCTGGCTTATCTTACCATCAGCAGCTTTATAACCATTTATGTGGGCTGGAAGTGCTACACTTACGGTTTTGTGTATCTCAGCTACCTGGTGAAGGATACCGGCCTGTGCAAAGCTATTAATAATACGCTGCTGTGCGGGTATTACCTGCTGAACATCGGGTATATCGCCTGGAGCCTGAACAGCTGGCAGCAGGTATCCGGGATGGCGGAAACCCTGAGCATGGTGAGCTATAAAGTGGGGGTTATCACGCTGATACTCTGCATCCTGCACTATATCAATATGACGGTCATTTACATACTGAGCAAAAAAAATATTCTTCACGTTTAAATCCATATGTTATGAACAACACACTGCAATTAACAGCCTACTACATTTATTTGCCTGTGGTCATAGGCCTGACACTGCTGGTCGCTCACCAGCTTTTCCGGAACGGTAAGATCTTTATGTACGATATCTTTCATAACCAGAAGGATATCGCCCTTGCCACCAATGCCTTGTTCAAAATAGGCTTTTATCTCCTGAATATCGGCTTTGCCTTGTCTATCATTTACTTTCATGCCGTTCATACCCGGGAGGAGCTGATCGTACGGCTCAGCACCAAGATAGGGGGATTTATGATCTACCTCGGTATCATGATGCTCCTGAACCTCCTGCTGTTCATGAGAGGGCGCAAGCAGGCCAGGAGAAGAGCCTGGGAGCGTCAGCAGTTCGCGGAGCAGCTTGGTGGCAATAGCCAGCATCCTGCGGTATGAAGATAGCTATAAGGGGAGGAATACAATCCCCGGACAATACACAGCATAAAGAAAGCCTGCCGGAGCTCCGGCAGGCTTTCTTTCAGGCAGAAGGTATTAATAGGTGTACGTCCCGAATTCAGATTCGATGATCAGCTCATTTTGTCCGGCTGCTTCCACGTAACCGCTGATTTGCGCGTCTATACCCAGCTGGTAGGACATGGCGATCAGGGATTCGGCGGTAGCCTTGTCGGTGAACACTTCCAGGCGCTGACCCATATTGAATACCTGGTACATCTCTTTCCAGTCCGTACCGGCGGCTTCCTGTATCATCCTGAAAACAGGTGGCGCAGACAGCAAACTATTCTTGACCACTCTCAGGCCCTGCGGCATATAATGCATGCACTTTGTCTGCCCGCCGCCGCTGCAGTGGATAATGCCGTGTATCTGGTCGAAATGCTGCTGCAGCATTTTTAAGACCAGGGGAGCGTAGGTACGTGTAGGGGATAAGATCAGCTTACCCGCGTCCAGGGGTGTTTCAGTAGCGTCCGTCAGGTGATATTGCCCGTTATAGATCACTGATCTGGGCACATTCGGGTCTATGCTTTCAGGATACCTGGTTGCGTAATCGTGGTGCAGGAGCTCGTGCCGCGCGCTGGTCAGCCCGTTGCTGCCTATACCCGAATTATAGCTGCTTTCATATACGGCCTGCCCGTAGGACGCAAAGGACACGATAACGTCTCCCGGCTGAATATGGTCTGTCGTTACAATATTTTTACGGGGCATCCTGGCGCCCATAGTGCCGTCAACAATGACGGTCCTCACCACATCTCCCACATCTGCCGTTTCTCCGCCCATAAAGTGCACGTCTATGCCATAGCCCCGCATCACATCGAAGAATTCCTGTGAGCCGTTGATAATGGCAGCGATGACCTCCCCGGGTATGAGGTGCTTATTCCGTCCTATGGTGGAAGAATAGGTATAGGGACCCACGGCACCCACGCACAGCATATCATCTATATTCATGACTATGGAGTCTATAGCGATACCTTTCCATACGCTCAGGTCACCGGTCTCTTTCCAGTACATATAAGCCAGTACGGATTTGGTACCGGCGCCGTCAGCATGCATGATATTACAATAGGCTTCATCCCCGCCCCAGTAATCAGGATAAATCTTACAGAACGCTTTAGGGTATAAACCTTTATCTAATTTTGAAACGGCTGCGTGCACCTCTTCCTTCTGGGCGGATACCCCACGCATTGCATAACGATCTTGGTTGTTCATTGTGTATGAATTATAAGACTGCAAAGTTAGTCTAAATACGTGCATTATACAACCAATTAGCGCAAAACTTGCCTGCGGTCCGGCAGCCGGGCGCCATATAAAAGGAGCAATACGCAGGTATTGCTCCCGTGGTCATAATTGTGTATAATTAAGGGTCAAAAGACCTTGAATCAGGATTTAGGCTTCGCAGCTCGTGCAGGTCACCAGGTTCATTACCAGCTCTTTTGATACGCTCTGGCTGCGCTGGTAATACAGGGTTTTGATGCCCAGCTTCCAGGCTTCTATGATCAGCTTATTCACCTCCTTCACCGGCAGGTTGGAAGGGATATTGAGGTTCAGGCTCTGGCTCTGGTCTATATACTTCTGGCGTATGGAGGCCTGCTGTATGATTTCCAGCTGGCTGATCTCCTTAAAGGTCTTAAATACATTCTTTTCGTGCTGCGACAGCTCTTCCAGGTGCTGCACGCTGCCGTGGTTCAGCATAATGGTCCTCCAGGTCTCTTCATTATCAATACCTTTGGTCTTCAGCAGTTCCTTCAGGTATTTATTCTTACGCATGAAATTACCTTTGGACAGCCCGGCCTTATAATAATTGGAGCTGTACGGCTCTATACCCGGGGATGTCTGACCGAGGATGGCTGATGAAGAGGTGGTAGGCGCGATAGCCATTGTAGTGGTATTTCTCCGGCCATAGCCTTTCAGCAGCTCCGGCTCACCATAGATACGTGCCAGCTCCATAGAGGCCTTTTCGGCTCTCTCCTGGATATCCTTGAAGATCTTGGAGGTCAGGGTTTTGGCTTCCATGCTTTCAAACGCTATCATATTGCGCTGCAGGTAGGAATGCCATCCCAGCACACCCAGCCCGAGCGCCCTGTGGCGCTTGGCGAACTTATTGGCGCTGGCCAGGTAATAGTTGCCTTCCGTTTTTACAATGAACTCCTGCAGTACGGCGTCCAGGAAGAAGATGGCCAGCTTCACGGCATCGGTGTCCTTCCACTCGTCATAAAGCTCCAGGTTCATGGACAGCAGGCAGCAGATGAACGATTCATCGGCGGTGGACGGCAGCATGATCTCTGAACAGAGGTTGCTCGCGTTCACCATCAGCTTATGGTCTTTGTATACCTGTGGCTTGTTCCTGTTCACATTATCCGTGAAGAAAATATAAGGCAGCCCTTTCTGCTGGCGGGATTCCAGCACTTTGGCCCACACTTCCCTTTTGTGCATATCTCCGTCCACCATATCCTGCATCCAGTAATCAGGCACACATACGGCATTAAAGAGATTCTGGATAGGGCTTCCTATATCCTTAATGGTCAGGAATTCCATAATATCCGGGTGGTCTATATCCATATAGGCCGCAAACGCGCCCCGGCGTACACCTCCCTGGGAGATGGTATCCATGGCCGTATCAAATAATCGCATGAAGCTCACGGCGCCGCTGCTCTTACCGTTATCCGTCACCGCGCTGCCGCGTGCCCTGAGCGAGCCGAAGTAAGCGGAAGTCCCGCCTCCTATCTTGGTCTGCATGATCACCTCGCCCAGCTTGTGGGTAATGCCTTCTATATTATCCGGAACGTGTACATTGAAACAGGATATCGGCAGGCCCCTTTCTGTGCCCATATTGGCCCAGATGGGAGAGCTAAGGCTCATCCAGCCCCGTTCTATCATTTCCTGGAAAGCCTCTTTCAGCTCCGGTTTGTACAGCCGTTGCGCAGCAGCGGTAGATACCCGCTCTATAGCACCTTCCACGGTCTCTCCTTTCAATAAATAGCCTCTGTTCAGGATCTGCTCGCTTTCTTCATTCTTCCACCACAGCTTCTCCATTGTGGATATGCTGTTGGATGCTAATAATTGTTCGGCTTCAAATACATTTAGTTCCATGTGACTATAGTTTATATGTTGAATTTTCAGATCGGTATTCCGAAAATGTTATAAGAATTTTTATAATGGCTGTTGCGGGACCGGGCGCTGTGTTAGAACAGGTCGAACGCGGAAATGCTTTTGTCATGCTTGGTATAGTCTACCGGGCGTTTGGCAAAGAAATCGTCCAGGGTATTGGAGAATACCTCTTCCTCAAACCATATCATCGGCTTGTATTCCTCTTCCGAGATATTGTAAATGGGAGTAAGTCCTATTTTCCGGAGACTGTCGTCCACCCTGTATTTCATGAAATTGATCAGGTCCTGCTTTTTGATGATCTCCAGGTCGCCTTCCGTAAAGATCCAGTCCACGATCTTGCTTTCGATGTCCAGCGAGCGCTTGACCATTTCCAGGATATCATTGATCGCGTCCTCGGTGAACATCTCGGGATATTCCTCCCTGATCTTATTCACCAGGAAAATGCCGGCGTTGGCGTGGATCTGCTCGTCCACCGATGTCCAGGCAATGATATTGCTGACGTTTTTCATCAGGCCTTTGAAACGTGTAAAGGATAGGATGATGGCAAACTGGCTGAACAGGGATACGTTCTCGATCAGTATGGAGAACAGTATCAGGGACATTGTGTATTCTTTCTTATCTGTCGATTTTACGTTGGATAGGGCGCTGGTCAGGTATTCGATACGCTCCCTGATCACCGGGATCTCCACTAATTTCTCAAACTCATTGTTATAGCCCAGCACTTCCACGAGACGCGAATAGGCCTCCGAGTGACGGAATTCAGATTCCGCGAAGGTGCTGCCCAGTCCGTTCAGCTCCGGTTTGGGCATATGGTTGTACAGGTTGCCCCAGAATGACTTAACGGCCACTTCTATCTGCGCGATGGCCAGTAAGCTGTTCTTGATGGCTGTCCGTTCAGGACTGTTGAGGTGGGAATGGAAATCCTGCGTATCGGCAGTGAAATCCACCTCGGAATGTACCCAGAAAGACTTGTTTAATGCATCGGTATACGTCAGCACCTCCGGATACTCAAATGGTTTGTAATTTATTCTTTTATCAAAAATACCCATTATAAAATACGATTAAACGTTAAAGTGATGTTGTTTCAATAGCCGGATGCGGAAAGATATCTTCACGAGGTCAGATTCTTTTCGATCAGTACAAATTTGAGACTTAGTTTTTGAAAACGAAAATTAAGATATGCACAAAGTGTTGAAAAGTAACGCTTGGTTTTCCGGAAGATAACCCGGGTGATGTTTCCGGGCAGGGGAAGTTAACTCTTTGGTTATTTATTTTATTGGTTGTCAGTTATTTAATTGTAATACTCTTTTTAATTTGTATCTTGTGAACAACCTTTAAAATCCTGTTTTTATGCCGGTTGGTACCCGTCCGGAAGCAGCGGTACAAGGGGCCCGGAGCCCGCGCGCGAGGTGCCTGAATCTTTATGGTAAAGATAAAAAAAATTGCGTTAATTTTGAAGGTTTGTATCATTAAAGACGACACTTTTTATACTTTTAACTTATGTATAAAGTACTTTCCAGCTCAGACGAGCATACCATTGTGATTGACGGCAACGGCGTACATATAAATGATGAGCATCCCGGCTGGGACTGCAGGCAGATCTCCCCTCATGAATACAGCCTCATAGCAGACGGAAAGGTATATAATATCTTCATTGAGCATATGGACAGGAGCCGTAAGACCGTTCTGCTGAACGTGAACGGCAGCCTGATAGAAAGCAGGATCCAGGAACCGATAGACCAGGTGCTGAAAAATATGGGTATAGACTTCTCCAAAAGCCAGAAGAAAGACCCCGTAAAAGCGCCTATGCCGGGCCTGGTGCTGAAGATCATGGTAGCGCCCGGCCAGGTACTGAAAAAAGGAGACCCGGTGCTGGTGCTGGAAGCTATGAAGATGGAAAACGTGTTCAAATCGGCTGCCGACGCCACGGTAAAGGAGATCCATGTGACCAGCGGTCAGGCGGTGGAAAAAGGACAGGTGCTGATTACGCTGGAATAATATATAACGTTTTTTGACAGAAGATGTAAGGATGTTTATGAAAAATGCTTTTTTGAAATATATAGTATGGCTGGCTTTCTTGTGGCTGCAGGTGATGTCCGGCTTTGAGCTCCGGGCACAGTCTCACTATTCCTATTTATATATAGAAGGCGATAAGGAAACGCCTTTTTACGTGAAGATGGAAGGTAAGATGGTGCCGAGGCTGAGCCAGAATTACTGTATCCTGTCCAACCTGGATGCCGGTGTTACCAATATTGAGATCTTGTTCCAGCAGAATAAATACGCCCCGGTGAAATTCGCGGTGAAAATACCGAAGGGCGCTTCCCGCGGCCTGATGCTGAGAAAGGTGGATGATAACTTCGCCCTTTATGACCTGCAGACCGGTCATTATATCTTTGCCGGCAACAAAGCCTCGGAAGATGATATCAGCGGCCTGGAAAAGCTCATAGCCCGCCAGTACCAGCAGCAGCATAACCCTGCGCCGGCGGTGGAAAGTAAGCAGCCTGAAGCAGTGGCCGCCAATACAAAAACGGCCGCTACCCCTGCTAAAAAAGATGACCCGCTCCCGGCCTTTAATCCCGGTGGCGATAAGCCGGCTGATACACCCCGCCAGCCTAAGCCGGATAAGAAAACAGAGACCGTAAAAACGGTGAAGCCCGTTAAGGATAGCAAAGAGAAGAAAGTGCCTGCAACAGCTAAGGAAAGGACTAAGGAGCCGGAGGCGCCTGCGCCACGCGGGGAGCAGAAAAGCAAATACCTGTCCAATGTGGTGATCAACGGGGAAGAAGGGACAGCGCCGGCCGAGGACGATGTCTGGCCTTCAGACCTGCCGCCTAATACGGATTGCAGCGGCGCGATGTCCGATGCGGAATTTGACGCTTTCATGAAAAAGCTGAAATCCAAGGAAGATGAAAGCCGTATAAAATTCGTACAAAAGAATAAAAAATTGTGCTTTACAACGGAGCAGGTCAGCTATATCGGTCGTTCCATCGGGTCCACATCCGGGAAATTACAGGTGCTGAAGCAGCTATACGCGCAGACTACCGACCAGCAGAATTACCATATGCTGGAGCACCTGTTCAAGACAGATTATCTCAAGCAGAAATTCAGGGAAACCATCAACGCCCCGAAATAAAAAAGGAAAAGCTTATAAGGTCGCTATCTTATAAGCTTTTTTTAAATGATAAGAACCATGACGACCATACATTTTGGACAATACTGCCTTCAGGTTACCGGTGAACAGCCGGGAGATGACCATGCATTGCAGCAGTTGCGTGAGCGCCTGGCTCCGCCGCCCCATACCCTGCACGAAGATATGATAGTGCCGGCTCCGCTGGATGCTGTGGTGGATGTGATACTGGAGACCCATATAAGCATCGAAGCGGCCGGGGGGCTGGTCTTCAATGCAGAAGGGGCGCTGCTGATGATCCGCAGGCGTGGCTGCTGGGATCTGCCGAAAGGGAAGCTGGAGCCGGGGGAAACCCCTGCCGAAGGAGCAGTGAGAGAGGTGGAAGAGGAAACCGGTGCGGATAAGCTGCAACTGGCAGGCCATATAGCGGACACTTATCATACGTACCATATGTATGAACAATATGTGCTCAAACGCACCTTTTGGTTCGGGATGAAAGTCATGCACGATCCGGTACTGGCAGCGCAGGAGGAAGAAGATATCACAGCGGTCAGGTGGGTAATGCCCGGAGAAATACCGGAAGTGCTGGAACAGACCTATCCTAATATCCGGACCCTTTTAAAGGAGCATTACAGGCTATAGCCGTGTAAACAGGCTGCTGCTGACGGCCTTATCCGTATATACCAGGAGCGTGTAAATGCCGGGAGCCAGGTTGCTGACATCCGGCTCGGCCGTAGTCCTGCCCGGCACTAGGGTTTCCTGCAGCAGCACTTTCCCTGTCATATTGATGACCTGGTAGCGTATGATGCGCTCACCGGATGCGGAAACGGTTATGGTGCCGGGTGAAGGATTGGGATAGACCGTTATTGCAGCGGCAGGTGCTGTTTCCTTAATGCTTACATAAGGCTGTGCCATCCGTTTAAAGTCCGGGACGCCATACCCGTAAAGCTGCATACTATCATTTACGCCCAGGTGGCCGTACTGCCTGATCAGTGATCTTATCTCGGCAGGGTGCCGGTTCCTGTCCAGTTGCCAGAAGCAGGCGGCGAGCCCGCTGACGACCGGGGTCGCGAAGGAAGCGCCGTTGCCCGGAGCAATGGAGCTGATCCGGTTAATGACCCTCGCATTAGTGCCCATCGCCACCACGTCCGGCTTGCTGAGGCCGGCAGGCCCTTTCCCGCTGGTATAATGGATGTGCTTACCGGCATCGGTATTGCCGACTGCCAGCACACTATCCCCGTCGGAAGGGAAGAGGATATGCTTCCAGGGCCTGTTGCCTTCGTTGCCGGCGGAGCTCACTATCAGCATCCCTTTGGAGGCTCCTGTATTGGCCATACGGCTGAGCAGGTTGGAGTGCCCGTCCAGCGTCGCGGTTGTAAAATTGTGAACGGATTCATCAAATATGCTGTAGCCAAGCGAATTATTGACAATATCCGCTCCTATGCTGTCAGCCCTTTCAAGGGCGGCGATCCAGGCATAGACCTCAACAAAAGATTCTGTGTTTTGGTGATCGGTCTGGTACAGGGCATAGCGGGCTTTGGGCGCGGTGCCGACAAAGGCGTCCGGCCGGTAGCCGGCCATCACGCTCAGCACCCGCAGCCCGTGGTCGCCGTCCTGGGTGATGAAAGTATCATTCCGCAGGAAGGAATACCGGTCTGCAATGCGGCCTTCCGATACCAGGTGCTCGAAATAGCTGTTGTTATACAGGCCGCTGAAGCCCGCATCAATGACCGCGATCAGCATACCCTGTCCCTCGTAGCCTCTTTCGTGCAGGAATTCGCCTTCGCAGGTATGTATCTGGTTCCAGCCGCCCCCGTAATAGGTGGCATCCATGCTGACAGGCTGGGCTGGCGTTGCATCTCCCGGCACCTGGGGTGCCTGCGCCTTTATATAGGGCCATCCGTTGCTGAAACGGGTGACCCACTGGCAGTCTGCTACATAGGGTAATGCCCTTATCTGTGCAGTGACGCTGCTGTCCGCTGTCTGCAGCAATACGCCGTTCAGCCACCGGGAAGCGAGCCACGGTGTACCGTTGCTGACAGTTGCCGTATTGCTGATGTAGCTTTCGTTCACAGGAAGGTCCGTGCTGTCTGTGGTTATGCCGAACCGGAGCCTTCTGTCAATAGCTGCCTGGGTGAGGAAATCGCGGGGATTGGAAAGGGTATAAGGCGTACCGGCCTTATCGGTAAAGCTGACCCACAGCACATCAACGGTCTGGGCCGACAGCATGCTGCCGGAGCCGCACAGCAGCCCGGATATCATAAGAACAGCAGCATGCCGGAGTGGATTCATAATTATTTAATAAACGATAATTGTGATAAAAATATTACTTTTATCGTTTACAAAAAATATTAAAATTGAGATTAGCGGCTATTGACATAGGGTCGAATGCAGCCCGGTTACTGATACAGGAAGTCACGCATCCGGAAAGCGGGTCGCCTGTCTTTTCCAAGCTCAACCTTATAAGGATACCTTTGCGCCTGGGGTTTGATGTGTTCCGGGAGGGCAGCATAGGTAAGGAGAAAGCAGATGAGCTTTTGAAAACCATGCAGGTGTATAAGATAGCCATGGAAATACACCAGGTAGCGCATTACCGGGCCTGCGCCACTTCTGCCATGCGGGACGCCGCCAACGGAGCGCAGCTTATAGACATGATAAAAGCGCATACCGGTATTGATATCGAGATCATATCCGGCAGCGAGGAAGCGCAGATCATTTACGAGAATCACCTGAATGCGAATATCAACCACCGCGGCCGCTATCTTTATATAGATGTGGGTGGCGGCAGTACGGAAATCACGCTGATGAAAAAGGATGAGATCATTTTCAAGGAGTCTTTTAATATCGGGACCATCCGGCTGCTGAACCGCCAGATCAGCGATAAGCAGTGGGCAACCATGAAAGATACCCTTAAGGAGATCACCAAAGGCATACCGGCGCTCCAGGCCATCGGATCGGGAGGCAATATCAATAAGGTCTTTTCGCTTACCAAAAGTAAGGAGAACAAGCCTTTGCTGCTGGGTACGCTGCAAACGATGTACAAGTCCATGTCTGCCATGACCGTTGCGGAGCGTATGAATAAATACCAGCTCAAGGAAGACAGGGCGGATGTGATCGTACCCGCGCTTAAGGTATATACCAATATAATGAAATGGGCGGGAATAGAGGAGATACTGGTTCCACGGATCGGGGTCGCGGATGGCATCATTAAGCTGCTCTATGAAAAGCTGAAATAAAACAAAAGCTGCTGTATATTTTACAGCAGCTTTTGTTTGGGAGGTATCCCGGTATCTTATGAGAATATTTTATGCAGCCTTGCAATCGCTTCTTCCAGCCGGTCCATAGATGTGGCAAAGGAAAAGCGTATGCAGTTGGGCTCTCCGAAGCTCGTACCGCTTACCCCGGTCACATGCGCATGATGCAGCAATGCCATTGCCAGGTCGTCAGCATCCTTTATGGTCTGCCCGGCAATCGTTTTACCAAAGCAGGATGTTACATCCACAAATGCATAAAATGCGCCGTCAGGGTTCGCTACCTTGAATCCGGGTATGGCAGCCAGCGCCGGTATAAAATAATCCCTTCTCTGCTTGTAGGCGCTGCACATATCGCGGGTAGGCTGCTGGTCGCCGAGCAGGGCGGTAATAGCCGCGCGCTGCGCAATGGAGTTAGCGCCTGAGGTGATCTGGCTCTGCAGCTTTTCGCAGGCTTTGGCCAGCGGCTCGGGGGCGGCAATATACCCCAGTCTCCAGCCGGTCATCGCGTAGCCTTTGGCAAAGCCGTTCACAATGACGGTACGGTCCTTCATCTCGCCGAATTGGGCAATGCTGTAATGGCCTGTGCCGTAATTGATGTATTCGTATATTTCGTCACTTACCACGGTGATCTCCGGGTAATCTTTTAATACTTCATACAGCTCCTGCAGCTCCTCCCGGGTATAGACCGCTCCTGCCGGGTTGGAAGGAGAGGAATAGATCAGCATCCGTGTTTTCGGTGTGATGGCTGCACGCAGTTGCGCTGCAGACAATTTGAAGTGCGCTTCGATACCACAGCTGATAAATACAGGTGTGCCTCCTGCCATTTTTACGAGCGTAGCATAAGATACCCAGTAAGGGGTGGGAATGATCACTTCATCGCCCGTCTCTATCAGGCAATGGATCACATTGGCCAGCGCCTGCTTGGCGCCTGTGCTTACCACTATATTTTCAGAACGGTAGGTCAGCTGGTTATCCCTTTGCAGCTTTTCACAGATGGCTTCCCGCAGCTCCGGGTAGCCGGCTACGGGCGGATATTTGGTATAGCCTTCGTCCATAGCTTTCCTGGCGGCTTCTATGATATGGGCCGGGGTAATAAAATCAGGCTCTCCCAGGCTGAGATCCACTACGTCTTTTCCCTGCGCTTTCAGCTCCCTGCTCAGCTTGGCCATCAGGATGGTCTGAGGTTCCCGGATAGCATCGATATAATTTGATAGCTTCATGTTCTATTTGTTATAAGTATTCATTGTCTTTTCCAGTCCTGCGGCGGCAATGGTTTCGATAGCCTCTACAGCCTGGAGTATTTTTATTTTAACGGTTTCCAGCTCATCGGCTTTCCATTTGGACAGTACAAAATCCGCCTGCCTGCCCCTGGGATAATCGTTGCCGATGCCGAACCGGATCCTTTTGTACTGGTTGGTGCCCAGCTCCGCGTCTATATCCTTAAGGCCGTTATGCCCTGCGTGGCTGCCGCCGGCCCTGATCCTCAGCTTATCTATGGGGATGGCCAGGTCGTCCACCAGCACAATGATATTTTCTACGGCTATCTTCTCTTTCTGCATCCAGTACTTAACGGCCCTGCCGCTCAGGTTCATATAAGTGGTAGGCTTAATGACCACGAACGTCTTACCTTTCCATTTCACCTCGCTCACCATAGCCAGCCTGTCGATGTTGAATTTGCCGCCATGCTTAATGACGAATGCGTCAGCTATATCAAAACCAATATTATGCCTTGTAAAGTCATATTCTGCTCCTATATTCCCCAGCCCGACTATCAAATATTTCATATTTGAATCTGTTTTTAAAATACGCAAGTTAAAAAATACTTATTATATAACCGCAACAAAAAGTAAGGGCGCAAATGTACCTCCGGGCAGCGCCAGGAACAGGGTTACGGCAATAAAGGCGGGGGGAATATTATGGAAACAGGAGAGGGGTATGTACCGGCCGGGCAAGCTCATTGACATTCCATCCTGATACGGCACACTAACAAGGAAATACAGGAGGCTGCCCGGAGAACGGGCAGCCTCCTGCAATATTTTATTAATCTTCAATGGTAATTTTAAGGATGCGGTCGCCGGCCTGTATGGCATCTACCACTTCCACATGCCCGGTGACCTTGCCGAAGCAGGTATGTACGCCGTCCAGGTGGGCGGTGTTATTCCTGCTGTGGCATATGAAGAACTGGGAGCCTCCCGTGTTGCGGCCTGCATGCGCCATGGACAATACGCCGCGGTCATGATGCTGGTTGCCGCCGCCGGTTTCGCAATCTATCTTATAGCCCGGGTTGCCGGCACCTATCATGCCTGTAGCACCTTCCCTGGAATTGGGGCATCCGCCCTGGATCACGAAATCAGGGATCACCCTGTGGAAGGTCAGGCCGTCATAAAAGCCTGCTCTGGCCAGCTTCACGAAATTAGCTACTGTATTGGGCGCGTCATTTTCATAGAACGTTACGGTCATGTCTCCTTTTGCCGTACTTATAATCGCTTTCATATTTATTAAATAATTTGAATTTAAGAACAAAAGTAACCTGAAATTTTTGGAATTCCCCCGGCTTCTTCAATATCCGCCGCTGTATAAATATTTCTGTGGATTCGTTAACTTTTTCTTAATATTTGGTTTATTTTTGCACCTTTTTAAATGTTCTTAAAGAAATCAATATGAAACGACTCCTTTTTCTTATGGTGGCAATAGGCTTATATGTCTCCTCTTTTGCCCAATTTAAGGTACTGTCCACTTCCGGTATTTTTGACGAGCCGGAGGCGGGTGCGGCCAAGATCATCAAAGCGCAGAACGGTACTACCTATTTGTTACACTTTGAGAAGCATGGCAAGATCAGTATCAGGAGCTACAATACGGATAAGAAGCTGGCCTATAATAAAACGGTAGAATACGAAGCCGGTGGTAAAAAGGTGGGAAATGTCAGCGCCGTTTACGAGATCAACGGGCAGATCGTTTGCTTTATCTACAGGCTGGATAACAAAACGCCAACTTTACTGAGGGTTATCATCAACGGCTCCAACGGCAGCATTGTCAGCCAGGAGACCATTGCCCGTTTTGATAAGCTCAATATGGGAAGCGGGTATGCTATGGCGTTTGGTAATGTCCCTCCGCCTGATTTCTTTATCCGTAAAGATGAAAATTCCAACAGCTATGCCATAGCCCTGTTCAACACCTTTGCCGAAAACAGGAATGAAAGGATCGAGCTGCTGCATTTCAACGATCAGCATCAGGTGATTTCCCGGTCCTTTTATGACTCTCCCAATGACGGCTATAAATATATGGAATTCCTGGACCTGTATGTGGATGGTGACAAGGCCGTCTATGTAGTGGCAAAGGGTATGAATACCAAACGATCCGGCGGGGACCAGAACGGGGGCTTATTCGTAGGTAAATTAAATGCAGGCGCTGCATCTTTTGATATGACCAAAGTGACGTATAACAGCGCCAAGGATATTGAAAGCGTTATATTGAGATTCAACCCGGTTACACAGCAATTCCTAATGCTATCCAACAAATCGGTTGACGCCAAGAAAAAGAAGTTCAACAAGCGGTATGTTGTTTTTATGGCCACCTTTGACAAAAGCCTGGCTAATTTCAGTAACCAGCAACTGCGGCTGACCGAGCTGGATAGAATTGCGAAATCCCAGTTCAAGAAAAGGGAAGAAATGAGCGCGGTGCCCCAGTCACTGTACATTAACCCGGATGGGAGCTATACCATAGTGCTGGAGGAGATCCTGGTGATCGTTACCACCTATACCAGCAAAACAGGTGTGAGAACACGGATCGATTACTACCTGAACGATGTCGGTGTGATGAAATATGACAAGGAGGGCAATGTGATCGCAGCCAACTATATCCCGAAATCGCAGAAAGTAATGAGCATACCTTCTCCGCTGTTTTATTCATTCCGTAATGAAATGGCTTATACGCTTAGCTGGGGTACGCAATATAAATCTTTCCAGTATATAGGCGCTCCCCAAAACAGCTAAGTGCTGTTCAATGACATTGAGGCTAACCAGAAAAAAATGAAATCCGGTAAGCGGGTGACTACCATACAGACCCTGGGCGCCTGCAATGGCTATTATTACAAAACCTCCGGCAAGGGTATCCCTGAAGGAAAAAAAGTGATAGAAGGTGAAAAAAAGGAAAAGAACCTGATGCTCTTCAGCATAGGTCACTATGATGCGGCCAATAATGAATACATTGTGCTGAACAGGATCGTAAAGAACAGGAAGAAGGGTGTGGTGCTGATGTGGCTGCAGCCGGAATAGCATATGCCCGCAGAAAGCACACCGGGAAATGCCTGTAAAGGTATCTCCCGGTGCGTAAATTTTCCGTTTGCCGGCTTATTACATCACGTTATAATTATTATATTTGCTCTTATGAAAAAAATATTACTCAGTTTATTTGCTTTTACCACCCTTTTTTCTGCCAGGCTAAGGGCGGATGAAGGTATGTGGATACCGATGCTGATCGGGAAAAATTACGAGGAAATGAAAAAGCTGGGCATCCGGCTCACACCTCAGGACCTGTACAATGCCAATAATTCCAGCTTAAAAGATGCGATCGTTCACTTTGGCGGCGGTTGTACGGGAGAGATGATCTCCGGCCAGGGATTGCTGATCACGAACCACCATTGTGGCTATGGTAATATCGCGGCGCTGAGCACGGTCGAAAATAACTACCTGGAGAACGGCTTCTGGGCCAGGTCTTTCGGACAGGAGCTGCCTGCCAAGGGCTTATCGGTGAAATTCCTGGTAAGCATGGAAGATGTGACGGACAGGGTAGTAGCAGCCTCTTCCAGGGGCAATGCCGAAAAGCGTAAAAAGAACCTGGAAGATATCCTGAATACGATCCAGAAGGAAGGTACGGAAGGCGGTAAATATGAATCCCGTGTAGCTTCCTATTTCAGCGGCAACCAGTATATCCTGCTGAAATATGAAGTATTTACGGATGTTCGCCTGGTAGCCACCCCTCCCAAATCCTTGGGCAAATACGGCGGTGATACGGACAACTGGATGTGGCCCCGTCATACGGCCGACTTCTCCGTATTCCGCGTATATGCAGGCCGTGACAACAAGCCCGCCGCCTACTCCAAGGATAATGTGCCTTACAAGCCCAAGCATTTCCTGCCTGTAAATATCAAAGGTGTGGAAGAGGGCGACTTCTCTATGGTAATGGGTTATCCCGGCCGTACGGAGCGCTTCATCACATCGTATGATGTGGACCTGCGCATCAGCGAGACCAATCCTGCTGTAGTGAAGCTGAGAGACACACGCCTGTCTATTATGCGTAAATATATGCGCCAGGATCCTGCTGTCAATCTTATGCTGACCTCCAAATATGCTTCCATATCCAACTACTGGAAATACTTTATAGGCCAGACAGAGCAGTTGAAGCGCCTGAACGTGGTGAATGAAAAGAAACGCCAGGAAAGGGAATTCAACCAGTGGAATAACGCCAATAAGAAAGGCTATGGCAACCTGATAAATGACTTTGCGAATGCCTTTGCGGATTATAAGCCTTACGCGAAGCACCGTGTATATATGAACGAGGGCTTTTACGCATCACCGGTAGGTGTGCTGGGCGCTGCGGGCGTATCCTTACACGAGCAGCTGACCGACAAAAAGGCCAAGCCGGAAGAGATCAAAGCCACTGCCGACCGTATCAAGGCTTACAGGGAAAATATGATGAAGTCATTTGTGGGTGAAATGGAGAAAGAGATATTCGCCCGTATGACGGAAGCCTTCTATAAGGATATCAGCAAAAGCCAGCAGCCGGATGTTTACCAGACACATATATTCAAAATGTTCGGTAACGAGGACTGGGCCAAAACCTTCAATGATTACGCCCGTTACGTATTTGCGACCTCCCTGTTCTTTGATGATGTGAAATTCAACGATTTTATCCGCAATCCCAAGGCAGAGGCGCTGGAAGCAGATCCTGCATTTATATACGCTAAAAGCTTTGTAGACAACTATAATAAGAACTACGCCGGCAAGATCAGTGAATTTAATGATAAGAACGCGGAGCTGTCCAAAACCTATGTAAAAGCATTGATGGAGAAAAACAAAGGTCAGCTTATGTACCCGGATGCCAACAGCACAATGCGCATCACCTATGGTAAAGTGGGCGGCTACAGTCCACAGGATGCCGTGGAGTACAGATACTACACCCATATGGACGGCCTGCTGGCCAAGTACAAGCCCGGTGATTATGAATTCGATCTGCCACAGGACTTCCTGGAGCTTGTTAAGACCAAGGATTACGGCAGATATGCCAACAGCAAAGGCGAGCTGGTTACCTGCTTTGTCACCAACAATGATATTACCGGCGGTAACTCCGGTTCCCCGATGATCAATGCTGAAGGTCACCTGACAGGCCTGGCCTTTGACGGTAACTGGGAAGCCATGAGCGGCGATATCGCGTTTGATAAGCAATACAAGCGTACCATAGCGGTAGATATCCGTTTTGTATTATGGCTGATAGACAAATACGGCGGCGCTACCAACCTGATCGATGAAATGACGGTTGTAAAATAGGATCATCCTTTTATGCGCTATTGATAATAATACAGGCTGCCCGGATCCGGGCAGCCTGTATTATTTATTGGATGTCTTAATTGTTATACATGCTGTCCTTCCTTTACCTCTTCCACCAGCTTGGCATTAAAGGCAGGGAGGTCATCCGGGGTCCTGCTGGTGACAAGGCCGTTGTCCACTACTACCTCCTCATCCACCCATTCCGCACCGGCATTGATCAGGTCTTTGCTGACATTGGACACGGAGGTCATCTTCCGGCCTTTGACCTGGCCGGCGTTGATCAGCACCTGCGGACCGTGGCAGATGGCGGCGACCGGCTTGCGGTGGTCAAAAAAATCCTGTACGAACCTGATCGCGTCGTCATTGGTCCGTAGCTTATCCGGGTTCAGCACACCGCCCGGCAGCACCAGCGCGTCATAATCCGAGGCTTTGGCTTCCCCGAGCGTTTTATCCACCGTATAAGATGCTCCCCAGTCGGATTTTGTCCAGGACCGTATGCTGCCGGATTCCGGGCTGACAATATGCGCTTCCCAGCCCTGCTGTTCCAGGTGCTCTTTAGGGGACTTCAGTTCGCTTTCCTCAAAGCCATGAGTGGCTAATATGGCTATTGTTTTCTTTTCCATAGTATGAGATTTTGGTTGCCTTAAAATTACTGACCTTAGCGTTACAGTAAAAGCGTGAACGGCGCCTGAATTGTTACTATTTATTTAAAATATACGAGGTGCCGTCTCCGCTGCAGCAGGATAATAGTAGGCCGGTAGCGCGGATGAATGGTTACGCCGTTCAGGTATTTTTAACAAATATAAATAGTGGCCTGCTGCCGCCGCTCCGGTGTCGCTGCAGGATGATCCTGTAAAAGCCGTTATATTATTTTGTAATTAGTGTGGGATAACGTACGACACCTGCTTATGAACAGGAGCGTGACGGTATTAATTAATATAGCTTACGCCGGATTATGGTCAGAATAAGGGTGGCGACAGGATTGCCGGTTAAGATACTGTCATTGTTGTATACTGCAATGTAGGGATGCATGGAGCCAATATGCAACGCCAATGTTTAGCCGGTCTGAGGATCAACACAGCTTTGTGATAACGATATTAAAAAAATACGCTGAAAAATTTGTGTAGTTAAATGACTACGTATATATTTGTAGCCAAATAGCTACATAATGAATCTGAGACGGGATGTATTCCAGGCGATTGCGGACCCTACGCGGCGCGCCATCCTCCTGCTCATCGCCACACAGGCTATGACGGCAGGTACTATCGCTTCCAACTTCAACACGGCACGCCCTACGGTATCCAGGCACCTGCAGATATTGACGGAATGTGAGCTGCTGACACAGGAGCAGAGCGGGCGGGAGATCTACTATCATCTCAACCCTGCTAAAATGAAGGATATAGCCGACTTTATTGAGCCCTTCCGCCAGTCATGGGAAGACCGGTTCAATAAGCTGGAGGCGGTCATGAAAAAATATAAAAACAACCGATAATGGAAAAGAAAACAACGGTACATGCCGATCCGGGTAAGCAGGAGCTTATCATCACCAGGACGTTCGATCTGCCGGTAGCGCTCCTTTTTAAAGCCTATGAAGACCCGGAGATCGTGGAACAGTGGATGGGCACCAAAGTGCTGCAACTGGAAAACAGGGAACATGGTAGCTGGCGGTTTGAGACCTCTTACGAGGGCAATGTGGTATTCAGCGCTAATGGCGTCATCCTGGAATTTGTGCCGGGTGAAAAGATCACCAGGACCTTTAAGATGGAAAATACGGACTTTCCCGTACAACTGGAATTCCTGGAATTTGAAAAGCTCACGGACAGCACCAGCAAGCTGACCATGCACATCATTATGCGATCGGTAGCCTTCAGGGACCAGCTGTTGAAGATGCCGTTTGCTCATGGCATCAATATGGCGCATGACCGTTTACAGCAGATCGCGGATTCCTTAAAATAATAACTGACTATCTATATATAGGCAACAAAAGCCATTATAAGTTACAAATGACCACCACCCTCAGTTCCCCTATCGTAAAAGAGGTCTTTGGCCGGCAGAGAGGACACTGCTCAGCGAAGCGTATCCGTAATTAAAGGTTGTTGCCTGCAAGCAGAGTCACTAAATAATATGACATGAAAAAAAGTTATAAGATCATTTACTGGATCGCTACAGCCTGGCTGGCCTTAGGGATGCTTTCCACGGGTATTATCCAGCTTACGGGAATGCAGGAAGAGCAGGATGCTATGGCCCGGCTGGGCTACCCGGGATATGTACTGCCGCTTATCGGTACCTGGAAGATGCTGGGCGTCATAGCGGTCCTGGTACCGAAATTCCCTTTGCTGAAAGAATGGGCCTATGCCGGCTTCTTCTTCACGATGTCCGGCGCGCTGGTCTCCCACGCGGTGGCGGGCGACGGTATGGCGGAATATTTCGGTCCCGTATTATTATTGATGCTGACCGTTGTTTCATGGTATTTCAGACCGGCAGACAGGAAAGTTCCCGGAAATTAAGAATGCAGCTCATTGCAGGTTCTGTATAATCATTCTCTTTTGTATCTTCGCCGCCGCCGGATTGAGTATGACACCGGCAGCATTATTGGTTTAACTATATAATAAAAATGGCTATGATTAAAAGATGGGTATTTGCTTTCCTGCTCGTATGCTTTCTTCAGCAGCTCTGGGCGCAGCCCGGAACCCCGGTGCAACTGCCGGGTACTAAATTTACAATGATACCTCCTTCGGGGTTTGCCCAGGCTACCGCCTTCACCGGTTTCCAGGAAGAGCGGACGGGTGCCGTTATTATGGTGAATGGTCTTCCTGCGCCGTATGCGGCTACTGCTGATGCTTTTACAGAAGAAGGATTAAGGTCACAGGGCATGGCGCTGGTCAGTAAGGAGCAGGTCGAAATAGGACAGTCGGAAGGTGTTTTATTGACTGTAACACAGGCTGCCAATGGTACAAAGTATAAAAAATATATCCTGATGTTCGGATATGAAGATGGTACCTGCCTGGTGACCGGTATGTTCCCGGAAAAGGCCGCTAACCTCAGCGAGCCTGTAAGAACTGCTATGCTGTCTGTGGCATTTCACGCAGACCAGGATGACAATCCGCTGGATGCGGTTCCCTTTATTGTGGATGTAACCGGCACCGGTTTCAAACTGGCAAAATATGCTGGCGGTATGCTGATGTACTCCACGGATGGCCGGGTACCAACGGATAAGCCTGCGTTATTGGTAGGCAATTCCCTGGCAGCAGTGCCGGTAGGAGACAGGAAGCAATATACGACAGAGCGCCTTAGGAAACTACCGGGCGCAGCGGCGGCTGCTGTCAAAGAAACGCGGGCTTTAAGCATTGATGGCCTGGACGGGTATGAGGTTATAGCTGAAAGCGAAACGGAAGGCGGTACAAAAGAAATGATCAGCCTGACCATGCTGTTTGATGACGCGGGAGGTTATTATATGCTGGTAGGTATGACAAAGGAAGATATTGGTGCTTACGTGGATATCTTCAGGAAAATAGCCCTGACGTTCAGGCGTAAATAGGCATTACCTGACCAGGCAGGCTTTTGATAAAACTAAGTATATCCGTATATCAAGGAAACGGAGCAGTATATTTAAAAGCGGCCGGGAGCCGCTTTTTTTAATTAATTTAGCTGAAATATAGACCTTGATGCCGCTTACCGGGTGATGATACTTGCCCGGGTAAGAGCAGCAGACCGTTCACATCCACAAAATCTTGCCGATCCCTGATGAAACAATATCTCTTTCTTGCTGCTTTGCTCCTGCAGTGCTTTCGCGCTTTTTCACAAGCTCCTGCAGACCTCTATACAACTATCCTGCTGCAGGATAGCCTGCTGTTCGGTGCAGGCTTTAATACCTGTGATATAGCCCGCTTTGAGCATATGCTGTCAGACAGCTTTGAATTTTATCATGATAAGGACGGTATCTCCGCTAAGGCAGGCTTTATCAAAGCCCTGAGAGCTGGTCTCTGCGGATCACCCGCTACGTATCGTTCAAGGCGGGAGCTGGTGAGGGAGAGTACGCAGATCTATCCTTTGTATAAGGACCAGGTGATATACGGAGCTGTTCAGAGCGGCAGCCATCGCTTCTATGAAACATTGCAGAACGGTAAGGAAACGTATGCCGGCTCAGCCCGCTTTACCCATCTCTGGCTGCTGGAGAACGGTACGTGGAAGCTTTCCCGGAGCCTGAGCTTTGACCACCGGGAAACGGATGTCGCTAACTACCGTTCCGCCTTTTTTGACAATGACAGCGCTGTGGCATCCTGGCTAAAAGAGATCCGGGTGCCCGTCCTCGGCATCGGTGTTATTCACAACGGTGCCTTACAGCAGGTAAAGGTATTTGGGGAATTAAGGCCCGGTGTGCCGGCGCCTTATAATACGATCTTCAATGTGGCATCGCTGACCAAGCCGGTAACCGCTCTTGTCACGCTCAGGCTGGTGAGCGCGGGCAAATGGGATCCGGATGAGCCCCTGTACAAATACTGGACTGATCCGGAGGTGGCGCAGGATTCCCGGCACAGGTTGCTCACAACAAGGCATGTACTGTCGCATCAGACGGGTTTCAGGAACTGGCGCCGGGAAAACAGCGATGGAAAGCTGCAATTCGGCTTTACACCGGGTACCGGCTATGGTTACTCCGGGGAAGGCTTTGAATACCTCCGTAAGGCCCTGGAAAAGAAATTCCGTAAAACGCTGGATCTGTTGGCTGCCGAATACCTCTTTGGGCCTTTGAAGATGACCGATACACGCTATTGCTGGAGCGGAACAGCAGATACGCAACGTTTAGCGCAGGGGTATAGCCCCGAAGGCATACCCTATAAAACTGTCAGGAACACAACTGCCAATGCTGCGGATGATCTTTTTACTACCATACCGGACTACGGCAGCTTCCTGGTGAGCATCCTGCACCGGCAGGGTATATCAGACAAGGTATTCTCGGAAATGATACGGCCACAGGTAGCCAGCAGCAAAGGCAAATACTTTGGCCTGGGTATGGAGATATATGATCTGGGGAACGGGGAATACGCTTTATCTCATGGTGGCGCAGATGAAGGCTGCCAGGCGATATGCTTTATACTTCCCCGCACCGGGCAGGGCATTGTCATCTTTACAAACGTGGATGACGGGTACAAAGTATACGAAAAGATACTGGTCCATTATCTTGGCGCTTATGGAAGAAAGATCGTGGATATAGAAATGCAGTAGGGTATGGTATTAAGATCACAATTTGTAATGAGGACATTTGCGGCGGTATTCCCGGCCTGTCTTTCGATAACGACCGCACAGGCGCAGCAGGATGATACGCCTTCCAATTCTTTTGAAGCGCATTATGCCGCCGCGGGTATTACGTTGCATTACAGCTATGACAATGACCGGGTCATGCATAACTATTCCGGGAACTGGGACCTTGACAGGGACGGGATACCCGATGAAATATATTTTATAGGAACCGGCGGCGCGCATCTTTACTATTACCTGCGGGTTGTGCTTAGTTCGGACAGGAAGGTCCGGGATCTTAAATACATGGAGTCTGACAGGCCCGTCTATACGCCGCCACTTCCCGGGGATGCGGCCGGCAGCAGCCGTATTGCTGGGAAGTTAACGGTATTCAGCGTACTGCAGGAGGAAGACATGGATTTTATCTATATCCGCCTGGATGCGCCTGCATACCTGGCTGCAAGGAAAATGCTGCGAAGGCACGGCGTACATACGGACAGGCTGCTGCTGGGCTTTGAGAAAGGGAAAGCGGTGCTGAAAGATGATCTCCGTTCAAAAGATGCTCCCTGACAGACGCCTTTATCCTGGCCTTAATATATAGACTTACAGGAGTTCTTCGGGTTTATTATTTCCCCAGAGTGTATTTAATGCCCAGGTTCATACCTGTGTTCCGTACAGACCTATTTACCATGAGAAAATCTGTCATTCCTATCCTGTAGCCTGCCTGTATCTTCAGCCGCCGGTGCACGCGGTATTCCGTTCCTGCCAGGATGCCCCAATCCCAGGGAGCAGCCTTATAGCTGGCAGGGACATTACTTTCGCTGATCAGCGTATTGGAGATATCATCCGCCTGGTCTTGCAGGGCAATAGTGGTATTGATATTCCTGTTCAGGTAGCTGCCGCCGGAAATGCTCCATTTTTTACTGATGTTAAATCCTAATACAGGCGCGATGCCTAATGAATAGACCGGTTGTTGATAAACTGTTTCCACCCGGGTGGTGGTGGTGCTCACATTATCGAGACCGGATGCGGCATTCCCGGGTAATACTGATACGCCGCTGAACTGGTGCTGTTCGGAATAGGAGACAGCAGAAGATGCTACGGTCACTGTTCCGTCCACAAAGAGGCGCCGTGCAAGCTGTACCCGCCGTGTGATGCCGAGCTGGTATTGTATGCCTCCCAATTGCTGCATGCCTGTCTGCAGGGATACGGCTAGTTCCCGATACGGCCGCACCCGGGTATGAAGGAGTACAGGGAGATACGATATGCTGTTGCGGACAACTGTGGGTACGGGCTGCTGCTGTTCCGTGAATGTTTCGGGTTGGCTGCTTTTGTCACCGGAGGACGGAATATCAGCAATAGCCGGCTTCTCGGCAGCGGGCCTTTCAGGGACAGGTATATTGGCCGGTCCCGCAGGTTGTTGGGGATATGCAGGTGCAGGAGATATGACAGCAGCGCTGCTGTCTGATACCGGTATGGCCGGTGCTCCAGGTTGTTGCCGGGATTGTGCCGTCTGTGTCGCTGCAGGTTGCACTCCGGTCGTATCCTGGTTGGAAAAATAGATATAGGATGCTATGCCGGTTGCCAGTACAAGGGCTGCCGCTATTTTGTAGGGCAGGAGGAAAGCAGCTTTTTTTGATGTATGCTTTTCCTGCTGCATGGCTGCCTGCAGTTGCTGCCATCCTTTCTCATTGGCCTCATAGGATCCTTCCTCTGCTTGTTGCTGCAGCCAGCTTTCAAATTCTTTACTGTTCATGACTCACGCTTTTGGGGTGGCTTGTATTAATGATCGCTGCCAGCGTTTTCTTCGCCTGGTGCAGCAGCCAGTGGGAATAATTCTCACTGATCCGGAGCATCTCCGCGATCTCTTTATGGCTGTAGGCTTCATACACGTACAGGTTCAGCACCACGCGCTGCTTTTCCGGCAGCTTTTTCAGTAGCTGCAGCACCGCTTCTCCGCTGTACTTCTGCAGGGCCTCGTTACGCACGGGAACATCATCGGCCAGCAATTCTATCTTATCGGTGGTGACGGTATGTTGCTCCACTTCAAAAGCCGTGGTATTCGACCTGCGGATATGATCCAGGCATACACGGGTCACAATGCTTTTTATCCAGCCTTCAAATGATCCCCAGGCTTCATACTTATCCAGGTTCCGGAACAGCTTCAGGAAGCTGTCCTGCACCCATTGTTCCGCGTCTTCCCTGTTGGGCGCATAGCGGATACAGATACGCATGAGCATAGGGTAAAAGTGGTAGTAAAACGCTTGCTGCATCCGGGTATCTCCCCGGATGCAGCCGTTTATCATATTTGTCAAATCCGTTGCTGCTGACACTCGTTAATGCTTATTCCTGGTATGATCAATGCGCGGTGATGACAAAAGTGCCGCCGCTGTTGTTACTCATATCACGTTCCCGGTCGTATGTAAAATAGAAAGCGCCTGCTTTATCGGTTCGGAACACTACGGATCCTTTCAAAGTGCTTTCTCTGCTGCAGGTACAGTCTTCGGACTGTGCGGGATCGCTGTACACGATCTCGGGCCTGATATGGAAAGTGTCCCGGTTTACGTGCGCTATCCGTGCGGTTGCGCCCTGTACGCAGGCGGTGTCTGGCACTTTTATGCTTAAAGTGATCACGATAGCTTCACCCCTGGTGATGTCCTGGGGTGTATGGACCCCGGTCGCGACTGCAGGACCCGTCCGCAGACCACACCCGGTTTGCTTCTTACAGGCTACCAGGCTCCCGAAGATCATAAGCATCAAGGCCATCTTACCCGGCCAACCTGTTCTCATATGCTGTTTGTTTTAGAAGGTCAATAGTTGCTGCACCTAAAATTACGATATGCTGCCGTGCTGATGCTGCTATTTGTTATTCCAGCACGATTTTCCTGGTGAGTACGCCTGCCGTGGAGCTTATGTGCAGCAGGTACACGCCTTTTGCAAGCCGGCTGGTATCCAGTGTGGTAGCTTCCGGCTGAAAAGCTGCAGCCTCCCTGCCCAGCACATCCGTAAGGCGTATACTGGTCACTTTTATGCTTTTTTCGTACCCCAGGCTGATAAGGCCATTGGAAGGTACGGGATAGATGCTGAACCGGCTGTCCGCATCAGGGATGCCGGGGATACCTGTCGGCGTATGGGTCACGATGGTCAGGGAATCTGTCCACAGGGACTCCGTGGGATACGCGCAGGGCTTGACCGGCTCCCAGATCGTATATACCTGGAGCGTATAGGGCATCGCGGCCGGGATATCAATGACCGTATCAAGGTAGGTGATCACATTAGCGATCCCGCAGCCCTGGAAGGAGAACTTTATGACCTGCTTATTGCCGGCGCCCGGGAATGTATCATACCGGAGTCCGCTGAATTGTATGTCGGGCTTGCTGACCACGATATGCAGCCTGGCCGGGAAGGAAGAAGTATCCAGGTCCGCGACCTCTATACGTTGTGCCTGTACGTTCCCGGCTGCCAGCAGTTGCAGGGCGAGGCTGAAGACCATCATTATGGTTGTAGAATATGGAACTTTCATAATATTTCTTTGGTTGTGAAAATTAAATTTTACCGGTAATCAATAATAAGATTTCAACGTACGCTATAATCATGAACGGACATTTTCAGGGACTTCTTAGAGAAGGCTATGACTTTTTTTGAATAATTTTGGAAAAAAAACAGCACATCCCAATTCATATGCGATACTTCCGGACCACTTTTATTTCGATAGCGGTTTTAATGGCTGTAGCATCCTGCACGCCAGGAACCGGCAATAGTCCGCAGGCCGGGTATACGGCAGATTCCGTCCTGCTCCGGCAGGTCAGGGAACTGGAACAATCTATGCTCTCGTATATGCGGCGGGCTAATCCTTCTTACGGCCAGAAAGATGTCCGCAGGTGTGCTGCTATAATTACCCGGTACCTGGAACAGATGGACCGTTCCGCTGCTGTCGCGCAGGGGATGGAAGTAGTTAAGGCTGCTATCCTGGAATTAAATGCCCTGAATGAAAAATGTGATGGACAGCTTATCGAAACGGAGGAAAGGGAACAGATAGCAACGATCATTATCAACGCCTCCGCCAGGAAAGGATATAATACGCCTGATGAGGATATAACGGAACCCTGGAGGGAATGGTAATAAGATCGCCGGTCCTGTAAATCGTGTGAACTGTTAACATTGCACCGGGCTTCCCGATCAATTAAAATGCCTGCCAACTTTAGGCGCGTTTTGATAAATAACGTATTTTAGCACCTCACTAAACGCTTATATATGAAAAAAGTATTTTCTTTACTCGCCTCCCTGTTATGTGTGATGGTTGCATTGGGACAGGTCAAGGAAGGCAAGGTAACATTCAATATGCAATTCAACAGTGATGATCCGCAGGTGCAGTCACAGATAGGTATATTGCAGGGGTCTAAGATGATCATGTATTTCTCCCCGGAATTCAATCGTGTGGAGCTGTCTATGGGCGGGATGATGGAAGTCACTACCATAGCGGATGTCAAATCAAAGGAAAGCCTGGTGCTGATGGGCGGAATGATGGGTCAGAAAGCTATTAAAATGAATGCGGACGACCTGAAAAATATAGATGTTAAGAAGCCTGCTATCAAAAAGACCGGTGAGACCAAAACCATTGCCGGCTATAAATGCGTCAAGTATATTGTTACTACCGATGAGACGGTGGTCAATATCTGGACCACCAATGATCTGATTGCTGCCAAGGATGGAATGCAATATGTCAACGAGGAGATCCCGGGCTTCCCGCTGGAATTCGAGGCTTCGGTGATGGGTATGAGCCTGGTCGGTACCGCTTCAGAGGTACAGAAAGGCCTGGGCAAATCCAATAAGAAAGAGCTTTTCAGTATGGCGATCCCGTCGGGCTATGAAGAAATGAGCGCGGATGACCTGAACGAAATGGGCGGCAGGTAGAGTACCGGCTCCTGAATACAAGAAAAATCCCCTGTAACACCGTTACAGGGGATTTTTATATCAATGCAGATATATATTGTTACCCTTCCAGGCTCCTGAAATCGACCGGTACGATCTTGCTCACACCGGCTTCCTGCATGGTCACACCATAGATCACATCCACGGAGGCCATTGTCTGCTTGTTATGCGTTACGATGATGAACTGGGAGTTGTCACTGAACTTGCGGATCATCTGGGTGAACTTGCCCACGTTCGCATCGTCCAGCGGCGCGTCCACCTCATCCAGGATACAGAACGGCGCCGGCTTGATCAGGTAGATCGCGAACAGGAACGCCGTAGAGGTAAGCGTCTTCTCTCCCCCGGAGAGCTGGGTCAGCGTGCTGGGGCGTTTTCCTTTAGGCTGGGCATAGATCTCTATCCCGCTGTCCGCTACGTTGTCCGGGTCGGTCAAGCGCAGGTCGGCATTGTCATCCTCCGTGAACAGGGCCTTGAACACCTGCACGAAATTCTCCCTTACCAGGTCAAAGGTTTCCTTGAACTTGGCATTGGCTGTCTGCTCCACTTCCTCTATGGTGGCCATCAGGGTATCGCGGGCTTCCAGCAGGTCATTCTTCTGGTCCACGATGAAGTCATAGCGCACCTTCATCTCGTTATACGCTTCTATCGCCGTAGGGTTGACCTCGCCCATATTATCCAGGCGCTTTTTCAAACGTTCCACCTCCGCGTTCAGCTCTTCTTCCGTCAGCTCGGTAGTACGTTCCTCTTCCAGTATATCGTCCAGCTCTATCCGGAATTCCACGAACAGGCGTTCTTTCATCCCGGCCACGGCCAGCTTCATCTCGCCCAGCTTTTCGCGGATGCCGCTGAGCAGCGCTTCGGCCTGGTCACGTTCCCGGCGCTGCCTGCTTATCTTATTCTCGTGCTCGGTGATGGCATTACGGAACTCGTAATAGGCCTTATCTTTTTCATTCAGTAATTTCTCATCCTTCTCTTTCTTCTGCAGCAATTCGTACAGCTCATTATCACCGAAGTGCAGCTTGCCGTTGGCCTCGCTGATCTGCCCGGCCACTTCCTGCAACTGCTGGTTGAAGCTCACGGCCTGCTGTTCCAGGTCGAAGATCTGCTGCTTGCGGAAATTGACCTCCTGCTTAAGGTTCTCCACCTTGCTATGCTGCCGGGTAACGGAAATGTTCAGGTCGTTGAAATCCCTGGATACCATATTGTAATCCTGCTCTGTGGCGGCAAAATCCTGTTCCCGGGTCTTAATGGTGGCCAGCAGCTCATCTATCTGTGCATTCACCTCTTCCAGCGACAGCCTGGCATCGGCCGTCTGTTCTGTAATATCCTGCAGCTGCTGCTCCAGGTCGGCTATCTTCAGCACATTGTTCTGGTCCATCTGCCCGAAGTGCTCCATCCGGTTCTTTACCTGGAAGGATTCGTTCTGCAGGGCATTGATCTCGTTCCTGCATTTCTCTATCTCCTTATCCAGCAGCGACTGGCTGTAGCCTGCCAGGTCCATTTGTATCTGCTGTATGCCGGCCTGTATGGCAGCGGCGGATCGCTCCACGGCAGCTATCTCTTCCGTCAGCAGCTCCAGGTTCTTGGAACGGCCTATTTTATTGCCTTCAAAGACGCCCACGCTGCCGCCGCCGATGCTGTAGGTTCCCTTGATCACGTTACCCTGCCGGGCAATGATGATATCCTTATGCTGTACGGCGGTCTCCTGCAATACGGTCTCATCCTCCGCCACATATACGTGCGACAGTAAGTAGGCGGCCAGGTTTTTATATTTATCTTCCACTTTGACCACATCCAGTGCCGGCGTGGTCTGCGCGTAGGCATTGCCGGCCGGCGCCGGCGCGGTGCTGAACTGGTCCAGTATAAAGAAATTGGCCTTTCCTTTCTGGTGCTTATCCAGCAGGCGGATGGCATCCAGGGCGTCCTGGTAAGTATCTACGATATAATAGTTGAGGTAGCTGTCCAGCACATTTTCCAGCGCGGTCCGGTATTCAGGCTGCACCACGAATACGTCCGACAATAAAGGGGCATCGTTCTGCCACTCGCTGTTCTTCTTCAGGAATTTGATGCTTTCGGGGTAGCCTTCCAGGCTGTCCACCAGCGATTTCAGCAGCTTATATTCATTCCTTTTCGCATCCAGCTTCCTGTTGGCTTCCACCAGCAGGCTGCGCTGTGCTTCCAGGGCTTCCTGGGTTTCCAGTATCTTTTCCTTCAGGTCCTCCTGGCGTTCCATCAGCTCCTGCAGGGCATCCTGCTTTTCTGCCAGCAGCGATTCGGTATTTTCCAGTTGTATTTTAAAGGCGTCTATCTGGGAAGCGTTCCTGGACTTTTCATCGTTCAGTTGCTGGATGGTGCGTTGCAGGTTGAAGATAGAGGTATCGGATACCGCTACCTTTTTCTCCAGCTCGAACTGCTCCTTCTGCACCGCGTTGATCCCGGATTTGCTTTCATCCAGGCTGCGCCGTTTCTCCTCGTAGCCTTCCCGCTTCTCTGCCAGCAGGTCCCTGAGGGTTTCCTGCTTGTCCTTCAGCTCTTCCAGCATATCCTCCTCAGCGGAGATATAATCTATGCCCTGCTCCATATTGGCCGTGATATGCTCTATTTGCTGGCTGGCATGCTGTATGGAGAGGTGGAGGTTCTTTTCGCGTTCCTGCAGGTAATCCAGGCGCTGGGAAGCCAGCTTCTTCTCGCTTTCCAGGTGGCGTATGCTGTTCAGCAGTTCATTGAACTTCCGCTGTGACAGCGCCAGGTCCTGTTCCTTTTCCACCAGCTGCAGCTTATTGGCTTCAATTTCCGCCTCGTCGCCGGATATTTCCGTTTCTATCCTCAGCTTTTTATCCTGCTCCGTTTCCAGCTGTTCGTTCAGCGTCTTGTACCGCTCATTGAAAGCGCTCAGGGACGATTTGGCCAGCTCCATGCTGATCTCCTTGTACTCTTTCTTGATCTGTATATACTTTTCAGCTTTCCTGGCCTGGCTTTCTAGGGTTCTCAGGTTATTGCCGATCTCGAAGAGCAGGTCATCGATGCGGGCAATGTCCTGCATCGTGGCGTCCAGCTTTTGCTTGGCTTCCTTCTTCCTGGTCTTGTATATGGAGATGCCTGCTGCCTGCTCCAGCATCCTGCGCCTACTGCCGTCCTTATCCTTGATGATATCATCCACCATACCCAGCTCTATGATCGCGTAGGAGTCGTTGCTGACGCCCGTATCCAGGAAGAGGTTGTGAATGTCCTTCAGGCGGCACGTCACATCATTCAGCCGGTATTCGCTCTCGCCTGTACGGTAGAATTTACGCGTGATGGTAACGGTGGTGAATTCCGTAGGCAGGAGATTGCGGGTGTTCTCAAATGTCAGCGACACCTCCGCCATACCGGAAGAGGAGCGGCTTTTGGAGCCGTTGAAGATGAGGTCCAGCAGGTTGTCGCTTCGCAGCGATTTTATCTTATGCTCACCGATCACCCAGCGGATAGCGTCTATGATATTGGACTTGCCGCACCCGTTAGGTCCTACAATGCCGGTAATGGGATTGTCCAGGATGACCTGTGTTTTATCTGCAAAGGATTTGAACCCTTTTATTTCCAGTGATTTTAGCTTCACGATCTATTTTTATAAAAACGATGCTCAAAAATACAAAAAAATGGTACAGCTTTCAGGTATTCATATGGAAGGGGATAATTATATGAAGGCGCGGCGCATTCCCGGTGTACATTATTCCTTATAAAGTGGCTTTCTGAAAAGCAAACCACCCTGTCATATGGAGCTAAGCCGGGATATTGACAGGGTGGTTGATCCATACCTGTCACATTTCGGCAGGCTCCAGGTGACAAGCAGTATCTATTGATAAGTGTATTATTATATATATAAGGTCGGCCTGACCTTTCCGGCCGCTTGCACTGGTGCTTACTTCAGCTCCAGCAAAACAACATTTTCTATATGGTGCGTATGCGGGAACATATCTACGGGCTGTATCTTTTTGACCTGGTACATATCCGTAAGGAGGGCGAGGTCACGGGCCTGTGTGGCCGGGTTGCAGCTCACATACACGATACGGGGCGCCCGCATCTGCAGCAGCTGCTCTATCAGCTTTTCGCTCATCCCTGCCCGCGGCGGATCGGTAATGACCACATCGGGCTTGCCGTACTTTTTATAAAAATCATTGGTGACGATCTTACCCACATCGCCGGTAAAATAGTGGCATTTGTCCAGGTTATTCCATTCGGCGTTGATCCTTGCGTCCAGTATGGCATCCTCTACCAGCTCTATGCCGATGATGCTCCCGGCTTTTTCAGAGCAGAAAATGCCGATGCTGCCGGTACCGCAATACAGGTCGTACACCACTTCGCTGCCTGTAAGCCCTGCAAAATCCCGGGTTACCCGGTACAGCTCCGCAGCCTGTTCGGTATTGGTCTGGAAGAAGGATTTGGGAGAGATCTTGAACCTGAAATGTTCCAGGTGCTCTTCTATATAAGGTGTGCCGTAATAGCATACGATATCCCTGTCGTAAATGGAGTCGTTCAGCTTGTCATTAAGGGTGTAATGCAGGGAAGTGACCTCCGGGGCGATCTCCAGGATGCCGTCCAGCAGCAGCGGCAGCTCCTCGCGGTAATGCTGCACGACCAGGTTGACCATTACCTGGCCGGTAGAGGCTACGCGTATTATAAGGTTGCGCAGCCAGCCTTCGTGCTTCCTGTAATCGTAAAAAGGCAGGTCCATGCGGAACGCTTCTGCCCTTAAATAATTTTTGATCCTGTTGGTAGGCTCTTCCTGCAGGTGGCAGGTCTCTATATCCACCACCTTATCGAACATGCCCGGCGCGTGGAAGCCCAGTGCCGGTTGCCTGGCGATCTCCGCGCCTTCAGAGGCCGCTATCTCCTCGCGGGTCAGGTACTGCTGCTGGCTGAAGGTAAATTCCAGCTTGTTCCTGTAATAACGGGTGCGCTCGCTGCCTTTTATCGGGCTGATCTCCGGCAGCTCCAGGTGACCTATGCGGAACAACTGGTCGGCTACCTGCTGCTGCTTGTACTGCAGTTGCAGCTCGTAAGGGAGCATCTGCCATTTACAGCCGCCGCAGATGCCGAAATGTGCGCAGAAAGGTTCCGTACGGTTGGGCGAAGGCTCCAGCAGCTCCAGCACTTTTCCTTCCGCGTAGCTTTTCTTGCTTTTATGTACCAATACCCTGACCATGTCGCCGGGGACGCCGCCTTCCACGAACAGTGCCTTGCCATCCTCGGTGTGAGCAATGGTTTTTCCTTCCGCGGCGTAATTACCCAACCTTATGGATTCAATGACAGTCTTTTTATTCTTTCGGGACAATGTTTGAAGTTTTTAATTTAATTTTAAACCCACAAAGGTAATATGAATTTTAAAATTGATTTGCTTAACTTCATTCGTCGCTTTTTAACTATACAATAATAAAAGGATCAAACAGAACAGCAGGATTATGAAAAGAATATTATTGATTTTTACCCTTCTTGCGGCGTGCTTTAACGTCTTTGCGCAAAAGAAAGGGTACCGGGTGGAATTTAATTTTAAAGAGCCGGTTTCCGGCGATGTGGTGTACCTGGCACGTTATTACGGGAAGCCTTTCCCGACGGTCTTTAAGATGGACTCGGTAATGCTGGATAATAAGAACAGGAAAAAGGTGGTATTTGAATCCAGGGAAAAGATACTCGGCGGCTTTTACGTGATCATCTTCAACAACCGTACCAAGGTCATGGATTTTCTCCTGGACAACGGGTATAAGATGACCATCGACCTGGATACGACCGGCAAAAGAGTGAACAGCACGGTAAAGGGCAGCCAGGATAATGAGATCAACTTCGAGCTGGGCAGGATAGGGGAACGTTATGATGAGGCCTTCTCCAAAGTAGGCGGAGATACCGCGAAGCTCCGGCAGCTCCAGGATAAAATAGGTGACGAAATAGAGGCTTACAGGAAGAACGTGGTAAAGAAGCACCCCAATCTCCTGATCACCAAATATTATAAAACCTTCCTGAAGCCGGAGACGCCGAAAGGTCCGCATTACCTGGAAGACGGTAAAACGGTGGACAGCTTTTACGAGATAGAGTACCTGAGCAGGCATTACTGGGATAATTTTGACCTGAAGGATGACCGGCTGCTGATCGCCCCGATATATGAGCGCGCGCTGGAAACTTATTTTGATTACCTGGTGTATCCCATCCCAGATACCGTAATGGCAAGGGCGGACGAGCTGCTGAAAAGAACGGAAGGTACGGAAGACCTGTACCGCTTTACGATGCGGTGGCTGACCAACAAAATGCTCAACAGCAAGGTAATGGGTATGGATGAGGTATTCGTGCATCTTGTGGAGAATTACCACATGAAGGGCAAAACGCCGTGGCTGGACGAGGCCGGCGTGAAGGAATATGTAGATATCATGGGTAAGATATCCCCGACCTCATTGGGACAGACAGCGCCCGGACTGGTGCTGCAGAACGTGTTCACACATAATGATGTGAATCTGTTGCAGGTGCCTGCCGATTACCTGGTAGTGCTGTTCTGGGATATTGATTGCGGTAACTGCCGCAGGGAGATAGCCGCGCTGGATACGATGTACCAGAAAGAGCTGAAGGGCAAAGGCGTGAAGATATTTGCGGTGGCTACCAACGGTCAGCTGGACAAACTCCAGACCTTCCTGGAAGAGCATCATGCTACTGAATGGATCAATGTGGCGGACTTTAAGAATACGAAAGAGTATAAGGAAAAATACAATGTAATGGGTACCCCGACCATGTACCTGCTGGATAAGGACAAAAAGATCATAGGTAAAAAGATCAGTCACGAAAACCTGCCGGGCCTGCTGGAATGGCATATCAACAAGGAGAAAAAGAAAGTGCAGCAAACGCACTGATTATATGATCCGCCCCCCTAAAAAAAGCTGCCCGCATCCGGGCAGCTTTTTTTTATGGGGTGCAGAAGTATTATAACAGAGCACAGTCTTTTTTAAGAGTTACACCCATAGCTGAAACGGAAGATTCCTTTGCCTTGCAGTTTTTTTCCGCTTTTCGTTTAGAGCCTCTTACGGTGTACTGCTCCTGGGCAGCACCCTGCATATTCAGTACATTATAGCTGCATTCGCAGGTGTACTCTTTGCTGCAGGAGGACGCCAGCAATACTGTGAACAGTAATGCAGCAGCAGTCATGATGTGTTTTTTCATATAATTGTATTTAAGTAAATAAAAGAAAGCATTTTATGATAATGTAAAGTTAAACTTTTCTTTCAATATACTGTACACCCATTGTACGGGCAGTCCCATTACACTGTAATAATCGCCTTCAATGGCCGTAATGCCGATGGCGCCTATCCATTCCTGTATCGCGTAGGAGCCGGCTTTATCGTAAGGCTTATAATGCTGTATGTAATAATCGATCTCCGGCCCGGTCAGGGGCTTGAACGTAACACGTACGACCGAAGTATGGGAAAAGTGCGATGCCGACTGACGGATGCCGACGCCGGTGATCACCTCGTGCGTCTTTCCCGAAAGCGACAGCAGCATGCTCCTGGCATGCGCGGCGTCCCTGGGCTTGCCGAGTATGGTATCATCGCAGACCACGATGGTATCCGATGTGATGATGATGCCGTCCGCCTGCGGTGTGCCGCTCACCAGCTGCAGGATGGCCTCGGCTTTCTTGCCGGCCAGGTACACAGGTGCTTCCTGCGGTGCCAGGGAAGCAGGGATGCTTTCGTCAATGTCGGCTGCGATTACGCTGCAGGGAATGCCGGCCAGCTGCAGCAGCTCTTTTCTCCTGGGTGACTGGGAACCCAATATGATTTGTTTCATGGTATGACAAAATGTTTATTACCTTTGCGCAGGTATGGGAAATAATATCCGGGCTTCAAAAGTAGAGATTTTAGGCGTAACGGTGAGCAGATGGCTGAAGTATGCCGCCATCATTGTGACGCTGGCGGGTATGATCCTGTACACTACAGAGCAGCACCCCGCTGATTATGCAGCCTTTTCCCCTGCTTTTGCGTTCAGCTTTCCCGCTTTCCTTGATGACCTTTCGCACCTGAGAGGCTATGGCGTAATGACCCTCGGGCTGTTGCTGCTGATCAGCATCCCCATAGTAAAGGTAATATTCTACCTGGCCGATTTCCTGTTGAAAAAAAATACCCTGTATATAGTGATCTGCTGTATCATATTAGGGGTGTTCCTCACAAGTATGCTGCTGAGCTAAGCGTTGCCGCTATCCGGCCGCCTGCTTCATGCAACGGCATATACGTTCCCGGTCAGCCGGATCGGAAAGCAGGACTGGAAAACGTTTTGCTTATTTGAATTGCTGCTCCAGGGTATAGAAGGTTTCCTGTGCGGAAGCGCCTTCCCGGAGGATAGCATACAGGTGCCGGACAATGGGCAGCTCTATCTGCAGGTGTTTGAGGATATTGTACATGCCCTCGACCGCGTAATACCCTTCGGCCACCATGCTCATTTCAGAATCCGCTTTCCTGGCAAAATATCCCTTTCCCACCAGCGTTCCGAAGGTCCGGTTGCGGCTGTGCGTGGAGTAGCAGGTCACCAGCAGGTCGCCCAGGTAAGCGCTGGTGATAAGATCCTGGTGGTGGCAGCAGGGCTTCAGGGCATGGTGCTGCTCCAGGAAATAATGCATCTCGTTAAAGCAGTTGGTGGTATAGACGCTCAGGAAATTATCGCCGTAGCCCAGCCCGCTGGCGATGCCGGCGCCGATGGCGTAGATATTTTTTAAGACCGCCGCGTACTGTGTGCCCCAGAGGTCGGCGTTGAGCGTGGTATTGATATATTCACACCGGAACAGGGACGCTATTTGTGCCACGGTATCGGGATGGGTGCCGGAAAATGTAAGGTAGGATAGCCTTTCCTGCGCTACCTCTTCCGCATGGCAGGGACCTGTGATGGCAACGTAATCATCGCTGCCGACATTAAAGTGCTGCTGCAGGTAATCGTTCAGCAGGCAATTTTCATCCAGTATGATCCCTTTGATGGCAGAAATACATTTTTTGTGCTTCAGGGCATCCGGTGAGAGCTGCTTCAGGACATCCGGGATAAAGGCGGAAGGGGTACAGAATAGTATGATGTCATTGCCCGCGATCACTTCCGTAAGCGAGGTGGTGGGCCGGATATGTCCCGGGAAATACACCGAAGAGAGATAATCTTTATTATGCTTTTTTTCTGTAAGATGCTGAACGGCATCCGTATTCCGCATCCACCAGTGCAGTTCATGACCGTTACCTGTCAGCATTTTGGCCAGCGCGGTAGCCCAGCTTCCGTTCCCGATAAGTCCTACTTTCATGTTTGTTCCTTATTTTATAGCCCGCATCTCACGCCAGGATGACCCTTTGCCGTTTTCCTGACCTGTCCGGGCGGATAAAAGTAGGTAGTTTTAAGGAATTCTGCTCACTTTCCGGCCTAAATAAAAAGAGTTTAAGGTATCTCCGGTAGCTTCCCCGCCCGTTTGTGCTGTGGAATGGGAGCCCGTACAGGCCAAAGTCGTCCCGGGGCTGCCCGGGACGACTTTGGAAAACGACCGTCAAAGCGTTGCGGCTATTGTACCACCACCCTTATGGTATTGGGGGTTTTCTGTTCCAGCAGCCTTAGCTTGCCTCTCATCACATCTTCCAGTATATTATTGGTATAGTGACGTATGGTAAGGATCTCCACATCCTTGTCCAGGGTGACGATATGGTCTCTGCTTAGCACGTCCACCAGCTTTTTGAGCCGCTCTGCCTCGTAGGTCACGCCCAGGCGGAGATTGATGGCGGAATTCTGCATCAGGTTGATCTTGATCTGGTGGGCCGCAAAGGTGTTGTAGATCTTGCTGATGCTGTCATCGGTGATAAAGGACAGGTCGCGGGACCGGATGTTCAGCAGCACCTGGTTCTTTTTTACCACGATAATGGGAGGGTACTGGTAGGCATCGATCTCTTTTTTGATGCAGGTGCCTTTAATGGACTCATCCAGGAAGCACTTTACATACAGCGGGATATTTTTGTTCTCCAGCGGCTTGATGGTCTTGGGGTGGATGACCTGCGCCCCGAAGTAGGCCATCTCGATCACTTCTATATAGGTGATCTCATCTATCTGTACGGCATTGGGGAACAGCCTCGGGTCGGCATTGTACAGGCCTTTTACATCCTTCCAGATGGTTACGGACACGGCGTCCAGCATATAGGCGAAAAGCGCCGCGGAATAATCGGAGCCTTCCCTGCCCAGCGTAGTGGAGTTATTTTCGTCGGTACAGCCTATAAAGCCCTGTGTGACGATATATTTCACTTCCTGGAGGGCAGGCAGGATAATATTGCGGGTGAGGGTGCCGGACAGTTCCAGGTCCACGTTCGGGTCGCGGTAGATGCTGTCCGTCCGGATCATATCCCGGGCGTCCAGCCATTTGTTGTGCAGGCCTTCGGAACGCAGGTATTCGGAAAACAGGGTGGTGGATAATAATTCTCCCACGCATACGATCTGGTCATATACATAATCTTTGCTCTGTATGCCGCCGTCATCTATGGCCCACTGGATCTCGGTATAGCATTCCTGCAGGCGGGGCAGCAGTTGCTGGAAGCCTTCTTCCCCCAGCAGCTCCAGGGCATAGTTATTGTGAGATAACTCTATGTGCAGCAGCAATTCCCGGGCCTTGTCCTTATCGCCGTCATTGGCAGCAGCTGCTATCTGTTCCAGTGCATTGGTGGTCTTGCCAAAGGCCGATACCACGATGACCAGGGGAATGTCAGCGTTCTTGATAATGCTGAGCAGGTTTTTCATTGCTGCAGGTGTGGCTATGGAAGCGCCTCCGAATTTGTATATTTTCATATCAGGTATATAATTCAATAATCAAAAAAGGCCTACCGGTACGGTAAGCCTTTCTTTATTTATAGTTTCCAGAACACAATAAAAGACAGGAATTACCGCCGGGTAATACACTTCATCATCTTATTGTGTTTCTTTATTTGCATGAATAAACTGTTAATTTCGGACGCAAAATTAATTCCCCCGTGATAAAAAACAAAATTATTTTTTAAATATGGAAAAATTACCCGCGCCGGGAACGGACGGACTTCCGGGAAATACCACTCGGGCAGCGCGCCGCGGTACTCAGGACCGGAGCTGCGGCTTTTCCATCTTATGCCCGCATTGCTTACAGGTGCAGAGGTCGTCATTTTCATAGAAGGCGTTCATCACCGGAGGCAACTCCTTGACGATATCGGCTACGGGCAGGAATTTTTCATACAGCTTATTGCTGCATTGCTCGCAATACCAGGCAAAGCTGTCCAGCATATCCGCAGGTCTTACCCTTTCTATCACCAGGCCTACGGTATTGGGACCGCGCTGGGGGGAATGCGGCACTCTGGCCGGTAGGAGGAACATATCGCCTTCTTTAATTTCAATAGGGACAATCTTACCGTCTTCAATGATCCTTACCACCACATCGCCTTCCAGCTGGTAGAACAGCTCCTCGGTTTCGTTATAATGAAAATCCTTGCGACTGTTGGGGCCGCCTACCACCATTACGATAAAATCATCCGCGGCTTTATATACCTGCTGGTTGCCTACGGGGGGCTTCAGTAAATGACGGTTGTCATCGATCCATTGCCTGAGGTTAAAGGGGCGTAATACTGCCATAATCTGTAATACTGTGTTTTTTGAAAAATAAATGTACAAACTCCGGCGGAGTATTCAAGGGATTCAACGAAAAAATATGGTATTTCACCGTATATGTGCAGCTAAATGGTAATAAGTTATTATTTTTACGCTCTGGTTACTGAACCGCACACAATTAATTATTACCGATATTTAAACTATATGAACTGGAAATTCTGGAGGAGGAAGCAAGACAATGCTGAAGGCAATAAGGAAAAAAAGAAAAAATCCAAGACCAGGGAGTGGCTGGACGCCGGGATCTTTGCCATTGTGGCTGCTACCCTTATCAGGACTTTTTTAATAGAAGCCTATACCATACCCACGGGGTCTATGGAAAATACGCTGCTGGTGAACGATTACCTGTTTGTGAGCAAGCTGGCCTACGGGCCGCGTCTGCCGCAGACGCCGCTGGCCATCCCGCTGGTGCATAACAGCTTCCTGGGCCGCAAGTCCTATACGGATGCCGTACAGTGGAAATACAGGCGCCTGCCTGGCTTCGGGGAAGTGAAGCTGTACGATGTCATCGTATTCAATTTTCCCAATAATGATACCGTGATCGATCATCCCGATCTGCGTGCCCATGATTATTATGCGGCCGTGAGATCCGCCGGTCCCAATGGCCGGGAAGTCATCCGGAGCCAGTATAAGATCATCACCCACCCGGTGGATAAGCGGGAGAACTATATTAAGAGGTGTATGGGATTGCCGGGCGATAAGATACAGATCAAAGAAGGTACGGTATATATCAATGACCAGCAGGAAGAGCAGTTCGTACATATCATCCGCCCTTACTGGGTCAGGCTGAAGCCCGGCGCCCAGATAGCCAGGGATTACCTGGAGGAGCATAATATCTATGAGCGCGAGATGAGGGGGCCTTTCCGGAAATACGAAATGGACGGGGAAGTGCTGGAGCACTTTAGGAAGCTGCCTGCCGTGGACTCTATGTTCAACGGGGCGGATATGCCTATGGAGCTGACCCAGGGTAATGCGCTGTATCCTCATGATCCCCGGTATTTCCCCTGGAACCAGGATAACTATGGTCCCGTGACCATTCCTAAGAAAGGTATGAAAATAAACCTGACGGCAGAAAATGTACTGATGTACCGCCGGTGTATAGAAACCTATGAGAGCAACACTTTTGAAATAAAGAACGGCACTGCCTATATCAACGGGCAGCCGGCCACGGAATATACCTTTAAGATGGATTACTACTGGGCCATGGGCGACAACCGTCACAATTCGCTGGATTCCCGTTTCTGGGGCTTCGTTCCCGAAGATCACCTGGTGGGCAAAGCATCGTTTGTCTGGTTCAGCACTAATAAAGGCGGGATTTTTGACGGCCTGCGCTGGAGCCGCCTGTTCAGGAGCGTTAAGACCCTGCAGCAATAATATGCCGGTAAGCGAGCCTGCAGGATTTCCCCCGGTTTGTATAGATATTGATTAAGACAGGAGACTGTCTGACAAGTAAACAACCCTGTCATATGGAGCGAAGTCGAAATATGGACAGGGCTGTTTGTTTTAGCACATTTCGACAAGATCAATGTGACACGACAGGCTCCATTTGACACGACAAGGGGCAGCTATCAATAGCTGCCCCTTGTGTTTTGGATTTATGTTGTACCGCCTGCCTAATGTGACCTGTCATTCACAAATAAGGCTTTCAGCTCATTGGCGTCATCGGCCTTCATCTTGCCGGCAAGGATCAGGCGTAACTGCCGCCTTCTTAGGGCACCGTTATACTTTTCTATTTCGCTGTCCGTTTCAGGCAGGATCGGTAAAACGGTCTTGGGTCTGCCGTTGGCGCCTAGGGCCACAAAGGTCATATAGGCTTCATTGCTCAGGTACCTGTCCCTTGTCTGCAGGTCCTCGCCGTACACCTTCAGGTAGATCTCCATAGAAGAATTGAAGGAGCGTGTCACCTGCGCCTCTATGGTGAGGAGATGTCCCAGCTTGATCGGGTTGGCAAAGGAAATATTATCTACGGAAGCGGTCACTACCTGGGCATTGCTGTGCTTCATGGCGGACAGGCCGCCTGCTATATCCATCCAGTACATTAATTTACCGCCCATCAGGTTCCCGAGGGTATTCGTATCATTGGGGAGAATCAGCTCACTCATAATCGTGTAGGATTCTGCTGCTTTTTTGCCGTCTGCGTGCATTGGTTTCAAGTTGTATATATAGTTAGAGATTGTCAGTTATAAAGCATATAGTGCTTCCGGCTGATGTTCCAGCGGAGACCGCCGTAAGCGATGGCGCCGCTGCTGTTCAGGCCTTTGGTATAGGTGCCTCCCGCTTCCAGGAAGAAATTGGTGAACAGCTCATAGGCGATATTGCCGTTGAGATAGGCACCGGTATAGTATTTCTGGTAGTCAATATGATGGTCGCTTATCCACTCCTGGTAGGTCATATGGATATTGCTGCCGTTGTTGAAAGGAACGGCAGGGGTGATCCCCTTAAAGAAGCTGCCGATGGCGTCTATATATATCCTGGCATGTGGCTGGTAGCGCGCTTTGCCGATCACTTCGGTAAAGCCGGCCCCCATAGGGTGTGCCAGCGGCTGGTTGTAATGGGTATGGTTCTGCGTCCTTTCGTTGGACTGGTACATAAAGGGAGACACATGATTCACCTCTGCCTGCAGGTCCAGGTTGCTGAGGGTAAAGGCATTAAAATACCTGACGCCTAGCTGTGCCGCAAACGTGCTTTTAGCCGTCGGGACAGCAGCTTTCCGGAAGTCGATCCGGTCTGCCATCGCCTGGCCGTACAGTTGTACGCTGCGTGCCGGCAGGTATTTGAACTGCAGGCCCAGGCTGGTTTTCTGCTGTGCTTCCAGGGCTCTCATCAGGGTGTTGACATATATGACGGGGATCAGGTTGGTAAGTTTGAAGTCATTGGACGCGCCGTACATAGTGCTTTCAAAAAGGGCTATGCTCAGCCTGCTGCCGATGTTCCTGCTTACCTGGTGAAAGCTGGCATATTTGCGAGGCAGCCTGTCGTCATTGCCCAGCCCGGCGAAGTCGCTCACCAGCTCCTGGTAGAGATTGTCCACCTGGAAGCCGCCGATATTGGTCTGCAGCCTCAGGAAGGTACCGGCCGCGGTCTCGTTGGACTGTACCAAGCTCCTGATGCCGTTGCCGATGAATTGCTTGTCGTACCCGAACGCCAGCTTGAAATGCCGGGGGACGATATCCACCGTAAAATAGCCCCTTCCTACGAAGGCGTCAAAGGTGCCGTTATCCAGCCTCCTGTAGAAATCGTTGCCGGGGAAGGACTTATACCGGGTCTCCCAGTTGCCGACATTCACAAAAGGCCGTTCCTGGTTATCGCCCAGCAGGGTATAGAACCCTATACGGTTGGCGATCCTGCCCCTGATCTCCCCGCCGCGGAAATTGGTGAACGTATGCTGCCGGGTATTGCTTCCCGGGGTGATATCCAGGCCTGCATTCAGGTAAAGCACCGGGTTCACGGCCACGAAAAAATCATCGCCATGGTAATGCAGCAGGTTTTCCTTCGTGGTATAGAAATACCGGAGCACCGGCCTTTTGGAAGGCCTCGCCCCGTCCATGCCGGTGGCGTCTTCCGTCCATTCCCCGTTGATGCCGATGGCCCTGTCTATCTGGTACTGGTCCCTGCCGGAAAGGGTATATCTTCCGAACTGTATGGTGGACCTTTTAATATGGTTGAAGAAATCTGCCCCGGTCTTCCTGCCGAGAGGAAGGTAGGAGCCGCCTTCTGCCGGGTTCAGCCTGCCGGAGATGGCTTCCAGCCGGTGGTACAGGTGATATTCTTCGCTGTTGAGCGGCATATAGGCATCCTGTCCCAGGAGCGGGGTACAGCAGGAGGCCAGCAGCAGCGGCAGTAAATACAGTTTCCGTTTCATAGGTTACAAATTCAGGGTAAAAATACAATATATATCGCTACTAAAAATTCCGGCGGCCTTATGTGTGTTGTCCCGGAGGGGATTTTAAAATATTTTACAAATAAAAATTTTTATTTTGAAAAATTAATGTAATTTTGCCCTTCATAATTTTTAAGGTTTAGTGATTGCATTATTACAAGTACAGTAAAAAACCTCGACAAATAGTTGGTCATTATAAAAAGAGTTGTAACTTTGCAGTCCAAAAAAAATTAAAGGAAAGAGAATGCCTACTATTCAACAATTAGTTCGTAAAGGACGTACGCAAATCAAAGCTAAATCCAAATCTCCGGCATTGGACGAGTGTCCTCAGCGCAGAGGTGTTTGCACCCGTGTGTATACTACCACACCTAAAAAACCTAACTCCGCTTTACGTAAAGTAGCAAAAGTTAGATTGACTAACAAGACAGAAGTGATCGCTTATATTCCCGGTGAAGGACACAACCTGCAGGAGCACTCTATCGTGCTGATCCGCGGAGGTCGTGTGAAAGACTTACCAGGTGTACGTTACCATATCGTTCGTGGCGCATTGGATACTGCCGGTGTTAAAGATCGTAAGCAATCACGTTCCAAATACGGTACCAAGAAAGAAAAACCGAAAAAATAATTAATAATATTTCCATATAATTAAAAAGCATACTCGTCATGAGAAAGGCGCAAGCAAAGAAATTACCTTTGGCCCCAGATCCAAAGTTCAATGATAGACTGGTGACCCGTTTTGTTAACACAATGATGTGGGACGGTAAAAAAACAGTTGCATTCAATATATTCTATACAGCAATAGATAAAGTAGCTAACGCTACCGGTGAAGATGGCTATGAAGTATGGAAAAAAGCATTACAGAACGTAACTCCTGCCGTAGAGGTAAGAAGCCGTCGTATCGGTGGTGCCACTTTCCAGATCCCTTCAGAGGTTCGTGCTGACAGGAAGATCTCCTTAAGCATGAAGTGGCTGATCCGTTATAGCCGTGACCGTAATGGTAAGACTATGGCAGACAAGCTGTCCAATGAAATCATCGCAGCTTCCAAAGGTGAAGGTGGCGCTTTCAAAAAGAAAGAGGATACACACCGTATGGCCGAAGCGAATAAAGCATTCTCCCACTTCAAGATTTAACAGACCTCATTCAGATATATTTAATTTTCTGCCTCTGTCGTAAGATAGAGGCAGTTTTTGCGTTAGGGGTACTACAATTAACAATTGTTACATACTATCCCGTTAAAAATTACGTTAATTTTGATGATAGCGTGTAGACGGTACATGCTAAATCTGAAAAGTAATATCTATGAATAAATTTTTTAGCCGTATTATTCTTGTCTCCGGCCTGGCGCTGGGCAGCATATCTGTATGGGCGCAGCAATCCGCGGTGATCACCATGGATTTTGATGCGTCAGCCACAGAGGACGGCTTTATCTATAAAAAAATAAAGCTTCAGCGTAGCAGCATTCCGCATATCACGCTTGAGAATATCCGGACAGCCAAAGCCGTCCTCCCGGCGGGCAGCGGCAATGCCCTTCCCAATTCCTTCGAGCCGGACGTTGCCGTTGCCATAGAGCGCAAGGTACCTTATGCTATCCTGAAGTTTCCCAGGCAGGCCAGGATCAATAACGAGATCGTGACCCTGGAATCGGCGGATATAAAGTACACGGAGGAGCCCGCCGGCAGCAGGGATGTCCGCCAGCGTCCCACGTTCGCGGATAATTCCGTACTGGCTACAGGTACCTGGTACAAGATAGCGGTGAAGAACAGGGGCGTTCAGAAGCTGGACTATAACTTTTTCAGTACGCTGGGCATTAATATGTCCCAGGTGAATCCTGCCAACATCCGCATATACGGGAACGGCGGGAAGATGATGAGCGAGAAGGCCGGCAGCAGCGATAATTATGATGACCTGAACGAAAACGCTATCTGGGTCAGCACGACAGGCTCCGCTTTCACATCGGGCGATTATGTGCTGTTCTATGCTGACGGCCCGACAAAATGGTCCTATGAAAGCACTTCCAATACCTTTGTCCATACATCAAATATCTACGAGGATTACAGCTATTATTTCGTCAATGTGGATATGGGACCCGGAAAACGGATCGGCACGCTCAGCCCTTCCGCCACTCCGGTAGCGACGGTTACGGATTTTGACAACTACTGGCTGCAGGACAGGGACAGCTTTTCTGCTTCCGCCCTGGGAAGGGTATGGTGGGACAAGCTTTTTTTTACCAATGTTCCTTCCTCCCTCACACAATCCATAGCCGCCACGCTCTATGAGCCTGCCGGTGATGTGTCCTATAAGACCCTGGTGGGTCATGAAAATACGGGACCGGGTATGTTTACCCTCCGGCTTAACAACGCCAATATCAATGACAGGAGCCTGAACGCCCTGACCAGCGAATACCAGTATTATACGGACGGAACGCTGACGGGCACCGTTACGCCGGCTTCCGCTAACCTTAATTTTCAATATACCTACAGCAGCGGCACCACCGGCAAAGCATTTGTGGATTACCTGCAGCTCAACTATAAAAGCCGGCTTCGCTTCAACGGCACGCAACTGAATTTCCGGAACCTTTCCGTAGCAAACCTGGGACTGAACAATTTTGTCCGGTACACGCTGGATAATGTGTCCGGTAATGTGACGGTATGGGATATCACCGATCCTTTCAACATTGTACAGGTGAACGGCACGGCTTCGGGCGGGCAATATACTTTCCTGGCGGAAGGCAATATGCTCCGGGAGTTTATCGCCTTCAACGGCTCCTCTTACCATACGCCCGTGGCTTCCGGAAGGGTGGACAACCAGAACCTGCATGGAATAGGCTATAGGGACCTGCTCATTATCACCCATCCCTCGCTGCTGGGCAGCGCCAGGGAATTTGCCGATTACAAAAAAAGCGCCTTCGGCCAGAGCGTGGAAGTAGTGACCGTCAACCAGATCTATAATGAATTTTCTTCCGGCGGGCAGGATATAGTAGGTATCAGGAACTTTATCAAAATGTTCTATGACAGGGCTACTTCAGAAGCGGAGATACCCAAAGGCTTCCTGCTGTACGGTAACGGCTCCTATGACTTTAAGGACAGGATCGGCAACAACACCAATTTTGTGCCGGCTTTCCAGTCTGTGGAATCCAGCAGCAATGATTATGCCTTTACCTCGGATGACTTTTATGCCCTGCTAGATGATGGTGAGGATATCAACAGCAGGAACTCGCTGAGCCTGCCCATACTGGATGTAAGCGTAGGAAGGCTGCCGGTCAATAACGAGGAGGAAGGGCGTATACTCCTGGATAAATACAGGAAGTATCACAATCCCGAGTCGTTTGGCCCCTGGAAGAACAATATCACTTTCGTCGCGGATGATAAGGACCTTGGGTTTGCAAACCCTACGGGAGGTATGAACCACCTGGATGACTGCGAGTATGCCAACAGCTATTTCCTGAACAATAACCTGAATTACAGCCTGCATAAGATATACGCGGATGCCTACAGCAAAAAGCAGACCTCCAGCGGGTCGCGTTTCCCGGATGTCAATAAGGCCATCAATGACCAGATATTCGCCGGTACCCTTTATATGAGCTACAGCGGGCACGGCAGTCCCCAGCGCTGGGCGCACGAGGCTATCCTCACTGCCGCCGATTATGACAGGTGGAATAATATCAGCAAGCTGCCCCTGCTGTTTACCGGTACCTGCGATTTCAGCCGCTTTGACCAGCCGGGCATACGCTCTGCGGGGGTGCAGCTCCTGAAAAAGGCCAACGGAGGCGCCATTGCGCTGATCTCCACTACCCAGATCGTATATTCTACAGGTAATAAGCTGATCTCCAAAAGCCTGGTGGACCACCTGTTCACCAGGGGCCAGGACGGCAGGTACAGCACCATTGGAGACGCTTTCAGGCTGGCTAAGAATGAGAATCCTAACAGCATCAGCAACAGCTTCAGGTATGCCCTGCTGGGCGATCCGACCATGCATTTACAGATACCTGTAAATAAAGTGATCACAGACAGGATCTATAATGTCAGCACCGGGACGGAAGTGGAAACGGATACGATGAGCGCGCTCGGCAAATATATCATAGAGGGACATATAGCAGATTGGGAGGATAACGATCTCAGCAGCTTTAACGGGACCGTATACATCTCCATTTATGACAAGGCGGTCAACCTGCAGACCCTGCCCAATGAGAAAATGCCGACCCCTTATTTCACGGTTCAGAACAACGTGCTGGCCAGGGTGATCGCTACCGTTACCAACGGGAAATTCAAAACCCAGTTCCTGCTGCCCAAAGATATCATCTATGATTTCGGCAGCGGCAAAATAGGTTATTACGCCCATTCCGACCGCGAGGAAGCGAAAGGCTTTGATACCTCTTTCGTTATAGGAGGCCTGGACCCGAATGCACAAGATAATGATGGCACGGGACCGGTAGTGAAGCCGTTCATTGACAACAATAAGTTCAGGAACGGCGGCGTAGTGGGCGCCAATCCCATGCTGTATGTGGAATTATATGATGATAACGGCATCAACGTCTCCGGCAGCTCGCTGGGTCATGACCTGGTGGCTATACTGGACGAGGATGAGAGCAACCCGTATGTGATGAATTCCTATTACAATACTTATCCCAACGATTACCAGAACGGCTATGTGAATTTCCAGTTCTATCATTTACCGGAAGGAAAGCATACGGTCAAGGTGAGAGCCTGGGATATTTTCAATAATTCGGGGGAAGGTACGGTTACCTTTGAGGTGATCAATCCCGACAAGGGTTTTATCGGCGAGATCTTCAACTATCCCAATCCTTTCAGCCAGACCACCCATTTCGTGATCCAGCACAACCAGGAGGGTAAGGAGCTGGATATACAGATCAGGATCTACAGTCCTTCCGGCAGGCTGGTAGGATATGCGGAAAGAAATACCCTGGCGGAGGGCAACAGGACTGAAATTTCCTGGGATGCCACCACTGTTGACGGCAGACCGCTGGAGGCCGGTATCTATTTTTACCGGGTGGATATCCATACCGAAGACGGTAAGAGCGCCCATGCAAATCAGAAATTAGTGTATTTACCCCAGTAATCCGGGGTAAATACATTTTTATATGGAAATAACCATAATAATTAATATCTTTGCCCGTTGTACAAACGTATGTACATAACTTATACAGAAAGCCTATAGAACATTTAATACTTTTTTTAAATTAAAAAACTTTTATTTAATCAAATTAATAATAATGGCTAAAAAAATTGCTATTGCTGGTATTTCCTTATTAAGTTGTCTGGCTTTATCTGAAGTTACATTAGGTCAAAATCTTGATGGCAGGGTGGGCGCAGCAAGTCCTGCTGTACCTTTTTTAAGGATTTCCCCGGATTCCAGGGCCGGTGCCATGGGGGATGCGGGAATTGCTACAAGTCCTGATGCCAACGCACAATACTGGAATGTGGGTAAGATCGTGAAGAACGAAAATGATTTTGGTCTCTCTCTCTCTTTTATTCCGTGGCTGCGTCAGTTGCAGATAGATGATATGTTCGTAGGCTACCTGGCAGGCTACTATAAATTCGGCAAGGAAAAAAATCAGGCGCTCAGCGCTTCTATGAGATATTTCAATCTCGGTGATATCCAGTACACGGATATTCACGGTACCCCGCAAAACGTGGGAAGCCCTCGGGAAATGTCCTTTGATGTGGGCTATTCCAGGAGCCTGTCGGAATACCTGTCCCTGGGTGTCAGCCTGAGGTACATCTATTCCAATATCGCACAGGGTGCCAATATGCAGAATACCATATATACTCCGGGGAATGCCTTTGCGGGAGACCTGGGTCTGTATTATTCCAAAACTACCGAACAGTCTGAAGATGTGAAAAGCACCTTCAGCGCCGGTGCGGTACTGTCCAATATCGGGTCCAAGATCTCCTATTCCGGTCTCCGGCAGGATTATATTCCTACCAACCTGGGTATAGGTGCCGCTTATACCTACCAGATGGATGCGTACAATAAAGTGACCGGTACGGTAGACCTGAATAAGTTGCTCATTCCTTCCGCGGTATATAAGAACGGTCAGTGGAACCGTCCTGAGCTGTCCGTAGTGAACGGTATGATGCGGTCTTTTACCCAAGCCCCTGAATTTTACGGTACCGTGGTGTCCCTGGGCGCGGAATACTGGTATATGAACCAGTTTGCAGTAAGGGCCGGCTATTTTTACGAAGCTCCGGGTAATGGTGCACGCCAGTATTTCACATGTGGTTTAGGTGTACGCTATAACGCTTTCGGACTGGATTTCTCTTACCTGGTTCCGGCAGTGATCAATTCAGGTAAAAACCCCAGCCTGGTGACCAACCCGCTGGCCAATACCCTGAGGTTCACACTGACCTTTAATTTTAACCAGGCAAGTGCGCAGAAAGGGTAATTACCTTATTTAAATAGATTTATTTCATAGTTCAGACCTCTTTTACAAGATATTTGGTAAAAGAGGTCTGAAAGTTTATACAACCTGTTACATATTTTATGAAACTAAGAATAGGATACGGTATTGATTATCATCAGCTGGAAGACAATATTCCTTTCTGGATAGGCGGCATCCGGGTCCCGCACCATAAAGGCGCCAAAGGGCATTCGGATGCGGATGTGCTGCTGCACGCCATCTGTGACGCTATGCTGGGCGCGCTCGCCCTGGGAGACATCGGTGTGCATTTCCCCGATACCGATGCGGCCTATAAGGGGATAGACAGCAAGATATTGCTGCAGCGAACCTATGAGCTGATAAGGGATAAAGGGTATCATGTGAATAATATAGACAGTACGCTGATACTGGAGCAGCCTAAAATAAAGCCCCATATCACGGCTATGCAGGAAACGATAGCAAGTATTCTTAATATAGATACTGATGCTATCTCCGTTAAAGCGACCACGGCGGAAAAAATGGGGTTTGTCGGCAGGCAGGAAGGCGTGGTAGCGCATGCCGTAGCGCTGTTGGTACAGGATGAGCGGCATTAAACCATTGACGCTGATAACAGTCATACCTTTACAGAAAAATATGGCCTTATGAAACACAGGATTATTTTGCTCCTGGGATTGCTGTTGGCAGCGGTCCCGGTATTCGCCCAGAAGCCGGTAAGCACTGTAAGGTTTACTACCTCCGAATTGCAGCCTATTACCGTTATTTTGAATGACAGGGATTTTAACAGGGTAGGGAGAAGCATCACCTTTAAGGATATTCCCCGGAAAAGGCACAATGTGCAGATCTATGAGGTGGTGCAGGACAGCAGGACAGGTAATAAGCGCGGGATCAAATTATACAGCGGTAATATCAAGCTGGAGCCCGGCAAACGATATGAAGCCATACTGGATATGAAAAGCCGCAACCTGAGGGTAAGGCCGGTCAGGGAATTTGCCGCCCTGCGCGGAGGCGAGCATACCAATGCCGGGACGCAGCCGGCTGTGCAGCCTTCCAGGTCCAGCTCGGGCCTTGCGCCGGTACCGGTGCAGACTATAGATGATGAGATCACGATCCCTTTGAGCTTTGAGGATAATCTCGGGCCGAAGATGAAAACGCTGAAAGCGGAGATGGATAAGCAGACACTGGATAAGGATAAGATAAAGGCGGCGCGTAATTTTACTGATAAGAATGCAGTAAGCGCCTATGAGGCCAGGGCTGTGCTCAGTTGGCTGCTGTTTGAAGACTCCAAGGTAGAGCTGGCGCAGGTGCTGAAAGATAAGGTCACGGATAAGGAGAACCTGGATATGCTGGCGGACGCTTTTTCCTTTGAGAGCAATAAGACCCGGTTCCTGGATTCGTTGAAAAAATAATATACAACTCTTATAGGATTTCCTCTAAGTTAATCAGGCAGCAAGGTATTTACCTTGCTGCCTGATTTTTATGTGCTGATAAGCAGATAATCACTTTTTATGTTTATTACGCTTGTCAGGCTTTGGGAGGTAAGGGAGAACCTAGAGCCTTGCCTTTTATGGTTGGCGTCAGCCTGCAAAAGGAGGAAAGATGATGCTTTTGGAGTCCTTTGGCAGCATTCAACTTTACGGAGACCTTAAATTTGGGTGCACTTTGGCTTTTGGATGGCCTTTTGATATTGATTGTTTCAACTTGACGGAGATCTTTCACCTTGCGTACTTCTTATTTTCAGGACTGCTTTTTAGTGGCTGGTGAAGCACAGCAGGGGTGGGAAAAAGACCTGGAAAAGCGCAACGGCTGCCCAAAGATGAGCAGCCGTTGATTTTCAGCTTATCCTGTTTACCAGGATGATAAATATATTATCTGGTCAGTGTTACATCTCCCTTGAACTGGAAGGTCTGCCTGTCTACATTGGACATTTCGATCAGGTAGTAATAAACGCCCGGAGCTGCAGGTTTTCCGTTGAGGTAAGTACCGTCCCAGCCTTTGTCGATGTTGGTGGTCTCAAATACTTTCATACCGTAGCGGTCGAATACCTGGAAGCTGTTCAGCTTTTCATATACAACCCCTTCTATTTTGAAGATGTCGTTCAATCCGTCACCGTTAGGGCTGAATGCATTCGGGATCATTAATTTAGGCTCATAGATGACCGTTACTTTTACCATTCCGCTATCCTTACAGCCAAATTCATCGAATACGATAGCAGTATAAACCGTTGTTTCTTTAGGCCATACGGTGATCGTCTCATTGCTGTAATCCTGGATGCTCCTTGTAGGATTCCATACCCATATCTTGGCATTTTCTCCTTTGGCGGTCAGCTTGATGGAATCGCCATATTGCATAGCCGTGTCATTGGACAGTTCCGTGATCCTGAACGGCGGCATGATGGTAATGGTAAATTCTTCTTCCTTCGTACAGTTGGCTACCGGTGTAGATACCCTTAAGATTTTGGTATAGGTGCCCGGCTGGTCAAAGAATTTGGAATTCACATCGGAAGGATTACCAAACCCGTTGGCAGGTATCCAGGTCGTTTTATAACCCGGGTTGTCCGGTGTAATGGAGGTAGCGAATGTGATACTGTCAGTAAGGCAAACGATGAAGTCATCCGGTACTTTGATAACCGGGTAAGGTTCTACAGTCGCGGTATAATATTTAGTTACCGGAGGACAGGTGGATGGCGCGCCTGCATATTCCACCCTTATGCTGTAGCGGGTGGTCAGTGTAGGCTGTGCGGTCACGGTAAGGCCGGAGGTGCCGGTCAGTAAATGTTCAGGTTCCCAGAAATGGTCCAGTATCGGGTCCTTGGTGGCGGTTATCGTTATGGTCTCTCCGGGGCAAACGGTTACCGGCGGAGATGTGATGGCTACTTCCAGGGAGTCTTTGATATTGACATTGATGGTACGTAATATGGCACGGCCGCCGCCCAGGCATGGGTTGTCGCCGATCACTTCTATGACGAGGTCCCTGTCGCCCACAGACGGGCTTCTTAATAAAGGTACGATCTCCAGGTATTTGATGGAATCGTTGGCAGGAATCACAAAGTTGGTATCCAGGTACTGGAAGTCCAGCCCGTTCTGGGCATTGCCACTGAAGCGGAGTGTGAATACCGTATTTTCATCGGTAGGGGTGATCTGGAATTTGACGTTCCCGCTGTAACAGCCCCTGTACAGATAGAAAGAGGTATCATTACCGCCGCTTGGAGCCGCCGATCCCAGCTCGCAGGAGCCGAAATCGCTCGGGGAAGGTATGGTACCGCCTGTTACCTGCGATACAAAAACCGTGTCATTTCCTATGGCACCATAAAAAAGGGCCGTATTGTTATGGTAATACAGGTCGTTGCAGACAATGGCAAAGCCACCGCCGGCGGTGCTGGTAGGCGCTCCGGAGATGGCCCACTCTTTCAGCATATTGCCTGCGGGGTCATATTTACGGAGGTATTGTGGTCCGTTTAATTTTAAGATGTACCAGTTGCCATCCTTATCGCCTACAAGGTCATAAGGACCGCCGCCGCCAAAGCCGGCTACAGTAGTCAGCAGGGTGCCGTTCCCGGTACCGTCATAAACATATACCTGGCCGGTGCCACCTACAAGGTTGTACAGGTAGCCGCCACCGCCACCGGGGTTTACAGCGGCAGTATTACCTACGTTATGACCCGTATTCTGCCAGGCAGTACCGTCATAATACCAGTAGTTGTTACCCACACAGGTATAAAATGTTTTGTAACCGCCTGACGGTAAGTATTCACTTACGGCAAGCCCGCCGCCGGGGTTATTGATCGTATTCAGGGCAGGATTGTTAGCACCGAATGGCTGCTGTGGATCCCAGTTATAGATGGAGCTCCCGCTGTGAATATACACAAAGCCGCCATTGTTTAAACAATCCGGCATCTGGGCGTTGGCCAGTCCCGGCAAGGCCAATGCTAATGCAGTTAAACAGTTCTTAAAAAATTTAGAGTACATACCATTCGAATGTTTGTATAAAGTTCTGTATAAGAGAATTTATGATCAGGGATTAAATTAATTATGCAATATATGGTATTTTAATGTTAATAGCTAAAATTTAGCACTGAATATTTTTTTGATTCTGGTAAAAATATTAGGAATGACACCGCCTGTCAGGGGCATCCTGCCTGACCTGCATTATGTGGGTTATAATAAGGATCAGTCTTTTTCTACAGCCAGGACCGTTCTTGCCTTCAGCTTCCGGGCAGCGTTCATAACAGCAATGATCTGCTTTACATTGGCGGCCGTATCGGCCTGGATAACGATCCGGGGTTCTGCGCCCGGAGGCCGGGCCGCCAGCTTTTTCTTCAGCACCCCATAGAGCGCTGTATCGGCAATGACCTGCCGGCCGATATAGAATTACTGGTTGCCGTCTATATAAACTGTGATGGAATGTCCGCCTTTCGTGTCCGGGTTTGTGAGCTGTATCGTGCCCGGGTTGGTCTGGCTGCCGATGTTTGGGTAATCCGGCATCTGGGCATTGGCCGGTCCCGGTAAGGCCAGCGCCAATACGATCAGGCAGCTCTTTAAAAATTCAATGTTCATATGACCGGATGCTTAGGTAAACGCCTGGCAGATACCCTTGTATATATCAGGATAAATCCGGCAAAAGACCGGGACAGGGGGAGGTTCCCGGAAAGACAATACCGGGCCGGATATGCCTGGCATTACCCGGATGGTTTTAATTACAGGAAGGGATCATTCTTTTTCTACAGCCAGGACCGTTCTTACCTTCAGCTTCTGGGCGGCGCTCATAACGGCAACGATCTGCTTTGCATTGGCGGCAGTATCGGCATTGATAACGATGCTGGGCTCCGCGTCCGCGGGCTGGGCCGCCAGCTTTTCTTTCAGCGCTTCATAAAGCTCTGCGTCGGTAATGGTCTGCTGGCCGATATACAGTTGCTGGTTGCCGTCTATGGAAACGGTAATGGATTGCTTGACCTTTGTGTCGCTTTGGGCTTTGGGGTTCTTAAGCTTGATCACGTCGGGGTTAGCCAATGTGGCCACTATCAGAAAGAAGAACAGCAGGATGAATAATATATCGTTGAGGGCGTCCGAATGTACCCTTGTATGTCCTTTCGCCTGGGGTCTGATATTCATAAGAATGGCTTTATTAATGTGAATGCTCTTGCTACAAAGATAGGCTGCTTTTAGTATAAAAATACAGGGAGTATTCTAATATTTCAGTGAAGTACGCAGGTTGTAATGCTCAAGCACGGCGGCAATCTCGGGGATAAGGCCGGGCTGCTTTTCGATCGCGTTGCCTACCACCACTACCTGTGCGCCCGCTTCCGCCGCACGCTGTACATCCGCTGCCGTACGCATACCGCCGCCAACAATGAGCGGGATGTCGATATTCCGGGATACTTTCGAGATCATATCCGGGCTGATCATTTGTTCGGCGCCGCTGCCCGCGTCCATATAAATGGTCTTCAGGCCCAGCAGCTCCCCGGCCCAGGCGGTGCATAAGGCTATGTCCGGCTTGTCATTCGGTATAGGCTGCGCGTTGCTGATGTAAGAAACGGTGGTGGGTCTGCCCCCGTCTATGACCATATAGCCGGTCGGGATCACTTCCAGGCTGGATTGCTTTATTCTGGGCGCCGCTATTACGTGCTGTCCTATGAGCAGTTCGGGGTTCCTGCCCGATATAAGGCTCAGGAAAAGCAGGCCGTCAGCGCTGGGTTCTACCTGTGACGGGTGCCCGGGAAATAATACAACAGGAATATTGCTGACGGATTTAAATGCCTGTATCAACGTACCGATATGGTCAGACACTACAAGGCTGCCTCCCAGGAATACTAAGGCCACACCGGCCTCGTTGCAGGTGGCCGCGATCTTCCGGATACCGCTGGCAGTAACATTATCGGGATCTATCAGCACCGCAAAACCACAGGTGTTTTGACGTTTGTAATGATTCAGTATATGATATATGGTGTTGATTTGCATAGCCAGATAACAAATTATCCTTACTGCAAAGATATGCAGTAAGGATAAATATGGTGTAAAGATACGGAATTATATTATGCTTTCTTTCTTAATTCATCCCTAATTTCCTCCAGCAGTTGCTCGGTAGGAGTGGGGCCCGCAGGAGCTGCCGGGGCTTCCGGCTCATTCTTCTTCATTTTGTTGATAGCCTTGATAACCAGGAACAGCACAAAGGCTATGATGATAAAGGACAGGGTGGTGGACAGGAAATTCCCGTACTTGATAGCCGTACCGGGCACGGTCAGTTGGGAAAGGTTCTCTGCATTAATAGCCTTCAGTGCAGGGCTCAGGATGGCGGGGGTAATGATATCATCAACCAGGGACGAAACAATTTTACCAAAAGCGCTACCGATCACAACACCTATAGCCAGGTCGATAACGTTGCCTTTTATGGCAAATTCTTTGAATTCTTTTAAAAAGCCCATATTAAAAATATTTTGGTTAACCAGAAACAAAAATAACCGTTTCTTTTAATCCCCAAAATATTTTTTGAATAATACTTGTACTTTTATGCTTAAAAGACCAAATAATGACAAAGCTGTCTGTTAATATCAATAAAATCGCTACCCTGCGGAACAGCAGGGGAGGGAACAGGCCGGATCTGCTGCAGGTGGCCCGGGATTGTGAAAGATTCGGAGCGGATGGCATAACGGTGCACCCGCGCCCGGATGAGCGGCATATCCGGTACCGGGATGTGTATGACCTGGCCGGGATACTGTCCACGGAATTTAATATTGAAGGCAACCCGCAGGAACAGAAGTTTATAGACCTTGTGCTGGATGTCTGCCCGGCCCAGGTGACCCTGGTGCCGGATGTCATAGGGCAGCTTACTTCCAACCATGGCTGGGATACTGTAAGGGAACAGGCTTACCTGAAAGAGATGATCGCTGTCTTTAAAGCCAGGGGTATAAGGGTGTCCATATTCGTGGACCCGGATGAAAATATGGTGGCCGCCGCGGCAGATTGCGGTACGGACAGGGTGGAGCTCTACACGGAAGCATATGCCAGGGGCTACGGCAGGGACCGCGAGCAGGCCGTAGCCGCGTATGTGAAAGCGGCGCAGGCGGCGTCGGCAGCCGGCCTGGGCCTGAATGCCGGCCACGACCTGGATATGGATAACCTCAGGTATTTTAAAGCCTGCATTCCGCAGCTCCTGGAAGTATCCATAGGACATGCCCTGATCAGCGATGCCTTATATTTCGGGTTGCATAACACCATCCAGCTATATAAGCGGCAGTTGGTATAAGAAGGCTCATATCTTTACGGCCAGGCTGCCCACGCTGATGAGATATTCACCGGATCCGGCCAGCGTATTGGCACAGATATCCAGGGTGGCGCCGGTAGTGATCACATCATCTACCAGCAGGATATGTGCTCCGGGAGGCGGTGCCGCAGCTACGCTGAACGCTCCCAGGATATTCTCGATCCTTTCCTGCCTGTTCTTGGAGGTCTGGCTTTCGGTATGCCTTATCCGTTTGATAATATCTTCCCTTACGGGTACCTGTAATACTTTGCTGAGTCCCTGCGCCAGCAGGGCGGACTGGTTATACCCTCTTTTGTATTGCTTGGCCGCTGCGAGCGGGACCGGTATGATGAGGTCAAAAGGCACTTCGGGCTGCAGCCGCAGCAGCTCTTCTCCCCACAGGCGGCCCATATGCACTGCCAGCCGTTTTTTATTCCTGTATTTTATCTGGTGCAGCAGGGCCTGAACGATCCTGCTGTTCTCAAAATACAGCAGCGCGTGGCCGTAAGTCAGGGGAAGCCTGCCTGCCAACTTATCTTTGACTGCATTCTGCTCCAGGCGCATGCCGGTATAGGATAAAGCGTGGAAACAGTGGTTGCACATATGCTGCTCACGGGCTGTCAGCGTCCTGTGGCAGATAGCGCACCAGTGCGGGAATAGGATATGTAAGATACTGTTGAGCAATGATCCGGTGATTTGAGGGTCAATAGATCCGGTGCTATACGGTATAGCTGCTTTTTCCCGGTACAAGTTTCACCGGGGGTAAGGGCATAAGAAAAAAGAGTATGAAGCCCTTAATGCCTCATACTCTCACAAGTGGTATTTAAAAGCGGTATCCTAAAATGAATTTAAATTGTCCCATTACGTTGATCCCTTGTCTGTAGGAAGTGCCGTTATTATAGGAATAGCTGTTGATGTAACGTAAGCCCATACCCGCATTGAGCTGCATGGAGAAATTCCGGGTCACGTTTATAAGGAAGTAATTATTGACCATGAGCCCCATCCTGAAATTGGTATAATCCACATAGCGCTGGTTCTGGGGCTGCCATTGCCATTCGCTGCCTGACCCGTAGCCTAATACCAGGTTGGGGCCGATACCGTAATTGAATTTCCGCATACCGGCGGGATAAAAGATCATACCCGGGCTGATATAACTGTAAATGTTTATTTCGTTATCATTATTGGGGTCGGCATAAATAATATCCAAGGGCAGCACGAACGCGATTTTCTGCTCGTCATCCAGCAGCACTTCATAATTGAAGCCGATACCTATCCCCCTGTCTATAATAGATGCGGGCGTAAAGGTGATGAGGTTATTGCCGTAACCGGATGGCTTTGTTTTCGACTGGGCAAACAGGGAAGCACTCAATAGTAATCCCAGGCCGCTTAAGATCATTTTTTTCATATAAAAATATATAATAATAAAAATTGTTTCCTGTAATAAAATATATAGCCGGTCATTGCGCTTCAAACCATACTTCTTTAGCGTCGTTCCAGTCACCGTTATAGTTAATGGTCAGCTCCTCTCCTTCCTGAACGGCTCTTATTGTTTTCACGGTCATGGTCATGTTATCAAAGTCCATATAATATTCACAGTTAGACTGGTAGCTGTGATTATACATTGATATATAACCCCAGGCCACGCAACATTGTTCATTTCCCGGACCCCACTCAAAGATATAGTTGTAGAGCGCGGTTTTCTCCACTTCCGTTCTTTCTGAGGCGCTCAATACCAGTACAGACGATATTTCTATCGTAGTCATTGGGTCAAGGCCGGAATTTGTAAAAACACCCCGCCCTTTTCCTGCCGTTTCACCGATATAGAGCGCAGGATGTATCCGCATATCAGCCATTAATATACGATTAGGTTGTAAAAATCTTCGGTATCCAGGTATTTACGGGCCATATCCTGTATGGTTTCTGAGGTCACTTCCTTATAGGTACGGATATTGCTGTCAAAGTGATCGGCAGTAAGCCCGTTGAGTATCAGTGTTTTCCATCGTGCCATAATGCTGAAGGCACCGTCCAGGTCACCCAGGAGATTACCCAGGATATAATTTTTTACCAGTATCAGCTCCCCTTCAGGTACCGGCTGATCCCGCAGGTGGCCCGCTTCCCTGATGATCTCCTCCACGGTGGCCTCGCTGACTTCCTTGCCTGCTTCGGTAGCGACGAGGAGCATAGAGGCATTCCTGTAGGCATAGAACTGGGAGTAGATACCGTAGGTATAGCCTTTTTCTTCCCGGATGTTAGACATCAGCCGGGAGCCGAAATAGCCGCCGAAGATCGTATTCATGACCAGGGCAGGAGCAAAATCGGGGTGGGTGCGCTCTATGAACGGGCGCGCCATCCTGATGGCGCCCTGTACGCCGGCGGGATCATTGACAATGCGATGGAGACGGTCTCCGGCAGGCGCCGTCTGGTAGGTACGGGGTTCCTTTACCGCTGTGGCCTGTACCCGGTCCCGGCCGAACAGCTGCTGTATATTATTGAGATGCGCCCCGGTAAAATTACCGGAAAGGAATATCCTGCAGTTATCCGGGGTGTACCAATCCCTGTGGAACCGGACGAGGTCCTCACGGGTAAGCGCTTCTATATCTTCCAGCTCCGTATATTTCCCGTAAGGATGCTGCCTGCCGAATACAAAGGCGTCGATATAGCGGTTAGATACGAAATCCCCTCTCAGCAGGTTTACCTTCAGGCGCTGAACGGCATTCTGCTTATAGATATCCAGCTCCTCCCGGGAGAAGGAAGGTTCCCGGATCACCTCGACGACCACCGGCAGCAGGTGATGCAGGTGCTTGCTCAGCGTGCTCAGGGTAATGACGGCAAAGTCATTGTTCGCGCTGATCTTCAGGGTGGCGCCGTATTTTTCAATAGCCTCATTGATCCGAGCAGCGGTCCTGGACGCCGTACCGTTTTTCAGCAGCGCGGCGGTGGTCTGTGCCACGCCTGTCTTGGATTCCTGCCAGATGCCTGCTTCGAATATCCACTCTACCTGTACCACTTCCTGAGCACCCAGGTTAAGGGCGTACAGGGGAATGCCGTTATCCAGGATATGGGTTTCGCAGGGAGGTAAGGTATAGCCGAAATCAATGGGGTCTTTTATAAGAGGCGGGGTAGTTCTGTCTAACATCATGCTTATAATTTCTTTGTTTTAACTCTGCCGGGATTGGCGGCGATGAATGCCTCCCAGCCTTTTACGGCCTTCTGGCCTATCTGCAGGGCGGCTTCCACCTGTCCCCTGGTCTCATAGAAATGACAGAGGGCTGCCGCTACGGCATCCGTGGCATCGGCATATTCCGGCTTTTCATTGAACTTCAGGATGGTCTGGAGCATTTTCCACACCTGTTCCTTGGAGGCGTTCCCGTTGCCCGTCACGGCCTGCTTTATTTTCCTGGGCGCGTATTCCACCGTGGCGCTGCCATGAGCCATAGCGGCGGCAATGGCTACCCCCTGCGCACGGCCGAGCTTCAGCATGCTCTGCACGTTCTTCCCGAAGAAGGGCGCTTCTATCACCACCGCATCCGGCCGGTGAATTTGGACCAGCGCGCTTACTTTCTCAAAGATATAATGCAGCCTTTTCGAATGATCTTTATGCTTTGACAGGTGAAGGACGCCCATTTCAACAAGGGAAACCTTATTTTTGTCAACGGAAATGATACCATATCCCATCAGTAATGTGCCAGGATCTATGCCAAGTATGACGGCCATATGAAATAGGATTCGTTAATTGCTAAGTTGTGACTGTATTAATAGATAATAAATACCTGATATTTTGACCAAAGCTACCAAAAAAATATTACTCCGGTACGTACTGGCGCCCATTTTGATGGTATTTTTCTTATGGTTAATATATCGCCAGCTTACGGCGAAAGGCGACCTGGGGCAGCAGTGGCAGGCTTTGCGGTCTTACTGGCACAGCGCAGGTCCTTCCTGGTTTACGTTGGTAATCCTGCTGGCGCCTGTCAACTGGTTCTGGGAAGCCGTAAAATGGCAGCGGGTGGTCAGGTACCTGCATCCCGTGACCTTATGGGTGTCCTTTAAAGCGGTCGTGACCGGTATCGCTTTCGGCATGGTGACGCCCGGCAAGCTCGGTGATTTTGCAGGCAGGATATTATATGTGCCGCAGCGGAAGCGGGTAGCTGCCGCCATCGGCACCCTGATGACCAATCTTATCCAGGTAGCGGCGTCTTCCACCGCCGGTATGGCAGGTGTAATTTATTTTCTCTGGCATCATCATTCCGGCCGCTGGCTGTCGGACTTTTTGAAAATCTGCGGTCTTGTCGTAATTTTATTAGGTATCCTGTGGGGAACACGGCGCCGCTGGACAGGCTGGCTGCTGCAGTTCAGGCCTTTCAGGAAGATGGCCCGGTATTTCAGGGTGCTGAAAAGATATGATACCAGGGATATTGTTTTCATATACGGGTTTTCACTGGTCAAATATCTTACCTATAATATGCAGTTCCTGCTGCTGGCCAATCTGTTGGGAGCGCAGGTGCCCTGGGTGGCGGGTATCTTTGCCACTATGATGATGTACTGGCTGCTGATGGCTATTCCTTCCTTTATGCTGGCAGACATCAGCGTGCGGGGATTTGTGGCGGGGGTGGTGTTCCTGGAAACGGGTCTGGCGCTTAACGGGGTATCTTTGCTCGCGGCCAGCTATGTGACCTGGCTGCTGAACCTGGTATTGCCGGCCGTAATCGGCAGCGTATTAATGGTGGGCATCCGGCAAAAAAGTAAAAGTATTTCACAATGATAAGCAGTGCAATCAAAGGATTTATAGTAGATATATTGAACCGGGAGATCTACCCGGGTCGTGTCAATATAGAGGGCAGGCGCATCCGGTCCATCGACAGGCTGACCGACAGGGAAGTGCCGCACCAGTATATATTGCCGGGATTTATCGATGCGCATATACATATTGAAAGCTCTATGCTGGTACCGTCCGAATTTGCACAGATAGCGGTGCAGCATGGTACCGTTGCAACGGTAAGCGACCCGCACGAGATCGCTAATGTCTGCGGTGTGGAGGGAGTACGGTATATGATCCGAAATGCCGCGCAGGTGCCGCTGAAATTCTGTTTCGGCGCGCCCTCCTGTGTGCCGGCCACACCTTTCGAAACGGCCGGTGCCGTAATTGACGCCGCCGCCGTGGAGGACCTGCTGCGGGATGACCATATCTATTATCTCGCGGAAATGATGAATTTTCCCGGCGTGCTGAACGAGGACCCGGAGGTGATGCGTAAGATCGCCGCCGCCAGGGCCTGCAACAAGCCGGTGGACGGGCACGCGCCCGGTCTGCGCGGAGAGCTGGCGGACCGGTATATCCGGGCCGGTATCTCTACAGACCACGAGTGTACCTCGCTGGAGGAAGCGCTGCATAAGATAGCAGGAGGAATGAAAATACTCATCCGGGAAGGCAGCGCCGCCAAAAATTACCAGGCGCTCCATCCTTTATTTAACACCCACCCGGAATGGCTGATGCTGTGCAGTGACGACAAGCACCCGGATGAGCTGCTGCACGGGCATATCAACACTTTGGTCGCCAGGGCGCTGCGGGACGGTCATGACCTGTTTCATGTTTTGTACGCCGCCTGCATCCACCCGGTAATGCATTATAAGCTCCCGGTGGGGTATCTCCGGGAAGGCGACTATGCCGATTTTATAGTGCTGGATAGCTTTGAAAGGCTGAATGTGCTGCGTACCTATATCAACGGAGAAAAGGTATTTACCAATGGCAAGGTGTTCTTTGAACGGGTGCCGGTGCCGAGGATCAATAATTTCAAATGCCATACGATCAGCGAAGCAGACCTGGCGCTGACATATGAAGGCGGCGGCGATGCCCCGGTCGAGGTGAAGGTGATAGAAGCTGTGGACGGGGAGATCATCACCGGTGAAGGGACTGCCATGCTTCGTCCTGTAAAGGGCAGGCTGTGCAGTGACGTCCGCCAGGATGTATTAAAGATAGTGATCGTCAACAGGTACCGGGATGCGCGTCCGGCGGTGGGCTTTATCAGGAATTTCCGGCTGAAGCAGGGCGCTATTGCTTCCTCGGTAGCCCATGACAGCCATAATATCGTGGCGGTAGGTGTCAGTGACCAGGCCATTGCCGCGGTAGTGAATACCATTATCAGGAATGAAGGCGGCATAGCTGTGCATGACGGGCGGGAAACCCATATACTGCCTTTGCCGGTTGCCGGGTTAATGAGCGATAAGGATATTACGGAAGTAGCAGGACATTACGAGCTGCTGGATGCGAAAGCGAAGGCGCTGGGCTGTACCCTGAAAGCGCCTTTTATGACCTTGTCCTTTATGGCCCTGCCGGTCATACCCCGCCTGAAGATGACCGACAAGGGACTGTTTGATGTCGGTATGTTTGATTTTGTAAGCACAGTGAACGGCTGAGCGGTTCCTGTTCCGATATGGCGCAGCCCGGGTGAAAGCATTTAAGCTTATCCCGGGCTGCCCGCTTTTAGTATATCAGAGATGCTTTAATAAGCCGGGAATGTTTCCATATATGATGCATAGGTGTAGTAGTTTATAACGGTAGATATTATACCGCAGATCAATCCGACCAGGAGCGTTATCAGCATAGTGCGTTTGCTGACACGGAAAAGTTGCCGGTTATAAGGTAGGCTCATCGCGTACAGGCTGAAGATATTGCTGCTCAGCCACAGCCAGGTCAGGAACATCATTGTGCCCAAGTCTCCGGAAAATCCCATAATGCCCAGTTGCAGGAGGGAAAGGAGCTGCACTGATCCGCTGTATGCCGTGCTGACATAAAGTATAACCCAGGCAGCGGGGTGCAGGCGGTTTAAAAACAGCATCAGCAACAGGGGCAGGAGCACTTGCAGTGCCAGGAGACCGATGTCGTACAGGCTATAGAACAAAAGATAGGTAAGGTTGCCCGAGAAGAACAGGGAACCTATATGGTAGGCATAGGTAAGTATATAGATAGCCAGCACTATTTTGAACAGCAGCAGGGGCCGGTTGTCCTTTATGGTGCTGAAGGCTTCGTAAAGCGACCGGAAAGCGTATTTATCCGACCGGTAACCGGGAGCCAGCAGGGTGGCAAGGTCCTCAGGATCAGCTTCGGCATCGGAGGTGTCTTCCGTAACGGGCTCTTGGAGCGCTGCTGCAATATCCACGCCTCTTTCCTGTAATATGGTTTGAGCGGCTGTTGCCGCTGTTTCCTGGTATTGTGCCGCGTTCCGGACAATGTGAAGCAATTCCTGGTCGGAGAGCCGCTGGTATTTATTGTAAAAGTCGAATGTCATAGTATGATGCTGGTATGGAAGGCCGTCATACGCCTTTAAGTTATCGGGATCACAAATATAATATTCTGCTATTAAAAAAAAGCGTGACGGAAGGGCAGATATTGGAAGTTGTTCCTAAAGCCCGTGCCGGCTGCGCCTGTTCCCGTGGTTTTTTATGTATGGAAAATCCAATGAAAAATAATGCTGATTAATTTTTTAATGCCCGGAAATATCGTATTTTGAAAAATGTTATAAAAAAAGAAGCTGGTATGTCTAATGTCGGTATGATCATAGAAGAAAGGGCCGCTGACCTGGGAAATTTCCTGGTAGGCCGGTTGCTGCCTTTTAAGCAGAAAAGAATGATAGGGCCGTTCATCTTCATTGACCATATGGGACCTGCCCATATGTCTGAACATGAGAACCTGGATGTTGCCGCGCATCCGCATATCGGCCTGTCCACACTGACCTACCTGTTTGAAGGGGAGATCATGCACCGTGACAGCCTGGGGAACGAGGTGGTCATAGCGCCCGGCGCAGTGAACTGGATGACGGCCGGAAGGGGCGTTACCCATTCGGAGCGTACACCGGAAGCGCTGAGGAACAGCGCCAAGATCCTGCACGGCTTACAGATATGGGTGGCCTTACCTGAGGCGTTCGAGCAGGTGGCGCCCTCGTTCCAGCATTACGAAGCGGCATCGCTTCCGGCCTGGCAGGATAATGATGTGCACTTCAGGCTCGTGGCAGGGCATCTGGGAAGCAGGAAATCACCGGTAGCGGTGTTCAGCGAGCTGTATATGCTGGAGATCAGGAATACTGCTGACGAAGTTAAGGTCATTGATGTCGGGGATGAGCTGTACGGAGAAGCCGGTATGTATATCCTGGAAGGACGGGTGACTGCTGACGGGTATGATTATGAAGCGAAGCAGATCCTGGTAGCTAAAGAGTCGCGGCTGTGCAGTTTTGAGATACACCCGCATACGTCCGTTTATATTTTCGGAGGACTGCCCTTTGAGAAAGAGCATTTTATTGCCTGGAATTTTGTAAGCTCATCAAAGGAGGTGCTGGAGCAGGCCATCCAGGACTGGAATGATAATAAATTTCCCGCAGTGATCCATGAAACGGAGCGGGTACCGTTGCCTGCCTATTATAGCGACAGGCTGAACCGTAAAAATTAATCTGTTATGCAATTTACCACGCAAGTAAAAGAAGGTGAACATAAAGGCGCTTTTGTTGCCATCGCTGAAGACGGTACCCAGGCCGGTGAAATGACCTATTCCTGGGCCGGTGAGGATAAGTTCATCATCGACCATACGGAGGTGGAGGAGGCGTTCGGTGGTATGGGAGTCGGTAAGGCCATCTTTGAGACCGCTGTAGCTTATGCCAGGGAAAAAGGTGTAAAGATCATGCCGCTTTGTCCTTTTGCCGCCGGTATGTTTAAGAAGAGCGATGCCTATAAGGATGTGCTGTTTTAAGATAACTATGCTTCAGCCGGGTAGCCTTTGTATTGACCGGGTACCCGCCCGGCTGTTATGACCAAAGGACAGCCCTTTGTTGAGCATATGCTGTATGTGCCGGCCTTCCTGATCTCCGGTCTTATAATATCCCGGGCATGTAAAACGTTCTTTCTACCGGTTCTCCTATCCTGTCTTTATGATATCCGGATTCCCTTTACGTCCCGGCGGCGGGTCTTACACTGCTGTCATAACGAGCCTGACCCCGGATTCTTTATGGCAACAGATTTAATTTCAGGAGATCTTAGGGGTAAACCCATTCCAGACTGTCATATTATAAAGTGCCTGCCCTAAAGACCGCCTGGCGCTTTATCCTGCCGGCAATCCTATTACGGTGCCGGCGACCGTGGGAGGGTTAACAGCCGGAACGGCTTCCCTGGCCCCCGTAAAAGAATGCTTATAGAACGGAAGATTACATCACTAAATATTTAAATCATGAAAAGACTGTCAGTAATATGGCTGGTAAGCATGCTCCTGTGTATGACTACAGGCGTATACGCCAATAATGAATTCAAGCTGATAAGGAAGAATGGCCCCACGCACCTGTATGAACGGTGGATCACCGTGGACAAGGAGCAGGTGCGGGAGCTGAAGGCTGTTTTTTCGGTCAGGAGCGATATTACCAGCATTGTGAAATTACTGCAGTCACAGCAGCATGGCACACAATGGCAGACCAAGGCCTCGGCATATACGGTAAAGATGCTGCAGGAGCCGGTGGCCTGGATCAATTACATACAATACGATCTGCCCGCGGTGATGGATGACCAGGACTGCCTGCTGCTGTATGCTATTCCTATGGGCCTGGTGCCGGACGCCCAGTCCTGTGTGGTGCTCTTCAGCAGCACTGCGGACAGCCAGTACCCGGTGAAAAGCGGAGTGAAGCGCATCTCGGGTGTCAAAGGGTCGTGGAAGCTGGAAAAGCAGCCCGGCGAACTGGTGCAGGTGACCTATACCATATCCAGCGACAGGGATAAAAAGATACCAAGGTTTATCTCCGACCCCATTATACAGGATAATATCTTTAAGTCTATGTCCAGCTTTAAAAAGCTGCTGGAGCAGTAGTCCTGGCAAAGAATGGCTTCCGGGCTGCCCGGGGAGCATCCTGCGGGAGGTGCATACAAAGACCCGCGCTGTACCATGATGGCACAGCGCGGGTTCCAGGGTATTAATTATCGGATTTTTATTGGACAGCCGCTATCAGGGCATCGATGTCCAGCAGCTCCTGCACGCCGCTTTCCATATTCTTCAGGGCTATCTTTCCCTGCTCCATTTCCTGGTTGCCGATAAAGGCAATGTATTTCAGTCCCCGCTTATTGGCATATTTCATCTGCTTATCCATTTTGGAGACATCCATATACATTTCACAGGGTATGCCGCTGCTTCTTAATGTATTGACCAGGGACAATACGTGGGTGGTGGTGGTGCTGTCTATATTCAGGAACAGGACATTTACCGACTGCCGGGTGCTTTCCGGGAAGAGTCCCAGCTGTTCCATAACATCATAGATGCGGTCTATACCGAAGGATATCCCTACCCCGGAAATGCCTTTCAGCCCGAAGAGGCCGGTAAGGTCATCGTACCGTCCGCCACCGCCGATGCTGCCCATAGCGACGGCATCCGTTACTACTTCCATAATGATGCCGGTATAATAGTTCAGTCCCCGGGCCAGTGTAAAGTCCACCACTATCTTATTCTCCCATTCCTGCTGTTCCAGCAGGCTGTGATACTCCAGCACTGCCTGTATCTCCCTGATGCCTTCGCGTGCCGTTGCTGAAGCGCCGATCAGGCGGTCCAGCGCGTCCAGCATGATTTCCGGGCTGCCGGAGCGTATGGTGATATAGTCACCGATGGTGGCAGTTTGCTCCGGTGTGAAGCCCCGCTGCGCCAGTTCGCTGGCCACGCCATCCCAGCCTATCTTATCCAGCTTGTCAATGGCTACTGTCATATCCGTCAGCTTGTCTGTGGCTCCGCAATGTTCCGCCAGCCCGGCCAGGATCTTACGGCTGTTGATCCGGACCGATATGCCCGGTACGCGGAGGTGGTGGAAAGCGGTCCGGTAGATGGCCAGCAGCTCCGCTTCATTGATAAGGGAAACCGAGCCCACCACATCGGCATCGCATTGCCAGAACTCCCTGTACCGCCCTTTCTGGGGACGGTCGGCGCGCCATACGGGCTGCATCTGGTAGCGCTTGAAAGGCAGCGCGAGGTCATTGTGGTGCATGGCCACGAAGCGGGCGAAAGGAATGGTCAGGTCGTAGCGGAGTGCTCTTTCCGTTATCTTAAGGTCGTTCCTTCCTTCCAGTATATTATTGAACCCGCTTACAATGCTGTCTCTCTTTTCAGGATTGTTCAGGCCGTTATTCAGTATTTTGAACATTAATTTATCTCCCTCTTCGCCATACTTCCCGGTGAGCGTGCTAAGGTTTTCCATGGCCGGGGTTTCCAGCGGCTGGTAGCCGTACAGCTCGTACACCGTTCTGATGGTATTCAGGATAAACTGTCTTTCTCTGACCGTTTTGGGCGCAAAATCTCGGGTGCCCTGGGGGATACCTGGTTTCATAGTTCTCAATTAAAATTGACGCAAAAGTAAGTATATAATCATTTGTATAATCTTATAATTTTCTCGCAGCCTCTATAGATGGTATCGTAGACCCCGACGAAATCCTCCCAGCCGCCATACCAGGGGTCAGGTACGTCTTTGGGTCCGCCGGGAGACAGCGTCTCCATAAAATATCTGACTTTGGAGCTGTCAAAAGCTGTTCCGGTAAGGCGCTTCACCTCATTCATCACATCCGCTGCCATTACAAATATCACGTCGAAATCCTCCATATCGGCCGGAGTGATCCTCCTGGCGCGCTGGCGGGAAATGTCGATACCGGCATCAAGGCATATCTTTTGTGACATGGGATGGGGGGCCTCGCCGGTATGGTAGGTATTGGTGCTGGCGGAGGCTACCTGCCAGTGGCCCAGGTCATGGGTCCCGGCAAGGTGGGTCAGCACGCCTTCCGCGATAGGGGAACGGCAGATGTTACCGAGGCAGATAAATAGTATTTTCATTAATTTGTTTTTAAACAGTATTCCAGTTAGTTAAGGAAATTTAACGGAGAAATATTAGATTGTATAATATAAAAACAAGTAACTTTGTGCGAACCAACCAACCGATGCGTCACCAAACCTTCAAGTTATGCTAATGTCTAAAATGCAATTCACCCCGAAGTGGATTATTTTATCGCTGGATACGATCTGTTGCTTTTTCGCAATCTGCATCGCTTTCTTGCTGAGGTTTAATTTTGACGGGGTTTATGTATTGGAACATTTCCCTTTTTTAAAGATTCTCGGTATTTCCACATTGGTTAATTTATGCTTGCTCACTGTTTTTAAGATCTATGCAGGTATCATCAGGTATACCTCCATCGAAGATACAACAAGAATCCTGGTCTTCAACCTGAGCGCTACCATTTCTTTTCTTATTATTGATAAAATATATGTGACCGCTCACCCGGACGAAGGTTTTATCCCGATGTCCATTGCTTTTATCTATTTTATCTGTGCCAATTTCCTGCTGATCTTTTACCGTATCGTTATCAAGAACCTTTTCAGGCAGCTTTTTGCCGTGCGGAAGAAGACGGTCAAGGCCGCCGTATATTCTGCGGGCTATGATGGTCTCCTCGCTATGAAGATGATCTCGGAGAACCAGCGCTTTGATATGAAGATCTCCGCTATCCTGGAGGATAAGCTGAATATGATAGGCAAATACATAGAAAGCACGCCCGTGCTGAAAGCATCCCAGCACAATATAGAGAAGCTGCAGAAAGACGGGGTGGAGCGCCTGATCATAGCCGATCCGTTCATCAAGAAGCAAAGGCTGAACGAGCTGGTGGACATCTGCCTGGAGCTGGGCATAAGGGTGCAGGAAGTGCCTTCCAGCGATAAATGGATCAATAACAGCCTGGATGTGGACCAGCTGAAAGATATCAAGATCGAACAACTGCTGGAAAGAGAAGTGATCCGCATTGATAATGACAATATTGTAAAGGACGTCAGGAATAAGATCATACTTGTAACAGGCGCTGCCGGCTCCATAGGCAGCGAGATCGTCAAGCAGGTGCTTGTCTACCAGCCTACGCTGGTCATTGCCTGTGACAACGCCGAGACGGCTTTGCACGAGCTGAAGCTTACGCTGCCTAAAGACGCCCCTGTAAGGACCTTTATCGGTGACATTACGGATAAGGTGCGGATGGAGCAGATATTCGAGATCTATGCGCCGAACATCGTGTACCACGCCGCGGCCTATAAGCATGTGCCGCTGATGGAGGATCATCCATCCGTGGCGGTAAGGAATAATGTGCTGGGTACTAAAGTGCTGGCCGAAATATCCGTGCAGTATGGCGTGCATAAATTTGTGATGGTGAGCACCGATAAGGCGGTGAATCCTACCAATGTCATGGGGGCTTCCAAGCGGATCGCAGAGATCTTTACCCAGTCGTTGAGCAATCATCTCCAGAATAACCGCATTGACAGCAATATCGTCCTGAATACCACCAAATTCATTACTACCCGTTTCGGGAACGTACTGGGATCCAACGGGTCCGTTATCCCGCATTTCAAAAAGCAACTGGAATCCGGCGGTCCCATTACGGTAACGCACCCGGATATCACACGTTATTTTATGACCATACCGGAAGCCTGCCAGCTGGTGCTGGAAGCCGGGGCTATGGGTAAGGGCGGAGAAGTATTTGTGTTTGATATGGGCAAGCCGGTGAAGATCGTGGACCTGGCCCGTAAAATGATCAGGCTGTCCGGTAAGATCCCTGATAAGGATATCAAGATAGAATTTACAGGTCTCCGGCAGGGTGAAAAGCTCTTCGAGGAGCTGCTGAACAATAAAGAGAACACCATTCCTACCTATAACGCCAAGATATTGATAGCCAAGGTTATCGAGTATGACTTCATCGAGGTTTCCAAAGACATCAATGAGCTGCTCAACCTGTCCGCCAGGCATTATACCCAGGAGACCGTCTCCAAGATGAAATCCATCGTACCGGAGTTCATCAGTAACAATTCTATCTATGAAAAATTAGATAAAAAGGTATAAGATTTTCACATTTAGAGATTTTATCGGCATTTTTGCGGTTATGATCGAAAATAAACCAACCCTGGCACAGATACAGGAAGGTGTAGCTATCCTGATAGATAAGCCGTTGAACTGGTCTTCCTTTGATGCCATCAATAAGATAAAGTGGAGCATCAGGAAAGTGAAGATAGGACATTGCGGTACCCTGGACCCCCTGGCTACAGGGCTGCTGATATGCTGCACCGGCAAAATGACCAAGCAGATCACTACCTTCCAGAAGCAGGAAAAGGAGTACACGGGTACTTTCACCATTGGTGCGACCACCCCTACCTATGACCTGGAGTCAGAGCCCGGCAATTTCAGCGATTACAGTTCCGTGACCCCCGAGCAGATTCGGCAGACCTGCACCCTTTTTACCGGAGATATCCGGCAGGTGCCGCCTATCCATTCGGCTATCAAGCAGGACGGTAAGCCGGTCTATAAGCTGGCCCGGGCAGGCAAGGAGGTGCAACTGGAGCCACGTGCCGTTACGATCCATGAATTTGAGATCACGAACATCAACCTGCCTGTCATAACCTTTCGCGTGGTATGTTCTACCGGTACCTATATACGCAGCCTGGCACATGATTTCGGGCAGGCGTTAGGCTGTGGCGCTTACCTGTCCTCGCTTCGCAGGACCAGGATCGGTGATGTTTCGGTGAATGATGCCTGGACCGTACAGGAGTGGGTGGATTATATCAAAGCGGAGAAAGAGAAGGAGCCGGCCATACAATCTTAGATGATACAAAGTACCGGGTTGCCGGTGGGCAACTAAGCAAGACAAGAGCCCATCATTATAATGATACTAAAAAGCGAACAACCCTGTCATACGGAACTCAGCCGGAATATGGACAGGGTTGTTTATTTTATATATAATATCACATTTCGACGAGCTCAATGTGACACGACAAGGTCAATGTGATCATACAAGAGCTTTTATACAGCCTCAACTGAGTACCAGGCTATAAGAGGCTTTCTATGAGGCGTATCAGCTCCTGCTTCTGGCTGGGACGCGGAGGACGCTCGGCAAAATTACCATTCTTATCTATCAGGAAGTAGGCAGGTATGCTGGAGATATTATACAACCGGGGAATAGCGCCGCCCCATCCGCCGGAACGGGTCTGCACACCTTCCACGCTCATATTTTTTATGCCGTTCTGCCATTTCTCATCAGAATCATCAATAGATACATACAGGAATACCACTTCCTTGCCTTCGAAGTGCTTTTTTACTTCCCTGGCAAAGGGCATCTGCTGACGGCAGGGACCGCACCAGCTGGCCCAGAAGTCCAGGTATACCACCTTGCCCTTATAATCGCTGAGCTTTTTCTTCTCGCCTTCCAGGGTCACAAATTCAAAATCTACAGCCTTACGGCCCTTTTCAAATTTTTGCAGGTCGTCCGCCATATTTTTGATCACGGCAGCATTGGGGTCGTTCCTGAAAGCGGTATAGAAATCATTGGCATGTGCCAGCCACAGCTTCTGGTCCATATTGCGCTGCACCATCTGCAATAATCTGGCTGTTCCCAAAGCGGCGGATTTTTTCTGCGGGATAGCTTTCAGCCTTTGCAGGGTGCCTTCTATATTTTTGTTCAGATCGCCGGCCTGATCAAGATGCTCGTAAATATACCCGTACAGGTAATAGTTGACAATATATTCCTGGTATACGGGGTAGGTAATATAATTGTCGTTTACGAGGTTGGCCGCTTTTTGCGATACCGCGATATATTCCTGGGCCTGTTCCGGCGTGAGGTTGCCCGCCCTGCTGTTCAACTGGTTGGCTGCATACATCACCAGGGCATTGGCCTTATACAGGTCCAGTTGCTCCTGCAGGTATGCTGCCAGCTTTTTATCACTGCCTGCTGCGGTCTGTATATACTTTTTGTAGTCATCATACAGGGAGTCCAGGGCGGCGGGGTATTGGCCGCTGCCGGTATTGAGGAGCAGTCTCGTATCATTCTGGAAGCGGTCGAGGCCGCCTTTTTCTTTATTGAAACGTTCGAGTACCGTTGCGCTGAAACTTTCTTTGGGATCGGTAAAGGTGACCCCGGGATTGCCTTCGAACGCGAAATCAGCCTTCAGTGTCTTGCCGGATTCTCCCAGGATATCAAAGCGCTGGTTGCCGTTTAGGACCGCAATGGTATTATAGCGGGTGACAGTGGGGATCTTTACGCTGAAGTTGCCCTGCGCGTCCGGCTTATAATATTTCGGGAGCTGCCCTTCCATTGAGGCGGTGGTGGTATTGACCACTACTATGGAATCCACTTTCCCGGCAGTGATCCTGCCTTTCAGTTCTATTGGCTTTTGTGCCAGGAGCATAAAAGATGCAGCCATCAGGCCGGCGGTACTCAGAATGTATTTATACATTTAAAAAATTGCTTTAGTCTGTTTTCATTAGGTTAAATAGCTCATCCAGCTTGGGAGCCAGCACGATCTCCGTTCTCCTGTTCTTGGCCCTGCCTTCCGGTGTGGCATTGTCTGCTACCGGCTCAAATTCCGCTCTTCCGGCAGCCGTCAGCTTTTCCGGTACCACCTGGTAATCATTCACCAGGATCCTGATGATGGAGTTGGAGCGCGCAACGCTCAGCGCCCAGTTGTCCTCGAAGCGGATCTTAATGGGAATGCTGTCGGTGTGGCCTTCCACTGTTATATTGATATCATTGTTGTCCTTCAGGGCCTGCGCGATCTTACCCAGCGCTTCCTTTCCTTCCTTGTTGACCACCGCGCTTCCCGAAGGGAAAAGCAGCTTTTCCGACATGCTCACGTACACCTTGTTGTTTTTGGTGTAAACGTACAGCTCATCCGATTTGAATCCTCCGAGCGCATTCTGCATCTTCCGGTGGAGCTCCTGAGTTTGTCTTTTCTGCCTGTCTATCATAGCCTGTAATTCTCTTAGCTGCTGCTCCTGGCTCTTCAATGCATTTTCCTTCAGATATAATAGACTGTCTTTTGAGGTCAATTCGTTGGCTGCGCTGTTATTGGCATCTTCCATCATGTACAGTCTCTCCTTCAGGTTGCTGATGTCTTCTTTCAGATCCGCGTTTGTTTTTCGGAGACCGGAGATGGTATTTTCCGCTTCCAGATACTTCTTTTTTGCAACGCAGGAACTACCTGCGACCGTCATACCTGCCAGGACAATGAATAATAATTCTTTTCTCATAATTGATCTTTTTAGTTAATCAAATACTGAATAAGCTTAACAAATATACTTAATTCAGCAAATCAATGACACCTTCCTGCTTTAATAATGCGTAACCTATTCTGTCCTTGGAAATGCCTTCCTTCAGGCGATACGTGAATTTAAAGTTCTTTTCCCCATCGATCAGCGTTTCAAAATACCTGAAAAATAAGCCTTCCGAACGTTCCAGCTGCTCTGGAAGCTCGTGCAGATGTGTAGATAGCAGTATCAGGTTGTTACCCTTTTTCAGCAATCCTTTTACAACGGCTACGCTGCAGTCATAAGCATCATGAACATTGGTGCCTTTAAATAGTTCATCCATAATGATAAGATTATATGATTGCTGCCGGATACGCTGGGCGGTTTGCTTCATTCTCAGTACTTCCGCGTAAAAATAGCTTTCACCCTTGCTCAGGTCGTCCTGAACCTGTATCTGCGTGATCAGCGCGTTCAGGCAGCTTATGTCCATAGATTGTGCCGGTACGGGATACCCGCAATGCGCGAGTATGGCACAGAGCCCCACCGTGCGCATAAAGGTGCTTTTACCGGACATGTTGGCGCCGGTAAGCAGCAGCAGCTGGTGTTGCCGGTCGAAAGTAATATCATAAGGATGCGCGTCAGGTATGAGCGGGTGGAACAGTTGTCGGGCGGACAGTACAAGGCGCTCCTGCGGCAACACTTCCGGAAGTGACCAGCCCTCCCTGGCGGCCCAGCCGGACATGACCATAATAACGTCTATCCGTGATATGACCGTTATGATCTTTTCCAGCATATTCCGTCCGTAGCGTTTCAACTGATGTATCATCGCTATTTTGGCTGCCATAGCCCTTTTTTCAGTATGTGCATCGTATACCTTGACGGCAGGGTGCTGTAATGCCTCAGCCAGCGCTGCCCTGTCCTGCTGGAGGTAATCCGGCAGTTGTGATCCGCCCTGTTCCAACACCTGCTGTATCTTCCTGCCGTCCCGGAGGAGCAGTATGATCTGCTCGGTCAGGAAGCTGATATGGTCCAGGCTTTCCCTGTGTACGATCTTTTTCAGGAAGGTATTGATACGGAGTCCCAGGTCATCATTGACCTTATCCGCAAATTCATTGGAGTGCAGGAATTGCTGCAGCATCATGACCGTCCCGTTGGTCAGCTCCCATTTGAAGTCTTGCCCATGTGCGCTCCAGAAACGTATGGCTTCCTGGTAGCGGAGCATGTCGTCCCGTTGCCCATAGGGCTCCTGCAGTCTTTTCCGGAGCAACAGGCTGCCTTCTTTGGTGTGGCATTTATCCAGTAAAAGATACACCGCATTCTCTCCCTTTAATATTGACAGGTCATCTAATGTTAGCTGGTCCAACTGCATAGTACGATCGCTTATAGTGTTACAGGTTACTAAAATACAATAAAAAGCCTCTAAACTTTTATATAAGACTGTAAAAAAGCGGAATTACATAAATGCCCTGGTATTAAGCAGCCATGAGGCCGGGCCTGGAACAGGCGTGCATCCGGCTGCCGTTGCTTCCTGCTATCCTGCTTTGCGTTACGTTTCCGGAATGGCAATAAAGCCATCTTCGTAAAAAGCATACCGGGTAGCGGGCGGTATAACCGGGCGGGTATCCAGTCCTGTAAAACGGCTGAAGGCCGGTAAGATGATCTGCCGGGGCGTTACCACATAGCAGGGGAGGCGTAAGGTCCTGTAAGGTGGTACCTGTACAGCGACACCGGGATGCAGATGTCCGCAAATGGTGAAGCCGTCAGGCTCTATGGCAGGGAGATGGGTAAAGGCTATGTCATTGATCTTTAGCTGCCGGTATATTGCGCTTATACCGAGGCTGTGCAGCTGTGCTGCAGGCAGCCTGTCGTGATTGCCCCTGATGAGCACGAATCCGGTACCGGGATGCCGGTTGGTCAGTGCTGCGAGCAGGTCCGTCTCCTTATTGCTTCCTGCATGGAGCAGGTCGCCCGTGATGATGACGGTACGGGCCTGGTAATGACCGATCAGCCGCCCGAGCTTTTCCAGGTCATCCGCAGCCAGCCGGGAGGGGATCGCTATGCCGTTCTGGCGGAAATGGGCGGCCTTGCCCAGGTGCAGGTCGGATAGTACCAGGGCCTGCTGCTTTTCCCAGAAGAGAACACCCTGGTTTGTCAGGGTCAGGGATTCTCCTGCAAAGGTTATGATCTGTTCGCTTATATTCATGATTTTGTTTTCCTGCCGGGTTTCAGGCTGCTGTTCTGAAGTTTCTGAATACGCTGGGCCAGCGCTTCGCTGGAGAGGGACTGGCGCAGGCTGTCCACTTTAATGGGAAAGCTCAGCGGTGTAAAGCGGGTGGCCTGCCTGTAGATGATCCTGCTTTTGCTGATCCGCAGGAAAGCCGCTACCAGGCGCTGCTCCTCCAATTGCTGGTTGAATACTTCCGTATAGGCCTGCTTCAGCAGCAGGTTGGAAGGGTCATAGGCTTCCAGGACCTTGAAGATGATGCCTGCCGAAGACTGGAGCGATTTATTGTTCTTCTGCCGGCCGTAAGTATTCTGTATCACCATCCCTGATATGACGGCAATATCCCGGAACTTATGCCTGGCCATTTCCGTGGCATTGATGCTGCTGACTACGTCCTGCATCAGACCATCCCGGCTGAGCACCTGGTGAAGCTGGTCTTCTGTGAGCCTTATCTCGGAATCGGAGAAGAGCTCAAAGCCATAGTCGTTCATCGCCATGGAAAAGCTTATCGGGTACAGGCGGCTGATGCGGAAAGCGATCAGCGCGGCCATTACCTCGTGCACCAGCCTGCCCTCGAACGGGTACATGAATAGATGATAGCCTTCCCTGGTATGGATCATTTCCACCAGGAATTCATCTTCGGCAGGAATGTGCGAGTATTCCTGCTGGCGGGCTATCAGGGGATGCAGGAACCGCAGCTCAGGTTCCCGGTTCCCGGGATTCGCTGCCTGTGCTAATTTTTGCCGCAGGAAATGGCTGAGGTTGGAGCTGAGCGACAACCGTCCTCCCAGCCAGCTGGGCGTGATGCCTTTACCGGAAGACAGCCTTACATAAGCGGTCATCTCCTTGATACGGACCAGCTCCAGCACCCTTCCCGCCAGCATGAACTTTTCCCCGGCCCTGAGCCGGGACAGGAAGTATTCTTCCACCATACCGACATAGCCTCCTGATGTGAATTTGACACGCATCATCGCATCGCTGACAATGACCCCGATGTTCATCCGGTGCAGCATACCGATACGGCGTTTTTCTACTTTCAGCAGCCCGTCCGGCTGCACCGCTACCTTGTGAAAGTCCTCGTAGCCTGCGCCGATGGTTCCGCCGGTTGTAATGAATGCCACGCACCACTGCCATTCTTCCTGCGTTATAAAGCTGAAAGCGTGTGTATTACGAACGGTATTATGGAGCGCATCTTCCCTGAATCCTCCGCCCAGCGCTATGGTGACCATGAACTGGACAAGCACATCAAAGGCCATGACCACCGGCGTCCTGTCCTCAACGGTCCGTGTCTTTACCGCTTCCTTTAAAGCGGCCGCTTCAATAAGCTCCAGGGAGTGGGTAGGCACAAAGTATATCCTGGATATTTCATGGGGCGTATGACCGCTCCGGCCCGCACGCTGCATAAAGCGGGCCACGCTTTTCCCGGATCCGACCTGTATGACGGTATCTACCGGCTTGAAATCCACGCCCAGGTCAAGGGAGGAAGTGGCTACTACGGCTTTAAGCCTGCCTTTGCTCAGGCTGTCTTCTATCCAGTACCGGATATGGCTGTCTATAGAGCTGTGATGCAGCGCGATCTGACCTGAAAAATCCGGCCAGGCTTCCAGCAGCAACTGGTACCACAGCTCGCTCTGGCTCCTGGTATTGGTAAAAACAATCGTTGACCTGCTGTTCAGTATCAGGGGTACGGCCTGCTCTACCAGCCTGCTGCCTGAATGACCTGCCCAGGGCAGTATTTCGACCTCAGGCGGAAAGACGGAGATGATCTCCAGCTTTTTCTTTTCCTGTGCGGTCACCCTGGCTTTCCTGCCGGGGTAAGGTACGAGCACCTGCAAGGCTTCTTCGAGATTGCCGATGGTGGCGGTGATCCCCCAGATACGTAGACCGGCATATTGGGATTTTAAATAGCTGATGGCCAGCTCGGTCATGACCCCGCGCTTGCTGCCCAGCAGCTCATGCCATTCATCTGCCGCTATGCACTGAAGCGAGCGGAAGAACCGGTCTCTTCCTTTCTGCGCCAGCAAGAGATGCAGCGTTTCGGGCGTGACCAGGAGGATGTCTGGCATCTGCCGCTGCTGCCTGCGCCGGATAAGCGGGTCGGTATCGCCGTTGCGGACCTCTACGGTCCAGTCCAGTCCTATTTCGTTGATAGCTTCCTGCATAGCGCGGGCCAGGTCCTGCGCCAGCGAGCGCAGGGGAGTGATCCAGAGCAGCTTCAGCCCTTCGGCGAACTGTTCCGGCCGGTTAAGGAAATCAATAACAACGGCAAGGAATACAGAGAATGTCTTGCCGAACCCTGTAGGCGCGACGACGATTCCACTGTATCCCCTGCTGTATTTTTGCCATGTATTTTCCTGGAAACGGAAAGGAGCCATGCCTTTATCCTGCATCCAGCGGGCAATGATGGTATAGCCCTGTGTCTGCTGAAACTGGTTTTTCAATAATGATTGCCGGAGTAAATATTATGATCACGCCAGGATATGGCGTATAGTTATCAATATGTGCTGGAATTATTTGAAATATCGCCGTAATATCCAGGCCATTTTTTCGTGGCTTTCCATCAGCCCTGTCAGGAAATCGGCTGTACCCTGGTCAGAGAATTTTTCGTCCGCGTCATCCACCCCCTGTCTCAGGTTTTTGATAATGGTCTCATGGTCTTCCAGCAGCTCTTTTACCATATCCAGGTTGTTTTCAGGATTTTTACCGGGCTGCTCTTTTAAGGAAGAGTTTTTGGCAAATTCAGAGGTGGTGCCTATGGCCACTCCTCCCAGTTGACTCACCCTTTCGGCGATCTCATCTATGGCATTTTGTAAGATTTCGTATTGCTTTTCAAATACCTTGTGCAGCTCCATAAAATTATCTCCTTTTAAGTTCCAGTGATATTTCCGGAGCTTAAAGTAAAGGATGTGGGCGTCTGCGAGGCAGTTGTTCAGAAGGTTGCAGGATTCTTTCAAGTTTTTGTCTGTAATGCCAATATTCGGTTTCATAATTTTATATATTTTGAGTTAAAAAAATAATACCCTTTGGAATATCTCTTTAACGAAAATAACAGTCAATTGTTTAATAAGACCATCGGGATAACAGGTCTTTACCGGATCATTTTTTTGATTTCCTCTATATCATCAATATCCCGTACCGTTTTATCTCTCCGCCAGCGGACGATGCGCGGGAAGCGCAGGGCTACGCCCGATTTATGGCGGTTGCTGAACCCTATACCTTCAAAGGCTATTTCAAATACCAGCTCCGGCCTGACCGTCCGTACCGGCCCGAATTTTTCCACGGCATTCTTATTGACAAAGCTGCTGACCTCCTTTATTTCCTGGTCGGTCAGGCCGGAGTAGGCCTTGGCTATGGTCACCAGCTCGTCTCCCTGCTTTACCGCGAAGGTATAGTCGGTGTAATGCCCGCTCCGGCGGCCGCTGCCTTTCTGGGCGTAGATCAGCACGGCATCAATGGTCATAGGTGCGGTCTTCCATTTCCACCAGTCGCCCCGCTTCCTGCCGGTATGATAAGGGGACGCCTTATGCTTCAGCATCAGCCCCTCGCTGTTCACGTCCCTTGCCTGCTGTTGCATATTCGCCAGCGTTTCCCAGCTGGGGCATTCAATAACAGGCGAGAGCCGGACTTCCGGGCAGGCGTTTTCCCGGTACAACTGTTCCAGTAATGCCCTGCGTTCTGCCAGTCCGCGGTGCCTGCAGTCTTCGCCTTCCCATTCCAGGACGTCGTAGGCATAGAGCATAACAGGTATTTCCTGTATGATTTTCTTCCCGGGATTTTTCCTGTTCAGCCGCTTCTGCAGGTCGGAAAAGTTCAGGACCCGGTCATCCTTAAATGCCAGCAGCTCACCGTCCAGAACAAAATCTCCGTTCCATTGCAACAGCGCGTCCCTGATCTCCGGGAACTGTTCTGTCACCAGCTCTTCACCGCGTGACCAGATATATACCTGGCCATTCCGTTTGATCACCTGCCCCCGGATGCCATCCCATTTGTATTCCGCCTGCCATTCGCTGATATCGCCCAGCGCTGCCGCTGTCCTGTCAAGGGGATAGGCCAGGCAGAAAGGATAAGGCCGGGAACTCTGCACATCGGTATAGCCGCCTTTTATCAGGTCGTCAAAAGATACTTCATCTATCGCCCAATGGCCCATGACACTGTGCGCCACGGTGCTGGCGTCTATGCTATAGTGAGTGGCAAGCGCGTTGATAAGGCTTTGGGCCGATATGCCCGCCCGGAAGCTGCCGCCCAGCAGCTTGTTGAAAATGAACCGTTCGGCATGCGGGAGGTGCTGCCAGGCATGTATGACAAAATCTTTTTTCTCTTCTTCTGTTTTATTGCTGAGCCCGGCTATCAGCTCCATCCATTCTGAAAGGCTGCGTTCCGAATAGGCCACCGGTTCTGGCAGGATCAGGGAGATCGTTTCTCCCAGGTCACCTACGGCGGTATAGGATTCCCGGAACAGCCATTCCGGTATGCCGGTGATTTCCATGGCCCATTGCCGGAGGAGAGCGGTGCTGACATTTCTCCTGGGCCTTTTACCTGTAAACAGCGCCAGGAACCACAGCTTGTCACGCTCTTCCGCTTCGCTGAGGAACCGGTCGATGGCTTCCAGCTTCAGCGTGGTCTTATTGGTTGTGTCCAGCGTAGCGATCAGGGTACCGAATGCTTTCAATGTCTTATGGTTTTAAATGATGTTCTGATTCAATAGCACGGAGCTCTGGCAGGGGTATTTCCTGTTTTGCTATGGATGGTTATTGTTCTGCCGGCTTCCCGTTCTGCTCCTCTTCTTCTCCGAATGCCGTCTGTATGACTGCCGCCGTTATGCCTGATTCATTCAGGTACCTGGCAAATACTGCCGTCTGCCCGTGGGTGACATACACCTGCTCTGCCCCGGTTTCTTTGACCACGGTCAGTAATCCCTGCCAGTCAGCATGGTCGCTGATGGGAAATCCCGCGTCCGCATGCTGCCAGCGGCGGGCACCGCGTACCTGCATCCAGCCGGAGCAGATGGCGTCCGCCTTACGGGGAATTTTCCGGATCATCTTAGTGTCCAGCAGCGCGGGCGGTACGATCACTACGGATTGATCCAGCTGTGCAGCCGTAGTGTGCTCGTCCAGGACCTGGTATGCCGGCAGCCGGATGCCCACGCTTTCGTAGGCCTGGTTGATCCTTCCTATAGCGGTATGGACATATAGCGGCGCTATGTCTTCCAGCGCTTTCATAATCCGTTGGGCCTTGCCGAGCGAGTACCCGCTGATGACCGAGGTCTTGCCGTTGTCCCGGTTTTGCTGTACCCAGTCCTGCAGCAGCTCATGCTGCTTTTCAACGGTCTGCCATTTATAGATGGGCAGACCAAAGGTGCTTTCCGTTACGAATTCGTGGCATTTGACCAGCTCAAAGGGCGTGGACAGCCCGTCATCCTGGACCTTATAATCCCCGGATATGACAGTGACCTTACCCCGGTATTCCAGGCGCACCTGCGCGGAACCTATGATATGGCCGGCAGGGTGCATGGATATCCGTACGCCGTTGATCAGCAGCGGCTCATTGTATGCCAGGCCCTGTACGGTGATGTCCGGTCCTATCCGCGTTTTCAGCACAGGTACGGTGAGATGGTGGCACAGGTATTTTTGCATACCGGCCCTTGCATGATCGCCGTGACCATGGGTGATGACTGCCAGGTCCACCGGCAGCCAGGGATCAATATAGAATCGACCGGGTATGCAGTAGATACCTTTGGGTGTGAATTGCAACATGTACAAATAGTTACTGTTGCTGATTAACAGACAGGTACCCGATTTGTTGCCGCTATTCCGTTAATTTACGGAAAATGGGGAAAGGTGCAGGATATGCTAAGCTGTTTTGTGGCTCTTTTGGGTGCTGCGGAGTGTGCTTAATATTGTTTACGGTGAAATTTATGGTTACTGTCAATTATGAGCTGGTTGTCTGTAAACCAGTCTGCAAAGCGGTCCCATTTATCACGATTGGCTTTATACCATTGATCAAATTCGGCCTCATCGCCTTTCATAAGCAACCAGTAATTATATGCTTCCATATGCCCGGCATCTTTGATCTTTTTCTGGTAGCTGAATAAGATATTAGGATGTGTCTTGTCATTTTCATTGCTGAAATAATTATCAACAAAAGCGCTTCTTATAGTATTAAGGGTGTGTATATCTATTGTTTTTACCTGGACCATTGAAAGGACCAGGATGGGCTCATAAACAAGCTGAAAAGGTATTTTAATATCTTTCGGTTCCATATCTTCACCAATGGCCAGGCTGATGTTTTGAGAAAAGCTTACTGACCATGAAGTATCGCTTTTGAAATGTATCTCGCTTTTGTAGGTATCATACAGCAGCTTACTGATCTCCACAGTCCTTTTACTGTTACGTTCCATGTTCATGAATAATTCTCCGTAGATCATTCCCCATATCTCTTCGGTGGAGTTGCAATATATTTTAGCGGCCCAATAGTAATTGGACGGAAATGAAGGATCCACATCTATTCCTTTTTCATAGTAGGCGAGCGCTTTGTGATAATCTTTTTTCCCTATCTGCATAACACCCATTTCCAGGTACAGATTACCTGCATCAGGAAATAGCTTCAGACCCGCTTCATAGGTTGCGATCGCTTTGTCGCTTTTGCCAAGATGGTCATAGCTGTTGCCCAGCAACTGGTATACCATAGGGTTAATATCTTTATGCTTTAAGATCCTTTCCAGATATTTGCGGGACTTTTGGTAATCTTTTTTTGAATAATATGCATAAGCCAGCTCATAGGGATAATTGATATTTTCGGGATCAAGCTGTTGCGCTTCTTCCAGCAGCTTAATGCTTTCATCGAACTGCCCTTTATCCATAAGGCGGATGGCTTCTCTGCCCATTTTCAGTGCGGTTTCCTGTTGGGTGGATTGTGCATATATGCTGTGTCCTGCGGCCAGGAAGAGCACGATGATCAATTTGAATATTCTTATCATATAGCGCGATTGAATAGTGTTGCTGGCTTAGAGTGGCTGATCGGTTTTCAAGGGAATATTTAAATGGTGACAGCAGGGATAAATATTTGTGCAAATGTATTGAAAATGTGTTATTTGAACTATTTTTATGTAACGGTGCCGCTAAATGCCATCCGGCCTTATGTATGTTATGTTGACCCGGGTAAGGCAAGATGAATTTGATGAGAAATAACAATAAAAAAACGCTAAAATGCTTAACTGTATTGCATCTTAGCGTTTTGGACTTTGTAGCCGAACCCGAACAAATCTTGAAACATTTTTTAGAAGATTTGGAGCGGCTGACAACAAAGAATTCTTTCGACTAACGTTACCAAAAACCTTTCTTTGGTAACGTTAATGTTGTTTTATCGACTTTTCGAAGTAGTTCGTCCTCGGCTTCGACAAGAGGATCGTACCAATCGGCTTTTTTTCTTGCCCATTCTAGATACTGTTGCATATTTAAATCATAAGTACCATTCTTTTTAGCGGTTTCTTCAAGAACCATAACATATTCTCTCATAATAGTAGCATTCTTCCATAATTCAGCTTTTGTTTTGATTTCAATAAAATTATTTAGCTCTGTAACTTGCAGTTTTTCTAATTCTATTTGCTTCTGACGTTCCTTTTCTTGTTCAATCCTGCGTCGTTCACTTTCTCTTCTGTCCTCTTGTATCTTGACAGCAACTTTTCTTATATGTTCGATAATATCTTCAATTTTATCCTCTAATACTGTATAGCTCGTATCTTTCCATTCCTTCACATTCCAAGAATGCTCCCCAAGTTTGAATAATAAGATGCCTGAAGGTAGATAGTCATAAGTATCCCATGAATGAGCTTGATTTTCTTTTAATATCCGATTTTGTTTCTCTCTCAGTGATACTTCCATTCTTTCACCTATATAAATAACCGTAGAATGGTGGGGCTTTACTTCTATTGCTCCTCCGATACGCTTTACCTCAATAATTAATAAATTGAAAAACGCAAGAGCCCTATCGAGCATTTTAGGGCTAACATTAATATTCAAAGACTCGTACGCAATACTGACAAGACTGTCATCTTTGCTACCCTTGTTATTATTTTGAAAGACCTTTTTTGCCTCTATGACTAATTTATCTTGTGATCTAGCTATTTGAATATCTTTTTTTGCTGCAGTATGTTCGGCTGATTTTATCCTCTTCTTTTTTCTTTTGGTTCATAGATGACTTTTTCAAACTCATTACCATTAGGAAATGCTACCCTCGGGATATTATGCCCAGCTCTCAACTTTGACCAATATCCATTTTCAGGTGAGGGAATATCATATTTTTTTAGCATTTCCTTTACTTCTTGATAAGTACCTCCATAAGTATCTACAATATGGCTAAGAGGTTTCTCTCATACAAGCTCGTAAAGTTGTTTTCTAGTAAGGTCTATTTTACTCATATATAGTAATCATATTTTATCCAAAGCAGAAAGTCTCAGCCATTAAAATATCACGGTAATAACAGAATAATTATCTTCTGCCTCTTTGAGAAATTGATATTCTAATTCTTGCAAGCCCTCTTCTTTACCTGTGTATTGAAGAATCTGTTCGACCGAAATAGTATTATGCACCCCATCTGAACAAATAATAAAAATATTATCTTCTGAAAACCGAACCGATTTATATCCGATATTGGATTCAGAAGGTTTTCCAGATATAGATCTGGTTACGATATGTTTATATTTTTCCAAAGACTTTTCGTCTTTTATACTTTCGGATTCTAAAAGGCTATTTACCAAAGTATGACATTGGGTCTGAAACAAAACTTTATCCTTATTAATTTGATAAATCATCACATCGCCAACCCAAAAAATATGAACAGCATTTTCTTCTACAATAATTCCCCCTATCGTAGCACCCGATTTAATATTATTTTTATTATTGAACTGTTTGATAGCCAAATTGGCTTTTTGAACAGCTTGTTGAATATTTTGTTCGTTGATGCTACCGACAAAATTTAGGAAGGTGAAAATGTTTTCAGTAACAATTCTTGCCGCTTCATCGCCTTTCTCATAACCTCCCATACCGTCGGCAATAAGAAAAAAAGAAGCACCAGACTCTAATCTGTCTATACAGATAAAATCTTGATTACTTTCTCTTTTTCCTGTTCCTGTCAGCTGTTGTACTTCCATTAATGCCTGTTAGAATGCCAAGATGTTAAATTCTGATTTAAAGTTGTCCTCCCACTCCTTTAAATTTTTCTACAAATGCACTGATTTTTTGAAAAACGCTTTGTTTCTTGGTTAAATATTGTGGATTTAACGGACTCATTTTAGGCAAAATAGCATTCAGCTCCGTACCATTTTCACTGGCAAATTCTCGTTTCAATGATGCAGATATGTATCTCTTTGTTGCCTCCTCATTTAGATTTTCATCTGTAATTAATTCTGACGCTTCTATTTTTTTGTTTTGCCTGTGCATATTCAAAAAAGGTATCTATTATCCCTGCTTTATCTTGAATCATATCAAGATTGGTTTCGTTAATAAAATCAACAACTAAAGATTCTTTTGCTCTGTTGCCTATACTGGCACGGATAACTCTGCGAATTTCTTCTACCAAACTAGCTTTATCTTTGGTCTTTTTGTTGTGTTCAAAAATTAATTCGAGAATGTAATCCAGATTGATTTCTTGTGATTTCAATAAGTCTATTTCAAAAACTACATCATCCCAATCGACTGTAGATTCCGCTGCTTCTTTTCCATTTTTTTCTCGTCTTATCCAATCACGTATATCATTATATGTAGAACGATAATCTTGAACTGTTCTTTCCGGCAACAGAGCTATTGTTTGCATGGTATCAATTTCCTCATCTGTTACAAAATAAGCTTCTTTGAATGCATCAACGGCATCAGCATCATTCAAATCGATTTCCTGTAACGCTCTTAAATGGGTAAATTCATCGTAATTTTGTAATATATTTTCCACACGCAAGTATTCCCCAAAAAGCTTCGCAAATTCTTTTTTGTCTTTTTCTTTAACGATTTCATCAGGGTTAGGAAACCTTTCATTCAACTCATTTACAACATCAATATAACCTCTGCGGGCTTCGCCTGTTGCAATGTCTGTAAAGCCCTCCAAATACTCTTTATAGCTTTTTTCAAGCACCACATTTTTCGTGTACTTATCACCAAATAAAGTAATGGCATCAATGGTCGCTTGTTCTAAATCTCTAAATGTAACGATATTGCCAAAAGTTTTTGTCGCATCATAAATACGATTGGTACGCGAAAAGGCTTGCATTAAGCCATGATAGCGCAAGTTCTTATCTACAAAAAGCGTATTAAGTGTCGGTGCATCGAACCCGGTAAGAAACATACCTACTACTATGATGAGATCAACTTCTTTGCTCTTCACACGTTTTGCAAGATCGCGATAGTAGTTTTGAAATTCTTTGCTTTCAACCCCATAACTGGTTTTGAATAGGACGTTATAATCATTGATGGCTTTGGTTAAAAACTCTTTGGCGCTACTATCCATCGCTGTTGGTTCAAAGGTTTCATCAGGAATTTCACCAACTGCATTTTGTTCTTCATTGGCAGCAAAGGAGAAGATAGTCGCTATTTTAAGCAGCTTTTCACTCTCTTTTTGCAGTCGATGGAGTTCTTCATAATATAATTTGGCGGCATCCACACTGCTTACGGCAAACATGGCATTAAATCCTTTATCGCTACCTTGGTTTCTATGGGTCTTAATTCTGAAATTTTGCAAAATGTATTGCGAAATTTCTTTAATACGGGCAGGGTGCAATAAGGCTGTTTTGTTTTCTGCTGTACTTAGTTTTTGCTCGTCTTGCTCTTTTTCTATACGCTTAAATTGCGGACGGACATCGTTATAATCTACTTTGAATTTCAATACTTTCTCATCCCTAATGGCATCGGTAATGACATAAGAGTGTAACTCACGACCGAAAACACTGGCGGTGTCTTCTGCTCCTAAAGCGTTATATCCTGCAAAGATGGGTGTACCTGTAAAACCAAATTGATAGAATTTTTTGAACTTCTTTTTCAGGTTTTTTTGTGCCTCACCAAATTGAGAACGGTGTGCTTCATCAAAAATGAAAACTACTTGCTTTTGATAAATGGCTAAATCTCCCTCACTTTTCATGAGGTTGTTTAACTTCTGTATAGTGGTAACTATAATCTTGTTGTCCTCTTTTTCAATATTCCGCTTCAATCCAGCCGTACTATCTGATCCGTTCACACTATCGGGAGAAAACCGTTGATATTCTTTCATGGTTTGGAAGTCCAAATCTTTTCTGTCCACTACGAAGAATACTTTATCTATAAAATCGAGCTGTGTGGCTAGTCTGGCTGCTTTAAAACTGGTTAAGGTTTTTCCCGAACCTGTGGTATGCCATATAAATCCACCACCTTCTGTAGAAGACCATTTTTTGGATTGATACGAACTTGCTATTTTCCATAAAATCCTTTCTGTCGCCGCTATTTGGTACGGACGCATGATGAGCAATGTATCGCTTGTATCGAAAACTGAATAGGTAAGGAGTACATTTAACAAAGTATGTTTCTGAAAAAAAGTTGCTGTAAAATCTTTCAGATCTTTTATCAAAGAATTATCCGCTTTTGCCCAATTCATGGTAAAGTCGAAACTGTTTTTATCTCGTTTTACGGTGTTGGCAAAATAACGGCTATCAGTACCGTTTGATATAACAAATACCTGTAAATATTTAAAAAGAGAGTTTTCGCTATTAAAGCTTTCTTTGCTGTAACGGTGCACTTGGTTAAATGCCTCACGAATAGCCACCCCACGTTTTTTAATTTCGACCTGTACCAATGGCAAACCATTCACTAAGATCGTTACATCGTATCGGTTGGCATGCGCTCCTTTTTGTTCGAATTGTGAAATGACTTGCACTTTATTGCGAACAATGTTCTTTTTATCTACTAAATAAATGTTTTGGATGTGACCATCATCAAATACAAAATCGTAAATATAGTTATCATGTAACTTTCTTGTTTTATCAATGATACCATCCCCGGGTTTATCCAAATACTCAGCTACAAAACGAATCCATTCCGCATCTGTAAACACCATATCATTAAGTATCTCCAATTGCACCCTTATATTAGCCAACATAGCTTGCTGGGTAGTTAGCTCCTTCGGGTTTTCATAGCCCTGACTAATTAAGTCCTGGATAAATTCTTTCTCGAGTGCATATTCCGTTTGATAGCTTACAGGAGCTTCGTTAAGCATAGAATGCTTGGTGTACTTATCTAAAACAATAAAATTGTTTGATTCTGCTATGGTGTTATACTGTGGCATCTTGTTCTTCTTCTACAATTGGGTTATTATTAGATTTAAAACGATAGTTTGTTTTAATTTGATTCACTAAATATTCTAAAACTCTTTTATCGTTATCATGGATTATAGAGGTTTCTTCGCCCGAAAATTTGCCATGACTTGACAAATTTATTATGCGATTGTAATATGCTTCGCGTGACTCTTCAGGCAAAAGGTCTCTCCATTTATTGTACCCTAAAAAAGTGGACATTTTTTCTAAAATATTACGAAGAAAATTAAAATGATACTTTTGAATATTACCTGATGGCAGTATAGCTTTATCCAATTCAGATAGAAGAAATAAATGATAGGAAAAGGGTGAATCACTTGATTGATCACTCAGTAAAAAAGTACCATCTGCTAATTTTTCAAAACGTCTTTTTGCACAATGCTTTACTTTATAACCGGAACTTGAATCCGCGTTATTGAATTCATTAAACAATACATTATAAAACAGTGGATTGTGTGCGTTGTAATAATAAATTTAAGGTCGGATTGATTCGATTTTATTAGTTCAGCGATATTCACAGCCAATTCAATCAAGTGTGTATCATCCAATGAACTTACTGGATCGTCAATAAATACATATTGCAAGTCATTAAATTGGTCTGTTTCCCGATCAGCTTCCTCTGCTACATTTAATACATTAATTGTTTGCTCTAATAAACTGTAAAAAACACTCCAGACAAAACAGCTCTCTTCACCTTTAGAAATTTTCACAAACTCTGAAGGCTCATCATTTCCACGTTCAAATGAAAAACGCACTTCGGAATAAGCAGGAATCGTTATATCCCGATTGTTTTGATCCTTAATAGTGTATTCTTCATTAAAATGAGGCGTTAATTTATCGCTCGTGTACCGCTGGAAATGAGCCGTTATATTCGGTTCTTGTCCTTGATCCTGAAGTACCCACTTTGTATATCCATTAGGCTGGATTTTCAATTTTCTATCTACATCGTTATGCAAATCATTATCCCAATAAAACAAATCTTCTGTGAATGCATTGTAGTACATCATCTTGATTTTTGTTTCCTCTTCTCCAACTTCTTGATTTTTGGGAGCTATTAACTCTTTAAACTCACGTGACAAACGAGTTTTGCCCGTACCATTAAACGCATAAATCAGTTGCACTTTTTTATTGGCATCCTTCAATGATTGTGCTATTTCAGTTAATGATTGTGCCATATTATTCTTCTAAATTATCTTTTGGAAATGTTAATAACATAGACCTGTAGTATTCATACTGCTTTTTACGAGCTGTAAGCTCCGCTGTAAGCTCCGTAAAAGTATCTAAAACACGAACGATTTCTTTTTGTACTTCTAATGATGGTATCGGGATGAGTATTTTTTTAAACGCATTTTTTGAAACATTATATCGCGTTACACCATTGGCTGATTTACAAATAGCAGCACGCATAAATGGAGCACGAAAAAGATATTTAGAGAACTCTGGAATTATTTCAATGCCTTCATTAAAACGAAGCCCAAAAGAAAAACTATTTAGATAAACATCTTGTGATGGCTCAGATGTAACTGCTGAAGACATGCCTGCCTCTTCTGGGGTTTCCGAAGAACCTGTGAATATAACATCTCCATATTTGAGTGTATTTTGATTCTCAAAAGCAGACACTTTTACTCTATCATTTCTATCAAAATCAACTTCAATATTGTCATAAATATTTTTATATGATATGTACTGAGCATTTCCATTTTCGAAATCAGCTTTCGTTTTACCTGAAAGCCCACTATAAAGCTCTGAAACATTCCCTAACGACTCCCACTTAACCCCAACTCCATCGAGTAATTTACTTATAAAATCAATATTGTTTTCAGTGCCAATATCTTTTATCAATGTATCAATGTCAGCACGAAGTGACGCAATTCTGCTTACAGCTTTTGATATACCTTTATTTAATTCAATGATATCAAGCTTTTCTCGAATGTCTTTAGCTTCTACATAGGTACTAACGGATAGGTTATAATCATTTTTAGCAATTTTAGCATTATCAATAGATACTGCTATATGCACATCATCGGTTTTGCTATCAAAAATCTCCATTATCTTTTCAATGTGTTTGTCTTCCAACACATTGTTATTGGTTACTTTCTTAAAGAAACCTTCTCCCGTGGCATCTATAAATTGGGTTTTGGTATTGGTCTTATGTTTGGAAAGTACCAAGATATTTACCGAAATAGAAGTGCCGTAAAACAAATTGGAAGGTAAAGCGATAATGGTTTCTACAAAATTATTATCTACCAAATATTTTCTAATCTTTTGCTCGGCACCACCTCTATAAAATATTCCCGGAAAACATACTATAGCCGCCCTTCCTTTACTGGAAAGATAACTGAGTGCATGCAATACAAAGGCAAAATCGGCTTTGGACTTAGGAGCTAATACACCAGCAGGTGCAAAACGGTCATCATTAATCAAAGTAGGATCGTCCGAGCCTATCCAATTGACCGAATACGGTGGATTGGACACAATGGCATCAAAAGGTTTGTCATCGCCAAAATGAGGGTCAATCAAGGTGTTGCCTAATGCAATATCAAACTTATCGTAATTGATGTTATGCAAAAACATATTCATACGAGCCAGGTTGTAGGTCGTATGGTTAATCTCTTGACCAAAGAAGCCATCTTCGATAATATGGTTGTCAAAGTGTTTTTTTGCTTGAAGCAACAAAGAACCCGAACCCGCTGCCGGATCGTAGATTTTATTTACAGTGGTTTGCTTATGCATTGCCAACTGTGCTATAAGCTTGGATACGTGTTGCGGGGTGAAAAACTCGCCACCAGATTTTCCGGCATTAGCGGCATAGTTGTTAATCAAAAATTCGTAAGCATCACCAAAAAGGTCGATTTGGTTGTCCTCAAAACTCCCAAAATTCAACCCTTCCACACCTTTCAAAATAGCAGCTAAACGGCTGTTTTTGTTTTCTACCGTATTTCCTAAACGTGTACTGGTCGTATCGAAATCAGCAAACAGTCCTTTGATGTCTTGTTCAGAAGGATAGCCGTTTGCAGAACTCTCGATGGCATCAAAAATAGCTTTTAAGTCGGTGTTGAGGTTCTCGTTTGTATTTGCTTTTTCAGCAATATTCACAAACAATTGGCTAGGATATATAAAATAACCTTTTGTTCTTACCGCATCGGCTTTAATTTCAGGCGTTATGATATCATCTGGTAACTTTGCATAGTCAACGCTGTCATCACCACCTTCCATATAATTTGCAAAGTGTTCACTAATGTATCGATAAAAGAGTGTTCCTAATACAAAATGTTTAAAATCCCATCCATCTACTGAGCCACGTACCTCGTTGGCGATTTTCCATATTTTATTGTGTAATATTTCTCTTTGAATTGTGCTTGTCATTTTTTATCTTTTAGTAAGTCTTTTGGTCTAACTTGTTTGTGAAACATACGCCTGATTATCTTCTAATATTTGTTCCCATTACTTTATTTTTTGGTTGAGGATTTGAAAGCAATCCAGTATATCATCAAATTTGACTTTGTTTGTTTCAACAATCTGATTGAACAGAATGCTGTCTTCTTTTAAATTTATTTCTGATTCGATAATTGCTTTCAATTTTGCTTTGTTGGTTTCATTGTCAGTCAAAAGGTTGTTAATATCAATACCTAACAGAGCTGTACCGGCTTTTATGGTGGTAAAATCTTCTATTTCATACACCTCTTCATAATGTTCAGTAGCCGCTCTTTCTTCGTGGATATTGAGATAGTTCTGGAGGATAAATCCCATATCATCTGCGTCTTTATTGCCCTTGTGATGCCTGTCTTTCCAAGCAACTAATTTCAAAATGAAAATTCCTGTCAATGAAACAATATCAATTTCCAGTGTATCATCTATCTTAACCCTGACTAAATCCTTTTCTGCTTCTTGAAATCCCAATACAGTCATTGCAAAAGACTGATCAGGCGGCCAGAAGATTTTATCTTCAGCAGTTGTAATCCCACCATACGGAACTACATCTAACTGAAAATCATTTAGATACAAAAATCGTTGTTGTTGCTTTGGATCTTTTTCAAAATCAGGCAGTTGTGTTATTTCTTTCTCTATGGTTGAAAACTCTTCCCATTTATCTACAGCTATGGCAATATCTATGTCCTGTGTTCTTCTACCAGATTTTTCTCCGTGAAGTTCCATAATGATATCTCGAGCTGTTGCCCCGATGACGAAAAACTTGATTTCCAATTTTTGAAATACAGGAATTAGCTCGTCCAATAGTTTTTTTAGTAATGGATGTTCCAGTTTTTCACTTGATATATTATAATCCATTTTCTAGAATAATTTTAGCTGTTTCTATATTTCTATTATTCCCAGTGCCTAATAGATCTGCATATACGACCAAGGGTGGGGCGGTATATTCATTCTTCAAATGAAGACTATCTGTCCAGAATTTATTATACAATTCAATATTTCCTTCTTCGTCTGGGACAAGTTTCAGTTCTTTTGCAACTTTGCTTGTCTCTTCGTCCGTATATATGATATAATCTTTTGGTTTTAAATGACCAGTCAGAAGTTCTCCTCCTGGCTCTCCTCCGAAATAGAGTTTTATGTTATTTTTATTTATAATATTATTTGTATTAAATTCATTTCCTATCGCCCTCATCTTCTTCCTTAAAGAGCGGGGTTTTAACAGTTCATTGTAGGCAATTACCCAACGTTCAATGATGTCGTCCTGATTTTTTAAAACCCTTTTGTTTCTTGTTTTTAATAAATAATGGCTTTCCTCCAGTTCTTTAAAGATATTACTTACAGACCCCAAAGCAATTCCTGTTTTTTCTGCTAATTCTCTATAAGAAAATTGCAATGTTTCAGGATTAGAGATAAGCAATAGGAGTAATTTCAAACCTGCTTCCTGAAATGCTCGGGTTTGGTTCGTTTTTTTATTGATTTTTGTTTTTCTGCCTTCTATATATACAAAAAAATCCTTCGTCTTAATAAAGGCATTTCCGGACGCATCAAGATAATTGATGCTATTTTGTTTAAGTTCTTCTGCTGTTTTTTTAGTTAAATAATCAGCAATGACAATATTATTCTTTGAATTACTAATGTCCTTCAAAGCAGACATAATGATGCCGTAGTTTGCATTCTTTGCATTCTTTTTAGCAATGCAATAAAAGGTCTCATTGTTAATTTGAAGAACCATATCATAGGTTTCCCTAACGCTTTCAATAGCGATAGGAATCCCTGTTGTATCTTCTAGGGAAGCAATAGCCTCATAAACAAAATCATTGTCTTTATACATTTCTTCGTTCAATAAAATTAAATGTTCAGCAGGAATGAACATTCAAAAATAGTGAACAAAAATACATTGAACAAATTTTTTAGCAAAAAATATAGTGCTTTATATTCTTCGACGACCTTTCTTCTTTTTCTTAATTTGGTTGGCAAACTGCCCTTCCTCGTAATTCTCGCCTTGTGTATCTGGTAACAGATTAAACAATCCCAAATCGGTACTCTGCGAATGTTCCTGTGTGATAAACTCAAAAAGATCTTTAGTCGGTTGGCTCTCTAATGTGTTCGTATTGGAAACGGGGCTGTCCTGTATTTTTAGTTCGGGTTTGTTGCCGTTGTTCCACCATTCGTTAAACACATTTGCCGACAGGTCTCTGTCTAATTGTGAGCCATTCCAAACGGTTCGACTTTCGTGGTTAATAAAGGTTATACCATAAATTCGTCCTTCATTATTACTTCTCACAACCGTATTAATTCCTTGTTCAGTCAATTGCTTTTTAAATTCCCTTTCGTTGCTTGTATGGCAAGCTCCACCGTGTTTTTCAGAACAGACTTTGTAGGGTTAGTTTTCATTTTCTCTTTGAACTGTTCAAAGTGCTTTTGCAGATGTGCAATCCCTGCATCTTTCCCGAATAGTGATGCTTTGAAAGGATTACTTGCTTTGTTTCCGTTTTCGTCCAATGCTACATAAACCAATCCGTTTACAGATTGATCGTTTCGTTCGCCTTTGACTGCTTCCGCTGTGATATTGAATAGTGATAGCAACGCATTATAACTTCCCAAAGTTGGTAAGCTGTAATACTTTGGTAAATGCCGTACAACCGAAGCAACCTGACTTTTGATGTCCCCATTTTTATGATTTACAGGTTTGAAAATCTTGTCGGCTTGTTTCTGCTCCTGCTCAGTGGCTTTATTCAGGTTATATTTAGTTTCCAGCACGAACCGCTTATATCCAAAGAACTTTTTGATAGGGTGCAACTGATATTGGACGGAAGCAAAAGAACTGAACGTCCTAATACCAAAATGCTTTCAGATGAGAACCTGCTTCTGCGGGGTTTCTTGGTATGTCCCGAATGTGGTCGTAACCTGACAGGAAGTGCTTCCAAAGGTAGAACAAACCGTTATTATTACTATCATTGCGTTTCATCCTGTGGCTTCCGCCAAAAAGCCGAATTAGCCAACGATATTTTTGAAAAGAGTATGCGACAGTTTGCTTTAAACGGTTCTGCCCAAATAGTGAAAAGACTGCTGTTAGATAACTACAAGAAATTTGTAAAGAATCCGTTTGGCGAAAAGAAACAGATTGCACAGGAAATAGATAAATTGAATGCAAGGTTATCAGTAGCATGCAACAAACTGCTATCTGAAATTATTGATGATGAGGAATACCTTGAAATTAAAGATGAGTGCAAGACACGAATTGAAAGTCTGGAAGAACAGTTGAGCAAGGACGGTTCTGATACAGATAAAATCAATATAGATAAGTCTCTGGACAGAGCTTTAAAGTATATAGAAAACATTCCCAAAATGTACAGCGAGGGAGAAATCAACACAAGGAGAAGTATAATTGGTTCGATATTCCCTGAAAAATTGGAGTTTGACGGAAAAACTTATCGAACCGCTCGAATGAATGTAATCGCAAACTATATCTTTCAGATAAACAACGGATTACCCCAAAATAAGAACAGGACAAACGAAAATCAATTTCATTTGTCCTGTTTAGTAGCGGAGACGGGAATTGAACCCGTGACCTCAGGGTTATGAATCCTGCGCTCTAACCACCTGAGCTACCCCGCCAAACGTTTTGTGGTGTGCAAAAGTAATGTACAATTTGCATAGTACCAAAAATATTCCTGAATTTTTACGGGATAAAAGATGAACCATTGGATTGTGCTGTCAGGAAAGGTAGCTTTCGCTGGAAAGGAAACAGTTTCCTGTTTACTGACTATCTATATATAGGAAACAAAGCCATTATAAGCTGCCTGTTATTATAAGAGATTCCTCACATCCGTTCGGAATGACCAGCACCCCCAAGTACCGTTATAGTACAAGCGGTCTCTGAACCGCAGAGAGGACACAGCCCGGCGAAGCGTATCCATATAAAAAGGTTATTGGCTATATAGCAGATAGTCACTTCTTATTTTATCAAGCTAATTAAATTATTAAAATATAATATTGATTTTATTTAATTTATAATTAAAATTTAATTAATATTGTTCCTGTCTCATTCCTGCTCTTATACAGGCAGGAGAAATATTTAATATCCCTAAGCTGGAACCAGGCAGGATAATATGAGGTTGGCTGATCAGCAACGCAATCTCTGCCCGGTTTGATGTAGCATCATTAGCATCCATATTCTTCACTAAATCCTGAAACCATGAAAATGAAAATCACGAAATCCGCATTATTGCTCATGCAATTAACCTTTTTAGCGCTTCTTTCAAAGCCCGATAGTATGCTGGGCCAGACAATTATACCGCCGGGCATTCCCAGCACACAATTGACAGGCGCTGATCCGATGGCCTCTGTCCGCACCGCGATGATTGATTTTCCATCTACTGACGGATCTTCAATTTACCAGGTAAGCGCTATAGTTGTAAAGTGGGATAACAGTGGCACGGTTGAACTATTCGTGGAAAGTACGGCAGGTATCCCTTTGGGAGCAACGCCGATCCAGGCGCCGATTACCGGGAATTATTCGGGCGTAGGCTATTACACGGGCGGTTCGCACACAACCTCACCGGATGTAATTATAGCCAATGATGAACAACGGCAGGATGCCTTTATAGTTATAGTGGCTTATACGGAGTGGAACGGAAGTGATTGGGAGGTATATCTTACAAGATACCAGGCGCAATTAGATGCGATGGAGCAGGTGGTGGCCCTTAATCATTTGTCAACTGAATTTGTGGACTATGGCTATGATCCCAGCATAGATGTCCTGGCAGATATCAGTCAAATGATCCCATTTCCTGGTGATGACAGACCGGTAATGAATGAATTTGTCCTGGCCTATAACAGGTTTGGACTTCCTGATATGGTGATAACCCGTTGCCGGGTCGCTGATCCTATATCCTCAGCCTCCTCCGCTTCCTATCCGGCTAACTCTGTCCAGGACATTTGCGCGGTCAATTACCTGGATATCGGCGAACCGTTCGCTTATGCAGTCTTCTATGATGCTAATTTTCCGCCTGATATCATCGTAAAAGAGATCCATCTGAACAGTTGGAGCGATAACGATTTTCCTCTGACCCCCTCCGATGATTACAACAGGTTCCGGATAGAAGGCTATAGTGTGGGAGAATATTGGGGCCCCAATCCGAAATGGGCGACTACAGGTAGCCACAACAGTACGGCCATACATACCTATACGGATAATGGTTCGTTTTTTGACAATACCGTAAACTTTAGTACCGACCTGAACCTGGACGCAGATGTAACGGCAGGCCTTGGGAATTATTTCCCCGGCAGCAGCGGAGACTGGGGTAATAATCAATTTACTTTTGCCTGGCACCGGGTTAATTACCCCGGGTACACCAACCCCGGTTTCTTTGCCAATTATATGGACAATAGTCCCAACATGTCCACTGCTTCTTATGAGCAAATCAACAACATGCCGACCATTACTTACAACGACCGGGTACCCTGTGTATCCGTATCGAATAGCTGTAACGGAGGGGATAATATGATTACGGCATATAATCAGGGGTATGATATTTACTATAAATACAGCGGACCGGGATACGGTTTTGGCCCTGCAAAGATCGAACGCCCGTCACCCGATGCAGTATCAGTCAGGATATATCCTAATCCAGTCAGCGAAGTATTAAATATAGAAAATATATCGGGATATGAAGCTGTGAGTATTTATAACGCGCAGGGACAGGAAGTGTACCAGGCTGCAACCGGCCGGAAAAATGAAAGCTCCGTAGATGTATCCGGGCTGCCTTCCGGTAATTATACCATTTTCTTTTCCTGTAAAGAATGGAGGTCCGGCCAGGCATTTACCATTGTCAGGTAATATCCCCGGCAGCTATCCGTTCACTTTAAGTGCAGCTATAGCAGGCTTTGATTCCGGTTGTCCGGATTAACTGCAGATAGTTCCAATTCGTAAAAGGCTTTTTGTACTTATCAAAGGAATACTAAAAAAGACCCATAAAGTTTTAACCTTATGGGTCTTTTACATTACTGTGTTCCAGGCGTAAAATAGCTGTCTGTCCTGGTTCACAAGCCTGGTAAAGAACCGGCGGTGGAAACTGCCGGGGTCCTTTGAGCTGATCTTCCATCCGGAAGAAAACCGGCATAAATGCCCGGCTGAAAAGAAACAGCCGTTTAATATTGTCGGATCTTTTGGTTTATGAACGTATGGTAAGAAATTTCAGACCGGTTATAAAGCAACCGGTTTTTATGATAAGAGAATAACGGCTGCTCTGATCAGGAGCTTTCGGCTGCACCTTACCTGGATTTCATACCGGATGGTAATATTGTGCAGTGTGTATTGGTTGCTTAGCTGATAATAATGTGGGCTATACCGGTGCAGGTAGATTAAAGAATAAAATGCCTGCCTGGGTTCCCATGTGTGGGGTATTGCTTTTTATAAATATTCCCGGAGCCTGTGCAACGGCTGTTAACGGTAGTTATAGTTTAGCAGGGTTCTATGATCAGTTGTGCAATGCCGTCACAATCGGAGCGTTTCCAGGTGGCTTTCAGGCAGGGACATTTTCTCTCACAATTTTGGTTCATTGTGTAAAATTGGATCTGGTGCGGGAAGCCGCATTTGGGATCGCCGATCAGCCATCTTTCTAACCGGGGACAGTGGCGAGGTCCGCTGTAAATGATAGCCGAGTTTATGAAGGCCGGGGAAGATGTCGGGAAGGAACCACCGAGCATAGTTGTATTGGGGAATGTGACAGTTGCAACGGGAGGAATCACGATCCAGTTGCTGGTATATTTAATAGTACAATCGGGACATTTTTCTGAGCCCTGTATCTCGATATTGAGTTCACAGTCGCTTTTGTTGATAATTTGGATGCCGCGGGAAGTAGCATAACCCGCAAGGGATAATAAAACCAGGATGGCGCTTAATAAGATGTTTTTCATAATAAAAAGGTTTTGGGTGTTTAAAAATAATGGTCGTTGCACAAGGACCGGGATGGAATTACCTGAGGTAATGATCGGGTAATATGTAAATAATATGATGGGTTAGTAATGGGAGTATATTAAGAGCAATCTGATATTATCCAATGGATAGTATTAGGCAAATAAAGACTGTCATCGTTTGGTAGACCTACCAGGCTGCTATAATAATCGTACCTGTAGTCATTTTGGGATCCAAAACTCCTGGTATTATGGCCCACCGGGCCCGGAGCCTGCGAAAATCCTGTAAATGAAAATAGGAAAGCTGCAATAAGAAAGATGAGGGTTTTCATAGCAAAAGGTTTTTGTGGTTAAAGACCCCGGGTGCACAGCAGGTTTATACGGATAATATGATATTGCATACTGTGAAAAGGCTGCTGACTGCAATTCCGGGACATTCTGAAAAATTTTTGCTTCTATCCGGGACAAAGTAAAAAGGAGATACGACCATTTCCAAACATTTGGAATGGAAAAAGTCTGAATGATACATAAAAATACCTGAATAAGGCATATGATGCCTGAGTGGCACATTGCTGCGCCTGAATGACACGGGTTTTTGTATGAATGGCACAGGGGTTTTGCGCAGAATGCACACTCATAAATGGAGAAAATGGGTTGAGATTTATACAGGTACCGGAAGTCTTTATTATATCGCGTCCTTGCACCACTCCTTAAAAGCAGCTCTGTTTCCCTGGCTGAGTGGTAAAGAAAGCGTTTGGAGTACAGTATAGAATGGCCGGGTTGCTGGGCTTTTGATATGCCGTTGGTGCGTGAAGCTGCAGCGTGACGGCTGGTAATGATGCCCGTTACGATAAAGCCCGGTCGTAAAAGCTCCGGGCATAACTGGTTGACTATTGTTCCTGTGAGTGTAATGCCCTTTTGTATTTTATGAAGATGCTTAGCCAGCATGGGCATAATGTCCGGGCTGACTACGAAAGTTTTCTTCCCGCTGATAAGTTCATCTATGTATCTATTGAAATCCTTAAGCCTTGTACATACAGAAATTATCCCGACATTGGGAAGGTCACATACCTTCAGCATCATCTGTATGGTCAGGCCAACAAAGATCAGGGGGAGTACTTTCTTGCTTTTCATTCTCAGGTTCAGCAAAGAAGCCAGCCATCCTTCCAGGTAAGAATGCTTGTCCCATAAAATTATAAACACGATATTATCAGCAAAGGGCTTTACCGGCAAACCGGCGGCCAGCTCCCGGGGGGTATGCTGATAAATGATATAATCGTTGCGGGCTTCGCACAATATTGTTTGCAGGCTGGTAGGAAATATCCCGTTTATATCATTGCTGATGATGTAAATAGTTTTCATAGGTAAGGATAGATTCTTCATATAGGAGTGGGGGCGAACCGGTAACAGGCACGTTTCAGGGTTTAGTCATAAAATTTAATTTACATCCTGGTCCGGGATGCATGAGTGAAAAGTAAATAGTGGGTTGGTTGGTTTTACAGCTTCAATGCTTTTCACATAGCCGGAATGGCCTTGCAGTACCGTTACAGGTACCAGGGGAGTCCTGATAGACAGGGTACGCTATATTGCCGATCTTAAAAAAGATGAGCGTGGACTTCCAATGCTTGCCTCTGAGGGTCCGACCAAGAACCGTGCAACACAAGTAAAAAGGAAAGCCCACGCTCATATCTGCAAAGATATTTGCGCAGGCATTTCAACTTTCCACTCCCTCGTGTTGTCTTTTAATTTGGTCGATTTTCAGAGACGAGAAAAGTATAAAAGCGAAATGCTGTTTATTTTAAATTTAAATATTTTCCGGTTAAATAAGATTTATGGTTAAAAAAAATATATTATTTGCAAATATAGAAAAAAATCAAATCAATAGATGTAAAATATCCCGTGATTATGGAATGTGACGGTTTCTTTTATAGATCAAGGTTTCCATTATTGTCCTTATCCGTATTGCCGGCAGGAAAAACTACTTTTCTTTGGTGCTGCCCGTGCCTTTATTGATCTGGTTTCACGGACTACTGTCTTTGGGGCATTAATACCCTTAACAGCAGAAATGGTAATACAACCAACCCGGAACCCCATAAGACATTACCGGAAAAATATTCGGGATATTTGTTTAGCACCATCATCTGCAGTAATGCTCCGGTAATAATGGAAACGTGCAGGATGATATGATTGCGGTTAAAGATCTTCAAATCAGGAGCCTGTGTTCCGGTATTCTTGCGGTAGAGGAAATACTGCACCGCAAAAAGCATCAGGTTGGCATTAAAAGACCAATTTCGGAAGAATAAGGTCTGCATATTGATAGACATTAAATGCAGGTTGTCCCAATTGAGCATAAAGCCAAACAGCAGGATGATAAAAACCACATAGATGAACAATATAAAGATATTGCCAGTCCAATCCCTGGTAACTGGCTTGGTGCCATCTTCCATTCCGGTTGCATAGGCATAACCAACGTTGATCACTGTCCTTACCAGCTCTTGAAACCAGAACAGGTAAATGATATAAAAAACTGTTACCTCGCCCTGCAACGTGCCCCATAGGGTAGTAAGCAGCAAGGTGAGTATTTCTATGCGGTTATGCCACTTCATTGCTCTAAATTTTCAAAATAAAACGAGGGCATTGGTTACTGCCTTTGTGCATATCTTGCCCGAAACAGCCTTTTGCAATCCTACTATCAGAATTTTCTTACCGTAGCCGTTAATGCGGCCATTTTGAAATCCGCCTACGTAACGGATTGATTACGTGACATACAAATGTATTGAAATTCAATGTTTTGACAATACGGCAGTTGCCCTATTCCTGCAATACAGGATCATTATTAAAATAAAAGGCGGTCAGGAATAAAATAAAGTGACCATCTGCTTACAGGTAACAACCTTTACTACGGATACGCTTCGCCGGGATGCGTCTTCTCTACGGGCCAGGACCGCTTTTACTATAAAGATACTTATGGTATATTGGTCATTCCCAACGGATGCGAGGCATCTCTTATAATAGGATTTGTAACTTATAATGGCTTTATTTCCTTTCACTAAAAGCTAAGAATAGCTTGCCTTAACTTTCTGGAATAAAAAGGCTCATAAAGCATGATAGCTTTATGAGCCTCTATTAATCAGGAATGGCTTATTGATAAACCATTGTAAAGCCGTTCCTGTTCCGGCTTAAACTTGTGTAGGGACAGTGTAGGTAGTCGGGCCAACAGCTCCTGCAACATCGGATTGAAAGCCTGCCATACCCTGTCCATCGAAAACTGGCATCAATCTTATCGGGCTTTGTATTCATTAAAAAGGTATGATAACAGCCGTATGGTTTTATGCGTTTTCATTATGTGTTGCCTCTTTAATCCCGAAAATACCTGTGCAACGGTGGTTGGGATTAGGATAGTTTATTAGCAACGTTCTATGATGAGGCGGGCGATGCCATCGCATTCGGCAGGTTCCCATCTGGCATGCAGGCAGTCACATACTGGCTCACATGCCCGGTTCATGCTCCAGAATGTGACATCTGGCGGATAACATTGAGGATCGCCGACTTCCCAAGTTTCTAAAGGTTGGCAATGGCGTGGACCGCTATATAGGAGCACCGAGTGTACAAAAGCTGAAGCTGCGGGGAAGTTGCATATACTACTTGTAGTTGGATAAGTAATATGTGCCCCGGGAGGTATCACTATCATGCAACTTATCAATTCAATTTCACAATTGGGACACTCATGGGACCCTCTGATCTGGAGGTAAATATCGCATTCGGTATTGTTGTGTATTTCGATACCGCTGGATGTAGAATATCCCGCAAAGGATAATAGAACTAAGACGAAACTTAATAATAGATTTTTCATAATAAAAAGGTTTTAGATAGATTTAAAAAAATGGTTGCTGATGCGCAGACATTTCATGGAGGTAAATATCAATAAGTATATGGATAGCTTAACAAGGTTGAATAATGATTCTTGCTATGCCGGTACAGGGAGCAGGCAACCAACGGGCCCTCAGACAGTCACACTTTCTATCGCAATTCTGGTTCATAGACCAAAATACAATTTCAGGAGGATAATTACAGATTTGATCACCAATCCGCCATCTTTCCAATGGCTGACAATAGGTAGGTCCGCTATAAATGATAGCTGAATGAACGAAGGCTGGCATTGCGACCGGAAAGCTTCCGCCCAACATGGTCGTATTTGGGAAAAGTGCTGTTCCTGAGGCCGGTACGACTATCATGTTGCTAATGTATTCTACATCGCAGCTCGGACAGGTTTTAGAACCCTGGATCTGTATATAGATATCACAGTCACTCTGGTTGATAATTTCGATACCGCTGGATGTAGCATAGCCTGCAAAGGATAATAGGACCAAGGCGAAACTTAATAATAGATTTTTCATAATAAAAAGGTTTTGGAAAGGTTAAAAAAAGAAATGCTATTGCACAGGCATTGAATTTGTTTTAAGGAAATAGTTAGGACCTGGTAGTTAAGTATTATAGATCCAGTATTGTTAAATAGGCAGTGCCCTCGCAAGACAGGTCGTCATGCAACCATTGTGCAACCAGGCGGTCACATAGATTTGCACAGCCCCAGTCCTGAGTCGAAAATGGTATGGAGGTTGGATACCCACATGCCGGTTCTCCAAAAAGTGGAGAGATATATGGATCTTGGCAAACTTTGGATCCGTACATAACCACAGAATGCACATAAGCAGGTGTTGAAATCGGAAAATTGCCCCCGATCAACCAGTGGGTAGTATTGGTTAAGTAAAGGATTCCGCCGCTCGGTACGCCGATCAGGTTGCTGTAGTAATCCATTCTGCAGCTACAATCCTCTGATCCAAATATCCGGAATAAGGCATAGCAGTTACTGTTATTGATGACTTTTAAACCTGAAGCCTGTGAAAAGCCGGCAAAGGAAAATATAATTAAGATAAGGCTCAGTAAAGTGTTTTTCATGATCAAAGTGTTTTTGGAAATATTAAAAAAGAAGCACTATTGCACAGGCAACTTAAAAATGGGTAAGGGAATAGATTTTACTATGGTGAATTTTGCCTGTTACAAATCTGTGCTCGTTGAGGGGGGACAAGGGTAGGTCTGGGGTTTCTAAATCCGGTAAGCTAATGATGTTTAATTTAAAGTGACTATCTGCTTACAGGCAACAATCTTTTGTTATGGTTACGATTTGCTGGGCATTGTCCTTTCTGGGGCTCAGATACCGTTTTAGCTATAAAGGAGCTGAGGGTACTGGTCATTTGTAGCTTATAATGGCTTTGTTGCCTATATATAGATAGGCAGATAATTTAATTTTTATTTGTTAAAATTTAGATATTGCTAAGAAGTTACCAATCAAATTTATATTTTTCTAAAGTAAGAAGCTTTTTGTTTAAAAGCGGGTCGGGCTTTCTGATCCATCCCCAAATGTTTTTAGTTTTCCAATAGGCTAATTGTTCATGTTGTTAGGCCTGAACAGACCTTGGGACCTATATCTTTCCTGAAATGACAGATTGAAAGCAGATTTTACCTGATACGTTGGATTTTTCCTGTGCCTTTTCAATGATGTGTATTGGTTTGTTGTATTGCAAATACAATATTATATCAAAGCTATTTTTAAATGCGGATTTCAGGAAAAAAGATTGATAAGCGGGATATAAATAGTGATAAACGGTCGTTATTTTCGTGTAAGCGGTGGTTTTCGAAGGTTGAAATCCTGGTGGGTAGAATTAATGGCGCCATATATACCTGGTACTTAAGAAGGCATCGCCAACTTCAGCAAATCCGTTTGGGCAGGCATTTTCATGATGAGGATGAGCGCCGTATATGGGTTCGTTTTCCACCTGGGGGGAGCAGTGCCCTAAGGAATCAGCCTTGCTGAAACAGCAGCATGAGCAGGGAATACGGGTATAGGACCTCATAACCTGATGATACACCCGGATGATGCCCGGGCCGGTAATTACCATCTGCATCTAAACTCTGATGGAAAAACATTTACCCTTAACCTAAAAATCAATTTATGAGTTACTCCTGCTATATCATTGATGACGAAAGCGAAATGGCAAAGCAAATTATATCCTACGTGGAGCGTCATGAAGAGCTGTATCTCTTAGGCTATGAGCAGGACTCATATATTGCCGCCCAAAAGCTGCTGTCCGGTGAGATAAAGCCGGATCTGTGTTTTCTTGAGGTGCAATTGGGCAGTATTACCGGCCCTGAGATTGCCAGGATCATTCATAAGCTGACGACCATTATTTTCATATCGGGTTCCAAAGAATATGTGGAGGATGCGTATGAGACAGATGCTGTGGATTATCTGTTGAAGCCTGTACAGTATGTGCGATTTGTGGAGGCCGTAGAGAAAGCTAAGCGTCTGTGGACGGCTAAAAGGGAAAGTAGTGACCGGGCATATTTCTTTGTCAAAGATGTATTCAGCGGCAAGCTGCTGAGGGTTTTGAATGCGGACCTTCTGGCCATAGAGGGCAACGGCAATTTTGTATTCCTGCATATAGCTGGACAGCGTAAGCCTGTCATGACCAACCTAAGCATGACAGCAGCCTCTGCAAAGCCTTCTGACCAATGCCTGCTGAAAAGCCACAAGCGATTCATCGTCAATCTCGCTCATATCACTGCGATAAACGGTAATGAAATAGAGGTGGGGGATATGACGATCCCGTTGAGCAGGAGGTGTCGCAGCGATTTCCTGAAAGCGATAGGGGCCCGTAAAACCCAATAACCGGACCCCGGAATGCCGGCGAAATTTTAGGCATCAGGCTCTATGTTTTCCTCGCCTGTCTGCTGCTGTCTTATTACCTTTCATCAGCTTCTGACAGGAAGATCACCCGGATATAACAAAGCTATTAAGCAATGACCTGAAAAGCTTACTATTCATAGATTCGATTTATACTGTTACCCAATTTCATTTGCCAATATATCGTCTTTATAAAAACAAGTTGCCAAAGACTGGCACCCGGTACAGCTATACTATGAAAAGGTATCTAATATCATTGTCTGGGGCTTTAATGCCTGTCCTTTAGAAGCAGGAACTATTATATATTTAAAGATATAAAAATTAAAAAGGTATTCATATTACTTTCAATGCTTTTGATTGCATTAAGCTGTAGTCCAAGAAAAAAGAGCGAACTATTAAAAGAATTTTATCTGTCGGAAGAAAGGGATTCATTTATTATCGGGAAGTACAAATTAATAACTTTTGATAGTCACACGATACCATTTTGCTTACAAATCTACAGGCGAGCTGATCATTTCTGCAAGTGAAAAATCCGATACATTAAATGTGGATAACTCACGTTATTGGTATTCAAAAGGGGGGGGCAATTCATATACTTACAATTGATGATAGGATAAAGCTTCGAACAGACGAGCAAATCGAAAAATATTATTTCAACAGTTCGTACGATACTTTGAATTTAGAGTTCATAAATGTAAAAAATGAAACTATCTATAAAACTTTTATTCGACTTTAATTTCCTCCAATCCTCTCAGACCATGCTGTGGTACGCCCTTTGGCGAATAAAGCCTGTTTTAGTTACTTACAAAAATGGTGAAAAAAATTCTGAAGAAAGATCTGTACCTGAAAATTCCAATACATGGATCGTATTAAGATTGACCATAGTTTAAAGATACTTGATTCGCTCTTGCCCAAACTGGAAAAAAACGAGAAATCCTTAAAGTACAACATCTACTGATAAATGAGGTGTTCAAACTAATCTCAGTTAATCTGAAAAATAAAAATGGACAAAACGGAAATGCATCCATTTTGTCCACTCAGGTGCGGAAGAGGAGATTCGAACTCCCATGTCCTTTCGGACACAACGACCTCAACGTTGCGCGTCTACCAGTTTCGCCACCTCCGCGCATCCCGTTTTTCAGGAGTGGTGCAAATTTCAGGTATTTTAATGATTATAACAAATTTTATACTGAATTTTAAAAAGAATATCCGGTGTTATCCCATTGCAGCACATCATCCAGGTATTTCAGCACATTATTCTCCGCATCCTGTCCTATGGTCAGGTAGACCTTATAAAAACTGAACGCAGGCGGATCAGCAGGATGCTGGCCGGCATAAAGCGGGTCCCTTATAGATCCCACCAGGTATTGGGTATTCTCCAGCGTGAATACTTCCCTGAAGGATGTGTCTTTATAGATACCCTCCACATTGATCGTTCCGTCGGACCGGAGCACGGCTTTTAAGGCCGTTGCCGCCGGGGAACGGGCAGCGCTGCTGTCATCACGGAAGAACAGGGGGGCATCGTACACAAGCGGACTGGAGCTGTTGACATTACTCTCATAGATGATCTTGCCGGACTGCACAAAGTGGAACTTTTTGCTGACAATATCATACCAGAAATACTCTTCAGGAAAAGTATTGGAGAACAGCCGCAGCCTTTCCATATTGATCTTCAGCTTTCTCCGGTAATCTTCCGGCGAGGTTTTCAGGGATAGCAGGGTGGCCGCATCCAGCATGCCGGTTTGCGGTAAGGAATGCTTGGCCTGGTATTTCAGGACCAGGTTAACGGTATCTTCGCTCTGGAGGCTGCCCATTTCCTTTTTGATAACGGTCCAGATCTCTGCAGTGCTGCAGGAGTCATGGCGGATCTTGTTTTTAAGGCTCATATATTCCTTATCGCCGCTCAATACCATCCAGTTTTTGAGGGCAAATACCATCTGCACGTAAAGGAAGTGCTGGGGCCTGTAGATATCCAGGGCAGGGAAGGCGTCGGACTGGTGTACGGAAAAGATAAGGTTGTCTGCTGCCCGGAAGTTCTCCTGCTGGTTCAGGATGTCATTCCTGAAAACTTCTTTTTTGTCGCCGAATGTGAGCAGGTAGGCTGCGGTGATATAGCTTTTGGTCAGCTCCATGTCCCATATCACGATGCTGTCCAGGGGAATGCTGACCTGGTTATCGTACCACCTGGTCAGCTGGTTGTGTATCCTGCCGATCAGGTTGATATTGAGCTTGCCCAGATCGATCCCTTCGTCCTGGAGTGTATAAAGCTGCTGCAGGTATTGGGTGAAAAGCTGGCCCGGTTCCCGGGAGTTCAGCCATATAAGCTGCATCTGGTTGATCTGGTAGGCGCTTTTGCATTGCTTTTCAACTTCGGGATGGAGCACATTCCTGAACATCCCCTGCAGGTACTGCTTCGTTACGGAAGGAATATCGTCAGGATGATACTTTTTTTTATAAGAGCCGGTAATGCATCCGCTGATAGCCAAAAAAGCAGCGATCAACGCGATGTAGCGTACTGTTCTTCTCATATATGTGGATATGCCGGGATCAACTGTTTTTAAAAGTAAGCATTTTTTGAATAAACGAAGGCTTTTATGAGGTGCAAAATAACTAATTTTGAATGCCCAATACTTTTATTATGATTACAATTATTTCAGGCACGAACAGACCGGGAAGCAAAACAAGACAGATCGCGGCACATTACCAGGGAATATTGAATGAAAAAGGTATAGCGCATCAGCTCCTGAGCCTTGAAATGTTGGATGCCGTAATACGTAATGATACCGTCAGGGAGCTGGAAGATGTTTTCCTGAAGCCGGCTGATAAGTTCATATTCATTATCCCCGAGTATAACGGCAGCTTCCCGGGCGTCCTGAAGCTGCTGTTCGACATCACCGATATTAAAAGCGCCTGGCATTATAAAAAGGCCCTGCTCACGGGTATTGCCGATGGCAGGGCCGGTAACCTTAGGGGACTGGACCACCTGACGAATGTATTGAATTACCTTAAGGTGAATGTATATTTTAATAAACTGCCCATTTCCAGGATCAACCAGGAAACGGATGAGCAGGGCAACTGGCTCAATACGGTGACCCCCGTGGTGATAGCGGACCAGGTAGAGGGCTTCCTGGATTTTTAATGCTTATGCTCCCTGCGTTCCAGGGCCTCTATGACCTGGGAGATATTTTCGTGGCCGAGGTTCTTCCCCCTGATGATCTTATCCTTATCCAGCAGGTATATTTTAGGCTTGGTGTAAGCATCGTAATGCTTGATATAATCTGAATTGCCGTTACCCAGGTCTATGACGTGGGTCCATTCCCCGATACCGAATTCGGCTACCTTTTCCTGTATCTTTTTCTGCTCTTCCCCGGTAGGCACCGAGAAGACCTTTACGCCTTTGGCCTTGAGCGTGCTGTCATACAGGGCTTTCAGCTGGGGCACCTCCTTCAGGCAATGGCCGCAGTCTATGCTCCAGAAGACCAGCAGGGTGTACCTGGCATCCACGTCGTACAGGGATCTTTTCCTGAGATCGTACAGGTCATATAAGGTGAAATTCTCGCCCTTCCTGCCTATGACATTCGGCGCAAGGGTGATGGCCCTGTCAGTAACCTTCTTCAGTTGTACGCTGTCCAGCCAGTAGGCCTTACCCTGCATATGATAATTTTCAGCCAGGTGCACAAAGGCGATATCCATACCCATGATCTTGCTGCTGTGGGTATAATTGGTCAGCCATTGCAGGGTGAATTTGAAATTTTCCGTGGTGTTCCTGGTCAGGTACAGCAGCTTTTCGGCTTCATAGATGACGGAATCGGGAAGATAGTTGTACACGTAATTGTCAAAATAATATTTCAGCTTGTTCTCGTAGAAAGGGGTATGTATCAGCCGGTCGTCCGACAGGTCGTAATTATCCCAGTAGGCTTCTTTCAGCAGGTAGGTGAGGTCCATGGAGTCCACCTCGCCGTTACGGGTATATCCGGAAGGGTCGGGGTCATTGGGCGGCGTGAAGGCGTAAATGATCTTGGACAGCAGCGTATGCTTTCCCATCGCGTGGGCTATCTCCAGGTTTTTCTGGTAGGCCTGCTTATAGATATCCCTGGCCCTGGCGGAGATGTCTTCAGACGGATGCTCCTTTTTCAGCTCGTTGACCCGGGTGCGTGCGGCGATAAAATTATTGTTCATCTCCATATACCTTTCATTGGCCGTCGAATTCTTAAAGGTAAGCCCTAAAGGAAGCCTGGCTGTGTCTGCCTGCACTTCAAAGGCATCACCGTTATCGAGCAGTATCTCGAAATACTGGCTGTTGTTATTGAGCAGGACGAGGTAAACGCCGCCCAGCAGGCTGTCCTTCCGCTGGAAGATCACCTGCTGCTTCTTGTTGTCCACCCTGGCCGAATCGACCTTATAGATGGTGGGCAGTCCCTTTGCGTAATAGTGTGCCAGGTACACGTAATTGCCGTTGAGAGGCTGGCTGAAGGTCACTTTAATGTTGTAGCCCTTCTTCTGGGCGTTGGCCTGGAAGGCTGTCAGTAAGAGCAGGCATAAAAGCAGGTAGTTGTGGATTTTTTTCATCTTTTTGAATGCGGGTGGACAACCGGCTGTTGAAATGATTAAAATTGGAGATGTTTTACTGTAAGCCCTTTATTTTTCAGCTCCTTAAGCGCGTCTATGCCGATCCCCAGGTGGGTTTCCACATACGTGGAAGTGACGAGGGCATCGCTTTTGGAGGTCTTCACGCCTTCGGGGGTCATAGGGCTGTCGCTGACCAGCAGGAGGGCGCCTGTCGAGATCTCGTTGTAAAATCCCGTGGAGAAGATCGTGGCGGTTTCCATATCTATGGCCATCGCCCTGATCCTTTTCAGGTAGTTCTTGAATTCTTCATCGTGCTCCCATACCCTTCTGTTGGTGGTATAGCAGGTCCCGGTCCAGTAATCCTTTTCATAATTCCTGATGGTGGTGGAGATGGCCTTCTGCAGGGCAAAGGCAGGCAGCGCGGGCACTTCGGGCGGGAAATAGTCATTGCTGGTACCTTCTCCCCTGATGGCCGCTATGGGCAGGATGAGGTCTCCCACGGTATTCTTTTTCTTAAGGCCGCCGCATTTGCCCAGGAAGAGCACCGCTTTGGGCTTAATGGCGCTCAGCAGGTCCATAACGGTGGCGGCGCCCGGGCTGCCCATACCGAAGTTGATAATGGTAATATCGTCTGCAGTGGCGCACTGCATTGCTTTCCCGACGCCGACAACTTCCACGCTGTGCCATTCCGCAAACAGTTCCACATAATTGGAGAAATTGCACAGCAGGATATAGGAACCGAAATCTTTCAATTGCTGCCCGGTGTACCGCGGCAGCCAGTCTTTTACTATATCTGGTTTTGTCCTCATAGCATGTGTGGTATTACAACATAAACTGTTTTCAATTTATCTATTTCTCATGGTTTTTATATTCAAATGTATATAAATAACTTTTTATTAATTGCAACAGATTTACGGCCGGTTGCTTTTTGGGGTTACGCTGCGGGTTTACAAAAGGGACCTTATCTCCTGGTATTACCGGTCTGCAGGGGGTAACAGGCTCGGGAGGTGAACAGGATATTGCTGTAAGCAATACTTCCGTGTAAGTCGCAGTACGGTGTCACTTTCTGCAGAATGCTTACCGGGATATCTGGCAGCATTTCCCCGAAGACATTTTTCCTGTTTTTCTATGAAATTTAAAAAATAAATGCTACCTTTGACCGCTCTTAAACAGCAGCAGATAATAATGATACTGCTCCCCATAGTTTAATGGATAAAACGTAAGTTTCCTAAACTTTTGATATAGGTTCGATTCCTGTTGGGGAGACTAAAAAAGCAGCCCTGTAATTATAATTACAGGGCTGCTTTTTTATATATGCTTTGGTATGTATGCCAGTGTCTTACCTGAATTTCAGGGTTTCGACCAGGTGCTGCATATCCTCGTTCAGGAACCTGATGGCGGGCGCCAGGGAATCTGCATTCGGCACCGTCTCAAAATAGAGGGAACCTCTCAGGAAATGGCGGACCGAATCCGTAAGATAGAACTGGTGGGCCGATGCCGCGTTACCGCCTATCTGGTATTTGACACCATACAGGTTATGAGGGGTCTGGATCTGTTCCGATTCGATATAATCGGCGCGTTTATCGTGCCCGTATGACAGCCTGTAGGAATCATCAATGAGCTTCTCCAGCGGGTCTGCCGCGGTAATGGGCTTATAGCTCAGGTAAATGGTGGCATTATAATCCAGGAAGCTCACATTGATCCAGTAGGGGGCTTTCTCCTGCAGTACGAGATTGGTATCCTGGGTGATCTTGGCGTAATGAGGATATTCGAACTCAAACGGGAAGCCTGCCATGCTGAATTTCTGGTAGGTATGTTCCGTAGGCATTTCCAGCTTAAAATAGCCTTTTTTCCTGGGTGTGGGCGTATAGGGTCTGCAGCTCCATAAGCAGGCTGCTGAGATTAAGGTAATGATTATAAAGATATTGCGGTTCATATTTCTCCTGCTTCTTGAATATTGGTAGCATTATTGCCGGCGGCGGTATCGCGCGTCTTTGAAGGATCATCCTCAGGGTTACGGGCCCCGGGTTTACCTGTATTGTTCGGGTATTCTTTTCTCAGTTGCTCTAAATTGGACAGCACCTGGTTATAGATGCTGTCCATGATGACCGGGTGCTTCATCAGCCACCTGTAGGCGTTCATGAATGAATCGTAGCTGATCTGGTGATGGTGTAATATCGAGTTGTAATACAGTGAGAGGCTGTCGGGGTTCTTCTTAAAGGCGGAAGGCATACCCAATCCCTGGCTGTAGTATTCTGCAACGTGTATATCTGATATGATACGGACCATCTTATCAGACGGGACCGGCATATCCTTCGTACTGTCGTTACAGGCGGTACAGAACAACAATAAGATGCAGGTCCACAAACTGGAAAAGCGGGGTATCGGCCGTTGGATCATGGTATAAGCTTACTTTATAGAGCGGTATTTACCTGCATTGGGAATGTCGGTACGGGCCAGCATTTCAATATAATTCTTGCGCTTCTCCGCCGGCGCCTGCGGCAGGAAGTTCTGGTACTCCAGGCTTTTGGAAAAAAAGAACAGCTTTACGACCACCGGGTACTGGGTCTCCTTGCTCAGGCGGTCAATGGGGTCCAGGACGGACATGATATTATTGACAGCCTCTTCGGGCTGGGAGGTCATCAGGTCCAGTCCCTGGCGGTGGTATTTATACCAGGCTTCCCTGAGAGGCTCATACCTTGGGTTCATCAGTTGCTCTATCATCCAGTACCTGTTGCCGTTATTGCGCTCACTGGATTTCCACCCCGCTATTTTACCGTCTTCGGGCGCATTGAACGCTACGTTCTGCGCTTTCTTGAACAGGGCGGTGCCGCCCAGCGGTGAAAAGGAATCGTAATCATAGCCGAGGATCATATAGGCGTAAAAAGCGAATACTGCTGTAAGGTTGGAGCCGAGCGCATCGCTGCCCGATACCCTGTTGTCATCGAACAGGAGGGGCTGGCTTTCGTCAAACCTGAAGGTGAAATCCTCGTCCCGCTCCACGTAATTCAGGAGGGAAGTGCTGTAGCTCGTACCATATACCGGCCTGGAAGCATTGATCGTCAAGGTGCCTGAATACATGTTCTGCTCGGGGTTCTTGGTGATGTTCAGCAGAAAGGAGCATTCTATCTTTTCGTTGGGCTGAAAGATGTCAGAAGTCCATTTCTGGTTGTTCATAAAGTCATTCAGGCTTTTCTCCAGCGCTTTAAACACTTTGGCATCCACATTCTGGATCTCCCTGTGCGTCACCGTCACCTTACAGTTCAGCTCCTGCGCCAAGAGCATATTGCCCGAAAATAACACGGCTATCAGCAGATACAAACCTTTCCTCATCGTTCTAAGATATTAAAATATGATTTACAATAGCGCGGGCAATATCTTTTTTGGACTGGAGCGGCAATTCCGTGACCGTACCCTGCCTGCTGAGGATCGTGACCTTATTGGTGTCGTGTCCGAAGCCCGCACCTGCGTCCTGCAGGGTGTTCAGGACGATATAATCCGCCTGCTTCCTTTCCAGTTTGGCCCGTGCATTGTCCAGCGCATCATTTGTCTCTAACGCAAAACCTACGAGTTTTTGTGTGCCGGTCTTGATCTTTCCCAGTGACGCCAGTATATCCCTGGTCTGTGCCAGGTGCAGTTGCATAGTTTCGTCCGTGCCTTTTTTTATCTTCTGCTCCGCCACGCTGACCGGGGTGAAGTCCGCCACGGCTGCGGCGAGTATGGCTATCTCCGCCTGCGGAAAATACCGGTGGCAGGCCTCGTACATGGATGCGGCATCGGTAACGGGTATCGTTTCAATGCCGGGATGCCGGGTGGAGCAGGAGGAAGGGCCTAATACCAGCCTGACGCTGTAGCCGGCATCGGCTAAGGCTTCGGCAAGCGCAATGCCCATTTTGCCGGTGGAATGATTACCGATAAATCTTACGGGGTCGATAGGCTCATAGGTGGGGCCGGCTGTTACCAGGGCGGTCTGCAACGGTGGCCGCTGCTGGTAGAAATAACGTTCCGCCCAGGATACGATATTTTCAGGGGCGGCCATCCGGCCCTGGCCGGTCAGCCCGCTGGCCAGCTCGCCTGTTTCGGGATCGATGATATAATTGCCATTGGCCTTAAGCCTGCTGATATTATGCTGTACAGCAGGGTGCTGCCACATATCCAGGTCCATCGCGGGGGCTATGGCTGTCTCGCATCTGGCGGAAAGGTAAGTGGCCAACAACATGTTATCACACAGTCCGTTGGCCATTTTTCCCAGCAGGTTAGCGCTGCAGGGAGCTATTATAAAAAGGTCTGCCCATAAGCCCAGGGCCACATGATTGTGCCATTGCGAGTTATCTGTCATGGATAGCATCACTTCCCGCCTGGAGACGGTAGCGAGCGCGAGCGGGGTTACAAACTGTTGTCCGCCTTCCGTAAGAATAACCTGTACTTCCGCTCCTTTTTTTACCAGCTGTCTTACCAGCTCTGGAGCTTTATAAGCAGCAATGCTCCCGCTTATGCCCAATACGATTTTCTTACCTTGAAGCAACATGACGTGTATTCCTTTTTGAGTTGACAGATCCGGGTCCCGGCAGGAAAATTAGGAAGGGGCTTATTCCTCTTCCTTTTCCTTGAAATATATTTTACCATTCATCAGCTCTCCTATGGATTGGATCGCAGGGTTGGCCATTCTTTCATAGAATTTTGATATTTCGATCTGCTCCTTGTTCTCGTGGATCTCTTCCAGGGTATCATTATTGCTTGCGAAATCTTCAAGCTTCCTGTGCAGCTCCTCTTTCAGGGTGATATTGATCTTATTGGCTCTTTTAGCCATCACCACGATAGATTCGTACAGGTTGCCTGTAATATTTTTAATCGCCACCACATCACGGGTTTCAATTAAAGGATTTAAAGACGCAACTAATTTCCTATTTATGCTCATTTCTTAATTGTTTTATGCTTTTTTCAGCCGAATCAAATAATTTGTCAGCTTCCTTGGTATAAGATGAATTGGGATAAAAACTTTTGAACTCCTTGTATATGGCTATGGCATCCACGTAGCGCTCCTGCTGTTTGTTGAGAACGCTCTGCTGCGCATAGAGAAACGCCGAACGGAACTGCAGGTACATATAATAATCCGTTTTCTTGGATTCTATATAGGTAGCTATCAGCTCCTTGAAGGCTACGGTAGCGGCCTTGTACTGCTCCATATTATAATACAGCAGCGCGGCGTGGTAACCCTTGGTTTCCAGCTTTTCCGTACATTCCTCGATGTATTTCATCGCATCCGGCACGGTGGGGGAGGTAGGGTAGGTATTGACGTAATGTACAAGCACTTCGCGCGCCCTGGAGGTGCTCGTAGCATCCAGGTTATACCTAGGGGAGTCTTTGAACAGGGAGACGCCGTACATATACATGCATTCCTCTGCTTTGGAGCTTCCGGGGAAAAATTCAGTAAAATTCTTGAAGTGATAAGAAGCGGAAAGATAATTCCTGGTATTATACTGCGTATAGGCATACCGGTAATAGATCATCTCATAGTCTTTGGTCGCTTTGAATACAGGAAGCACCTGGTTATACAGCTCACCCGCCCGCAGCCATTTCCCGGCATCATAATATTCATTTGCCTTGGAGAGTTTCAGGTTATAGTCATTGCCTTTCAGCACCTGGTTGTAAGGACTACAGGAGACCAGGAGCAGCATTGCTATAACGGATAGTGCCAGAAGTTTACGCATAGACCTGCAAAGTTAGTGAAAATATATAAATAAAATATTACGGAGATAAAAACGGATATGGCGGGAATTTATTTTGCGGCCCCCCATATAAAAGGCAGGAACAGGATGGGAAGGATAACGGACCGGCAGGAAAGCAGGGAACGATTATTTTTAAAAATATGTGCTGAATAATTAAAATAAATATTTAAATTTGCCCACTTTAATTTTTTAATAACAATGAGTGTTCAGACAACAAATAGCAAACCTGCAGGCGCTACAGGTAACGGTACTGCAAGGTTAACAAAAACATTGATCGGTGTAGGTGTGGCCATCGTGGTATTGGTTGGAGGCTTTTTCGGATATAAGGAATTCGTACAGAAGCCTGACCAGGAAAAGGCCGGCAGCGCCCTGTTCCGGGTAGAGCACTGGTTTGAAGCGGATTCCCTGCAATATGTGCTGGATGGAGACGGTCAGTATGAAGGCGCCCTGCATATCGTAAAAAAATATGGCAGCACGGATGCCGGTAACCTGGCCAGGTATTATGCCGGTATGGCTTACCTGAACCTCGGCCAGTTTGACGAAGCTATCAAGATGCTGGATGGCTTTAATGGCCACGGTACCTTTTTTGCATATACCGTTTACGGCAGCCTGGGCGACGCCTATATGGAAAAGCAGGATATCAGTAAAGGCATCAGCTACTATAAGAAAGCCGCTGAATACAAGGATGATTTTTATGCGCCCCTGTATCTTTACAGGGCTGCAAAGGCCTATGAGCTGAACAACCAGGCAGATGAGGCGGTAGCCTTATACAAACAGATCAGCGCCGACTACCCGTTCTCTCCGCAGGCGAGAGAGGTGGAAAAAGCGCTTGGCCTGCTGGGCAATACCGACCTTTAATGTTGACATATACCGAATTTAAGGCAGGGAGGCTGTTCCGTACGGAGCAGCCTCCCTGCTTTTTGACGTAAGGTATGTCATGAAGAATGCTGCTATATTTAAACTTTTGCGGCGGCGGCAGGTCCTATTGAAAAAGGCAGGATCTTTATATGCCGTTTTTTACTAAATTTGGGAACATTTGCAAAAGATAATTAATCCATGATAAGAAAAGTATTATTACTGGCCGGTCTGGCCATAGCAGGAGCAACGGGCGCGTTCGCCCAGAAGTATAAGGTGATGATGTCCACTACGCAGGGCAATATCGAGATGATCCTATATGATGAGACACCCCTTCATTCTGAGAATTTCGTAAAGCTGGCAAGGGAAGGATTTTATGACAGCCTGCTGTTTCACCGGGTAATTCCTGAATTTATGGTCCAGGGCGGAGACCCTACCTCAAAGAACGCGGCGCCGGGCACTCCCCTGGGCTCAGGCTCTCATGGCAACAGGATCCCCGCTGAGTTTAAAACGGATAAATATATCCACAAAAGAGGCGCGCTGGCGGCTGCCCGCGATAATAACCCCGAGAAAGCGAGCTCCGGGTGCCAGTTCTATATCGTAGCAGGAAAGACCGTTACGGATGCGGAGCTGGATATGATACAGCAGCGTATCGGCATCAAGTACACCGATGCGCAGAAGAACATTTATAAAACCCAGGGTGGAACGCCTTTCCTGGATAACAACTATACCGTGTACGGCGAAGTGGTAAAAGGTATGGAAACGGTGGATAAGATCGTGAGCCAGAAAAGGAACGGCATGGACAGGCCTGATGTGGACCAGCGCATCCTTTCCGTAAAGGTCCTGGTAAAGGATAAGAACGGTAAGTACACGGAAATGAAGCAGGAAAAAGGTAAAAAATAAAGTCACTGTCCGCTTATATAGAGAATACCGCTCTTTATGGTCCGGTGAGCGCCTGCCATATAATGACTTTGTTGCTTACAGGTGGTCAGTGCGAATAATATTTGATTTTTTACAACTTATTATCAAAATAACGATTCATTTTTTCAGAAAATGTTCGTTATTTTGATAATAATTTTTATAGTATTTTTTTAAAAAACCTAACATTTTTATAGTATCGGCAGAACTCTACGTTAAAATATTTATAGTACATCTATTTTTTAAACAGATATTATTTAACACGAGAAGAAGAGCTATGAAAAAAATTATCTTTCCAGTGATAGCCACAGCAGCCATCACTTCTATAGCCACAGCATTAGGTACCCAATATTTTTCCGGAAGCGATTCAGTTTTTTCAGGCGATAAGGATAGGTCTGTACCCGTGCACTATGTCAGCAACGGCATGGCTGCAGCTACCCAGCCTGTGGACTTTTCCCCTGCCGCTGAAGAGGCGGTAAAATCGGTGGTGCATATCAAGACGCTGAGCGAGGGCAGGACCGTAAGGGCCAGGGACCCTTTTGATATTTTCGGGATGTATGGTTTCAGGGAGTATAAGATGCCCGACCAGGTAGGCTCCGGCTCCGGCGTGATCATTTCTGAAGACGGCTATATCATCACCAATAACCACGTGATAGCAGGCGCTTCAAAAGTGCAGGTCACTTTCAATGACCGCAATACGGAGATCGCCCAGGTGATAGGAACGGACCCTTCTACCGACCTTGCCGTATTGAAAATAGATGCCAAAAACCTGCATTATATGGAGATAGGCAATTCGGATGAGGTCAAGCTGGGCCAGTGGGTGCTGGCGGTAGGCTACCCGCTCAACCTGGACGCCACAGTGACGGCAGGTATTGTTTCAGCCAAAGGAAGGGCGCTGGGCATTAACCAGCGGCAATCCACCTCTGCCATAGAATCCTTTATCCAGACGGACGCTGCCGTAAATCCCGGCAACAGCGGCGGACCGCTGGTGAATACCGCCGGGCTGCTGATAGGTATCAATTCGGCCATTGCGTCTCCTACCGGGAGCTATGCCGGCTATTCCTACGCGATCCCGTCCAATATCGTGGAGAAAGTGGCAAGGGATATCATCAAGCATGGTAAGGTGCAGCGGGGCTACCTGGGTGTCGCCCTGGCGGACCTGAATGATGAAGGAGCAGAGCAGCTGGGCATCAATAAGAACGATTTCAGGAATATCAAAGGCGTATATGTGAATTCGGTTGAGCCGGAAAGCGGCGCTGCCGAGGCCGGGCTGAAAAAAGGAGATTTCATTACCGCGATCAATGGTACGACCATAGAGAATGTACCGCAGCTCCAGGGTGTGGTGGCCCGTTATCATCCCGGTGATAAGATCAGCGTTACCTACCAGCGCGACGGTAAATCCTTTACCAGGCAGGTGGAGCTGAAAAGCAACTTTGGGAATAAGATACTGGACGACAAGCAGACCCGGTTTGAGCTGGCGGGAGCCACCTTCCGGAACCTGACCGCAGAGGAGCAGAAAAAATATAATGTGGAAGGCGGCGGTGTGATCGTGGAAAAGATCGGCAAGGGCAGCTTCGCCAGTGTCAATATCAGGGAAGGATTTATCATCGTTACCGTGAATGACAAGCGTATCCGGAATGTGGCTGAGTTCAACCAGCAGTTGCAGCAGTCGCCGGATGGTATCCAGTTGGGTGGCGTGTATGCGGGCCGTAACGGTATGTACTATTATGGCATGAACAGTATCCAGACGGAAAGTATCAAGTAGTAGTATTACGATAACATATATCAAAAAAGTGCAGCCCGGTCCGGGCTGCACTTTTTTGATATATGTGTTAAGTCACTATCGGCTTATAGGAAGCTGCCTCTTATTACGGATACGCTTCGCTGGGGGGTGCTTTGCCCTGTGAGACAGCTATAAAGGTACTCCTGAATGGCGGTCGTTCCGGACGGGAATCTCCTGATCATTTATAGCAGGTTATAGTGTACTGTACTTTCTATATGGTCAGCTTGGTTAATGGCTTACTTATTCAATTTCATTTCTTTCAGCAGCCACCCTGCCTGGCCGTACTTTTCTATAATGAACAGCACATACCGTACATCTACCGCGATGTTCCTGCAGAAGCCTTCGTCAAAATAGATATCGCTCATCGTGCCCTGCCAGATCCTGTCGAAATTGATGCCTATCAGCTCTCCTTTGCCGTTCAGCACCGGGCTGCCGCTGTTACCGCCGGTCGTGTGGTTCGTAGCGATAAAATTGACAGGTACGGTATTGTTCTGCTGCCAGCGGCCGAAATCCTTACGGTTGTACAGGTCTGTCAGGCGCTGCGGTATGCGAAATTCATCTACCTCCGGGTTGTGGCGGGGGATCTTCATATCCAGTGTGGTCAGGAAGAAATTGCCCTCTTTCTGGGCGATAGGCGCTACGTTGCCGTAAGCGATGCGGAGCGTGGAGTTGGCATCGGGGTAAAGCGGCTTACGGGCAGGGTTGTATTTCATCTGGGCCCTTACATATTGCCTGTTGAGCACATTGATCTTATCGCTGTTGACGGTGAGCCTGGGCGTGATATCATTCTTTACATAGCTGGTCACTTCATAATAGAGCTTATAGGCCGGGTCGCCGAGGATGGCGAAGCTGTCGGCCTTGGTCGCTTTGTCCAGGAAATCGTACATTCTCTGGCTGCTGGTGATCAGCGAGTTGTTGTAAACGCTGTTGGACCATTTGTGCGCGTCCCGGCCGTATACGCTGTACAGGTATTTCATCTGGGGCGCTACCACGTAATCGTTCTGCTGCATATAGTACGGTATCAGTCCTTCAAAAACGGTCTGATCCACGTGTGGAAGATAATTTTTATAAAACCCTGCCAGGCTTTTCTTGATCTTCTGGAGCGAGTCTGTCACCTGTGCCTGTGAGGCATCGGTCCTGAACAGTCCCAAGATGTTATTGAATACGGCCGATGCCTGTATGGCCTCAATGCCGAGTATGGCTTCCCTTGAATATTCTATGGCCGCTACGTGCCTGTTGCTGCCCTTTACATTGGCTTCCAGGCCGGTCAGCAGGAAACGGTCCCCGGCGTCAGGGCTGTTGGCTACCTGCGCCATAAATCTTTCTTCCTGCTGCTCTTTGATGCGTATAACATTATTTTGCTGCAGCCCGAGCACCTCTCCCTGCCATTTTTTCCAGCCGTTGGCAACGGAAGCCTGCTTGGAAGCATATTTGAGGAAAATATCCTTGTCATTTCTCATATACTTATCCCAGATATCCAGCTTGATGGTCCTGGCCTGGATGCGTATCGGGTCAATGATATGCTGCACCTGGTCCACCTGGAAGGAGGATAAATACTGCGTGGTCCGGCCGGGGAAGCCGTACACCATAGTGAAATCTCCTTCCTTGACGCCTGAAATATTGATGGGGAAATATTTTACGGGCCTGTACGGCTTGTTGTCGGGATGATAATCGGCCGGATTGTTATTCGCGTCCGCGTATACGCGTAACACAGCGAAATCGCCGGACTCGCGCGGCCACATCCAGTTGTCGGTATCTGCGCCGAATTTCCCGATCCCGTCGGGCGGGAAAATGACCATCCGGACGTCCTTATAGGTCTCCTTGATAGTGGCCCAGTATTCATTGCCTTCGTAAAACGGCCTGATATCCACTTCCGTATGCTGGTTCCTGTGGTAAGCCCGCGTAAGATTTTCTATTCTTTCCTTGATGATCCTGTTCCGTTCCGCTTCCGGGAGCGTGTCGGCCAGGTTACTGGTAATATAGCCGGTTACGTCCTCCAGCTTCCTGACCACCTGCACGGTGAGCCCGGGACAGGGCAGTTCTTCCGCCCTGCTTTTGGCAAAAAAGCCGTTTTCGAGGTAATTCTGCTCCTTGGTGCTTAAGGACTGGCCGTAGCTGTACGCGCAGTGGTGGTTGGTAAAGATAAGTCCCTGCGGTGATACGAATTCTCCGGTACATCCCCCTCCGAACAGCACTACGGCATTGTTCAGGCCGGTTCCGTTCTCATTATACAGTTGCTCCACGGGTATTTTCAGTCCCATACGCTTCATTTCCGCCTCCCGGGATTTTATTTTTGAAGGCTGGTACATGCCTTCTTTGGCGCATAGGGTAGTGAGTGTCAACGGTAAAGAAAAAAAACCAAATAAAAGGGCTGTAAATTTTGAATTCCACATAATTATTTTTTATTTTGGAATAAAATTAGGAATTGTTTGCAATAAATTCACAGATTATTATTACATTAGCCAAACTTTTCCGGTGATAAGGGCATGTACAATGCCTGAAAGGTATTATTAGGAACAACGATATTGTTTAATTATATGATTAAAAAATTACTCGTACTTGCATCAAGTATTTTTACATTACTGGCCAGCCCAGGCATTTCGAATGCCCAGGTAAGGTATGATATCTTTAATATACCTGATACTGTTTGTACGGATCATGAGATTGAGCCCTATGACATTGTCGAAGGCGCGCAATCCTATAACTGGAGCTTCTGCCCGCCGAATCTTTCCGAATTTCCGACCGGAGGCAACCAGGGACCCTTTGCTTATTTCAATAATCCCACGTCTTTCAGGCTTGTAAAATATAACAGCACCCTGATGGGCTTCTATGTGAACAGCGACGGTTATTTTTACAAGATGCGCTATGAAGATGGCATTACCGGCAGCCCCTCTCATGTGAAGGAGCTCGGAAAGGTAGCCACTACAGGGCGCGGCATCTACCCGGTCTACTCCGGCACTAAATGGCACGTGTTCGTGATCGGCGGCGGTGAATGGAATACTTCCAACCTGATGCGCCTGGATTTTGAAAACGGGCTGCTGCAGGATGCGACCAATGTGACCAGCTTCGGCAACTTTGACAGCCTGCTGGTAGGTACCAATCAATTGGTGGTGGCGCAGGACAATGATAAGAACTGGTATGGCTTTACCGTTAACAGGAACGCGGAGCTGATCCGCTTTGAGTTTGGTACGAACCTGGAAAGCAGGCCTTATATTACCAACCTGGGTACCCTGCACGATAACCTGAAGGATGTGACAAGCTTTGAGCTGATCAAGGAGCTGGACAACTGGCACCTGTATATCACCAACAAGGAAGAAAGTGCTGTAAAAAGGATCTCTTTCGGTAACTCTTTCCTGAACCCTATCTATGTCATCAATTACGCAACGCTGGGTACTACGGTGGCCAGGCCGGTAGGTATCTCCATCACAAGGGATTGTGATAAATACTACGGCTGGGTATTGAGTGAAGGTAACTCCAACCTGGTAGGCCTGGTATGGAATAACTCTATTGCCGATACGCCTGTTGCTACTAACCTGGGTAACTTCATCGGTATCAGGAAAGCGCAGACCCTGTCCAATACCGTAAGGGAGAACGGAGGACTGTATATGCTTTCCGCGAATGCCATTGACCAGTCTATCTCCCTGATAGAATACAAGCCCTGTGATTTTGCCACACCGGCATTCAAGGATCAGCGTCTTCCGCCTACTTTCAAATACAGCGAGCCCGGGTATTACAATGTGATCCTGACTGTTGATGAAGGTCTGCCGACCGTAACAACAGAGTGCCAGTCCATATATGTATATCCGCATCCGGCTATTACCATCAATACAAGAGATACGGTGGTCTGCCAGAATGATACCATCCGTGTACAGGTTATGGTATTCAACGTGGACAGCATATTATGGATGCCGGATTACAATATTGACACTACCGTGGGCCACAGCGTAAATATATGGCCGCAGCAGCAGACGGATTACCATTACACCATTTATTTTGACCGTGACTGTGTGGTGAGAAAGCCATTGAACGTTAATGTAAGCAAGATCAGCGCTGACGCAGGTCCTGACCGTACTATGAGCGATGGTTCCAGTACGGCGCTTGGTGGTCCCAATACCAGCATCGTGGAAGGTTACGACTATAAATGGACGCCTCTGATCGGTCTGACCGGCGGCGAATGGGAGCCTTTCACTACGGCCAAGCCTCCTTACAGCATTACTTATTACCTGGAAGTATCCAACGATCGCGGCTGTTATGCCATAGATTCCGTAAGCATAACGGTGCCATGTGACAATGTGACCTTACCGAATGCCTTTACTCCCGGGTCCTCCAATAGCGGTGCCAATACCTTTAAATTGCTGAACAGCCAGTTCTCCAAGATCAACTCCTTTAAGGTATATGACAGGTGGGGAAAGGTAGTATTTGAAACCACAGACCCTAACGCCGGATGGGACGGAACGACAGATGGCAAGGATGCTCCGTTCGGGGTGTATGTATGGGAAGTGGATGCCAACTGCGCCAATACATTTGAACGGATCATCAGGACGGGCAATGTGACGCTGATACGATAGTTCGTAGTACTAATAAACTCTTGGGTCTCCTTATAATATTTATAAGGAGACCTTCGTTTTTGAGGTATATAGGTCTATAAAGGAAAAGTGTGGCAGCAATATTTCCGCCTTCCGGGATATCGCTGGAATCCACATAATTCAGTACTAAATACCCCAGGATACCGTGTTGAAGTTATTGGAGAAAGTAGAGCGGCGCGCAGATACTACAAAGCTTGGCCGGTTATGGATGCAGCCGTTGAAATATATTTACGCTATAGGCTTCAGAGAGCTGTTGTATAAAATCAGTCATAAGCAAAAGATCGTCAGCACGACCCTGTTCTTCGGCAGGAAGATGACCATCGCCTTACCGGCTGCCACTGATATTTACCTTACAGGGGGCAAATCACATCCATCCGAGATACGTCTTGCCAGGTTCCTCATTAAAAACCTGCATGCAGGAGACAGCTTTATGGACATAGGAGCGCATTATGGCTATTTTACGCTTCTTGCTGCGGAGCTGGTGGGCCATTCCGGTATGGTAAGGTCGTTTGAACCGGCTTCGGACTCTTTTAATATCCTTTCCCGGAACGTGGCGGGCCGTAATAATATAACCGTATTCCCGGTTGCGGTTTCGGATGGAGTGGCGAATGTTGTTTTTTACGAATTCGAAAATATGCAGTCTGAATATAACTCCATGGAAATCGGCCAGTTTGAAAATGAAGGCTGGTTTAAGCGAAAAGCGCCCAGGAAAGTAAGCATCGCGGCAACCGGCATAGACAGGGTAACGGGTGAAACGGGTTTTATGCCCGATATTATTAAAGTAGACGTGGAGGGAGCAGAGGATAAGGTGGTCCTGGGCGGGCAAAGCTTTCTTCAGTCTCATGCGCCGGTTATCATCCTGGAATACCTGGCCGTGACGCGGCATAATGAAGCGCATCAAAAGGCGGTAGCGCTTTTGAGGAGCTGGGGCTATGTACCTCATGTCATCAATAAGGTGGGGGAGATAACGCCGGTCTCCGATATAGAAAATAATTTGAAAATCAATGGGTTGAATTCAGATAATATTGTATTTTTAAAGACTGTTCCCGGCAGGACGGAATGATTTTTGTAAAAGCGCAGATCGCCAATAATTATTCGGGCTTACAGTTTTTATTACGTTATAATATGTAACTTTGCATACTTTTTTACAAAACATTTTATGATTGAAAAATTAGAAGCGATCAATGCCCGTTTTGACAAACTGGGCCTGGCGCTTACCAATCCGGAAGTAGTGGCGGATAATAAGGAATTTGCCAAAACTTCCAGGGAATATAAGAAGCTGGAGCCCATTATTGATGCTTATAAGAAATATAAAAACTGCCTGGATACCATTGCGTTCGGTAAGGACGTGCTGGCTACTGAAACGGACGAGGACCTGAGGGAAATGGCAAAGGAGGATATGGTAACGGCAGAAGAGCAGAAAGAGCAACTGGAAGAGACCATCAGGCACCTGCTGATCCCCAAGGATCCTACGGATGAGAAGAACGCCATCATGGAGATCCGTGCGGGCACCGGTGGTGACGAGGCCAGCATTTTTGCAGGCGACCTGTACAGGATGTACCTGAAATATTTTGAGCGTAAGGGATTCAGGGCCACGCTGGTGTCCGAATCGGAAGGAACTGTGGGCGGCTATAAGGAAGTGCAGCTGGAAGTGACGGGGGAAGATGTGTACGGTACACTGAAATTTGAAAGCGGTGTGCACCGCGTACAAAGGGTCCCGGCAACGGAGGCCAGCGGCAGGGTGCATACTTCGGCGGCTACGGTGCAGGTCATGCCGGAAGCGGATGAAATTGACTTTGAATTACGGGAGGCCGACGTTAAGATGGACACCGCCCGCTCAGGCGGCGCCGGAGGACAGAACGTCAATAAGGTAGAGACCAAGGTGATCCTTACCCACATTCCTACGGGGACGGTAGTGACCTGCCAGACGGAGCGTACCCAGCTGGGCAACCGCGAAAAAGCGATGCAGATGCTGAGAACGAAATTATATGAGGAAGAGGTGCGTAAGCACGAGGAGGAGATAGCCCAGCGCCGGAAGTCGATCGTTACCACGGGCGACCGCTCCGCCAAGATCAGGACTTACAATTATCCCCAGGGACGTATTACCGATCACCGCATCAATATGACCATTTATTCACTGGATGACTTTATGAACGGTAATATTGATGAAATGCTGGAAGCCCTGCAGTTTGCGGAAAACGCCGAAAAGATGAAAGCCGGCGAAAGTATTTAATGTATTTACCTGCGGAGATAATAAAGGAAAGGCTTCTTCGTTTTATCACTGCCATACAGGAACCGGACACAATTTTGATTACTTTAAAAACTAATAGATCGTTTCATGAACGAAAATAACCAATTTGATCTGCTGTATATTTTCAGGGTCATTCTCAGGAAGAAGAAATTTATCCTGGGATTCAGTGCCATAGCGCTGATCGTTGCGCTTGTCGTCTCGCTTATCGCGCCGAAGCAATATACTTCCAGCTCCATCTTTATCGTTAAGAACCCGATACTGCTGGACAGGAATTATATCTTCAGGAACCAGATGTTTGAAAATAAAGAGTTCTTTGCCGTACCGGATGATGTGGACCAGATAGAGTTCATCTCCAAAAGCGAGGCCATGCTGAGATACCTGATCGATGAATTTGATCTTGGTAATCATTATGGCATTAAAAGCCCGTACTGGCTGCGCCTGAAAGTAAAAGGCAATTTCGCTTTCAGCAGGCAGGATACCAAGAATATCGAGATATTTTACACTGATAAGGATCCCGAGATGGCCATGAAGATCACAAAGGCCGTAAGGGAATACCTGGAGCTGAAATTTTCCCGGTACTTCCTGGAATCCAACAGGCAGGTGGCATCCGCGCTGAAGCTGGAGCTGAAGGTGCTGGATTCAACGGTGACCGTTATGACCGACCAGATCAACGAGCTGAAAGTAGCCAGCAACCTGAACAATTACTTACTGCCTTCCCGGACAGAGCTGGGTGGAAGCACTCCTTCCGGCAGCCTTAATCCTTCACAACTGAAAGCGCTGGAAGAGCTGCACCGCCTGACGACCTTAAAGGACCAGTTGACGGGCGACCAGGCAAAATACAATTCGCTGATCCATGAATTTGAGCTGATAGAAAAAGGCGGTATGAACGTATTATACCTGGTGCAGGATGCTTACCTGCCGGATGAAGCTTCCCATCCCAAAGTGCTGCTGATACTGATAGGCACGTTGCTGGGCAGTCTGATCATCACATCGGTTATAGCTGTTTTCGGGGCTTTTTACAGGGAAAGGATCAAAGCGTAATAAAAAGTTTTTGGAGCATATACGATGAATATTAATTTAAGTACAGGTAACAGGACCGAAAGGTCTATCCATATTGTGGGCATTATTGTGCTGCTGCTGAGTATTGTTGCCGGTACTTATTTTTCCTTTTACTGGTTATTCCTGCTTCCGGCCGTTGCCATCTGCGTATTCTGGGCCATCGTGGATTCCAGGAGGTTCTACTGGTTCTTCCTGTTCTCCATTCCCTTTTCCATACAGATATACCTGCCGGGAGGCCTGTCCACGACATTGCCGGATGAGCCGCTGATGTGGTTCTTCCTGTTCGCCTCTATGCTGTCACTGGCGGCATACGGCTACCGGTTCATTCCCCGGTGGTTCCTGCAGAACTCGATTACCATTATCATCTTCGTACATTACCTGTGGCTGTTCCTGGCGGTGGTCTTTTCAGAGATATTCCTGCCTTCGCTGAAATTTTTTGTGGCCAAGACATGGTTCCTGAACGCCTTTTTCCTGCTGCCGGTCTTCTTCTTTAAGGAGAAGAAAGATTTTATAAGGGCTTTCAGGCTGATGTTCATACCCTTTGTATTCATCTTTATTTTTATTTTCATCCGGCATGCTTTCCTGGATTTCGGGTTCAGGGAATCCAATATGGCTGCCGAGCCGCTGTTCTATAATCACGTGGACCACAGTACGGTCCTCTCAATGTGCCTGCCTGTCTTTATTATAGCCTACCAGCTCAGTAAAGGCAATAAGCAGAACAGGATATTGCTGCTGGCGGTGATCCTGTTCCTGATCCCGGCTATTATGGTCGCCCAGGCGCGCGCAGCGATGCTGGCCGTGTTCTTCTCCCTTGTCTTGTGGTATGCCTTTAACAAGAAGATCGGTCACTGGGTGGTGCCTGCCTTCTACGCCCTGATCATTACCATTACGACCATTGTAGTATCCAATGAGAATTATGTAGGCCTGCGGCCCGACTTTAAGCATACCTATACGCAGCCCAACTTCGAGCACCTGATGAAAGCCACCGTTGCGGGAAAGGACATGTCTTCTATGGAACGGCTTTACAGGTGGATCGCTTCCGCCAGGATGAGCCAGGAAAGGCCGCTGCTGGGCGTAGGTCCCAATAACTGGTATGAGTTCTATAAGGCGCACGCATTGTCTGAATTTAAGACCTATGTGAGCAGGAATCCCGAACGTTCCACCACGCACAATTATTTTATTTTTATGCTGACGGAGCAGGGCTGGCCCGCGCTGATCATCTATGCGGTGTTGATCTGGGTATTCCTGGCCTATGCGCAACGGGTGTACTGGCGGGTAAAGGATGTCTTCTACAGGAAGGTAGTTTTAGGCCTGGCTATGTTATTCGGCGCCGGCTTTGTGAACAACTTCTTCTCCGAGCTGCTGGAAACGCATAAAATAGGAGCTTTATTCTTTATGAGCATGTCCCTGGTCATGATCATTGATCATATCAATAAGCAGCCTGCCGATAAAGCAATACAGGAACAATAATGCCGGTTGGGATGACTGTCTGCTTGCAGGAAACATCCGCAGCTGGCTCTTTGCTGAGAAACGCGTTCTCTGTGAAGCATTGCTCTTATACCGGATCACGGCTTGCCTGCAGCGCATGCTATACTTCCCATATTCTGATATATTGTTGTATAAACATCATAACGGCGCCTTATAAGGCGCCGTTATGATGTTTAATAGCTATAAAGGTGATCTTTTTATTGCTGTTTTCTTTCCCAGACCTCGAATGTATAATCGTACTGATGCTTGGCATCTTTGGTATGGGGTTCGGATTCTATCAGGGTCCAGTGTTTGGGATTGATCTTCGGGAAGAAGGCGGTACCGTTATCTATGGTAGTATGTACGCGCGTTATATACACCCTGTCCATCAGGTCAAAGGTCTGCTCGTAGATCTTACCACCGCCGATAATGAACAGCTCCGGCACATTTTCTGCTTCTAATTCCCTTATGGCTTCGCTGATATCGCTAAAGAGCCGGACATCTTTGGAAAGATCGGAAGGCTGCAGCGTTTTAGATACAACGATATGTTTTCTTCTGGGTAATGGCTTTACGAAGGTCAGCCAGGTATTTTTGCCCATTAATATGTAATGGTCCAAAGTAATTGCTTTAAAATATTTGAAGTCATCAGGTAAATGCCAGGGGATGTTCTGACCTACGCCTACAACATTATTTTCTGAGGCCGCTACAATTCCGTATATCTTCATCGTTATTTTGTGATTTGTAGCAAATGTAGCAAAGTTATGGTATATGTTGGGAATATCTGGCCAAAACTTAACATTACTTAAATTGTTAAATATTAGGGAAGTATAATCCTTACCTGAATATTTTTATTGCAGCAACTGTTGGTAACAGCCGTGAAAACATAGTAATTTTGAACCTGGTATAAATCCTGCTTTGCAGCACGGCTTTATACTATCAGACTAAATGCTCATTTATGGCTTACAGCAGATACCAGGTTTTAAATATCGTATATATCATACTGCTCGTTCCCGTATGTGCAGGCATTGCTTCCGGGTTCTTGCCGCTGTGGGTGCTGATGCCGCTGGCAGCCGGTTACCTGTGCCTGCTTGTGACCGGCAGTTATTTTATACGAATGAATTTTTACTTCAGGTCGCTGAACCGGCTGCCCCGGTTTAAGATATCCTTTGACGATACAGGGACAAATGTAACATCCCGGGACAAGAAAGTGGTCCTGACCTTCGATGACGGCCCTCATGCCAATACGGCGGCTGTGCTGGAAATATTGCGGAAGGAAGATGTCAAAGCCGTTTTTTTCCTGGTAGGAAAGCATGCGGCCGCTCAGGAAAGCCTGGTAAGGCCGCTCAGTGAAGCGGGGCACCAGGTCGGCAATCACTCCTATTCACATACTGCATCGTTCGGCTGGCAGTCCGCGAAAAAAATGGCAGCGGAGATAGAACGCACCAACCAGGTGCTGGAAGGTATCACGGGGGCGCCTGTCAGCCTGTTCCGGCCACCCTTCGGCGTGACCAATCCCAACCTTGGGAAAGCCATACGTATGTCAGGCATGCTCAGCATAGGGTGGAGCATCCGTTCCTATGATACCGTAGCCAAAGACGAGGACAGGCTTATCCGGCGTATCATGCAACGATTGCACCCGGGTGCTGTCATACTGCTGCATGAACGCTGTGACATCACCGTACGGGTATTACCCGCTCTGATACAGAAGATCAGGCAGCAGGGCTATACCTTCGCTACTTTCTGATCTCTCCCGGAAATGCGCGGAATGCCTTATCTTTTGCTCCCGCCTGCGCGGCTGAACAGGTACATCAGCCGTACGGAAACCACATTATTGAACTGGTTCTTATTGCCGATGCCCCCGTCATTGGATCGTATGGGGATGAGGGAATACTGGAAGCGGGGGTTGATATGGAAACCTTTCCAGATGTGGATGGTCGGGCTCAGCACAAAGCTGAGATCAACATAATTGAAATCGTTTTTCTTCACCAGCTCCGGGCCGTGCCCCCTGTCCAGGTACTCTTCCCTGAAACCGAGGAAACCTACTGAGAAGCCTGCTCCTATTATGGATTTACGGGTACCCCTGTACCAGTTGATCATAACGGGCACATCGCCGTAATACAGGTTGATCTTCTGGGAAAAGATGCCATAGCCGGGATTCATACCCCCGTAAGAGCCTTTCTGGTTGAACAATATCTCCATGCTCAGCGCCAGGGTGCCGGGTATGGGCAGGCCCATATCGGTGCCGAAAGGCATGAACAGGATACCGCCCGCCGTAATACCGCTTTTATCATATCCTTTATAGCTGTCACCGTCTATCTGGCAAAAATTAATGCCGCCTACCAGCCCGCCCGTAAAAAGATTGTATTCCGGGTCTGAAAAGTAGCGCTGTGCCTGCGCCTGACAGCAGCAACATAAAAATAAAACACTTATTATACCTAATTGCTTAATTTTATCCATTAATTCAGATTGGTTGACTAATAAATAAGTATGAGTTTCAAATATACACCAAATACCTTAAAGAAATTGGAACAATTATTTGAGGAGTGCCATTACAGGGTCCGTTATGAAAAGGGTACCTTTAACTCCGGCTATTGCATACTTGAAAACAAAAAGGTAGCGGTTATCAACAGGTTCCTGAACATAGAAGGACGCATCAATGCCCTGATCGAGATACTGCCCACCATAGAGGTCCCGTTTGAAGATCTGAGCGATGAAATGCAGAAATGGTACAGGGTGGTCACCCATAAGCCCGATGCCACACCCGACCTGTTCCACCAGCCGCCAGGAAACGAAAATTGATTTTTTAAAGCTAAGCACATTTGACAGTGATTGTAACTTTTCTTGGAACGGGTACATCCCAGGGTGTACCTATGATAGGATGCTCCTGCGATGTATGTACTTCCGGAGATCCGCGGGATAAGCGCCTGAGAACCGCTGTCTGGATACAGGCAGGGGATGCCTCCATAGTCATTGATACGGGTCCGGATTTCAGGTACCAGGCGCTCAGGGCACAGATACCACGTCTAGATGCCATATTATATACACATGGCCATAAGGATCACACGGCAGGAATGGACGATATCAGGGCGTATAATTACTGGCAGAAGGAAGCTATTGACATCTTCGCCAGTGAAGAGACCCAGGAAGTGCTCCGCCGTGAATTCCAGTATGTATTCTCAGGCCCCCAGTACCCCGGCATCCCTGAGGTGAATGTGCATACCATAGATACGGAGCCCTTTACTGTAAAGGGTGTGGACATACTGCCGGTGAAGGTCCTGCATTATAAGATGGAAGTAATGGGATTCCGTATAGGGGACTTTACATATATCACGGACGCCAATCATCTCCCGGAGCGGGCCTGGCAGCAGATAAAGGGAAGCAGGGTGCTGGTCCTGAACGCGCTCCGCCACGAAAAGCACATTTCTCATTTTACACTGGCGGAAGCCCTGGAGATCATTGATGAAGTGAAGCCGGAACGCGCATACCTGACGCATATCAGCCATCAGCTGGGCAGGCATGAGGAGATTTCCGGGATGTTGCCTTCCCATGTCTTCCTGGCGACGGACGGGTTGCGCCTGGAGCTCTGACAGGCTGTAAGGACTGAGCTTAGCGACTAACTGCTTACAGGCAATAAGCTTTTATTACGGATACGCTTCGCCGGGCAGTGTCCTACCTGCGGGCCGGAGTCCGCTTTTACTATAAAGGTGCCTGGGTGCTGGTCATTCCGAACGGATGTGAGGAATCTCTTATAATAATCCGGAACTTATAATGGCTTTGTTTTGATAGTCAGTCTGAGTTTTTTATATTATTGATAGTGAGTAGATTGTGTATTTTTGCTGTTAATTAATTTCATCCTTTTTTTGTAGAATATGGTATATTGTATATCTTCGCACCTCAAATTTGCATAAAAATAAATATATGGCAACAGTTGATTTAGTAATGCCGAAAATGGGCGAAAGTATCATGGAAGCTACTGTATTAAAGTGGCATAAGCAACCCGGCGATACTGTTAAAATGGACGAAACTGTTCTTGAAATCGCTACTGATAAAGTAGATAGTGAAGTGCCGTCAACTGCAGAAGGTACCATTACAGAAATATTATTCAAAGAAAACGATGTAGTACCCGTAGGTACTGTCATTGCACGTATATCTACCGGCGGTGCTGATGAAGTATCTGCTCCGCAGCAGGCTCCTGCAGTAACGCAGGCCGCGCCCGCAGCCCAGCAGGCGCCCATACAGGCTGCCGCGCCGGCGTCTCAGCCTCAGGGTACGGTGACCGCCAACAGGTTTTACTCTCCGCTGGTGCTGAACATCGCGGCCAAGGAAGGCATCAGCATGTCTGAGCTGGAAAAGGTTCCCGGTACCGGTGCTGAAGGCAGGGTATCCAAAAAAGACATTTTAAATTACATAGCCGGCAGGGGCACTGCACCTGCTGCTCCGGTACCTGCCGCCGCTCAGCCCGCTGCCCTGCAGCAGCAACCTGCCGCTTCCTCTGCGCCTGCACCACAGCCGGTATCAGGCAATGTGGAGATCATCGAAATGGACAGGATGCGCAAAATGATCGCAGACCATATGGTGCGTTCCAAGCATACCTCTCCGCACGTTACCTCTTTCACCGAAGCGGATGTGACCAATATCGTGAACTGGAGAAACAAGAATAAAGCTATCTTTGAAAAGCAATACGGTGATAAGATCACCTTCACACCCATATTCATAGAAGCGATTGCCAAATGTATCAGGAAATTCCCTATGATCAACGCCAGCGTGGATGGTGATCGTATCATCGTGAAAAAGGATGTGAACATCGGTATGGCGACAGCGCTGCCCAGCGGCAACCTGATCGTTCCGGTCATCAGAAACTCGGATACCAAAAACCTGGTAGGCCTGACCAAGGATGTAAATGCGCTGGCCAATGCTGCCAGGAGCAATAAGCTGAAAGCCGATGATACCCAGGGCGGTACCTTTACACTGACCAATGTGGGCACCTTCGGCAGCCTTATGGGCACACCTATCATCAACCAGCCCCAGGTAGCCATTCTTGCGGTAGGCTCGATCGTCAAACGACCCGTGGTGCTGGAAACGGCTGAGGGTGATGTGATAGCGGTACGCCATATGATGTACCTGTCACTGAGCTATGACCACCGAATTGTTGACGGTTCCCTGGGTGCGAGCTTCCTGACTGCCGTAGCTAAAGAGCTGGAGGCCTTCGATCCGAAGAGGAGCGTATAATATCCCTGTAATAATATTAAAACTTAAGGCCATTTTGAACAAAGCAAAATGGCTTTTTTTATAGTATAAGTTAGAAAAAGCCCCCATATGAAAAAAAGAATCTATTTACTGGCCCTGGGACTGTTGCTGTTCAAAGACAGCCGGGCCCAGAGTGTGGTTACCTCCCGTGTATATTTTGATGCAAAGAGTATCCTTAAATCCCCCGAGCCGCGTTGGGGTGGCGGGTTATCAGGCGGTATTACACGCACTGCTATGGATTTCGGCCTGAAAGGTATCAGTTGGCAGGCAGGCTTAAACCTGAATGCCGTTGCGCTGAGATGCCTGCATGTGAATGCAGATGTGGTGCAGGGAAAGATGGTCGGAGGACCTATGCTGCTCAATGATCTTAACGGCATCAAAAACGTTAAATTTGAAGGGTCCTTTACCCAGGTATCCGGTGTGGTACGCCTGCTGCCTTTAAGGTTATTCATGTGGGATCGCCTGGATCCCTGGGTGGATGTCCTTACCTATGTTTATGGCGGACTGGGTTTCGGGGTGATCCTGAGCGACACCAAGGCCACCAGGATGCTGTCACCGGAATACGGCTCTTTAGGCCGTTATAAGGGAACCAATAATGTATTTATCCAGGAGCTGGGAATGGATATCCCTGTGGCCGGTCTGGGCCGTCGCGGCAAATTATTTGTTACCCTCAATTACAGGTTCCATAAATCCAATACTGACAATCTTGATGGCTTTGATCCCAATTCCGACAGCAACCTGCATAAGGATGTGTACAATACCTATACGGCCGGGGTCATGGTCAAATTTTAAATAAATTACAGCTAAAAGGGCCGCGTGCTTTACAGGTGGCCTAAAATATAAAGTGGTCAAAAATTTTTTTGACCACTTTATATTTCAGGGAGGGGTTACTCTCTGACTATTTTTTGTACCGGGTAGCTGCTGTTCCTGTAAAGCAGTTGCACATAATAGATCCCCGGGGGTAAAAATGCAAGGTCGATGCTGCCGTCAGCCGGTACTGCCTGCCCGGCTACCTGTCCTGTGCTGTTATATATCACAGCCTTATCAGCCGGCATATTACCGGGTATATAAAGCCTGCCGCCGGTCGGGTTGGGGAAAAGGGCCGCCTGCTGCTGCCCGGCAAGCTCCCCGGCGCTTAATATGAAGTCCGGGCCTACGATCGGTCTGAATAAGAGGCTGCCGGGCAGGAGGGAGGGCTCCCAGCTTCCCACTACGCTGAAATATCTTTCCTGTGTAGCGTTGTTGGATATATCCAGGCCCACGAAAAGAGAATCGCTGAAGCCGCCTGCGGGCTGTACCAGGGCCATGTAAAAAGTGCCGGCCGGCAGGGCTACAGGACGTTCCAGCTTATAATGTACCATTTCGAATATCGTGTCATTGAACTGCGGGTAAATATATAATTCTTCATAGACCTCATCGTCCTGTCCGCCGTTGACCGCAATGTCCCTGTATATCCTGATGCCAAACTCCTTGTTCCTGGGTATCGGCACTTCCTGGGGCAGCAGGATGGAAAAGCCGCGAATGGTATCCGGCACTTCCAGGTTATACTTTACCGCGGTAAGGGCAGGTATATTATAGGACTGGTGCATGGTGACAAAGTAAGACAGCTCAGGCGTGCCGTCGTCGTGCGCAAAGTAATTCCCGAAATGGTAAGGAATGCGGAGCGTATTATTATTGGTGAACTGTGTATTGACGGCATCTGTAATGTTATAGGTGCCGTTAATGGTAAAGGTATCTGCCTGAATGCTGCCGAAAGCGGCTGCGGGGATATTATCCAGGCTGTTCGTGCCGGCATTCTGCGCGGTCGTATTGCTGTTGCCGTTGCTCTGCATCAGGGTCTGTGTATTATAGGTCAGGGTATAGCTGTAGGGAATAACCGCGCTGTTACCGGTATTATTCCGCACCGTCAGGTGAAGAGAGGGCGCGAGATACTGTGAAGGATTGCGGATGAAATGCCGGAAGGGCATGCTGTGGTACCGCTGCAGCAGGGTGGTGGAAGCGTCCGTAATGGCCAGGTCATTGATGTCGTTGGTAGTGATATTCCTGTTGGCATCCATATATACATAATCTATATGCCACTGGGAATTATTCAGTCCCTTGGTGGCCCTGTTCACGAACATAAAGGCAAACTCCTTATGAAGGAATCTGCTATCATCCGCATGTATCATGACGTGTACGAAATCGCGTGTGCTTTGTAAGCCGCTTCTCCACATTCTTTCCCAGATGCCGTTGTCGTTCCTGAAAAAAACGTAAATGCTGTCGCCGGAAGGAGGCAGAAAGCCGGCTCCGCCATCCTGGATATAAAAGCTTAGGACCACATTGTCGCCGGGCTGATAGCTGCTCAGGTCAATATAATGGCTCATAAGCGTGTCTGCCCATACTTTGGCATTCCTGTTGGCAGTATCATAGGGTGTGCCGTGCTCGTCCAGGGCATCCAGTGTGGCCACGCCCCAACTGACCGGTGCAATGGCCAGGTGGTTATTGACATAGGCATCCCTGGAGGTCCATAGGGCCGGGTCGGGATAAGGTCCCCTGTAGGCGAAATCATCGAAGAAAGGCAGGGTCAGGGTAACGGGCGGCGGAACGGACTGCCTGTCCGCTATTATACGGGAAGGTAATCCCGTAACGAATTCCTGGGCTATGCCTTTGCTGCCTGTGAAGGCCATTATGGTGAAAATGCTGATAAGAATATGACGGATCTTTAATTTCATATCTCTGGATAACGTAAAAAGGGTATAAAAATTATAAGAGCATAAAGTTACTGATCTTTATGCTCTTTATAAACCGGAATGATCAAAGGAAAATACGGTAGGTGAGATAGGCCATCAGGTAGGCCAGCCCGGTCATATATAATACCTGGAAGATCGTCCATTTCCAGGATTTCGTTTCTCTTTTTACAATGGCGATCGTGCTGATGCACTGCATGGCAAAAGCATAGAATATCATCAGCGACATACCTGTTGCCATGGTATAGACGGGTGTGCCGTCCGGTTTCCGGGCGGCCAGCATTTTTTCCTTAAGCGGCGTATCGTCATCATCCACGCTGCCGACGGCGTACAGGGTGGCCATTGTACCTACAAAAACCTCTCTCGCGGCAAAAGAGGAAATAAGCGCGATGCCGATCTTCCAGTCATAGCCCAATGGAGCGATAAGCGGCTCAATGCTCCGGCCCAGGATGCCTGCATAGGAGGCGGCCAGCTTCTCATTGCTTTTGTCTTCCTGCTGCTGCTCTGTAAGCTCCTGCTGCTGTTCCAATTGCGCATACTTATCTTCTACCGCCTGCATCTGCTCTCCCGGTCCGTAGGAGGCCGTGAACCAGAGCGCAATGCTCAGCAATAAGATGATCTTACCGGCGTCTGTCACGAATATCCTGGCTTTTTCTATCATGGTGATAAAGGCGTTTTCCCACCTGGGCATGCGGTACAGGGGTAATTCCATCAGGAAAAAATCCTTGTCCTTCTTGCGTATGATATGCTTGAGCACGAAGGCAACCGCCAGGGAAGCCAGTATACCCAGGAGATACATCAGCATCAGGACCAGGCCCTGCATATTGAAGATACGGGTGATCTGCCTGTCAGGTATGAACATGGAGATGAGAAGGGTATACACCGGGAGACGCGCCGAGCAGCTCATCAGGGGCGTTACCATGATAGTGATCAGCCTTTCCTTCGGATCACGGATGGTACGGGCTGCCATTATTGCGGGAATGGCGCAGGCCATCCCGCTGATGAGCGGCATGACGGAGCGGCCGTTCATCCCTGACTTATTCATGATGCGGTCCGTTAGGAAGCTGATACGTGCCATATACCCCGTATCTTCCAGGATGCTGATAAAGAAAAAAAGTATGGCGATCTGGGGCACAAATACTACGATGCCCCCAAGCCCGGCAAGGATGCCGTCAGTAATGAGGCTGCTGTACCATTGTCCGTCCGGTAAGATGCTTCCTGCCCAGTCCGTCAGGACTGCAAAGCCGGATTCTATCCAGTCCATAGGAAATGCTGCCAGCCAGAAAATGGCCTGGAAAACGACAAAAAGCACCGCCAGCATAATAAGGTAGCCCCAGACGGGATGTAACAGCCACCTGTCTATGGACTGGCTGGCTGATTTTTTACCGCTCCCGGCTTCCCGGGTGACGGCCAGGGCAAGAATGCTGTCTATTTTCCGGTAGCGCTGCAGGATATCCTGTCCCTGTATGGCAGTAATGCTGAGGCTATGGTCCCGGATATACTGCCCGAGCCATTCCTGCTGGGGTTCCGTCAGGTAGCCCGAAATATGGATATTGTTAAGGGAGAGCAATGCAGCGTACCGGTTACGGAGCCGGAGCTCTCCCGCTATGGTATCCAGGTGCTGACTGAGCTCCGGATGCGTTATAAAGGCCGGGTGTGCCTGCCGGGACCCGTGCAGCTCCCGTATCGCGGCCTTTAATTCGGTGATCCCTGTATTTTTACGGGGATTGACGGTGACCACAGGGACGCCCAGCTCCAGGCTGAGCTGCTGCGTATTGATCAGGATGCCTTTCTGTGCTGCGATATCTGCCATGCTGAGGGCCAGGACCACCGGGAGATCCAGGTCCATGATCTGCGAGCAGAGCAGGAGATTGCGTTTCAGGTTGGAAGCATCCGCTATGACCACAACAATAGCGGCTTCTGCTGTATTATTATGCTGTACAAGCACTTCGTGAGCCACAATTTCATCCTCGCTTTTGGGATACATACCATAGATGCCGGGCAAGTCTGTCACTATAGCGGAAAGCCCTTCTATATCCGTATGCCCGTATATCTTATCTACCGTAACGCCAGCGTAATTACCCACTTTCTGGTTCAGCCCGGTCAGCGCATTGAAGAGGGATGTCTTTCCGCTGTTGGGATTACCGGCAAGGATGATATTTATTGTATTGGTGCTCATATCTACAGCCTGCAAAGATAGAATTAATAATCTTTCGGGAGGTCTTGTCATATTTGTTTTACAAATCCCGGAAGGCCCGGGCAGATAAGGGTATTGCTATTGTACAGGATATTTATTTTCTTTAAATTAGCGCACTTAAAAACCATTCAACTATGACACCAAATGAAATAAGAGAGCTCGCACTGAAAGGGGCTAAGCAAAAAGCCGATTCTATCGTGAAAAATCTGATTGATAAGGCCAGCGCAGGTATGACATCATTGACAATAAGCACCGCGGAGGTGCCGGACCTGGTCTATAAGGAGCTGGAATCAAGAGGATTCGCTATCAGTAAGCAAAAAAGCAGTGGAAATTATACCATCAGCATTTAAGATATGAAGAGCCGTAAGGCTCTTTTTTATTCCAGATATACCGCCGGAAATTTTACGGCAGGAAGCCTGCCGCCCTTTATAAAGAGCGGCAATGTAAATATATTAAATACGCAAATTCACGTTAATTCGTTATTTTCGCTTGTCTTTTAAAGCGTTTTAAAACTATTGAAGCCATATGTTGCTGTCCGTAAAGAACTTGAAAAAATATTATGCTACCCAGAAGGCTGTGGATGATATCAGCTTTGATATAGAAGAAGGTTCCATCTTTGGTTTGCTGGGTCCTAACGGTGCGGGTAAAAGTACCCTGCTACGAATGATAACCGGTATCTTTTATCCTGATTCGGGAGACATACTGTTCAGGGGCGAAGTGTTTGATCAGCGGAAGCACGCGGGAGATATGGGCTATATGCCGGAGGAGCGCGGACTGTACAAAAAAATGAAGATAGGAGAGCAGGCCTTATACCTGGCCAGATTGAGAGGACTGGATGCAACTGTAGCGGAGCAGCGGGTCAGGGAATGGTTTGACAGGCTGAATATGACCACCTGGTGGAATAAAAAGGTGGAAGACCTCAGCAAGGGAATGGGGCAGAAGCTGCAATTTGTGACCACCGTTGCGCACAATCCTAAATTACTGATCCTTGATGAGCCCTTCAGCGGGCTGGATCCGGTCAATGCGAATATATTGAAAGATGAGATCTTCAGGCTGGCGAAAGAAGGTACCACTATTATTTTCAGCACCCACAGGATGGAGCAGGTAGAGGAGATCTGCGACAAGATAGCCCTGGTCAACCTGGGAAAGAAAGTTATTGACGGCAGCGTAAAAGATATCAAGCAGCAGTATAAGGAAAATAAATACAGGGTGCACTTTCACAGGCAGAGCGTCCTGCCGCCGGACTTTGTAGAGGTGTATGATACTTTTGAGACCGGCTTTGTATTTAAAATGAAAGAAGCAGGCACTACCAACCAGCTTTTACAATATTACATCAGTAAAGGTATTGATATCAGCGGCTTTGAAGAGATACTTCCCGGTCTGAACGAGATCTTCATCCGGCTGGTGGAAGATACGAATGTGGCGAGAGCATTTGAAAAATAAGAAGTATGCAAGATATAGATATTTTAAAGGATGTCCTGCTGCAGGCCGTGCGGCAGGCGGGTGCCCTTGTGCTGGAAAAGTTCAACGCATCATTTGAGATAGCTTTCAAGGATAGTATCAATAACCTGGTAACGGAAGTGGACCAGGCCTCAGAACGCCTGATCACGGAGATCATCAGGAGCAGCTTCCCGGATCACGGTATCGTGGGTGAGGAATATGGCAACAGTGAAGCCGCCTCTCCTTATCAATGGTATATAGACCCTATAGACGGGACCGTTAACTTTGCGCATCACGTGCCTTTGTGCTGTGTGAGCATTGCCCTGGCCTATGAGGGGACGGTGCTGCTGGGTGCCGTGTACAATCCTATGATGAATGAGCTGTTTTTTGCAGAGAAAGGAAAAGGCGCTTATTTCAATGACAAGCCCATTGCCGTGAGTGAAAAATCAGATCTGCACAAGGCCTTCCTGGTGACAGGCTTCCCTTATGTTTTCCAGGAGAATGCGCTGAACATCTTCGGACATTTCCTGAAAATGGAGCTGCCCGTACGCCGCCTGGGTTCCGCGGCCCTGGATCTCTGCTGGGTCGCTGCGGGGAGATTTGATGCGTTCTGGGAGAATAGCCTGCAGCCTTACGATATCGCGGCGGGCACGTTGATCGTCAAGGAAGCCGGGGGGAAAGTGACCGATTATGAAGACCGGGAGATCAGTGTGGACGGCAGGCAGGTGCTGGCAAGCAACGGCCATATCCACGAAGCTATGATCCGTGAAATTCAAAAAGCAATACAGTGACAGACCAGATGATACAGCTTAAAGTTATTAATAAATCCAGGCATGCCTTGCCTGCGTACCAGACACCGGGCTCGGCAGGTATGGATATATATGCTGACCTCGAGGCCAGTGTGACCATAGCGCCTCTGCAGCGGGTGATCATTCCCACGGGCTTATTTATGGAGATCCCCCGGGGCTATGAAGTGCAGATACGGCCGCGTAGCGGCATGGCCATTAAAAACGGCATCACGGTGATCAATGCGCCGGGCACCATAGACAGTGATTACAGGGGAGAAGTAAAAGTAGGGCTCGTCAACCTGTCCGATACGCCCTATACGGTCGAGGATGGCGAACGTATTGCCCAGATGGTGCTTGCGAAGCACGAAACTGCGGTATGGCAGGAAGTGGAAACCCTCGAAGCATCTGACCGCGGGGCCGGGGGCTTCGGGCATACGGGCATTAAAAAGTAAAGGCACTATTATGAAGAAGATCGCAGTTTTGACATCCGGTGGCGATGCTTCCGGTATGAATGCAGCCATTCGCGCAGTGGTCCGGACCGGCTTATATCACGGGCTGGAGGTGTTCGGTATCAGGAGGGGCTACCAGGGACTGATAGAAGGAGATATTTTCCGGATGGCTACCACGGATGTCTCCAACATCATTCAGCGCGGCGGCACCATCCTGAAGACGGCCAGGAGCCAGGAATTTACCACCCCGGAAGGGCGCAGTAAAGCCTGTAAGCACCTGCAGGAGCATGGCATTGAGGGCCTGGTGGTCATAGGCGGTGACGGGTCCTTTAAAGGTGCCCGGGAGCTGGCGGGAGAATGCCCGCACCTGAGGGTCATCGGCATACCCGGCACTATTGATAAGGATATTGTGGGTACGGATTATACAATAGGATTTGATACCGCGGTCAATGCCGCCGTTGAAAATATTGACCGTATCAGGGATACGGCAGAATCGCACGACAGGCTGTTCATTATCGAGGTAATGGGCAGGGATGCCGGCTATATTGCCCTAAATTCCGGTATTGCCTGTGGCGCGGAAGACATTTTTGTGCCGGAAGAGCATACCAGCATCAGTGACCTGATCAAAAATCTCCGCTATGATAAAAAACGGAAGAAGCTGGTGCGTATCATCGTGGTGGCGGAAGGAGATGAGTATGGCGGCGCTGAGAAGTTCAGGGAGCTGATACGGAACCGCTTTCCCGGCTGGGAAGTGCGTACCGCTATCCTCGGGCACCTGCAGCGAGGGGGCAGCCCTACCTATTTTGACAGAGTCCAGGCCAGCAGGATGGGCTATGCGGCAGTGAACAGGCTGCTGGAAGGCGGTAACAGTGAAATGATCGGCTTGCAGCATGGTAATATTGTCCATATCGGCTTTGACCAGGCCTGTAAGAAAAACAAGCCTATGGACCTGGGCCAGTTGGAGATGGCCATGGTATTGTCTTCCTGAGCGCGCGTAACGGAGCCGCTGCGCCGCTGCTGCCCGCGTACCGGGAATTATTTTATACGGAGACTGCCCGGAAAGGGAACAGTCTCTTTTTTTTATATGCTGCAGGAGCCGTATCCCCCGTAAATGGGGACGCCGGACCTGATAAGTTTTTATATCTTTAATACATGAAAATTTTAAAGCCTGTATTCGGGATCCTGCTGTGGAGCTGCTGGTCATTGATGCTCGCGGCACAGACGGGCAATTTCAGGCAGCTTAGTATCCAGGAAGGCCTGGTACAATCACAGGTGAGAGGCTTTGTGCAGGATCAGCGTGATTTTATGTGGATCGCTACCTGGGGCGGGCTTACCATCTATGACGGGACGGAGTATGAATATATTACCAAGGAGAACGGGCTGAAAGATAATGCCGTTCAGAGCTTATTCAAGCAATCCGATGGCACTATCTGGATAGGATCCCTGAACCATATAGCCTACTATGACGGCAAGACTGTAAATGCCTTTGCTGTTTCCCTTGATACCTTCGGCATTAATAACGGCCTGGATTACCGCTTCTTTGAGTATAAGAAGCAGTTGTACCTTATTAAGTCCGGGTGCCTGTTCCGGAAGGATAAGGACGCATTTGTACCGCTTATTGCCCGTAAAGACCTGCATCTCGTCAACGGTTATTTTATAGATGGCGATCAGTTGTACCTGTTGCTGGTAGATAAGGGCATCATGCTGTATGAGCCTGAGCAGCGCAAGCTGTCCGCTGTACACGACCCGGTGCCAGGTATGCTTTTCCTGTATGTTTATGATAAGGATAAAGATAAGGGTGTATATAAGGTCCACACGAACCAGGGCCTTTATGATTTTAATATCCGCGAAAGGCGTTTTGAACGGGATGCCGTATTAAGCCGCCTTTCTCATGGTAAGATGCTGTACAGCTACTACAGGGATAAAAAGCGCAATGAATGGCTGAGCACCTCGGACGGAGGCGTCTATCATATCCGGCAGGATGGAGAAGTGCTGTACTATAACGCGGCTTCGGGCTTTTCAAGCATGGAAGTGTTCAATATCAGGGAAGATAACCAGGATAATGTCTGGCTGAGCACCAACGGAGACGGGATATTCAGGTATAATTACGGCCCGTTCTTCTTTTATGAAAAGAATAAGTTCTTCAATGGCGAGCTGATAACGGATGTCAGGTACCTGTCGGGGCAAAAAAAATTATACATAGCTACCCATAAGGGCACTTTATATGAAACGGCGGTGGGAACGGTACTGGATTTTAAAATAAGGCACCACTTCCCGGGCATTTTAAACCTGGATGAGGACAGGGACGGCACCCTGCTGATCCTTACCCCGGCTTCCGGTGTGTACGCATTGGAAAAAGGCAGGGTACAGCGGCGGATCTTAGGTATAAAGGAGAGCGGTTCGCTGTGGGCTTATGCTGTCTTCGAGGATCTGGAGGCCATACTGCTGACCAACAAGCTGATGATCAAAAGAAATGGTGCCTGGGAAAAAAGTGCCTTCCTGCCTGTTCAGGGCGGGACCGTTCTGCGTTTCGTTGACAGGGAGCATATTGCTATAGGGACCCAGGATGGTGTTGCCCTGGTAAATATCACCAGTCACCGGCTTACCCGCACTATCGCCAGGGAATCATCCATATATGATATTATCGTACATAATAAGCTGTTGTATATAGCGACCGATGACCGCGGACTGCTCATCTACGGACTGGAGGACGGCGCTATGAAAGTGCTGGACAAAACGCGGGGGCTGAGCTGCAACTTTGTCTATAATATGATGCTGGAAGGCGATGAGCTGTGGCTGGGAACAGGCTGCGGGATCGATAAGCTGCACATTAAGGATGCGGGGCAGTACCGGATACTTAATTACAGCACAATATACGGGTGGGGTGCCATAGAAGCCAACGGCGGGGCTATAGAAAAGGCCGGGTCTCAGGTCTTTATGGGCGCTAACTACGGATTGTATCATATCAATACGGAAGAAGAATACCTGTCTGACTTCACACCCAAGATCATCCTGAAGGATATCCTGGTCTTCTCCCAGCACAGGGACCTGTCCGGGTATTCGGATGAGCACCTGTATAATGGCCTGCTGCCGCTTAACCCTGTTTTTCCCGCGGGGTTTACGCACCTGACATTTAACGTCAAGTCTGTGATGCTGGGTGTGGATAAGATCAGGTACAGGTACGAGCTGGAAGGAGGCAGCGACGGGAATGTGTATGAAACGGAACAGTCACAGATCGTTTTTACCAACCTGTCGCCGGGTAAGTACAGGCTGAAGGTATGGTCCACGAACTCTTACGGGCAGTGGGGGGAGACCTATTACTATTATGATTTCGAGATCCAGACCCCTTTTTACCAGAGCTGGTACTTCCGGGTTGCCGTACTGTTTTTCGGCCTGTCCCTGTATTTCCTGGTGCTTTATTACCTGAACAGGCTGAAGAGCAGGCGAAAGGAAAGAGAGGAGCGGCTGAAGCTGGCGGAGCAGGACAGGGTAAAGCAGCGGACCGCGGAGGATTTTCATGATGAGATCGGTAATAAGCTGACCAAGATCAACCTGCTTTCTTCTATGGCACGGTCCAAGGCCGGGGATGCCGGCGATATACAGGATATCCTGGGCCAGTTGCAATACCAGACCCAGTCTTTGTATAAGGGCGCGAAAGATATTATCTGGTCGCTGCAGCCCCAGAGCAATTACCTGCATGAGATCGTGGACAGGATGGTGTATAATGCGGAGGAGATGGTGCAGCTATCCAGTATAGCGCTGAAGGTGGAAAGGATTTTTTGTGATGATATGGATATGGACCGCTACAATGCCATCAAGACCGAAGATGAGGTCAGCAGGAATATGATCCTGATCTTTAAGGAGATCTTTAATAATATTACCAAGTACTCCCGGGCCTCCGCTGTTACCTTCAGCATACGGATCAGTGACCAGCAGCTGATATGCCGGGTAACGGATAACGGCGTGGGATTTGATATGCTGCAGGATAATAAGCTGGGCAACGGCCTTAATAATATACGGCGGAGGGCCGGGCGTATTCATGCGCACCTGCAGATACTTTCCGCTCCCGGCAAGGGCACGGAGATCATCTTTCTCATGGAGCTGAACCCGGGAAGATAAGCGCTGCCTGTACTGTCAGTGGCGGCTGTTCTTGCCGGGGGGCGTGCGGATTCCTAAGAATATGGTAAGAAGGAATTGCGTGTGCCTATTTGCCCTAACTTTGTATAGTATGTTTAAACTTAACAGTCAATATGAGCCGGCCGGTGATCAGCCGAAAGCCATTCAGCAACTGGTGGACGGCGTGAATAACGGCGAAGAGCACCAGACCCTGCTGGGCGTCACCGGCTCAGGAAAAACATTTACGATAGCGAATGTGATAGCCCGCACCCAGCGGCCCACGTTGGTGCTGACCCATAACAAGACCCTTGTCGCCCAGTTGTACGGGGAGCTGAAGCAGTTTTTCCCGGACAACCTGGTAGAGTACTTCGTGTCCTACTATGACTATTACCAGCCGGAAGCCTATATCCCTACCTCCGACACCTATATAGAGAAGGACCTGGCCATCAATGATGAGCTGGAAAAGCTCCGTTTAAGGACCACCAGCGACCTGCTGAGCGGCAGGAGGGACATTATTGTCGTAGCATCCGTGAGCTGCATCTATGGTACGGGTAACCCATTCGAATATGAGAACAGCATCGTCCGTATCAACGTAGGGGATGAGATCAGCAGGAACAGCTTCCTGCATAAGCTGGTCAACGCACTGTACCAGCGCAGCCAGGGAGAATTTGAAAGAGGCACGTTCCGGGTAAAGGGAGATACGGTGGATATTAATCTCCCGTATGTGGACGCGGGTACCTATGCGCTCCGCATCACCTTTTTCGGGGATGAGATAGAAAATATTGAGACGTTTGAGCCGGGCACGGGAAAGCGTATCCTGAAGCTGCAGAATGCGGCGATATTCCCGGCTAATATGTATGTGGCCCCGCAGGGACAGATGCAGCAGATCATGCATGAGATACGGCAGGAGATGACAGCGCAGGAGCAATACTTCCTGGAGAACGGCAAGCCCCTGGAAGCGCAGCGGATCAGGGAAAGGGTATCCTATGACCTGGAGATGATACAGGAGCTCGGGTTCTGCAGCGGTATCGAGAACTATTCCCGTTTCCTGGACAGGAGAAAGCCGGGTGACCGGCCTTTCTGCCTGATAGATTATTTCCCCAAGGATTTCTTGCTGGTGGTGGATGAAAGCCATGTCACCATCCCGCAGGTAGGCGCCATGTATGGCGGTGACCGGTCCCGTAAGCTGAACCTCGTGGAGTTCGGCTTTCGGCTTCCCAGCGCGCTGGACAACCGTCCGCTCAATTTCTATGAATTTGAAAGCCTGCTGAACCAGGTGATCTATGTGTCAGCCACTCCCGGCAGCTATGAGCTTGAAAAAACGGAGGGCGCGTTCATTGAGCAGGTGGTGCGTCCCACAGGCCTGCTGGACCCGCCCATCGAGGTACGTCCTTCCATCAACCAGATAGACGACCTGCTGGAAGAGATCGACCAGCGGGTGAAGCGTAATGAACGGGTACTGGTGACTACGCTGACCAAGAAGATGTCGGAGGACCTGGACCAGTACCTCAAAAGAATCAATATCAATTCCAAATATATTCACAGTGGGGTGGACACCCTGGAACGCGTCGAAATATTGAGGGACCTGCGCCTGGGCAATATTGATGTGCTGGTGGGCGTCAACCTGCTGCGGGAAGGCCTGGACCTGCCGGAAGTAACGCTTGTTGCCATCCTGGACGCGGATAAGGAGGGTTTCCTGAGGAATTTCCGTTCCCTGACCCAGACCGCCGGCCGTGCCGCCCGTAATGCCGATGGCTGCGTGATCTTTTACGCGGATAAAATTACGGAGAGCATGCAGCGAACGATGGACGAAACGGAGCGCAGAAGGGCGATCCAGATCGCTTATAATGAAAAGCATGGTATTACCCCCAGAACGGTCAGCAAATCGGTAGCGCAGATCATGGAGCAGACCTCGGTGCTGGCCATCAAAGGTATAGATGAGCAAGCAGCGGTTTCGGCTGCCAATTATTATACGGACCCTGTGAGCCAGGTGGTAGCGGAAGAGCAGGTGGAGTACACTTCAAAAGCTTCGTTGCAGAAAGAGATCGGAAGGATCAGGAAGGCTATGGAGAGAGCCGCCAAGGATATGGATTTCATGGAGGCTGCCAGGTTACGGGATGTGATGTTCGATATGGAAAAAAAGCTCGGCAGTTATAATGCCTGAGCTTTTTTATCCGGTACCGCTATAATGTACACGAATGGCGAAGTATAGACGCCCTTATCAGGTCCCAGCCCCCTGGTGACCACATTCAGGCCTTTGGAGATCAGGTTCTTGAAGCTGCCGGAATAATGCGTGTCCCAGAAGGCGCTCCTGTAGATCAGCGTGTAGCCCCTGGATGTTATGATGCGTTCGTAATCGGATTTCTTTAACAGGTTCTCCTGCCACATCCCGGATTCCGGGTCGCAGGTATTGGTGTAGAACCTGGATGGGTCCGGCAATATCTTATGGTCCCGGAAAGCTGTTACGGCCTTTTCCAGGTCCTGCATGGCAAGTCCCCTTGTGGCTTTGGAAAGTGCGGACAGGTCGGCCTCGCTGATCTCCGGGAAGATGTCACGGATGATCTTCCTGCGCTGGGGCACATAGAGCTTTTCAAACTTCCGGTGCACGTAGTAGTGGAAAGCGCGCATTAAGGGATTATAATAATTGGCGGTGGTGGAAAAATACAGTATCGCCTGTGGCTGGGCCGCTGCCATGCTGCCGTAAAAGTCATCAAGATCATAGATATGCTCTATCACATTGCGGCTCAGGATGATGTCACACTGCACCTGGTGCTGCTTCATGTATTCAATGGCGTAATGATGGTCGCCGCATATGAAATGATCGATCTTTATATCCAGGAAAGCGGCAACGCTGCGTGCTCCTTCCATCATCCTGGGCTCTATATCATCATAGATCACCGCTTTGCATCCTATCATACTGGTAAGCAAGTACAGGCTTCCCATGCCCGCGCCATATTCCATTACCACCACGTCTTTCCAGTGCTTCCCGGTCATCCTGATACCGTCGCAGAGCATGATCGCGGCGGTCTGGACGGAGAAGTACAGCCGTTCTATATGCCTGTCCCTGTAATAATTCTTGGCGAAATCAGGCATGCTGATCGTATCTACCGGGAGGGACAGCAGCCGTTGATATAATACATTGGCCTGCTCATTGATCAATGCGGATAATTCATCTTTGGGTGCTACAAATACATTCATGTGGTACCGGAGTATTTAAAGAAAAATGAATGTAGCGGCGACTACATTCATTTTTCTTTGAAGTGTTATTGTGTTCTTATACGGTTTAACTATTTTCTTTGGGCATTTTTTGCTTCGATACTTAATGTCGCGTGGGGTACCGCCCTTAATCTTGCCTTGTCGATCAATTCACCTGTCACCCTGCACACGCCATATGTCTTGTTCTCTATACGTATCAATGCTTTTTCAAGGTGGTTGATGAATTGTATCTGACGGCCGGCAAGCTGGGATATCTGCTCCCTTTCCATCGCCCCGCTGCCGTCTTCCATGTGGTTGAATTTATTATCGGTATCGGCTGTTCCCGCGTCATCTTTCCTGGTAATGAGTCCCTGAAGATACACTAATTCCTTTTTGGCTTTTTCCATCCTGGAAAGGATCAGTTCCCTGAATTCATTCAGCTCCTCGTCACTGTATCGTTTTTTAAGCACCTTGGTTTCCGGTTCATCAAGTATTGATTTCCTTTTGGGTGTAAATTCTTCCATTATATCTTCTTCGGTTTTCTTTTTGTTATCGCCAAGTTCTCTGAATGCCACAACTTCGCCTTTTTTCAATGTTTTCCTGGTATTCTTTTGTATGAACGCATCCGCAATTTCCTCTCTTGCAGATAATTGTGGAGGTGGCATCTCTACACTATCCTTTTTGGAGGCGCGTTTTTTAGGTTCTTCCCTGCCGCTTTTCTCAGTAGCCTTTGCGCTGCCTTTTACGACCGCTTTCTGCTCTTTTCTTTTTAAGTCCTCCGCTACTTTTTTTGTTGCAGGCGCCTTTTCTTTAACGGGAGGCTGCGTTTTTGCTTTTTTGGCAGCGGGCTGTACTTTCTTAGCTGCGGGAACGACCTTATTGACCGGTTTCTTTTCAGCAGGTTTGGCTGCTGCCGTCTTTTTGGCCGGCGCTTTGGTCTTGGCAGGTGCAGCCTTAGCCGGCGCAGGCCTGGAAGGTGTGGCTTTTTTAGCGGCTGTCTTTACAGTTGCTTTGGCTGCTTTCTTTACCGGTACTGTTTTTTTGACGGCGGCTTTTTTTACCGGGGTCACTTTCTTAGGCGCTGCTTTTGGCGGAGTTACTGGTTTCTTTGCTGCTGCTTTGGAAGTCTTCTTAACTGCTGCTGCCTTTTTGGCCGGTGCTTTGGCTTTTGCGGGGGCCGGAACAGCTTTTCCGCTGGCTTTTTTGGCAGCCGGGGCTTTTGCTGCCACCTTTTTGGCGGCGCTTTTTACTGTTTTTGCAGCAGCAGTCTTTTTAGTCGCGGTTTTAGAAACTGTTTTTGATTTTGCAGCCATGACTATTATTTTTTGATAATTAGTACTTTTATTTGATGATCGTCTACTTCAATTTCTGATGCACCACTAAGAGTTTCATGTGTTAATAAAATCTCATTAGCAAGAATCTCGGAGCGAATATAATCATAATATTTTAAGATTGCTACTTTTATCTCTTCATATTCTTCGATTTTTACATCTATTTTATCCGTTAAATTCAAATCTTTATCCTTTCTGATCTTCTGAATACGGTTTACCACTTCTCTCGCTATTCCTTCGTGCTTCAGGTCATCTGTAATAGTGATATCCAGCGCTACGGTGAGACTGTCCTTGGAGGCCACGGACCAGCCCGGAATGTCCTGTGCCAGCACTTCTACGTCCTCTAAGGATATATTTATATTTTCTTCATCTATTTCCAGGGTTGTAAAGCCGTTCTGTTCCAGCGCGGTGATCGCATCCTGATCCAGTGCAGTCAGAAGCTGGGCGGCCGCTTTCATTTTAGCGCCTAATTTGGCTCCCAGGACCTTAAAGTTGGGCTTTATCTTTTTGTTAATAAAGTTATTTCTCGCATCCAGGAACTCGATTTCCTTAATATTCACCTCTGAGAGGATGATGTCTGCCACATGCGTTACCTGGTTACGGATGGTATCGTTGACCACCGGTACCAGGATTTTTTGTAATGGCTGCCGCACCCTGATATTCACTTTTTTCCTGAGGGACAGCACCAGGGAGGAGATATCCTGCGCCAGTTGCATCTGCTCTTCGAGGTCGCGGTTCACCAGCGAAGGGTCGCTTTCCGGGAAGTCGGTATGATGGATGGACTGGTGCGGGTCCCTGCCGGTGACAGTATTCAGGTTCTGGAACAGCCAGTCGGCAAAGAACGGGGCTACCGGCGCTATCATCAGCGCCAGGGTTTCCAGGCATTCGTACAGGGTCTGGTAGGCGCAGATCTTGTCATGGCCGTAGTCGCCCTTCCAGAAACGGCGGCGGGACAGCCTGACATACCAGTTTGACAGGTGCTCATCCACAAATGTTTCGATGGCTCTGCCCGCCTGGGTAGGCTCGTAGTCGTCCATAAAGGCATTGACCCTGGCTACCAGCGTATTTAAAGAAGACAGGATCCAGCGGTCCATTTCCGGGCGTTCCGCTACCGGGATGGGGGCTTCCTTATAGGCGAAGCCGTCCACATTGGCATATAGTGCGAAGAACTGGTACGTATTATATAAGGTCCCGAAGAATTTCCGCTGCACCTCCTTAATGCCCTCAATATCAAATTTCAGGCTGTCCCATGGCGATGCATTGGTGATAAGGTACCATCTTGTGGCATCTGCGCTGTATTGCTCTATGGTCTCGAACGGATCAACGGCATTGCCCAGGCGCTTGCTCATCTTATTGCCGTTCTTGTCCAGCACCAGGCCGTTGGCGATAACGGATTTATAAGCCACCCCGGGATAGCGGGTATCATCGGCTTGTATGCCGTTTGCTTTTAAGACATCCTGGATGGAATCTTTCAATAAAGCGCCGAGAGCATGCAGGGTATAGAACCAGCCGCGGGTCTGGTCCACGCCTTCCGCTATGAAGTCAGCAGGGTAATTGTCCGCGAATTTCTGGTGGTTCTCGAAAGGGAAATGCCATTGCGCGAAGGGCATGGCGCCGGAATCGAACCATACATCTATAAGGTCTGCTTCCCGGTGCATAGGCAGGCCGCTGCCGGAAACCAGCACGATATCATCTACATAAGGACGGTGCAGGTCCCGGGTGGCTGCTTCAATATCGGTATCTTCCGGCATCACACCCGCCTTTATGGCTTTTTCCAGTTCCGCCCTTAATTCCGCAACGGAGCCGATACATTTCTTTTCCCCGTCCCCGCTGGTCCATATAGGCAGGGGGGTGCCCCAGAAACGGCTGCGGGAGAGGTTCCAGTCTACCATATTCTCCAGCCAGTTCCCGAAACGGCCTTCTCCTGTCGCCTGCGGCTTCCAGCGGATGGTCTTGTTCAGCGCCACCATTTCCTCTTTTACCGCGGTGGTCCGGATGAACCAGGCGTCCAGCGGGTAATAGATGATGGGCTTGTCCGTTCTCCAGCAGTGAGGATAGCTGTGCTCGTATTTCTCTACCTTAAAGGCCTGTCCTCTTTGCTTTAAGGCTACGCTGATGTCCACATTCACATCGGCATAGTCTGCTTCATTCTTATAATCCTTGACATATCTGCCGCTGTATTCGCCGGTGCCTTCCACGAATTTACCTTCACGGTCCACCAGGCAGATTATACCAAGATTGTTGGCCTTGCCCACTTTGTAGTCGTCTGCTCCGAATGCCGGCGCGGTATGTACGATACCCGTACCGTCCTCCGTGGTGACAAAATCACCCGTGATGACACGGAAAGGGTCGCCGCCGCTTAATTCCGGCCTGTTGCTTTCAAAGGGCAATAGCTGCTCGTAACGCAGGCCTTCCAGCTCTTTGCCGGAAAACCGTGCCAGGATCGTCCAGGGCGCTGCCTGTCCCTTTTCGCCTGTATAGTCTTCAAAAGGAGCATTTTCTCCTTCCGCTTTCAGGTATCTGGACAAGAGATTTTCCGCAAGGATGATCACCTGCTGCTGCTGCGTGTAGGGGTTGACGGTCTTTACCACGCAATAGGTGATCTTAGGTCCGACGGTCAGGCCGAGATTGGAAGGCAGGGTCCAGGGTGTAGTGGTCCAGGCCATAAAATAGGCATCTTCACCGCCGGTAGCTTCAAATAATTTTTCACCAGCTTCGTTCCGTACGGCTTTAAACAATACGGTGGCCGAGGTGTCCTTTACATCCCTGTAGGTACCGGGCTGGTTCAGCTCGTGTGAGCTGAGGCCTGTGCCGGCAGCCGGGGAATAGGGCTGGATGCTGACACTTTTATACAGCAGATCCTTTTGGAACAATTCCTTTAGGGCCCACCATAAGGATTCTATATAATTATTCTCATAAGTAATATAAGGATGGTCGAGGTCCACCCAATAGCCCATTTTCTGGGTCAGCTCATCCCATTTGTCGGTGAACTGCATCACGGAGGTCCTGCATTTCCGGTTATAATCGGCTACGGAGATGACCTTCCCGATATCTTCCTTGGTAATGCCCAGCTGCTTTTCCACGCCCAGCTCCACGGGCAGTCCATGGGTATCCCAGCCCGCTTTCCGTAAAACCTGGAAGCCTTTCATGGTCTTGTACCGGCATACCATATCCTTCAGTGTCCGGGAGATGACGTGGTGAATACCCGGCATACCGTTGGCGCTCGGCGGTCCTTCGAAGAAAACGAATTGCGGCCGCCCGTCCCTGTTGGTGATGCTTTTCCTGAAAGCACCGGATGCCGCCCATTGTGCCAGGTATTCCTGCTCGATAGCAGGCATATTCAGGTTTTTATATTCTTTGTATGTAGATGACATAAGTAGTACTTGTTCGTGTTGTCTTAATTCTGAAAGTGGTGCAAAATTAAATAAATTATGCCTATTATAACCAGGACACCGAAGTATTAATATGACGCGGCCTTAAACGGAAAAGCTTTCCTGAATGGTCAGAAAAGCTTTTCGTGTAAAATATAAGGTGATACCTTATTAATCATCTTCTCCGTCATCACCCGTAGCCTGGGTAGCGTTGGTCTTTACCAGCGACATAAATTCCTTGGCCGGCTTGAAGGCCGGGATAAAGTGTTCAGGTATTTCTACGGCAATGTTCTTTTTTATGATACGGCCAATCTTCGCAGCACGTTTTTTGACTATAAAGCTCCCAAATCCTCTTACATATACAGCTTCACCATTTGCCAGCGATTCTTTTACCTCTTTGAAAAAAGATTCTAATGTAACCAGTACATCTACTTTTGGTATGCCGGTGGAATCAGAAATTTTAGAAACCAGATCTGCTTTTCTCATAGTTAATATATTTAAGGTGATGATTATTATTGTAAAATATTATTAATTAACAGATTACAAAATTAAAACAATTTATTATTATAAAATTTAATACTTTGTTAATGACGTTCGGATATGTATGATCTTGCAGGTTAATATAACGAAATTACGATAACAGTGCGTTAGTTTACAATATTTTATATAATATTTGTAATGTTAACGACTTAAAATAATAATATATATTGCGCTACCCGCATTATTACAGGTCTGCCGGTTGGTAAACATTGTGAAATAGCAGCGCGGCGCCATCTTATTTCGCGATATCCGGCTAATAGTCCGGGGTATGGCCGGAAAATTGCCTGAATATTTTTATTTTTGTTCATTATACAATATTATATGAGCCAATCATCGAAAACTTATTGGGAAGACAAGGACCTCATAGATGCGTTCCGGCAGCCGCAGTCCAGGGAACGGGCGTTTACCGAGATCGTCAGGAAGTACCAGGAGCGGATCTACTGGCATATCCGGAGGCTGGTGGTCAGCCATGAGGATACGCACGATGTGATGCAGAATGTTTTTATAAAAATGTGGTCTTACCTGGATAACTTCAGGGAAGAATCCAATCTATATACATGGATATACCGTATCGCTACCAACGAGACCATCACTTTTATCGAAAAGGAGAAGAAACGCAAGTCAGTGTCGCTGTCGGACGGAGATACCGGGCTGGAGAATAAGCTGTATGCCGAGAAGGGCTTCGATGCCAATAAACTGGAGTGGAAACTGCAGCAGGCCATACAGCGGCTGCCCGAAAAACAGCGTATTGTATTTACGTTGAGATATTATGACGAGATGCCTTATGACGAGATGGCCGATGTGCTGGAAACCTCGGCGGGAGCGCTCAAAGCATCTTACCATCACGCGGTCAAGAAAGTGGAGGAATTTTTAAAATCTGATTTAAACTTCGGAGATAAATAGCAGTCATAAGGGTATGAAAACAGAAAAGGATATATTGAATGAGCTGGAAAGCCTGGGTGCCGGGATACTGCTGCATCGGGTAGAGATGCCCTTTACAGTTGCCGCCGGTTACTTTGAAGGCCTGCCTGCGCATTTGATGAATACCGTTTCCGCCGCTGTTGATTTTCCCGCCGGGGAACCGCTGAAAGAGGAGGCTCATTTCAGTGTGCCGGAGGGTTACTTTGAAGGGTTTGTCCATACGGTGCTCGCGGCCGTTAAGGCGGAGCAGGCAGAGGATGTTATGCCTGATTTGCCCCGGGTGGCTATGCCTTATACAATAGCTGATAAGAATTATTTCAACACCTTCGGGGAGCAGGTATTGAGCATGGTCAGCCATGAGGAGCCGGTGCTTTCCCTTGCAGATAAACGCATGCCTTATGTAGCAGACAGCTCGTATTTCACGGCATTCCCCGCATACATTACCGAGATGGCGGCAGAGCACGCTGCGGCGCCTGTATTGCTTGGCGCAGGAAAGGGCATGCCTTATGCGCTGCCCGAACGGTATTTTGAGCAGTCTGTACCTGTAATACCGGTAACGGAAGGTATTCCGGAAAATGTTGTGAGCTTTGTGCCTCCCAGGAAGAAAAAAGCCTGGACCCAATGGGGGATCGCAGCCAGCGTGGCGCTTATGGTCACAGTCGGCCTGACATTGACAGGGAACAGGGATGCTGCCGGAGACGGCTTTCAGCACAGTTCCATAGATGTACTGGCCGCCAATATTTCCAAAGAGTCCATTGACGAATATATCAACGTTCACCTGGATGATTTCGTTTCCACCAAGATGACAGCTTCGATGGAGCCGGAGAAACTGGGGAAGAGAGATAAGGACAGGCAAATCCAAACCATTATTGAAAATATAACCACAGAAGATATAGATACATATCTTGATATCATAGAATAATATTGCGAATCATGAAAAAAATAGTAAACTCCGTATTCCTTTTTTTAATGCTTGTTATTACGGGTGTTAAAATCTCCTCGGCGCAGGGGTTTGATAATATCAGGCAGCTTAAGCTGGAGATCGTATTGCGTGAAATGAATCTGAACAAGGACACCGAGAAAAAATTCCTCCCCCTGTATACCAGGTACAGCGATGAGACGCTGGCGATCAAGAAGAAGCTTAAGACGCTGGAAGAGAGCACTGATAACAGCAATCCTCAGCGAAAGATCCAGGAACGGGAGCAGTACAAGCAGCAGATACTGGATATTGAAAAAAGATATAAGGACCAGTTCCTGAGGATCATATCCCCGTCCGAGCTGGATAAGATGTACAAAGGAGAAGAGAAGTTCAAGCAAAAACTGCTGGAGCTGAGATCCCGGTAAGATGATAGAACTGTCTTAAAATAACCCTGTCAATTGCGATTGAGCTCCAATATGACAGGGCTGTTTTATTTATATCACATTTCGACAGGCTCAATGTGACACGGCAGGATCAATATGACAGGGGTTGTTTTTATTTATATTACATTTCGACAGGCTCAATGTGACACGGCAGGATCAATATGACAGGGTTGTTTTATTTATATCACATTTCGACAGGCTCAATGTAACACGATGGCGATCAATATGACGGCACGAGCTCAATGTGACAAAAAAAAGAGGCTTTGTAAAAAGCCTCTTTTTTGTTTGTATTAGAATTTAGTAAGTCAGGCTGCTTTGACCGCACGGGAATTCCTGGACAGCGCATAATGATAAGCTGCGAAAATAACCTGTGCCACTGCAACATTAACGAGAATGATATTGAAAAATAACAGGTTACTGTAGGCATCGTTCTGGCGGAAAGGTAATGCCATAACATAAGTAGTTACCAGCCCGCTGAAGGAATAGCCGTAATAGCCGGCCAGGTAAACGCCCAGGTTGGACACGATCCAGAATACCAGGCTGCCGGTCAGGGTATAGCCCAGTACAGACAGGGGCCTGCCGGACTTCATACCGCAGCCCAGGACGGCAAAGGAGGCCATCCCGAGATATACGAAGACCTGGGAGATGTCGTAAAAGCCAAAGCCAGGCTGGGTAACTTCCAGATACAGATCGGATATGAACATGGTCAGTACAGGCACCAGGATAGAGGGGTACCGGTTGCGGAGCGCATATCCTCCGAACAGTGCCAGCGCACCTATCGGAACGATGTGAAAATCCCCTATTTCAAAATTCAGTGTTCTGCAAAGTATTCCTGCGAGTATAAGTACGCCAAGGGTGAACTTTTGCTGGTTGTTGATCTGATGCATATGTTTCTTAATATTATTCTTGATACTACAAAGGTAAAAAATTAAACCAGCATGAAGGAAATATGATTTATAAAAATTATCAATAATTCCATAAAAAAGTATTGATAATATAAATTGTAGATTATAAACGGGTAAGCTGTTTAATTTTTGATTAATTTTGCGTCACAGTTTTTAAATCATACAACACATGCAAGAATTTGGCATTAAGAATTCATCCGCAGACCTGACTTCGTTAGGAATTCAAGCAGCTATTGCACACTGGAACCTGAATGCTCAGGCGCTCACCCAGCAGACACTGGATTTAGGACAGGGTGTATTAAATGACACAGGAGCGTTATGCGTAAATACCGGTAAATTCACCGGCCGTTCCCCCAAAGATAAGTTCACGGTAAAGGATGCGCTCACTGAAGAGACTGTTGACTGGGGTGATGTGAACATCCCTTTCGCACCGGAAGCGTTTGATGCCCTTTATGATAAGGTTACTGCGTTTCTGGCTGGTAAGGAAGTGTGGGTAAGAGATGCCTATGCCGGGGCCGACCCGCAATACAGAATAACTGTACGTGTTGTGAATACTACACCATGGGCCAATCTTTTCTGTAATAACCTGTTCATCCGTCCTACGGAACAGGAAATTGTTAATTTTGCACATGACTGGCTGATCATCCAGGTGCCTGAGTTCCTGGCAGATCCCGTAACGGATGGTACGCGCCAAGGGAACTTCACGATCGTTAACTTTACACGCAAGGTGATCCTGATCGGCGGCTCTGCCTATACGGGCGAGATGAAAAAGGGCATTTTCGGTGTCCTGAACTTTATCCTGCCGCATAACCACAGCGTATTGTCCATGCACTGCTCCGCGAATGAGGGTAAGGACGGCGATGTGGCATTGTTCTTCGGCCTGAGCGGCACCGGTAAGACCACTTTGTCCGCAGATGCGAACAGGGCGCTTATCGGCGATGATGAGCACGGCTGGGCCGATGGTTCTGTCTTTAACTTTGAAGGCGGCTGCTATGCCAAGTGCATTGACCTGAGCGCGGAAAAAGAGCCGGAGATCTTCGGTGCTGTAAAGCCCGGCGCCCTGCTGGAGAATATCACCTTCTTTGAAGGCACCAACACCGTTAATTATGCGGATGGCAGCATTACAGAAAATACGCGTGTCGCCTATCCTATTGATTATATACCTAATGCAAAGGAACCTTCCTACGGAGGCAATCCTAAGAATATATTTTTCCTGACCTGTGACGCTTTCGGTATTTTACCGCCTATTTCCAAATTGACGAGGGAGCAGGCCATGTACCACTTTATTTCCGGTTATACTGCCAAGGTAGCCGGTACGGAAGTAGGTGTCACGGAGCCGCAAACCACCTTCTCCGCATGCTTCGGCCGGGTATTCCTGCCGCTGCATCCTACCAAATATGCGGAGCTGCTGGGCAAAAAGCTGGAGCAGCATTCTGATGTGAACGTATGGCTGGTGAATACCGGCTGGAGCGGTGGCAGCTACGGAGTGGGTCAGCGTATGAGCCTGAAGTACACCCGCGCTATGATCAATGCAGCCATTAACGGGGAGCTGGATAATGTAGCGTATGTGCCGCATGAGGTATTCGGTGTATTAAAGCCGCAATCCTGTCCGAACGTCCCTAATGAGATACTGGACCCCCGTGAAACCTGGGCAGATAAGGAAGCCTATGATAAAAAGGCCATAGAGCTGGCACAGTTGTTTGTACAGAATTTTGAAAAATATGCCGACCAGGCAAGTGAAGCTATTCTTTCAGCGGCACCCAGAACGGAATTGCTGGTAAAAGAATAAAGCAGGAGCAATCATGTAAATACATAAAGCGCTATCCTTTGATAAGGATAGCGCTTTTGTTATGGTATAAAGACAACTTCATAGAGTCTCCCCGGCGACACCCGGAACTCGTCTTTGGTTTGTCAGAAGTGTGTCAAAAAACCTGCCGTCCTTCTTATCTCCTGTGGTATGCACTACCTTTGGGCCCAACAAACATTTCTTCTTCTCTAATCCATTTTAAAAAAGATGTTTTCTATGAAACATTCTACGAAGATGGTAGCGGTAGCGCTACTCCTATCCTCTTTCTTTCAGCTTAATGCGCAGGAAAAGCATTTCAGGAACCTCAAGCAACTGACTTTTGGCGGCGATAATGCCGAGGCTTATTTCAGCCCGGACGGGACCAAGCTCACGCTCCAGATCACGCACCCTGCGAAAGGTGTGGCGTGTGACCAGATCTATATGCTGGACCTGTCCAAAGACGCCTACCTGCCGGAGGACCTGCAGCGTATATCTACGGGTACGGGAAGAACCACCTGCTCCTTTTTTATGCCGGATGGTAAGCATATCCTGTATGCCTCTACTCATAAAGGCGACCATTCCTGCCCGGTGCCACCCAAATCGGAAAGCGGTAAGTACCTGTGGCCTATCTATTCCGATTATGATATTTATGTAGCAGACCTGAAAGGTAATATTGTAAAGCAGCTTACCAATGAGCCCGGTTATGATGCGGAGGCCGTGGTATCACCCGATGGCAAAAAGATCGCGTTCACCAGCACCCGGAGCGGCGACCTGGAAATATGGATCATGGATATAGACGGCAGTAACCTGAAGCAACTGACCCACGGCCTGGGCTATGACGGCGGATGCTTCTTCTCTCACGACAGTAAAAAGCTGGTGTTCCGTTCTTCCAGGCCCAAAACACCGGAAGAGATCAAGGAATATAAAGAGCTGCTCGCCCAGGGACTGGTGGCCCCTACCAATATGGAGATCTACACGATGAATATAGACGGCTCGGACCTAAAGCAGGTAACGAACTTAGGTAAGGCCAACTGGTCACCCTATTTTCACCCGTCTGATAAGAAGATCATCTTCTCCTCCAATCACCATTCTACCAGGGGCTATGATTTCCAGCTCTTTATGATAGATATTGACGGGCAGAACCTGCAGCAGATCACCTGGGGCAGCGAGTTCAACGCTTTCCCGATGTTCTCACCCGACGGTAAAAAGATCGTATTCTCCAGTAACAGGAACCCGGACAGGCCTAAAGAGACTGACCTTTTTATCGCGGACTGGGTGGACAGCGATCCTGTTGAAAGGAGCAATACACAGCAGTTGAAGCAGCATATCTCTTACCTGGCCTCGGATGAATTACAGGGCCGCCTGACAGGGTCTGCCGGGGAAAAGAAAGCGGCGCAATACCTGGAACAGGAGCTGAAAAAGCTGAAGCTGAAGCCTTATCATAAAAACAGCTACCTGCAGCCCTTTACCTATAAGGTGCGCCTGAATCCGCATGATACCGTGAGCATTACCGAAAATTCCGGCACGAACGTGATCGCTTACCTCGATAATAAAGCCCCCAGGACGATCGTTATCGGGGCGCATTACGACCACCTGGGACTGAATGAGCATGGCCAGTCCCGTCAACCCAATTCCAAAGGGCAGATACATAACGGCGCGGATGATAATGCTTCTGGTGTGGCAGCAGTTTTAGAGCTGGCGCGTATGCTCTCCCAGAACCAGGCCCGGGAAGAGGCCAACTATATCTTTGCCTTCTTCTCCGGGGAGGAAGACGGGCTGATGGGCTCCAAGCATATGGCAGAAACGCTCCGCGATTTGTACCCCAATGTTACGGCTATGATCAACCTGGACATGGTGGGTCGCCTGGATGCGGATAAAAACCTGGTCATAGGCGGTGTCGGCACCAATCCCGAGTTTACCAAGATAGTGGAGCGCAATAAGCCCGCAGGCTTTCATATCACGCTGGAGAATTCCGGTATCGGGGCTTCAGATCATACTTCCTTTTTCCTGAAAGATATCCCGGTGCTGTTCTTCTTTACCGGCAGCCATACCGATTATCACAAGCCCAGCGATGATGAGGTGTCGATCAATTATTACGGTGTAAAGGCCATTACCGACTATGTATTCCGGGTTGCGGGGGAGCTGCAGGGCTATGAGAAGCTGGAATTTGTGAAAACGAAAGCGGATGCAGGTCGCAAAGCCGCCAAGTATAAGGTTACCCTGGGTGTCATGCCTGATTATGCGGAGCATGGCGACGGGCTGCACATCGACGGTGTTACGGAAGGCCGTCCCGCGGACCTGGCCGGTATCCAGGCCGGCGATGTGATCACTAAGATCGGGGATTGTGAGATCAAGGATGTTTACAGCTATATGGAATGCCTGAGCGCACTGAATCCCAAAGATGTAAGAACCGTTACGTTTAAAAGGGACGGGAAGGAGCATAAGGCGGAAGTGACCTTCTGATAGGGTGCAATCATAAATAAAATAAAAGACAAAAAAGAGGCTTTTTAAAAAGCCTCTTTTTTGTTTATTGAGCCTGTCTACATAAAAGGTGAAATGAGACGGATGATCTTTTCCAGGATGATCTGCCAGCGGGAACGTATCTTCCAGCGTCTTCTTTCCAGTCTGTCAGCATCCTCCAGGTCGTTATAAAAATCGGCTGCAAGTTCTGAGGCTACCTCCTTGTCATAGATAACGGCCGTGACCTCGAAATTAAGGTCAAAGCTCCTGGTGTCCAGGTTGGCAGTGCCGATGCCTGCCAGGGTCTTATCTATCACAAATGTCTTGGCATGAACGAAGCCTTTCCGGTACAGGTATATCTCCACGCCGGCCTGCAGCAGCTCCTCGAAAAACGAATGCGATGCAATGGTCACGAGCCGGGAATCGCCCTGGCCGGGTACCAGCAGCTTTACTGCTTTACCGCTGAGCGCAGCCAGCACCAGCGATTCCTGCAGGGTGATATCCGGGATATAGTAAGGGGTGGTCAGGAGTATTTCCTCCTGCGCTGAATTGATGGCGTTGACCAGTGCGTAAAGAATGTTCGGCTTTTCCGAGTCCGGTCCGCTGGATATGATTTGGGCAAAATTATCCATAGGCGGCCACTCCTGCTCCAGGGGAAAGTAAACATCATTCATTTCAAGGGATTCCCCGCTGCAGAAATTCCAGTCGGCCAGGAAGACCTGCTGCAGCGCAAAGGTGCTGTACCCGTTGATCAGGAGATGCGTGTCGCGCCAGAACAGCGGACTGCTGTCGCTATTGATATATTTGTCGGCAACATTGATACCGCCTACGAACGAGATCCTGCCGTCAATGACCACGATCTTCCTGTGGTTGCGGTAATTGATCCGGTTGGCCAGCCCTATCAGCCTTATCCTGTTGAAAGGATACGCTTTTACACCATTGTCCCGCAGCTCACGGATGAATGCTTTGCGGATGCGCATACTGCCGAAATCATCATAGATAAAGCGGACCACTACGCCTTCCGCGGCCTTTTTTATGAGCAGCTCCTTAATGGTGTTGCCGATGCCGTCATTTTCAAAAATATAATACTGGATGTGGATATGATGGCGGGCGGCTTCCATTTCGGCAATCAGCCTGGGGAACTTTTCTTCCCCGTTCTGCAATACCTTCAGCTCCCAGTTAGGCATACATGGATCGCTGCCCAGCAGCGGGTTGCTCAGCAGGGACCGGGTTTGCCGGAAGCGTTTCAGCTCCGGGTAAGGTTGCTCCGTCAATACGGTCTCAAGATGCCGGATGTTGCGGATAAAGTCCTGCTTCAGGCGCTCGTCTATTTTAAGCTTCTTATTGTATATTTTTCTTTTCCGGTAGTTGATCCCGAAGGACAGGTAAAAGATAGCGCCCAGGAGCGGTACGAATACGATCAGCAGCAGGTAGGCCAGCGTCTTGCTTACCGACCTGGTATCTACCAGGGCCCTGAAGCAGATGGCGGCGATAAACAGCGTATAAGCTATCTGTATTCCCAGAGACCAGTAAGGGTGGAGTTCAAATGGAAGAAAAGACATCATATACAGAACGGCAGGTTAATAAGGGCTATACCGGTTAAGCGGGTCCGGCATTAAAGACCCGGGAATGCTTAAAAGCGGTAGGCAAGGCACAGGCCCATTCCCCTGATGCCCGGCAGATTACCCGTGGCTTTGGCGGTAGAAGCGTTGGGGCCTACATTGGCATTGGCGGTGAAGTATTTATTATCTATTATTATATTACCCTTAAATTCCTCTTCAAATTTTTTGAAATCTTCAGGAGCTACCTGGTAATTATAGGCATTTAAATGCAGGTCCGAATGGGTAATATATGGGCCTGATATCCACCAGTCCAGGTAGAAGTTCCGGGGAAGGCGGAATTGTACACCCAATTGGAGCCCTATACCTATAGCATTATACCTGATGTCCATTGTCGCGCTCATAGGCTCTTTATCTATTTCAAAATTAATGGATGGGATATGGGCGCTGTAATTTTCTATCCTTCCGAAGAGGCCCAGGTAAAAGCCTTTATTATTTTGACCGGTGTAAAATCTTACCTCGGGTGTTATGACATGTGCGCCGAGGGTGGCTGAATGGAGTATGTTCCTTACATTATCTTTCTGATCGCTGAGATCTGCGTATTTATCCAGGAGGTTGAGCACGGTATTACGCATAGGCAGCCTGCCTTTAGGCATCCACCTGTAGCCCAGGGCCGCGGAAAAATGCCGGGACAGCGCCCGTTCATATTGCAGGGAAATATTTCCCAGGCAAAGGGATGTGAGATTAAGCTTGATAAAATTATTGGGGTATTCCCCGTTTTCGGCTTCACGGTTCCTTTGGTTATGCAGGGTGTAATGCATAAGGTCGGCAGTTGCTTCATGAGCCCCTGCTTCCTGGTAAGAGCAGGCGCACAGGCACAGTAAAAAGTAAAATGCTTTTTTCATATATCTGGAAAATAGTATTGTACAAAAGTATAGCAATTAATCCGTTTGGATTTATATTTATGGAAATATAATATCTTTGTGTGACCTGCGGAGGATGCTTTTAAATATTAAATTTTATAAATGTTCCGGAGCATCTTTTCTTTTATGTAATTTTGCAGTTCTGATTTTTTAATTAAAGAATATACATATAATATGTTTAATAATTTAAGTGAACGTCTTGACTCGGCGATTAAGAATTTAAAAGGACAGGGAAGCATTACCGAAATTAATGTGGCATCCACTATCAAGGAAATCAGAAGGGCTTTAGTAGATGCTGACGTTAACTATAAGATAGCTAAGGAGTTTACGGACAGGGTAAAGGATAAGGCATTGGGAGAAAAGGTGCTTACCGCGGTGTCCCCGGGTCAACTGATGGTGAAGATCGTAAAAGATGAGCTGGCGGACCTGATGGGCGGAGATGCGGTGGAAGTGGACCTGACAGCCAAGCCGACCGTTATCCTGATAGCGGGTCTGCAGGGTTCGGGTAAGACCACTTTTACGGGCAAGCTGTCCCATTACCTTAAATCCAAAAAGAATAAGAAAGTATTGATGGTTGCGGCGGATATTTACAGGCCGGCGGCTATCAACCAGATACATGTGCTGGGAGAGCAGATCAATGTGGATGTGTATTCAGAGCCGGAAAACAAGGATGCTGTCAGTATCGCGCAGCATGCCATAGACAAGGCCAAAGCGGAAAATTACGGGGTGGTGATCATAGATACTGCCGGGCGCCTGGCAGTGGATGAGGTGATGATGACGGAAGTGAAGCATATCAAGGACGCGGTGCAGCCGAAAGAGATACTCTTCGTAGTGGATTCCATGACGGGCCAGGATGCCGTAAATACGGCCAAAGCCTTTAATGACAGGCTGGACTTTACGGGTGTGGTGCTGACCAAGCTGGACGGCGATACCCGTGGCGGTGCCGCGCTGACCATCAAATACACCGTCAATAAGCCCATTAAATTCGTTTCCATGGGTGAAAAGCTGGATACGTTGGATGTGTTTTATCCGGACCGTATGGCGCAGCGTATTCTGGGGATGGGCGATATCATATCGCTCGTAGAGCGCGCGCAGGACCAGTTTGATGAGGAGCAGGCCAAGAAAATTGAGAAAAAGATCCGTGCCAATAAATTCGACTTTGACGATTTCAAGCAGCAACTGAACCAGATCAAGAAAATGGGCAGCATCAAAGATCTGCTGGCTATGATACCGGGTGTGGGCAAGGCTATTAAAGATATAGATATCAGCGATGACGCCTTTAAGGGAATAGAAGCAATGATAGATTCTATGACACCGGAAGAGCGAACCAATCCCGATATTATCACGCCTTCCCGCCGTAAGCGGATCGCTAAGGGAGCAGGTAAGGATATTGCGGAGATGAATGCTTTTATGAAGCAGTTTGACCAGATGCGGCAGATGATGAAGCAGATGAATAAGTTTAAAGGCATGCCCGGCCTGGGTGGACTGGCCGGCGGTATGGGCGGTATGAAAATGCCGGGCGGCTTCCCTCCCATGGGTGGTGGCATGAAGTAATATATCAGGTAGCAACTATAAAAAAGAGCGCGGGCTTATACAGCCCGCGCTCTTTTTTTATGATATTGTGTCAGTGACGATTTTTGTTAGCTTTTTTCTTATGCCCTTCCAGCTTGAAGTCTATAGGTATCCGGAATCGGTATCTTACCGGTGAGCCATCCAGGAGCGCTGGTTTAAAATGAGGTAATAAGGATACTACTCTTATAGCTTCTTCTTCAAGGCCTGCTCCCAGCTTATACTCTTCAACTTTAACATTGGATACGGTGCCGTCCTTTTCAACTACAAAGGAAACCATTACCCGTCCCTGCCTGTTACGGCTTTTGGCTTTTTGAGGATATTGTAAGTGCTGTGCTATTACATCTTTGTAATCCGGGGGAGGGGTCGCTTTCCTTGTATGCAGGTTCTCGGTAGTATCTCTACCCTCCGGTGTATAGAACCGTTCTGACATCAGGCTGTCATTCACATAGAACCCCTGGACGGCAAGTACTCCGTTAGCAAAATATTGTAGCGATGCTCCCTCTTTTTTGTCATTTTCATAATTCAGCACTTCCAATATAGTCCCCGCCCTCCTGTAACGTGTTACCTTACCGTGCCATATCTTACGTTCCAGGTCATTGGAATGAGCAATCGTGGTCAGGGTGTCATTGGTGAAATAAGACAGCGTTCCTGTATTGTCATTGGACGGAGAATGGCATACTGTTTTTTTTCTGTACACAGCAGAAGCGGTATCACTTGTTTCCTTATGATAAATATCGTAATACCTGATCTCTGTATGTTGAGCGTAGGCCGTCCGGAACAGCAAAAAGGTTGCGATTGTCAATAGGTGCTTCATATAATAAAGATTGTTGGGGTATATGGTAGTGATATCGTAACCAGGGAGCAGGAAGGTGTACAGCTATCGTTGCCCGCTGATTTTTGGCTGCAAATTTAGCCGGATTTCCGGTGGTAAAAAAAATATCATTTATATTATCGATTGTGTGCTATTTCCAAACCTTCTCCTTAATTTTATTGTTGATACAATAGTTGGACTTAATCAATAAATTATTGGAGACTCTAGCATGTAATTGTGTGGAAAAACAATTTATTGCGACTGCAATGGTGGTAACGGTCGCTTGTATGGCCTTCCGGTAGTATCTGGTCCAGCACCGGTCAAGCAGTGAAGTATATCAGGAACTCATTATAAAATACAGATCATGAAAAAAGCCATTATCTACCTGTTGCTGCTTTGTGCGCTGCTGGCGGCAGGAGCCGGTGTATATCTTTGGAACAAGCCTCACAGGAACATAGAAGATGCCCGGCCAATGCCCGTGAATGCGGCGGAATTATCTGCAGCCTTTGAAGCGGATGAGGCTGGTGCGAACCGGAAATACCTGAACCAGCCGCTTACTGTCAGCGGCATCGTGGGAGAGGTAGCGGATAATGATTCGGGTCAGATGGTAGTTTTTATCAGGGGCTATGATGATCTTTCCGGTGTGCAGTGCACGTTACGTGAAGGAGCGGCAAACGGAAAGCCTGCTGTCGGGAACCAGGTTACAATAAGCGGATTCTGTAACGGGTACACCACTGTTGTTATTTTAGATGACTGTAAATTTGTAAGATAGAGCATAAAAATTTAATGATGACCATAGGGTGCGTGACCGTAACGCTGTCCGCCTGCTATAAAACAATACGGGAGGCCCGGATGGCACGAATTATATGTTCATTTATGATATAAGGGCGGTATCAGTTGGAGAGTGACGTTAACCGCCCCATTAAACTACAAACAATGAGAACTATTTATGCTGTAATCGCTGCCGTTGTGCTCCTGCTTTGGAGCACCTTATCCCATGCGCAGGATTATACGACGCGCAAAGGCCAGGTGCAGTTTTCCTCCTCCACATCGGCGGAGCTTATAGAGGCCACCAACAATGATGTCGCTGCGAGGCTATCCGCCGACGGGAAGGGGCTGTTCATCATCCCGGTAAAATCTTTCAGGTTCAAAAAAGCCCTGATGCAGGAGCATTTTAACGAGAATTATATGGAGAGCGATCACTACCCCAAGGCCACCTATAATTTTACTGTAACGGATATTGAGCGTGTGGATCTTAACACGCCAGGCAGGTATAGTGTGCGCACCAAAGGCACTATGGCCATTAAGGATGTAAAGCGTGATATAGAGGTGCCCGGCTATATAGTGGTAGCTGATGATAAGACGATCCGTATCGAAGCTGATTTTTCCGTTGTGCCGGCTGATTATAATATCGTCATTCCGAAACTGGTGGAAAATAAGATCGCCAGGACCATAAAAGTAAAAGTAAATAGTTCGCTTAATAAATAAAACGGGAATATGAGAAGATTTAAATACGGTTTTTTACTGGCCTCATTGGTGCTGGCAGGCACTGTACAGGCCCAGGAGCAGTGGAGTGAAGATATGGGTCACCTGGATGACCTGAATAGCAAAACGACTGCTACTTTCAAAACAACGAGGGTGGCCACCGGCCACAGCGTGGAGCAATGCAAGGCCGGGGTGCTTGACTTCAGGGTAAACCACAGGTTTGGACGGATCAGCGACGGCTTCAGCAGCTTCTTTGGCCTTGATGATGCGGTTACCAGGATCGGCGCGGATTACGGCATCACCGATTATTTGATGGTAGGCGCCGGCAGAAGCACGCTGAATAAGGAATATGATGCCTTTGCCAAAGTAAAGATACTGGGACAGGCTAAAAAGAGGTCTCCTGTGACGTTGAATTACCTGGCCGGGGTGTATGTGGTAGCGGAAAAATACCCGGTAAATGATGTACCCTTTATCAACCGGTTCTCTTATGCGCACCAATTGCTGGTGGCCAGGAAAATAACGGATAAGCTGAGCATACAACTGATGCCCACTTTCATGCATTTCAACAGGACGGCGCTGCCCTCAGAGACTAATAATATGTTCTCTATGGGCGTTGCGGGCAGGTATAAGCTGGGTAAAAGGCTCGCGCTCACTGCCGAGTATTATTATACACCGGAAAACATGAAACGAGCAGGCAATGTCAACCCGCTTACCATAGGGCTGGATATTGAGACGGGCGGTCACGTGTTCCAGGTATTCATATCGAATGCGAGGGGACTCAGTGAAAGGTCCCTGTTTACGAATACCGTTTCACAGTGGCAGGAAGGACAGATACACTTCGGGTTCAATATATCAAGGGTGTTTTCCCTGTATTAAAAACAAAAAAAGTCTGCAATGATTAGCTTGCAGACTTTTTTCATTATGAATTGGATCGTTCCTCCGCTTACTTGGACAAAGCGTTCAGGATGTCATATTTGGTAACGATCTGGTAGTCGCCGTTAGCCTCATCCTTTACCAGCACTGCGCCGTTTTCCGCGTTAATGTAGCTTGTCAGCCTGTCCAGGGGCGTATTGGGTGCCACTACCGGCAGGGGACTTTCCATATGCTGTCCCACCGCTTCATTCTTGATCTCCGTATTTTTCAGCAGCTTTTTAAAGAGGCTATGCTGGGATACGCTGCCGTGGAGCGTACCATCCTGCATGACAGGCAGCTGCTCAATATCGTATTTTTCTATCAGGTCTATGGCCTGCTGGATCGTATCGTCCGGCGTTACGGTCACCAGGCGCCTTCTGCCCACCCCGTTGATCAGGTCCTGCACGGAATTGACATCCAGGAAGCCGCGTTGCAGCATCCATTCATCATTATATACTTTACCTACATACCGGGAGCCGTGGTCATGGAAGATCACCACCACCAGGTCGGTAGGCTTCAGCTTATCTTTGAGCTGGCGCAGGCCCGCTATGGCCGAACCGGCAGAATACCCGACGAATATGCCTTCTTCCTTGGCAATACGCCTGGCCATAACGGCGCCGTCCTTATCGGTCACCTGTTCGAAATGGTCGATATAATCCTTTTCGTAATTTTCCGGGACAAAATCTTCTCCTATCCCTTCCGTGATATAAGGATGCACGAAGCTCATATCGATATCACCTGTCCTGAACCAGTTGGTCAGCAGGGAGCCGTAGCTGTCTATGGCCCAGGCCTGGATGGCCGGGTTCTGCTCTTTCAGGAATCTGGCGGTGCCGGTAATGGTACCGCCGGTCCCGGATGCTACGATGATATGCGTCACCTTACCTTCGGTCTGCTCCCATATCTCCGGTCCCGTCTGCTCGTAATGGGCCAGCTTGTTGGCGGGATTGTCGTATTGGTTGACATACCAGGAATTAGGGATCTCCTTAGCCAGCCTTTTGGAGACCGAATAATAGGACTGGGGGTCTTCCGGCTCCACATTGGTAGGGCAGACAATGACTTCCGCGCCCAGGGCTCTTAATATATCTACCTTTTCCTTGGATTGCTTATCTGTGGTGGTGAATATGCATTTATAGCCTTTTTGTATGGCTGCCAGGGCCAGTCCCATACCGGTATTGCCGGATGTGCCTTCGATGATCGTTCCCCCGGGCTTAAGCCAGCCATTCGTCTCTGCGACCTCTACCATCTTTAGGGCCATCCGGTCCTTTACCGAATTGCCGGGATTGAAAAACTCCACTTTGGCATACACGGGGCAGGGCAGGTCTGAGGCTACTTTATTCAGTTTTACCAGGGGTGTATTGCCGATGGTATCCAATATGCTGTCAAAAACTTTTTTATCTTTTGTCATAAACGTTGATTTCTGAGTTCGGTGACAAAGTTAATATTTTCATTCCTAATGATTTCCCGGGATGTTATTAGTTACAGAATAATGTACCTTTGCTGGTTCGTTTTGATTAAACAAAACTGAAATCTTGTTAACTTATTTTTAGATTCAAGTATCTTAATAAATATTTATGTGGTATAAAATAGCCGATTTTATTCAGAAAAACAGGGTGCTTTTGCTGATATTGCTCCTGCTCTCTACAGCCGTCTTCGCATATCATCTCAAAGATCTCAGGATGAGCTATACCTTTACGAAGAACATTCCTACGGATAATCCCAAATATATCGCTTACCAGGATTTTATCAGGACCTATGGCGTGGATGGCAATACCGTGATGATAGGCCTGGAGAGTGAAGATCTTTTTACCCCCGAAAAATTCGCCTTATTTCAGCAGTTTACCAAAAAGCTTAAGGCCATACCTTATGTAACAGGCGTCATGGCGGTGAACAATGTGGTATATGCCCACCCGGACAGCGCTACCAAGCTGAGCGTATCTCCCATCTTCAGCGACAGCGTGGCATACACGGCCTCCGAACTGGATTCCCTGAAGCAATTCATGTTCCGGCTCCCTTTTTATAAAGGCTTGCTGTATAATAAGGAAACCAACGCTTACCTGCTGGCTGTCAACCTGGATAAGCAGATCATGAACACGCCGAAGCGGAAAGGGCTGATGGACGCCATCGCAGCAGCCGGAGATGCCTACGGGGCCCAGGCGCAGACAGAGATCCATTATTCCGGTCTTCCCTATATCCGGGCCAAGACTGCTAACCTTATCCAGAGCGAGATCGTACTGTTTCTCGTGCTGTCCTTCCTCCTTACAGCGGCTATTATCTACCTTTTCTTCCGGAGCTTCAGCGCGGTGATCATTTCTATGGTGATCGTGGGCATCGGCGTGGTGTGGTCTATGGGCATGCTGGCCTGGATAGGGTATGAGGTCACCGTGCTGACCGGGTGCATACCGCCGCTGATAGTAGTGATAGCCATTCCCAACTGCATCTATTTCCTTAACTCTTATCACCAGGAATATGCCCTGGTGCAGGATAAGCAGCCGGCCCTGAGGAATATGGTGGGTAAAATGGGCATCGTGACCTTGTTTACCAATATTACCACGGCCATAGGTTTTGGCGTGTTCTCCTTCACCAAATCGGTCATCTTAAAGGAATTCGGCATTGTAACGGGTGTCAATTCGCTGACCCTGTTTGTGATCACGCTTGTTTTTATTCCTATTGTGCTGAGCTATCTGCCGCCGCCGAAGGTGAAGCATACGAATTACCTGGAAAGTAAATGGCTTACCGCAACGCTGAATACGGTATCCAGGTGGGTGGTCGGTCACCGGAAATGGATTTATGTGTTCAGCGCGCTGATGCTGGTGCTTTCCGTTACCGGGATTACGAGGCTGAAGCAGGTGGGCTATATCGTGGACGATCTGCCCGCAGGGGATAAGATAGTGACAGACCTGAAATTTTTTGAGGATAACTTTAACGGCGTCATGCCGCTTGAGATCATTATTGATACGAAAGAGAAATACGGCGCTATAAAGAACCTGGATATCTGGGAGCGTGTGGATTCCCTGAATAACCTGCTGCTTTCCAGGCCAGAGATCGGCGGCGGGCTGAACCTCGTAAAGGCCGTGAAATTTGCAAGACAGGGGATGATGGGTAATGCGGAAGAAGAGTATGTGCTTCCCAGCCCTACGGAGTTCAGCGCGTTAAGATCACAGCTCATCTCCACTTTCAACAAATACCAGAAAGGAGAGCTGTCCCAGAACAGCTCGAGCCCTATGGCTACCGTCCTGAGCCAGTTCGTGGACAGTAACGCGCAATGTATCCGACTGAGCGTCAATGTAGCGGATATAGGGTCTGAAGCCCTGCCGCAACTGATAGCCGAGATAGAGCCTCAGGCGAATGCTATCTTCGAGGGTACCGATGCGGAGCTGACCTTTACGGGTACCAGCATTACCTTCATCGAAGGCAGCAAATTCATTATTAACTCCCTTGGAGAATCGCTGGCCTGGGCTTTCGGTATGATCATCGTCTGTATGCTGATATTGTTCAGGTCCGGTCGTATGGCGGCTATCGCTATGACCGCCAATATTATCCCGATGGCCATGACCGCAGGGTTTATGGGCTGGATGAATATCCCGCTAAAACCCTCGACCGTGCTGGTATTCAGCGTGGCGCTGGGTATCTGCGTGGATGTTACCATTCGTTTTATGACCAATATCCAGCAGCGTCTGAAAGAGAATACGAATCTCTATGAAGTGGTACTGGTGACGATCAGGGAAACAGGCCTGAGTATTATAGCCACTACCGCGATCCTGGTGTTCGGGTTTGGGGTCTTTGCCGTATCAAGCTTTGACGGCACCAAGGCCCTGGGCTATTTGTCCGCCCTGACCCTTTTCCTGGCCATGATCTTCAACCTGACGCTTCAGCCGGCCCTCCTGCTCTGGTATGATAAAAGCCAGAAGCGGAAAAATAAAGGTTAAAGGCCCGGAATGAAATATAACATAATTAATGATCAAGGTAGCGTATATTGTACGCTACCTTGATTATTTTTACTTAAAAATGAAGAAGCGATGGCCAATAAATTAGCAAAGGAAAGCAGCCCTTACCTGCAGCAGCATGCCCATAACCCTGTAGACTGGTACCCCTGGGGAGAAGAAGCCTTTGAAAAGGCAGCATCGGAACATAAGCCTGTGCTGGTAAGCATTGGCTATGCCACCTGCCACTGGTGTCATGTGATGGAAAAGGAGAGCTTTGAGAATGAAGAGGTGGCGGCATTCATGAACGATCATTTTGTGTGCATCAAAGTGGACCGGGAAGAGCACCCGGATGTGGACCATTTCTATATGGATGCGCTGCTGGCCATCCAACAGTCGGGAGGCTGGCCGCTGAATATGTTTGTGACCCCGGATAAGCTGCCGTTCTACGGAGGTACATACTTCCCGCCGCAGAAGATCTATCACAGGCCTTCCTGGATGGAGGTGCTGGAAGCCGTGCGCCTGACGTGGCATCAGCGCCGGGAAGAAGCGGAGCGCCAGGCAGTACAGCTGAAGCGTTTCCTGGAGCAGTCTTACCTGTATGAAACCGAATCAGCGCCGGTAACCATAGACACGGATGTGCTGATACAGACGCTTGCCAGGCAGTACGATGCCGTGAACGGGGGATTTGGCATGGCGCCCAAATTCCCGGGATTCAATGTGACCAGGATGCTGCTGCAGGTGGCCAGGAGCACGGCACATACGGAAGCCCCGGAAATGGCCCTGTTTACCTTGCGGAAGATACTGGCCGGCGGTATCTATGATGTGGTGGGAGGAGGCTTGTGCCGGTATGCAACAGACAGTGAATGGAAAGTGCCTCATTTTGAAAAGATGCTATATGATAACGCGCTGCTGCTGACCGTGCTGTCGCAGGCATATACCTTCCAGCAGGACCGGCTATTCAAGCATCGTATTGAGCAGGTCATCAGGTTCTGCAGCGATACCCTTGGAAAGGACGGGCTTTTTATGAGCGCCCTGGATGCGGATAGTGAAGGTGAGGAAGGTAAGTATTACGTCTGGACCTATGACGAATTAGAGGCAACGGATGGGTTCTGCAAGGCTATCGAAGCCTTCTGGGGTTTGCGCCGGGAAGGCAACTGGGAAGAAGGAAAGAATATACTGCACCAGGAAAGAAGCGATGAGGATATCATCCGCACATTCGGATTGATGCCCAGGGAATGGGAGCTGATGAAGCAGCAATTCTTAATGGCCCTGTGGCACAAAAGACAGCTCCGCGTTCCTCCTGTTACGGATACCAAGATCCTGCTCGACCAGAATGCCCTGATGGCAACGGCATTATTACAGGCATACAAGGCCCTCGGGAATGAAAATTACCGGGAGCTGGGCCTTAATGTAACGGCAGGACTTATACAGCGTTTTGTGGACGTAGAGCAGCAGGCTGTATGGCATATCTCTGATGCGGATACCGGCAAAAAGATACCCGCGAACCTGGATGATATCGCCTACCTCCTGCAGGCGCTTCTGCATGCATATTCCGTTACTTCGGATGCTGCCTATATGTCCCTGGTCGGCTTCCTGACGGAATATGCCACGGCCTATTTCAGCGATGAGCAATCCATACTGTTCCGTTTCTCCGACAGCCGCCGCCAGGATGTGGCCGTGCGTAAAATAGCCGTGCATGACGGGGCGGTATTGTCCTCCAATGCCATTATGTGCGAGAACCTCTGGTGGGCGGGGCAGATACAGGCTGACCTGGAGATGACGGCCAGGGCGCGCAGGATGCTGGAGAGCCAGCGGGGAGCGGCGCAGCGATACCCGGTGGCATACGCCTCGTGGATAGTAAATGCTGTCCGGATGCAGCAGGGCTGGAGCATCGTCAAAAAGAATACGCCGGTCACCTCCTTTGAGCAGCATATTTTTTACAACCGCTTCCTGGAGCAGAAGCTGTTATATCATATGTCTCCCGGCGAGGCGGGAGCCGCTGGTGACGGCAATTTTAATACCGGGAACGGGGTAATCGAATTCCAGGAGTGTAACGAAGGGTATTGTAAAATGCCTGTTAATACTGTGTTTGAGCTGAATTTGTAAAAAAAAATTATTACAAACTTGGATTGAATATAAAAATATCTTTATTTAGCTCTTTGGTAGTTACATTTCTTTTGCTATTTTAGCGTATCCGGAACGCCTGTGTAACCATAGGATAAACGAAAAAAAAACTGCTGTATTGTTGTTATTTTAAAAATAATTTACAATATTGTGCCTTAATAGCAAAACGAGTTGACTTTTTACAATTTTTAGAAAAAAAAAAGCTAAAGTTAATTATTTACAAAAACATTAATTACCTTTCGCAAGAATTTTGAAATTAAATGACTAAATACATTCCAATGAAACAACTCTCTCTGAGTGCTGCCGCGGTAGGCATGGTTATGTTAGCTGCAAGTTGTGGCCAGCCAACTTCGCAAGGACAGTTAGTTGGCGACTATTCAAACAGAACTACTTATACTGAGCCTGTTCCCATCGGTATGGTCAGAATCCCTACAGGATATATGAAATCAGGTTACAGTGATGAGGATTTTAAAAGCTCAATGGATGCCCCGGTCAGGACATTTAATATGATTGGGTTCTATATGGATGCCACAGAAATAACCAATGCTCAGTATCGTCAGTTTGTGAATTGGGTGCGTGACTCTATAGCGCATGTGATGTTAGGTCACGTAGAGCCGGATGATAACGGTGTGGACCGCATTAACTGGAAAGAAAGGATCAACTACAGGAGCGAGGATGTGCAGGATCAGCTGATGACCATGTATATTGATGCTTCTGCCAATCCCCTGGGATATAAAATGCTGAATACGGATATGCTTACCTATGCATACAAAAAATATGATGGTCTGATGCACGCTAAAAATCCGGGCACACCTTATAACCAGTATGTATATGATAAGAACCCCAAGATATACCCTGATACAGCGGTATGGATCAGGCAATTCTCTTATTCCAACAATGAGCCTATTGCCAAGCAATACTTCAACTTCCAGGCTTTTGATGAATACCCGGTAGTGGGTGTTTCCTGGACGCAGGCCAATGCTTTCTGTCACTGGAGAACACAGCTCTGGAAAGGAGAAAGACAAGCCCGCAAGCAATACTTTGAAGGTGAGTTCCAACTGCCTACTGAAATGGAGTGGGAATGGGCGGCACGTGGCGGAAGAGACCTGTCTCCGTATCCATGGGGAGGTCCTTACATTGTTAACCAAAAAGGATGTTACCTGGCTAACTTCAAGCCCGGCCGCGGTGACTACTCTGCTGACGGCGGACTGTACACTGTAAAAGCCAAGGCTTACTGGCCTAACGACTACGGTCTGTATAATATGTCAGGAAACGTTGCTGAATGGACGGCTACTCCTTATGTAACCAATGCCTACAACGATAACCTGTACTCAGACCTGAACCCGGATGTTGTGCAGCGTATCAGTGAAAATGATGCTACCTGGCAGAAGCTCGTGGTAGTAAAAGGCGGAAGCTGGAGAGATACCAAACAATTCCTGAATATTTCCAATAGAGATAAAGAGTTTGCTGATACTGCCAAAGCTCACATCGGTTTCCGTACGATGATCAGGTACATATCCAGCTCTTTAACCAACAAGTAAAACAACCCCATCATTTTTATTCCTAACCAAATTGTAACATTAACAACATAAAATAATCTAAAGAAAATGCACTCTATATCATTATTTTTCGAGACTAAAAAAGGTAAATATATCAAAAACTTCCTGATGGGTGTTGGTGCTTCGTTGGTACTTTTGGGCGCATTGTTCAAATTACAGCACTGGGCAGGAGCGGGTATCATGCTTTCTATCGGAATGTTTACGGAAGTATTCCTGTTCGCCTTCATTGGTATTTTACCTCCTCATAAAGATTACTACTGGGAAAGATATTATCCTAACCTGGATGAGAATCCCGAAATTGAAGCCTATAAGAAAAGCGGTAAATCCACTCCAGCGATCTCTGTTGCAGGAATCGGAGGACCCAGCTCTACTGCTGCTCTGGATAAAATGCTGGATGAAGCGAACCTGGATCCCGCCAATATCAAACGCCTGGGTGAGAACTTCCAGAAATTCGGTAAAACCGTTGAGCAGATCAGGGATATTTCTGATGTAACTTCAGCTACCGGAGAATTCTCTACTTCTGCCAAGGCTGCCGCTGCGGAGCTGACAAAATTAAAAGATACCTATGCGGGTGCTGTAAATACTATGACTTCTTTCAACGAAGCATCTGAAAGCACTGCGCAATTCCATAACCAGGTTCAGGTATTGTCTAAAAACTTGGGTACCCTGAACCAGATCTATGAGATCGAGCTGCAGGATGCCAACAATCACCTGAAGGCAATGAATAAATTCTACAGTAATTTGGTGAATGCTTCTGAAGCTATGGCTTCAAGTGCGGATGATGCACAGGCTGCCAAAGAACAGATTGCTGCACTGAGCAGGAACCTGACTTCTCTGAACAACATCTATGGTAACATGTTGAGCGCTATGCAGGGCAGGTAATATCCAGTTGCATAATTTAAATCCAAACATTATTTATTCATTACTAAAAAGAAAATTGTTGTACTATGGCAATGCCTAAAGAACCGCGGGCAGCAATGATACAGATGATGTATCTTGTACTCACCGCGATGCTAGCCCTTAACATTACAAAAGAGGTTCTTAATGCTTTCGGTACTATTAATGATAGTATAGAAAGGTCTAACACCTCTATCACGGATAAGAATGCTGATGTTTATACATTTTTAGAAGAAGGAACTAAAGATAAGGACAGGGGCGCTAAATTTCTTCCCTGGCATCAAAAGGCTCTGGAATTAAAGAAAGAAACCGATGATATCCTGTCTTATCTGCAAATGTGGAAAGATTCAGTCATTGCTTTTGCCGGTGGATATGAGGAGAAAGATGGTGTACGTGTAATTAAATCTATTGATAATATCGACGCATCTCCTACCTTATTTATCAAAGAAAAGAACGGTGATAAGATCAAGGAACGACTGGAACAATATAAAGAGAAAATGTTAGCGCTGGTTAATCCTGATGAAAAGGATTTTTATGCTAAGAATTTCCCTGTTAATATTGTAGATCTTCCTAAAACAGAGGAGAATCCACACGGTGATTGGACATTCGGTACCTTTAATAATATTCCGGTTATTGCAGCGGTTTCTATGTTCTCTAAATTTCAGAATGACGTTAAAAATGCCGAGTCCAATATGCTGAACTATTTCAGCACCAAGGTAGATGCCGGTTCGTGGAAATTTGATATGCTGGAGCCTATTGCTGTTATCAATCAGGGATATGCTTTGGAAGGGCAGGAATTGGAAGCTACCGTATTACTGGCTGCTTATAACAGTACTGTAAATCCTACTATTACATCCTCTGCAGGAGCTGTGAATGTTCAGAATGGTGTAGGAAAGATCAAGTTCAAGGCTTCCGGTGTCGGAGAAAGGACTGTTAGCGGAAATATCTCTGTTTCCAAAGATGGTGAGCTGAAAACGTATCCTTACAACTTTAAATACACTGTAGGTACTGCCGGTGCGTCTTTACAGCTGGATGCGATGAACGTGATGTATATCGGTGTAGATAACCCGGTAACGATCTCAGCTTCCGGTTACAACATCCAGGATGTTAAACTGGAGGTGCCTGCTTCCGAAGGCGTGACTGCTACAAGAGGTAATGGCGGCGCTTATACGGTTAAAGTTACTAAGCCCGGTGAGTTCAATTATACTATAAGTGCAACCCGTGGTAGCGCCGGAGGAAAGATCGCGGGAGGTAAAATACGTGTAAAACGTATTCCTGATCCTAAAGTAACCTTGATGGGTAAGGTAGAGGGAGCTTTCCCTGCCAACCAGATCAAAGTACAGAAAGGACTTTCAGCGAAATTGGATGACTTTGTATTTGTGCTCCCTTTTACTGTAGTATCCTTTGAAATGTATATCATACCCAGAGGTGCCGATGTACAGCAATTTAAAAATAAAGGTGCTATTTTTGAGCCCAATGTGGTGCAGGCCTTACAAAAAGTGAAAGCAGGTGACCAGGTTATTTTTTCTAACATAAAAGTGCAGTGTCCGGATAACACTGTAAGACCGGGTAACCCTCTTACATTTACAATCATCTAGTAACAATCATCATAATTAATTGAATAATTTTTGACTATGAACTTAGTTTCTAAAATAATTTTTGCCACAGGTTTAGTATGTGCAGGGTTTTCCCTCCAGGCGCAGACTGCAGATCCGATCGTTTCTGAAAGAAAAATATCTAAAGATGGCTGGACGCCTTCCTTAACGCCGGATGGTGTTATTAAAAGGTATGAGCACGTAAATCGTGTGATTGAAACGCCTACTATAAGAGAGATTGATGTAGCATGGAGACGCAGGGTCTGGAGAGCAATTGATGTTCGTCAGAAAATGAACCAGGCATTTGTTTATGAAGGTGATGAGTATACCGGAGGAGGTGCTTTTATAGAGATCCTGCTGCACCTTGCCAGGAACAAGGATATTGAAGTATATCATACTGATGAGTTCAAGACTTTGTTAAGTGGTACGGAACTGGAAGAAAAAACTGCCGGTAGCGTGGACTCCGTTCCTGTGGAAGATCCTATTACAGGGGAAATCACTTATATGGTGACCAGGACGGAATTCAATCCCCGTGCCATTACCAAATACAGGATCAAGGAAGACTGGATCATGGACCGTAACAGGGGAAAAATGGTAGTGGAGATCGTTGGGCTGGCGCCAGTAACCATGCTGATAAACCGTGAAACCGGTATGCCGATGGGTGAGGCTGCTATGTTCTGGATCTATTACCCGGATGCAAGGAAATACTTAGGTCAATATGAGGTATATAACCCGCGTAACGATCTGCAGCGTATTTCCTGGGCAGACTTCTTCGATGCAAGATATTTTGACAGCTATGTTTATAAAACATCCGCCAACAATCCTTATGGGGATGAGCTCAAGATGCAGTTAAATGATAACGGTCTGAGAATGTTACAGGAAGGAGAGAGGATCATGGATGAGATATATAATAAGTCTATGGAAATGTGGGAGAACTAATATCCCGGCATTTGCTTAAAATACTTCAACCGACCGCAATCAATTGCGGTCGGTTTTTTTTATATTTGATATAAAATTCTGGTTATGATTCAGACGGATTTCCTGGTTATCGGTTCCGGTATAGCAGGCCTTACTTATGCCGTAAAGATGGCGCAGCACAACCCGGACGCTACCATTACAGTACTGACCAAGGCGAGCACGGAGAGCGAGACGAATACCAAGTATGCGCAGGGTGGTATCGCGGTTGTTAATAATGCCTCTGATACGTTTGAAGCGCATATAGCAGATACGCTGATTGCCGGTGACGGCCTGTGTAACCCGGAGACGGTCAATATCGTCGTTACGGAGGGACCGGCGGCTGTTAATGATATTATTGACTGGGGCACCAATTTTGATAAATCTGATGACGGCGACTACCTGAGAGGCAAGGAAGGCGGCCATTCTGAGAGCAGGATACTGCATTACAAGGATATAACCGGCTATGAGATAGAAAGAGCGCTCCTGGCTAAAGCGGCTACCCTTACCAATATCATATTCCTCAACCATTATTTTGTGATTGATATCATTACCCAGCACCACCTGGGCTACCTGATCACGAAGGCTACCCGTGATACGGAATGCTATGGCGTGTATGCCTTAAATATGCGCTCCGGTAAGGTAGAAAAGCTGCTGTCCCGGATGACGCTGCTGGCTTCCGGGGGCGCAGGTCAGGTATATCGCTCCACCACGAATCCGACCATCGCTACGGGCGATGGCATCGCTATGGTGTACAGGGCCAAAGGACGGGTGGAAAATATGGAATTTATGCAGTTTCACCCCACAGCTCTGTTCGAGGTAGGAGTAAGCCCTTCCTTCCTGATTACGGAGGCCGTAAGGGGAGACGGAGGCATACTCCGGAATGTGAAGGGAGAGGCTTTTATGGAACGTTATGACAGCAGGAAAGACCTGGCTCCCAGGGACATCGTAGCAAGGGCTATAGATAATGAAATGAAGATCTCCGGTACGGATCATGTATTCCTGGATTGTAGCCATATGGACAGGGAACGTTTTCTGGAGCACTTTCCCAATATCTATGACAAATGCAGGTCCAAAGGTATAGATCCTTTTAAAGACTATATCCCGGTAGCCCCGGCAGCTCACTATACCTGCGGAGGGGTAAAGGTGGATAATTACGGCAGGACCTCCATAGACCGGCTGTATGCCTGCGGAGAGTGCAGCAGTACGGGTCTTCATGGCGCCAACAGGCTCGCGTCCAACAGCCTGCTTGAAGCCATTGTTTTCGCCAACCGTTGTTACCTGGATACCCTCAGCCGTTATGAGCGCTACAATATCCGCACGGATATCCCGGACTGGAATGCCGAAGGTACCACGGAGCCTAAAGAAATGATCCTGATCACGCAATCAAGGAAGGAGCTGCAGGCCATTATGAGTGACTATGTAGGTATTGTGAGAAATAATATCAGGCTGGAACGTGCATCGAGGCGTATAGACCTCTTGCATGAGGAAACCGAGGCTTTATTTGATAAAACGATCATTTCACCTCAGCTGGGTGAATTGCGTAACCTGATCACCTGCGCTTACCTGGTCGTTAAAGGCGCGCAGCTACGCAGGGAAAGCAGGGGACTGAATTATAATACGGATTACCCGCATCACAGCCCACGTGTTGAAAATATTATCTTATAGTACACTTACAACTGCCTGAAAAAAAAAGTTGCATCCCGGGATTACCGTTATAGTCAGTACTGACTGGTATCCGTAGGATGCAACAGGCGGTCGTTCCAGGACTGTAATTGGAAAATTAGCCCTTATATCTGTCCGCGCTTACTTTTTGCTTTTCTTCTTAGGCTTGTCAACAGCTTCTTTTAATGCTTTACCTGCAGTGAATTTAGGTAATTTCTTAGCAGCGATTTTCAGTGCTTCGCCTGTTTGGGGATTGCGCCCTGTACGTGCAGATCTCTCGCTGATTCCGAAAGTTCCGAATCCGATTAATGTTACAGGCTCACCATTAGCTAAAGAATGGGAAATAGCTCCTGTAACGCTGTTGATTGCTTGTTCTGCAATAGCCTGGCTGATGCCACACTCACTTGCAACGTGTTTGATTAAATCTGCTTTGTTCATTTGAAATTAATTTTTGGAAATAAAGGTATGAAAAAGGAACATTGAAAGTTATGATAAAGAAAAAAATATAGTAAAAAAATCTTTACAATTCCCTGGGTCAGGCCTTTTCAAGGGTTAAATCGTTTGTATGATGGTAAAGATAGTGTAAAAATACTGTAATACAGCATCCGTTGTGCTGCTGTGGCCCCTTTTTATTTTTGGCATTATTTCCCCTTTTCCTGTCAGCCGTATTCCCCGTTTGGGTAAGGAAATCAACAAAAGGCAGGATATTCCTATGCATACACGTCTGATATACATAGAAGCGTTTTTCCGGCCCGGTATTGGTAGCAGATGCTGTATGGATCATTCATCCGGGATATATAGATGCCTATTGCAGTTGTTACCTGCTTATTCGGATAGGGTATAATAAGTTGTCGGTAGCTTAATGATAAAGAATGACCGGCAGCGGCAGGTCTGCAATTAATAATGGTACAATGCTATGCACCGTGATTGAAAGCTTTGAAAGCATGCAGCATTCCGGAAGATTCTTATCATATGTATCGTCTCTGATACGCTTTAAAGGCTGCATTTTGCAGCCTTTTTTCAGCAAAAATATTGTTCAATTAAAACCATACTTATGAAAATCAAACAATCATTGTATAAGGTGATAACGCTGACCGGTCTGCTTATCGCTGCTATAGCGGTAACAGGCTGCCGGGACGGTAATAAGGAAAACGATGAGAACTGGAACATGGATTATGATGATAAGGTCCGGTCTCCCGATAATACGGACAAAATGGTACCGCATCCACGCGACACGGCCGGCCGTATGTATCAGGACAGTGCTGTTACGGCTGATTCCATGCAGAAACGGTAACCGGGAAGCATCTGCAAAGGTCTGCTGCTATTTCCCCGGTTATGCCCCGTTTTGGGGAATGTTTTACACAGTTTTGCAGGTTACGGTATTATAAGCAGTTGATTATTAATAGGCGCTTAATTTGGTCCGTAATTGGATATATTGTAGTTAGCAATACTCTTTAAGATAAGACAGCTTATGATAAATAAAGATCAGAATATTACAGGGGACAAAGAACAGCAAAAGCGCCCTGGAGAAACTACCAAAGTGATGCCTGATAAGGAACACAGGACAATTGTACCGTCCGGAGAGGACGATGAAAATGAAACGGCGCCTGTAGTCAAGGAAATGCCTGATAAAGATCAAAAGACTATTACACCTCCTGATGAGGGAAAAGAAAATGATGAAAAGTCATATGTGGAAAAAAGTGTCAGAAAAGATGCAAGCAATCCGAGCCGGCAAGTGAAAGAAGAAGAGTAACAGCATTATGTAGTATCATTAAAAGTAATGAAACAAAATCACACCGGACAAAGTCATAAAAACGCTAAAAATATATTTGAAACAACTAAAAAAAGATAAGGTCTATTACTGATATTAAAAATTGATTATTACAAACCTCCATAGATTGCGATAAAATGCCGGGATTCCCGGTAATAACAGCAAGAGATACTTGCCTTCGTCAAGGCAGAAAGCATTGTAACATTACAACAGCAATCATAAAAAAAAGCGTCTCTTTTATACTGGAATACAATGTTCAGTTTTTATCGTTAGTCTGATGGAGGTTTTCTTATTGAGTCTCCTTTGTCCCGTTCCCTGTAGCATGCAAAGCTGCGCGGGGTACTTACTGGTGCAGCTTCTTGTACCTTTTGGCAGGCTAATTACCTGCTCTTAAAACCAAAACCGGGAAGGGCAACTTTCTGCCAATGTCAGGAAAGACAATCATTAACCCTGTCCTGTCAATTACAATCAGGTCTGTTATACCGGCCTGGCAGACAGGCTTTAGCAGCAGAGGTATGCTATTGATGGTTCGGGTAGCATTATGCCAGGCTGGCTTTCAGTTGCTCCAGGAGATCCACAGACTTTGTTTTGGTTACTTTCAGCTTCCTGACCGTAGGACGTTTCCCCCGTGCTTTGGCCCTTATGAGCTTCATCAGCTCTTTGCTGTATTCATCTTTATAGTCTTCGATATTAAAGTCCCCGCTATGCCTTTTGATCAGCGCTACAGCCATCTCCATCTCCTGCCTGGAAATAGAGGATAGGGCAGGCTGTATGGTGTCCACAGGACGGATCTCTTCGTGGAACCGGAGCTTGTTGAGCAGCAGGATATTCTGGTAGGGCTTGATCACCGCAAGGCTTTCCGCGCTTCTCATAACAAAGGTGGATAAGGCGGCTTTCTTGGTTTTTATTAAGGCCGATAGTAACAAGGAATAGGCTTTTTCGCCGCCTTTTTGCGGGAGCAGGTAATAGGGCGCTTCAAAGTACACGCTGTCTATATCACCTTCGTCCACGAAAGACTGCAGGTTGATCAGCTTGGTCTTTTCAGGACTGGCCTCTTCAAAGTCTGTATCCTCCAGCACTATATACCTGTCTTTCAGGTAATGAGCCTTGACAATGTCATCCCAATCCACTTCCTTGCCGGTTTTCTCATTGACCCGTTTATAGCGGATCCTTGCGAGGGATTTTCTTTCCAGCAGATCAAAATCAGGACGGACGTCCTGTACGGCGCTGTATATTTTTACAGGGATATTGACGAGTCCGAACCCTATTGCTCCTGTCCAGATAGCTTTCATAATATCAGTTTTTAGTTGTTTGGTGACTGCCCGGTAATGCGATTCCGGCAGCACTATATTGGTGCTCACTTTCACACCTTATTTCCCGGTTATGGTCTTATGAATAAACATATGAGCGTTTAAAATGTTAGACCGGTAGTGTTATTTCCCGGAGCAGGCCCCCCGGTGCAACGGTATGCCGGCATTCCGGACCTGCTTTAATAATAAGGTCTATAGCTATTGGAAGACCATATAAGGAGCTGTATCGCGCCCGGTAGCTGTTTCCCGGCCTGTTTTTTACAAAATTATCCTGTGCTCATGCCTTCTTCCGTCATTAAATATTGTCATTACCATGAAGACCGCCGTGTGCTCCGGGTTGGCTACCAGTCGGGCGCTGTATATGACTATCTGGAAGTGCCGGAAGAGGTGTACCTGTCTATGAAGGCGGCTTTTTCAAAGGGCACCTTTCTCAACCGGCATATCAAGGGGAAATATAAGTTCAGGAAGATAGCCTGATGTGAACGGCTTTCAGCGGCTAAAAATGGCCGGTCACGATTGATGACCGGCCCGTCAGGTAAATTACGCTGCTGTTGTCTCCAGGTATTGTCAGCTGGCGAATTTCGGGATGACGCTCAGCAGTTTTTTGTAATAGCTGATCTTGTTATACAAGGTCTTCCGGTTGATGTTAAGCCGGTTAGCGGTCCTTGTCTTGTTATACTTTTCTTCTTTAAGCACCTTCTGGATGGTTTCATACTCGGCCTGGATACTTTGAAACTTCAAATCTTCCAGGAAACCGTATTCTGAGGTGCCGGGTCTTTCGTCGTGGAATACTCCTAAATCTTGAGCTGTCATTTTATTTATAAATTCAATGGATAAACAGGATGGTGTAATAAGATCTTTGGCGAGCAGGCAGCCTCTTCTGATAATGTTCTTAAGCTCCCTTATATTGCCCGGCCACTGATATGCTGAAAATTGTTGTAGAAGGGAAGGGTCTACTCCCTGTATCTGTTTGTTAAGGTCTCGGTTGGCTTCCTGGATAAAAAAATCAACGAATAATGGCAGGTCTTCCATTCTTTCCCGTAGAGGAGGGATATTGATCTCAAACTCGTTCAGGCGGTAAAAAAGGTCTTCCCGGAATTTGCCTTTCCTTACGGCCTCTGCCAGGTTTTCATTGGATGCCACTATGATCCTGACATTCACATCGATCTCTTTATTGCTGCCGACCCTTCTTATCTTTTTCTCCTCTATGGCCCTGAGCAGTAAGATCTGTACGCCGTAATCAAGATTGCCGATCTCATCGAGGAACAGGGTGCCGTTGTTAGCCTGCTCGAACGCGCCGATCTTATCTTCCGTAGCGCTGGTAAAGCTGCCTTTCTGGTGTCCGAACAGCTCGCTTGCGGCCAGCTCTTTGCTGAGACATCCGCAGTCCACCGCTACAAAAGGCCTGTCTTTATAAACCCCTTCGCTTAGCCGCCTGGCTACAGATTCCTTTCCTGTTCCTGTTTCGCCGTAGACGATCACCTTGAAATTGGTATCGGCTACCATATCTATCTGCCGGAACATATGCTCAGCAGCTTTGCTGGTAGCTTTCAGGAAATTGGGCGTGGCCGGCTGCCGCTTGCCGGCTTTCTTATGGTCAGCGGCATCTCTGACTGTCTGCCGGATGTTCTCGATAATGGCTTCCAGGGCGAAGGGCTTGGAATAGCAATTCTCGGCACCTTCCTTTACTAGGGTAATGGCTTCCTGCACGCTGAACTTATCGGCGAGGAAAAATACAGGTATATATCCGTTGACCTGCTGTATGGCCTTAATGATCTTTTTGGGGCATTTCTCGGACAGGAGCGGTGTATATACAGCAATGGCATCAAACATCCCTTCTGCTATGTAGTTAAGGCTTTCCCTGAAATCAGCCATAACGGTAGTCTGCAGGAGCGGGTCCCGGATACTGCCGCGAAGCGCTCTTGCAAAGAGAGGGTCATCACATAATACTAATAATTGTTTCATGTCGGTCATGGTTTATTGAGTGTCCGATTCTAACAATCCGTATTTTGAAAGGTTGATGCCGAAATGGAATTTAAACTTTTCTTATCTTATTATGCTGATTTGATATATTAAAAAAACACGCCGGGTGCCCCGGGAAGTCAGAGGCCATATTACAGTTCTACATTCCTTACCCTTGCAGGATGTCGTTCCGCATAGCTGAGCATGAGCCGGGCCATGTAGTGGTTGCCGGCAGACCGTTGCAGGCTGTCCCGGATTTCGGTAAGTTCCGTGAGCTGGCTGTCATCGGAGATATAGCCCATGCCGTAGAAATTCCCTTTTTCCATCCAGATACAGCTTTGCTCCCCGGTTTCCCTGCCTTTGTCCAGGATCGCAAATGTGGGGCGGGAGGCTTCCAGCGCTTCCAGGGCGCGGTCTACCAGGGCATTATGGACCTCTGCCGGGGGCAGGGGCTTTTCTGCTGCTGCCGGAGCGGGAGCCTGGGTGCTGAAGCGGCAGAATCGTATGTCAATGCTGAATTGATCCGCCAGCTTTTTCAGCAACTGGGCAGCCTCATATTCCCGGTTCACAACGGTAACGCAGGAGTGCGGCCGGGACAGCTTACCGACTGCCAGCCGCTTGTAGCCTTCCAGGTCTTCGTAAACGAACAGCCCGAACCTGGGCTCAAATCTCTTAAGGGCGCGGTTATGCGCCGGCCACAATCTCCTGATCTCGATACACTCCAGGAGGAGGGCCATCAGCTCGGTTGCGCAGACCTCGTACGAAAGGGAAAAGATCTCCCTGAGGAAATGCTGACGTTGGGGCCTGATATTATGTCCGCTGAAATGCTGCCCGACCCTTTTTTTAATATTGAGCGCCTTGCCTACGTAAATGACCTTGCCTTTTTGATCATGAAAATAATAAACGCCCGGCTTCCCGGGTAATTTTTCATATTGTTCCTGCGGTAGATTGGGGGGCAGGCGCTGGTCGCCTGATACTTTCTTCAGCATGTCCCGGATCGTATTGTCCGTATCCCATTCCAGCAGTTTTGAGAAAAGCAGGGCGGTAGCGTCACAGTCCCCTCCGGCGCGGTGCCGGTTGTGCAGGGGTATTTCCAGGTTTTCGCAGAGGTTTCCCAGGCTGTAAGAGCGGAGACCGGGCTTTATTTTTCGTGCCGTTCTGACAGTACAGAGCCTCGGGGCGGTCCAGTTATAGCCGCAGGCTTCCAGTTGGTGCCGGATAAAAGAATAGTCAAAGTTGACATTATGCGCCACGAAAACCCTGTCTTTCAGCATGGCGTATACCCGGGATGCGATGTCCTCAAAAGGAGGGGCGTCCCGGACCATATCATTGTCAATACCGGTGAGCGCGAATATAGCCGGGGGAATATCCCGTCCGGGATTGATGAGGGTGTCAAAGCGGTCCGTTACTTCCAGCCCGTTATGGATGCGGATGGCAATTTCCGTTATCCTGCTGTTGGCGGCATTGCCTCCTGTTGTTTCAATATCTACAATCGCATATTCCATAGCACACATATCCTTTAATAGAGGGAGACTTTCCGGGCCTGCCGCGGGTGCCGCGGCCGGGATGCCCGGCAGATAACGCAAAGATACTGCAGATTATTATCAGATGCTATGTTAATATGCAGCATACAGGAAAAAGTATGCAGAACGGGGAGGTACTTAAAGTACAATGCCTGGTAACATCCGGTTACCAGGCATTGTCAGCAATGTACTTTATTTTATTGTCTCAGGAAAATGCTGATGAGGCTGCTGTAATCCTCGCGGAGATACAGCGTATCCTTTCCTGCAGAGAGCCGGTACTCGGCAGTTTCCTCGTATGTGCCTTTGTCCCAGGAGCCGGGATAGAACAGCTTGTGCAGCTTCCCGTCCTTTGTGTACCAGTAGTAGCCGGGAGCCTTATAGGTCTGCCCGTCCTTTACCATATATCGCTCTATTTCGCCGGAATCCCTGAACTCCCACATCGTAGCGGTACCACTATCCTGGGGATCGTAAAGCCGGTACAGCCCTGTTACGTTATGATCCCTGTCCTGGTTCCTGTAAAATTCCCTGAGCTGGGGATTCTTCTTTTTGCAGGAAAAAGCAGAAAGGCCGATAAGGCCGGCGATGGCTATTGAGAGAATGGTTAACGGTTTCATGGGGGGAGGTTTATTAAATAAAGTTACAAATAATTATTGAATAACGCCTCTTACATATGTGCAGTTATCCAGGTAAAGATCGCTGGGGGTCACCAGCGGGCTCAGCCAGTTGCTGACATTGATATTGTAGGCACGCTTGCTGCACCACCATACCAGGGTTGTGCAGGTAAACCTGTTGTCCGCAGCCCATTTGGCGGTCAGGAATTGTGTCCAGTGCACATAGTCCTTACCCAGGTGGGTCAGGCCATGGTCGGCGAGGGCGCCGGGGTTGCCTACAGGTGTATACTCCGTATGGAATCCCCTGCGCCAGGTCCATTTGATCTTTTTATGGCGGATACCCATCACATAGCTGCGGGTACGCCAGCTTCCCCATCCCAGTTGTGTAACGCCGCTGCCGTCAGCCCAGGCTTCAACGGTCACAGGAGTGTGCGCTGCTGTGGCGCTGGTAATGTTGGCGGTCAGGATGGCAGCGTGGCCTACCTTAAAACGCTCGTGGCTGAGGTTCAGCAATACCCAGGGCTGGTTGTGCTTGGGTAAGGCTACCAGGAAGTCCCCGCGCCTGGAGCTGTTGATAAGTACGCTATGGGTAATGTTGTCGCTTACTTCATAAGGTGTCTGGTCAAAGGGATTACCGTCAATGATACCCGGATACAGTCTCAGGGTCAGCGTTTCAAAGAACAGGGGCCTGTTGGCGATAAAACCATTGGGACCGGTAAATTCTGCCATGACCGTTTCGATGATCTCGTTCTGCTGCATCATGATTTCCGTGAGGTCCTGCTGGCCTGCCAGTCTCTGGGACATATTCAGCGCCTCGGCTATCACCAGGCTGTCCATAAAATCATGCTGCTCTTCTGTGGGCATCTCGAAAAAGGAGATAGGGGCTTCGGTGTCAAAGTCCACGATGTCCAGGGAGTGCAGCTTGGAGCCGAGCGCGTCGTTTTCCAGCGCTTCCATACCGTTATAGGTAGCAAGCTCATTGGACCTGGTTGCAAACACAATGGTTTTGATGTTTTGGAAATAGGTGAGCGCGACAGGATTGAGCTCCACTTCGCCGTTGATAAAGGTCACTCCCGGTTGCTGTGCAGGTTCCCGGGTGGTAGTGGCTTCTTTCTTACAGGCTGTCAGTCCGAAAGAGAGCAGTAAGATAGCCGTGCTGATTTTAATGAATTGTTTGATCACTTTTCATGGGTTTTTGAGATAAAAAAAATGGGTTCAGGCATTCTCCTTCGCAGGAGAATGAATTGTTTCAATTAAGATGTAAATATATATGTGGTATTTGTTTTTTACAATGGGTGTTTTCACCCAGTATTTAGATCTTCCACGGAAAGGATATGGCGGGATAGCGCATAAATGAGCACACCCATGAAGTTTTTGGCCCCTGTTTTCCTGATCAGGTTTTCCTTATGCCGCTGCACCGTTTTGTAAGCAATGTCCAGGTGTGCTGCGATCTCCTTACCGCACAATTCCTTTGCCGTGAGCAGGATGATCTCCTTTTCCCGCCGGCTGATCGCGACCTGCTCTTTTGCGGCACTGCCGGCAGGCTGATCTTTAAGCAGGGGCTCTATGATATCGGCAAGATGCTTTTCAAAGTAGAACCCGTTATCCTGTACCTTCAGTATGGCGTTCTGCAGCTCTTTCGGATCTGTATTTTTAGTGAAATAGCCATGCAGTCCCAGGCGGATAACATTACGTATGGTACTCTGGTCGGCGGTCACTGTCAATACCAGTATCTTTAACCGGGGATATAATTCACTGATACGGCCGGCTGTATGAAAGCCGTTCATGCCCGGCATACCCAGGTCCAGCAGCAGGACATCTGCGGACTGTGCAGCCAGCGCGGGGAACAGTTCCCTGCTGTCGGAAATTTCCGCGACCACTTTCATCTGATCGGAAGCGTTTATGAATAGGGATAAACATCTTCTTACCAATGTATGCTTTTCTGCTATGGCGATATGTATCATCGTGCATTATTAAATAGTAACGGTATCGCTGCCAGGCGATACAAATTTTCCCGGTACGGATTCCTTGTGCAGACCATATTGCCGGACGGTCCTGCTACGGAGTACGTACAGGTATATGAATACCACCCCCCGGTGATGCAGGGGATAGCTTATCTGACCGGGCAGATGCCTGTTAAGGGAAGGGCCTGTTATATCATTTGAGCATAAGGCCTGATGACGGTACTGAGGCATTTCTGCGCTTTCCGCTTGGCAAAATGTAGCAACGGATGAGGCTCGACGAAGGGGGACGGCTTTTCGGAGCAGGATACATGGTGATCATAAGATAGGGGGTTTTAGGGTGTTTGCAGAACAAATATATTGAATTGTTTAATGTAAATGAACTTTTTGCCCCCGGAACAGCAATATGATAATATACAGGGTATTGCCGGTATAAGCGTAAACGAACAGGTAACCGGGATGCCGGCCATTTAAAAACAAAAGGTACCAGCTATACTGATACCCCCGATCGGTTTGTACCTGGCAGTGCCTGTCCCGGTGATGATACAGTTGCCTGTGAATGTATCATTAAGCGGGCTGGGCAGATTATTTCCGGATCAGGCCTATTCTCTAAAATAGTCTTCACTGCCGGCATCAATGTAGGTCTCGGCCTGGTCCTGTCCGGGTATATCCGGCGGGGTGTTTGCCAGTGCGCTGAACATTTCAATAGATATATGGTCTATGGGCACTTGCATCGGCAGGTCTCCCGCGCTGCTCTCCCTGAAGATGTTGACGGTGTGATCGTTGTTGCAGCTACCGGGCTGATAATGCGCCGTTGCTTTGCAGGTCCATAATGCAGTAGTTTCATGGAAAGTACAGGCCCCGTCCGTACCGGAAGGAGTATAGCATATAGCTGAGCTGTCGTGCCGGGCGGCATTATCCGCGATCTTCATGGCTTCGTGCTTGTCAGGATGCGTACCATAATAATATTTTCCCATAATGCGTTTGGTTTTGTTGATGAAAAAACAGGACAGGTGTAAGGGGTACCTGTAAAACATATCGCCATAGCAGAGAGTTGAGATATGAATTATAAAATATCCTTAAAGGCACCCGGAATACAGCATTTGTAAAATATCGGCTGTTCCGGACCGTCGTGTGGGTACTGCCAGGAAAGCATCAGGCATAGCGGAATGGTCAATTGCAATACCCTGAAAAATATTATAGGTAACTTCGCAGATCATTATTATAATTCTGAAATGTCGTACGAAAAAAAGTATCCCATAGATAAGGTGTCAGGGCCGTTCCTGAAATTTATACAGCAGGAAAGATCAGGGGGGCTTGTGCTGGGTCTTAGTGTGATTTTGGCTATGATCCTGGCTAATTCTCCCTGGCACTCGGCTTATCATCATTTCTTTGAGCATACGCTTGGGTTCCGGTTTGACGGCCGGACCTACCTGGAATACAGTATCCACCACTGGATCAATGACGGGTTGATGGCCGTTTTCTTTTTTGTTGTAGGGCTGGAGCTCAAACGGGAGATTGTGGCGGGAGAGCTGTCCAGCCCGCGTAAGGCGCTGTTGCCGATTGCCGCCGCTATAGGAGGTATGCTGGTGCCTGCCCTTATCTACCTGGCATTCAACCCGGCGGGAGAAGTGCACAGCGGGTGGGGCATACCTATGGCTACCGATATTGCTTTTGCCCTGGGAGTATTATACCTCCTGGGCAACCGTATTCCCCTGGCGCTGAAAGTTTTTCTTACGGCTTTAGCCATTGTGGACGACCTGGGTGCGGTGCTGGTCATAGCGTTCTTCTATACCTCCGAGATCTCCGTAATAAGCCTGCTGATCGGTTTCCTGTTCCTGTTCCTGATGTATGCGGGCAACAGGCTGGGCGTACGAAGCATTATATATTATGCCGTATTGGGCATCCTGGGGGTATGGACTGCTTTCCTGCTGTCCGGTGTGCATGCTACTATCGCGGCAGTGCTGGCGGCGTTTACGATCCCGGCGGATGTTAAGATCAGTGAAAATAGTTACATCCGGAAAATCCGCGCGTACCTGGACCTGTTCCGGGATGCGGACAGGAATAACCGGATACCGACGCTCACCAATGAGCAGCTGCATATCCTGGATGTGGTAAAGAAAGAAACGGATAATGCGATACCGCCTTTGCAGCGGCTGGAGCATGCCATGCACCCTTTTGTGACCTTTGTCATTATCCCTGTGTTTGCACTGGCCAATGCCGGTGTGTCGTTACTGGATATAGACGTGACGGAATTGTTCAGCACCAATGTGGCCATAGGAGTTGCCGCAGGACTGCTTATCGGCAAGGTGACTGGTGTGGTGGGCGCTACCTGGCTTTGCGCCAGGCTGAAGATAGCGCCTTTCCCGGCAGGGATGAATATCAGGAACCTTTTTGGCCTGGGGCTGCTCGCTTCCATTGGCTTTACGATGTCCCTCTTTATTACGCAACTGGCCTTTACGCATGAGGTTTACCGGGTTCAGGCCAAGATCGGCATTTTTGCCGCTTCCATTATTGGCGGCATCCTGGGCTATTTAGTGTTAAGCAGGCAGGACAAAAAGAAGCGTCCTGTTCCTGAGGATAAGAACAAATAGCTTTTCACCCCGTGGCAGCAGCGGGAAGAATGCTGTAAGTCTAATTCTGACAGGCTCATGCCGCTGCCGGAGCGGTATCACAGCAACCCGGGCACGGGTATGTTTTGCGCTTCCTGCAATTTTCCTTACCTTCACTATCCACATTCGAGCAAGCGTTTAAGGCTTGCGGCTCGTCCCTGCGTCCTCATTTTACGTTTTCGGGTCATTTTATCTAACTAACGGGAACTTCTTATGAGCCTTCACAGGCTTTATTCCCCGTCAAATACAGAACGCCTATGCAGCAGCTGAACCCGGGTAGCGGGCTCCGTAAGTCTTTCGGTCTGAAAATGGCCATCATTATTGTTATCAGCGCCATCGTCGGTTCCGGTGTGTTCAAAAAGGCGGCTCCCATGGCTGCATTGCTGCATGCTCCCTGGCTGGTGATCTTGGCCTGGCTGCTGGCCGGTATTATTATTTTGTTTGGTATTTTGTGCATCGCTGAATTAAGCGCCTTATTCCCTTCTTCCGGCGGCCCGTTCCTCTGGCTCGAAAAAGCATACGGAAAGGTCATATCCTTCTTTTACGGCTGGTCATGCTTTACCGTTATACAAACGGCGGCCATAGCGTCCGTGGCATTCGTGTTCGCGGGGGCGCTGGGTACTTTTATAACCTTGCCTCACCTGTCCCCGGAAGCTGAATCGCTAAGTATCCTGGGCTTATACCCCCTGAAGAATATCGGTGCCAAGATCGCCGCATCCCTGCTGATCATTGCGCTTACCGTTGTTAATATAAGGGGTGCCAGGAAGGGCGGGAATATCAGCCTTTTTTTCACCCTGACCCTGCTGCTGTCCATTATTGCTATTGTATTTGTCGCGTTCTTTTCCGGAACGGGCAGCGTTCAGACTATAAGAACGGTCTCTGAAGGCTTCCCGGCCGGAGGCTTTACGGTATTTGGGTTTATCAGCGCTATGGTGCTGGCAATGAGGGCCGCATTCTGGGGCTATGAAGGCTGGATCGGCCTCGGGTTTATAGGAGGAGAGATTGCGGAGCCACGCAGGAATCTGCCCAGGGCTTTGATCGCCGGGATCTCGATCGTTATCGTGGTATACCTTCTTATTAATACTGCTTACTTCTTTGTGATGCCTGCGGATGAAATGATCGCGGGGGTACAGCAGAATGAAAACAGCATCGCGGCGGTGCTGGTGGTGGATAAGATGCTGGGTGCCGGCGGAGCCTATATTATAAGCGGTATGATACTGGTTTCTACCTTTGGCTGTACCAATGCTACTATCCTTGTATCCGCACGTATCTATTATGCTATGGCGCAGAAAGGAATGTTCTTCAGGAAAGCGGCGCTTTCCCATCCCCGTAACCATACACCGCACTATGCTTTAATTTATCAATGTATCTGGGCCTGCCTGTTGGTGTTTTCCGGCTCTTTTGACTTTCTTACGGACCTAGTGGTGATCGCGGGCTTTATCTTCTTCGGTCTTATTGCATGGGGAGTGGTGAGGCTCAGGAAACGGATGAAGATGGCGGAACGGCCCTATAAAACCCCATTTTACCCGGTGGTGCCGGTAGCCTTTGTGCTGTTTTGCATCCTGCTGATCTTCATATCATTTATAGAATCGCCGTTTAAGTCTTTGACAGGTATGGGGCTTATTCTTTCCGGCCTTCCTTTTTATTGTTATTGGCATCGCAGGCAAAGAAGCGCCCCGGAGTGATAGCCTGTATTGATTGCGATATGCCCCGAAAGGCTTATCGCAATTAATACAGTAGGTTATAAGGTTATCACTCTACCAGCTTGTCCACATAATCGCAGTTCATCAGGCGCAGTATGCCCATATAATCAAGGTCGAACGCTATCAGGCTGCCTACCTTATATTTCTCTGCGTTGTTGCCCAGGTCCACTACCATCATATCCGAGCTGGAGCCTACGATTTTCAGTTCCGGGTCGGTAGGCCGGATATGACTGTCTTCCACATCCAGCAGTCCGATGTCTATAATGGCCCTGTGGGAGCTGACGTTGCTGCTGCTGTTATCAAATTTCAATACATCGCCGGTGAGATTATGGCCGAGGTCGCCGTCCGGTACCATCGGCTTTTCACGCAGCTCAATGATCTCTGCATATAGCCTGAATACATCCTGGTGCAGGTGAGGATTGGGCGTGTTATTATAGACGTCCGTACCCAGGAACAGGGTTTCTCCTACCCGGAAGTGATTGACATCCCTGGGAAGCAGGCCTTTGCCGATCAGTGGTATGGTCACGGAGGTTCCGCCGGTAATGTAAGGGATCACCTTATTGAACCTTGCTTCTATAAGCTGCTCATAAAGGCAGAGCTGCAGGAGCTTGTCCTGGTTGGGCAATACCCCGTACATGCAGGTCAGGTTGGTGCCCAGTCCTGAGACCTCGATATTGGGGAGCCGGAATACTTTGGCATAAAAGTCGATAAACTCTTCCCGCATTACGCCTTCCCGGAGCTCACCCAGCTCGATCATAATAATGACCTTGTGGATCTTATTTTGCTTCACTGCTTCGTCCGAAAGCATTTTGATGGTTCCGAATTCGGTATTGAAGCTGGCATCGGCATACCGCACTACACTGGAGATGTAGCGCCGGGCCGGCGGCTTTATAAAGACCGTTTCTATGCCGGGGGCGAGGGATTTGATGATCTTAAGGTTGGTAATGCGGCTGTCGCATATCTGTTGCAGCCCGAGGTCTATGATCTCCTTCAGGTAGGTCCTGGAGCCGCACATTACCTTGGAAACCACCCCCCATTCGATATTGTGCGAGGAAAAGAGCCGGTCAAGATACCGGTAATTGTCCCGCAGCTTTTTTCTGTTGAGAATGATATGTGCCATGATATTTATTTATTCAGTCTCATTTCGAGATATTTATTGGTAAACCCTAATTTTTCATACAGCTTTCTGGCCGGGTTGTCCGGCTCCACGTGCAGGGCGATATTGCCCGTGGTCTCCGCTATGGCCATCTGCATCAGTTGTTGCCCGATGCCCTGTCCGCGGCAGTCCTTATGGGTCGCTATATAGACCAGTATATGCTCCGGTATATAGCCGGTCATACCGGTATGGTTGATCACTACGGCGCCGACCAGCTTGTCTTCGTCCCTGGCGGTAAAGATCATGCCACCGGCTTTGCCGTCCCTGTACAGGGCATAATCCAGGCAGCGCTGAATATCCTGCCTGGCGTCACCGTACTGTTCCAGGTGTGTAAAAAGAAAGTCCAGCACCTGTTCTTCTTCTGCGGGTGAAAATGAATCAGGCTGCTTGTAAGAGGTGTATTGGATCATAATAAAAAAGTTATGCAGCAAGCATTGCTTGCCGGGTGAAAAAAGTCAGTTACATACTGTCGGTAAATTCAGCTATTGTTGCTGAAACGGGGCTGCAGGAAATGAATCCTGAAACATTGTATAATGATGTGAGACGCTTGAATCAGTTGAGGTCCGAACCATCATTAATGATCTGTAAGATGCAAAGATAAGAAAAAATATACAGGTGCTCCCGGCAGGGGCTGTTTCGCGTCCCCGGGTAGATTGGTCTTACCGCCTGCTTCCGGGCGGCAGTACTGTCCGATAAACCGGGATCCCGGTTGTCTTATACCTTTGATTAATGGTATTGTAGGGTGGTTGGTTTCCTGCCCGTAATGTGCATTCAGATAAGAAAAAGGAGCGTAGGTGGCGTAGGGGCAGGGCGCGATGGATTATTGGTAAAAAAAAACTGACTATCTGTAATGTAAGCAGCAAAGGCATTATAAGCTACCAATCATGATAAGAGATTCCTCACATCCGTCCGGAATGACCAGGTATGCTATAGTGTCTTTTAGCAACGAAAGCGTTCTTTAACTCACAGATCGGACACTTTTCAGCGAGATGTATCTGTAATAATAAGTTGCTTCCTATAAGCAGATAGTCATCAAAAGAAATGCTTATATCAGCCTGTTATCCTTAGCTTTCCTGACGGCTTCTATCTTGTTATGTACCCGGAGCTTGGCATAAATGTTCTCAATATGCTTACGTACCGTGCTGGGAGATATGAACAGGCTGCCGGCAATGCCGATATAATTGAGCCCTTTGCTCAGTTGCTCCAGCACCTCGGTTTCCCTGGCACTCAGCTTTACGGTCTCCTGCTGTCCTTCATCGGGAATATCCACCGGGTTGCGCAGCAGCTTCAGCGTCTTTAATGCAATGGATGGCGTCATGGCTGCTCCGCCGTTAATGGTGTCCGTAATGCCCTGATACAGCTCCTGTGGCTGCACCTCTTTCAGGAAATAGCCATCCGCCCCGGCTTTGATCGATCTGAAGATATTGATGTCATTATCAAACACCGTCAGCATTATGATCTTTATATAGGGAAAGTGGAGCTTTATCATTTCCGTGGCTTCTATGCCGTTCATCTCCGGCATTTCTATATCCATCAGTATCAGGTCAACGCAGGCATCCTTCTGCAGCTTATCCAGCAGCTCGCGACCATTGCCGGCACAATACCGGACACTGAGATCCGTGAAAAAGGAGAGCTTTTCCCGGATGGCCTTCCGGAGAAACGTATTATCGTCTGCTATTACAATTTTTATTACGGGCGCCATAAGTGATCGGTTTATTCAAAATTAAAGGTTGCCGGTGAAACAATATATACGGCATCCTGCGTATTTTACAGTAATATGCTTACCTCTGTACCGCTGGCTCCCGAATGTATCACTATATCTCCTCCTATTTCTTCCATTCTTTTGCGCATATTGGATAACCCGTTGGCATTGTCATCGGGGACAGCATCGGGAGCAAAGCCCTTCCCGTTGTCTGCAATACTGACGGCAAACCGGTACGGTGTATCCGTGACAGGATAGATATGGATAGTTATCCTGTCTGCACCGGAATGCTTGACCGCGTTGTGCACCGCTTCCTGTATCACCCTGTAGAGGTGGATGCCCTCCAGGGAAGAAAAATGAAATGTACTGTCTTTCAGTTGCTCATCCACCGTAAATTCAAAGGACACATTACCTACAGCATCTGAGGTCTTACTTATAAAGTCGCTCAGGCGGGCGCGCATATCCTCAAAGGTTACGGTACCTTTATTCATCGCCCATACGGTATCTCTCAGCTCGCTGATAGCCTGCCGGGCAAAGCCGCTGATATGATCGATCCTTTGATGGACCTCTGACGGCTCATCTCGGAAATAGTACCTGATATTATCCAGGGAAGAGGTGATGAAGGTAAGCTGCGAGCCTATGTTATCATGCAGCTCCCTGGATATCTTCAGTCTTTCGAGGTGCAATTGGTTCTGTGTTTCTATAGCGGCATAGGTCTCTTTCAGCCGGTGCTCTTCCTCCAGCCTCCTGGCTTTCTGCTTCTGCCTGTAAAATAATATATAACCGGCCAGGACGGCTATCAGCAGCAGCAATACCGCTCCTGTCACCTGCAGGTTCTTTTGCTCTATTTTGAGGTGGCTCTCGGCAATATCTGCGCGCTGCTCCAGTATCTGCTTTTCTTTTTGCTGGGTTTCGTAATGGGTCTCCAGCTCTACCATTTTAGTGAAATTCTCCTGGTTCAGCACGGAATCCCGGAGCGTGTATGCTTCCTGAAGATACCCGTAAGCGGTGTGATAATTTCCTTCTGCTGCGGCTATCCTGGATAAAAGCTTCAATGTCTTGACGATCTCTTTTTTTGTTTGGTTCTTTTGTGACAATTCCAGTGCTTTCCGGGCAAAGGAAGCTGCCGCCGCATATTGCTTCTGCTGGTAATACAGTTCCCCGAAATGGTTGTTCATAAATGCCTTCCCGAAATTGTCTTCTACCTGTTCGGCCATTTGCAGCCCCTTGAGCCCATACTGTTCTGACAGCTTGTATTGCTTCATTTCCAGGTAGATGCTGGCAAGGTTGCTGTAGCAGGAAACCATACCGGCATGGTCTTTAATATCTTCCTTGATCTGTAAGGCCTCTTTGAAAAGCTCAATGGCTGTATCGTATTGCCTGAGCTTTTCGTAATAGACGATCCCCTGGTTGTTGATGACGGAGCTTTTGCCCTGCTTGTCCCCGATGCTGTCATAGCAGGCGGCTGAAAGCCGCATTCTATGCAGCGCTTTATCATAGCGGTTCTGTTCGATATTGATGAGCCCGAGGTTACTGTAAGAGATAGCCAGCAGCTGGTTATTACGCTCTTTTTTGCAAAGGTCAAGGATGCTCATAATGATTTCATTGGCCTTCTGGTAATCGCCATAATAATAATAGACCATAGCCTGGTTGTTGACCGCATTGGCCATAATGATAAAGTCACCGATGGAATCGGCAATGCTGATAGCTTGCCCGAAGGCAGTGATCGCGGAGTCGTACTCCGATTGGAACCTGTGCGCAACTCCCAGGATATTCAGGCTTATGGCTTTCTGCCTTGCATTCTTTTCAATGCCGGCATAGCGGATGCTTTCCCTGGCATGCCATTTTGCCTGTACCGGATTGCTGAAAATGTTATCCCGTGTTTTCACATACTCCCAGTAAGACCTGCTGGCAGTATCGGAAGGCGGCTGTTGCTGCTGCGCCCCGACAGGTACAACGGGCAGCAGGCATATCAGTATAAGAAGCAGGTATCGTTGCATCATACAGGAGTGATTTTACAGGGACAGTTGGAAATATCACAGGGTGTCCCTTGCCTGGAATGTGTACTGCAAATATAAGTGTCCTGGTATACAGTGTGCTGAAAATTATATATAGACTACCTGAAAATAAGGCATTTGCCGTATTGTACAGCAAGGAATATGGAATTTATTTTGTGGAACCTTAAAGTCCTGTATACAGGCTGTCTGAGGAAAAATAACTAAAAGTTGTAACCATACAAAGCAGGAAATTATGAAATATAATGTACTACTGTCCTTCTTATTATTCGCAGCCTGTATGACCAGGGGAGCGGCGCAGACGCTGGGAGATTTCAGACCCAAAGAGCAGTCTTACGGCCTGGGCAAGGTGAAGAACGCCCAGCGGATCTATATCGCCTCCTTTACGGTCAATTACCAGATCTATAATGAAAAGGAAGATTTTAAGCAGGGCGGCCGTATGCTGGGCGGAGGGTATAAAGGCGATGCGCATGCTTCCCTGTCTGTGGGGCTGGACAATATCACCGAAGCCGGGATCCAGGCCGTTACCGACAGCCTGTACCGCGACTTTACGGCCATGCTGAAGGCTAAAGGGCTGGAGATAATCACTGCCGATGAGGCCGGTGCAACGGAGACCTACAACGGCTTTACCCGGGTAAAGGGTGGCAGGATCAATGAAGCGCAGTTCCCCGGTACGCTGGCTACCACTCCCGCGGGTTTTGAGTATTATGTAAAGAACATTTCAAAGTCGGGCAAGGAAAAATCGGGAGGATTCCTGAATAATCCTTCCACCATATACGGTAAGCTGTCCTCACAATTGAATGACGCTATCATCGCGGATGTGGACCTGTTCGTGCTGTTTATCGAGGATAAGAACGCGATGGATCTTGCCGGGGCCAATATAAAGGTGAAAACTTCGCTGAGGCTCGCTGCCACCGAGGCTATCATCATGAAAAGCAATGCCAGGATAAAGCTGAAAGGCCAGAACAATGTTGTTTCGGCCACCAGCCAGGCCAGCTTCTACCACGGAAAGGTGCCTGTAGGCATCGGTGTTAACAGCAGCTATACCGGCGGACTGAAAAGCCCGCTGGATGTGAAGGGGGTGATAGAGGACAAGAAGATCCAGAGCTTTGCGTCCAACCGGAGGGATTATATAGGCACACCGACGATCTACGGTACCTGGTATAATCCGGGCAATACTTCCAGCAGCTCAACGACCGTGATCCCTGTGGATGAGCAGAAGTATACAAGCGGCGCCTATCTGGCAGGAAGGAAGTTCCTGGAATATCATACCGAAGCATTCCTGAAGAATGTAAAATAGCGATTCCGGCAACCGTACAGCACAGCCCGAGATATAATAAAGCTCCCTTATCATAAGAATAGGGGAGCTTTTATTATCGGCATTCCGGCTGTTATCATACAGTGTAAGACATTGACAGATCGGGGAAGCTCCCGTCCCGGGAAACAGGTTGCATTTATAAATCGTAACTTTATAGTTGTTCCTGATATACAGGAATGCTACAAACTTATTACTATGGCGGTATCTTTCGGAGACAGGGTCATTGATTTCAACACCCGGTTACACTACCGGGGTGAGCTGCCGGATGGCTTCCGGGTGATGAACCCCTACCTGGATAATCCTGAAACCATGCAGGTGATGCGGCAGTTTTACCACAAATATTATAATGATCATCATCAGCGCCGGTTTATTATCGGCATCAATCCCAGCCGGCACGGGGCGGGGGTGACAGGAGTGCCTTTTACCGATACCAAAAGGTTAAAGGACGTCTGTGGCATCGAGATGACATCTGTGCATACCCATGAAGTGTCTTCTGTCTTTATGTATGATATGATCGCCTCATATGGAGGCGCTGCCGCGTTTTATAAAAGATTTTACATTAATTCCCCGTTCCCGCTGGCCATTGTCAGGGCTACGAAGGACGGCCGGTGGCTCAATGCCAATTATTATGATGATCCCGTCCTTTTCGGCATGGTAAAGGACTTTATGATTGATTCCTTAAAAAAGCATATGGAGCTGGGACTGGATACTTCCCGCGTCTTTGTGCTGGGGAAGAAAAACGCGGATTTTATCAGCAGGCTGAACGCGGAGGCGGGACTCTTCGGTCACCTGGAGGTCTTGGAGCATCCAAGGTATATCCAACAATACAAATCAAAAGAAAAGCAGTTGTATATCGATAAATATATAGCTGCTCTCAGTCATTGAAAACAGGTAACTTTCTGATGAGGATGCAGGCAGCCGGCAAACATACGATCTATACTATCGGGCATTCCACACGCAGCGTAGATGACTTCATCGCAATGCTGTGCTCTTTTCACATAAGCACCCTGGCAGATGTGCGGCGCTTTCCGGGTTCCCGCAAATTTCCCCAGTTTGATAAAGAGCTCCTGGAACACTCCCTGGAAAAGAGCCATATTAGCTATGTCCACCTGGAAGCTTTGGGAGGAAGGAGAAAGGTAAGCCGGGATTCAAGGAATACCCGCTGGCGCAATGCTTCCTTCAGGGGATATGCTGATTATATGGAAACCGAAGCGTTTGAAAAAGGTATGGCAGCGCTGGAAGCGATGGCTGTGCAAGCGCCGTTGGCCTATATGTGTGCGGAAGCGGTCTGGTGGAGCTGCCACCGCGCCCTGATATCCGATTACCTGAAGGCAAAAGGTTGGACCGTATTGCATATTATGGATGCGGGTAAGGTGCAGGAGCACCCCTATACAGCGGCTTCAAGGGTAGCGGGCGGCCGGGTGCTTTATTTCGATAAAGGGCTTTTCGATTAGCATGATAAAGCCGGATCCGCTTATTTTATGTATATGTATTTTTTGTATTTTTGTAGTAATTCAAGGAACAGCAGGTACCTGTAAAAGTAAGGGGCGTCCTTATGGATCCGTTCTCATACCAGGCTTAAGATACATCGGTTGTAAGGCTATCCTCCCGGTTCCTTCGGTATTGATTACGCTTTCCTGACAACTGATTATGAAAGGAGCCGTTACGGACCTGCCCCGATCCCGGCTTTTGCTTATCAGGCAAAATATATAAATATGCATCAAAGAAATTACCTGCCGGCCGTTCTGCTGTCATTATTTTTCTGTATTCCGGTGAACGAATTACAGGCGCTCAGCTACAGGGTGCTTTTTCTCGGTAACAGCTATACCGCTGTCAATAATTTGCCTGCTATGGTACGGGATGTTGCCCTGTCAGCAGGCGATACCGTTATTTTTGACAGCTATGCTCCGGGAGGATACCAGCTGATGGACCATACGCTTGACGCCACAAGCCGGGGCAAGATAATGTCCGGGGGCTGGCATTATGTGGTTATCCAGGGACAGAGCCAGGAACCTATTACCTTATCCTCTCAATTTGCCAATGGTGTCCTGACCTTATATAATCTGATAAAGCAGTACAACCCCTGCGCGGTGCCGGTGTCCTATATGACATGGGGACGGAAGAACGGAGATGCGGCCAATTGCGCCGCCTTTCCTGTAATGTGCACCTATCAGGGCATGGATACTACTTTAAGGGACCGCTACCTGAATCTTACAACTTCCATTAACGGGGAAACGGCGCCTGTTTCGGTGGTGTGGAACTACCTCCGGCAAAATCACCCGGGCATTGAACTGTATCAGCCGGATGAAAGTCACCCGTCAGCGGCGGGCTCTTATGCCGCCGCCTGTTGCTTCTATACCATGCTTTTTAAAAAAGATCCCGCACGGATCACATTTAATCCGGGGATAGATGCCACGACTGCTGCCATCATAAGGAACGCGGTCAGGGTAATGGTATTTGACAGGTTGCAATCCTGGGACTTTAAGCGTGCCCCGATATCCCGCTTTGACTACCGGATAGGACAGGGTATCAATGAAGTGATCTTCACTCCGCTCAACCACGGTGTACGGCAAACCTATTTATGGGATTTTGGCGACGGCACAACATCCGACTTATTCAACCCGACACATTCCTATCTGACGGATGGTACCTATACGGTCTCTCTGACAACAATGAACTGTGACCTGCAGGGGCCGCACACCAGCTTTACAGATACGGTTATCCAGTTCTGCAGCCATACTCCGACTATTTATACCACCCGTCCCTGGCTCTGCCATTATGATACCCTTTGGACACAGGCCGCAGACGCGTACCAGTGGTTTGCTAATGGTGTCCGGCTGCCGGAAACCAACCGTTACCTGGCGGATTATTCGCGCTATGGCATTACGGGCTTTTCCGTCATGGCGACCCTGAACGGCTGCTCAGAGCTGTCAACATTATATACGACAACTGCTGAGTCATCCGGCTATTATTTTGATGCCTTGGGGGATCCCTGCGAGGGAGATACTGTGGCGTTTGCCGTATTGCATATGAATGGTTTCTTATCCGGTTCGGAAAATATCCTGTGGTTTAAAAACGGTGCGCCGTTACCGTTAATGACCGGCGAAGATACTTTACTGATCACTACATCGGGATCCTATGAGTGTAGAGTATCAAACCCCAATGCCGTTTGTCCTTTTGATACCACTTCTCTGCTGCTTGAATTTGATTGCGGCGGAACAGGGATTGCGGAAAAGGCCGGCGGCCGGGCATTATCCTGGGCGCTTTCTCCCAACCCGGCATCAGAGATCATACGCATTAGCTTTTCAGCCTATCCTGCGGACGAGTGGATACAGGTTTACAGCGCTGTGGGCCGCCTGGAGCTGTCAATGGCCGTATCGGCAACCGCTATGGACATCAATATTGCTGATCTGCCCGGCGGACTGTATTACGTCCGTATGAAGAACAATACCGTTCCCGCGTTGAAATTTATGAAGCTGTAGCATAGCGGGCATCATTATTTCTGCCTGTCCCTGCTTACCTTTATTTCCATAAAAATACCCCCAAAAGCTACCTGCTTTTGGGGGTATTTTTATGGCTTTTTAATTATATGGATAATTAAAATCGTGGCCTGGCAGTTTTACCGTACGATCTGTATTTTTTGTTGTGCCGTACCCTGTGCCGTTGTGATCATGATCATATAGCTGCCGGCAGGGATATTGCTGACGTCAATGTTTTGCCTGTCCTGGATGGCACTGTTAAGCACTACCTTCCCGGTAATATCCAGGATAGCCACGTTCGCCTGACGGGCATTTTTCAGATCTATGGTGAGATGGCTTTGTGCCGGATTAGGATAGATGCGTGCCACATCGTTCCCTAATTTTTTAACGGAAGCAGCCTTTGGCTGTAATCTGCCGATAAAGGATTGGGCGGTTGACCATTGATTATCCAAAGCTACGGCTCCTGCAAGCACGATCTTGCCGTCATCCTGGAAGGCCAGGTTGGGAGCAAAGACACCCTGCTCTATATTGCCGATCTTTTTCAGCTCCGTACTGCCGTTGAACGTAGCATCCGGGCTTCCGTCTGCCTGGAACATCACAATACCGGTCGTGTTATCAGCATAGTCTACATAAGTATATGCCAGCCTGTTATTACCTGCAAGATGCAGTACAGCCGGCTCGGCATCTGTGGAAGCAATAGGGTATATTACATAGCCCTGCGCGCCGAAAGTATTGTCCAGTGTGCCGTTGGTATTTAAACGGACCAGCAAAAGACTAGTTGTATCATTCCCGTCTTCGTAAACAAAGCCGCCTGCAACTATCTTATTATCGCTTTGGATCTTCAGGTTGTAAATACCTACAGCTTTATCGTTCAAAGAAAAAATGTGCTTGCCCGAGGTAGCAAAGGTATTATCCAAAGTGCCATCGTTATTGAGCCTGTATATCCAGATCTCATTGGTACTGGAGCTGGGTGTGGAATAGCTGACATAAGCGCCTATGATGATTTTGCCGTCCGCTAATGCCTGCACCTGGTTGTAGTACAAGCCGTTGGTGGTAGCTATATCTATATCCACAATGCCATTGGTGCCGAAAGTGCTGTCTACCGTACCGTCCGTTTTCAGTCTTGTTATGGCAGATTCGCCTTCGCCGCATACTAATATCTTCCCGTCATTCTGGATGCTGATATTGCTCACGTGCGTTCCCGCCAGTGAAGTGGTGGCATGGAATATCTGCGCATAGCCGAAAGTGCCGAATGCGGAATCTATAACACCGTTGGTCAGGAAACGTTTTACATAATATGTTTTATCCTCGGTATTGACATCTTCATTATATCCGCCCACCAGGATCTTGCCGTCGCTCTGGAGCTCTAATGCCATGAAGTAATGGTCAATATCATTGCCGTCGTTAAAGCGGGTGATGCCGTTTGTTCCGAATGTATTGTCCGGCTGACCGCTTATCGTATATTTTGCTATGAAGCCTTTTGATGCGTCATTGACCATATCTTGGCCTAACACGATAGTAGTCTGATCGTTGTTGATCCTGATGGAGTTGAAATTATTATAATTGCCGCTTACGGCACCGGTTGTATAACCATTAGTGCCATAGCCGGCGTCAAACTCCAGGCCCTGGGCATAGGCAAAAGATACCGTACCGAGCAGTAAGAATGTAAACAATGTTTTTTTCATAATAGTTTCTATATGTTTTTTTGATTAAGATGCAAAAATAGCAAATTAAAAGCTGAGTGGCACACTTTTTGATAATTGTTATTAGGTATCAATATTAAATATGACTACTTTTGAATATTGAAAATGCCGCTTTAACTTTAATAACTAAAAAAAGCAATTATTAAGCCAGAAGAAGAATAACTATAACCTAATTAAAATATAAACAGCATTTCGCTTTTATACTTTTCTCGCTAACTAAAATCGACCAAATTTTTAAAGCAAAACGAGAGAGTGGAAAGTTGAAATGCCTGCGCGAAATAACAACGAAATTTGTTACAAGCGTGGGCTTTCCTTTTTATCTTGTTTTGCGCGGTTCTTGGTCGGACCTTAGTTAGCAAGCGATTGGATAAGCCCACGCTTGTCGTTTTGGTACACGTACGCAGGAATTTTCATAAGTACATCCCCAACCATTATTACAGGCATATACACCGGTAGGTGTCGGGCACCATTCCAGCAATGCGAAAGGCCCGGCACCTGTTTTTTTATGTCCATAACAAAACTCCGTAAAGGGTAACGAAAAGTATCGAAGCTTTTATCCCAAACCAATAAGCCAAACTGTTTATAGCAATTTAAAAAAAGCAAAATGATGAGATGAAGAAGCAGCGAACTGCTTCATCCGGTACACTATGGTGCCGGATCGGTGACTGCCTGTGCCGGATATGATCTCCCGACGCAAGCAGAAGGGCATACAGCGCGCTTCTCAAAACAAATGAATATGCAAAACATCAACATCATTATTACCGAACCTGAAACGATCTTCTCTGCGGGATTGAAAATGTTGTTGCAGCAAAGCGGTAAATACAACATCACCGCTGACTGTGTGAGCAGGATACAAGCCGTAACACCGCTTCCCGGCACAATATTTATTATTTTATGGACAGAAAAGGACGAACAGGTCCTGATGAAGACCATTGCCGGGCTGCGCCACACCGGCCGGCATCTGCCTGTCCTTATTATTACCCTCTTCAGGATCAGGAACGAGCACATACAGCAAATCATAGCGTTGGGCAATACAGCCATTGCCAGTGCGGCTATATCGGGCAGGGAGCTGCACAACTATATAGAGCAGTTGCATAACGGCAGCCAGTGGCTGCTCAGCAGGGATATACAGGAAACATTACTGGAACAGTTGCTCCGGCACGGCACAGCAAAAAATGCAGCGGCATCAGATCTTTTTTCAGCCAAGGAAAAGAAAATAATAGCGCTGGCGCAGCGTGGCTGCAATATCATACGCACAGCAAAAACATTAAACTTAAGTCCCAACACTGTAGCTTCCTACCGCAGCAAAATGCTTAAAAAAGCAGGCGTGCACTCAATGGCTGAGTTGCTGGAAAAATATAATGACAGCGGGTAAGACCCTGCCTTTGCAGTTGCGATGCAGCAGAGCACCATGATCCATCCATGTGTATATAGATGCGGAAAGCGGCTTTTAATATCTCATCATACATCATTCATAATTTTTTTTAAAACAACAATTCGTAATTAATAAATCAAAAAATAACAGCGTATGAGAACACAACTACAGCGAATGTTCATGCGGCAGCGGTCCCCCAAATCGAGGCAGTTGTCCCGCTTGCGGGTTCGCCTGGCAGCAGCGCTCCTGCTGGGAACAGTCGCTTTTGGCAGTAGCATTACTGATGCTGTCGCGCAGACACCCCTTATTACTTATACCTCCGCTGGCGATGTTACAAAAGGGTACAGCAGCGGGGCACTTGTCGTGAGAGTCGTCTTCAATGGGGCCTGTACAGGAACGAAAGTAAGAGTGGGGCTACCAGCCGGCATCAGCTATGTGCCCGGAACAGTGAGCAAAGTAAGCGGTACAGCCGCCCTTGGCATCATTTATGACGCCGGAAGCAGCACTCCCCAGAGTCCCGTATTTGACATTACGGGAACCATAACGACCGGCAATGACATCGAATTCAGTATTGGCAGGGCTGCTGACTGCTCTGCCTCAGCCGGCGGAGGATTTGATAGTGTGTATGTGACCTTTACCGGTGGATGTACCGGTCTGTCTATGACCAACAACGCCGATCCTGCGGTCAAGAACTATTCTATTCTTGATCCTTCCCTCAACTTCTCTACCGCACCTACTGCTATTACAGGCGCGGTAATAGGAACTACCGCTACACGTACTATGGTAATTACCAACGGTGGTAACGGGGGTACTGATACTATGGGCTTTTATATAGCCTATCCCGGCGGAACAGTATCCAATACCGCTCCCGGTAACGCCATTACAGCAAACGGGGCGTCCTTTACTCCTTACGCAACCAATGGCGATACCTTGTTCTACAAGATATATGGTACCACGGCTTTTGGTATGGACGGTATCCTCAGCAATGCTGAAACCGTTACCATAACAGAGCCTATACGTGTCAACTCCTGTGGCACAAGCACCAATTCCACAGCTTATGCCACCTACTGGGGTGTTAATACCTCGCCTTCCGGGAGGTGTAAATACGAAACCGTAAGCGGTTCCGTGACCATGGCTAGCGGCGCGGCCACCATTATTATAGCCGAGCAAAACCTTATACAGCCTTCCAATATGTGCGACAGCGCTATTGTAGAAGTGGTGATACGCAATAATGGTAACGAGCTGGCATCCGGTGCAGGTACTGCACATAACATTACGCAGTACATAGGCTTGCACAATGGTGATAACAATGGTGTTGGCGGTGGTGTAAGGGCATCGGAGTCCGTTACCAGCTTCAGCATCAAAGACGGCGCCAACTGGGTACCGCTTACCTCTACCGGTGGTGTACCTGCTATTAATACCGGCGCAGCCTCAGCTTCTGTAGCGCTTAGCCAGCTCACTGCCGCGCCGGCTACTAGCTATGGGCTGATAGATGCCGATGGCGATGGTGTGTTTGATGACCTGCCTGTGGGCGCATCTTTTACACTCAGGTACAAGATCGGCTATATGTGTACACCCGGCTGTAGCACGCAGGTAAAATCGGGTTCTCCTTATTACCAGGCTACCTACAGCAATATGTGCGGTCAGGCCGCTACCTCTACACAGCTTAGCGGCGCCTCTGCTGCTACAGGGAATGGCAGAAGCATACCTACAGAAAACCGCATACGCAGCAGTGCTGTCTATCCCGTTACAGCTCCACCGGATATAATAGATGGGCAAGTAGCCACTATCCGCATACAGGGGCAAAGAGATTTTCGCGTAAACCCTGCAATTTTTACCAACAGCAGCAGCCTTTACAGCTGTCCTACCAACCTGCTTAAATTGCGCATTACCGTGCCCAAAGGCATTACCCTATCGGCAGGCCGGTATTTTCAAAACCATAGCACCAGCATTAATACTATTGTAAGCAGCAACACCGAATCTTATGCTACTTATGATATTATAGAAATCACAGGTCGCCAGGAGAGCTATACTTATTTTGCCTTTGAGGCCGATGTTGTACTCGATTGCGATAATTATATACCCGGTACGGCCATCAGCTATACTGTATCTTACGTTTGTGATGCGAGCGCAAGTTGCGGCTGCGAAGAGGTATGGGCTTGTAATACCATACCTATGACTCCACACTGCGGCAATTGTACTACCGGCGGGCTTACTGTGACATCTACCAATATACAGCGTACTACCGGCGGCTTTGTGAGCAGCACTTCCAATGCCTGGGTGGACGTAAATACCCTTACGGCAAAACAGCTGCGCATCATGACCGCGGGCGATAGCGCTGTGGGTACCTTTACAGGTAAACTGATCAACGGTAGTGCATCTCCTTTTGATGCGCATTATTTCCGTATGTATTATAATGCACCGGGTGGCAATAAGGCTATGGAAATATTAGATGCCCAACTGGAAGTTTATACCGGAGCGACACTTTCGGCTACATACAATATTGCAACTGCATCGTCTTCGGCCGTAAGTAGCGGCAGACATACCATAATGTACGACCTCACACCCTACATGGGTTCGGGTGACAGCGTCGTGTTGAAGCCTCGATTTGTGATGCTCGACAACAATGCAGTTAATGCTACAGCTATGCCGCTCGGCAATATGAAAGTGGATATGTATTCGCTGAAAACCGGTGACCCCACGGAATATACCTGCGACCAATTTTCGCTGGAGCAGTATCTGCACCGTAACTATATACAACTTTCAGGCGGTACGGGCGCTATCATCAATGCCTCGGGTTGTGCTACCTATACCAACGATGTTTATATACGTACAAATGCCTTGGGCAGTGATATGTACCCTGGAGAGCTGAGAGCGCTTGCGCTTGTAGATAGTATAAAAATTGAGATTACCAGTGGCGATTTCTTTAACGGCAACTTATCTGTCACACCTTGGGGACTTACCTCCTCTGAAGGCCCCTTTACGGTGTTTTCCGTAGCCCCGGCATATACCAGTGTCGATGGCAAAACAAGGGTATATGTTAATGACGGCACTTGGATCAAACCCGAATGGCAGGGTGACGGACAGGCTTACAACCTGTACCAGTCTCTCATCAACGGTTGCGGTAGCCTGCCTGTAGGCAATGTTATCACTACGGTGTACATACGCAGGAATACTACGGCGCACAGTGGTGATTTCCATGTAGCTGAGAGTGCTGTATGGAGTCGCGAAGTGCGAAATAATTCTATGCCTGTCCTTAATGTGCAAAACAATACCGGTGAAATACAAGGTGTATCTGCCAGTCAGCACTGGGATATTACGCTCAGCAATACCACCAATGTAAACGCGCCTAACGTATGGTTTGCCCTTGAAAGGAGCACAGGAAGCGGTATCGTGATAGACAGCGTTAAAAAACGCAACGGTATAACAGTGGGCTCTACTGTACCTGTAGAATCTACTTACGGTACAGGCAACCAATGGTATAAGGCAGATCCTACGAATATCACCAATGCCTCCGCATCGCAAGAATACCGTGTGTATTTCCACTATACAAGCTGTAATCCTGACAGCATACAGCTTAAAGCAGGATGGAACTGTTCCAGCTATGCTGCTAATCCAGCAGCTTATTCCTGTACCGCTGCGAGTACCTATCTTAAGGTAATCCCTAACCCCAGCCACGTACAGCTGAGCATAGCCCGTCAGCCCGGCGGAGGCAGTGCTATAGACCTCTGTACAGGTGACAGCGCGGTGCTGATCGTCAACAGTGCGCAGAACGCAGGTATTGTTAATCCTTACATTACCTTTACGCCGCCTGCTGGTGTAACGCTGCCTGCTACACTGGATGTAGAGTACCCGCTCAACAGCGGCATATATGAGGCGCTTCCTGTTACTTTTAGCGGAGGCACTTATACTATCAATTTAAAAGATCATAGTGGTATAGACGACATATCCGGTATGCCCGGTACCGCGGCTAATCCCGGTGTGGAAGGTCGTCAGGCAAAAATCAAAGTGGACTTTATGACAGGCTGTGGCTTCACTTCCGGTACATCGTTCAGCTTTCACGCTTACGCCAGCCGTCCATGCGGTGCACCTGCTACCGGTAACGGTACTACTGTTACCACTGACGGTGTCAACATCATCGGGGCTACAGCACCCGGTGGAGCAGGTATGAGCATGAGCTTCGGACCGGCTACAACCATAGGCTGTGGCAGCCCTGTAACCCTCAGCGCTACCGTTACTCCTACCGGTATAGCCTCATCTACTACCGATACCATTATTTATACACTCCCTGTGGGTGTGGTGTTTGATGGTAATCTTACGCCTGGTTTCACCGCGGTAGTAAGCGGTAATACCGTCAAAATAGGTATGCCTGCAGTAGTAGCGAACAGCCCTGTAAACATAGCCTTTGATGTTGTGGCATCCGGTGGTGGCTGCGGTAGCGGTAGCGTATCTGCATTGTACAGTCGCCAGATAGCGCCATTGTACTGTGCGGCTACCACCAGCTTCTGTAGCAGCAGCAGCGTGGTTATCGCCAACGGCTCCTCACCATCCATAGTTATAGAGAAGCCTGTGCTTTCCCTCAACTCGGTGACCTATACCGGCGGCTTCTTCCGTCCCGGTCAGTCCTATACGGCAGACGTCAGCGTTTCCAACAGCAGCAGCACGGCAGCTCCGGCGGCCACTTATATTGTAGAGGCCTTCTGCGGTAGCAACAGCATGCCATTCGATGAGCAGGTATTCTCTCCTGCAGTGGCGCCAAGCGGCACAGCCACCGGCAGTATGACCTTTAGCGTGCCTGCCGTTGTATGCCATACCGGGGACCAGGTTACCTACCGCATACGTCCCTTAACAGCTACCAGCACACGGCAATGCCTGTGCAGCGAGGCCAGCTACCTGTCATCAGAAGCGCTCCCGGTGAAACTCATCAGCTTTAACGCCTACAAAAAAGGCCATACAGCCTTGCTGGAATGGGCTACTGCTACCGAGCAGGATAGCAAAGGTTTCGAGGTACAGCACAGCACCGACGGCAGCATATGGAGCGATATCGGCTTTGTAAGCAGCAAAGCTGAAGGCGGCAACAGCAGGCGGGACTACACCTTTACTCACGGCAAGCCTGCGGACGGTACCAACCTGTACCGCTTAAAGCAATCAGATCTTAACGGTCGCCACGAGTACAGCCCTGTGCGTATGGTGAGCTTCGGCAAAGATGAGGGTATCACCATATACCCCAATCCTGCCACGGATATGGTACGCATAGAAGGCCTGGACGGTGACAGCCGCATCCGAGTCTACGATATCACCGGCAGGCTGATGTCAGAGCAAAAAGCTGACAGCAGCGTTGCGGAAATATCGCTGATCCACCTGGGCGAGGGCGTATACCACATCCATATCCTTGGAGCGGACGGCACGCTTACGGTCCGGAAAATAGTGAAAGAAAGGTAAGCTTCTATATGAGCGCATCGTTCAATTGGTGATAGGGTTACTACCCATAGCCGCTCCCGGATAAGGGGGCGGCTTTTTTGCTGCATCCTGGTCCTGTCTGGGGGAGGAACTACAACACGGCGAAGGAACTCACAGCCGCAATAAAGTAAAGACGTATATTGGAAATACAATCACGACAACAGTGAAAGAGGCTACGTGCATAATGAAGAGCATAAGACGGCAGGTACCGGCGGTTTCGCGAATGGTATTACTGCCGCGAGGCCGGAGAAGCAGGCATGGCCGGCAGAAAGGAATGTCCCCAACACAAACAGGAAAATATAAAAGGCCGGGTATGGGAACCCCGGGGGGAATGTCATAAATTAAGATAGCCACAGCGCAAACTATGCGTGTGGCTATCTTTTTAATCTTAAAAATGACTGAACTTTCTTTTTATTACCCGGTGCAGTGAAAGAAAGATGCAGACTTTTTTAGCTGAACAAAAGATCAAAGAACCCGATTAACTGCTGTAGCTGATTTTTACAGCGGGTGAGCAGCATATACCTGCCCCGGATTCTGAGCTTTTTTGCTTTGCATTATCATTTATGAATATACCTAAAGCCTGTGCAACGGCTGTTAATGATAGTTTAGCAAGGCGTGATCATCAGTCGTGCGATGCCTTGACACCCTTGTTGTGTGGGTTCCCACCTGGCTCTCAGGCATGGGCACTTCCTTTCGCAATTCTCGTTCATACTCCAGAACATAATGTCAGGCGTACAGCAGCGTGGGTCACCGATCATCCACCTTTCCTGTGGTTGACATTGACGGGGGCCGCTATATATTGTGGCACAATTAATAAACGCAGGGTGAGTTGTAGGGAAAGTACCGCCAAGCATCATAGTATTAGAAATGAGGGTTGTACTCATGGGCGAGATCATGATTAAGTTACTGGTGTACTGGTGCTCACAACTCGGGCATTTTTCAGACCCGTGCAACTGGATATAGATGGGGCACTCGCTGCGGTTGATAATTTCGATACCGCGGGAGGTGGAATATCCGGCGAAGGATAATAAGATTAATACGGCACTTAATAATAGGTTTTTCATGATAAAAGGTTTTAAATGATTAAAAAAGAAACAAATTTATGGACAAGCATTCGCTCAATTTTAGCAAGGCTCTATGATCAGCCGCGCGATGCCATCACATTCTGAGGGTTCCCACCTGGCTCTCAGGCAATCACATACTACTTTACAATCCTGGTTCATTGAGTAAAAGGTGATTTCAGGAGGACAGTTATCACAGCGTGGGTCACCGACCATCCATCTTTCCAATCGTTGGCAGTGACGGGGGCCGCTATATATTGTGGCACAGTTAACAAACGCATTTGGCGGGAAGGTGCCTCCGAGCATAGAAGTGTTGGGGAGGGTAACTACAGACACAGCCGGGATCACGAATAAATTGCTGGTAAACTGGTGCTCACAACTGGGGCATTTTTCAGACCCGTGCAGTTGGATATAGACATCGCACTGGCTGCGGTTAATGATCTCGATACCGCGGGAGGTGGAATACCCGGCAAAGGATAATAAGATTAATACGGCACTTAACAACAGGTTTTTCATGGATAAAGGTTTTAAATGATTCAAAAATGGTTGCCGATGCACAGGCACTTTAGGTGTTATATATGATGGTTTCAATACCAGGGGAAGCAGCATAGCCTGCAATGTTCAGGAGAGCTAAATTGACACTTAGTAAAATGCTTTTCATAATTACCGGTTTTAAGATGAATGAAAACAGGGGTGTCAGTGTACAGAAAATCAGTTAGTTGTGTATATGGTTGCGATATATCGGGTTGAAGGAATGTATAACCAGGGAATGTGAACGACCGGCCTTTGCTAAAAAGTAGTATGTGTCTATCAGAACAAATATAAAAACATAAGGATATAAAATGCAAGCAATGGGCTTAGCATTCGTGTGAATGATCAAAAAAGTGCCTGAACGACACAAAATAATATAATATCTGCTCTGAACGATACAGTAAAATGTACGAACGACACAGGAAATAGCTTGAGCTGCACTATGAAATATTTTAGTGTTTTATAAAAAATGGGGTAAATATCACTTTGCCAAATTTTGAAAGCAACGGAATGTCTTTGACTGACCGTGGTAAAATCTTCTCCTGCATTATTGATTTGTTCCCGTAGCTGCTCCTGTTCGTGTATAGTCTGAAAAGATCAATTTTCGTTTAATTGAAGCATATCTTGTGTTTTGACCGGACGTCCTGATCTTGTGATCGGGGGGCTTAATTAGTTGTTTGTCAGTTATATATGTAAAAATAAAACGGGATAACCTTTTCAATTATCCCGTTTTTAAATAGCTATCAGGCAAAAGCCCAATCAATTGATCGGGCTTTTTAAATGCTAAAATATGTTAACCTATTAATATTTTACCAATTTCGTGTTGCTCTGCTTCCCATTGATGGAAAGTGTAAGAATATATTGCCCTGGTGCCAAATTGACACCTTCAATACGGATCTCATTTTTACCTGGCGTAATCTCAAAGGTCATATCAGTTACTTTCCTGTTCAGCATATCTGCTACAGCGGCTGTCCCGGTACCTGCATCTCTCGAAGAGAAGCTGACTGTCCAGTTATCTTCAGTAGGATTGGGAGCTACGTTCAGATCGTCGCCTTTACTGCTTTCATTTATGTAACTATCAGGAGTACCGGGAGGGAGCGGATTGCTGCTTTGACCTCCCACAAGACCATTTGTACAGATGTCTATACAGGTAGCACATTTAGTGTCAGGTAAATAAAGATTATGACAGATCCTGTAAGTGCCGGGCTGGTTAAACACTGTAGACACTGAAGGTAAAGTGTCTAATTCATCGTAATAATTATTAGGTCCGAAAACGGTCCAATTATGAGTTGCGGACGGGTGATTAATCGGGCTGGTAAAGGAATAGATACCATTGCTGAGAGAGGAGGTTCCAATTGTAAAATGCGGATAACAGCGGATATATTCCACTTCCAGCTCCGGCCATAAACGTCTGTTCGTATGATCGCTGCTGGCAAACAGCATAGCCCTGTATATTGTCTCATTTTCAAGCTGGAGCATAAACCCGAAATTCTCGCTGGGATTACTTACCATATGCTGCACCATTGCCCGGAGGTCGGCAGAGCCGTTCTCATAATTCCAGTTCCATCGGGTGGTGCTTGCCGGGGAGGTGATCCGGTTTACTGCAGTTGTTGTTGGAGCTGAATTCCAGGTGACGGTATTCTCATTCCAGTCAGAGGTAATCCGGCTTATTGTTATCTGGTTATCCGTTGCATATGGTGAGTTGGGATGTCCTGTATTGCCATAATTGCCCGAAGTGTCAGTACCGAACAGCCTTAACCTGGCATTCGTAACGAAGGACCCGGAAGGAACTGCAGTATTTAACTGTGCAAAGCGGATCAACGACCGGATAATGCCAGTATCACAGAAATGATTGCTTCGATAGGTCCAGGCAGATGATGCCAGTTCGGGACTGTTTCCATCATTAGAATTGACCCAATCGCTACAATTAGCCCCGGTATTCCTGGCAATATTGGCGTCCTGTCCGGGATTAGGTCCTGGTTTAAGCGTTATTGAATTGATCTGGGCGTTGAGCGTTCCAATACTGCAGGAGAGCAGCAGGACTTTAAGAAATGTAATCTTCATGGTTTAATTATTAATTAGGGGTGAACAATAAAATTTTGTGCGAAACATCAGTGGCTTGGCTTCAGCTTCTGCCTGTTCTTTTATTATTGTTAAGCTTATGTCTAAGATTTAACTGCCTGATTAGTGTATCAATATTAAAATAAGTTATCCGGTTGTTATTGTTGAATTGAGCAAGTGCGTTACATTAAATGATAAGTGCGTTAAATTGATAATGAATGTGTGAAATGTATTTAGTGATTATCCGCTTATCGGAACAATTTCTTATACAGGTATGTTTCGCTGAGAAGTGCTCTCTCTGTGGGTCAGAGACGGCTTTTACTATAAGGGTATGGCAGTGCGCCGGTCATTCCGAACGGATGTGAGGAATCTTTTTGTAGCTTAACTATATGGCTTTGGTGCTTCTATATGGTCGGTCAGCATATATTTTTTATTGCCAATAGTATTTTAAGGTCTGTAAGCCAGGCTGTTTGGAAATTAAATACATATGAATTATCCAAGAATGGTAACCGAACTTCGGAAAAAGGGTGAAAGAGACGCTATAAGCCTGATTTTTTGAATAACGGGTAACTGAAGTTTAAAGAATTGTGTTGGAAATTAAGGTTTATGAATATGTGTAGAATTAGTGCTTAGCGGATATATACTCCTTATATTCATCTGGCAACTTATTATTGTGTCATAGCTAAAATTTTCAGCTGATACACGAGATATTAAAATGATACAGTAAAAACCCAGCAAATACGCGTATTTGCTGGGTTTGTGGAGCCGGCGAGAATCGAACTCGCGTCCAAACACCGATCAAAAAAGTCTTCTACATGCTTATCTCTTCTATTGGTTGTCGGCAGTAAACAGGAAAAGAGCAAACCAATCTACCGCTTAGCTGTATAGGTCTTATGTTGTTCGCACAGCCTGAAACAACAGCATTCCAACTTGTTTGATGATGTCGGCGGCGGAATTGGGTGTTGGAACTACCCGTTCACGCGGCCTAAACGACGTCCTAATCCTGGATTAGGCAGCCATAGCAAACTCTTCGTTGCCAGTTAAAATTTGAGCATTCAGATTAAAGTGCTAATTACACAACGCACTGCATGCTTACACAATCCCTCTCTGGTGCTGTCAAAACCAGGCGGCCCCTGATTTGTCCAGGATTGCTTTACTATTGCAAAGTTACGACAATATTATACAATTTTAAAATCTGCCGTATATTTTAACACGGCTCCGCCGGTGGCGTCGGTCCAGTTGACCTGCACGTTGTCCAGGCTGTCCGTAGCGCGGATGCTGATCTGCAGTTCCGGGGTCTTTTCCGGGTCCACAGGCTGCAGGAACTTTACCTGTCCCGTACGGTGCATCAGGAGCCGGGTCCCGGTCGCTTTCTCCAGCAGCTCCTGGCTGATCTGCAGCATGCAGACGCCGGGCAGCACCGGCCGGCCCGGGAAATGCCCGGTAAAGATCTCGTGAGCGGACTGCAGGCGGATAGCGGCAGTGATGGCAGTCTCCTCCCTGCGGAAATCGGTTAATGTATAAAGTCCTTTGTCTTCCAGAAACATAGTTTAATTGTTAGAGGGTATGGTTTTCAGTCTGATCCCGAAATTAGCCTTGTGATGGGTGATGGTAAGGCTGGCAGGGAGTCCGGATAAGGGCGCGCCTGCGGCCATTATAAAGCTGACCACTTTCCTCTCCTTTTCATCCAGGATATAAATATTCTTTTTATCGTCTTTCCCGGTCTCATACACGGCGTTCCCTTTCTGCAGCCGGGTACGGACCAGCGTACGGTCGCCGTTGATCTGCGCTGCAGAGAAGTTGACCCGGAACAACACTTCAAAATCTTTACGGAGCGTTTTGATCAGCGGCTCCTTATTCATCTGTTCCTGTATCTGCACCACCCGGAACATACCTGCGGTGTCCCACTCAAAATCAAAGAAGGTAAAGCCTATCTCGTTCTGGAAGACCACTCTTTTACTGCCGTCTTCCATCTCCTTGACCAGCAGCAGCCCGGAAAAGCTGTATTTCCTGATCCCGGCGCTCCCGTTGATCTGGCAGCTATACAGGTGGCGTGTGAAGGCGGCCGGCTCTAAATCATACGGCTGCCAGTTGCGGTCCTGTATGACGTACCTGCCACCGGAACATCCCGCTATCAGCAGGCAGCAGCATAATAAGATAAGACTACTTGGTTTTAAATAATTGGTCATGCAGTCCGGTATTGGCTTTTACATTGGTATATTTCATATCGGTGATATCGCCGTTCAGCTCTGTAATGACCATTTTATTGATATACAGGTTATCCTGGTTGAAATAGACATCGATCTTTTTGAACAACGATTTCAGGTCGCTGGTATTGGGGATCATCTCTATATGGTATTCTTTGCTGTTTTTGGCAACGCTTATTCTGAAGTCGCTGTTGGTAAAGATATTCCCGCTCATACAGTCCACCATTACCTTATTGATGGATTGCAGGGATTTGCTGTTACGGGTATTCATGGTGGTCTTCTTGCCATAATTATCCGTAATGCTCATCTGCCCGTTGTTGAGAATGACCAGGTAGTTATAGGGCGATTGGTAATCTATCCTTACCTTATTGTCTTTTTTATAATAGAACCTGCCGTTGGACACGATGTTCTCTTTCAGCAGCTTCATCTGCTTGGTCTGGGTAAAGCTGCTTTCCAGGCTTTGCGTGTGGACCATTTTGTCGGCAAATTGCTTTTTGACCCCGTTGATATCAGGGACCGGCGTATAGCCGCCCTGGGACCACGCGGTAAAGGTAAGCGTTACGAATGCCAGAAGGCTGATTAATTGTTTCATAGGGTAAAATTATAAACAATCCGTTATAAAAACAGGAGAGTCCTGTAATGAATTACAGGCTCTCCTTGTATTTATGGTAGTGTGTGTACTTTATCTCAGATCGATCACTTCCACACCGGGATGTCTTTTGGTGTCAAAGGTGAACTCAGAGTCAGCGATGGCGGGATTTTCCACCAGGCTGTTCACTGTGTACTCGATCACGTTGCCGGTCTTCTCGAAGACCTTGCCGCCTACGATGCTCTTCCTGGATTTATCCACATAGAGGTTGATCTTGCTGAAGCCGCCGGCTGCTTTGGGGGTCAGCTCTATGGTATAGGAGGGTTTGCCGTTATAGGTAGTTTCTCCTGCGAGCTTATAATTATATTCCTTATCATAGGACCCGCTGAACAGCTTGGCCGGTGAAAAGCTGGAATTGGCGTTGTACTTGTCTATCTGCACTTCGTTGGCGCTTTTATTATAGGTCCAGATGCTTTTCGCGTCAGTAATGATCTCCTGGCCTTTCAGGGTTACCTTATATTTGGACCCTTTCAATGCGAGGTTGCCTTTTACGGATTCGTTCGCCTTACCCGATGCGGTAGTGTATTTCAGGACAAAATCACCCTTCAGCGACTTCAGTTTGCCGTATTTGCTGCTGACATCCTGCATGATCTTTTTGGCATCCTGGGCCTGGACGGCAGTTACGGAAAATAAAGATAAGGCTGCCAGTAATGTGGCCGAAATTATTTTTTTCATTGTTCTTGTTTTAGTGTTATGTTGATAACAAAATTAATACCAACTGGTTGTAAAAAAAATGATAATAAGTCTATCAGTTCGTAAAGTTAAATAGTTAGAAGAAATGTACTGCCGAAAGTTTAATGCGGAAGGCAAATTTGACGTTAAAATTCTGGCCGTTATTGACTGATAAACCCTATATTTGTTTTTTGATAAGTTCCAGAGCCGCCATAGTCCGAAGTGTTCCCAATGATGATCTCCAAACAGGTGTCCGTTATTATAGTAAGCTACAATGTCCAGGATTTTTTGGATTTGTGCCTGGATGCGGTGCTGAAAGCCACCCGTAACACAGATGCGGAAATATTTGTGGTGGACAATGCCTCCTCGGACGGTTCCGTATCACTGGTAAGGTCAAAATATCCAGGTGTAAGGCTCATTGCCAACGACGACAATGTGGGCTTTTCCAAGGCCAACAACCAGGCGCTGCGCGAGTCCTGCGGCAGGTTTGTGCATTTCCTGAATCCCGATACGATCATTCCGGAAGATTTCTATACCAGGTGCCTTGCCTATATGGAGCAGCATCCCGATACCGGCGCATTGGGTCCCCGTATCATAGATGCTGACGGTCAATACGCGCCCGACTCCAAAAAATCCTTTCCTTCTTTCTGGGTATCTGTGGCTAAGGTAGTGGGTTTTTCACGCCTGTTCCCGGATTCGGTATTTTTCAATAAATACTATGCTGCCCACATCGGGGAGTGGGAGACGGCGCAGGTGGATATACTTTCCGGCTGCTGCCTGCTGGTCAGTAAGGAAAACCTGATGCAGGCGGGTGGCGGCTTTGATGAGGCCTATTTTATGTATTGCGAGGATGTGGATATGTGTCACCGGCTGAATCTGGCGGGATTCAGGAACATTTATTTCCCGGAAGTGACCATTGTGCATTACAAGGGGGAGAGCACGCGGAAGCTTACCTATTCTTATATGAAGGTTTTTTACAATGCTCATGAGCTCTTTGTTAAAAAATATTACCCAGCGGGACTGGGAGCGCTGTTCAACCTGGCCCTGAAAATGGTGCTGGGCCTGAGGAATGTATTCAATGTGGTAAAATACCTGCTGGCTATCCTGAAGATCTATATCCTGGATGCGCTGATCATCGTCGGTTCCTTATTGCTGTTCCGCTACTATTGGTTCGGTTATATATACAGCCAGGAACAGGCCTCGGCTGTCTTTATCAAGACCATTCCCGTTTACCTGGCGCTATGGATGGGCAGCCTTTTCCTGAACGGCGCCTATGATAAGCCCTATAGCCTGTTTCGTACGGGGCGGGGGATGATGTGGGGTACTTTGCTGGTGCTGGCTATTTACGGCCTGTTCCCTTTTGAGCTGCGGCAATCCAGGGGCGTGGTGGTATTCAGCGGCCTTTTATCTACCATTATATTATTATTATCCAGGACCTTCTTCGCACAACTGGGCGTTATCGACCTGGTGCCGAGAGGAAAGAACGACTTCCAGGCAGTCATCGCGGGCGGTAAGGATGAATATGCGGCTATCCGCAGGCAACTGCAGAAGGGACAATACCGTTTGAATATAGTGGGACGGATTTTTGATAGGCATGAAGCGGCGGGTGATGAAAACTATATCGGGACCGTTGACAATATCGTGCAGATACAGCATATGCTGGCCATCAATGAGATTGTCTTCAGCGCGCGGCATCTTTCCTACCGTACCATCATTGACCTGATGCAGGCATGTAAGGACAAATGCACCTATAAGATCATACCGGAGGATAGTCCTTATGTGATCAGCAGCCAGAGCCGCCAGAACTTTGCAGATGCTTACGGGCTTTATAATATCAATATAGGAACGGCCAGCAGTAAAAGAAATAAAAGGATAGTGGATATCCTGCTCAGCCTGGCTACCTTTTTCCTGTTCCCGCTGTGGCTGGTAAAGGGCAAATCAAAGCTCCTGGGCGAGGCCTGGCAGGTATTGCTGAACCGGAAGACCTGGGTAGGATACTGCGCGGAGCTGCATGCGGAAGACCGGAATTTACCGCGGCTGAAAGAGGGGGTTTTCCCGCCCTATATCCTGCATGAGAACGGCAATGTCCCGGAGCATATCCGTGAAAAGATCGACTATAAATACGCGAGGGAATATGGTGTGCTGGATGACCTCCAGTTCTATATGAAAAACGTATTTTTTATAAAAAATAGTCCGTAAAATTTGGGAATTCAATTTTTTAATAATTATCTTTGCATCCCAATCCGTTAAAGGGTTGTGCATAATCTTCCTTAGCTCAGTTGGTTAGAGCACCTGACTGTTAATCAGGGGGTCGTTGGTTCAAGTCCAACAGGGAGAGCGAAAGTTGGATCAGGCAACTATAAAAGCTGGTAATAATCTTCCTTAGCTCAGTTGGTTAGAGCACCTGACTGTTAATCAGGGGGTCGTTGGTTCAAGTCCAACAGGAAGAGCAAAAAGAGACTTCAGCAATGAGGTCTCTTTTTTTATTACCCTGTTTTTTCAACCGCGCTTTTTAAAAACAACCCTAATGGATGGAGCCGGAGAAGATAGAGTGCTGACCGGGATAGCGGCTTATCATTTCGGCTGTACTGTAATGAAGCGATCTCTAAGGGAGATGCCGTAACTGCTACGGGTTCGTATCCCTGATAGTGAGCAGCGTTGTCATTCTGCTGCTGTCGGCAGTCAGGGTGATATGATTCTCCTGCAAGAGCCGTATAAAATCAGCTTTTTCCTTCAGCAATATAGTGTGTGATGACAGTTGCACTATCGTATGCTGATCCCGGTCGTCGGTATCGAAAGTTATGCCATACCGGCCGGATATAAGTTGTTTTAAAACATCAGCATTGATCGTTAATTTTAATGGCCCTCCTTCGCTTTCCCTGATCCTTAAGGTATCGGTAGGTGGGTAATGCAGTGTATAAAGGGGTACTGCTGTGGTATCAATGGTAAGCTGAAGGTTGGAGATTATGGCAGCTAAAAGCCCGGCATCATCTGTGGTATCCCGGGTGAGAGCGGCCCGGATAGTGACAATTTTTCCTATATCATCATTGAAGATGCTAAATCCCGAGGGGTTTAAAAATTTTTGTATGTATTTAGACACGAATATTTTAGCATCGCCTTCAAAGAACAGGCTGTCGCTGTTGATTGCCAGCTCATCATTTCCCAGGGTGAACGTAGGATAGCTGATGCTTACTTCATTGTTCCCTTCCTTAAAGCTGGTGGCCGTGTTCATAGTGCCCCATAACGCAAAAGCATTGTTCAGGATATGTAAGACGATTGCAGCTATTAAATGATACCGCCAGGTAAGATAATGTGCTATTAAGGAAAAGCCCGACAGTGAAATAACGGTTGGTATCTGCAGGTCGATCCGGGAATAATTGGGTATATGTATAAGGCCGAATAATAAGCTGGTAGCAAGGATGGTGATTATTTTCTTAGCGTAGGTGGGTTTGGATAATATCAGGTAGGTAAACAGCAGCGCTATGCCTGAGACAGGGAGAATATGTGGATAAGTGCCGTATGTAAATAGTAAGATGATCAGCAGTGATATTATTTTAAAGTATCTGCGCCCGGACTGCCATCCTCTGAATCCTGCTTCTTCAATAATGGGTTGAAAGAGCACTGCCAAAAATAAAACCATGCCTTTAGGAAGGCTCCGCATGATCTTGTTGATGGGCTGTGTTTCATCAATTGCCATGTCATATGCGAACAGGTTGATATATACAAGCCCGGCAATGAATATAAGGAGTCCTGTGTACAGGATCCATTTAGGTGCATTTACTTTTTCGCTGCCCTTTTGTTGAGTAAAGATGGCCTTCATATTAATTACGGGATCTAATAGTTGACAGGTTATTAAATTATTTCCGGATAAAACGGTCCGCTTGTCCCCGCTGGGACCTTGCGGATCACAAGGTAAGGAATTTTAACCGGACGTTCACATATGAGGACTGTAGTTTCCTGCGTTCGGCAGGATATGCAATAGTGCTGATAGCTGCTTTTGTTGCAACTTTTTGCTGCTATCATCCGCGTATTTCCATAAATGGAGTAACTTGCAGACGTTTAATTTTTAAAAATGGGTGTAAAGTTTAAGCTGACCGTTGTAAATTTCCTGGAATTCTTTGTCTGGGGTGCCTGGCTGATCACCATTGCCAATTACTGGTTCGGTACCAAGCAATGGGATGTATCGCAGTTCGGGATCATCTTTTCCACTATGGGCATCGCCTCTATATTTATGCCCACGCTTACCGGTATCATCGCGGACCGCTGGATCAATGCGGAAAAGCTGTTTGGCATATTGCATATTTCCTACGGCCTGTTACTGTTTGCCCTGACGCTGGTGGATGATCCGGGTGTCTTTTTCTGGGTGCTGTTATTGGCTATGTGCTGCTATATGCCTACCATTGCGCTGAACAATGCGATCTCCTATACCATCCTTAAAAATAATAATTTTGATGTGGTCAGGGTCTTCCCGCCTATCCGTGTATTCGGAACGGTCGGATTTATCGTGGCCATGTGGCTCACCAACCTGACCGGTAATAAAGCCACGGCCTACCAGTTCTACATTGCCGGCGTTGCCGCCATCGCGCTGGGCATCATGGCCTTCGGCCTGCCCAAATGTCCTCCCCAGAAAAATATAGACCCTCATGCCAGGTGGACTGAGCAATTGGGACTGCACGCCTTCAGGCTCTTCAAAAACTATAAGATGGCGCTGTTCTTTATCTTTTCGATGTTTTTGGGGGCGGCATTGCAGCTTACCAATGCCTATGGCGACCTGTACCTGGACGAGTTCAAATTCTTTCCCCGCTTTGCGGACTCCATCGTGGTAAAACGTTCCACGCTTATTATGTCTATTTCCCAGATATCCGAAACCGTCTTTATCCTGGCCATTCCTTTTTTCCTTAACCGGATGGGTATCAAGAAAGTGATGCTGATCAGCATGCTGGCCTGGGTATTCAGGTTTGCCCTGCTGGGACTGGGAGACCCGGGAACGGGCCTCTGGATGATCATCGTTTCCTGTATCGTTTATGGTATGGCGTTCGATTTCTTTAATATCTCCGGTTCCCTGTTCGTGGAGACCAGTACAGCCCCTGCTATCCGGTCTTCCGCGCAAGGTTTGTTCATGATGATGTCTAATGGCTTTGGCGCCATTATAGGCAGCTATACCTCCGGCAAAATGATAGATGCCTATTTCACCCACGCGTTCAGGGATGAGCAAAGCCTGGCCGCTTATCTCCGGACAGAGCCGGGTAACCCGCACTTGCGGGAGCTGATCGCTGAAAGGGGTATCCATATAGATGGGAACGGGCTGTTTGATGGCATCATCGCTATGAAGGACTGGCCGAACATCTGGTATGCCTTTGCTGCGTACGCATTGGTGATTGCAGTGCTTTTTGCCGTTATGTTCCGGCATAAGCATGAGCCGAGATCGCTGTCCTTATAGCCGGTACGGATCCTGTTACAGGGATGATCTTTTGGAGTCTTTCCTGGTGGTTCCTGGCGAAGCGCACTGGCAGCAATTGCTATAGCTGGTAACTTTCAGACTTCAGTAATTTATTTTTGATGCTCTATTGATAGAGGCTGCTGGTGAAGAACACCAACAGCGGAGAAATATTGCTATAAAAAAATAGGTTGTCCAAAACGGACAACCTATTGGTGAATGTATATATTTTACGGCGCTGAAGGAAGACCCCTGTAAACGGCAAAAGCAACCTGGAAAGGTTGCCTGCCTTATGTAAACATTAAGCAAAAATTACCATACTCTGGCTCTTTTATCAGCCGGTATATACATTTTATCACCCTCCTTGATATTAAATGCTTTATAGAAAGGCTCAAACATGCTCAGCGGACCGTTGCAACGCCATTCGCCCGGCGAGTGCGGATCGGTCTCGATCAGCTGTAAGGCCATCTGGTCGGTAGCTTTGGTGCGCCATATCTGCGCCCAGCTCAGGAAAAAGCGCTGATCGGGAGTGAATCCGTCTATCAGCTCATTGCCCTGGCCCTGCTTGGTCTTTTTAAAGGCGTCATAGGCAATGGTCATACCGCCGAGGTCGGCTATATTCTCTCCCAGGGTCAGTTCGCCGTTCACGTGGGCCGTACCGTTCACTACGGTATAACCGTTGAACTGATCTACTACAACGCCTGTTTTGGACTTGAATAACTTGGCATCCTCTTCGGTCCACCAGTTCCTCAGATAACCGTCTGCATCATACTGGCAGCCCTGGTCGTCGAAGCCGTGCGTCATTTCATGGCCTATTACGGCGCCAATGCCGCCATAGTTAATGGCATCATCCGCTTTAAAATCAAAGAACGGGAATTGCAGGATCGCCGCGGGGAATACGATCTCGTTGAACACGGGATTGTAATAGGCATTCACCGTATTGGGCGACATCAGCCATTCCTTCTTGTCCACTTTGGTGCCGAGACGCGCCACCTGCCTGTTGAATTCAAAAGCGGAGGCGTTCATGATATTCTGAACATAATTATCCGCCGTCAGTGTCAGGCCGTCATAATTTTTCCATTCATCGGGATAGCCTATCTTCTTGATAAAGGTATTCAGCTTCGCGATGGCTTTGTTCTTGGTGGCCTCGCTCATCCAGTCCAGCTTGGTGATGCGCTCGTGGAAAGCATTCTGCAGGTTGCTCACCAGCTCCACCATTCTTTTCTTGGCTTCAGGCTGGAAATGCTTATCTACATACAGCTTACCCAACTGATCGCCGATAGCCCCGTTGATCACACCGGCCACCCTTTCCCAGCGTGGCTTCTGGAACTTCTGGCCGGATAAGGTCTGCCCGTAGAAAGCGAAGCGCGCATTGTCAAAGGTGCTGCTCAGGTAAGGGGACATATCTGAGATGAGATGCACCTTCAGGTAATCTTTCCATACGGCAAGCGGGGTAGCTTTCAGTTGTTTACCCAGCTCTTTGTAATAATTGGGAGTGGCTACGATAATGCTGTCTGCCCCTTTGCTGATACCCAGCTCCTGAATAAACCTGTTCCAGTCGATACCTGTAAGCGCAGCGATCTGCTGAGGAGTATATTTATTATACATTTTCTCAGGATCTCTCATTTCTACGGGAGAATAGGAAGCGCCTGCCAGCGTTTTTTCCAGGTTATATACAGCCTGGGCTTTAGCCTCCGCATCTGCGATGCCGGCATTTTTAAGCTGGGTAGCCAGGTAACTGATATATGCTGTCTGGATGTGCTTGCCCTTTTCATCCGTTTTGAAATAATAATCTTTGGTAGGCAGCCCGAGACCATTCTGGCTGAACTGCATAATGTAATTGTTCACATCCTTCTCGTCAGCGAAGATATAGCCGCCGAACACGCTTTGTATACCCTGCCTGTAGTGCCTGGAGAGGAGGGAGAGTATCTGGTCATTGCTGCTGAGGGCATCAATTTCGTCCAGTAAAGGTTTGATAGGAGTGATGCCGGCCTGCTCTATGGCTGCCGTATCCATACCGCTCTTATAAAAAGCCCCGATATTTCCTTTCGGTGTGCCTATTTTATCGTTGGATTTAAGCGTTTCATCCAGTAAGGCATGCACATCCTTATTGGTGCGGTCTCTTAATTCGTCAAAACTTCCCCATCGTGTCTTGTCTCCCGGGATCTCGGTATTTTTCAGCCATTGACCGTTGGCATAGCGGAAAAAGTCTTCTCCGGGAGCTACGGTGGTATCCATATTGGACGCATCAATGAATTTGAAATCTTTGGCAGTGGCCGAGGCATCGCCCTGGCCGCTGTTGCAGGCATACAGCGATAAGCAGGTAGCCGTTACGAGCGTCAGTTTTGTGTATAAGTTCATAAGTGTTAAAGATTTTGTCAAAAGTTTACAAGTGCTAAATTAGAGATTAAATACATTATTCAATCCCCCTCAATAGGGGGATATTTCAGGAAAGCCCTGTTTTGCCTGTAATAGGAGCAGGAGCGTTATATATTCTTAACTGACTATCTATATATAAGCGGCAAAGCCATCATATGGAAGCTGTAAGGGTAAGCTGCAAGGTTCGGACTGGCCAGATAGGCTATATTTAGCAGCGAAAGTGTTCTCCCTGCAGGTCAAAACCGCTTTTGCTATAAAGGAACTGAGGGTGCTGGTCATTCCGAACGGATGTGAGGAATCTCTTATAATAATTTAGTTGACTATATGTAGATAGGCAGTTCTTGTGATGTTGCGGGGTGACAGGCTACGGCAGCCGGGGCCGGGGAAACGGTTATAGCTGCTATGACCCTGCTGGCTACATGAAAAAAGTCACCGGTAGCAGGTAGCATCCGGTGACTTTTTTTGTCTTGTAAAGATCAGCCTCTTATAAAGGGATTGGCTTTTTTCTCTTCCCCGATGGTAGTATAGGGTCCGTGCCCGGAATATACCTTTGTAGCCTCGGGCAGGGGGTATAGCTGCTGGCGGATGCTCTGCAGCAGATCTTCGTGGTTGCAGCCCGGGAGGTCTGTCCGGCCGATGGAATGCTGGAACAGGACATCACCGCTGACAACCAACTGACCTTCCTCATAATAGAAAGCCAGGCTGCCGGGGGAATGCCCGGGCACCAGCCGTACGTCCAGGGTATCGTTCCCTAATTGCAGCGGCGTTCCGGCTTCCATGAAAAAATCAGCCTGCGGAGCGACCCTGAAATTAAAGCCGAACATCATAGCAGACCCTACGGCATTATCCAGTATCGGCAGCTCCTGCCGGTGGATGCCCCATTGTATATTATATTTTTGCTTCAGTGCGTCCACCCCGAAAATATGATCTATATGGGTATGTGTATTGAAAATAAATTTCGGTGTCAGCCCCTGTTCTGCAATATAGCTGGTCAGGACGCTTTCTTCTTCCGCTCCGTACATGCCGGGATCGGTGATCCAGCACTCCTTATGCTCGTTGATCCATAAATAGGTATTTTCACTGAACGGGTTGAAGGTGAACTGTACTAACTGTAACATAGCTTATAATTGAATGCCTTTTAATATCTCATAAAACCTGTACACATCTTCAAATGTATTGTACATCGGAACCGGCGCTATCCTGATAACATTGGGCTCCCGCCAGTCTGCAATGACACCGTTTGCCGTCAGGATATCAAATACTTTCCTGCCGTCCCTGTCAAACAGGAGCGACAGTTGAGCGCCTCTTTGTTCCGGGTCGGAAGGGGTGATGATCTCGAAATCGAGGTGTGTGATGTCCTGCAGTAGGAATTCTAGGTAAGCTGTCAGCTTGACGGACTTCTGGCGCAGCTCGGTTATCGTTGTCTTGTCGTAAATATCCAGGGACGCCTTAAGACCTATCATATTAAAGACGGGCGCGTTGCTCATCTGCCAGCTATCCGCGCTGGGGCTCGGTACAAATCCTTTCCTCATCCGGAAGCGGGTAGCCTCATCATTGCCCCACCAGCCGGCCAGCCTGAACGTATCGGGATTGTCAATATGCCTTTCGTTGACAAAGATGCCCGCCACGCCGCCGGGTCCTGCATTCAGGTACTTATAAGAGCACCAGCAGGCGAAATCCACATCCCAGCGGTGCAGCTCCAGGGGGACATTCCCCATCGCGTGGGCAAGGTCAAACCCGGCCAGCGCGCCTGCTTTGTGGGCCGCGGCGGTAATGGATGCCATATCGTACAACTGCCCGGTATAATAATTTACGCCTCCCATCATAACCAGCGCCAGCTCGTCCCCGGTGGCTTCAATGGTAGCCAGGATGTCTTCAGGCCTGAGCGTATGCTCCCCGGGTCTTGGTGCCAGTTCTATGATCGCTTCCTCCGGCTGCAGCCCATGCATACGCACCTGGGTCTCCACGGCATACTGGTCGGAAGGAAATGCGCCGGCCTCCATAATGATCTTGACCCTGCCGGATGCCTTATCCGGCTTATAGAAGGAGATCATCAGCAGGTGGAGATTGACGGTCAGCGTATTGGTGGCCACAACCTCTTTTTCCAGGGCCCCGGATATCCTTGCAAGGCTGGCCGTGAACTGGCGGTGGTAGCTCAGCCAGGGATTTTCCGCATTGAAATGTCCTTCCACACCCCATTTGGCCCAGTCGTCCAGCTCTTTCTGGAAGAGGTAAGAGGCGCTTCTCGGCTGTAGGCCGAGGGAGTTGCCGCAAAAATAAACGGTATCATGATCGTTGTGCTTCGGAAAGTGGAACCGGGACCTGAAGGCGTTCAGGAAATCCAGGTCATCTAATGATCTTGCAAATTCCGGGTCTATTTTAAAAGGTACACTCATTGCAATAATTGATTTTGGGGTCCGGGTAAGCTACCCGTAGCGTATAATAAATTAAGGGGTCGTTTCGGCTTCCGGAACGGTTTCGGAAGCCTTTTCCCGCGGTTTCAGCATTTTATTCTGGAACAGCAGCAGGGTAATGATCCCCACGGATATCAGGCTGTCTGCCAGGTTAAAGATAGGTTCAAAAAAACGGAAGGATTTTCCGCCTACCCATGGCATCCATTGCGGCCAGGTGGTATCTATCAGCGGAAAATACAGCATGTCGACCACCCTGCCGTGGAGGAACTGACCGTAGCCGTTGCCTGAAAAGGTGAGCTGGGACACCTCGTAGGGGAACTGGGTATCTGTGAAGATCAGCCCGTAGAAAAGGCAGTCGATAAGGTTGCCCGCGGCGCCGGCCAGGATCAGCGAGGCGCATATTAAAAGGCTCTTCCTGTGGCCCTGGCGAACAAGCCGCTTTACCCAGAAGAAGCCGAATGCCACAGCGCAGAGGCGGAACAGCGTCAGGATGAGCTTGCCCAGGTCATTATCAAGTATCTTCATGCCGAAGGCCATACCTTCGTTTTCTATAAAATACAATTGAAACCAGGAGCCGAATACCTGAATGTATTCTCCCAGGTAAAAATGAGTTTTGATATAGATCTTACTGACCTGATCTATTACGATAAGGAGCAATACTAATAACAGAATGTGCTTGTATTTCACTATGCCAGGTTTTTATTTCTGAAATATAAAGTCACAAAAATAGCTGATATATTGTAAAAATCGGCTGCATTTTTTGAGCGCCGGGGCAATGGCCGGCGGCATAAAGATATTTTTAAGCAAAAGTTTTTACAGACCGGGACATAAAAATGTATGAAAAGGCATAAATCTGTAACTTTACGCCGTTCTTGACAGTTAAAAAATAATCGGTCTACCTTATGTGGCAGTTTGAGCCTTTGCCTTTGCAGGGCGCTTTTTTAATAACGCTCCCTGAATTCGTTGATGACAGGGGTGTCTTTATCAAGGCGTACCAGGAAAGTATATTCACCTCCCGTCAGCTGGAATTCCGGATGAAGGAAAGCTACTGTTCCGTTTCGCATAAGGATGTTATCAGGGGGATGCACTTCCAGGTGCCGCCTTATGATCACAGCAAGGTCGTTTTTTGCCCCCAGGGCAGTATCCTGGACGTGATCGTGGACCTGAGAAAAGGCTCGCCTACGTACGGGCACCACCACAGTGAGGTCTTGAGCGCTGCCAATCACCGGGCTTTCTTTATCCCCAAAGGGTTTGCGCATGGGTTCAAAAGCCTGGAAGACCATTCCATAACATATTACCTGGTGAGCTCCGAGCATAACAGCAGCGCTGATGACGGTATACTTTACAACAGCTTCGGGATGGACTGGGACACAGTGCAGCCGATCCTTTCTGCACGGGACCTGTCTTTCAGGACACTCGAAGCGTTCCGGTCACCTTTTTGATACAATAACTTTATTATAATGAAATCAATAGCATCTTATATAGATCATACCATCCTGAAGCCCGCTACCGTAGCGGAGGATGTCCGGAAGCTCTGTGAGGAGGCCGTTGCCTATGCCTTCGCGGCAGTATGTGTGCCGCCGCAATTTGTGAAGCTGGCCGGGGAGCTGACTGCCGGTTCGGGAGTGAAGGTGGCTACCGTTATCGGCTTCCCTTTCGGGTACAATACCAGGGCAGCCAAAGTAGCGGAGATCAGGCAGGCCATAGCGGACGGGGCGGATGAGCTGGATATGGTACATAATATATCTGCCCTTAAGCAGGGCGACTATGCTTTCCTGTCTGCCGAGGTGGCTCAATGCCTGCAGCCGGTAAGGCTCCATAATAAATGCCTGAAAGTGATCATTGAAAGCGGCATACTCACGGATGAGGAAATCAGCAGGTCCTGCGAAGTGTACGCCAGGCATAAGGTGGACTTTGTAAAGACGTCCACGGGATATGCGGAAACGGGCGCTACCGTTCATGCCGTAACGCTGATGAGGGCCGCATTGCCCGGTGATATTGAGATCAAGGCATCCGGCGGTATCCGGGATTATGCATTTGCATCGGAGCTGGTAAAGGCAGGAGCTACCCGTATAGGCGCATCGGCAGGCGTGGCCATAGTGAAGGAAGAACAATCAATAGCTGGCAGATAAAAATATTTTATGGCATCATTCAAAATTACAGGCGGTAAGCAGTTACAGGGAACTATTACACCGCAGGGCGCAAAAAATGAAGCGCTGCAGATACTATGCGGCGTCCTGCTGACGGAAGAGCCGGTGACCTTACACAATGTTCCCGACATCCTGGATGTTAATACCCTTATTACCCTGCTGGAAGATATGGGCGTATCGGTACAGCGGCAGGGTAAAGGCACGGTCACGCTGCAGGCCAGGCATATTGACCTGGATTATTTACGTACGGAAAATTTCACACGGAAGTCCAGCAAGCTGCGGGGCGCTGTTATGATGGCAGGCGCCTTGCTCGGTCGGTTCGGCAAGACCTACCTTCCGCAGCCCGGGGGCGATAAGATAGGGCGCAGGCGCCTGGATACGCATATCCTGGGCTTTGAAAAGCTGGGCGTACAGTTCAGCTACGACCGGGATCACAAAGAGTTTGTACTGGAAGCGGAAACCCTTACCGGCAATTATATCCTGCTGGAGGAGCCGTCCGTTACCGGGACCGCCAATATCATCCTGGCGGCAGTGAAGGCGAAAGGTACCACTACCATCTATAATGCCGCCTGCGAACCTTATGTACAGCAGTTGTGCAGGATGCTGAACAGCATGGGCGCCTGTATCCGAGGCATAGGGTCTAACCTGCTGACCATCGAAGGGGTAGAAGCGCTTCATGGCTGTGAGCACAGGATGCTGGCTGATATGATAGAGGTAGGTTCCTTTATCGCGCTGGCCGCTATGACGCGGAGCGAGATCACCATTAAGAATTGTGATGTCATACATCTCGGAGTTACGCTCGACGTATTCCGTAAAATGGGTGTGGATTTTGAGGTCCGGGGCGATGATATTTATGTGCCCGGCCAGGAGAAATACACTATCAGGACCTTTATAGACGGTTCTATATTGAGCATTTATGATCATCCCTGGCCTGGCCTTACGCCGGACCTCATCTCTGTATTGCTGGTCATGGCCATCCAGGCGGAAGGTGATGTGCTGATCTACCAGAAAATGTTTGAAAGCCGCCTGTTCTTCGTAGATAAGCTGATAGAGATGGGCGCGAGGATCGTATTATGCGACCCGCACCGGGCGGTGATCATGGGCCATAACAGGCAGTCCCCCCTCCGGGGTATCCGGATGTCGTCTCCCGATATACGGGCCGGGGTGGCATTGCTGATAGCGGCATTAAGCGCCGAAGGCCAGTCGGTAATAGATAATATTGAGCAGATAGACAGGGGGTATGAGCATATTGATGAACGCCTGATAGCCCTGGGAGCGCAGATAAGAAGGATCGAGGAATAACAGCAGGGCCACAGCTTCGCTTTCGGGGTTGCGGCAATTGCAATGCTCCCGTTTTTAAAAAGATACTTTAAATTCCAGAGAATGAAAATTGCCGGATGTTTGTTGTGGATACTATTGGTTTGTAACGGTACGCTTTGGAGCCAGGAATCGTTCTTCGTGGCCCGGAAGCTGGTGACGGACGATCCGCAGACCCATATCATTACGGCTGCCCAGGAATATGTATTCTTAAAGGACACAACGCTGAACGGCCTGGCTTTCAGGCAGTATGCCGTCCTGACATTTACGGATTATGCGGATGGCGCAAAGGAGGCCGATACGATATGCATTCATGCCGGTCCCCGGCAGTTTCAGGTGCTGAACAGCAGCTACCGGGCTGTCGTAGCTATTGAAAGAGCCGTTACCGATGAGTTGAAACCTCCTGGCCTGAAATATGATCCCTTTTTTTTTCGGCAGCAATCCACCGCCAGCATGATAGTGGTATCGGGTAAAGAGCAGTATGTATGGTATGATCCCGCTTTGAATACCTGGGTAAAATGGAGCGATGGCACCTACCTGTATGAAGCTGTCAGGGATATACCGCATGGCGCTGTCAGGGAATCCGTATCGAAACACCGGAAATCGGGACCACTTTATGATCTTTCAGGTGCGGACAGCTTTGTTTTTAACACCTACAATGTATTATCCTATTGGGAAGATGCGACCAGAATGTCCCTGAAGCTACATACCACATCCGGTAAGGCCTATACCGTAAAAGAATATGTCCTGTCCGGTCAGCGAAAAGGCAGGAAATCCTTAAACAGGAAAATAACCTACCGGGTACAGGATACCTTTTTAAGGGTCAATAACCAGCCCTATCCCTTACGGGAGTTTGAAAGCAATGTCATTGTAAAGAACGGTAATACTGACAGTTCCGGGATCGTCTTTTCCTGGCTCAGGCCTTTGTACACAAATAAGGCAGATACCGTATATGCCATGGATTGGGCGTTATATACTTACGGTAACAGTACTATACTGAGCGTATTCCCCAATATATTCTACAGACTGTACATTTATCCTTCCTATCTTGTTTTGCAGGGGATCTATAATACACGCAACCCGGCTGAAAAGTTTGTAAATCTTTCTGGTGATCTGCCGCCCCGTTTTCATGAAGAGACCGGGATTGAGCAGATATATGCTGACAATGACAGCGTTTACGTGGTAATGAATATCGCTGAGCCCGGCGAAATAACGGTGACTATAACGGACGGGACGAAGGAGCACCGGTTCGAGCTGGGCGAGGTTACAGCTACAGGCAGATCTACATTTGCCCTGCATTGCCGGATCAGGCCTTCCGAAACCTACCCGGTATCTTTATCGACCAGGATTGTCAAAGACGGCCGTTCTTATTCCAATCTTGCCACTAAAACGATGTTCATTGAACAGAAACCATAAGCTGACTATCTATATAAAAGAAACAAAGCCATCATTATAGAAGGTGTTATAAATTATTACAAGAGATTCCTCACATGCGTTCGGAATGACCAGCAGCCTCAGTTCCCTTAGCTAAAGCGGTATCTGAGCCGAATAAAGGACACTGCTCAGCAAAGCGTAACCGTAATAAAAGGTTGTTGCCTGTAAGCAGATAGTCGCTAATTATTATAAAAGAGCTCTCACATCCGCTCGGAATGACCTGAGCGCTCCAATATCATTTATAACAAAATGACCACTGACCCGTAGGGCGGATATTTCCCGGCAAAGCATACCTGTAAAGGCGGTGCTTCCTGTAAGCTGGTAGTCACTGGAAATAGTGATTATTCGCTTTTCCTTTCATATATCTCAGCCCAGGCTTTCCCCTGCTCAAACCGCTTTACCAGCCTGAATGCCCCGCTTGTCTTAACAGGCTCATACTGGTAGTCGCCTTCCTTGGCAGAAAAGATCACTACTTCCGTAGAGTCGCTGACCGCAGGCTCAACACTGCTGAAGGTCTTGTCCGACTTTAGATACCGGGTCTTGGGATCTGTTAGCTGTACCCGCAGCAGGTAGGCATCAGACGCGATACGGGTATCATAATCGTAATGCTCTTCCAGGTAAGCTGTCATGGCCTGCTCCATACGCATCATATCAAAGGCGCCCATGGCATCATCCCATACCCCGTCCGCCGTTTTCAAATTCCAGTAATGGAAGCAGCCGGCGGCCGCTAGGAACGCAATGACCAGTGGCGGGTAAATCCGCTTCAGGCAAAAGGCAAATGCGGCAGCCATTAAAATGCTTACCGGGACGAAGGCAATAAGGAAATACCGGTTGATGAACATATTCATCCCGGAATAGACCAGGAATAAAGGTATGAAAACCGCTATGCTCAGCATGAACAGGCGGCGGTTGTCCCAGGGAGGGCTGAGCCGGCTGCGCAGCCAGGGTATGCTTAAGGTCCGGAGCAGCTTCCCGGAATTGACCAGTGCGGCGATAAGCACGACCAGCGCCAGCGATTCGGTGATGTATTTCCTGTTATTTTCCTTGAACAATACCTTGACGCCTGCGATGGCTTTACTTTTAACAGTACCGAAATCAGTGACCAGGAGGTCCATATGGTAAGGGAAAAAATACCAGCCCAGCATTTGCTTCTGGATCACGAAGAAGACCACGACGACGGCCAGCGGGATGGCAAATACTCCTAAATGCCTCGTAAACTGCTTCAGGGAAATATCTTTGGCCAGCAGGCGGATGACGCTAGTGATGCCGAGCGCCAGGCCCAGTACCAGCCCGGTTTCCTTGATAAAGAACAGTACGAGCAATCCTATCGTTAAGGGTATCAGCCTGTTCTGCGCATAAAAATACAGGCAAAGGAGCCCGGCAAATGCCAGGGATATTTCCAGCAGCACAAAGCCGGATTGTACAAAAAACAGCGGCTGGAACAGGATCAGCGCCACTGCAAGCAGGCCGGCGGCGGGAGAGAACAGCTTCCTGCCTGTTTCGTAAATGCTTATGCCGAACAGGGTGGAGATCAGTAAAGGGAAGCTGTGGATCGCTGTAAAGGACGTCCCGAAGATTTTCATCCATACCGCTGTCAGGAAGATGAACAGCGTGGGATGTCCCCTGGAAAGTTCGGGGGAGATGGCATCGGGGGACAGGCTCGGGCCGTTCTTATACATTTCATGTATAGCGGAGGCGTAGGGCCAGCTCTCATCCCAGAAAAAAGGATAATCAAGGTGAGGTATTTTCAGGAGGATAAATACAATAATGATACTGTAAGGCAACAGCCTGGATTGTAAGATTTTTTCCATTACAGGGAGTTTCTGCTTCAAAAATAGCGTATTTGGGAGTATAATAAAAAAGACTTCAGTGTAACGTTATACTGAAGCCTTTTTATTATTGAAAGCAGGTTGTTTTTTTACTGCATGCCGAAGAGCGAGACAATGTAATAGATCGCCATAGCTATAAGGGCGCTGATGGGTATGGTGAGTATCCACGCCCACAGCAGGTTGATCGTTACCCCCCATCTTACGGCAGACAGGCGTTTGGTGGCGCCCACACCGATGATGGAACCGGTGATGGTATGGGTGGTGCTTACCGGTATTTTCAGCATTTCGGTAAGGAAGAGGGTCAGCGCGCCTGCGGTTTCCGCGGCCACGCCTTCAAACGGCGTAACTTTGGTGATGCGTGTCCCCATCGTTTTAATGATCTTCCAGCCTCCGCTCATAGTACCCAGCGCAATGGCGCCGTAGCAGGTCAGCGGCACCCACCATACCATATGGTCGAGGCTGTACGATGCAGGGTCATAAGCAATAAATGCCGCCATAATGATACCCATTACCTTCTGGGCATCGTTACCGCCGTGCCCGATGCTGAAAATGGCGGACGAGACCAGCTGCATCCTTTTCAGCCATCTTTCGCTCTGCGCATAATTGAGGCTGCTCAGGAACAGGGTGAAAATAGCCATGATGATCAGGATAACGCCGATCAGCACCCACTTGAAATTCTTGGCATAGAGTATCGTGTCCGCAAGAGGGGATCCTGTGCGGGGCTGATAGATGGTTTCAAGGGTCTGAACCTGGTTGTCCCTGATGATTCCAATGGTAACCGGCTCCCCTTTTTGGTGAATATTCCAGAGATTGATGAAGTCTTTTTCACTATAGACAGTATGCTGGTCGATACGGGTGACGATATCATCTTTCCGGAGACCCATCCTGAAGATGGCAGTACCGTTGGTGATGTCCTTGACAGCCATACCTTTACCTTCTACAAATTCATATTTTTTAACGCCGAGATGCAGGGGAGTACGGGTATCCAGCAACTGGGTCCATGCTAATATGACCAGTGCAATGATGGCAAGCGAAAGTATCTTGGGTCCGATGCTTTTCCGGAAGGAGTTCAGGAACCATACGGAGATAATGAATGCCATCAGCATACCGATGACAGGGGCCAGGATGATAAAGCTGGCTATCTTCAGGATCGTGCCGGACGCAATGGATTCAAACCCCGCGTGGGCAATGGCAGCCCCGGCAAATCCCCCGATCAGGGTATGCGAGGAGCTGGAGGGAATGCCAAACCACCAGGTCAGCAGGTTCCAGGCAATGGCAGCTACGATGCCCGCCAGGATGACCGCCAGGGTAATATACTGCTCATGAACGGTCTTCGCGATGGTATTCGCCACACCGTGGTCGGTAAAGATGAAAAAAGCTACAAAGTTGAATAATGCTGCCCATATCACCGCCTGGAAAGGTGTTAGCACCTTGGTGGACACTATGGTCGCTATAGAATTGGCCGCATCATGGAATCCGTTGATATAATCGAAGATCAATGCCAGCGCAATAATTACTACTAATAACGTAAACATTAATTATTTTTTAGATGAAAAATAAACAAGCACGGATGCTTAGGCATATTTGATAATGATAGACTCAATAACGTCAGATGCATTCTCACATTTGTCTGTTACCATTTCCATATCCTGGTAGATGTCCTTTAATTTGATCAGTTCTATAGGAGCAATATTGCTGGTGAATAACCTGGAAATGGCCTTGTCCAGCAGGTCGTCGGCAAGGTTCTCTATGCTGTTTACTTTAACGCAGGCTTCCGTAAGGTCCCGCAGGTGCTTCATATTCCGGAGCTCGCTCACAGCGATCTTCAGCGCGTTAATGCCGCTCTGGATGAAAGTGGCCATCTCTTTCATCACATCGTCCATTTCGGTTACGTTATAAAGGGTGATCTTTTTGGTGGCAGCATATATGTAATCCGCCACATCATCAAGGGCCATTGCAAGCTGGTGGATATCTTCCCTGTCAAAGGGGGTGATGAAATTCTGGCCCAGCTCTATGAATATCTTATGTGTCAGCTCATCATTCTTATGCTCCCCGTCTTCTATGGACTTGAAATAAGCCATTCTTTCCTTGTGGTCTTCCGTATTCATAGCTTTTTGCAGGGTATCGCCCATTACCTGGAGGTTACCGGATACCTGTTCGAATATGCTGTAGAATACCTTATCCTTTGGCAGAAAATTCTTGATAATGTTATTTAAGCCCATAATTGATGTTTTATTAATCGAATATAAGTTGGATTACAAATAAAAATTTGGTGCAAATTTAGCTTTTATATGATGGGGTTACGATAGTACAGCGGAAACTTAATAATAAATTAATATTGATGCAATGTTTCCTGTATTTTATTTTTAACTATTTGCTTAATAGTATGTTATGTATTTTTGTATTTTATTTTATCTTGGTGTTAAACTTTGTTTGCGATGCCAAGTCAAATATGGTTTTATGCTTGAAATATGATACGGATTAAGAATATTTTACTGTTTTTTTTAATATTGGCTGTCCCTTTCGCGGTGACGGCCCAGGACCAGGAAAAGGCTTATCGTATAACCGGCTACATCACCGGGACCGATAATAAGCCCGTTACGGATGCCGCCATTGACCTGGTCAATGCTGAAAAGCTGATCATACAGAGCGTGTATGCCGATGAAAAAGGATATTTTGAGCTGGAAAATGTAGCTCCCGGGGACTATACGGTCGTATTCTTCGGTTATGCCTATGAAGAGATGCGGCTCCCCGTTTCCGTTCAGGCCGCCGATGTCAGCATGAATACGGTTGCCTTTACAAAGTCCAGCGGGGAAACGCTTGAAGGCGTCAGGTTCAGGAGCGACCGCCTGGCCGTGCAGCAGAAAGAAGATACCGCCCAGTATGATGCCAGCGCGTTCAAAACCAACCCGGACGCTACCGCAGAGGACCTGCTGAGGAAGATGCCCGGTATGGATATGAGCTCGGGAACGCCCAAAACGCAGGGTGAGAATGTTACCAAAGTGCTGGTGGATGGGAAGCCATTCTTCGGGGATGACCCCACCGCCGCTCTCAAGAACCTTCCTGCCGAAGTGATCGACAAGATACAGGTCTATGATGAAAGAAGCGAGCAATCCCAGTTCTCGGGATTTGATGACGGGAATACCTCCAAAACCATCAATATCATGACGAGAAAGGACAGGAAAGAAGGCGTGTTCGGGAAATTATACGTGGGCGGCGGCATGGATGTGCCTGATGATAAATCCAGCAATACGTTCCGGTTCTCCAACGGCGGCGTGGTCAACTATTTCAAAGGCAGCCGGCGTATTTCCCTGATGGGGATCAATAATAATATCAACCAGCAGAATTTCTCCTCCCAGGACATCATCGGCAGTGGTAGCGGCGCTACCGGCGGACGGGGTATGAGAGGCGGTGGTATGGGTGCCGGTGGACGGGGTGGCGGCGGTATGCAGTCGAACAATATGATGGGTTCTTCGCAGGGTATCAACCGGACCAACGGGGTAGGGATCAACTATTCCGATGTATGGAAGGAAAAGGTGGAGGTGACCGCCAGCTATATGTTCAATGATAAGGAGAACAATACCACCCAGGATATCAACAGGATGTTCGTGCTGCCAGAGCAGGCGGGACAAACCTATAGCGAAAATTCCAGGTCCACCAGCAATAATGCCAGCCACCGGTTCAACGGGCGGCTGAAATGGTCCATAGATTCGAGCAATATGCTGCTCCTGATGCCCAGCCTGTCCTACCAGGACAATAAAAGCATCAGCAACTCCTTTGCCCAGACCCTGCTGGATCAAAGCTTCCTGAATAACTCCACCAATGAGAATGACAACAGGAGCCATGGCCTGAATGCAGGATTGAGAGCTTTATACAGCCATAAATTCAAAAAGACGGGCCGTACGGCATCGCTGTGGCTGGACGGCGGGTACACCGGCAACGAAAGTACAAACCGGCTGTACGCGCTGAACCAGTACCTGGACGCCAGCCTGAATGATACATTGGACCAGATGGCCCGTAACGAGAAAGCGGGCTATAACCTGAATGCGCACCTGAGCTATACGGAGCCGCTTTCCAGGATCAGCTCCATACAGTTCCGTTATAAATATGGCTATAACAATAACAGCTCGGACAAGAAGACCTATAGCAGGGACTATGCGGAGGCCTACAGCCTGCTGGATACCACGCTGAGCAATGTATACGCTACTTCCTATATCACCAATGGCGCCGAGCTCTCTTACAGGATGATGCTGAAGAAGCTGGAATTTAACGCGGGCCTGGAATTGCAGAGCGCTGTGCTGAGCGGGGAAAGGACGATGCCGCAGACCTCGAAGATCTATAACGATTTTCTGAACCTCCTGCCGAGCGCGCGCGTGAGATATAATATATCCAAGACACAGAACTTCAGGATGTTCTTCCGGAGCTATTCCCGCAATCCTTCCGTAGATCAGCTCCAGGATGTCATTAATAATACCAATCCTTTACAGCTGACCTCCGGTAATTCCGCGCTGGACCAGTCCGTCAACTATGACCTGAACTCTATGTTCAGCAGTACCTCCGCCAAAAATAACAGCACCTTTTTTGCGATGCTGCGGGCCAGCATCGTAGATAACTATATCGGCAACAATACCACTGTTGCAAGAGAAGATATGACCATCAGGGGCATACAGTTGCCTAAAGGCGCCCAGTACTCGCGCCCGGTGAACATAGACGGCTATAAATCATTCAATACCTTCCTGACCTACGGGCAGCTGGTATCGCCCATACGGACCAATGTGAATGTTAATCTTACTGGTGGATACATCATTACCCCGGGCCTGATCAATGACGTGAAGAATGAGGCCCGTACGGCTACTGTCGGTGCGGGTATCGTACTCAGCAGCAATATCAGTGAGAATATAGACTATACCCTGTCCACTACAGGGAGCTACAGCAAGGTGAACAATACCCTGAATACGGCTGCCAACAATGAGTTCTATAACCAGGCTTCCCGCTTCAGCCTGAACTATATCTTTTTCAAGGGCATCGTATTCAATACCGAGCTGAATCACCAGCTCTATACCGGTCTTTCGCAGGATTTTAACCAGAGCTTCTTCTTATGGAATGCCAGCCTGGGAAAAAAGATCCTGAAGAACCAGGCGGAGATCAAGGTGCAGGTATATGATATCCTCGGGCAGAATGCCGCGGTTTCCAGGGCGTTCACGGAATTGTACACGGAAGATACACGGACGAATGTATTGCAGCGCTATTTCCTGCTCACCTTTACCTGGAATCTCCGGTTCTTTAAAGGAGGCGCATCCGAGAAGGATATGAAAGGCGATGATACCTACCGGGGTCCGGGAGGACCAGGTATGCAGGGTCCTCCTCCGGGTATGGTGCCGCCGCACCGTTAAGCGGTTGAAGGTATAAAAAAGATGTAGCAGCTCGGTTGCTACATCTTTTTCTTTTGCTCAATACCCAGGCTGAACAATACCAGGTCGTATTTGACAGGGTCGAGGCTGTCGAATTGCCGGAGTGTTGCGGTAAGCTCGGACGCCGTTTGCCAGTCGTCCGGCTTGCGGCGTATCAGGCCCAGTTGCCGGGCCACCGTGCTGACGTGCACATCCAGCGGGCAGACCAGGCGGGCCGGCGGGATACGCTTCCAGAGGCCGAAATCCACATTGTCAGAGCGCACCATCCATCTCAGGAACATATTAAGTCGCTTGCAGGCCGCGTTCTTACGGACGTTACCGATATGCTTCTGCGTTCTGAAAGGTAATGTGACCAGGGAAAAGAAATGCTGGTAAAAGGCGGCCAGCGCTGCCTGCATATCGAAAGTGCCCGGGGCATCGCCGGACAGGAGGAACGCGTCCTCAAGGGAATCGTATTGGCTGTAATGCCACCGGAAGAACTCGATAAAATAAAAGAGGTCCGTAGCGTTGAACGTGCGGTAATAGAAGCCGGACAAGCGTTTCAGGTCCTCCTTGCCGTGGTTCATGATAAAATCATAGGGCGCGTGATCCATGAGCGTCATCAGTTGCCCGGCGCTGTTGATGATCGCTTTCCTGTTTCCCCAGGCGATGGTGGCGGCAAAAAATCCGCTGATCTCTATATCCTGCAGGCGGGTGAACTGCCTGGGAATACGGATCGGATCAGCCTGGATGTCAAAATTCAGGTTGTAATATTGATATTTTTCTTCTAAAAAAGGGAAAAGGTCATTCATAATAAAGCTGCGATATGGCAAAGATAGCTATATCGCAGGTATTCTTATATCTGGCGGAGCGAGAAGCTGATCGGTATCCTGAACCTGCTTTTAACGGGCTTGCCGGCCAGCAGCGCAGGGGTGAACTTCGGGAGCAGCCGGACCACCCGTACGGCCTCCTCTCCCAGGCCGCCCCCGGGATCCTTTTCAAACCTGACATCCGTAATGGACCCGTCCGCTTCCACTACAAAGGACACCATCACTCTTCCTTCTATGCCGTTGGCCCTGGCCATAGCGGGATAGCGGAGGTTTTGATTGATAATATCCTGGTACTGCTTCGGCGGTTTAGCCTTTTCGTCCACTTTGAGGACGATATCGCCCCCGTTGCCGGTACTTCCGCCATCAAGCACATTCCGTGTATTATTGTTCAGGGTGTGCGGGTTGTCAGTGCCGTTCCGGGCGTTCCCGTAGGGATTGGTCAGGTCGTTTGGCGAATTTTCACCCTCGTGGTTCCTGTCGCTGATATCACTGTTCTGGTTTTTTATGCTGTTGGGGTCTTCGTTCCTTTCATCATCCTGTACCTGGTCCCTGGACGCTATGACGGGCGCTGTGCTGCGGACGGTGGCGCGCTCCTTCCTGGTGACGCTTTCCGGCAGCTTTTCCGGTTGCTTTTTCTCGAATGTCAGCTTTGTATCATCGGTAAGCTGAATGGGGTCGGGCTCGGACTGGAAGACGGTTGCCTGCCGTACGGCTTCCCCGCTGCTGATGAAGGAGCTGCCTGCCGCTATGCCTATGGCCCCTATAAAGATGGCCATCGCGTATAAGGCGGTCCTGTTATAGCTTTTTTTCAGCGCATATACCCCGTAGGCTTTATTCTTATTCATAAAGACCAGATCTATATAATCCATCTTTAAAAAATCTTTGCTGTTGTTCATCGCTTATTGTTTTAAGGGTGTACAAATTGTTGGCTCAGGCGCTGGTAATCTTCCGGGTGCATATCGGTGATCATATATACGGGTACCGCAGTGATGGCCATTTCATCCAGGGCCCTGACCACCTGGGCCGTGGTGCAGTTGCTGTCCGGCCTGATAAGAACGGTTAGTTGCGACCGTGCTGAAAGCACTCCTTTACTGATCAGCGCCTGCAGGGCTTGCTGCTTATGCACCAGCACGCTTCTTAAGCCGTCCGGCTCCCAGGAAGAGGTCACCAGGAGGTTGTCCGGCCGTAGGGGATCGCCTTCTATATACCGGACCGTTTCGCTGCCGGACAGGTAGATGTTCAGTACTTCTTCCTCCGTTGTGGCGGCCGTATGGCCTGGTTTGTTAAAGGGCATCGCCACTTCCATGGCTTTGGAGGCCTGCAGTTGTGAGGTGAACATAAAGAAGGTAACGAGCAGCAGGTTTAAGTCTACCATAGGGGTAAGGTCTACCCGTGGGGATATATGTTTCCCCTTGCCTGATATTTCAGCCATAGTCTTACAGTTTAAATGAATGAAACGGGATTCCTTTCAATGGCTTGCCGGTGGGCGATGTACCGGTCTGGCGGTCATCACCGGGGCAGCAGGAATAGCAGGAAAGAATAATTACCGGGTAGTTAATCGTTTCTTAATACAAAGACGGGCGCATTGAAATTTTCCATAAAAATTAAAAAAAAATCCGGCGGCAAATAAAGGCACAGGTATCAGTGGCAGCGGGCGGAGGTTCATGTGTGGCCGGTGTACAGACCTTGATACAGCAAAACAGGCTGTATAATAAAATATACAGCCTGCCCAGGAAAAATTATTTATAGGAGGAAAATGTTACGCTTCGTGATGTAATTGGATCAGTATATTATCCATATTTTCGTTCAGCTTGAGCTGGCAGGCCAGCCGCGAGTTATGAAGGGCATCGGGCAGCGTGTCTATCATGAAATATTCATCATCATTCATAACAGGCAATGCTTCCCCGCCCTCCAGCACATCCACGCAGCAGGTAGCGCATAGGGCCATACCGCCGCAGGTAGCGAGCACATCATATTCATAGGCCTTCAGCAATTCCATAAGGCTCAGGCCCATGTCGGTAGGGCCTTCCAGGGTCTGAATGCTGCCGTCCTTATGTAAGACGCGTATATTGATCATGTTGTCCATTGCGATGATTCTTTAGGCATTAAAACTCATTCACACCGTTCACCGTAGTATATTTCATCGTGTACTTCACGCCGGGGTTGATATACTTATAAACACTGTGGCTCATCAGGGCCGCTTCGTGGAAGCCGCATAAGATCAGCTTCAGCTTATTCGTGTAAGTATTGATATCTCCTATGGCCCAGATGCCTTCTACATTGGTGGAGTAATCGTCCGTATTCACCTCGATGGCATTCTTGTCAATATTCAGTCCCCATTTCTCAATAGGTCCTAACTTGGGACTGAGCCCGAAGAGCGGTATCAGGTAATCGGTTGCTATGACGGAAACTTCCTTGGTCTTGCTGTTCTCCATGGTGACGCGCTCCAGGTGGTCTGCTCCTTCCACGCTGGTCAGGTTGGTATTCAGGATCAGGTTGATCTTGCCTTCTTCCGCCAGCTTCATTACCTTATTGACGGAATCGGGTGCGCCGCGGAAGCTTTCGCTCCTGTGCACCAGGGTCAGCTCGGAGGCTACATCAGCCAGGAAAATGGTCCAGTCCAGCGCAGAGTCTCCGCCGCCTGCCAGCACCATCCGTTTGCCACGGTAGGCTTCAGGGTCCAGGATCATATAGTTGACACCTTTACCGTTCTCGAATTTCTCCAGGTCAGCAACTGCCGGCTTGCGGGGCTCGAATACGCCCAGGCCGCCTGCAATGACCACCGCTTTACAGAATATCTCAGTTCCGAGGTTGGTAACGATCCTGAAATCAGCATCACCTCTTTTTTCCACTTCTTCAATCCGTTCGCCCAGTGTGAACGTGGGCTTAAAGGGCGCGGCCTGCTCCATCAGGTTATCTACCAGGTCCTGTGCGAGGACGGATGGAAATCCCGGGATATCGTATATAGGCTTCTTGGGGTATATTTCGGATAATTGGCCGCCTACCTGTGGTAAATAATCAATAAGGTGGCAGCGCATTTTTAATAATCCTGCTTCGAAAACGGCAAACAGGCCCACCGGACCCGCACCGATTATGGCTATATCAGTATGTATCATTTTTAAAATTTGACTGCAAAATTACAAAATACCGGCGTATTATAGTACATATTCACCGTATTTGATTGTAACCCAACAGTAAAATATTGACACAGGTATGACAGAAGGCCTGGAATACCGTTGCAGGCAGGAATGATAATTTCTTTTCCACATATGTGTATTTCTTTTTTCGGAGAATCGCCGGCACTGTTCTATTTTTGATTCAGATAAAAGCGCAGGTTATGCAGTTACAAGAGATTATTTTACACGTAGAGGCATTGATATTCGCCAGTGAAAAACCGCTGGGCATACAGGATATCTGTGAGTACATAGGTAATGTGTTTGAAGCTTTTATAGAACCGGCACAGATAGAGAACGCGGTAAACGCCATACAGGAGAAATACGCGACCGCGCATTTCCCGTTTGAGCTGAAGCCGGTAGGGGGTGGCTACAGCTTCCTTACCAAAAAGCAATTCCATACTACGGTGATCCAGCTGAACCAGGATAAGCATATCAAGAAGCTCTCCGCGGCGGCTATGGAAACGCTGGCCATCATCAGCTATAAGCAGCCCATTACAAAAGCTGAGATCGAATATATCCGCGGGGTGAGCTGTGATTACAGCATCCAGAAATTGCTGGAGAAGGAGCTGATCCAGATCACCGGCAGGAACGAGCAGGCTATCGGTAAGCCGCTGCTCTATGGTACCTCAGACAATCTGATGAATTACCTGGGTATTAACGATGTGGCAGAGCTGCCGGCCTTAAAGGAGATCGCTGATACGGAGATCGTAATGCCGGTGCCTGCTATGGACGCCGCGCCGGAGGAAAAGAACCAGTTCTCCGGGATCAATGCCATTGAGAAGCCCGGTGATTTCTTCCAATAAAGCGGGAAAGCGCATAAAGACTACTAACCCTCAATTATACAAAGTGCGAGACATCCTGTCTTGCGCTTTTTTTATTACTTCCCAGCTCCGCATGCATCCCGGGCAACCGGCTTGCCACATTGAACTTATTGTGTCATGTTGAGCTCGTCGTGTCCTGTTGAGCTTGTCGAAACATGATTGATAGTGTCTGGAGGCTTCGACAGGCTCAGCCTGACATCAGGAGAAACCCCGGTGCCTGTGCATATCATTGTCTGTATACACCGGGGAAGAAAGGCTGGCTGTCTTATATTAAGCAACAAAGCGACGATATAGCAGGTATGGGGTACACCTACAAGGGGCCGCAGATTATTAACTGAGACTACCTATATATAAGCAAGAAAGTCATCATAGGGCAGGTCCAGGATGCTGCTAAGCTATATAAGAGATTCCTGACATCCGTTCGGAATGACCGCACGATACAATACATTGCATTCCGTGGTTGGAGAGCATTTTGTTTCCGGAGTGCTTGACCAACAACCCTTATAACCTGCAAATACTTTTTCGCTCCGTTGTTGGTGTTCTTCACCAACAGCTCTATATATTCCTCACATCCGTTCGGAATGGCTAGTACGCTACA